>CALXWO010000022.1 GCA_944392485.1 uncultured Clostridia bacterium | reverse complement strand
CGGTTACACCCTCCGGCAGTTCGGGGGCTTCCTCCGGTCCTTCCGCGCTTTCTGCGGGGGCGGGGGAGGCCCCGCCCACATATTCGGCCACGCCCAGCCCCACAAGCCGCGCCTCCTTTTCGGGCGTCAGCTCGAAAGGCCCGTCCTGCGGCGTCTTAGGCTTGACAGCGCCGCTTTTTGTAACGTATCCATATACGCCTTTGGTGATTTTGATCATGCGGTTATCCTCCTTTTTGCCCCCGTGATCAGGTCAAAACGCTCGCCACGATGAACGGGTTTTTGTTGTTCGGCACCAGCAGCGGGCAGCTGGTGAGGGTGATCGTCCGGGTGTTGCCCTCGGCGTTGCTGATATACTTAGGCACCCGGCGGCCGGTGTAGGTGTGGAACTCGCCGTCCGACTGCTCGACCTGGTTTACCGCGCCGTACAGGGTGCGCCCAGCGCCGGGCGCGGTCAGGATGCAATTGCCGGAAGTGATAAACGGCTGGTCATCGCCGTCGTCGTCGGTGTAGGTCTCGTCGTAGCTGATGATGTTGATCATGCGCCCCAGGACGTTCAGACGGGCGATAACCGCCGCCCCCGGTGCCAGTACCGACGGCTCGACGCTACCCATCTCATACCGGCGGTTATCCAGCAGGCCGACGATCTCGGGGTTGCGGATGATGGTGTCGGCGACGTCCGGCGCGCATACCAGGTCGGCCGCGGGCAGCCCTCTGCCGGTCAGCAGCCGCACCATTGCTTCCAGGTCGGCCAGGATTTTGGCGGTCGACTGATCCCATTTGACGTCCGGGGTAAACTGCGCGGGGTTCGACCCCTCGGTGTAAAACCGGACTTCCATGTCATCACTTTCGGTTTTGTCGTCCGCGATATGCTTCATGATGCAGCCGTTCGTCTGCATGACTTCGGCCGCCATCGCCTCTTCGCGGCGGGAAATCAGCTCGGAAAGCTCCTGCGCGTCCGACAGCAGGAGTGCCCGCTGCCGCTGTTCCGGCGTCAGGTTGGACAGAAGCGCCTCGCCAAACCCGCGCTTTTTCAGATTGTCAACGGTCAGCATCCGGCGGGGCGCAATAAACGGCGGCTCATACTGCCGCATTTCGTATCCCTGCCGGAGCATGGTGACGCCGCCCTTGCGGGGCGCGACGAACGGGGCCAGCCGCTTCGACCCGTCCTTATATTCGGCCAGGACGTAGGTCGACGAAAAGACGTCGGTCGTGTCGTTGGTCGGGAAATACCGATCCCGCAGGAACGTGCTGGGCGGGGTCAGCTGCTGCACCGCCATCAGAAGGTTGTAGGTGTCGTAGAAGTTGCATGCCATGTTGTTTTTACCTCCCCTTTTTTGTCTCTTAGTAGTCCAGGGCGTCGGACAGCAGGATGCCCTTGCCGCGCAGGAACTCTTCGTCGGTCGCGGTCAGAGTATAGCTGCTGGTGATCAGCGCCCCGCGGTTAAAATGCCCGGTGCGGTAGGCAATCCCCACCACCGCGCCGCTGGTGCCGGTGTCCACGTCGTCCGCCAGGACGTAGGCGGTGACATAGTTCATCGTGCCGGAAGTCGACGCGACGGTCACGGTGTCGGCCAGCGCCGCCGAGACGATCGAAAAGTTACCGCCGGGGGTGCCGGAAACGAGGGTTCCGCGCTTTAAAACCCCCTGGCTCGCCGCCAGTTTTACGGTTACGACGTCCGCCTCCGGGACGTTTTCGACAAACAGGTTGTCATACCCCACGGTGCCCAGGCTCTCGTCAAGTCTTTTTGCCATTACTTCTTACCTCCGTTCATCTGTTTGACAATGTTGACGGTCTTCATAATTTCCGCCATCGCGTCCGGTTCTTCTTTGCCCTCCGGCCCCTGATTTGGGGTGGCCTCGACCGCAGAGGCACCCGATGCGCCCGCGTCGGCCTCCATTTTGGAGAGCATCGTCGCCCCGATGGCCGCCTGGGCCTGCATCGCCTTAAACGCCAGCTGTTCGGCGGTCAGCGGTTCCTTGTACTTCGCGTTGTGGATCAGGTCTTTGTCGGCAATCGCGTTTTCGATCGCCTCGATCCCCTGCATCCGCGCCCGCTCGGCGTTTACGCCGTCCGTCTGTCCGGCCTCCCGGGCCGCCGCCTCGATCTGGTTTACCAGCTCGGGGTACGCCGCCCGAAGCTCCTGCACATTCTTGATTTCCATCTCGTTTCCCCTTTCTGTTTTTTCTTTATCTTCCACCGGCTTTTCCGCCGCGGGAGATACCGCCATCGCCGCGGGCATCACCGGGATGCGCGCGGGAATGTTTGTCATGCCCCTGGTCGGAAGTGCGACGCCGTTTACAATCAGCGCCCGCTTATCCGCCGTCAGGCTCATGGATACCGGCATATCGCCGCCGATCACCTCGTCCGCCAGACCGGCGTCCACCGCCTCCTGTCCGGTCAGCCAGGTTTCCCGGTCAAGCATCGCTTTCATCGATTCCGGCTCCCGGCCGCTCGCCTCGGCGTAAACGTTGACCGCCGCTTTATTCCCGGCGTCCAGCTGCTTGATCGCCTCTTTGAGGTCTTTGGTCTGGTAGTAGCCATATAAAAAGCCCATCGCCTGGTGGATCATAATGTTCGACCCGGCGTGGACTTTTCGTGTATTGCCCGCCTGAAAAATAATCGACCCGGCGGAAGCCGCCAGGCCGTCGTTTACGGTGGTTACATTGCCCGGCAGGGCTTTCAGGCGGTTGTAAATCGCGATTCCGCCGTACAAATCCCCACCGACGCTGTTGATATGCACCGTGATGTTTTTCTTGTCTTTTAAGTCGTCCAGGTCGCGTAAAAACCGGTCGACCGCGATAAAGTTCCCCTCAATCGGTTCGCCCGTCCAAAAATCGGTGGGCACGGCCTCGACAATCTCACCATACATATTGATTTCGACGTCGTTTTCCCCGGTCTCCGCGATGTTGTAGGGCATGATCGCGGCCCCGTTAAGTTTGTCCATTCTGGTTTTCCCCTCCTTCTGTCTGCTCGTCGTCCGGCAGTTCTTCCTGCTCCGGTTCGGGTTCCGGCGCGGGTTGTGCGGCCTGCGCCGCCCCGCCGTTGGCCTCCCGCAGCCGCTCGTTCTCAAGGGTCAGCTTTTCGACGTTGGCCCGGTACTCGCTGCCGTTGAGTTTGATCGCCTCAGCCTCGCGGTTACTGAGGCCGTTTTCGATCGCCGTAACGGCCGCCTGTACTTCCTTCGTCGGGTCAAGCT
>CALXWO010000021.1 GCA_944392485.1 uncultured Clostridia bacterium | reverse complement strand
ACAACAAGTGCAATCGTGGCACTCAGTGCAAGCGACAGCATCGACCTTGCACTCACAACCACAGGCACGCCATCTGGCACAACCACTGTGCAAGCGAACGGCAGTTGCATTTTAACAGTGAAAAGGCTCGACGCCTAACCTAAATTAAAACAAAAAAAGAGGAGAACGACATTTTGTTATAACTCCTCTTTTTTCTATGCGAAAAATAAACTATAAAATAGGTAAAAATTTAAAAGTGAGTATGGACAAATGAAGAATATTATGCTATAATAAAACCATGAAAACGGAAAAAGAGTTATTAGAAGATGGAATTTTAAAAGAGCATAACATTCCAACCTATCAACAGGCGGTGTCGCTTTTTGAAAGTGGCGAGAATAGGGTTGGCATTGTGCAGGCAACAGGAACAGGAAAGAGTTATCTTATCCTGCAGTTTCTCTATGACTATGTGGCAAAAACGAATAAAAGGGCGATTGTTTTAGAACCACTCTACGGCATCGTTAAACAATTTAAAGATTTGCTCACGAAGGAGACCTTTGATAAGGGCATGATTTTTGATGACATCCTAGTCACACACTATGACCAGTTAAAAACACTTTCCGAAGATGAGTTGAGGCTTCTTGACTATGACTATATCATACTTGATGAATTTCACGGATTGGGCGCAGAAGGTAGAGGGCGTGTTGTGCAATCGCTTCTTAAAACAAATCCGAATGCCAAGATTTTGGGAGTTACCGCAACACCTATTCGTTATCTTGACAAAAAGAGAGATATGGGTGATGAGCTTTTTGGCGACAATATCGTTCGCGGGATGAATGTTACCGAGGCTATCAGAGAAGGCGTTTTACCAACGCCAGATTATGTTATGGCGGTCTATTCCTATGCCGACACACTGAGCATTATTGAAGACAAAATCAAGGGCGTGAAAGATAAAAGACAACGGGAACTTCTTGAAAAAGATTTTGAAAAAGCAAAAAAACAAGCGGAAAATGCTGAGAAATTAGACGAACTATTTGCAAGAAAGATAAATAAAACAAATGGCAAATTTATTGCATTTTGCCCTAACATTGAAAGGATGGAATCGCTCATCGGCGAGATTAAAAACGGACTTTTCGACAAGGTTAACAAGGATGTTGAAATATACAAAATTACCTATAAGGATGGAAGAAACAACGCCAACGAGATAATCAAAAAGTTTGAAGAAGATAAGTCGGACAAACTGAAAATCATGCTTGCAGTTGATATGTTCAACGAAGGCATACATGTCAAAGATGTTGATGGGTGTATGATGTTCAGGCCAACCATATCGCCGAGAATATACTTGCAACAATTGGGGCGTGTGCTTTCTGTTCGAGAAGATGAAAACTTCAAGCCTCTTGTGTTTGATGTTGTCAATAACATTCAATGTTTAGATATGATTATTGAAGCGTTTGATGATGACCAAGATGATGCCGATAAAAACAAAGGCAAAAAAGGTGGAAAGAAGGGTGGCACAAAAGGCGGAGATGACATTGAAGACATTTTTCCTTTCGAGATTGACGGAAACGACCTTGAACTCAACAAATTTTTGTGGACACTCGATAAGTTTGTTTCCGAAAACACCAGAGATGTTAAAAAGTGGCTTGCATGCTCTAAACGCTATTATGATAAATTTGGAAATTTAAATGTGCCTGTAAGTTATGTTGAAGAGGAAACAGAATTAAAGTTAGGAGGATGGTTAAATAACTTAAAGACAATTTATAAAGAAAATCCAGCAAGTGTTAATGAGAAAGTAGCAAAATACTTAATGACGCTTGATGCAAATGTTTTTAATTATTCACAAGAATATTCAAACACACAAAGAGATAAGATGATTATAGATAGTTTGATAGCACTAAATAATGCATATCCAAATGAAGAACCACATATGGTATCGCAAGATGATAAATCTTTGATTGATAAGTCTTTTAATTTAGGTGCATATTTGTCAAGTATAAAGGTTGCTATTAAAAAAGGTGATTGCGTTAAATTTTCAAAAGAATTAATAGAAGAAATAAACAAAATTAATCCATATGCATTATTAGGTGTAAATGATGCACGTGATTTGAAAATTATAAATGCATTAAAAACTCTAAATGCAATGTGTCCAAATGAAGAACCACATCTTGTAAGTCAAGATGCAAAATCACCAATAGATTCAAGTTTTAATTTAGGCAAATATTTATCTAATATAAAACTTGCAATAAAAAAAGATAATTATACTATTTATTCAAAAGAATTAATAGAAAGAATAAACAAAATTAATCCATATGCTGTATTAGGATTTGATGAGGCAAGAGATTTAAAGATAATAAATGGTTTGAAAGCGCTTATTGCAAAACATTCACACGAAGAACCCCGATTTGTAAAGATATATGAAAAATCGCCAATAGATTCAAGTTTTGCATTAGGCTCATATTTAGGTTCAATAAGACGAGCATTAAAGAAAAATGATACTAGTAATTATTCAAAAGAATTTATTGAAGAGATAAATAGAATTAACCCATATGCATTATTAGAGGTAAATGATGTCAATAATTTAAAAATTATAAATGGATTAAAAGCATTAAATGCAATGTATTCAAATGAAGAGCCACATATTGTTGGGAAAAAAGAAAAATCACCGATAGATTCAAGTTTTCTTTTAGGTTCTTATTTGAGTAAAATAAGAAAAGCTATAAAAGATGGCGATTACAGCGTTTATACAAAAGAATTAATTGAAGAAATAAACAAAATTAATCCATATGCATTGTTAGAAGAAAATAAAGTCCGCGATTTAAAAATTATCAGTGCATTAAAAACGCTAAATATAACATGTCCTAATAGTGAACCTCCTGTGATAAGAAGCAGTACAAAATCACCAATAGATTCAAGTTTTAATTTGGGTTCATATTTAGAAAGAATCAGAGCAGCAATAAAAAAAGGTGATTATAGTGTTTATTCAAGGGAGTTAATTGAAGAGATAAATAAAGTTAATCCTAATGCGCTTAAAGAAAGACAGAGGAGCAATAAAAGAGAAGATAGAGATTAATCTATCTTCTTTTATATATTTCTTTGCATTTTTTAGTTGCGTTAAGTCATTTCTCTAATTTACTTAACTTCACTGCGTGCAGGAGGAACTCCTTGTTGCCGTCACCGCCTAGGATGGGTGAGGGGATGATTGGGGAAAGAGTAAAGCCAACAGATTTGAATGCGAAGGTGATGTCTTTTAAGATTTTTTCGTGCATCTTTTCATCTTTCACAATGCCTTTGTGTTTTTTGGCGTAGTCCTTTCCGCACTCGAATTGAGGTTTTATTAGGGCGATGATTTCGTCAAAGTCCTTTGAGAGTTTTTCGGAGAGTTTTGTTAGACTTACAAAGGAAACATCTATGACAGCAAAGTCGGCGTCAAGAAAGTTAGATTTGTCGAAAGTTAGATAATTTGTGTTTTCAAGGCTGACAACTCTTTTATCTTTTCTTAAACTTTCGGCAAGTTGGTCAGTGCCTGTGTCAATCGCATACACCTTTTTTGCGCCGTTTTTAAGGCAAACATCGGTAAATCCGCCAGTAGAAGCGCCGATGTCTACAACAACTTTATTCTTTAAATTTATCTTAAACTCTTCAAGTGCCTTTTGTAGTTTAAATCCACCGCGTGACACAAATTCAAAGGGTAGAGCCTCGATTTTTGCGTTTTCTTCAACGGCATATGCTGGCCTTGTTACCACTTTGTCATCCACTTTGACGCGGGCGGAAATGATAGCTTCCTTTGCTTTTTCGCGTGAAGGATAATAGCCCTTTTCAAACAAAAAACTGTCCAATCTTTTCATACTAAAAATGATAACATAAACATTCAAAAGAAACAACTAAAATTTATATGTTTGCGTGTTGACTATAAATATTTTTTATAGTAAAATATTGTATATGAAAGAGATATTGAAAAAGATTGGCAAAACTGTTTATAGTTGCAAAATTGTGCAGGAGGACGATTCTAGCCTCAAAGATAAAATTTATAGCTTTGTAGGTTGCAAAGGTAAAAGTTATAGACCTAATCGTTCAAGATGGGAAAAT
>CALXWO010000020.1 GCA_944392485.1 uncultured Clostridia bacterium | reverse complement strand
TATTACCTACATCTGAAGAAGGATTAAGATTTCCATTTAGAAGAAAGAAAAAAGCAAAAAGAGAAGCATCTGAATAAAAGAAAAAAGATTGTCAATTGATTTTGGCAATCTTTTTTGTTACAAAAGTAACATTTTTGTTACAGAATTATTTCATTAATTTAATATTAGTTAATATATTCTAAAAATACATACTTTTAATGATAAAATACAAGTAGTATTATGGGGGAATATATATGAAAAACAAGAAAAAAGTATATATAGGAATTGTAGTAGTATTAGCAGTTATGCTTTTAAGTGTAACTGGGTATAAATTATTAAATAAAAAGGGTGAAGAAGATCCAGAAATATTAAGATCTCGTACATATCAACAAGTAGAAGAAGGAGACGAGGCAATAGATGGAACAGACTATGTAACATTTGATGCATATTATTTAAGAGATTTAGATGGAGATGGATATGCAGAAAAATTAAGAGGAACATGTAGAGAAGTAGGAAAACAAGATACACTTTACATGGATTTAAACGTGCTAACAAACGGAACATTAGAAGACGCAAAAATAACAATAAATGGAAAGAACTTTTACTTTTCAACAGCAATAGTAAAAGATAGTGTAATAGCACAAGATTATGTAGGAACAAATACAAAGGATATAAAATTAAATAGTTTAAAAAACGGAACACAAAAGTTAATATTTGGAATGGTACAAAGTGGGGATTATACTATAAGTGGTTTCAAAACTGCAGCAATAGGAAATGATACAAATAAATATAGTGTTACAGATAATACAATAACACTTACAGGAACACATGTAGCAGATGATGGAACAAGAACACAGATAAGTAAGACAGTATATTTAACAAATGATTGGCATGGAACAACAAGAACAGATTTATATATGCCAAGTTGGCTAAAGAACCAAGAATATGATATAGCAACAGCAATAGATGAAACAAATCAAAAATTAAATATAACATTTAAAGTAAATCCAAGAGAATTAGATAAAGAATTAATAATAAACAAAAATCATATAGATGTTGAATTACCATTAATAAATGGATATGCACCAACAAATGCAAGTGTAAAAAATCAAAATACAAGTACAAGTTATGATGAAAATACAAGAGTATTTACAATAGAAAGCATCTCAACTTTAAACGATAATGGAGTAGTTACATCAACAGTATCAAGAAATATACAATATGAAGTAACAGTAGAATATCCACTAGATGCATATACAACACTAGGAGAAGATGCAATAGCAGTAAATATACCAATTAAAGCATATTATGAAGGATATAATAATCAAAGTGAAGAGTTTGAAAATCCATATAAATCAAATATAGCAGAAGATATAGTAAGTGTAGTATATAAAAATCCAGAAGGAGAAAATGCGAGAGTAGATATAACAGTAGGAGAACTTGTATATGATGATGTAAATAAAACATATAGATATGTAATATCAAAAGAATTGCCAATGAACTTGTATAACCAAGTTGATACAGAAAATGATGAAGCAGATGAATATGTAGTAAGATGGTATCTATATACAGGAACACAAGCTGTAAATGTACCAATAAAAATGAAAGAGACACCAGAAGAATATACAGATAAATTTTTAGATACAGATGGAAATTATATAGATATGGAAAAATACATATCAAATACAGGAATATATTTTGTAAATGCAGGAGGAATGCTAGGGGAAGAAGGATATATAAATGTATATAATGATGAAACAGGAGAATTACTACATACATTTACAAAAGATGATTGGAATAGTTATAATGAAAGTCATCCATATAGATATGAAACACCAGTAGAACATATAAGAGTAGAGACAAGTAATGTATTACAAAGTAGCTATTTATATGTATATAGTGTAAAAGAAATAGATGATGTATTATTAACAGCAGATTATACAGAAGAGAATTTTGAAAAATTAAATGAAATATATTCATATTTAACAGGATATATGATAGTAGATGGACAGGATAACAAATTAGATAATGATATAAATTATGCAAATTATGAAATGCCATATTCAGTAGCGACAATAAGTACAGATCCAAATTATGTATCAAATCAAGAAACTAAAAAAGGCGTAAAGATAAACATAAATGCACAAACACAAAGATTTAATACAAAAAAATGGAGTAATGGAGAGTTTTTAATAAAATATCCAACAGAGATAATAGATGTAAATGTAAATAGTGTTACATCAAATGATAGTAATGTAACAATAACAGGTGTAGATATATATGAAGAAAATGGAAATATTTATACAAAGATATATACATCTAATGATATAGAAAGTAATTTGAGTTTAATAATAGATGTAGATTTAACAGCAGATCCAAGAGAAGCAACAGTAACAAGAAATATAGAATTATATTATTATAATCCAGTATGTCATAATTATTATGAAGAAAATAGAACAGAAGATATATATGATGTAAATGGAAATGAGAATATACAAGAATATGTGGGATATACAACTTCTTCATTAAATATAATAGCACCATCAAATCTACTTACATCACAAACAGCAACAAATTTTGATGATAATAATTCAGTGGCAGTAGCACCACAAGAAGCTACAGTAGATAAAGTAGATGGAACAAAGACAGCAACAGTAAATGTAAATGTAACAAATAACTATTCGAATACAATAAGTGAAGTAAAGATAGTAGGAAAAATACCATTTGAAGGAAATACATATCAATTAAACGGAGCGGATTTAGAATCAGAATTTGATACACAAATTGTAGGACAAATACAAATACCAGAAGAGATAAAACCATATGCAACAGTATATTATTCAGAAAAAGAAAAAGTAACAGAAGATATAGAAGCAACAAAAAATGGTTGGACAACAACACCAGAAGATATGAGTAAGGTAAAAAGTTATTTAATAGATTTAGGCGACTTCGTAATGCCAGTAGAAAATACATATACATTTAGCTATAATATACAAATACCAAGTGGACTAGACTATAACCAAATATCATATTCAGATCATGCGGTATATTACTGCTTAGATACAGATCAAGGAAAACTTAAGACACAAACAGAGCCAAATAAATTAGGATTTAGAATAGCAGAAAAATATGATTTGGAGATATCAAAATACCAAACTAATACAGATAAAATAGTATCAGGAGTAGTATTTAGTGCACAAGAAGTAGGACAAGAAGAAACAAAAACAGCAGTAACATATTCAAGTGGAATAGCAACAATAAGAAACTTATATGTAGAGAGAGAATATGTAATAAAAGAGATAAGAACAAATGATAATTATGTATTAAATGAACAAGAGACAAGAATAATAGGACATGTAGTAGATGGAAAACTACAAATAGAAGTATTAGAAGGAGAATTTAAAGACACTCCAGTAATAGAAGAAGTAGAAAATAATAATACAAAAGTAAAAGTAGAATTAGAAAATGAAGTAAAATATAATTTTGAATTAAGTAAAACATTAACAGGAACAAGCGAAGCAATACAGGGAATAAGATTTGAATTAAGAAATGAAAATACAGGAGATACAAGAAGATATACAACAAATAGTGAAGGAAAACTAACAATAAAACTATTAGAGCCAAATGTACAATATACATTAACAGAAATAGAGTCAAAAGGGCATTATTTAAAAGAACCAGTATCATTTATGATGGTAAGAGGAACAGATAGAAATCTAAAATTTAATGTACTAGCAGGAGATTTAGATACGTTACCACAAATAGATACAACAGGAGAAGTACCGGTAGTAAGAACAGGACTTGCAAATGAGAAAATACCAACATATAGTTTAAGAATAACTAAAAAAGAGACAGATACAGAAACAACAATAACTGGAGCCCAATTTAAGCTAATAGGAGAAAATAAAGAAGATAATATTCTTTATACAACAGGAGAAGATGGAGTAGTACAAATAGATAATTTATATCAATATGTAGAAGGAAAAGATGTAACAGGAGAATATACATTACAAGAAATATATCCAACAGAAGGATACATATTAAATGAAACACCAGTAGAATTTAGAGCTCAAAAAGATGCAACAGGAAACTTAAAGCTAGAAATAATAAGTGGAACAATAAGAGAAAATGTAGATGAAATACAAGTAGATAATACAAACTCAGATAATCCAATAATATCAATAACAATAGATAATGATCCAATATTTACATTAACAAAAGTAGATGCAGAAACAGGAGAACCACTTGAAGGAGTAGAATTTGAAATAACCGATTTAGAAGGAAATAAAGTAGTAGATGCAAATGGAAATGCAGTGGATAAAGTATATACAGATAGCAATGGAAAAATAAGATTAAGTTTAACAGAAGGACTATATAAAGCAACAGAAACACAACCATTGGAAGGATATGAAGTACCAGAGGTATATACAGGTGTTGGTATAGGTGAAAGTAAAGAGGCTGAATATTCTTCACAATATACATTAAAATGGACAAAAAATGCTTTATATTCTTATCAAGCTTGTAAAATTGTAGATGATGGAATTGTTGCTGTTTCATGGGATGGGGTTATATCAAAGTTTGATTTTGAAGGAAATATACTTTGGCAATATATTGAGAATTTATATTATAACGATCTAAAAGTTACAAATGAGGGAATATTTGTGTGTGGTGATAGTGGAAAGATAGAAAAAATAAGTAATGATGGAGAATTAATATGGGCTAGAATAGATGAAAATACTACATTTGAAAGCTTAACATTAACAGATAACGGATTAGTTGCTGTCGGACAACTTGGTAAGGCAGTATCGTATGATTTAGATGGAAATTTAAACTGGAAAAATTCTCAAAATCAATATACTTATAAATCTGTTACAAGTGTTCCCGGAGGAGCTATAGCTGTTTCAAGTAGTAATGGAAATGTAGTAAAATTTGATTTAGAAGGAAACATAGTATGGGAAAACACCGATAACAGTTATTCGTATAGAGCAATAACTACTGTCGATAATGCTGTTATTGCTGTTGGTTCAGGAGGTGAAGTAACAAAGTTTGATTTTAATGGAAATATACTTTGGAATTATGATCCTATAATTAATTTTTATGGTAGTTATTGTGATATAGCGACTATAGGAGATAGTGTAATAGGATTACATGCTAATGGGGTATTTGAAAAGTACGATTTTAATAATAATTTGGAGTGGATAAATACAGATATAAGAGAAAGTTTAACTAGTAGCAATATTAGAAATGGAATAGATGCTAAAGAAAGAAAATTAGTTATTTGTGCTCATAATGGTTCTATATTTTATTTTGAAAATCAATTAATTAATCCAGAAATTCCAGAATCACAAAATATAATAGTAGAAAATACAAGAAAAGAATATAATATAACAACAGAAGTAAATGGAGTAGGTGGAATAATTAGCGGACAGGATGAAGATCCGTATGAGATTGTAAAACATGGAGAAAATAGTATAAAAGATATAATAGCTACACCATTAGATGGATATAAAGTACAAAACATAACAATAAATGGAGTACCTATAGACTTCGTAGAAAATCTAGATGGAACAGTAAAATTGGATAAGTTTATATCTATGACAGAGGATAAAGAAGTTATAATAAGCTTTGCAAAAGAAAATAGTTCATTAATAATCAATAAAGTCGATAGTACAAATAATGATCCTTTAGCTGGAGCAACATTTAATATAAAACAATTAGAAACAAGAGAAGAACCAGCAATAGAGCAAATAGCTGGAAAAATAGTAGCAAATAATGATACATATAATTTTGTAGATAATGAAAATGGAGGATATGAATCAAATAATCAAGGAGTAGCATCAACAGTAGCAAATTCATATATACCACTAGATTTAACAAATTATATTG
>CALXWO010000019.1 GCA_944392485.1 uncultured Clostridia bacterium | reverse complement strand
AGCAATAAATCCATATGTAATAGACGAAAACGGAGGATTAAAATCAAACGACTCAAACCTATACCTAGTAGACGAAAACGGAGGATTAAAATCAAACGACTCAAACCTATACCTAGTAGACGAAAACGGAGGATTAAAATCAAACGACTCAAACCTATACCTAGTAGACGAAACAGGAACATTAATAATACCATCAACAGTAAAAGGAATAACAGTTACAAAAATAAATAATGGAACATTTGCAAAAGTGGCAGGAATAAAAAGAGTAATAATACCAGGAACGGTAAAAGAGATAGGGTCTACAGCATTTATGGGATGCCCAGACTTAGAAGTAGTAATAATACCAGATGGAGTAGTAGAAATAGGAAGATATGCATTTCATTTTAAACATAGCTTAACTAGTGTAACAATACCAAATACAGTAACAACAATAGGTCAATCTTTTCAAAATTGCACTAGCTTACAAACAATAAGAATACCAAATAGCGTAACATCAATAGCAGAAGGATGTTTTAGCAATAGTGGACTAACAAGAATAGAAATAGATAATACAGAAGGAGCAATAGAGGGAGCACCATGGGGCTGTACAATAGGAGATAGAGGAATTTTCTGGTTAAGATAATTTAAAAAATACCGATTGTTTTCAATCGGTATTTTTTAAAGATATGAATTTATTCATACAAATTACAATTTACAGAAATAATATCTTGTAATATAAAAAACGTTATGATAAAATGTAATCGTCAAAATGTAAATAAAGGAAGATACAATTGAAAGTAAATATTAAAGATTACAATTTAGATGAATTAAAGCAAGTAATAACAGAGTTAGGAGAAAAACCATACAGAGCCGAGCAAATATTTAAATGGATAATGCAAGATAATGTTACAAGCTTTGATGATATGACTAATTTATCTATTGAACTTAGAAATAAATTAAAAGAAAAATTTGATTTACATGTATTTAATATACTAAAAAAACAAGTATCAAAAGATGGAACTAAAAAATATTTATTTGATGTATTAGATGGAAATGCAATTGAATCAGTACTTATGGAATATAAACATGGATTTACAATATGCGTATCTTCACAAATAGGATGCAAAATGGGTTGTAAATTTTGTGCTTCTACAGGAGTTAAATTCGCTAGAAATTTAACATCTGGAGAAATCGTAGAACAATTATTAGCTGTAGAAAGAGACGAACATATTAAAATTTCAAATTTAGTTTTTATGGGAATAGGAGAACCACTAGACAACTATGACAATGTAATAAATGCCATTAAAATTTTAAACAATCAAAAAGGTATAAATATGGGTGCAAGGCATATTAGTATTTCTACAAGTGGATTAGTTCCAAAAATATATAAATTAGCAGATGAAAATATGCAGTATACTTTATCTATATCTCTTCACAGTGCAAACAACAAAAAAAGAAGCCAAATGATGCCCATAAATAATACATATAATATAGAAGAGTTAATGGAAGCATGTAAGTATTATATAAATAAAACAAATAAAAGAATATCTTTTGAATATGCACTTGCAAAAGAGAATAATGATAACATGCAGGATGCAAAAGAATTAGTAAAATTATTAAAAGGAATGTTATGTCATGTAAACTTGATACCAATAAATAAAATCGAAAATGGAAAATTTACAAAAAGTACAAATGAAAATATAATTAGATTTAGAGATTATTTAAATGAAAAAGGTATAGTTGCTACAATAAGAAGAGAATTAGGGTCAGATATAGATGCTGCATGTGGGCAACTTAGGAAAAAAGAGGTGGAAAAATGCAAGCCTACGCAAAAACAGATATAGGTAAAGCAAGAGAAATGAATCAAGATTTCTTCTATGTTTCTGAAGAAATAAATGGAATGAGATTATGTATTTTAGCAGATGGTATGGGAGGATATAAAGGTGGAGAAATAGCAAGTACCCTCGCAACTGCTTCAGCTAGAAACTATATTCAAAAAAGATTTGAAGATATAGAGCCAACAATGGAAAATATACAAGAACTAATAAAAGGTGCTATGGATTATGCAAATGAAGTAGTTTATGCAGAATCTAAACAAAATGTAGAATTAGATCAAATGGGAACGACTTTAGAAATTTGTATAATGTACGGACATAAAATGTATATTGGACATATAGGTGACAGTAGAATATATAGAATTAGAAAGAATATAATTAGAAGAATAACAACAGATCATAGTTATGTTGAGACATTAGTAAGAGATGGTACAATAACAAGAGAAGAAGCTTTTTATCATCCAAAAAAGAATATGCTTATGAAAGCATTAGGGTGTACAAAAACAATAGAGCCAGATATTACAGCAAAAGGATTTTTGCCAGGAGACATAATACTTATGTGTTCAGATGGGCTTACAAATATGCTTCAAGAAGAAGAAATATATAAAATTATAACTAAAAATCCAAAAAACGCATGTGAAAAGCTAATAGAAAGGGCTAATGAGCAAGGAGGATATGACAATATAAGTGTTATCATTGTAATAAATGATGACGAAAGTATACAATAAATTAAAAAAGTCTTTAAAAGATGGGAGAGAGGCTATAAATGAATTTAGAAGGTAAAATAATAGCAAATAGGTATCAATTAATTAAACTTATAGGTAATCGGAGGAATGGCTACAGTATATAAGTCAAAAGATTTAGTTTTAAATAGATATGTAGCTGTAAAAATTTTAAGGGATGAATTTACAACAGATGAAGAATTTGTAAAAAGATTTAATATTGAAGCACAAGCAGCAGCAAGTATAATACATCCTAACATTGTATCTGTGTATGACGTTGGAAAAGAAGATAACCTATATTATATTGTAATGGAATTAGTAAAAGGAAAAACCTTAAAAGAAATTATTGTAGAAGATGGAGCTTTAGGATGGAAATGGTCTGTAAAAGTTGCAATACAAATTGCCTCTGCATTAGAAACAGCACATAAAAATAATATTATTCACAGAGATATAAAACCACATAATATTATAATTACAGAAGATGGTGTTGCAAAAGTAACAGATTTTGGAATAGCAAAAGCAGTTTCAAACTCTACAATTACAGCATTTGGAACAACAATTGGATCAGTACATTATTTTTCACCAGAGCATGCAAGAGGAGGATATACTGATGCAAAATCAGATTTATATTCTTTAGGTGTTGTAATGTACGAAATGGTTACAGGACGTGTACCATTCGATAGTGATACACCAGTATCTGTTGCATTAAAGCATATGCAAGAAACACCTGTTGAGCCAATAGTATTAAAACCAGAATTACCTAAAAGTGTAAATGATATAATAATGAAAGCTATGAAAAAAGACCCAGAAGAAAGATATGCAACTGCTACAGAAATGCTTAGAGATTTAGAAATGTCTTTAAAAAATCCAAATGGCGATTTTGTTGAAGAAGAAAATAATTTTAGAACACAAAGAATTTCTACAAGTGAATTAAATAAAGAAAATAATAAAGAAAAAGGAAAATTTGCAAAAATAAAAGACTTTTTTGAAAAGCACAAAGCTTTAAAAGTACTTGCAATAATAATAGGCTGTATATTAGTATTCTCTATTGCAATGGGAGGAACATACCTTGCACTAACACTTGGAAGAGCAGAAGAAGTACAGGTACCGGATTTAAAAAACCTTACCTTAGAACAGGCACAATCAAAAGTAAACGAATTAAAGCTTAATTTAGAAGTCCAAGAAGAAAAATACGATTTAGAAATACCAGAAGGGCAAATAATAGAACAAGATCCAGCTTATCAAGAGAATTATAAAATTAAAGAAGGAACAACTATAAAAGTAATTGTAAGTAAAGGACAAGAAATTGTAAAAATACCAACTGATGTAGAAGGAAAACCTAGAGATGAAGCAATGCAAAGCTTAAAAGATGTAGGATTAGAAGTTACAGTTAAAGAAGAAAACAATGACGAAATACAAAAAGATTGTGTTATAAGAATAGAAAATGAACAAGGTGAAAAACTATCTGGAAATGAAGAAATTCCTGCAGGAACTACAATTGTAATGTATGTAAGTATGGGAATTGAACAAGTTTCAGTTCCAGACCTATATGGAAAAACAGAAAGTCAAGCAAAATCTGACCTAACAAATGCTAAATTAAAATGGAAGAGTACAGAAAAAACATCAGATTCAAGCAAACCAAATGGAGTAGTAATTAATCAATCAATTTCTTCTGGTAGCATGGTAGACAAAGGAACAGAAATAACAATAACAATAAATGAATTTGACGAGGTAAAAACAGGCACAATTAATGTAAATGTTAAATCAGTTTTAAATTATTCTCCAGAAAAAAATGAAGACGGAAGCGAAAAAGCTCCAGAAAATGTTACTGTTGTATTAACATTAGGTAACGAAGAATATGCAAGTAAAACAACAACAGAAGACAACACAAATTGTTCATTCTCTGTATCAACAAGTGGTTCAAATACTGTTAAAATACAAATTAAAGCTCAAAATGGAAATGTTTTAGAAACAAGGACAATTACTTATAATGCAGGAGAAACACAAACTATATCTAGATAATTTCATAAATTAATTGCAAGACATTATAGGGGTCGACGCCCTCGGCGACCCGTTCTTCAGAGAAATTGCTAAAACACGTATTGAGCCGAGGAGCTGAATAAATTTATGTGTTTTAACAGATTAAATAAAAATTTAATTATATGATTTTAAAATAAAAACACTCATACAATTACAATTTATAAGAAAAAGGAGAAATGGAAAAATGCTAGAAATATCCACATCAATACTAACAGTCGAAAAAGAAAATGCAGCAAAAACTTTTTATGATTTAGAAACAGCAGGAACAGACTATTACCATATAGATGTAATGGATGGAAAATTTGTAGAAAAAAATACGGAAGAAATAATGTACGAATATGCAAATATAATAAAGCAAATTTCAAATTTACCATTAGATGTACATTTAATGGTAGAAAACGTAAAAGAAAATATAGAAAGATATATACCATTTTCTCCAAGTATTATAACTTTTCATTACGAAGCATGTAAAAACAATAAAGAAATATTAGATTTAATAAAGCTAATAAAAGAAAACAATATAAAACCAGCAATATCAATTAAACCTGAAACAAGTTTAGAAAAAATAAAAGAGTTTTTAGCACTTATACATATGGTACTTATTATGACAGTAGAACCTGGAAAAGGCGGACAAAAGTTAATACCAAAAACAGTAGAAAAAGTAAAAGAATTAAAGCAATATTTAAAAGAAAACAATTTAGAAACATATATAGAAGTAGATGGTGGAATCAATAAAGAGACAATAAATATGGTAAAAGAAGCGGGAATAGATATAGCAGTTGCAGGAAGTGCAATAATTTCTGCACAAGATTTTAAAAAAGCTATAAAAGAATTAAGATAATAACACATAAAAAGAATGTATTATTAATAATACATTCTTTTTTTATACAAAATAAATTATATAAATAAAAGTATTGCAAAAGAAAAATATATAATTTATAATAAACATAAATAAAAGCGTAGGGGAAAACTGCGTTTCCCCGCACAAAAGAAAGGAGAATAAAATACAAATGCAAAAACCAAATGAAAATCACATATCAAACAACAATAAACGTAGAAACCATGTAGGGGAAAACTGCGTTTTTACGCACTCCAAAGGCATAACCATAATAGCCCTAATAATAACAATAATAGTAATGATAATACTAGTAGGAGTAACAGTA
>CALXWO010000018.1 GCA_944392485.1 uncultured Clostridia bacterium | reverse complement strand
CGTGTAAGATCTATATGCTCGCAAACCCTTTATTTATAAGGTTTTCTTGGATGGATTAAATAAATTGGTATCAAGCAGTTGATATTCATATTTTTATTTCCTTTCTATAGCTTTAGTTTTTTTATATTTTATTAAAATTTATATTGATTTCTGTCTGATCTTTCATCAAATTTTCTATCATATTCTTTGTTTTTATAAAACCAGTCTGTTTTCTTATCCCTAGGAGTTCCCGTTCTATTTTTATTTAAACCAATATCTAAAAATGTTAAAAATGATATTATTACTCCTACTAAAGAGATAAATATAGATAAATAATCTGTAACTCCTATTTGATTATTTGATATGTTTACAAAATTATTATATAAATCTGTACCAAAATATAGCCCATATGTTATAAAATATATTAATGCACCAATTAAATTTCTTTTTATAATTAAAATAATACAAAATAGAGTAACAAAAAGTAAAATTATTTCTATGTTAAAATCTAATGGTTCTATTGGAAAATCTATATCCATTGAATATGTAATTGCAACAACTATTCTTAATATCCAAAATAGTCCTCCAAACATTGTTATTAAATAACTAAATAAACTTGTCATATGTGTTTCAACCCCTTTTTTTAATTGTAATTTGTATGATTGTATTTTGTTTTTGGAATTTAGTTTTTCGCTGTAGGGGCGAACTGTGTTCGCCCGCAATTTGATACGGGCGAACGCAGTTCGCCCCTACAATGTTTGCAATAAAATTCCTCTACAAATTACAATTTATCTAATTATATATTTTATTCTACCACAAACATTTTTAAATTACTACATCTCTTTTTAGTAATTTGTTTTTTACAATTCCTAATCCTATAAATTTCTTATTATTATATATTCTGTACACTCCTTCTTCTAAATCAAAAGTTAGTTGTACTCCATTTAAAAAAAATTGTAGTTTTCTATCATTTAAGTCAATTTTTAAATTATCTTCAAAAATTTCCTCTATAGATATTAATTTTTCTTCAATATTTGCATTATTTAGCTCGTCCAAAGAAATTGATTTTTCTATACTAAATTTATCAACTTTTGTTCTTTTAAGTTCTTTCATATATCCAATTGTATTAAGATTTTTTGCTATATCTTCGCATAGTGTTCTTATATATGTCCCTTTTGAGCATTCTACTTCAAATATTATCTCATTTTTATTATCATATTTTATTAAATCAATACTATATATTTCTATTTCTCTTGGCTCTATTTGCACGCTTCTTCCTTCTCGTGCATATTCATATAACTTTTTTCCATGTACTTTTATTGCAGAATACATAGGTGGTATTTGTTTTTGCCTTCCTAAAAAACTTTTGAATATATTTTTAATCTCTTTAATATTTGTACCTTTAAAATCAATATCTTCTTGTATTACATTACCCTCTGAATCCCCAGTATCTGTTTTTTTCCCTAAAATTATTGTTGCTATATACTTTTTTTTATGTTCAATTAAATATTTAGATATTTTTGTTGCTGTTCCAATTAAAATTGGCAAAACACCGGTAGCATTAGGGTCTAATGTTCCGGTGTGTCCTGCTTTTTTTATATTCAGTTTTTTTCTTACAATATTTACTATGTCATGTGAAGTATATCCTTTAGGTTTGTTAATTATAATTAATCCGTCTTTTATTGTGTCCATTATTTCTCCTTTTTTCTAAGGTATAGGGACACAGCTTACCTTTTTGATATTCTCTGTATGATGAGCTATGTCCCTCTTATTATCTGGTAATGTCAGTATTCAAATTTACTTAACTATTTTAGGTGCTTTTTACATTCTTCTACTATTTTTGCTTTTGCTTGTTCAAAAGGAAGATTAATATTTCCACCAGCTGCTCTTACGTGTCCTCCTCCACTAAACATTAAGCATATGTCTGAAACATTTACATAGTCATTAGATCGAAGCGAAATTTTATATCCATTATCAGTTTCTCTTAAAAATATTGACACTTCTACTCCTTCTATGTCTCTACCCATTTCTACTATTCCATCATAATCGTTATTTCCTGCTCCTACTTTTTGTTCATCTTCTTTTGTTATATATGTAAACGTTAGTTTTCCATCTTCTAAAAACTCTAATCTGTTTATAGCAATTTGCATAAGACTAAAGCGAGTTCTAGACACAGTTTGTAATACTTTTTTGTATACATCTGAAACATTTACTCCTTTATTTAAAAGTTCTGCCACAAACTCAAATGTTTCCGAAGTTACTCCTTTATATTTAAAACCACCTGTATCTGTAATTATTCCTGTAAGCAAACATGTTCCAATATCTTTATCTATTACTACTCCTAATGCTCCTAAAACAATTACCAATATTTGTGAACATGCAGGTGAAGCTGGATCTACAAAATTATAATCTGCAAACATAGTATTTGAACCGTGGTGGTCTATTGAAATTTTTACATTTGCATCTTCAAAATATTTTGAAAATCCATCTAGCCTTTTAATGTCTCCACAATCTAAAGCAATTGCTAAATCATAATTATAGTTTTTTCCTTCTTTTAATATTTCTTTACTGTTTGGTAAAAACTCAAATGTTTTTGGATATTCTGGTATTATAACATCAACATTCTTTCCTATTTGTTTTAATGCACTATACATTGCTAGACTACTTCCTATTGCATCTCCATCAGGATTTTCATGTGTTAATATTACAATATTTTTAGCATTATTTATTTCTTCTATTATATTATCTAGAGTCATATTAATCTCCTTTTTTTATATCTTTCATTATGTCCTTTAAAATTGTGTCTATTCGTTCTCCATATTGCATTGAATCATCTAGTTCAAATACTAACTCTGGTGTTACCCTTAAGTTTATTTTTTCTGCAATTCTACTTCTAATAAAACCAGAAGATGTTTTTAATCCTGCTAATGTTTGTTTAACATTTTTAGAATTTAAAATGCTTACAGATACTTTAGCATATCTTAAATCTGGAGAAATTTTAACAGATGTAACACTAATCATTCCAGTTACATTTGAATTTGTAACTTCATAATTAATTATATTACTAATTTCTCTTTTTAATTCTTCATTTATTCGATTTAAACGATTATTTCCATTTTGTTTTTTCATACTGTCTCCTTAATTTTTGACTTGTTCCATAACATAAGCCTCAATAATATCTCCCTCTTTAATATCATTATAATCTTCAATTTGTATACCACATTCATAGCCTGAAGCTACTTCTTTTGCATCATCTTTCATTCTTTTTAAAGATACTAATTTTCCGTCGTGTATTACAACATTATCTCTTAAGACTCTTACTCCAGCATTTCTTGCTACTTTTCCATTTGTTACATAGCATCCTGCAATTGTTCCAACATTTGAAATCTTAAATGTTTGTCTTACTTCTGCATTTCCAATTACAACCTCTTTATATACTGGATCAAGCATTCCTTTCATTGCTGCTTCTACATCTTCTATTGCATTATATATTACAGAATATGTTTTTATTTCAACATTCTCTTTTTCTGCCATATCTTTTGCAATAGGCTGTGGTCTTACATTAAATCCTATAATTATAGCATTTGATACGTTTGCAAGTGTAACATCACTTTCTGTTATTGCACCAACATTTGCATGTATTACTTTTACTTTTACTTCATCATTAGATAATTTTTCTAGTGATTGTTTTACTGCTTCTACAGAACCTTGAACATCTGCTTTTACAATTATATTTAATTGTTTTAAATTTCCTTTTTCGATTTGGCTAAATAGGTCATCTAATGTTACTTTATTTGTTGCATTTAAAGCTTTATCTCTTGCCTGACGTTTTCTTCTTTCCATTAAGTGTTTTGCAGTTTTTTCGTCTTTTACTTCATAGAAAGTATCTCCCGCTTCTGGAACTTCATTTAATCCTGTAATTTCTACTGGTGTTGAAGGGCCTGCTTTTTTTACTTTTTTACCTTTATCGTTTGTCATAGTTCTTATTCTTCCAATTACTGAACCTACTAATATTGTATCTCCGGCATCTAATGTACCACGTTGTACAAGCACTGTTGCAATTGGCCCTTTTGATTTATCTAATTTTGCTTCTATAACAACACCTTTAGCTTGTTTTTTAGGATTAGCCTTTAATTCCTTCATGTCTGCAACTAAAAGTACCATCTCTAATAAGTTATCTATATTAATTCTTTTCTTTGCAGAAATAGGAACAAAAATTGTGTCTCCTCCCCATTCTTCTGGTACTAAATCATATTCTGCAAGTTCTTGTTTTACTTTATCTGGATTTGCACCTTCTACATCAATTTTGTTTATTGCAACAATTATTGGTATACCAGCAGCTTTTGCATGGTTTATTGCTTCTACTGTTTGAGGCATTACTCCGTCATTTGCAGCAACAACAAGTATAGCAATATCTGTAATTTGAGCACCTCTTGCTCTCATTGCAGTAAATGCTTCATGTCCTGGTGTATCTAAAAATGTAATTTCTCTTCCATTAATTTCTACCATATATGCACCAATATGTTGTGTAATTCCTCCTGCTTCACCTTCAATAACATTTGTTTTTCTAACAGCATCTAAAAGTGAAGTTTTACCATGGTCTACGTGTCCCATAACAACTATTACTGGTGGTCTTGGTTTTAAATCTTCTTCTTTGTCTTCACTATCGTCAAATAATATATCTTCGTCTGTAACTACTTCTTTTTTATGTGCATTTACACCAAATTCTTGTGCAACTAAGTATGCAGTGTCGAAATCTAATTCATTATTTATTGTTGCTAAAATTCCAAATCCTAATAATTTTTTTATAATTTCTCCACTTGTTTTTTTAAGTTCTGCACTTAAGTCCTTAACAGTAATTGTTTCTGGTATTGTAATATCTGTTAAATCAAATATTTTTTGTTTAACTCTGTTTTCGTTTTGTGATAATTTTTTCTTTCCTCTTCTTCCCCTAGTTGTGGTTAAGTCATAGTAATCAAGCATTGATCCTTCATCAAACATGCTTGACAATCTATTTTCTTGTTTTAAATCTTTTAATTTATGACTACTAATTTCTTCGTAATCATTTCTTCTTGATCTTGAATTTCTTTTGTTTGTTTTTTCTTCATATCTGTTATTTTTTTGTTTGTCTATTGCTCTGTTAGAATATTCTCTTGTAGGTTCTTTTTCAACATTGTCTGAAGCCATAATATTTTTTATGTTCTTTTCTATTCCTCTTTCATCTAGAGGTCTTCTTCCCCCACCAAAAGGTCTATTGCTTTGGTTATTATATGGTCTTCCATTTTGTCCATATCTATTATTATATGGTCTTGCTCCTTCTCTGTTATATGGTTTATTTTCTTGATTATTATGTGGCTTATAATTATTTGCATTTCTAGGAGTATTAATATGGGTATGTTTAGTTTCTTGAGATATATTGCTTGTAGGTAATTCTTTTTCAATTTTTGGTTTTTGTTTGTTATCATCTTCTTTAGAAACATTAGGATTTTTTGTATTATTTATTGTATCTGTATTTTCTTTTTTCTCCGTGCTAGGAGCTTTTTTCCCAAATAATTCACTTACAGTAAGAGGTTTATTATGCTTGTTTCTATAAACAATATTATAATCTGTTTTTCTTTCTCTTTCTATAAACCCTACTTCTCTATTGTTTCTATTGTCAGGTTTTTTACTGTCTTTTATTCTTTCATTTTCTTGATCTGATACAATAACTTCTCTTCTTATTATTACTGGCCCGCTTTGTTTTTCTTTTGCTTCTTTTTTATTAGAAAATTTAGATTCTATTTTTTTTGCTTCTTCTTCTTCTATACTGCTCATGTGATTTTTTACATCCAAACCTAGTTCTAAAGCTTTTTCTAAAACCTCTTTGCTATTTACTCCTATTTTTTTTGCTACTTCGTGTATTTTTATTTTACTCAATAACATCACCCCCAGAAATTGTCTTTGCCTTATAATTATTTTTTAACGCCTTTCTCAATAATTACACCCCTTAAATTTTTATAAATTTCTTCGTCTATTTTAATATTAAATATTTTTTCTAACCTTTTAGTTTTTATTAATTTGTTTAAACAATCTAAATTATTGCATATATATGCACCTCTGCCGGAAAGTTTTCCAGTTTTATCTATTTCAATTTGGCCTGATTTATTTAATACTATTCTAATTAATTCCTTTTTATCTTTTTTTGTGTTACATGCCATACACATTCTTTGCACAATTTTTTTCATATAATCACCTATTCGTTTTCGAAGTGTGAAGTGTGATCTGTTTCTTCACTTTCTTGTTTTTCTAATAATTCTCTAAATTGTGATTCACTTTTTATATCTATTTTCCAATTTGTAAGCTTTGCAGCAAGTCTTGCATTTTGTCCGCCTTTTCCTATTGCAAGTGATAATTGATCATCTGGAACTATTACTTGTGCAAATTTATCTTCTTGGTTTACATCTACAGCCATTACTTGTGCTGGAAGCAATGCTTCTGAAATAAATATTGCTGGATCTTCGTTCCATTCTATAACGTCTATTTTTTCTCCATTTAATTCATTTATTATATTTTGTATTCTTATTCCTTTTTGCCCTACGCATGAGCCTACTGGATCTATGTCTGGATTTGTAGAATAAACTGCTACCTTGCTTCTAGATCCGGCATCTCTTGCAATATTTTTTATTTCGATTAGCCCTTCATATATTTCTGGTATTTCAAATTCAAATAATTTTCTTACAAAATCTGGATGACTTCTAGATACTAGAACTTGAGGTGCTCCTTTTACACCTTTTTCTACACTAAGTACATAAGCTCTAATTTTATCATTTACTCTATATTTTTCTGTTGGAATCTGGTCTTTTACAAGCATAATTCCTTCTAGTCTTCCTAAGTCTAATACTACTGTTCCTCCATCTGCTTTTTGTACAATTCCAGATACAATTTCTCCTTTTCTATCATTATACTCAGTATATATCATATTTCTTTCTGCTTCTCTAATTTTTTGAACTATTACTTGTTTTGCAGTTTGTGCAGCAATTCTTCCAAAGTTTTTTGGAATTATTTCTATTTCAATGGTTTCTCCTTCTTTTATTTTTTTGTTTTGTTTTTTTGCTTCTTCTATACTAATTTCTAAATTTTCATCTTGTACATCTTTTACTACAGTTTTTACAGAAAATACTTTAATATCTCCTGTTTTTTCATCCATTATTATTTTTACATTTTCTGCAGAATCAAAGTTTCTTTTATATGCAGTAACAAGTGCTGTTTCTAGAGATTCTAATAAATAATTTTTATTTATCCCTCTTTCTTTTTCTAGTTCATCAATTGCTTGTATTAGTTCTTTACTTTCAGTTGCTTTCATTTTAATCATCCTTTCTTTTACCAATTATATACCGTTTTTATTTGAGCTATATTTTTTCTATCTATTTTTATTTCATTGTCATTTTTTATAATTATATAATCTTTATCAAAATCAATTAAATTACCTATATATATTTTGTCT
>CALXWO010000017.1 GCA_944392485.1 uncultured Clostridia bacterium | reverse complement strand
TTTACACTAACATTTAGTATATTATATAGAAATAGCAAAAAAGATAAAGAGTAATACAAAATTACAATTTATAGAGTGGATTTATATCTACTTTTTTCTTTGGGTAAAAACATGATATAATATAATAGATTTATGAGGAAGTGATGAAAATGAACAATAATCCAATTAACTGGTATCCAGGACATATGCTAAAAACTAAAAAGCAGATAATAGAAGATATAAAATTAATAGATGTAGTTATAGAAATATTAGACGCAAGAATTCCTGTATCTAGCAGAAACCCTGATATTCAAAAAATAATACAAAACAAAAAACGAATAGTAGTATTAAATAAAAGTGATTTAGCAGAAGAGAAAGAAACAAATAAATGGGTAGACTATTACAAAAAGAATGGGATTAAAGCAATTATTACTGATAGTAATTTAGGAAAAGGCATAAAGGAAACATTAAGTCAAATAGAAAAAATTATGGAAAAAGATATGCAAAAAGCTGCATTAAGAGGAAGAATAAAGAAAAATATTAGAGTAATGGTACTTGGAATTCCAAATGTAGGTAAATCTTCGTTTATAAATAGATTGTGTAATAAAAAGACATTAGTAGTTGGAAACAAACCAGGAGTTACAAGGCAAAAGCAATGGGTAAGAATTGCAAATAATATAGAATTATTAGATACACCAGGAGTGCTTTGGGCAAAATTTGAGGATGAAAAGGTAGCTTTAAATTTATCTTATACTGGGTCAATAAAAGCAGAAGTGCTACCAATAGTAGAAATAGGATTTAATTTGCTAAAATATTTATACCAAAATTACAATTCAAATTTAGTAAAAAGATATAAATTAACAAATGAAGAATTAGAAAGTATAAAATCAGAAGATAAAAATCAAGAATTTTATAGTTTAATGAAATTAATTGGTAAAAAAAGAGGAGCAGTAATATCAGGTGGAGAAGTAGATGACGAAAAAACTGCAAATATAATAATAAATGATTTTAGAGAAGGAAAAATAGGTAGAATAACATTGGAGAAAGCATATGAAAAATGAAAATGATGTAAATTTGATGTCACCACTAGTTTGGGCATATGTTGGTGATAGTGTATATGAATTATTTATAAGAACACAGTTAGTAGAAACAACAAATTTAAAACCACATAAATTACATATAGAAGCAATTAAACATGTTAAAGCAAAAGCTCAAGCAGAGAAATTAGAAAAATTGCAAGATATTCTTACAGATAAAGAAAAGGAAATTGTAAGAAGAACACGAAACACAGAAAATCATCATTTGCCTAAAAATGCAAATCCAGCTGATTACATGCGTGCTACAGCATTTGAGGGATTAATTGGATATTTGTATTTAAGTAATCAAAAGGAAAGACTAAATGAAATATTAAATAAATGTATATAAAAAAGGGGTGAAGAGAATATGGAAAATGAAAATAAAAAATTAATGGAAAATGCAAAAGAAAATAGAGATAGATTAATAGAAAGACTAACTATTAAAATGGAAGAATTAGAAAAAATAATTAATGATATTAATAGCGAAGAAAACCAAACAATAAGTAAATATTTAAAAGAAGCCAAAGATCATGATGTTAATTACATACCAGATAGAAGCATAGTAAGAGACTTTGAACAAATAAAGCTTGCTTTAAATACAGTAAAAGAAAAATTACAAAGCCTCAGCTTAACAGAAGATACAATATTTGACGAAGATAAATATTTAATAGCTGCAGAAGAAGTTTTAGAAAAAATTGATGCAGTAATAGAAGGGAAAAAGAATGCATTCAAACAAACAAATAATGACCAATTTGACCAAAATTTTGACAGAAAAATAGAAACAGATATAGAATTATCTAATTCAAGGATAGAGTTAGGAGAGATAAACGCTGAAATAGAAGATTTAGAGGCTCAAAATAATGAATTAAAAAGCGGTCTAATATATAAATTAAACATAAGTTTATTTAATAAAAAGAAAAATGCTAAAATAGGAGAAAATGATGATAAATTGTCAGAATTATATAAAAAGAAAAGAGAATTGAAAACAAAAATTAGTAGACTTGAATTAGAAGAGAAAGCTCAGCATTTTGTCCCAAATCAAACAGACCAAAAAGAGGAAGAAAAAGAAAATAAAAGAGAAGACAAAGAAAGTGAAGAGGTAAAATAAAAAATAACAGCAAAACAGTTTAAATTAAAATACTTATAAAAATGTAAAAAACTTCCAAAAATATATTGACAAAAAAACAATATGATGATAACATATGAAATATAAAGATTGGAGGTGAAAAATATGTCAGAAGAATTCGAAAAAATAGTTATGAAAAGATTTGATAAGATGGATCAAAGATTTAATAAGATGGAACAAAGATTTAATAAAATGGATCAAAGATTTGATAAAATGGATCAAAGATTTGATAAAATGGATCAAAGATTTGATAAAATGGATCAAAGATTTGATAAGATGGATCAAAAAATAGACAATGTAAATGCAGAATTAAATCAAAAAATAGACAATGTAAATGCAGAATTAGGTCAAAAAATAGACAATGTGAAAAAAGAGCTAACAGAAAAAATTAATGATTTAAGTGGAAATGTAGCAGTATTAGAATATAAAGTAGCAACAGAACTTCCAGCAATATATGAAGCTCATACATTAAATTATGAAATTCAAAAAAGAAACGAAGAAAAACTTAATTCTCTACTTGAAACTACAAGTAAAAATTCAATTCATATTACACATTTATATGAGATAGTAAGAAATCACGAGGAACAATTAAGAAAGTTAACTTCTTGTTAAAATTTTCCATGGGGGCATAAGAAAGAGGTTTAGATATGTAATTATAAAATTAATTATATATTTAAGCCTCTTTCTTTGTATATATTATACAAAAAACACTATTGACAAAAACAAATGTTTGTTATATTATATTTCCATAATAACGAGGTGATAGTTTTGATAAACACATTACACATAAAAAATATTGGTATTATAGATGAAATAAGTATTGATTTAAACAAGGGATTTAATATATTAACTGGAGAGACAGGGGCAGGGAAAACCCTTATTATAGATTCTTTAGAAATTCTGGCAGGTGGAAGATTTTCTAAAGAAATGATAAGAAAAGGTGAAGATTATTCATTTGTTGAAATGAGTGTATCCACTAACAATAGCAATGAAGATATAATATTATCAAGAGAAATAAACATAAATGGAAGAAATTTATGCAAAATAAATGGAAGAATGGTAACAGTTGCCGAACTTAAAAATTACATGTCTAAATTAATAGATATACATGGTCAACATGATAATCAGTCATTATTAAATGTTAATACTCACATACATTTATTAGACAAATTTGCCGGGAAAGAGCTAAAAGATTTAAAAATGGATTACTTAAAAAAGTATAATGAATACAAAAAAGTAAAAGAAGAAATTGCCAAAAACTATGGAGATGATAAGGAAAAACAAAGAAAAGTAGATTTGCTAAGATACCAATTTAAAGAAATAGAAGAAGCAAATTTAAAAAAAGGAGAAGAAGAGGAACTAGAAGAAAAAAAGAAAAAGATATTAAATGCAGAAAAACTTTCTAAAAATTTAGGGATTGCAGAAAATGAAATTTTAAATATATCATTAGACTCTATTTTATCTTCTATAAAGGCATTAGAAAAAATAGAAGACATAAACGAAGAATATAAAGAGCAAGCAGAAAAAATTAGAAGTATATATTATGATTTAGAAGATTGTGGAAGAGAAATTGCAAATTTTGCAGAAGACATATATTTTGATGATAGAGAAATAGAAAATATAGAATCAAGACTTAATTTAATATTCTCAATGAAAAGAAAATACGGTAATAATATAGAAGAAATATTAAAATATAAAGCAGAAGTAGAAAAAGAAATATATGACATAGAAAATTTAGAAGAATATACAAATAAATTAAAACTAGAATTAAAAAATCTTACAGAGCAAATGAGGGAAATATGCAAAAAAATGCATGATATTAGACAGAAAGTTAGCAATATTTTATCAACAGAAATTCAAGACAATTTAGTTGATTTAGAAATGAAAAATATAAAATTCAAAGCAAATATAAATTATGATCCATCAAATTTGTTTTCTGAAAATGGGCAAGATACAATAGAATTTTTAATAATGACAAACGTAGGAGAAGATTTTAAACCTCTTACCAAAATTGCATCAGGAGGAGAAATGTCTAGAATAATGCTTGCAATAAAAAGAGTTTTAGCAGATGTAGATGAAGTAGAAACACTAGTGTTTGATGAAATAGACACAGGAATTAGTGGAAAGGCTGCAAGTAAAGTTGCAGAAAAAATGAAAGAAATATCAAAAAAACATCAAATAATATGTGTAACACATTTGGCAACAATAGCAGCAAGAGGTGATTGCAATTATTATATAAGCAAAGAAGTAAAAGAAGGCAAAACAAAAACGAATGTATCTATGTTAACAGACAATAAATTAGTAGAAGAAATTGCAAGAATAGCTAGTGGAGAAGTAACAAAGGTATCAATGCAATATGCAAAAGAATTAATAAATAAATTGTAATTTGCATAGCAAATTACAATTTGTATAAATTCTATATCTTGACAATTGTGTACAAAAAATGTTATAAATATATTTGCACATGGCCCGTTGGTCAAGCGGTTAAGACGCAGCCCTCTCAAGGCTGAATCATGGGTTCGATTCCCGTACGGGTCACCACCAAACTTGCCATAAGGCAAGAGTTAATATTGAAGAGTGAATAGTTAAGAGTACTAAGAAAAATCAAAGGAGAAAATTTAAGGCAAGTTTGTACTTTTAACTTTTCACTCTTCACTTTTTAAGGCAAGTTTGTACTTTTAACTTTTCACTTTTATATTTTCTAATCTCAGCAATTTTTTTCTATATCTAAATATTTACAATCCCAGTATTCTGTTATATAATATTAAAATAAGTTTTTAAGGAGTGAAGAGTATGGCAGAAAATGTTAAAAATGAACAAGAAGAATTAGACGAAAATCATTTAATTGCAATTAGAAAAGAAAAATTAAAAGAATTAAGAGAACAAGGGAAAGACCCTTTTAAAATAACAAAATATGATAGAACACATTTAAGCAAACAAATTAAAGATAATTATAATGAATTAGAAGGAAAAGATGTTTCAGTTGCAGGAAGAATAATGGCAAAAAGAATAATGGGTAAAGCATCATTTTGTACAATTCAAGATGCACAAGGAAAAATACAAAGTTATGTAAGCATAAACGACTTAGGAGAAGAAAGTTATTCTTTGTTTAAAACATATGATATTGGAGATATTATAGGAATAAAAGGATTTGTATTTAAAACAAGAACAGAAGAAATATCTGTTCATGCAAAAGAAGTTGTATTACTTTCAAAATCATTAAGACCTCTTCCAGAAAAATTTCATGGATTAACAGATAAAGAAGAAAGATATAGAAGAAGATATGTTGATTTAATAATGAATGAAGAAGCTAAAAGAGTGGCATTTTTACGTCCTAAAATAATTAGATGTATACAAAACTTTATGGATGGAGAAGGATTTACTGAAGTAGAAACACCAGTTTTAACAACTCTTTTAACAGGTGCATCTGCAAGACCATTTGTTACACATCATAATGCACAAAATTTAGATATGTACCTTCGTATTGCGTTAGAACTACCACTTAAAAGATTATTAGTTGGAGGAATGGAAGCTGTATACGAAATAGGAAGAGTATTTAGAAATGAAGGAATGGATTTAAAACATAATCCAGAATTTACATTAATGGAAGCATATTTAGCATATTCAAACTTAGAAGGAATGATGGATTTAACTGAAAAAATGTTCCAAAAAATTGCAACAGACGTAACAGGAAAAATGGTATATAATTGGGGCGGAAATGAAATTAATCTTGCAGGACCATGGAAAAGAGTTAGTATGACAGATGCTATTAAAGAACAAACAGGAATTGACTTTAAAGAAATTTCTAATTTAGATGAATGTTTAAAATTAGCAAAAGAGCATAATATAGAATTAGAAGAACACGAAAAAACTTATGGACATATAATAAATGCATTCTTCGAAAAATATGTTGAAGAAACATTAATTCAACCAACATTTTTATATGGACATCCATTAGAAATATCACCACTAACAAAGAAAAATCCAGAAGATCCAAGATTTGTAGACAGATTTGAGTTATTTATTGGTGGAAAAGAATTTGCAAATGCTTATACAGAACTTAATGATCCAATAGACCAATTAGAGAGATTTGAAGAGCAATTAAAAGAAAGAGAATTAGGAAATGACGAAGCAAACGATATAGATATGGACTTTATTGAAGCACTAGAATATGGTATGCCACCAGCCGGAGGAATAGGATATGGTATAGATAGATTATGCATGCTATTTACAGAAAGTGAATCAATAAGAGATGTAATATTATTTCCAACGATGAAACCAAATAATTAGATAAACTGTAATTTATCTGAGAAGTGAGAAGTGGGATGTGGGAAGTGTGAAATTATGGTAAGCCTTACGTAGCCTAACCCTAAAAGCACACCTCACACTTCGCACCTCACACATCACAAAAACAAATTACAATTTGCATTAATCAAAATTGGGGATGAAGAAAGAGGTATATATGTTTAATTTTGCATTTGATAAAAGGACTATTACAATAGTTCTAGTTATAATTTTAGTCTTATGGCTAATTTCTGCAGGAACAGCTGGTATATTAGATTTAGTTCTTACAATGCCAGCAGTACTAATTGCACTAACATTCCATGAATTTGCACATGCGTATATTGCATATAAATTAGGAGACGATACACCAAAATATCAAGGAAGAATTAATTTAAATCCACTTAGCCATATAGATCCAGTAGGATTTGTATTTTTAATTGTTGCTGGATTTGGATGGGGAAAACCTGTACAAATAGATCCAAGAAATTTTAATGGAAAATATTCTATATCAAAAGCAGAAGCAATAGTTTCGGCAGCAGGACCAATAACAAATCTTTTATTGGCATTTGTTTTTTTAATTATATATTATGCAATACGGTTTAACAAATGTTTTAGAAGGATTATCTATGCAATGGCAAAGTATTATTATGGTAATTATAACAAATATAATATCAATAAACATTTCACTTGGAATATTTAATCTAATACCTCTTCCACCACTAGACGGTTCAAAAATATTAACACATTTTTTACCATATAATGCAAAAGAATGGTTTTATAGAAATCAACAAATTTTTTATTTAATATTTTTAGTATTATTTATAACAGGACTTTCTTCTATAATATTAACACCGATTTTTAGTGTGGTATTAAGTGGAATGAATTGGCTAGTATCAGCAATATTTGGACTTTTTATATAAATTAGAACGACTGGAATCACTAATTGATAAGCATGGGGATGTATCTTAACCTTAGAGACAGACCAAGAGGAAAGATGCGTCCCCTTACAAGTAAGGGGAGAACAATGAAAGATTTATTAGTTTTAGGAATAGAAACAAGTTGTGATGAAACTTCCGTATCAGTTGTAAAAAATGGTAGGGAAGTTCTTTCTAATGTAATAAATTCACAAATAGATATACATACAGAATATGGAGGAGTAGTTCCTGAAATTGCGTCAAGATGTCATACAGAAGTAATAAATCAAATAACAAAGCAAGCTTTAAAAGAGGCTAAAGTAGAATTAAAAGATTTAGATGTAATTGCATGTACATATGGACCAGGTCTTGTAGGAGCTCTTTTAGTGGGAGTATCATATGCAAAAGGACTAGCATTTGCAAACAATAAACCACTAGTAGGAGTAAATCATATACAAGGACATATTGCTGCAAATTATATAACATATAAAGAGTTAAAACCACCATTTTTATGCTTAATGATGTCAGGAGGTAATACTCAAATTGTATATGTAAAAGATTATTGCAAATTTGAGGTGCTAGGAAAAACTAGAGATGATGCAATAGGAGAAGCATTTGATAAGGTAGCAAGAGTTGTAGGACTTCGGATACCCAGGAGGACCTAAAGTAGATAAACTTGCAAAAGAAGGAACAGCTAATATAGAACTTCCAAAAACGCATTTTGACAATTTTGATTTTAGTTTTAGTGGAATAAAAACTGCGGTAATAAATTTAAATCATAAAAATCCTAATATAAATAAAGCAGACTTATGTGCAAGCTTTCAAAAAACAGTAACAGAAATTTTAATAGAAAATATAAAAAAAGCAATAAAAGATACAGAAATTAAAACATTGGTACTTGCAGGTGGGGTTTCAGCAAACTCATATATAAGAAATGAATTTGCAAAATTACAGGAAGAAAAAAATATAAAAATATATTATCCAGAATTAAAGCTATGCACAGACAATGCAGCAATGATAGCATCAGCAGGTTACTATAATTATTTAGAAGGAAATATTTCAGACCTTACATTAAATGCAGTACCAAATTTGAAATTGTAATTTGTTGTTGTGATGTGAGAGGTGTGAAGTGTGAGGTGTGCTTTTTAGGGCTAGGCTACGTAAGGCTT
>CALXWO010000016.1 GCA_944392485.1 uncultured Clostridia bacterium | reverse complement strand
AGCCTTACGTAGCCTAACCCTAAAAGCACACCTCACACTTCGCACCTCACACATCACAAAAACAAATTACAATTTATAAAAGAAAGGGAAATATATGGATAAGGTTATAATATATACAGATGGTGCATGTTCACGGAAATCCTGGCCCAGGTGGGTGGGGTGCAATTCTTATGTTTAATGATGTAAAAAAAGAAATAAGTGGTGGAAATAAAGAAACTACTAATAATATAATGGAAATAACCGCTGTAATTGAGGCTTTAAACCTATTAAAGAGACCATGTGAAGTAGAAGTATATAGTGATAGTGCATATGTTGTAAATGCATTTAATAACGGATGGATATACAACTGGCTTAAAAATAACTGGAAAACATCTGGAAAAGAACCTGTAAAAAATAAAGAACTTTGGCAAGAACTTTATAATTTAACCAAAACTCATAAAGTAAAATTTATAAAGGTAAAAGGGCATAGTGATAATGAGTTTAATAATAGATGTGATGAACTTGCAAGAGGAGAAATTGTAAAATATTAATCTGTTACCAAACAGTTACAATATTATTACAATTGCGTAACATTGTTGAAAAACCAGTAATAATAAGGATATAATAGAGAAAAATAGAGATTTATGGAGGATGCAATGGAAACTTTTGCAGAATACATAATGTCTGAAAAAGATTTTTCAAAAAAGATAGAAATTATGTTCTATCTTAAAAGGAAAACTAATATATTTTTTGATAATTCTGTTATATTTAAAGCATTTATTGTTAGAATGTTTATAGAAACCATGGATATACAAGTAGATGCAAATAAAGTAATAACAGCAATGTTGTTGTGCGGTTGTAAAAAAATAAACAATTCTCAAGATATGGAAAAAATTAAAGCTTATGCAAAAGATGGAGCAGATTTTTTAGCAAAACTTGGATTTTCTAAAGATTTTTGTACAATATGTGAACAACACAATAGATATAGTAATAGTTTACCCCGAAAAAAAGAAGCTGATATACTAGAGCTTGCAGATCAATTTGGAGGAATGTTATTGGATAGGCCAGAAAGAATTGCTTTTCCAATAGAAGAAGCATTAATATTATTAGAAAATAGAAATTTAAAAAATTGTAATAACATATATTTAGAACAATTTAAAGAATTTATTAACATTGCTAAGGAGGTAAATGTAGCATGATAGATTTTTATAGAAAAAGTTTTTTATCTCAACTTGGTAAAGATGCAGGAAATTTAAATATGCCAGATTTTGCAAGAAAAATTAGTGAAGGCTATACAAAATATTCAGAACAATTAAAAGAAAGAAAAAACCAACCTCATAATAAAGCAAACGAGGATTATGATTTATATTTATAATTTTAAATAATATTAAATAGGTTGCATTTTGCAACCTAAAATTTTATATAAAAGGATGGAATATATATGTACGAAATATTTGCAGATTTACATGTACACATAGGAAGAAGTGAAAATAATAAACCAATAAAAATAACAGCAGCAAGGAGTTTAAACTTTGCAAATATTGCAAAAGAATGTAGAGAAAGAAAAGGTATAGATATTGTAGGAATTATAGATTGTGCATCACCTTATGTTATAGAAGACATAGAAAATTTTTTAAATACAGGGGAAGCTTATGAGATAGAAGATGGCGGAATAATATATAAAGATAAAGTATGTATAATTTTAGGAAGCGAGATAGAAACATCTGAAGAAGGGCTAAATGGGCACTTAGGAAGTGCACATAATCTTTGTTATTTTCCACATCTAAAAGATATAAAAGGCTTTTCAAAAGAAATGAGTAAACACATTAAAAATATTACACTTAGTTCACAAAGAGCAGATTTGTCTGCATATGAATTAGTAGATATAGTAGAAAAATATAATGGAATATTAATTCCAGCACATTGTTTTACACCACATAAAAGTTTTTACGGAAATTGTACAGATAGACTAGAAAAAATATTTAAAGAAAAGTATTATAAAATACCTGCTATAGAGCTAGGTTTAAGTTCTGATACATATCTTGCCGACATGATTTCAGAATTAGAAAATAAAACTTTTTTAACAAATTCCGATGCACATTCATTACCTAAAATTGCTAGAGAGTATAATAAAATATTAGTAGAAGATATAAGTTTTAAAGAACTTTTAAAAGCAATAAAAAATGAAGATGGAAGAAAAATTATTTCAAATTATGGTATGGATCCAAAACTTGGTAAATATCATAGAACTTATTGCGAAGTTTGTGGTAAAAATATTAAAGGAGATGCTCCAGTTACCAAGTGTGATACATGCGATAGTAGAAATATAACTATGGGAGTTTACGACAGAATAGAAATAATAAAAGATAAAGAAACATCAATCAGTCCTAAGAATAGGCCAGAATATATTTATCAGATACCTCTTAGTTTTATACCAGGTGTAGGTAAAAAAAGCTTAGAGAAATTATTAGATACTTTTGATACTGAAATGAATATAATTCATAACTTATCTAAAGATGATATTGAAGCAGTTGTTGGAGAAAAAGTTGCAAATAATATTATTTCAGCAAGAGATGGTAAAATAAAAATACAAGCAGGTGGCGGAGGAGTATACGGACAAGTTCGTATTTGAAGTGAGAAGTGGGATGTGGGAAGTGTGAAATTAGGGTAAGTCTAACAAAGCCTAGCCCTAAAAAGCACACCTCACACTTCGCACCTCACACATCAAAAAATAAATTTCAATTCTTTTTGAACAAATCTTTTATAATAATTTTATGTTCTTTTTTTTTGCCTATTGAATACACATTATGTATAAGTGTTTCGGAGGTAAATAATGAACAGAAGATTTAAAAGATATAACAGAAGAAAAAAATCATCAAAAATTAAAGAAATTATTTATATGCATATTAAAAATAATATTAAAGAATACTTAATTGCATCTATTATTTTTTTAATAGGTATTGTAATAGGAGTTATTTTTATAAACAACTTATCAGAAACTCAATCTAGTGAAATTACGCAATATATAAATTCTTTTATACAAAATTTAAAAGCTAATCAAAAAATAAATGATTTATCTTTATTAAAAGATTCAATTTTAGAAAACATAATTTTAGCAATTCTACTATGGTTTATGGGATCTACAGTTATTGGCAGTTCAATTGTTTATTTGATTTTATGTTTCAGAGGATTTTGCCTTGGATACACAATTTCTTCTATAATACTTACATGTGGTTTAGGTAAAGGGGTTTTATTTTTACTTTCTTATATATTATTACAAAATATAATTTTCATACCATGTATAATTGCACTTGCAGTAAGCGGAATGAGGTTACATAATTCTATAATGAAAGATAAAAGAAGAGAAAACATTAAAGTTGAGATATTAAGACATACTTTATTTTCTGCATTTATCTTAATATTATTGATATTAACTTCTTTTGTAGAAGTATATATATCTAAAAACCTATTAATGTTAATAGTAAATTATTTATAAAATTAAAAAAATGTATTTACAATTTTATTTTAATTTGATATAACTATATACATAATAAATGTTCATAAAACATTTTAATTTTATTATTGCGCAAAGGAGCTAAATTATGGATAAACAAATTACAAATTTTTTAGACTATATTGTAAACGATAAAAAACTTTCAGACAATACTTTACAATCTTACAGAAGAGATATAATGCAATATAAAAAATATATTGATAACAATAAAATTAATTATACTAAAGTAAAACCAGAAGATATAAAAGAATATTTAAATTATTTAAAAGAAATGAACAAAAAATCTTCTACAATCTCAAGAAATTTAGCTTCACTAAGGTTGTTCTATCAATACCTATTAAAAAACAATAAAGTAAAAAAAGATCCAACAGAAGGAATTTCATCTCCTAAAGTTGAAAAAAGAGTTCCAAACATATTAACAACTCAAGAGGTTTCTTTATTATTAGATCAACCAAAAGATGTTGATTTAAAAGGAATAAGAGATAAAGCAATGCTAGAATTTGCATATGCAACAGGGATGAGAGTTACAGAAATAATTTCTTTAAATATAGATGATGTTAACATAGAAGAAGGGATAGTTACTTGCAAAAATGGTAATAAACAAAGAAATATTCCTTTAGGTTCTCTTTCATTAAAAGCTTTAAAAGAATATATAATAGATGCAAGACCAATAATTATAAAGAGCGAAGATGAAAAGGCACTATTTGTTAATATTAATGGTAAAAGATTAACAAGGCAAGGATTTTGGAAAATCGTAAAATATTATAAAGACCAAGCACATATTACAAAAGAGATAACTCCACACGTTTTAAGACATTCTTTTGCAACACATTTATTGCAAAATGGTGCAGAATTAAAAGCAATACAAACAATGCTAGGACACTCAGACATATCATCTACACAAGTTTATATGCAATTTCAAGATGAAAGTTTAAAAAATATATATAAAAAGGCTCATCCAAGAGCATAAAAATTATATTAAAAAAGAGATTAACATTGCAATTAATCTCTTTTTGTTATATAATATATAGAAATTTAAAATTTTAAACAAAAAGGAAGAGTTATATTCTCTTCAATATTTCAAAGGAGGAAATTATATATGGCAAAAATACTACCAGATATATCAAGAACATTTAATGAATTTTTATTATTACCAAATTTAACTACAGAAAATTGTATACCAGCAAACGTATCACTAAGAACACCACTTGTAAAATTTAAAAAAGGGGAGCAAGCAAAATACTATGCAAATGTACCAATGGTATCTGCAATTATGCAATCAGTATCAGGAGAAAAAATGGGAATTGCACTTGCAAGAGAAGGAGGACTTGCTTTTATTTATGGTTCTCAATCAATAGAAGCACAAGCAGAAATGGTTTATCATGTAAAAAAACATAAAGCTGGTTTTGTAATTAGTGATTCTAATGTAAAATCAGGAACAACATTAAAAGAGGTATTAGCATTAGTTAAAAAAACAGGACATTCAACTGTAATAATTACAGATGATGGAAGTGCTAATGGTAAATTTTTAGGAATTGTTACTAATAAAGATTATAGATTATCTAGAGACAATCAAGATGAACCTATAGATAATTTTATGACAAAAAAAGACAATGTTATTTGGGCAGAAAAAGGAATAACACTTTCAGAAGCAAATGATATAATCTGGGAAAATAAAATAAATTGTTTGCCAATCTTAACAAAAGAAGGAAATTTAAAATATTTAGTTTTTAGAAAAGATTATGAAGATAGAAAAAACAATCCAAATTCTTTATTAGACGAAAATAAAAGATATATTGTTGGTGCAGGAATTAACACAAGAGATTACGAAGAAAGAATACCGGCACTTGTAAATGCTGGAGTTGATATTATTTGTATGGATTCTTCTGATGGATATTCAGTATGGCAAAAAAGAACAATAGATTTTGTAAGAGAAAAATATGGAGAAGATGTCAAAATTGGTGCTGGAAATGTAGTAGATAGAGAAGGATTTAGATATTTAGCGGATGCAGGTGCTGATTTTATAAAAGTTGGAGTAGGCGGAGGATCTATTTGCATAACTCGTGAAACAAAAGGAATTGGTAGAGGACAGGCTAGTGCTCTAATGGAAGTAGTAGATGAAAGAAACAAATATTTTAAAGAAACAGGAATTTATATACCAGTATGCTCAGACGGAGGAATAGTATATGACCACCATATAACACTTGCTCTTGCAATGGGTGCTGACTATGTTATGATGGGAAGATATTTTGCAAGATTTGACGAAAGCCCAACAAGAGTTGTAAAAATAGGAAATAATTATGTTAAAGAATATTGGGGAGAAGGTTCTAATAGAGCAAGAAACTGGCAAAGATATGACTTAGGAGGAGAAGCAAAAGATAGGCTAGCATTCGAAGAAGGTGTTGATTCATATATACCTTATGCAGGATCTTTAAAGGATAATTTAAAAGTAACAATTGCAAAAATAAAATCAACTATGTGCAATTGTGGTGCAACTACAATTCCTGAATTACATGAAAAAGCAAGATTAACACTTGTATCAGATGTAAGTATTTCAGAAGGTGGAGCACATGATGTAATGTTAAAAGAAATAGATACTTCTTATAAATCTTAAATAAAAAAGACGGCTTTTAATAAAGCCGTCTTTTTTTATTATTTTTTTATTCCCATTCTATTGTAGCAGGAGGTTTTGATGTTATATCATATACTACTCTATTAATATGTTTTACTTCATTTACTATTCTTGAAGAAACTTTTTCCAAAACTTTAAAAGGAATTCTACTCCATGTAGCAGTCATAAAATCAGTAGTACAAACACTTCTTAGTGCGAGGGTATAATCATATGTTCTGTAGTCACCCATAACACCAACAGATTTTAAGTTTGTAAGAACTGCAAAATATTGATCTAATTCTTTACCTAAACCTTCTTTTGATATTTCTTCTCTAAAAATGTAATCAGCATCTTTTAAAATTTCTAATTTTTCTTTTGTTATATCTCCAATAATACGTATTGCAAGACCAGGACCAGGGAATGGTTGCCTAAATACTAATGTATCTGGAATACCTAATTCCAATCCAGTTTTTCTAACTTCATCTTTAAATAAATCTCTTAGTGGTTCTATTATTTCCTTAAAATCAACGTGGTCTGGGAGACCTCCAACATTATGATGACTTTTAATGGTTGCAGCTTTATCTTTGCCACTTTCTATAACATCAGGATAAATAGTTCCTTGTACTAAGAAATCAACTGTTCCAATTTTCTTTGCTTCTTCTTCAAAAACTCTAATAAACTCTTCACCTATAATTTTTCTTTTCTTTTCAGGGTCTACAACCCCAGCAAGTTTAGATAAAAATCTATCTTCTGCATTTACTCTAATTAAATTTATATCAAATTGGTTTCTAAAAATATTTTCCACTTCGTCACCTTCATTTTTGCGAAGAAGACCATGATCAACAAAAATACAAGTTAATTGTTTACCTATTGCTTTGTGAAGTAAAACTGCTGCAACAGAAGAATCAACGCCACCAGATAAAGCAAGTAATACTTTCTTGTCACCAATTTTTTTTCTTAAGTTTTTAATAGATTCATCAACAAAAGAAGACATTTTCCATGTGCCACTACATTTACATACATTATATAAAAAATTTCTTATTATTCTTGTTCCATTAACTGTGTTATTTACTTCAGGATGAAATTGTAATCCATAGAAATTTAATTTTTTATTTTCTATTCCAGCAATGTGGCAATTTTTTGAAGATGCATTTACCAAAAATCCACTAGGAACATCATTTACTAAATCTGTATGACTCATTAAACAAACATTAAGTTCATCAAGGCCTTCAAAAATAGGAGAAGAGGTATTAAGTTGAATAGGAGTCTCACCATATTCTTTTTTGTCTCCTCGTACAACAACACCACCTAAAGAATTGCTCATAAATTGCATTCCATAGCATATACCTAAAATAGGAATACCTAATTTAAAAATTTCTTCGTCACATTTTGGAGCATCAAGTTCATAAACACTTGCAGGACCACCTGTAAAAATAATTCCCTTAGGGTTAATTTCTTTAATTTTTTCTATTGGTGTGTCATATGGTAAAACTACAGAATATACATTACATTCCCTTACTCGTCTTGCTATTAATTGATTAAATTGACTATAAAAGTCTAAAATTACAACAGTTTCCTTATTTTCCATAATAAAATCTCCTTAAATTCAATTTATTAAAACAATTCTATCATAGAATTTTATAAAAGTATATATTTATATGAGATAAACTGTAATTTGTATGAATAAATTTTGTTTTTGAAATTTGGTTTTTTGATGTAGGGGGCGCTGTCTTCGGCGCCCCGTATACCCGATTTTCGGGTCGCCCAGGAGTGCGACCCCTACAACGTTGAGGAAACGACCCATCAAGAACCGTCCCATTTGAGACACACACAAATTACAATTTAAAATTTTATAAAAAAATATTGACAAAGAACAAACGTTCGTTTATAATTAAAACATAAAACAAATAAATGTTCGCAAAATAATAAACAATATATAAAAACAGGGGGAGATATTATGAGAATTAAAAATGTAAAAAAATTCATAAGAAGTATACTAATAGTTTTAGGAATAATTTTATTAATAAGCTTAATAATTAGCAAAGCTACATTATCACATAAACAAATTGAATATAAAACAATATTTGTATCAGAAGGAGATACATTATGGAATATTGCTAAATCAAATCAAGTTAGCAATGATTATTATAAAGATAAGGATGTGAGATTTATAATAAATGATTTAATTAAAATAAACAATTTAGATAGTAGTAATATAAATGTAAACCAAGAATTATTAATACCAATTATATAAAAATTTCCAGATGGTTTGCTTAAAACCATCTGTTTTTTTATCAAAGATTTGCAAGTGGATTATTTTCAACAGCACTTCTAATTTGGCTATTATCTACATGAGTATAAATTTCTGTTGTAGAAATACTTTCATGTCCTAGTAGCTCTTGTAGTGCACGTATATCAACATTACCATATTGATACATAAGTGTTGCTGCAGTATGCCTTAACTTATGTACAGAATATTTATTTACATCTAATCCTGCTTTTAAAAGTTCTTTTTTTACAATTAATTGAACAGTTCTATTGCTAATTCTTTCGCGCCTTTCACTTAAAAATAGGGCATCTTTTGAATCATATCTAATTCCTTCTTTAGGTCTAACTATTAAATACTCTTTTATTGCTGACATACAAGCATTATTTAAATAAATAGTTCTTTCCTTATTTCCTTTACCTATAACAGTTAGCTTCGCTTCGCTAAAAGTAATATCCTTAATATTTATATTAACAAGTTCTGATAAACGCATTCCACAATTTAAAAATAGAGTAATTATTGCATAATCTCTTTCAGAATTTCTATTATCTTCACTTTGTGTAACTTCTAATAATTTTTTGCTTTCATCTAGTGATAAATATTTAGGCATTCTTTTTCCAAGCTTTGGAGTTTCCAAATTCTGTGCTGGATTTGCATCTATTAATTTTGCCTTTTGAGATAAGTACTTAAAAAATATTCTAATTGTAGAAATTTTTCTTGCACGTGTTGCAGGTTTGCTCCTAAGCTCTGTTGCCATATATGAGATATAGCTATGTATATCTTCTAGTGTTATTTTTTTTATAATATCTATACTTAAATCATTTATATTTATTTTTGAATAATCATTTTCTTTTGTTAATTTAAAATGTATTTTTATAAATTTTAAAAAGTTAGTAAGATCATAATTATATTCTTTTATACTATTTGGAGACTTGTTTAGTATTGTAATGCTATAGTCTAAAAATGAATTTAAAAAATCGGGATTTAATTCTCTATTTATCATATTTTGCCTCCTTATTAAAATCATTTCTATTTAGCAATATTATAATAACACTTCTATTAAAATACGTCAAACAACAAAGAAATTTGATTTTCTTATTGTTTGTGATATAATTTTAAATATTAAAATGGAGATGAATAATGTGCTTTAACGCATACAAAGATAAGAATTGGCAAACCAGTTGCTTTTATGGGAATAGAAGAAAATAAACTTGAAATGCTATTTATTAAAAATAGTGAAAGAGGAAAAGGCTTAGGAAAACAATTATTAAGTTATGGAATAGAAAAATACAATGTTAATGAATTAGCAGTTAATGAACAAAATCCACAAGCAAAAGGCTTTTACGAGCACATGGGATTTAAAGTTTATCAAAGAAACGAACTTGATGACCAAGGAAATCCTTATCCTGTTTTATACATGAAATTAAATAAATTGCACTAAAATCATATATGGATTTTTGGGGTTTTCTATGATATACTAGCATAAATTATAATATGGAAAGTGATAATTATGTTTAGAAATAAAAATGCAGTTCAAGACTTAAAAGAAGAAGAAATACCAAAATCAGTAAGAGAAATGCAAAAAGATAAATCTTCAAAAAAAGAGAACAAATCAAAAAAGAATAGTAAAAAAGATAGAAAATTAAAAAATAAACTTCCATTAAAGAAAAGAATTAAAAGGTTTATATTAATTATACTTGCAATTATATTTGTAGCTATAATTATAAATACAATAATTGGAGCTTTTAGATGGAAACAATTAACTGTAGATATGTTTACTAACGAGTGTTCTAAAGTAATTGATACTAGTGGAAATGTTATTGCTGAGCTTGGTAGTGAAAGGAAAAAAATAAAAGTAAAATTTGATGATATACCAGATAATCTAAAAAATGCATATGTCTCAATTGAAGACGAAAGATTTTATGAGCATAGTGGTATTGATATAAAAAGAACTGGTGGTGCAATACTTTCATATATATTTCATGCAGGAAACTCATCATATGGAGGAAGTACTATTACTCAACAATTAGTTAAAAATTTAACAGGAGATAATACAGATTCCGTTACCCGTAAAGTAAAAGAATGGTGGAAAGCTTATCAGTTAGAATGGTATTTTTCAAAAGATGAAATTTTAGAAATGTATTTAAATGTTATATATGTAGGTCCAAATATATATGGAGTAGGTACAGGAGCTGAATATTATTTTAGTAAAGATGTAAGTGAGCTTTCTTTAGCTGAATGTGCGTTTTTGGCTGGTATAAACAATGCTCCAAACTCATATAATCCATTTAACGAAGATGTAGATAATACAGAAAAAATCAGTAAGAGAACAAAAACTGTTTTACAAAAAATGTTAGAATTAGGATATATAACAGAAGAAGAATATAATATTGCAAGTTCTGAAGTCGATTCAGGATTAGACTTCGACAAAGGAACTATTGAATCAAGTGATGGAATTTATTCTTACCATACAGATGCATTAACAACTGAAGTAATTTCGGATATAGCAGATAAATATAATATTACAGAGACTTTTGCAACAAATTATATATACTTATCCGGATTAAATATAAATAGTACTCAAAATTCAGATATACAAGATGGAGTAGAAGTAGAATTTAACAAAAGAGAATATAAGGTTGCATCAAGACAAGGTGGAGACTCGTCACAAGCTGCAATGGTAATAATTGATCATGAAACCGGACAAGTTGTTGCATGCAGTGGTGGACTTGGAGAAAAAACTACAGCAAGGGGATTAAATAGAGCAACACAAAGTACAAGACAAACAGGTTCTGCAATCAAACCATTAGCAGTAGTGTTGCCACGGAATTGATAAAAAAATTTTTACAGCTTCTACTGTTTATGATGATGTTCCTAAAACCTTTGAAGGTAACTATTCTCCAGAAAATTATGATGGAGATTTAGGCAAAGCAACTGTAAGACGCGCAATAGAAAGCTCTCAAAATATTCCATTTGTAGAAATGCTAGAAGAAATAACACCTAAAACAGCAATTAAATATTTAAAGAAAATGGGAATAACAACACTTACAGAAAATGACGAAAATTTACCATTGGCTTTAGGTGGTTTGGAAAAAGGAATTACGCCACTAGAAATGGCTGCAGCATATGCTACAATTGCAAACGATGG
>CALXWO010000015.1 GCA_944392485.1 uncultured Clostridia bacterium | reverse complement strand
TCGTTTGCAGATTTATATATTCTAATTAATATAATATTTGCATTTTGTACTATAATCCAATAAGTTCTATAATAATTGCAATAACTGTATTATAAACTAAAATCATACAAAATAATGACCTTCTAAAATCGATTTTAAGCCGTTTTTATTTTTTAAGCATATAGTTTGTTGTCTGTAAAATAAGGCAAATGTGGAAAAATAGGCACTTTGGAGATTTTTGAAAAATTTTCATATAATTTAATATATAAAAATAAAAAATATATAATAAGAAAAAATTAATGAAATTATATAAGTAAAACAAAAAAATGTCTTAAAATTGATTTTAATAAGTCATAAGAATATTGATATAACTATAATACAAAGAATTATAATAATAATGAATATAATATAGATATAATAAGAAAATAAAGATATATAAATGAATAATGGTATGTATGAAACAGCTAAAAGCCTTGAAATAACAGAAGTAGAGGTTTATATCTGTTTTATATATTTGTTCTACTCCTATTTGCACAAAACTTTGATTTTGCGCAATGTTATTAAGAACAGAAAAAAATAATTGCCTATATTTCCTCTATTCTACATTTTTATCTAAAACCCTTCTTTTTATTTTATATAATATTCCTAATTGATTACAATTAATTGTATATTCAACTTTATTATATAGATTACCATATCTAAAATATAAATTTGGCTCTTTTGTATATTTATTATAGTGTACTATGAATTTAATAATCTTAATATCTTCTATATAAGTTATATTTTTTAAATTACCACCACTGTAGCAATACTTTTCTAAAATTTGTCCTTCGTAAAATGATCCATATTCGTTCAAATAAAATTTCGGATCTTTTGTAGAAACTTCACATTTTACAATTATACATATTCCCCCTTTTTTATAAGATTATCAAAAAAATTATAACACTGTTTACATAAACAGTCAATAAATATATTTCGACACTATTAGACAAAATATATATGATATAATAATATAAAGGGGTTGATATTATGTATTTAATAATTATAATAATATTAGTAATAGTAATAAGTATAATTGAATATATAATTAATAATAGTAAAAACACAATTAATAATTACAATGAAAAATATAAGAAAAATGAATATTTATTAACAAAAAATGAATTAAAGTTTTATAGAATATTAAAACAAATAACAAATAAATTAAACTATTCCCTATTCTGTCAAGTTTCATTATATCAAATAGTTAAAAATAAATCATTTAAAGATTTTAATAAAATAAAAAGTAAAAGCATTGATTTTGTTATAACAAAGGAAAATTGTAAGATACTACTCTGTATTGAATTAGATGATAAAACACATCAAAAACAAAAAAGAATAGAAAGAGATAATTTCTTAGATACATTATTTAAAGACTTAGAAATAAAACTTTTAAGAATACCAGTACAAAATTATTATAATATTGAAAAAATAGAAACAAAAATAAAAGAGAGTTTATAACTCTCTTTTAAAATTATATTGTTTATAAGTACAATTACCTAACATTTCTGTATCAAAATTTGCCTCATAAACAGCCTTTAAATCATTTAAATTGTATTTTTGTATAATCTTATTCTCTAATTTAGAAAAATCTTTTATATCGTGATTTACAATTATTTCTTCTTGTTTTAAATTTCTACTAGTAAGATATGCTTTCTTACCCATTAATCTAGTATCATTATTATCTTTAGTCATATACTTAAGTATGTATGCACCTAAATTATCTACATGAGATATTGCATTAATAAAAATGAAACCATGTCCCCATAATTTTTGCAATTCATTTTGTGGTATATATGGAATATTTAACAAAACATGATAATGTACTGCTCCCCTCTCTTGAAATTCTATTACTGCTAAATATTTTAAATTATGTAATTTATGTGTATATTTTAATCTTTTAATAAAATTCTTAAATAATAAATTACATTCTTCTATATTAGTCATATTTTCTTTAAAAGTAAGAGTTAAAAATTTATCATATTTATTATTAAAATTTGTACAAGCTAATCGCCTAATTTTATCCCTTCTCCTTTGATTTGTATTAGCATAATTTTTTAAAGCACTATTAATATCTGCTTGACCTTTCGGTGTGCCAGAAAAACCACCTTTACCATGTATATAATAATCATAAGTATATACTTCTAATATATGACCTGTGATAACATATTTTTTTAAACCACAAGACACATAAAAAACTCCTTTCAATTTTTCGCCTAATATTCAACTATAATTAAATAAAATATATATGGGGACTTCTTCCCCCTAAAACCCCCTGAATAATAATTTTTTTGTAAATCAAAGATTTTACAAAAAAATTATTTAATACCTAACATAGGAATTTTTCTTAATATCCACATTGTTAATTTATATAAATATTCAAAATTTAACAAAATAATCAAAACTGGTATTGCTATTTGCAATGTAATTGGTCGTACAAAAAAACCAAGTAAAGTTAAATTATTAAAAATTAAATCTAAAAAAGCATTTATATTATTTATTAACTCAGATGGAAAATTAGGAATATTTATCCATGAAAAACAAGCATAAAGTAATGTCTTAAAAAGATTTAAAATAGCTTCTAAAATCATTTTGTAAATACCTCCTCTATTTTATGTTTTAGTAAGTTAACCAAACCAAATATTATTACGGCATCAACTAAAATAAAATAAACATCATGACATACTTTAAAAGTATTATTTTCCAACAAATCATTTAAGTTATAAGTTCTTGAACTAATAATAATTTCATTAGTAGAAGGTTCAACAAAATTAGGTATCTGTATAATAGGCTCTGAAAAATTAATATTAACAATTCTATCTAATACATCTAATATTAACTCTAAAGGATAAGCTAAAAAACCTAATCTATCAGAAAACCAATTTAATAAATCATCAAAATATGTACTTAAATAATTATCACTAGGTATAAATAAAGATTTTAAAGCATTAATAAGTAAATCAATTAATTTATAAACAAAAAAATTTTCACTAAAAGGGTTAATATAACTCAATAAATCTTTTAGTGTACCCCAAATACCTTTACTAGTTTCTAATTGTTCCTCTGCAGTAGCTTGTTGTTGCTCAAGTATTTCTTGTTGCTGCTGATAATACTGTTCCATAACTGCAGTTTGATCTGCAATAGCATTTTGTAATTTATCTTCTTCGGTTAAACCACCATAAGTTGCCCAAATAAAATTAGTAACTATATTTTCTCCATCATATTCATAATTTAAATAATAACCATATCTATTACCTTTAATTAAAATATTTTCTAAATCACTAAATGGAATAGAATAATAAAAACCAACTTCACTATCGTCAATAGAATGAAAATATTTAGAATTATTGTTTAAACAAACCCTAAAAACATCTTCATTAGTAGTAGTATTACCATTAGTTGTTTCAAGATTAATGCCAAAATAAATATTTTCATTTGATTTAAAATCCCCGTGGCATTATAACAATATCGTCATTACCTTCTGCCAAATCTTCTGCACCATTTAAAATATAAGGAAAATTATTATAAAAATCATCACGGAGATTTTTAAACAAACTATTTGTATTATTCATTGCAATATTATTTTCATTGTCTAATAAATCAAAATTAGAATAAAAAATTGTAAATTTAATTCCGTCATTATAATTCCAACCAGCATCAATAAATTTAGCACTTGGAGTATCTAAAGAATTACCATCACTAATTACAGAATTGTCTAAAACCCAAGAAGAATCTAAAAAATTATATTTAAATGCAACTAAAGAATATTTAGTATCAGAATAAGTATCAGCATAAAAAATAGTACTACCCCTACCAGAATATTTAAAAAACCAATTTAAATTATTATCTAAAGGATTAGAACAAACAAAATATATATTAGCTTCGGAAATATAACGAGATGTAGCATGTATAATAAAATTATCAGACCATGTAAAACCATCAGGTAAACTAGTTATAATTCCAACATCTTTAAAACAGGGATAAAGATTAGTAGTACCATATACAAAAGTATAATCACTATACAAAAAATTTGCAGGAATACCATGCGTATTAGGCTTCATATAACCAACCCATTTAGTACCAACAAGATTTAAGCCAGAATAATCCATATTACAATAATAAAAAGAAAGTAAATCAGAAAAACCATCAGCAACTTGAGAACCATCTCCATTATATAAAACAAAAATATTATTAAATCTATCATAACCTAAATAATAAGTTTTTGGAAAAACTAATAAAAGCATTTCATTAGTAGAATTATTAAAAAGAAAAATATTTTCTAAATTATCGTCAGATAAAGGTAAATCAGGAAGATAATACTTTTCAACTCCACCATCATTTAAAACGAAACCTTTTACATTATTAGATAAAAGTAAAATAAATAAAAATAATATCATAAATAAAAGTATTTTTTTAAATTTCATATTATCCTCCTTTTATCATATTACGAACAAAATAATAAACTAGAAAAATAGTAAAAATAAATGTAAAACAAAATAAAATAGTTAATAAGTTTTCTTGATTTTTTATAATAATTTCGGTATTATAAACTAATTGTGAAAAATCATAATACATAATTAAATACCTCCCTTAAATACTTTAGGAAAAGCAAATCGTAAAAACATTTGAATTAATCTCTCAGATAATATAAAAATAATACCAATTGGTAATGCTTGAGAAACAATATTTGCAACCATTTCAACAATAATACTATAATCAATTGTCATTAGAACACTCCCCCTTTTTATCAATCATATCTAAAGTTTTTCTAACAAAAGTAATAAAATATTTTTCTTTATCCTCTTGATTTAAAGATTTAAAATATTCACTATCAAATTTATCTAATTTATCATAATTCATTATAAATTACTCCCTTCATAAATATTAATTCGAGAAACACCATTCCACTCTTTAGAGTATCTTTTCATTTTAGCAAAAGTATCATAAGAAGAATAAGCAGAAGGAGAATGAAACCAAACTATATTTTTTTTGACATCAGCTTTTAATTTACCCCCTTCTTCTCTTGCAGTTTCTCCATCAATTAATTTATTAAATTGAATACAATTAAAATATTTCTTACAAATAACAACATTTTTAATCTGTTCACGAAAAGGTTTTGCCATACGCATATAAACTTGAGAAGTGCCAATAATATGTTTTCGTTGTTTTCTTTGTTGACTAACTTCAATCATAATTTCAATAGGAATATTTTTACTCTCAAGAGAATTAAATTCTAAATGTATTTCGTCAATAAAATAAATTACACCACATAAACCATTATTGTGAGAAGTCAAACTTTTTATACCATCATAAGGAATAACAGCAGTATGACCAGGCAATCCTTCAATTTTAGTATTAGTAACTAAAATAGCTCGTGGATACTCAATACACAATTTTTTTACATATTGAACAGCAGATAAAGTTTTACCACTACCTTGAGAACCACAAAAAACTAATAAACCCTCTGGATAAAAATATTCTGGATTTTCTTTCCTAAAATTTCTTTTATAACGAAACAAGTCGATTAAATTTTTTGGATTTTTTGAACCCTGTAACAACTCAATATCCATTAAAAACACCTCTAATTAATAAGTAAATAATCTAATTAACATTAAAATTAAAATAAATGTAATAAGAATTTTTATAAATTTTGTCGAAGATTTAAATATTTTTTTAAAATAATAAAAACATGAATTAATTAATTTTCTAATTATTTGTTTAATTACATATATATCCATAAATTACCTCCAATTATAAATAAGGGGCTAAAAAGCCCCTACAACTATACTGATATTTTTCCTTTAGTAACAGCTTTTCTAAAGATAGAAATAAGTTTTCTAACACCAAACCACATTAAGACGAAAGTCATACCAACACCTACCATAGCCGCTAAAACTGCAACAATTTGAGCTGGTGTTATACTTGCAACTAAAGCTGTTTGTAAAGGTTCAATAGTTTCTGCCATATTAGCCATAACATTAGCACCTCCTTCTATAGCGTTCATAAAAACACCTCCTTATTTTTTATAAGTAATAGCGTACTTTATCGCCATTTACTTCAAATGAAACAGGAACTTTATCTAATAAACCATGTTCTTTAATAAAATTATGATATTTTTCTTTAGTTGTAAAAACAGTAATATTATTAGAATAAGCAAAATCTTGATTTTGAGATATTACTGGTGGAGTTATAAAAGTTAGCATATAATATTCTTTTTTAGATTTACCTACACCACTTTTGTAACCAGTTAAAATTAATTCTTTTTCCATAACAAAAACTCCTTTCATTTTTATTTAGACAATATAAAAAGAACAGATTTCTCTGTCCTTAATGATAATCTTATAATTTTGTTGCGCTTTCCTTTGATTTTGTGCAATGTTTTGCTTTGAAAATAATAAGTAAATTTCTTCTATGCCCTTATTTTACTATGTTAAAGATACTTTATTCTCCCGATATTTTTTATATATTTTTTAAAAAATATTATATTATATTATATTATATTTTTTTATTTTATTTTCTTGTATTGTATTTTTATATTGTTTTTCTTTTTCTTATGAATATTAAGAGTTTATAACTCTCTTTTTTTAAATTGTATTCCTTTTAAGTAGAATTACATATTCACTTCTCTCCCCTTTTAAGTATAAAAGTAAAGTATTTGTTACTAAAAAGATAAAATATAACTAATTTTCGACAAAAAATTCATTACCTTTGTGTTAAAATTATATTTGATAGAGGTGATATCAATGAATTATAGAATAATTGATAATAATTTTAAATACGGTAAAAATAAAAGAAAACTATTTAAAATTAATTATATTCACTATTTTGAATCAAAAAGATATATTATTACAATGACCGAATTAAGATATTATAAAGATTTACTAAAAATTGCAGAAAAATATGATTTAATCTTGCTAACAAAGGTATCTATCTATGATATTGTCAGAATAAAAGATACTTTATATAAAAAAATAGCACTTTATCAGTGCGATCACGAAACAATCGATTTTGTTTTTGTAGATAAAAAAGATTGTAGAATAAGAATATGTGTTCAATTAGATGACCCATATATAACAAATAAAAGAAAACTTAAAAGACGCCAATTTATTATTGAATTATTTAAAATATTAGATATTAATCTTATCAGATTAAAAATTACAGATGAATATAATATTGAAAATATAGAGAACAAAATAAGAAATATTTTATCAGAACCTATGTATTAAACAAAAAATAGATTTGCTACTTTTATTTTAGCAAATCTATTTTTTGTTTATCTATTTTTAAAAAAATAATTCATTCTTTCTAAAAATTCTTCATTGCTTTTAGTATTAATTATTTGGTCAATTAGTTGCTCTGTCATTTCTTGTACAGACATATTTGACATTGCTTTCCTTAAAGCAAAAACTGTTTCTAATTCATCTTTAGATAGTAGTAACTCCTCTTTCCTTGTTCCAGATTTATTAATGTCTATAGCTGGGAAAATTCTTTTTTCTGATAATTTTCTATCTAAATGGACTTCCATATTACCAGTACCTTTAAATTCTTCGAAAATAACGTCATCCATTCTACTGCCTGTATCTACTAAAGCTGTTGCAAGAATTGTTAAACTTCCTGCATCTTCTGTATTTCTTGCTGCACCAAAAAAACGTTTTGGTTTGTGTAGTGCACTAGGATCTAATCCACCAGAAAGAGTTCTTCCTGAGCTTGGTATAACTAAATTATATGCTCTTGCAAGTCTAGTAATACTATCTAATAATATAACTACATCTTTATTCTGTTCTGTTAAACGTTTTGCCCTTTCTAGAACCATTTCTGCAACTTTTACATGATGTTCAGGAAGTTCATCAAATGTAGAATAGATTACCTCTCCTTTTATAGATCTCTTCATATCAGTTACTTCTTCTGGCCTTTCATCTATTAGTAGAACTATTAATTTTGTCTCTGGATCATTAAGTGAAATACTATTTGCTATTTTCTTTAAAATAGTTGTTTTACCAGCTTTAGGAGGAGCAACAATCATACCTCTTTGTCCCTTCCCTATTGGCGAAAGCAAGTCCATTAATCTCATTGTATATTCACTTGGTATAGTTTCTAGTTTTATTCTTTGATTTGGATATATTGGAGTTAAGTCATCGAAATGAGGTCTTTTTAGTGCTTTTTCTGGATGTTCTCCATTAACTTCTCCTACATATATTAATGCTGGAAACTTTTCTCCTTCTTTAGGTATTCTTTTAATTCCTTTTACCATATCACCAGTCTCTAATTTAAATCTTTTTATTTGAACAGGAGATATGTATACATCTTTAGGTGTTGGAAGGTAATTTTCACCTCTTAAAAATCCATATCCATCTGGCAATACTTCTAAAATTCCTTCAACAAATTCATCTCCTTCATTGGTCAATTTATATGTAGAATTTTCATTGCTAGATTCTTTTTTTATATTGATATCATCAGTATTATTACTATCTTTAGTATTCAAAATAGAAATCAACTCTTCTTTTTTTAATTTAGACAAATTTTTTACGCCATTTTTTTTAGCAAGTTCTTTTAATTCTGCTAGTGTTAAACTATTTAAATCCATATATAACCCCCTGGAAATAATTAAGATTAAAACTTTTATATAGAAACAAAGTAAACGTGAAAAAGGCAGATTTAAAATAAACCGCCTAATTAATTTCCACTATCTATATATACTCTTTCATTAGGTAAATACATATCTAGTTTTTCTCTTGCTACCTTTTCAATATATTCTTTTGAATTAATATTTGATTTTGTATTATTAAGCGTTTCTTGATAAGCTAACTCTTTGTTTAGTTGTTCTTCATAGTATTTTTGTGATACTTTATAAGAATTTAATGTTTGTTGTTGATTTATAAAAATATATGCAATATATATTAAAAAAGTAATAAATACAATCTTTTTAATTATTTTTTCCATTTTTTTGTTTTTTTTCATCTGTATAACTCTCCTAATAATAATAAAATAAAAGATTTTACTATATATATTATAATTCAACAAACTTAAGCCAAATCCTTCTTTGATTTTCTTTTTTTTATTATTTTTTTTGATTTCTCTTGTAAATTTGACATATTTATATTAATTCTGTTTTTTATAAATTTAATTGGAGAAAAAAATACTCTTTTTAGAAGACATATAATATAGCAAATAGGATATATAATTATTTTTTTAAAGAATTTAATTATTGCTAAACTACTTCTAATAAAAATATTACTAAACAGCAAAATATATATAATTATTCCAAGTATTATACCTATAAATATATAAAATCTGAGTATACCATTATTGTATTTCATTATGGAATATAGTGTAATATATCCTGCAATTATCCAAAATAAAAAATCAAAAATTGAAGTGACAAAATTATTTGTTTTAAAATATCTTCTTAATACTCTAAAAACATCAAATATTAAAGATATTAAAAAACCTGTTAGAATAAAATAAAAAAATAATAATATTTGGTTTTTCAAAATAGCTCCTTATTTTATATTTTATTTAAAAATTTTACTAATTAAAGAATTTCCTTTTTTATCAACAGATTTGTCAGAATAGCTCATGCTATATATATCTCCTTCAACAATTACTTCAGAAGTATCAATGCTTAATTTATTAATATGTAAATTGTCTCCCTTTACATTTAATAAACCTAATTCTGTTTCAATTATTACAACTTGATCATCAAAGCTTAAAACATCAAGAACTCCAGACACACTTAATTTTTCCCTATTCTCTAAGACTAAATTTTGTACAACAGTACTAGATAATGTTTTTCTTTCTTCTATACTCATATATTTCCTCCTTTAGAAATTTATATAATTGTATAATATATATATTCAGGTCTTGTCTTATTTAGAACAAAAAAATTACAAAAACAAAATCACAATAAAAAAAGAGGCTTTCAAAACAAACCCTCTTTTTAAAATATATATAAATAATTTAATTTTTAATGTCTAAAATGTCTCATATGTGTAAAAATCATTGTAATTCCATATTCATTACATTTATCTATAGAATCTTTATCTCTAACTGAACCACCTGGCTGTATTATAGCTGTTATTCCTGCTTCGTGTGCTGCTTCTACACAATCAGAAAATGGGAAGAAAGCATCTGAAGCAAGCACAGCACCTTTTGTTATTCCATCTTCTATTAATTCATTTGCATGATCAATAGATTGTTTTGTAGCCCAAATTCTATTTACTTGTCCAGGCCCTATTCCAATTGATTGTTTGTTTTTACCTAATGCAATACCATTTGATTTTACGTATTTTACTATTTTCCAAGTAAATAACATGTCCTCTAGTTCTTTTTCTGTTGGCTTTCTATTTGTAACTACTTCATAATCGTTTAAAAGCTCAGAATCGATTGTTTGAAGTATTATTCCTCCATTTATTTTTTTAATGTCATATGCTCCTTTTGGTTGTTTTACAGCTATACTTGGTAATAAAAGAATTCTTAGATTTTGTTTAGATTTTAATATTTCTAAGGCTTTTTCTTCATATGAAGGAGCAACTATTACTTCTAAGAAGATTTCTTTCATTTCTTTGGCCATTTCTTCAGTTATTTCTCTATTTACAACAACTATACCACCAAATATTGATGTTTTATCTGCTGAAAATGCCTTTTGCCAAGCTTTATATATATTTGAATCACTTCCTACACCGCATGGGTTTCCATGTTTACAAGCAACAACAGTTGGTTCATCAAATTCTTTTAATAATTCTAATGCTCCGTTTGTATCATTTATGTTGTTAAATGATAATTCTTTTCCATTTAACTGTTCTGCAATTGTAAGAGAGCCTTCACATTTTCCAACCTCTTTATATAATGCACCTATTTGATGTGGATTTTCTCCATATCGCATTTCTTGAACTTTTTCATATGTAAGAGTTAATTTTTGTGGTAAACTTTCATCTTTTCTTTCTTCTTTTAAATACTTACATATCATAGCATCATAGCTTGCTGTATGCTCAAAAACTTTATTCATTAAATAAAATTTTGTGTCAAGTGAAACTTTTCCATTTTCTTTTAATTCTTTAAGTACTTTTTCATAATCATTTGGATCTGTTATTACTGTAACATCTTGATAATTTTTTGCAGCACTTCTAAGCATTGTAGGTCCACCAATATCAATATTTTCAACAGCCTCTTCTCTTTTTACGTTATCTTTTAATATTGTTTGTTTAAAAGGATATAAATTTACTACTACAAAATCAATTGTATCTATTCCTAATTCTGTTAGTTGTTTCATATGGTTTGGGTTACTTCTCATTGCTAATATTCCTGCATGCACTTTTGGGTGTAAAGTTTTTACTCTTCCATCTAAACATTCTGGAAATCCTGTAAGTTCAGAAATTTCTATTGCCTTTACTCCCTCTTCTTTTAGTTTTTTGTATGTGCCTCCTGTTGAAATAATTTCAATACCTAATTTTTCAAGTTGTTTTGCAAATTCTACAATTCCTGTTTTGTCAGAAACGCTAATCAATGCTTTCAAAATAAACTACCTCCTTCAAAAATCGTGAAGCGATTTTTGTACTTTTCACTTTTCATCAAAAACATTATATTACAAAAGAAAAGATAATACAACATTTTTATTTTACAATTGTTCCTTCATTTTCTACAAATGTAGATTTTACTGTTATAGGAATATTATATTTTTTAGCCATTTCAACGCATTTTGAATGTAAGACTTTTGCTCCGTTTTTTGACATTTCTAACATTTTGTCATACGAAATTGTTTTATATTTTATTGCATTAGTATTGTTGTGCGGATCTTCTGAATATACGCCGTCAACATCTGTATAAATATATAATTTGTCTGCTTTTAAATATGCAGCTAAAGCTACAGCTGTTGTATCTGATCCACCTCTTCCCAATGTTGTAATATCGCCATTTTTTGTTATTCCTTGAAAGCCTGCAACAATAACTATATTATTGTTGTTTAATTGTTTTAAAATTTTTTCTGTTTTTATATCTATTATATTTGCATTTCCATAAATATCGTCAGTTTTAATTGGAACTTGCCAGCCAGTATAAGAAATAGCATTATATCCCAATGTATTTAAAAGCATTGTTAATTTAGAAATAGATATTTGCTCTCCAACAGATAATAATACATCATGCTCGCGAGATGAAGGCAAATTTGTTACTTCTTTTTCTTCTTCAATTAATCTATCAGTCATTTTCCCTTGAGCTGAAACAACAACTACTACCTTATTATTTTTTTTATATTCTTCAATTATGTGATTACATACTTTTAATAATTTATCTTTATCGGCAACTGAACTTCCACCAAATTTTTGAACAATTATACCCATACAGGGCACCTTCTTTATTATTTTTTATAAATAAATTTAATTTTAAATTTTATTTATTAAATGTTAACTATTATATTATATAGATTATTTATTATTTATGTTCTTTATTTTTTGCAATATATTTCAAATATTCCTCCATAAAAGCCGTTATATCTCCGTCCATTACAGATTCAATATTTCCTACCTCGTAGTTTGTTCTATGATCTTTTACCATAGTATATGGACAAAAAACATATGAACGTATTTGACTTCCCCAAGCTATATCTTTTTGTACACCTTTTAAATCCTCAATTTTTTCTTTTTGTTCTCTTTCTTTTAATTCTAATAATTTTGATTTAAGCATTTTTAAAGCTGTTTCTTTGTTTTGAATTTGAGAACGTTCAGATTGGCAAGATACAACAATATTTGTAGGTATATGAGTAATTCTTACTGCTGAATCTGTTTTGTTTATATGTTGACCTCCTGCACCGTGAAGCTCTATATGTGTCTATTCTTAAATCTTCTGGATTAATTTCCAACTTAATATCATCAGTAATTTCAGGTAAAACTTCTAAAGAGGCAAATGAAGTATGCCTTCTTCCCCCACTATCAAAAGGAGATATGCGAACTAATCTATGTACTCCCATTTCGCCTTTTAGGTAACCATACGAATATTCTCCTGAAACAAGAAAAGTTACACTTTTAATTCCTGCTTCTTCGCCTTCCATAAAATCTAGTTCTTTTATTGTGTATCCATTTGCTGTAGCCCATCTACTATACATTCTATACAACATTTGAACCCAATCCTGGCTTTCTGTGCCACCTGCACCGGGATGCAATGTGAGAATTGCATTATTTCTATCATATTTGCCAGAAAATAATGTTGCAATTTCTAATTTATTTACGTTTTTTTCTATATCTATAAGATATTTAGTAAGTTCTTCTAATAATTCACTATCATACTCAAGCATTAATAAATCATTTAAATTTTCTATATGTACTAAGTCTGAATTCAGTTTGGTATATAAATCTATTTTATTTTTAAGCTCTTTTATTTTAGAAAGAATTGGAGCCGATTTGTTTGTATTACTCCAAAAATCTGGAGAATTAGTTTTTTCTTCTAATAAATTCAAATCTTTTTTTAATGTTGAAATGTCAAAGTGAATCACCTACATTTTTTAATTTTAACTTTAAATTAATTATTTTTTGTTTATTTTCTTCTAGGTCTAACACTTAAATCCTCCTTAAACATTTTCTTGTAAAACTGTGTTAACATAATCAAAAAGTCCTTCTGGCATTTTTATTGTTAAAGATAAATTAGAGCTAGAGTTTTCTACATAACAATAATCTTTTAAGTCAGATTGAATCATAAAAAATGTTCCATTATTTAAATCTACTTTAATATCATTTCTAATTGCTAACCTTGAACTTATATCGTCTTGTTCCAAAGAAAGATTATCACAAATTTCTTTTAATTCTTTTATTTCCCTATTTTTTGTTACATCTATTGTTTTTTCTACTTCAAAATTTTCATCATATTTTGTTATAGTAATTTTTTCTGTTTTGTAGATATTTTGCTCAGAATTATTTTTATTGTTATTATTATGTATTACTACGAAATATATTGTAAAAGCAATTATAATAACAACTGCAACTGCAATGCAAATAAATATAATATTTCTTTTGCTCATCTTTTGTGCACCTCCTTCCTAACTACACATTTTTTCCACAACAATTTTTGTATTTCTTCCCACTTCCGCATGTTCAAGCAGTTGCGATATTATTAGTATTTATCATATTATAAATATTATTTATTTTTGTTGATATAACTAGACA
>CALXWO010000014.1 GCA_944392485.1 uncultured Clostridia bacterium | reverse complement strand
TTCTTCTTTTTTTGAGTACGAATACAATAGTATTCTCTTAAAGGATTTTATTGTTTATTTTTCAATGTACTTTTTGCTCTGATTTTTTCAGAACGTTCATTATTATACTACCCAAGTTTTTAAAAGTCAACACTTTTTTTAATTTTTTTTAAATATTTTTGAGTACAAAAAAAATTAGCAATTTTATAGCCGTTTTTCTATTGTTTTGGTCCATCAAATATTACTAATTTTATATACTTTTATAAAATATTGCTTCATATTTACTTGGTACTATCTAATAATACCATTTTGTTTGTTCTTTGTCAACATAATTTTAAATTATTTTTAACTTTTTTGAACTTTTTTTAAACAAGATATTTACGTTAATTTTTCAACATAATAATTAATGATGTAAATTGTAATTTGTAGAGGAATTTTATTGCAAACATTGTAGGGGCGAACTGTGTTCGCCCGTATCAAATTGCGGGCGAACACAGTTCGCCCCTACAGCGAAAAACCAAATTCTAAAAGCAAAATACATTCATAGCAAATTACAATTTGTATTACTATGGTCTATTTCTTTTCTCTTATTAATATAATAGGAGTAAGTTCGTGTCCTTGTCCAGATGGATTGTCTCTAACTAATCCTTTTAGCTCTTCCTCACTTAGTGTTATATCTGAAGAATGTCCTAAAACTTCTTGTCCTAAATCATTTGCATCCACAATCATACAGCTAATGCCTAATTTTTCTTTTATTTCATTGCAAACTCCTGATGGATTCTCTGGTATTTTAATTCCCATATCTCCATATTCTTTCCATATATGGCCATAAAATCCATCTAAACCACTTACTTCTTGTCCTACTATTTTATAAAATACTCCTCTTTTTCCAAATAGTTTTGTTACTGCACTTGCAATACTAGCCCATAAAACTCTAGGTAATCCAACTGTGTCAATTGCATATTGCATTTTTATTGCTTCGCCAACACCAATTCCAGCTGGTGTTTTAGATGCAAATTTAGATAAGAATTTTGCCCAAAATCCAATTTTTATATCTTCTCTTTTTACTACTCTGTTTTGGCAAAGTGCAATAATTTTCTCACTACTAGAAACAATATCTCCTTCTTGATAAATAGGGCTTACATATTCTTTGAATATATCAATATAATTTTCTCCCTGCTTTACAAATCTTGTTTTTATTGCATGCCTTAAATATGTTTTGCCATTTACTTCTATTTCTACATTTTTCCCTTCATTTGCAAAAAACTCCATATAACTCACACCTTTTCTTAATTATTACGATTTTATTATAATCTAAGATTTTAATTTTAGCAATAATATTTGGTAAATTGTAATTTGTATGAGAAAATTAATTGAAAACGTTGTAGGGGCGAACTGTGTTCGCCCATATCAAATTGCGGGCGAACACAGTTCGCCCCTACAGCGAAAAACCAAATTCCAAAAACAAAATACAATCATACAAATTACAATTTATGTGTTTCTGTTATTTTTTATTTTTACTCGAATATACTGTATTTAAAGGAGAGTTGTATGGGAGCAAAAGGATTAGATTTTAAACATAAAGAAGTAATTAATATTACAGACGGAAAAAGGCTCGGTTTTGTACAAGATGTTACTGCCGATTTAGAAAGCGGAATTATTACTTCTATAATTGTTCCTGGCAATAATAAATTGTTAAATATTTTCTCCTCTAATAATGATATTGTTATTCCGTGGCAAAATATTAAATGTATTGGTGATGATGTAATATTAGTTGAAATTTGAACAAGGGGACTGCCAATGGGGACGTATTATTTTGGCAATATATTGCCAAAATAATACGTCCCCATTGGCAGTCCCCTTGTTCATGTCCCCATTGGCAAAAGTCATTTATATAATTTCTTTATTCTTTCTATAGCACTCTTTTCTAATCTTGATACTTGTGCTTGTGATATTCCTATTTCGTCTGCTACTTCCATTTGGGTCTTCCCATAAAAAAAACGTTTTGATATTATTGTTTTTTCCCTTTCATTTAATTTTTTCATTGCTTCTTCTATTGTAATATTGTCTGCCCATAATTCGTCTGTGTTTTTAGAATCTTTTATTTGATCCATTACATATATACTTTCACTTCCTTCATTATAAATTGGTTCTTGTAGTGATATTGGATCTTGTATTGCATCTAAACTCATTACTATTTCTTCTTTATCTGCTCCTATTTCTTTTGCAATTTCTTCTATTGTAGGTTCCTTTTCGTTTTGTTTTGTTAATTTTTCTTTTGTTTGAAGAGCCTTGTATGCTAAATCTCTTACTGACCTGCTTACCCTAATTGGATTATTGTCTCTTAAATATCTTCTTATTTCTCCGTATTATCATAGGCACAGCATACGTACTAAATTGTACATTTAAGCTTGTGTCAAAATTATCTATTGATTTAATTAATCCTACACATCCTATTTGAAATAAATCATCTGCATTTTCTCCTCTTCCGCCAAACCTTTGAACAACACTTAATACTAGTCTTAAGTTTCCTTCTATAAATTTTTCCCTCGCTTCATTATCTCCGTTTTTTATTTTAATTAATAATTCATTTTTTTCTTCATTTGATAGCAAAGGCAATTTTGCAGTATTAACCCCGCATATTTCTACCTTATTAATCAAATAAAAAAACCTCCTTTGAATTTACTTGTTTAAAGTATTTCCAGATTTGGTTTTTTTATGCTTTTATTTAACGCAAATACTTTCTTTTATATTCTCAAATTTAGCATCTCCAATTCCTGAAACATTTTTTATATCTTCTATTTGTTCAAATTTTCCGTTTTCTTCTCTATATTCTATTATTTTTAATGCTGTTGATGGTCCTATTCCTGGTAATGTTTCTAATTCTACTTGGGATGCTTTATTTATATTAATTTTACTTTCTTCATTATTATAGACTTTTTCATTTCCAATGCCTTCTGTTATATATTCCAAATTTTCTTTATCGTTCTTGTTAGGAATATATATTTTTTCTCCATCTTCTACCGGATATGCTAAATTTATTTTAGACAAATCTGCCTCTTCTGTTTCTCCTCCTGCTTTTTTTATTACATCTGCAATTCTTGCACCTTCTTCTATTTCTACTATTCCTTGTTTTTTTACTTCTCCTACAATATGTACCATTATAATTTTACTTTCTTCTTCAATAATATTTTCGTTAATTTCGTTTTCTTCTATTTCTAATTCTTCGTAATTATTATTGCTAGCCTTTTTAACAATGCAATATCCAATAAATATTAATATTGCTGATACTATAATAACTAAAATTATTTTTTGTTTTTTGTTTAAAATTTCCATAAAAACCTCCTAAAAATATTGTTTTTCGATATAAATTAATATATTATATAAATATAAATAATTTGTATGGGGGACTCTCGATGAATTATATAAAAAGAATTTTTGTTTTTTTAATACTTATTATAAATATTATGTTTTTCTTGTTTCCTAAAACAATTCTTGCAAAGGAAACTATAAAAGTTGATTCTCCAGTAGCCTTACTAATGGATTTAAAAACAGGAAAAATATTATATGAAAAAGATAAAGACAGAAAAATGTATCCAGCAAGTCTTACTAAAGTTATGACAGCCATTGTTGTATTAGAAAATTGTGATTTAAACGAGGTTGCAACAGTTAGTTATAATGCTGTAATGTCACTATCTTCTGGATACGTAACTGCAAATTTGCAAGCTGGCGAAGAATTAACAGTAGAACAGCTTCTATATGTATTAATGGTAGGTTCTTCTAATGATGCTGCAATTGTACTTGCTGAGCATGTTGCCGGATCAGTTGAAGATTTTGCCGATTTAATGAACGAAAAAGCTACTCAAATTGGTTGTACTTCTACCCATTTTGTTAATCCTAATGGTGTTCATGATGAAAATCATTATTCTACCGCTTATGATTTAGCTTTAATTGCAAAATATGCCATGCAAAACCAAACTTTTAGAAATTTAGTTTCTACTACATCATATACATTACCCGCAACAGAAAAATATGAAAGAAATGATAGATTGTTTACAACTACAAATTCTTTATTAATTGTTAATAATAATGATAGAGCTGATAATTATTATTATAAATATGCTACCGGAATAAAAACTGGCTTTACAACCCCTGCTGGAAATTGCTTAATTGCTTCTGCTAATAAAAATGGTTTAGAACTTTTAACAGTTATACTTGATGCAGGTCAAACCTCTAGTGGACTTAGCTCGAGATATTTAGATACAATTGATTTGTTTGAGTATGGATATGATAATTATGTACTTAACACAATTGTGCAAAATGGGGGAGTTGTTCAATCTGTTAAAATTAGTAATGCAACTAGAGATACAAAATATTTAGATGCTGTTGTTGCAAATGATGTTTCTGTTTTAGTAAAAAAATCTGAAAAAGATAACCCTGTACTTCCAGAAGTAACATTAAACGAAAATCTTAAAGCTCCTATTAAAAAAGGGGATGTTATTGGTACTGCAAAATATACTGTAGATGGAATAGAATATACTGAAAATTTAATTGCAAATAGTGATGTTAAAAAATCGCATTTATTTTTTAATATATTAATAATTCTATTTTTACTTGTTATTGTGCATTTTTATTTAAAAAACAGAAGGAAAAAATTAAGAAATATTAGATTAAAAAAAAGATTGCATAAGTAATTAATATAATTATATAAACAAAAAACGAGGGCTTTTTTTGCCCCCGTTTTTTTATTTTTTTTAATTAACACTATTGTTTACTGTGTTTGAATTTTGTTCTTCTTCATTATTTACTTCTCCAAAAAACATCTCTTTAACAAGCTCTTCTGTTTCTTCTTCATCATGTTCAAAGAAAGATATACCATTTATATACCTAGATGCTCCTGGTAATTGTTCTGCTTTTATATTATCTACATTCATGTTTACTGCATATGGAATATAATCTTTTAAAGCATTAAAGTCCATATTTGTTTGAACATATTTTTCTGCTATATCAATAATATTTCCTATTTCTGTAATGTTTTTAACTTGAATTGTTTGTTTTGCAATAGCCATAATTACTTCTCTTTGTGTTCTCATTCTTCCGAAATCTTCCATTCCATATTCGTAAGAGTATGTAGAACCATCTGCATTGTGTCTAAACCTAACTAGTTGTTCAACCTTGTCTCCGTCTAATTTTTGCCAACCTTCTTTTAAGTTTACATGTAAATCTTGGTTGTTGTCATCATATTTCATATCCATTGGTACATAAAAATCTACTCCACCAATTGTATCTACTAGCTCTACTAATGCTTCTGTATCAATTAATATATAATATTGAATATCTAACCCTGTTATTTCGTTTACTGCCTCTATGGTTCTTTCTGGGTTTTTGCCATTGTTATAAAGTGCATTTATTTTATCACTTGTTCTGGCATTTGCTTTACTATCCCCAATAAAAGTATCTCTTGGTATAGATAGCATTGCTGCTTCTTGGGTTTTAGGATCATATGAACATACAATAATTGTATCAGACATACCTGTGCTTTCTCCCATTGCAAGTACATATAATTTGTCTAAATTTTTAAGTGTTTCTTCGTTATGTCCAAAAAGAGCTGCAATCCAATTGCCATTTAAATCGTAAACTCTTTTTGCAAATAACCCACCTGCTATTATTAAAGCAAGAAGAACAATAAGAACAACTACAATTGCAATTCTTTTTTTCTTTTTATTTCTATTTTTTCTGCTTCTTTTTTTGTTTTCTTCTGTTATTTCATTTTTTTCCATAAGTTTTATCACTCCTATTCGCAACGTGTTAATTAGTATAACAAAAGTCGATATAAATATCAATATTTATATCGACTTTTCTTATTTTATTTGTTGTTTTAACATTTTATAAAAGTATATTTAATATTATATTATTATTATATAGTGTGCTTGTAATAAGTGATTTGTCTATTCCTTCTTTTACATTATTACTGATTAATGGAGAAATTAAATATACAACTGCAAGAATTGTATAGATTAATACTACCCCTCGTAGCACTCCAAATATACTTCCTCCTAATTTATTTGCTTGCTTTAATAATGGTAATTTTGTTATTATGTCTGTTAATTTTATTACAATTATTAAAATTATTCTTACTAATATAAAAAGTATTAAAATTACTACTATATTAATTAGGTTAACTGTAAATGTATTTGCAACTTCTTCTACGCTTGTTTCTGCCCCATACAATAAATTTGTTGTTATATTTTCTTCTGTGTTTTGGATGTTGTCTGGTGTAATTTTTTCCACCATAACATTTTTTATATTGTCATCTATTGAAGTATTATTTATAATGGCATTACTTATTGGCCTGTATAAAACCAATGCAACTATTATAGCTATAAAAAATGATAATAATTTAATTATTGCTTTTAATAATCCTTGTTTATATCCAATAAAAATTGATAGTGCAAATATTCCTATTATTATTAAATCAAATATAATTGGCATAAAAATCTCCCCCCTTTTATATTATTATAATGAAATAATTTTTACTTTATTGTTAGAAACAATACCTGCAATCTGCTCACTAACTACAATTTGTTGAACCTCTTGATTTGATTTATACCTCTTAACAAGCCATCCATTATTATTTATAAACTCTACCTCTGTCCCTAAATTAACAGCAATCATATTGCCATAAATGTATAATTGCCTTGGAGTGCTCCCAATTTGATAGTCTTTTTTGCTTTCTGTATTATTACTATCAATAATTTGTAGCTTGGCTTTTCCTTGCTCATCTTTTATAATTTGAATTAGATTTGAAACAGTATTTATATCTGCATATAAAGTTACATTATTATTTAAATCCACCAATTCCTTATTTCCATCTTTATTAAAAAGATCAATGTGTGTATCATACATACATATTAAATCATTTTTATTGTTATATTCTATATCAATAATAAGGTCATTGGCATCTGCTATGTTAGTATACTTAATGGAATCTGCAGAGTTTGTTTGTGCTTCATCTATTGATATAATTTTTATTGTAGATTGTATTAATATTCCGGAAAAATTTGCTTCTGCCATTGCTAAATACTTATTATCGTTAGATATTGCTGTGTCTATAACACTTGTTGTAGATAAATAATTTTTAAAAAGTTCTTTGCCCTCCGAATCTATTGTTTGAATTACAGTTTTATAGCTTGTTCCGGGAAATTGTAATTGAAACATATCCATTGCTGTTTACATTTACACTCGAAATGTTTCCTTCTATATCTTTTTGCCAAACTAAGTTCTTATCTTTAATTAAATATAGTTTTTGTCCACCTTTTTCTGCAATACATAAATAATCTCCGTTTGATTCAAAAATTGGATTTGATATTTGTGCATCTAGGCTACATTCTTCTTTTGCTGATTTATTATACATTTTTATTAAATTATCATCTATTATAACTATATAGTTTTTATACGCATATACATTTGTTTCTTTTACTCCTTCTAATTCTATTGTTGGCAAATTTTCTTCTTTTACTTCTTTTCTAAAAATATATTTATCAAAAAAATTTCTTACATTATTATTTTTTGCGTATAAAATTCCCATAGTAATAAATAGTAATATAACTAAAATAATTATTACAACTTTTATTACCTTTTTTTTATTTATTTCTTTCTTTGGTTTGTTTTTGGACATATCTCGTTTTAAGCCATTAAACATATAATATTTCATATTCTTGCACCTTTTCTGTATGCTTATTTTGTTATTTTATTTATATCAAACCTATACTTGTTTTTCAAGTTATTTTGCTTTATTAACAGAAAAATTATTTGTACTATACCTAAATAACCAAATATTGGATATAAAAGATTAACTAGCTTTGAAAAGCTCATTTGTCCTACTAAAACAGAAAAAGTACACATCATAAACGAAATTATATTGTATGTTTTTTTATCCTTTGTAATGTTACTTAAAAATCCATATCCCGAAGAAACCGCTGTTGTAAATATTGCAATTAAGATGACTATTCCATATACATATTTAAAAAAATGTCCTAATGTATTTGCAATATATATTATTGGTATTTCTATTCTCTTTATTTCTGGCAAAAATAAATTTAATAATAAAAATATTGTAATTGATAATATAAGCATAATAATTACTGTAAAGATTGAAGTTAGTTTTACTTCGTTTTTTCTTATTATGTATTTTTTTAAACCTATTAATATTGGTATTAAGCTTATACTATTATAGCTTGTATATAAAATACTACTTAATATCCAATAACTAGATTTACTTTCTACACTGATGTTTATTAAATCTATATGGTTTATTTTTTTAATTCCTAAAAATATAATTAACAAAATAAGTGTTGGAATTAAATATGTATTTATTTTTATTACTCCCTCAATACTTTTAGAAAAAGTAATAAAGGAAAGCATAGCAATTATTATTGCTCCAAACCATTTAGAAATATTTAATTCTTGCATAAAATATGTGGCAAAACCTGCTACCATAATGTTAAAGGAAATTAAAAGAAATATATTTATAATGTTACTAATACTGTCTTTTGCAATTTTGCTACTGCTTATTTTGTTTGGCATTATATATGAAATAAAATCATTATAATTATTAATATTGTTTTTTAAAACAATATTAAATGTTTTCCAAATTATAAATCCTATTAAAAAAATTGATATAAAAATTCCAATTAAACCATTTATTCCATATCTATTAAAAAAAGTATAAATTTCCTGCCCAGAAGCAAAACCTGCCCCAATAATTGTGCCAATAATAACAAATACTGTTTTAAAAACATTTTTTATATTGTTTTCTATTATCATCAATCCCCTTTTTATATATGTGTATGTTCAATTTTAGAATATTATTATTTTTTTAGAATATATTTAAACAGTTTATCTTTCTAAATAGGAGGCTCTAAATGGAGTTTATTTATCCTTTTTTAATTGCATTTATATTAGTTTTTATTTCTGAACTAGGTGATAAAACTCAGCTTTTAGTTTTATCCTTTTCTAGTAAATTAAAAATCAGAACAATTATGCTAGGTGTTGCTCTTGGTTCTCTACTTAGCCACGGAATTGCAATTGTTTTTGGAAGCTTTTTAGGTAATATAGAAAATTATACCTTTCAATACATATTAAAATTAATTACATATTTTTCTTTTATTATTTTTGGATTTTTAACTCTAAGAAATAAAACTGAAGATTCTAAGAATATAGAAAGCAAAAATAAACTTTTAAAAAATTCCTTAAAATACTCTTTGTTTATTGCTTCTGCAATTGCTATTGGTGAATTAGGTGATAAAACATTTCTTGCCTCTATTGGTTTAGGAATTGAGTATCCAGATTACAAAACATTTCTTGTTTTAGGTGCAATTACTGGTATGGTTATTAGCGATTTAATTGCTGTAATTTTTGGTAAAGCTTTAAGTACAAAAATACCAGAAAATATAATTCAAAAATTTTCTGGTATTCTGTTTTTAATTTTTGGTTTTATTGGATTATTAAATTTTATTTTGTGAATTTTTTGTTTTGTCGATAAAAGTTTTTCTAAGATTTTGTTGACTATTAATAAAAAATGTGTTATTATATTAAACGTTCTAAAGAACATGGTCCGGTAGCTCAGCTGGATAGAGCAACGGCCTTCTAAGCCGTGGGTCGGACGTTCGAGTCGTCTCCGGATCACCAAAAGAACCTGAATACTCAGGTTCTTTTATTTTTTATAAATTTATATTTTTCTTGCAACAACTACCATTCTCCCATCTTCCTGAGAATACTCGCAAGTAATTAGTGTAATTAATTGTTCTCCATAGCTTGCTGTTTTGCCAGTATCGTATAGTTCTATTTCTTTACAATTATTTATATATTCGTTATATTCATCTTCATTTTCAAAGTCATAGCAATAATAGTATCTAAATACATTTTTCTCACTTTTATAAAATACTCTTGATTTAAATACACTTATAATTTCATATTCATCTTCTTTTTCTTCTGTTGTTATTTTAATAATTGGATGTTCTTCATAAAAGCTTTTATCTTGGTATTTTAGTAAATCTTTAAACATTTGCCCACCACTTTGCATATTATGCCCATAAATAATAACATTGGAATTATTATCTTTTAAATCAGATTTAGAATTCATAAATATAGATCCATAATAATTTTCTTCTTTTTTATAGTCGTGTGTTAGATAATAATCATTGTTATCTGTTTGAAGAAGAGGGTAGCTAATATTTGTATCTTCTATTCTTATCCAGCCTTTTATATCTGAATTTTCTTTTTGCAGTTCTTTTACTTTGTCTATAAATTCGTTGTTTTGATTTTCTGCTACTTCCTCATTTGGTACTTCTTTTTGCAAATTTTCATATAATTCTTTGTTTTTATAAAAATTAATAAAATACCATGCTAAATAAACAGTAGAACAAATTAAACAAATAGAAAAAAATATAATTAATATTATTTTTAATTTACTTTTTTTGTTTTTTGACTTTTGTTTTTTCTCTCTCAATTATTTTCTCCTTTATATATTAATACCCTAGAATTATATTATATTTTATATAATAATTCTAGGGTATATGTTTATTATTTTATATTAATTATTTTTTTAATTTTAGTACTGCTATTCCAACAATTGAAATAATCATAACAGCACTTGCAATTACTATATAATCTAAAGCACCTGTTTTTGGTTCATCATCCAATACTTTATCAGTTGTTGTATTTGTATTGTCTGCTTCATCTGCTGACGTATCGCTTAATGCTATCATAAATGGTGAAAGACTATCTACTGTAATTGTTGCTTCTCCGTTTTCTACTGTTGTTTTAAATATTTCATAATCATTTTCTGCTTTTTTGTGTAATATTTGTACTTCTTCTCCGTTATATTCTGTTCCAACTTTAAATGTAATTTCCATACTATCAGTAGTTTCCCCTAATGCTGATAAATCATAACAAATTATAGGGTTTGTAAATCCTCTACTTGCTAATTCTTCTGCCATCTCTTTATAAATGTCACTTTCTTTATCCTCTACTGCCATATTAATTGCAACACCATTGTCTAATTTAATTCCATATGCTGCAAGAGAATATACAAATCTTGTTTCGTATAATACATTATCTTTAAAGAAATATACTATTATTCCTTCTCCCCATGGTGTGCCACCTGCTAAAGCTCCTACACCTGTTGATACTTTAATTTCAATTGAATCATCATCAATTAAGCTTGCAAAGTCATTTGTTGTTTTGTAATCAAAACTAATGTCGTCATCTCCAACTTCGAATACGGTAACAAGAGCATCAGTACCATACCATGAATTTGCATATTTTATGCCGTCAACTTTATTTTTTACGTATGTTGCATCTGTTTCGTTATAACTAGCTTCTTTTGCGAATTCAATAGTTATATTTTTATAAATTCCTCCTATGCTAACATCTGCATCTTCTAAATCTCCTACTGCTTGTTCTCTTTCTGTATATATTGTTACGTCATCGCTTTCTAAAGTAATACCCTCATCTGCAAATAGAGAAATAACTTCATTTTTTATTTCTAGTTGTACTTCATCATTAATTTCTTCTGCTGAAGAAAATGGATCATCATGCTCTACAATAAAATTTGCATACTCTGTTTTTGTAGCACTTACTGAAAATGAATCTGGAACGATTGTGTCTAATTGTTCTTGTGTTACTTCTGCTGCATTTACTCCAGTAGAAAACATACACATTGCTATTAGTAACATTCCTACTAATAATAAAATTTTTAAATTAAATTTTACTTTCATTATATTACCCCTTTCTTTATTTGAGATAATATTATAACAAAAGTTTTATAAAATCAATAGTAAATAGAAATTTATGGAAATTTTAAAGTTAATTATTATATTTAAATTTCCATAATTATTTTTTATTTTACAGCATATATTATTTTATACGGATTTCAAAAAACGCATATACTTAAAATATCACTTAAATTTATTAAAACTCCATCCACTCCTATTTTTTTCTTTATATAATCTATTTTAGTTACTACTCCTGCTATCTCAACGTATTGTTTGTTTTTATAGTATTTAATTTTTATTTTACTACCTATATTTATTTTGTTAAATTCGTTTTCTAATTCTTTTAATTTATCTTCTGATAATTCTTTTCTTTCCTCATATTCAATTTCTTTTTCAGATAGTGCATCTTTTAATCCTTTTAATGCATCGAATGGCATAAATTGCTTTGCTCTATCTTTTCTATCCACTATTATGACCTCCTATTAATTTATTTCTCATAATAGTATTTGCATCTTCCTCAAGGTTCATTCCTCTTAATATAGAATTTCTCCCCAATTTATTTTTTATTCCGACTATAGCACTCTCAAGTTTTCTTTCTTTTTCCATTTTTTCTTGATCTACAAATAAATTTAACTGCACACCTGGCTCCTCTATAACATTTACAAAACTAATTCCAATTCTTCTAATTGGCATCTTTCTATTAGTCGTTTTATCATATATTTTTAAAAATGCTTTCGTAAGTTCTGTATAAGAATTGGTGTAGTTTAATGTGTGTTCTGTTCCTCCTGTTGCATTAATTACATTTTTTGAATATCCAATATATAAACAAACTGTTTTTGTCGCTAATTTTTTTTCAACTAACCTTAAGCTACCAAGTTCAACCATTTCCTTAACTAGAAGCCTTGCTTTTTCGAAATTGTAATCTTTAAATAGCACCTGACTATTAGATATTGAATTGTTTTTAGGTGTATATTTTTTTATATCTTCCATTTTACAACTTTCTTTTCCCCATGCATGATCAATTAACAATTCTGCATTTATACCAAATTCTTTGTATAGTCTTTTTTGCTCACAACTGGCAACATCTTGCATAGTATATAGTCCCATTTTATTTAGTCTTTTTTCTATGCCTTTACCCACTTGCCAAAAGTCTGTAAGTGGCTTATGTTTCCATAATTCTTTTATATATTTTTCTTCATTTAAATATCCTATATTGCCAGCTGAATGTTTTGCTGTAATATCTAATGCAATTTTAGCCAGATATAAATTTGTTCCAATTCCTGCTGCTGCAGTAATTTTATATTCATCATATATATTTTTTACAATTGTTTTTGCAAGTTCAATAGCATTCATATTATACATTTTTAAATAATTTGTTACGTCTATAAAAGCCTCATCTATTGAATATACATGTATATCTTCTTTTGAAAAATATTTTAAGTATATACCATAAATATTTGCGGAATATTCAATATATTTTTTCATACGTGGCATTGCAGTTATATATTTAATATTGGGTGGTATTTCAAATACTCTGCATCTATTCTTTACACCAAGCATTTTCATCTTCGGAGAAACAGCAAGACATATTGACCCCTTACCACGGCTTGGATCAGCAACAATTAAATTAGTAGAAAACGGATCAAGTCCTCTTTCAACGCACTCAACAGATGCATAAAATGTTTTTAAATCTATACACAAATACATATTTTGCATTTACTTTCCCCTCACAATATTATGTTAAAATTATTATAGCATTTATTTTATAAAAAGTAAACATCTGTTCGTATATATTGGTAGTTTTTATTCTTCATTTAATGCTTTTATTATGTTTTGTAACATAAACTTAATATTATAGCTATAGTTTTATTATGTATAATATGATATAAATATACTAATATTTGATTTGTTATTTTAGGAGAAATGATGAAAGTACAAGATTTAAGAGACTTATTAGCGTCTACTCAAGATAAGTTAAGTGTATTTGAAGATAAAACTAATCTAAATAATTGCGATGATTTAAGTAATACTAATTTATTAAATTTAATTGCAGACTTCTTAGATGATGAACAAAAAGCTAACTTGTTTAGTATAGAGCACTTTAAAGGATTGAATGATTCTTTGAAATTTAAGATTACACAATTAATTTCTGATAACAATGTGAAATTAGGCCTACTTAAAGACCCTAAGTTTGTATCTGGGTTTGAAGATTATCAAATTAAAAGCATGGTTGAATCTTTAGGTGATAATGGTAAACAAGACCTGCTTTCAGATAAAACTTATGTTGAACAAAGCTTGCATTTAAACGAATATCAAATTCCAAACATTGTATCAAGTATATCATCTGAAAAAATAAAGTTGGATTTTATTGATCTATATAAGTTTAATAGTTTTCAAATAATAGATATTTTAGAGACATTTTCAGATAAAAGTAAAGCATCAATTTTGCTTGAAAATAAATATGGATTTAGTAGTAATAATTTATCAATTCTTGCTTCTTCTTTAAGCCCTGATTCATTATTAGATTTTTTTAAAAACAATAGAAGTTTCTTAGATAACAATAATATAAGTCCATACTCAATTACAAAAAAGCTTGATTGGAAAGGTCAGATAGCTTTTATCTCAAATTTTGAAGATATTGGTTTATCTTTAGATGAAAAAAGGCAAATTTTAGCTACCCTTAGTAAAGAAGCAAAGGATAAAATAGATATATCAAATTTTCCACCAGAATATATTTCGGCCATTGAAATGAAAATTTCTGAAACTATTAACTATCAATATGGCAAAATTATAATCAATTTAAATGATAATCTAGAAAAATATAGTGGTTTGGATGAATTAATTGCTGTAAATTGTATGGAAATATCTGATAATGATATTCCTAAATTAATGGAGCTTTGTAATATCTGTCCAAATATTAGTATATATGACAATATAGGCCTATCTCCATCCACAGTACAAGAATATAAAAACGGGGAAGCTTGGATAGGAAAAGTTCTGTCCGGAATAAATCCAGATTGGACTAATATTCAAAAAGTGGCTTATATAGACAATGCAATTGGTAAGAAAATAAGTTACAGCCCTGATTTCGATACAGAAGTATTTGATGCTGAAGAAGCTCGCGCATTATGGAAAATAATTGATTCCGGATATGGAGTTTGCAATGGAATATCACAAGTAGAAAAATATATTTTAGACCGAATTGGGATTGAGTCAGAAATTGTTTCAAGTGGCAGGCATGCATTTTTAAAGCTAAAAAATATTACTCTACCTGCAGAGGATGGAAAATTGCTTACAGGTGATACTATTCTAGATCCTACGTGGAACTTAGCAAATCATAGATTCCAAGCTAAACCTGAAAATTTTTGTAGAAGCTATACAGAAATAAGGAAACATGATATTAAAGATGACGGAACAGATTCAGAATCTCACAAAAATGATGAAAAGCTAGAAAGTGCAACGTTAGACTTAGATGAAAAAAGCTTAAGAAAAATATTTACAAGTATTGGAGTCGCAGATATAAATGGAGATTTTCCAATAAAACATCTTATCGATAAAGCTAAATCTATAGATGATTATAATCTTCCAGAAGGAGAATCAATAAAAAGACAATTCGAAGCACTTTCAGAATATTATCCTGAATTTACTACATGTCAAAACTCAACACTTGCTGTATTACAATCAATTATACTAAATCAACAAAATTTAAAATTTAACAGATGTATTGCCAGCAGAGTGTATGAAAAATCTGACTTAAACCAAGTTCCTATTTTATATGTGTATGTAGATTGTCCAAAGGAAGGTAAAAAATTTTATTTTGCAGATAAAGAAACAAATTGCTTTTTAGAATTACCTCAAAAAGATTTTGAGGCACGATTTGAATGCTATGAAATGGATATGGAAAAATATGATGGTCATAGACCTTGGGAAGATGTAGAAATAATAAAAGAAGAAAATTTAAACCAAAGCTCTGGAAAAATAATGGCTGACAAAGGAGATGAAAGATAGTATGAATTTTTTTAAAAAACTCTATTTATTTTTTAAAAAAAGATTAAATAAAAAAGATAATATAAAAATGATTTCTGCTCCTATAATAAAAGAAAGCAAAGAAAATTTTATAAACTCATTAAAGGTACAACCTAAAGAAAACAAAAAGAAGGTAGAATCTTTAACTTGTGTAGGTGATGGCCTTGGCATACAAAGTAAAATAACCTATTGAATAAGGGGACGGGATTTTGCCAATGGGGACGTACTATTTTGGCACTGCGTGCCAAAACAGTACGTCCCCATTGGCAAAATCCCGTCCCCTTGTTCACAAATTTTTATTATCTTTTTAATTTGTTTTTTATTTTATTTAATAATTTATAACATTTTTCACTAATATTAAATACTGTATTCATTAGTGGATTAAATACCATATCTAATTCGTTTACAAACTCTACAAAGTCTCCATTAAAGCCTTTTTTAAATCTATATACTCCATATTGTGGGTCATGTTCGTCTTTAAAACCAGATACCCCTCTAAAATCATAAATATCACAATGATTTTCTAATCCCCATTTCATCATCTCAAATTGTAATAAATAATTTGGCATTAAGTTTCTATATTTATTTGAACTGCCACCATATAAATACCAAACTTTATTACCATATTTTATTGGTAAAACTGCAGATATTGGAGTTCCTTCATGTTCTGCAATTATTAGTTTTACATGATCTGGTCCCATACAATCATAAATATGCTCAAAATATGATAATGGTCTTATAAAAAAGTTATCTCTCGATCCTGTTTCCTTCATGATATCGTAAAATATTTTTAAATCCTCTTTTGTTCCTTCTCTTGTAGTTACACCTTTTTTAATTGCAAGCCTAATATTATATCTAGTTTTTTGATTGAAAGAGGCAAGCAGTTCATCTTCTGTTTTATTAGTTAAAGTTAATCTAAACACATATTTAGGTTGTATAACTTGGTCTATATTTTTTATATTTTCTTTCATTTTGTATCCAAGTTCTTTTGCAATATTTTTAAATTCTTCGTCTGTGTTTGGCACGTCTGGATCCATTCTAAATATAAATGCTTTATATTTTTTTGCAATTTCTTTTGCTTTTTCTGTTAATTTTTTTAATGTTTCTTTATCGTGTTCATCACATACAAAACCTCTTGGGGCATACATTATATATCTATTAAAAATTGGTACTTTTCTTAAAAGAATGCTCATTGTACCTTTAATTTCTCCATTTTCTTCAATTACAATCATTTCATTTTTCCAATCTGATTTTACTTTTGCCCATTCTGGTGATTGTAAAAAATGTGATTTTTTATTGGTTTCTAAAAATTCCATTAGCTTTTTATTATCTTCCATTCTATTCATCCTTTTCTCATTTGATTATCTGGTGACAGTATATCATTAATACAAATCAATTGCAATTGGGAATTAATTGAATTGAAATTTGAATGAGAAGTGAGAAGTGGGATGTGGGAAGTGTGAAATTAGGGTAAGCCTCACCTAGCCTAGCCTTAAAAAGCACACCTCACACTCCGCACCTCACACATCACAAAAACAAATTACAATTTTATTCATATTTTTTTAATTTTTGTTAATAATATACTTGGTGATTTTTTATGAGTTCTTCTTATTGGGTAAAAAGTACCAAAAAAACAGATTACCCGACAATTTCAGAAAATATGGATACTGATGTTTTAATTATTGGTGGTGGTATTACAGGAATTTCAACTGCATATATGTTATCTAAATGTGGTTTAAATATATGCCTTGTGGATGCAGATAGAATGGCTATGGGAGTTACTGCAAATACTACCGCAAAAATAACTAGTCAGCATGGACTTTTATATGATTATTTATTAAATTCTTTCGGTTTTGAGACTGCAAAAGGATATTTAGATTCCAACGAAGATGCAATAAAAACAATTTCAGATATAATAAAAAAAGAAAATATTAATTGTGATTTTGTATCTCAAGATTCATATGTATATACATGCAACAAATCTAATGTTCAAAAAATTGTTGACGAAGTATCTGCAGTAACCTCTTTAGGTTTAAATGCAGAATATGTAACAAATAGTCCTCTTCCATTTCCTATTGAAGCGGGAATTAAATTCCCCGGGCAAGCACAGTTTCATCCTAGAAAATATTTACTTTCTTTACTTCCTATTTTAGAAAAAAATAGAGTAAATATTTTTGAAAACTCTAAAGTTGTTGATATAAAACATATTAAAGACACATATGAAGTATATGTAAATGAATATAAAATTACTACAAAATATTTGGTTATGGCATCTCATTATCCTATAAAGAACTTTCCCGGAATGTACTTTATTAAGATGTACCAAGATTCTTCTTATACTGTTGGCGTTGAATTAGAAAACGATGTATTTGATGGTATGTATATTTCTTGTGATGAACCTGTTACATCTTTTAGGAATACAATGCAAGATAATGGCAAAAAATTATTAATTGTTGGTGGATCTAGTCACAAAACAGGTGCTACTGATGTGGACATAGAAAGCAGTTATAAAAATATTGAAAATTATATAAAGTCTATTTATCCAAAAGCCAAAATAAAATACAGATGGATGACAGAAGACTGTGTTTCTCTTGATAAAATTCCTTATATAGGTGAATTTTCAAAATTTCTTCCTAATATGTATGTTGCAACAGGATATAAAAAATGGGGCATGACTACTTCTCATGTTGCTGCAAAAATTATTTCTGATAAGATTTTAGAGAGAGAAAACCCATATGAAAGTATTTATACTGCTACAAGATTAGAGCCAATAAAAAATAGTAAGGAGTTTGGAAATATGCTTAAGCAATCGGCTTATTCTCTTGCAATTAACAAATTTTCTGCCCCAATTATATCTTATGAAAAATTAGAAAATGATAGTGGTGGAGTTGTAGATTATAAAGGCAAAAAACTAGGAATATATAAAGATAAAAAAGGAAAAATGTTTGCCGTAGTTCCTTATTGCAAACACTTAGGTTGTGAACTTTCTTGGAATAATTTAGAAAAAACCTGGGACTGCCCTTGCCATGGTTCAAGATATGATTATATGGGAAAAATTATAACAGAGCCTACTACAGAAGATTTAGATACTGTAGATTTAGATTAATTTTCTTTTTTTAAAGTTTAAATTTAGTCCTCTCCAAAAAGAAAAAAATGTAAAAATTTGTTGTAATTATATTTATAAAACTATATAATGACCTCGTAAAAAGGGGGAGTTTATATGGATTACAAAATTAATGGGCAAACCGTACCTGTTGTTGAAGTTGCTTTGAATAAAGGCGAAACTATGTACTCGCAATCTGGCGGAATGTCTTATCAATCAAATGGAATAGAAATGCATACTAATGCCCGCGGTGGTATAATGAGAAGCTTAGGAAGAGCTTTTTCAGGTGAGTCTATATTTATGGCTAGCTATACTGCAACTGCTGATAATTCTATGGTTGCATTTAGTACTACAGTACCTGGAAATATTATTCCTGTGGATATGAATACTGTTCCTAATGGATTAATAATTCAAAAAAATTCATTTCTTTGTGCAGAAGATTCTGTGGAAACAAAAGTATCTTTTACAAAGCGTCTTTCTAGTGGTCTTTTTGGTGGCGAAGGATTTATATTGCAAAAAGCTTTTGGTACTGGAATGTTGTTCCTAGAAGTAGATGGAGATCCTATAGAAAAAACTTTAGAATCTGGCGAAGTTTTAAAAGTTGACACCGGTAATGTTGTAGCATTTGAACCAAGTGTTTCCTATGAAATTGAAACAATTAAAGGATTAGGAAATATCTTTTTAGGTGGAGAGGGCCTATTCTTAACAAAATTAGTTGGTCCCGGAAAAGTAATATTGCAATCTCAAAATTTTAGCGATTTTGCTGGAAAAATTATAAGTTTAATGCCAAGAAGTAATTAGTTTATATATTAATAATAAAAATAAAGAATTGAAAAAAATCAATTCTTTATTTTTATTATTTTACTTGAATATTATTTCCAATCGGGCTATAATATATAGGTATTATTAATCCACCTGTAGCTTAGCTGGATAAAGCGCGAGGCTACGAACTTCGAGACCGGGGGTTCGAATCCCTCCAGGTGGACCAAGCGGTAGCAAAATGCTATCGCTTTAATTTTAACCTTAATACAAATTTATACATATTATATTATGTATACTGTGTTTTGAGGTGAATTGATATTGTTATCTTATTTTATACTTGCAATTTCTTCTAGTATTGACTCTTTAGGTCTTGGAATTACATATGGAATTAAAAACACTAAAATTACTATTTTTGCTAAAATTATATTATTTTTTACATCTTTGTTATTTTCTAGTATATCTATAAGTATTGGTAATCTTATTAATAATTTTTTTTCATCAGTTGTTTGTAATATATTAAGTTTTTTAATTTTATTTTTAATGGGAGTTTGGATTATAGTCCAGGCTTTTAATACATCCTCTAAGCAAAAAGATATTTCAAGAGCGAGTAAAAATAAAAAAATATATAAATTTTTTATTAAGTCTCTTGGAATAACAATTCAAATAATTAAAAATCCCGTTAATTCGGATTTAGATAATTCAAAAAAAATAGAAGCAAGGGAAGCTTTATATTTAAGCCTTGCCCTATCTTTAGATAGCTTATGTATTGGAATAGGAAATAGTGTAATGGGAAATACATCTTTTATTTTTCCTTTACTTGTTGCTACTTTTCAATTTATATTCTTGTCTATTGGTTTATTGTTTGGTAAAAAAATAAATCGCGTAACTAATATTCCAGATAATATTTGGTCAATAATTTCTGGATTTTTACTTATATTTATATCTATTTTAAAATTAATCTAAACATTTTTATCAAAATTGCTTGCATATCAATATAAAATATGTTATTATTTATAAGCGTCAAAAAAATAGGTTAATATTTCGGGGTGTAGCTCATTTGGTAGAGCGCGTGGTTTGGGACCATGAGGTAGCACGTTCGATTCGTGTCACCCCGACCATATTTAAAGATTTTTGAAGAAATTTTAAAAAATTTCATAAAAGTCTAAAATGAGAAAAAGCAGATGTCTGTAACAATACAGCACCTGTTTTTAATTTTATCAAATTCTATAAAATGCCTTAAAATGCTGAAAAAATTTCAAAAATAAATTTCAAGAATTATTTTTTATCTTAAAAAAATTTCCAAAAAATTTCAAGAATAGCTATCCCTTATCCATACTGGATTAGGAGGAATTTACATTGCTAACTTTTGTACCACATAAAATAAGTGAAGACTACAAAATAGTTGAATTTTATCGTGTTAATAAAGATCTTTGTGAAAATGAATTATACAAAGATTTAAAACCTACATCAATTTTATTATATGCACTTTTATGTGACAGATTATCTATGTCTTATGCTAATGAAAATAAAAGTAATATTTCACAAAATAAGTTTCATTATTATGATGAAGATGAAAATGTATTCGTAATATTTACTAGAATCGATTTAGAGAAGAAATTGCATATTGGTAAACAATCTTTATGTTCTGCATTCAAAGAACTTGTTAAAGCTAATTTGATTAAAGAAATAAGACAAGGTAAGAATAAGCCTAACAAAATTTATGTAGGAAAAACTATATCAGAAATAAATAACGAATATGTAAATTGGAGGGTTGAAAAACAAACTTCAAGAGTTCCGATTTCAAGCTGTCCTGAAGTATTAAAAACAGACACTAATAAAAATAATATATTTATTAAAAAGAATAGTTATTTAAATTATCAAGGAAGAGATTATTCTGATATGGATTGGAGCAAATTATATGCAAATTATAATTTTGAAAATGATTAATTTTATAGGAGGTTTTGTATGGAAAATTTAAGAGAAAAATTAGAATACCATCAAGAAAAAGATTATTTAATACCTAATATAGCAATTAAAAATAATTTAGATAATTATCAAATTGGGAAATATGGATATTTAAGGCTTGACTATCTAAAAAAGTATAAAAGTGGTTATTATACAGAGTTAATGATAGAAGGAACATTACCAGAACACATTGTAGCCATTGATAAAGAAGCAAGTGTTCAAGTGAAAAATATAGTTAAAAGCTTAGCTAAAGCTAATAATGTTGATGAAATATTAAAACAAAGTAACCAATTTGAATGGATAAGATTAATGAATAATTTTAAAAATAGTGCTGAGGAAATTGTTTTAAAAGAATTAATTTA
>CALXWO010000013.1 GCA_944392485.1 uncultured Clostridia bacterium | reverse complement strand
ATACATTCGTTTATATCCTGTAACCCTTGATATTATTGATTTTTACCACAACAATTCTTGTATTTCTTACCACTTCCGCATGGGCATGGATCATTTCTTCCTACTTTTGGAGCATTATTTACAACAGGTGTATGTGTAACTTCTTTGCTTTCTTTTGGCATATCTTTTCTAATATTTTCTGTTGCTTCTTGTAATCCTTGTTTTGTAATTCTAATAGATTCTTTTCTTTCCAAATTTTGTACTCTGTTAATATTTAACAATATTTTAACAACATCAGTTTTTATATCATTTACCATTTGATCAAACATGTCAAAGCCTTCTATTCTATATTGAACAACAGGGTCTTTTTGTCCATAAGCTCTTAGTCCTATACCATCTTTTAATTCGTCCATTGCGTCAATATGATCCATCCATTTTTGATCAACAACTTTTAGCATAACAACTCTTTCAACTTCTTGAAGTTGTTCTTGTCCAATTTCTTCTGCTTTTTTATTATATTTTTCAAGAACTTTTTCTTTCAGTTCATCAATTACTTTTTGTGCACTTACTTTAGAATTATTAATACTATCTAAAGTTGTAATGCCAAATATTGTTTTTATTTCTTGCATAAATCCTTCTTTGTTAAAATCAGAATCTGAAATATAATTAGATACTATTTCTTCTGTAACACTATTAATCATGTTCAAAATATTATCATGTATATTTTCTCCATTTAAAACTTGCTTTCTTTGTTTATAAATAATTTCTCTTTGTGTGTTCATTACATCATCATATTGCAAAACATGTTTACGAATACTAAAATGCCTTCCTTCTACTTTTCTTTGTGCACTTTCTACTGCTTTTGAAAGAATTCCCATTTGTAGTGGCATGTTTTCGTCTGCACCTAATGTATTATATACTGAAGTTACCATATCTCCGCCAAAAATTTTCATTAAATCGTCATCAAGTGCAATATAAAATCTAGATTCACCTGGATCACCCTGACGTCCACTGCGTCCACGAAGCTGATTATCAATTCTTCTTGATTCGTGCCTTTCTGTACCAATTATTTTTAATCCTCCTGCTTCTATAACTTTTTGTTTTTCTTTTTTTATTTCTTCATCAAAACTTTTTTCATATTCATTAAAAGTTTTTCTAGCATTAATTATTTCCTCATCTGTTGTTTCATTATGTGCATTTGCCTCTTCTATTAAATTTTCACTAAATCCTTGCTTTTTCATTTCTTGTTTTGCTAAAAACTCACTGTTTCCGCCAAGCATAATATCAGTACCACGTCCGGCCATATTTGTTGCAATAGTTACAGCGCCATATTTACCTGCTTGTGCTATAATTTGTGCCTCTTTTTCATGATATTTAGCATTTAATACTTCGTGTTTAATGCCTTCTCTTTTTAAAATATTGCTTAATTTTTCTGATTTTTCTATTGAAACAGTACCAACTAGGACTGGCTGACCTTTTTTGTGACTTTCTTTTATATCTTCTACTACAGCTCTAAATTTTGCATTTTCATTTTTATATATTACATCATTATTGTCTATTCTTATCATTGGTTTGTTTGTTGGAATTGATATAACATCTAAATTATAAATTTCTCTAAATTCAGATTCTTCTGTCATTGCAGTACCTGTCATACCTGCAAGTTTATTATACATCCTAAAATAATTTTGAAATGTAATTGTAGCAAGTGTTTTTGATTCATTAGCAATTTTAACATTTTCCTTTGCTTCTATTGCTTGATGAAGTCCATTACTATATCTTCTTCCATACATAATTCTTCCTGTGAATTCGTCAACAATTAAAACTTCGCCATCTTTTACAATGTAATCTATATCTTTTTTCATAATTCCATAAGCATGTAAGGCTTGATTAATATGATGTACTATATCTGAGTTTTCTATATCGTTTAAGTTTTCTAATTTAAAATATTCTTCTGCTTTTTTTATTCCTTTTTGTGTAAGTGATGCAGCTTTTGCTTTTAAATCTACTATGTAGTCATATTTTTCATTATCTTCTGATTGCTCAGAATCTTTAACATCTTCTTCAACTAAGACTTTTGCTTTTAATCTTTTAACAAAATCATTTGCTTGTTTATATAAAGAAGATGATTCAGCGGCAGTTCCAGAAATAATTAAAGGAGTACGTGCTTCGTCTATTAATATACTATCTATTTCGTCAACTATTGCATAGTTTAAAGGTCTTTGAACCATCTGATCTTTGTAGATAACCATGTTATCTCTTAAATAATCAAAGCCATATTCATTATTAGTACCATATGTAATATCACTATTATAAGCTTTTTGTTTTTGTTCATTATTCATGCCAGCAATTACTAATCCTACTGATAAACCTAAAAACTTATATAATTTTCCCATCCATTCACTATCTCTTTTTGCTAAGTAATCATTGACTGTTACAACATGAACTCCTTTTCCTGTAAGAGCATTTAAATATACTGGAAGTGTTGCAACTAAAGTTTTACCTTCACCTGTTTTCATTTCTGCAATTCTTCCTTGATGCAAAATAATACCACCTATTAATTGAACATCAAAATGTCTCATTCCTAGAACTCTTTTTGACCCTTCTCTAACTGTTGCAAAAGCTTCTGGAAGAATATCATCAAGAGTTTCTCCTTTATTTAATCTCTCCTTAAATTCTGTAGTTTTATTTTTTAGTTCAGTATCTGAAAGTTTAGATATTTTCTCTTCAAAACCATTTATTTTTTCAACAATTGGCATTACCCTTTTAACTTCTTTTTCACTATATGATTTAAAAATTTTATTTAAAAAACTCACCCAAATTCCTTCTTTCCTTATTGTAAAAATTCTTATTATCAATTTATTAATATATCATGAACATTCATATATTGCAACAATTTAACATAGAATTTATTAAAGATCATATAGATAAATTGTAATTTGTATGAGAAGTGAGAAGTGGGATGTGGGAAGTGTGAAATTAGGGTAAGCCTTACGTAGCCTAGCCCTAAAAAGCACACCTCACACTTCACACCTCTCACATCACAACAACAAATTACAGTTTATAGAAAGGACTGATGAAATGTTTATATATAATTTGAATGTAAAACAAATTGTTAAATTTTTGCTTATTTTAATTATAATAGGTGTTATTGTATATTTTTTAATTTCTGCTTATAAAATCTATAACAATAGTTTTAAAGTAAAAGATAAATTAGACGAAAACAATACAATGTATTTAACTACGCAAAATTATACAAATGTTCTTAAGTCAGTTTATGAAAACATTGACAACTATGTTGAAAAAAGAATTTGCTTTTCGGGGTATGTTTATAAGACAGTTGATTTTAAAGAAACAGAATTTGTTTTAGCAAGAGATATGTTAGTTAGTGATAATTCTAAGACTTTAATAGTTGGTTTTTTATGCAATTATAAACATGCTAAGAATTTTGATGAAAATTCTTGGGTAGAAATTACTGGTAAAATAGAAAAAGGAAATTATCATGGAGAAATTCCTGTTATTGCTGTTGAAAAAATAAAACAAATAGAAAAACCAGCAGATGATATATATGTGTATCCACCGGATGACACCTATATTCCAACTTCTGCTATTTTTTAATTTTTAAAATTGATTGTTGTCCCTTTTTGTGTTATAATATATCTATTCATATTTTTAACTCTAGCAGTTAATTTACTGCTAAATTCTTAAGGAGGCTATAATATGAACATGAACCGGCAACAAAAGATTCAGTTTATTAAGGCCTATCACCAAAGGCTTTATGACGAATTGAAAGAAAAGATTCCCACAATTATAGGTGATGAATGGATTCCATCAAAAGAAGACATTGATCTTTATAATTTGATTGTAAAAGATTATTGTAAAGACTACAATATTTCTTTAATGAGAATTCTTTCTCTTTCCATGTGAGGTTCCTGCTCCCCCAACTTTGGGGGAGTTATTTTAATGCAAAAAAAATCCCCCAAAATTGGGGGAAAAAACGAATATTAAATATTTTTAAGCAATTTTTCATATTCGTTTTTATCGACTACTATGAGCATTATTGCATTCTTCAATTCAACAATGGAATTATTATTAAATCCAAGTTCATGTAGCCAGTAACGAGTTTCTTTTTCAAGTGGCCCGTTTTCTAGTCTAATGAAGATATGACCTTCTAGCCAGTCACCTTTAATAGACCGATTTTGTTCTATAAATTTTTCTGGATCCTTATAGAACTCAAGAGCTTCTTTAAGTGCATTTTGTATAATAGCTATTTGATAAGCTATTCTTAGCCGGCGGTTTTTTGAAACCGTTTCTTTTATTGCCTTTAGCAATTTTCCTTTTGTAATAAAAAATGTCATAGTTATGACTCCTTTCAAATAAAATATGGTAAAACCATTTGTAATTATATTATACCACTTTATACTAATAATTTCAACTTATTTCCTATCTAAAATAGTTTTTACAATTCCATTATCTATCATTGTTTCAAAAATATTTTGAAGTATTATTAATACAATTGGTCCTATAAATAGTCCAATTAGTCCTGATATTCTAAAACCTGTATACATTGCTATTAAAGTAAATATAGGATGTACTCCTATATGTCCACTTACTATTCTAGGCTCTAATATTTGGTGTACTACTAATACTATTACATATAAAACAAATAATGCTATACCAAGGTTTAAGTCACCATTAACAGCCGATATAATTGCCCATGGTATCATTACAGTTCCAGATCCGAAGTATTGGGAGTGCATCAACAAATGCTATACCTAATGCTGCAAGAAGTGGATAGCCAACATTTAATCCTATGAATTTAAAAATATATAATCCAATTAATATTTCTAAAAATGAAATAAAAATTAAAATTACCTCTGCTTTTAAATATCCTCCAAGAGTTGTTATTATTTTTCTAAAATAAATTCCAAATTTTTTAACCCATATTCTGGGAAAATGATGTTCTAATTGGTCTAATATAAACAACCTATCTGCACATATAAAGTATGTTGATAGAATAGTAATTACAACATATATACCAATTATAGGAAGTGAAGTAATTCCATGTAAAATTGATGTTAAAAAATTACTTATCCAATTTGTAACAAAACTAAAAAAATTATTAGTAGAGTTTTGTATTACTGTAATAACTTGAGCTGGAATATCCATTTTATCTAGTTCAAATGTATTAATGTATTTTTGTATTTGGAAATAAATTTTTTCAATATAAAAATTCAAACTCTGTAATAAATTGGATGCTTCTGTAATTAAACTAATACTTGCAAAAACAATTAAACTAATAAGTATACTAAAAATAACAATCATTACTATAATAGCACTGGTTTTTCTTTGTAATTTGGTTTTTTTATTTATTAATTTAATTAGTGGTTCAATAAACAAAGAAATTATAAATCCTATTAAAAATGGTAAATAAAATATAGCTAATTTAAATGATAAAAATATACCTAAAAGTGTTATTAAAACAATAAATATTTTTTTTATTACTTTATTAAAATATCCTATATCAATTACCAATCTGACACCCCATTTTAGTAGCTTGTACTATAATTATATGTAAAAAATAGGTAAATATTCACTTGATTAATTATATAAATTGTAATTTACCTGAGAAGTGAGAAGTGGGATGTGGGAAGTGTGAAATTAGGGTAAGCCTTACGTAGCATAACCCTAAAAACACACCTCACACTTCGCACCTCTCACATCACAAAAACAAATTACAATTTTTCTTTAAAAATATCTTGGTCTTGGAGGTGTGTGACCCATTGGTGGTCTTCCTGGTGGTGGAAATGGTGGTCTCATTGGAGGTCTATTAGGTCTACCCCATTCTTTTAGTATTAATATTTTAATTAAATCTCTAAGCAAGGAATTGTTGTGCCTTGTTTCTTTTGTATTTATCTCAAACTCTTTTGAGTTTGGATTTCTTACATCACCATTTTTTAAAGGTGGTAAATTATTTTTTGTTCTTACTTCCTCTTCAGGTTCTAAGTTTTTATAAATTTCATCAATCATATTTTCCAATAATTCATTAGTTAATTCTTTGTTTGAATTTATATTGCATATTTTACAAACCATTGGATAAGTCATTTTATATATTTCAGGATAAAATTTTGTTAAATCTTGTTCTTGTTTATATATTGGTAAATCGTTTGTATATGTATATAAATCCTCTTGTTCGTTTGTATATGTATAATTTTCTTCTACATATGGTGAGTATCCTAATACATTTTTCATATACTCTTCATAATTATTGTAATTCATTTATAACCTCCTAAAATTTAGATATTACATTTTATTCAGTTATAATATAAATGTGCAAAAAAATAAGATTATAATTAATATAATCTTATTTTTCTTATGGACAATTAATATTATAGCTATTATTATTTTTTTTACTTACATATTTCGTATAATTTTTCTTTTACAAAATTAACAACACATATCTTTTTTTCAATTCTACTTCCTCCTACTGGATTGATATTAAATGAATAATATTTATTTTTTTCTTTTTCATAAATAGAAACAAAAACTAAATTAATATTGTCAAAATCATTATTTGGATCTTTTGCTCCAAGCTGTCCGGTAATTCCAACACCATAATCTGATTTGCTAATGGAAGAGACAATAAATGCCATTTCGTCCGCTACTTCTTTACTGTAAACAGAATATTTATCAATTGTATCTTTAGATACACCAAAATACATTTTAAATTCATTTGAATATGTAACTAATCCAAGCTTAAAAACTAAGCTTGATCCATTAATGTTTGTTATTTCGTTTGCCAAAAGTCCTCCAGTACATGATTCCATTGAAGAAATTGTTTTATTAGTTTTTTTTAACAAATTAACTAGATTTTTCATAAAACCTCCAATTATTTTTCTAATATTATATATCAAAATTAAAATTTAAACAATTTTAACAAGAATATTTTTTTTATATTTGAAAATAATATTATTGAAAAATATTTATGGAGGTGCTTTAATATGTCAAAAAATAAAAATAAAGAAAATAAGCAAAATAAAAATAATAACAAAAATGAAAGAATAGATAATAATAATAATCGTCAAGATAATAATAATTGTAAATAATCCAATTAGATAGAAGGAAGATTTTTAAAAAATCTTCCTTCTATCTAATATTATCATCTTTTTTTTGCTCAGATTGTTCTTTTATTTTATTTTGTGAAAGTATATTATATAAGTTTTTCATTTCAGATTCTGTTATTTGACCTTCTGTTAAATTCCAAGATGGATTTTGGCATTTGCGATACGTAGAATAAGCAATTTTAAGGTCATTAAGCGAATTGTCAATAATTTCTTGATTATATTTTAAATCTATTTTTCTCATATAACTATCGTAGAATCTCATAAAATTTAAATTAGCATTACTTGTTATTTCTTCATATATTTTATTTAATTGTTCACTTGTTATTTTTCCTAGTTCTGAATCTGAAAAATCATTACTTAAGATACCTTTTTTTAACATTTCATATTTGGCGATAAGAAGTCTTAATTTTTCAGTTAGTTCCCCTTTTGATTTTAAAAATTCAAAAATTAAATCTTTTGAAACTTTGTTTTTTAAATGTTTTATTCTATATTTATTTATTCTTATGCTTTCTAATCTAGCGCTAGCAAAATCCATTTCTACCATTTACCTCTATTCTAAATATTTTTTTAAAAATTGCCCTGTATAAGATCTTTCATTTTTTACTATTTGTTCTGGTGTTCCTACTGCTACTACTTCTCCACCTTTTTCTCCGCCTTCAGGTCCTAAGTCGATTATATAATCTGCTGTTTTTATTAAATCTAAATTATGTTCAATTACTAAAATTGTATTGCCTGTATCAACTAATCTTTGTAATATATCAACTAATCTATGAACATCAGCAATATGTAGACCAGTTGTTGGCTCATCTAATATATACAATGTTTTACCTGTTGGCCTTTTTGAAAGTTCTGTTGCAAGTTTTATTCTTTGTGCCTCTCCACCAGATAAAGTTGTAGAAGGTTGTCCGAAGTTTAATATATCCTAATCCTACATCATGTAGTGTTTGTATTTTTTGCTTAATTCTTGGCACATTCGCAAAGAATTCTAAAGCTTCTTCTACTGTCATATCTAGTATGTCAGAAATGTTTTTTCCTTTATATTTAACCTCTAATGTTTCTTTATTGTATCTTTTTCCTTTGCAAACTTCACAAGGGACATAAACATCAGGTAAAAAATGCATTTCTATTTTTAATACACCGTCGCCTTGACATGCTTCGCATCTACCGCCAGCAACATTAAAACTAAATCTACCTTTTTGATAACCTCTTAGTTTTGCTTCATTTGTTGTTGCGAAAATATCTCTAATATAATCAAATACACCTGTATATGTTGCTGGGTTTGAACGTGGAGTTCTTCCAATGGGAGATTGATCTATATTTATTATTTTATCAATATTTTCTATTCCTTTAATCTCTTTGCATTTTCCACCTTTTTCAGATGAACCATATAATTCTCTTGCAAGATTTTTATATAATACTTCATTTACCAAAGTACTTTTTCCGTGAACCAGAAACACCTGTTACACAAGTAAATACGCCTAGTGGCATTTTTATATCCAAGTTTTTTAAATTATTTTCACATGCCCCTTTTATTTGAATAGAAACAGGTTTTGGTTTTCTTCTTTTTTTAGGAACAGGTATTTTTCTTTTTCCACTTAAATATTGTCCAGTAATAGATTCTGAAATTTTTTTAATTTCTTCACTTGTTCCTTGAGCTATTACTTTTCCTCCGTGAACACCTGGACCAGGTCCAATATCTATTATTTGATCTGCTGCATACATTGTGTCTTCATCATGTTCTACTACAATTAAAGTATTTCCTAAATCTCTTAGTTTTTTCAATGTTTCTAAAAGCTTATCGTTATCTCTTTGATGAAGTCCTATACTTGGTTCGTCTAATATATATAAAACACCTGTTAAACCAGATCCTATTTGAGTTGCAAGCCTAATTCTTTGTGCTTCTCCGCCAGAAAGTGTTCCTGCAGATCTAGAAAGAGTTAAATAATCTAACCCAACATCAATTAAAAATTGTAATCTTTTATCTAGTTCTTTTATTATTTGTTCCGATATTAAACTTTCAGTTTTTGTTAATTTTAAGTTAGAAATATATTCTTTTATTTTTGTAATAGACATATTTGTTAATTCATAAATATTTTTATCTCCAACTTTTACAGATAAACTCTCTTTTTTTAATCTTGCACCATTACAATCATCACAATGACTGTTTGTCATGTACATTTCATAAAATGTTCTCATTCCTTGTGATTTTGTTTCTCTATATCTTCTTTCAAGAGTTGGTATTACTCCTTCAAAAGGCGCTGTAAATTTTCTTATTCCTGCAGCTGATTCATATTCAAAATCTATTTTTTCATTTCCAGTTCCATAAAGTATTTTATTTAGAAATTCTCTAGGTAATTTTTTTATTGGAACTTTTATATCAACACCATAGTGCCTACCAATACTTTCGAAATACATCTTTGCCATGGTGTCTCCTCTTTTCATTGTACTTGCTCCAAATGCTTTTACGCCGTCATATAAGGTTTTGTTCTTATCTGGTATTATTAAATCTTCATCCATTTTCATTATGTATCCAATACCTGTACAGGTTGGACAAGCACCAAATGGATTATTAAAAGAAAACATTCTTGGTGTTAACTCTTCAAAACTTATATTGCAGTCTGGACATGCATAATTTTGACTAAATAGGATTTCTTCATGAGTTTTTTGCTTGATTGAGGCACTTTCTCCTACATATATTACATCTACCAAAACAAGGTTATTTGCATATTTTAAGGCAGTTTCAACACTTTCAGTTAATCTACTGCGAATACTATCTTTTATAACTAATCTATCAACTATAATTTCAACATTATGTTTTTTCTTTCTATCTATTTGTAAATCATCTGTTAGTTCAACAACTTCCCCATCTATTCTTGCACGAACAAAACCTTCTTTTGAAAATCCTTCTAATAATTTTGTAAATTCTCCTTTTCTACCTCTTACTATTGGAGCTAAAATTTGTATTCTTGTTCCTTCTGGTAATTTTAATAATGAATCTACTATTTGATCAATTGTTTGTTTTTCTATTTTTTTACCGCATTTTGGACAATAAGGTACACCAATTCTTGCATATAGCAAACGTATATAATCATATATTTCAGTTACTGTTCCAACTGTAGAACGTGGGTTTTTAGACGTAGTCTTTTGGTCTATAGAAATAGCAGGAGAAAGTCCTTCTATAGATTCAACATTAGGTTTCTCCATTAACCCTAAAAACTGTCTAGCATAACTAGATAAACTTTCCACATATCTTCTTTGCCCTTCTGCATATAAAGTATCAAATGCAAGAGAAGATTTTCCTGATCCAGAAAGACCAGTTATTACAACTAATTTATCTCTTGGTATAGTTAAATTTATATTTTTTAAGTTGTGCTCTTTAGCACCTTTTATTATAATATTATCATTCATTATTGTCCCCCAATACATAAAGTATACATACTATTATACAAACATAAGTTTTGTGTGTCAATATATGTTTACAAAAAACGAGGGGAGCTTTTAGGCTCTCCTCCTTTTTTTCTGGTTTATAGTGCATCAATTCTATAGCCTTTCGACTGATAGTACTCGATGTAAAACCAGAAGTCTTCCGGTAGGTCTTTGCGTTCTTTATAGGTTATTACCCTGGGGTTTCTAGCGTTACAACCAACTTTTAAAGCCCCAAGCTCAAAAACCATAAAGTCACAAATATCGCCATGGTACTCATCAAACTTTTTTAGCAATCCCTTATGTTCGCTTAAATAAGAAAGTGCTATATCTTCATGCCGGGTACCATTTTTGGCGATTTCACCATCGGGAAGAATAAATCCCCGGGTAATTCCCCAAGAATTATCCTCCATAACTTTCCCTCCTTTAAGGTTGTTATATGTAAATTATAGCATATATTTACATATAAATCAATTATATCAAGCCTTCTAACTCTTTTATCTTATCTCTTAATTCAGCTGCTTTTTCAAATTCCATGTTAGCTGCATGTTTTAACATTTCATCTGTTAATTTGTTTATTATATCTTCTATAGATTCATCCTTATTTACCTCATATTTGCTTGAGACATCTTCTACAATTGTTGCTTTAATACTATCTCTTACTGATTTCTTAATAGTTTGTGGTGTAATATTATGTTCTTTATTGTATTTCTCCTGTATTTCTCTTCTTCTGTTTGTTTCTGATATTGCTTTTTCCATACTTTCTGTTAGTTCATCTGCATACATTATAACTTTACCTTCAGAATTTCTTGCAGCCCTACCCACTGTTTGTATTAATGAACGTTCACTACGAAGGAAACCTTCTTTATCTGCGTCTAATATTGCAACAAGTGATACTTCTGGTATATCTAATCCTTCTCTTAAAAGGTTTATTCCTACAAGAACATCAAACTCTCCGAGTCTTAAATTTCTTATTATTTCCATTCTCTCTAGTGCTTTAGTATCTGAATGCATATAATTTACTTTAATATCTAAGCTTTTTAAATAAGCAGTTAAGTCTTCAGCCTGTTTTTTTGTAAGAGTTGTAACTAATACTCTTTCTTTCTTTTCTGCCCTTATTCGTATTTCATTAATTAAATCATCTATTTGATTTTCTACAGGTTTTACTTCAATTTTTGGATCTAATAATCCTGTAGGTCTTATTATTTGTTCAACAATTTGAGAAGAATGTTCTTTTTCATATTCTGCTGGTGTTGCACTAACAAATATACATTGATTAATTCTTTGCTCAAATTCATTAAATTTAAGTGGTCTATTATCAAAAGCAGATGGTAATCTAAAACCATATTTTACTAATGATTCTTTTCTTGCTCTATCTCCATTATGCATTGCTCTAACTTGTGGAATTGTTGCATGTGATTCATCTATAAAAAGTAAAAAGTCTTTTGGAAAATAATCAAATAATGTATATGGAGGTGAACCCGGCTTTCTACCACTAATATGTCTAGAATAGTTTTCAATTCCTTGACAAAAGCCAGTTTCAATTAACATTTCAATATCAAAATTTGTTCTTTCTTCTATTCTTTGAGCCTCTATTAGTTTGTTTTGACTTTTGAAATATTCTATTCTTTCTTTTAATTCCTCTTCTATTGTTTCAATTGCATGTTTTAATTTTCCTTCAGATGCAACATAATGTGAATTAGGAGCAATTAAAACATGTTTTCTAATGCCTATTGATTTTCCTGTTAAAGGGTTTATTTCAGCTATTTTTTCTATTTCGTCTCCCCAAAATTCTATTCTTAGTGCACTTTCTTCTTGATTTGATGGATAAATTTCTAGTATATCGCCTTTTGCTCTAAAAGTTCCTCTTTTAAAATCCAATTCATTTCTTGTATATTGCATATCTACTAATTTTTTCATTACCTCATTTCTTGCCTTTTGCATCCCAGGTCTTAAAGACATCATTAATTCTTGGTAATCTTCTGGGTCTCCGAAGGCCATATATACAAGAAACAGACGCAACTATTATTACATCTTTTCTTTCAAACAAAGAAAGTGTTGCAGAATGTCTTAATTTATCGATTTCATCATTTACAGAAGAGTCTTTTTCTATATATGTATCTGATTGAGGAATATAGCTTTCTGGTTGATAATAGTCGTAGTATGATACAAAATACTCAACAGCATTTTCTGGAAACATTTCTTTAAATTCTGAATATAGCTGCCCTGCAAGAGTCTTGTTATGTGCTAGCACAAGTGTTGGCTTTTGCACTTTTTGTATTATATTTGCCATTGTAAAGGTTTTTCCGAGAACCTGTAACTCCAAGTAATGTTTGAAATTTTTTTCCTTCTTTTATTCCTTGACTTAATTTTTCAATTGCTTGAGGTTGATCTCCTGTCGGTTTATATTCTGATACTAATTTAAACATTGTAAGTCTCCTTCTATTTTGTATTTGTTATACTAAACTTTTAAGTTATATTATATCAAATTATTGCCTCGTTTTAAATAGCAAACCTATATTTATTACAAAATATAAAGTGAAAATTTTAAAAGAGCATGTACAATTTATACATGCTCTTTTTTTATTAGTTTTTTAATCTGCATATTCAACATATTTAATATTTTTATTAAATGCCAATATACTTTCAAAAATTATTTCAAATATTAATAATCCAAATCCAAATAATATGCCCTTTCCATATGCGTCTGCAAGTGTAAAGTTTGATATGATTTTTATTATTCCATATATTGCCCAACCAATAACCGGTATTATAAGTATTAAAATCCACCATGCGCTTAAATTTGAAACTTTTAAATATGTTATCTCATTATAAACTGGCACAATGGCTGCCCAACCGTGTCTTCCAGCTTTTTTGAATATTTTCCATCTTACTATTATTTTATATACTAGAATTATTCCTGATACTATTAAAAATGTTTTTACTATACTACTTGCTAATAATAATTTAAAAAGAATTGAAATTTTATTTTGAAATGTTAATTGTTCTTCCATCTCTTTTACGACTTCATCAATTGTATATCCATTTTTTAATTTTTCTTGCATTTGATCAATATTTAAATCTTCTTTTAGTATCTTTTTTGTTTCTTCAGTATCTAAAGAACGTAAAATTGTTGTCGCTGTACTTAATGTTTCTTCATCAACTCCAGTATCTTCTATTATTTTATCTTTATTTTCTTCTATAATATTTGCTATATCTTGGTTTGTATAATTTTTAGTTATCTCGTCATACATTATACTAAGTTCTGCAATATCCAAATTTGTTGTATCAATAGAAGTTTCATTTTGTATATAATTTTCTAATTCTGAAGTTGACATGTTTGATATATCTGTTGCATTAACTATTATCGAAAAAGATAATAAAACTATAAAAATTAAAGTAATTTTTAAAATATTCTTCATTTCCTTCTCTCCTCTTAAATATATTTGAATTATATTTTACTATATATTTTTTAAAAAAACAATAGAATTAAAATCATATCATTTTTCTGGACAAATTATTTTTTTTTGTGTATTATTATATTGATAAAATTTTAATTTCTAAGGAGTGAATTCAAATGAAAAAATATATTAAATTACTAATTTCACTTATTTTAATTTTTACTTTTTTAGTAACATTTGTAAGTGCTACTAATATAAACATGAATTTATTAACTTCAGATTATAATAATACTAGTTCTTCTACAGTTGAAAATAATACAGTAAATTCAGTTAATAATGAAAATGTTAATTCTGATAATAATAATTTAAACGAAGCTAACGAAAATGCAATATCAGAAAACACTAATACTGCTCAAGAAATGAATCAAAGAGTTACATCAGTAACAACAGATTCAAATGAAGACTTTTTAAATGCGGAAAATATTTTATCAATAATTATTATAGTAATTGGAATTCTGTTAATTCTTTTAGCTGTAGCAATATTGTTAAAATGTAAATAATACAGTTAATATATAAAGGTTTTGCTAATGCAAAATCTTTTTTATTTTATATAAAAACTAGTTTTATTTATGTTATATGAATATTTTTTTACAAAATATGAATAATATAATTATATTTCAAAAAATAGACTATTATACAAGGAGGTAAAAATGAAAAAGTCATATTTAATTATATTATTTATATTTTGTGTTCTTCTATCTATATCTACTCTATGTTTTGCAACAGATATGGGAAATGAAGTAAAAAATACATTAAATGGTGCAACAAATTCTGTTGTAGATGGTTCCCAAAATCTTGCAAATGATGTAAAAAGCGGAATTCAAAATGCAGAAAATACAACTGAAAATGCAGTAAATAATTTAAGTAATGATGTTGTAGAAACTGAAGGTGCTATAGAAAGTGCTGGAAATGATATTGTAAATACACCTATTGATATGTCAGATGATGTAAATACAAGTACTAATGAAAATTCTATGTGGATTTGGATTGTAGTAGCAATAGCTGCCCTTATTATTATTGCACTTGTCTTATATTATATGTCACAAAATAAAAATCAACATTAATAAACATATTTTTAAAATTTTAAAAGAATAGAAAACATTTTGTTTCCTATTCTTTTTATAAGCTTTTTGTGTTATAATTTAATATATTTGTAGAAAGAGGTTGAATAACTAATGCAAAAAATAGTTTCAAAAAATCCTACTGCTAGACATAACTATACAATTGAAGATACATTAGAAACAGGTATAGTTTTATCTGGTACAGAAATAAAATCAATAAAAAAACGGAAAAGTTAATATGAAAGATAGTTATGCTTCTATTAAAAATGGCGAGCTATATATTCATAATTTACATATAAGTCCCTATGAATTTGGAAATATATATAATAAAGATCCTCTAAGAGATAGAAAATTATTAGCTAATAAAAGAGAAATTAATAAATTAGTTGGATTAATAAAACAAAAAGGTTATTCCCTTATTCCTATTTCTATGTATTTTAAAGGTAATTACATAAAAATAGAATTAGGCATAGGTAAAGGTAAAAAGCTTTATGATAAAAGACGTGACATAGCTAAAAAAGAGGCAGAAATAAGAATAAGAAGAACTTTAAAAAACTAGAACATACTGGATATGTTCTAGTTTTTTATTACTAAAATTTATGCTTTATTTGAAGAACCAAATACATCTTTTATTTTATGTTCTACTATTTCTGTTATTTTTTCTCTTGCTGGTGTTAGGTATTTTCTTGGATCAAAAGCTGATGGGTTTTCTGATAATGTCTTTCTTATTTCTGATGTAAAAGCTAGCCTTAAATCAGTATCTACATTTATTTTTGAAACTCCAGAAACACTTGCTTCATGTAATATTTCATCTGGAACCCCTTTTGCACCTGGTATATCTCCTCCATATTTGTTGCATGTTTCAACAAGTTCTGGAATAACTGTTGATGCACCATGTAAAACGATTGGTGTATTAGGTATTTTTTCTTTTACAGCTTTTAAAATGTCCATTCTTAATTTTGCTTCACCTTTAAATTTGTATGCACCGTGGCTTGTTCCTATTGCAATTGCTAAAGAATCACAACCTGTTCTTTCTACAAATTCTTTTGCTTGATCTGGATCTGTATATTTTGCGTCAGATTCCGATACGTTAACATCATCTTCTATTCCTGCAAGTTGCCCTAATTCTGCCTCTACAACTACACCTTTTGAATGTGCATAATCAACTACTTTTTTTGTAATTTCTATATTTTCTTCAAAACTATACTTAGATCCATCTATCATTACAGAAGTAAATCCAGCATCTATACATTTTTTGCATATTTCAAAATCTGCTCCATGATCTAAATGTATTGCGATTGGAATAGTTGTTTCTTCTACTGCTGCTTCCAACATCTTCATTATGTAATTTATTCTAGCATACTTTATTGCTCCACTTGATGCTTGCAGAATAACTGGTGAATTTTGTTTTTGAGCTGCATCTACAATACCTTGCATTATTTCCATATTGTTTATATTAAATGCGCCAATTGCAAAACCTTCCTCCATAGATTTTCTAAACATTTCTTTAGTTGTTACTAATGGCATAATATTACCTCCCATTTATAATTATATTCACATTATATTATTAGCAAAATAAATTTTCAATATATTTTAAAAAGTTAATAAAAAAGATTAAAGGCATCAAAATATTTTGATGCCTTTATTATGGGAATATAGTTTAAAATTTAGTTGATAATGATTTTATAATTCCGAAGCTTCCTATTCTAAAGAAATACTCTCTGTCTAGTATAGCTACATTATGGACATTTATTGTTTCTAAAACTTTTTCTGCGAATATTTGCTTTTTATGCTTTTCGCCATGATTAATTAGAACAGATCTTAAATTATTAAATTTATTTAATAATTCAATTAACTCTTCTTGTTTTGCATGGGCAGAAAATTGGTTGCAATAAGCTACATCTGCATTTTTTTTACATACCAAGCCTCCTATTTTTACAAAGTCACCCTGCTTTGCTTCCTTAAGTTCTTGTCCTAAGGTACCATCTGCAGTATAACCTGTAAAAAGAATAAGAGATTGTTTTTTTGAAATAAAATAAGGTATATAAACTTGAGCTGGTCCATATGTTCCCATACCAGAGGTTGTAACTATAATTTTTGTATCTTCAGTATTTAAAAGAGTTTCTCTAATTTCTGAATCTACAAAAGTCAAGTTGCTTGGCAAGAATTCTTTTATTTCAAAATTTAAAAGTATTCTCGTATAAGCATGTGCTAGTTTCCCATCAAAGTAAATAGGAATATTTTTATCTAACACATTTGAATCTTGTAGATTTTTAATCTCTAATAAAACTTCTTGAGATCTTCCTAACGAAAATGCAGGAAGAATTATAGTTTTTCTTTCGGAAACTGCTTGAATTACCTTTTTTTGGAAGAAATCATTATTAACTTCTTTTACAGACATATCACCATATGTGGATTCAATTATTACTGACAATCTTAGGTCTTTAACTTCTTTTGGTATATCTCCTATTTCGAAAAAGTAATTTTTGTTATTGTAATCGCCAGTAAATAAAAGATTAATTGGTTGTTGGTCAGGATATGAGATTTCAACTAAAATCATAGCTGCACCAAATAGATGTCCATTTTCTAAAAATGTAATATCTATATTTGGTGTAACATTTGTTTTTTTGTTGAATTCTATTCCTTCAACATATTCTAATGCCATATCTACATCTTTTTCTTCATATAGCCTTTTTAAATTCTTTCTTTTATAAATCTCTGAAAGAACTTTATAGCTATCATTTAAGGCTAATGGAAGAAGACTTTTGGTTGTTTTTGAAGTGTATATTTTACCCCGAAACCCCTTTTTATATAAAAGAGGTATTCTTCCCGTATGATCAACATGATTATGAGTTAATAACATAAAATCAATGTTGTCACATTCAAAAGGAAAATCATTGTTAAAGCAAAAATACTCTTCTTCTTGAAAAAGTCCACAATCCACTATGAATTTTATAGTTTGCCGATCTGGAAGTTTAAGAACACATAAAAAACATGAACCTGTAACTTCCGGATTGCATGCCATAATATCCACATACATTTTACATTTGTTTCCCATAAATAACCTCCATTAAAAAATTATTTTTTATGGTAATATGTTTGATTTATTAATTATATATCAACAGTTTACTTTTTGCAATATTTATGTATACTTTTCTATTTTTTTCCTTCTATTTTTTTAATTTCTTTATTCTGAATTTTATTACTACATTCTTTTGCATTTTCGAAACTTAAATACCAACTCATTCCATTTTTATTCTCTTCTATTTGTTTGTTTCTTTTTAGCAAACCTTCAAATGTATTTGGTGATGATATAATAATTGGATCTTTAGGTCTCCAATTTGCAGGTGTTGAAGCATTATTACAATCTGCTATTTGAAGTGCTTTTATAATTCTTAAAATTTCTGGCACACATCTTCCAACATTTAATGGATAAACTAAAATAACTCTTATAATTCCTTTATCGTCTATTATAAATACATTTCTTACAGTTTTAGTTGAACTTATACTATTTGCTATCATCCCATATTTTCTTGCAATTTCTCCATTTCTATCTGCTATTACTGGAAAAGGAACTTTTATTCCTGTCTTTAAATAAATATCGTAAAGCCATGCAAGATGTGAACTAGTACTATCTATGCTAAGTCCAATTAGACAAGTATTTAATTTTTCAAAATATGTATTTGCTTTTGAAAATGCAATAAATTCTGTTGTACAAACAGGTGTAAAATCTCCGTGGGTGCGAAAAAAGCACAACCCATTTTCCTTTGTAATCACTTAAACTTATTTTTCCCATTGTTGTTGTTGCCTCAAATTCTGGTGCATATTCTCCTATTTTTACATTACCATTCATCATAATTTCATAATTATTCATAATAAAAACCTCCAACTTTTAATTTATAATATGTTGAAGGTTTTATTTTTGTTAATATTATTTTATATTAGATTCATCTTTTAGTCTTAAATAACCTAATTCTTCCCATGAGTTATATGCTAAATTTAATTTAAATAAAACTTTTGGCTTAGAGCCTGCTCTGTTTTTATCTACTACACAGGCATAATATCTTACATCTGGATCTTTATATTCTTTTAAGTCATAAAATTTCGTGTCTACTTCTTCTAATGAATATTCATAATCTTTGTATGTTTTATTTGAAATTTGTTTTAATAAACAAAGTGTATCTAAAACTTCTTTTACAGTTCTACTTACTGACAAATCATTTATACTTAAATTTATTGGTAACGTTGTAGTTTCTGAGAGCTGTAGTGTTGAACCTATAAACATATTTAAATTTTGAGCAAGATTAGATATTATTGTTGCAGTTTTTTTAATTTCTTCGCTATTTCCAATATTTTGTGTATCTGTTTTTAGCGTGTCATAAAAAACATATTCTATTTTTTCTTTATAATAATAATTTGTTATAACCTTTTTTAATTCATCATTTGTATGATCAGTTATATTTATAAAATAAATAGAATTATTTATTTCTTTATTAAGCCAATCTGTTGCTTTAATTGTTTTATTAAATTCTGTAGAAATTTTTGCAAGTCTTTCTACAAATTGTTTTCTACTTTCTTTTTCTTCTTGAATTACAAAACCATTTTCGTCAACTTTTGCTAATTTAGGATTATCTGGTCTAAATTTAAACTCTAGTAATTCTCCTTCTGATTTTGTTAAAATTTGACCATGTAACTTCTGTATTTCTGGGTTGTTTAATATAGTTGTAATTAAACATAATTTCATTTTTTCTTCTGACATTTCGTTTGATACTACCAAAACTTTCTTTTTATGCACAAAGGCAAGGTAGCTTGCCAAATTAACTGTAAATCTACTTTTACCAGAGTTTGATGGCATTGCAAAAGCCATAAATTCTCCTTTCCTTATTCCTTTAAAAACTTTATTTAATATTGGAAAAGGAAAAGTAAGTCCATTTGTTAAATTGTTTTCTCCTTTTAATAAAAAGTTTGTTACATCTTCGTTTAATACTGCTTGTTTAAATTTTCCTGTAACAATTACTTGATTAATTGCACTTTCTATTTCTTCTACGGACATATTATTATATAATTCATATTTTCTTATTTCTGCAATTTTTTCTTGTGTATCTTTTATTGGAATTTTATTATAATATTTTCTTAAAATAAATAGTTTTTTTAATTCCATATAAGTCTTTTCAAAATCTATTTTTTTACCTTCTACTTCTTTTCTTAGTTTTAATTTTAATACAGCAGATTCTTTTGTTTCTTTAGGAAAATTAAAATCTTTTTTTGCTATTTCTGAAGAGTAGTTAGCACCTTCTGTAAATAAAATACTTTTATATATGTTTAGAAATTTTTGATTTTCAAACATGCAGTCTTCATATAAAAAATAATACATACTTATAGATTTAGGATTTAATAGTAGAAGTGAAATATATTTTTTTTCCAACTCATTATCTTGTAAAATTTTAGGATATTTTTCTTCTTCTGATGTTTCATCTTCTAAATCTTCTTCTGTGTTAATAATATCATCTGGCTCTTCTTCTAAGTCTTCTGTTTCTTTTGCTTTTTCATTTGGTAACCTCAATTTTAATGCATTTTCTGCCTTTAAGTTTTCAATTTTATTCAATGCAGAAGCAATATTACCATCTACAAGCAAATCTCTTATTTCTTCAATAGAATCTTTATTTGAGTCCGTTACTTTAATTTTGTCTAATAAATCTAACAATTTTTTTACATTTTCTTTTTTCTCCATACTATTTTACTCCTTCAAATATTATATATTTTTTATATCACATACAAATAGAAAGGGCAATATTTAATTGCCCTTTCTAGAAAGTTTTCTATTCTTCATTGCTTACTCCAGCTTGTTCACAATATTTTTTGTATTGTTCTTCATATCTGCTATCTTTAAATTTTAGATTATTATCTTCTCTTAATTTAATTAAAGCTTTATATCTTATATAATTATCTTCTTCCTCCAAATCCTGTCCTAAAACTTCTACAATGTCATTTTCTACTTCTTCTAATACAGGTTTATCTTTTTTGTCTGTACAATATATAATGTAGTATCCACTATCTGTTTTTACTGCTGTTGTTGTAAACTTATCTTTTTCTAATGTTTTGCTTGTGGTTACATATTCGTCTGGTGCAGAACTTTCATTAAAATTATCAAAATTGATTTCTCCTGAACTTATTTTGTCTTCATATTCTTTTTCTAAATCATCAAAGCTTGTTCCAGCATTTAGTTTTGTTATAATTTCATTTGCTGTAGCTAAGGCATTTTCTTCAGTTACATCATCAGAAATTGCAACCAACATGTATTTTGTGCTTATTTCTCCATAAACATTGTCATTATAATAATTTTGTATTTCTTCTTCTGATAATAAAGTTTTAAAATAATCAATACAATATAAATTTCTTCTGTAATCTAATTGTAAATATTCTAGAAAATCATCTTTTGTTTCAAAACCATTTTCAGATAAAAATTCTTCTTCTGTGTAGCCATAATACAATTCATATGTGCTTAATATTTCATCAGCTTGTGTATTTATTTCGTCTAGTTGTTCATCTGTTAAATCATATTTAGGTGTTAAAATTTCTTTATCTACTAACTCTAACACATAAGAAATTGGATAATATTTTTTCATTTCTACATATAAATCATTTTCTTTTACTTTTCCACCTTTTACAGTTGCAACTGTGCCATTTCTATTTCCTAAGACCCCAAATATTACTAATAATAAAATAATAAGTGCACCTATTACAGCTCCTACTATAGCGGAAATCCATACTTCTTTCTTTTTTAATACTTTTAGAAGATCTTTCTTCTCTTTTTTGTCTTTTACTTTCTTTTCTTTTTTAGTCTCTAAATTTTGTTCATCTTTTTCGTTTTTCTCTTTCATGCAAACACCCCTTAAAATATATTTTTTACATTTTATATATAGTTTATTAAAATAATATTAAAAAATCAATAGAAATATATAAAATTTCATTCAATTATTTATTTTAATATTTAGAACAAAACTGTAATTTGTATGAATAAATTTTGTTTTTGAAATTTGGTTTTTGCTGTAGGGGCGAACTGTGTTCGCCCGCAATTTG
>CALXWO010000012.1 GCA_944392485.1 uncultured Clostridia bacterium | reverse complement strand
ACGGAATATTAAATAAAATAGAAGGAAAAGATGGAATAATAGGAAGACTAGATAGATTAACAGAAACAGTAGAAGGAAAAGATGGAATAATAGAAAGACTAGATAGACTAACAGAGACGGTAGAAGGAGAAAATGGAATAATATATGTAGTAGGCAATTTAAATAAAACAGTAGATGAACTAAACAAAAAAGTAGAAAAAATAGATAAGTCAGTAATTATAATTGAAGACAAGGTAAGTAACGAAATTCCTGCACTATTTGATGGCTACTCATTTAATTATGAATTGCAAAAAGAAGATCAAAAAAGAATTAATTCTTTAGAAAAACAAATTTTTAATCATTCAATAAGGATATCTAACTTAGAAATAGCACAAAAACGACATTCTAAAAAAATATAAAATTAATACCTTAAATTTCAAAAAAAGAAGAGGTTTAAATATGTGATTATTTTTTTTAATTGCATATTTAAGCCTCTTCTTTGCCTATTAGAAAAAATAAAAATACATTTTATCTTTATTTGATTGTTAAAATATTACTTGTAAAACTGATAAAAAATTTGTATAATAGTACAGTAAAGTATTGGAGGATGATTTAATGAAAAATATAGATTTAAAAGAAGCTTATTTAAAATTCTTTGAAAGTAAAGGACACAAAGTTATACCAAGTGCTCCAATTATTCCTGAGAACGATCCAACATGTCTTTTTAACACAGCAGGAATGCAACCACTTGTTCCTTATTTAAAAGGAGAACCACATCCAGAAGGAAAAAGATTGGTAGATGTTCAAAAATGTTTTAGAACTAACGATTTAGATTCTATAGGAGATACAACACATCATACTTTTTTTGAAATGCTTGGTAATTGGTCTTTAGGAGATTATTTTAAAAAAGAATCTATAAATTGGAGTTTTGAATTTTTAACAAAAGTTTTAGAGATTCCAATAGATAAAATAGCTGTAACAGTTTTTAAAGGAAACAACATTGTACCAGCTGATGAAGAATCTGCTAGTATATGGAAATCATTAGGAATAAATAAAATAGCATATCTTGGAGAAGAGCACAATTGGTGGCCTAACATGGAACTTTTAGGACCATGTGGACCAGATACAGAAATTTTTTATTGGAGAAGCACCGAAAAGACACCTGATGTATTTGATCCAGAAAATGAAAATTGGGTAGAAATATGGAACAATGTATTTATGCAATATAATCATGAAAACGACGGAAAATTTACAGCATTAAAAAATAAAAATGTAGATACAGGATTAGGAGTAGAAAGAGTAACAGCTATACTTGAAGGATATACAGACAACTATAAATCTTCTGTTTGGAAAGATGTAATTAACAAAATTGAAGAAATTTCAAAATTATCTTATGAAGACAAAGAAAATGCTAGAAGCATGAGAATAATTGCAGATCATATAAGAGCAGTAGTTATGATATCAGGAGATGAAGCAGGAATAAAACCTTCTAATACAGACCAAGGCTATATTTTAAGAAGATTAATAAGAAGAATGATAAGATATGCTAAAAAATTGAATATAGACATTAATAGCAACTGGGAGGAAGAACTTGCTTTGCTTATAATTAATAAATATTCTAAATATTATAATGAATTAGAAAAAAATAAAAATAGTATATTAGAAACACTTAAAACAGAAAAAATAAAATTTAGTAAAACTTTAGAACATGGATTGAAAGAATTTGAAAAGGTTATTAAAAATATTGAAGGAGATACAATAAATAAAGATATTGCATTTAGGTTATATGACACTTTTGGTTTTCCAATAGAGCTTACAGAAGAACTTGCAAAAGAAAGAAATTTAAAGGTTGACACACAAGGATTTAAAGAAAAATTTGCAGAACATCAAGAAAAATCAAGACAAGGTGCAACAGGTAAATTTAAAGGAGGACTTGCTTCAACAGGAGAAATGGAAACAAAATACCACACGGCAACACATCTACTAAATGCTGCATTAAAAAAAGTTTTAGGAGAGCACGTACATCAAAAAGGAAGCAATATAACAGCCGAAAGAATGAGGTTTGACTTTTCACATCCTACTAAAATGACTGACGAAGAAAAGAAAAAAACAGAAGACTTAGTAAATGAATATATAAAAATGGCAATACCAGTAGAGAGATTAGAAATGAAAAAAGAAGAAGCACTTAAAATGGGTGCGGAAGCAATGTTTATAGATAAATACGGAGAAATTGTTACAGTATATAAAATTGGTAATATTTCTATAGAATTATGTGGAGGGCCACATGTAAAAAATACTAGTGAGCTAGGACACTTTAGAATAAAAAAAGAAGAATCATCATCAGCTGGGGTACGCAGAATAAAGGCAATACTAGAATAAATTAGTTAATATAAAAAATAAAAATAAAGGAGAATGTAAAATGGAAGATTGTATTTTTTGTAAAATTATTAGAAAAGAAATACCATCTAGTATAGTATACGAAGATGAGGAAATAATAGCATTTAAAGATGTTAATCCAGTTGCACCTATTCATATATTAGTAATACCAAAAAGACATATAGAGTCTGTTGTAGAGATAAAAGAAGAAGACGAATTATTAGTAGGGAAAATTTATACAGTAATAAATAAAATTGCAAAGCAAGAAAATATTGATAAAAATGGTTTTAGAGTTATAGTAAATTGCGGAAAAGACGGAGGACAAGAGGTAAAGCATTTACATTTTCACTTAATCGGAGGGAAAAAATTAGGAACAAAAATTTGTGAATAAACTATAAAAATTATTTGTTATGTGCTATAATATAAATATAGATACTATTTATGGGGGTGTTATCCATGAGAATGAGTAAATATGGGAATGCATTAACCATCCTTTTAGTTATACTTATAGTAGCGGTAATAATAGGTGTGGGGTTTTTAATCTACAATTATATTATTAAACCAAAAATAAATTCAGATAATGCAATGGAAGCAATAGCCGAATTTGATAGAAATATAGAAGAAAACAATGAAGAACAAGTTGAAGGAACTCCTGTTACAGATGATAATAACATATCTGGAATAGGTAACCAAAATGATAATGTTAAGAAAAAAACATATTATAAAGGATTTGTTATGTTAGGTTATATAACAATCCCAAAAACAAATGTTAAACAGCCTATTTTAGATACAGTTACACCAGATTCTTTAAATACTGCTGTTGCAGTATTATATCCAAGCAATCCTCAACTAAATCAACCAGGCAATGTAGTAATTATTGGACACAATTATAGAAATGGACAATTCTTTTCAGATAATGATAAATTATCTGTAGGAGATAAAATATTAATAAAAGATAATTCTGGGCAAGAATTAACATATACAATATATCAAAAATTCCAGACAAGTGAGCAAGACACAAGTTTTTATACAAGAGATACTAAAGGAGCAATAGAAATAACTTTATCAACTTGTACAGACGATAGTAAAGAAAGAATAATTATTTTAGCAAGAGTAGAAGAAAATTAAAATATTGACATCCACTATTTTAAAAAAAGGGATTGACAAAATTCATAAAATTATTTAAAATAGAATACGTACTTTTTAAATGGTGGATGTAGCTCAGTTGGTTAGAGCGCTGGTTTGTGGCACCAGAGGCCGTGGGTTCGAGTCCCATCTTCCACCCCACAAAAGTACAACTAGCAATCTAACCAGTTGTTTTTGAAAATAACATTGGGGTGTAGCCAAGCGGTAAGGCACCAGACTTTGACTCTGGCATGCGGCGGTTCGAATCCTCCCACCCCAGCCACGAACTTGCCTTTGGCAAGAAATAAGAACTAAGAGTGAATAGTGAATAATAGTATAAACTAAGTCAAAAATCAGAGACAAGTTTGTATTTTTCACTATCCACTTTTATTTTTTTAATTGCTCATATAGACATTACTATAAAAATGGATTAAAATATATAATGTTAAAAGAAAACAGTGAAGAATGAAAAGAGAAAAATACAAAAATTCTTCGAATTTTTGGAGGAGGAAAAAATAATGAATATATGGCATGATATTAGCAAAGAAAGAATAAAACCAGATGAATTTATTTCTGTTATTGAAATAACAAAAGGCGGGAAAAATAAATATGAATTAGATAAAGAAACAGGACTACTAAGACTTGATAGAGTGTTGTATACAGCAACACATTATCCAGCAAATTATGGTTTTATACCTAGAACTTACGCAGATGACAATGATCCATTAGATGTTCTCGTTTTATGCCAAGAAAATATAGATCCAATGACTTTGGTAGAATGCTATCCAATAGGTGTAATTACCATGATAGATTCTGAACAAAATGATGAAAAGATTATAGCTGTTGCTAAAAAAGATCCATTTTTAAATATATATAAAGATATAGAAGAACTTCCAAATCATATATCATCAGAAATTATGCATTTTTTTGAAGTATATAAACAATTAGAAGAAAAAGAAACAGTTGTAGAAAAAGTTTTAGGAAGAGTAGAAGCAGAAAATATAATAAAAAAAGCAATAGAAAATTATGATTTAAAGTTTAATAATTAAGGAGTAAATAAATGATTGGAAAAATAATTTTTACTTTACTTTCATTTTTGTTGTTTGCATATATTTTTTTATTTAAATTAATAAAGAAAAATGACACAATGTATTTAGTAATTATTATATGCCAAGCAATAGGTATTTTAGTTAATTTATTACAAATTATGTTTAGCATACTAAATGGAGTATTTTTTACAATATTAAGCTATATTTTATGCATTATTTTGCCTATAGCAGTAATAATATTAGAACTCAAAAACATTAATATTAGTGAGATGCTTTCAATAATTATAGCAAAGTCTTTATTAATATTTAAAAACAGAAAAAAAGCAAAAGATGTATTGTTTAATTTGGTAACAAAATATGATAAAAGTTATTATGGTCACAAAATGCTTGCAGAAATATATAAAGAAGAAGGCGGAATGAGAAAAGCAATAGATGAGTATGTAAAAGTGTTAGATATAAGACAAAATGACTATAAATCATATTTCAAAATATCAGAGCTATTAATTGATTTAGGCAAAAAAGATGAAGCAATAGAAATGTTAAAAACACTATTAAAAACAAAGCCAGATATGTGTAGTGCAAGTCTAATATTAGGAGATTTATTATTAGAAAAAGAAAACTTTAAAGATGCAATAAATGTATATACAAATGCAGTTAAATATAATAAAGAAAATGCAGATTTATATTATAACTTAGGAATAGCTTATTCTAGGATAAATGAATTTTCAATAGCAAAAAAATGCTTTTCTGAATGTTGTAATTTAAATAGTAATTATTATAATTCATATTATAGATTAGGACAAATAGCATTGCTATATAGAGACATAAACGAAGCAGAAAAATATTTTATGCAAAGTATGTATGGAGAAACAGAAAGCAAATCATTTTATCAATTAGCAAAAATAAGTATGATAAAAAACAACAAAGTAAAAGCTGCAATGTTTTTAAATAAATCAACCCAAATTAACAACGAATTTTATAAAAAGGCAATGGATGAACCAATTTTTTTACCAATAAAATCAATGATAGAAGAGCCAGAAGAAGTAAAATATATAGAAAGTAAAAAAGAAAAAGTAATATCAGATTATCTAGATAATACATATAATTTAACTAATTTTTTAAATAAAAAAGAAAAGAAAAACAACAAAAAATCAAATTAATTTATCATAAAATTATCAGTCTAAAATAATATCTAATAGATATATAGAAAAGAGAGTGATAATTTTGGATAAGAGTGATAAAATTTGTGTTGTAGGCGGAGACTTACGAATAGCAAAATTTGCAGAATTGTTGTCTTCAGAAAAAGAAGTGAAATCTCTTGGATTTGAAAATCACATTTTTTTAAAAGATAAAATAAAAAAATGTTCAAGCATTAGAGAAGCAGTTAAAGAGTGCAGAATAATAATAAGCGGAATACCATTGTCTGAAGATGGAATATTTATTAATGCTCCACATAGTGATAAAAAAATATTAATAGACGAACTATTTAAAAATATAAAAGAGAAAACATTTGTAGCAGGAGCAATAAAACAAAATGTAAGAGATTTAGCAACAAAAAATAATATAAAAATTGTAGATTTAATGGAAAATGAGTTTTTTACAATATTAAATGTTATACCCACAGTAGAAGGTGCAATTCAAACTGCTATGGAGAATACAGCAATTACTATAAATAATAGTAATTGCCTGATTTTAGGATTTGGAAGAATAGGGAAGGCCTTGTGTAAAATATTAAAATCATTAGGAGCAAATGTTAGTGCTGTTGCCAGAAAAGATAAAGATATAGCATGGATTAAATTGCTTGGATATAAAGACATTTATTTAAGTAATCTAAGTGATGCATTAAAAAATAAATATGATATAATTTTTAATACAATACCATCTATAATTTTAAAAGAAAGGGAATTAAAAATATTAAAAGAAAATAACAATAATTGTATTATAATAGAACTTGCATCAAAGCCAGGAGGAATAGACTTAAAAGAGGCAGAAAAGAATAGAATTAAAGTAATATATGCACAAGGATTGCCAGGAAAAGTAGCACCAAATACTGCTGCAAAATATATTAAAGAAACACTAGAAAAACTGTAATTTGTAGGGATAAATCCCTACAAATTACAGTTAAAAGTTAAGAGTTAAGAGTGAAGAGTTAAAAACGTTTGTTGATTTTTTGTTGATTTCAACAAAAAATCTTCATTTACTATTCACTATTCACTTTTAGTTTTTCACTATTGTAATTTGCAAAGCAAATTACAATTTGCACTAAAGGAGGAATAAAATGACAATATTACAAGCAACAATTTTAGGAATAGTTCAAGGACTTACAGAACTTTTGCCAATTTCAAGTTCTGCACATTTATTTCTAATACCATGGATTTTTAATTGGGATATTCCAGAGTCATTTGATGTGGCTCTGCATTTTGGAACACTACTTGCAATAGGAATATTCTTTTTCAAGGATTGGATTGAATTAATAAAAGGTGGATTTAATCAATTAGTAAAAAAGAAAAAAACAACTGAAGGAAAAATGTTTTGGTATATTGTTTTGGCAACAATACCAGGTGGTATAATAGGATTTATATTAGATAAATATGCTGAGAGCATATTAACAAAACCAATAATAATTGCAATTGCTTTAATTATAATGGGAATAATTTTATATATTGTAGATAAAAAATGCAAATCAGAAACAGAATATAAAAACATGACATTAAAACAAACATTTTTAATAGGACTTTCTCAAAGTTTAGCATTTATACCAGGTGTATCACGTTCAGGAATAACAATGACAACAGGAAGACTTATGGGAGTAAAAAGAGAGTCAGCAGCAAAATATTCTTTTATGCTTTCTGCACCAATAGTTTTGGCTGCAACAATATTTAAATTGAAAGATTTTATAGAATTCTTTTCAATAGCAGATATGACAGGCATAATAGCTTTTGCAATGGGTGTAATAATGAGTTTTATAGTGGGAATAATTGTTATAAAATTCTTATTAGAATATTTGAAAAAAGGAAGTTTTAAAGGATTTGCAATATATAGAGTGATAGTTGGAATAATTGTAATAGCAATATGCATAATTAGATAATTTAAGCAACAATAAAACACGATATTTTTGGCATCACAAATATCGTGTTTTTATTATAGAAAAATAGTAAAATGAAAATAAGCTCTATAAGAGTTTATAAAATTGAAGGCACAGCTATTTATAGTTGGGTTTTTAATTGCGTAGAAAAAGAAGACTCACTTAGCAAAACGCCCTTCTTATATTTCCTTCGAATAGCGAACGACCAATGGCACTCCTACAATATTTGTAATTTTTACGTTCAGAATCACATTGTTAAAAATTTGAAAAATTATGTAAATTATGATATAATTTTTTTTATACTTGTTATTTATTAATCCTTTTTGCGTAAATACAACAACAACATTAGAAAAATATAATTATATTTTAAGGGAGGCTATTTAAATGTTAAAAAAATTAACTAAACTTTTTTATAAGAAGCGGATTAGTTCTAAAAACATAGAAAATTTTGCTGATTTTTTTCAATATCAGTATGGATTAGAACTTATGCTAAATTTACGATTATTATTGTATGTAATCATCTATATAGGAATGGCGCTATTATTCTATAACACTAAAATTTTGGCTTATATTGCTCTTGGAGTTATTACAGTTGTTCTGTTATATAATTTAATAGATATGAAAAAACATATATTTATCGGAACTCCTAAATTAATTTTGGGAAGCATGAAGCTAAAAAATTGGATAATAGGACACTGTGTTTTACAAAAGCAGTTTTTGACTAAAGAAGAGTGGAAAAAAGTGAAGAAAAAGGATAGACATTTATATGATAGTTTAGTAAGTGGATATTCTATCCATAAATGTCATACGTACGCTTTGTTGCTTGCATTACAACTAGATGACGCATATTTAGTATATCTTTCAGCTAAAGATCCGCAAGATGATAATGATAATTATGCACATGCTGTAGTGATGAGAAACGGAGCAGTTTTTGACACTAATTTTAGAAGAGCTTTTGACGTAGAAGATTATTATACACTTTTCAATGTTAAAGTCTATCATATATGGAATTATCATGAATATAGCGAGCCTAATTTTAAAGAAAAAGTTAGCAAGGATTTTCATAATTGGTGTAAAGAGAACAAAATTAATTCATATCAATACTTTTAAATAGCAAGTATAAAGGAACTATCATTGATAGTTCCTTATTATTTTATTTATTTAATATTTTTCTTCCTATTTCTGTTACTGTTCCTGCACCAACAGTAAGAACAATATCATTTGGACAGGCTCTTTCTCTAATATATTTTGCAATATCATCAAAAGAAGAAATGTAAACAGCATTTTTCCCTAAAGTTTTAATCTTACTTACTAAATCTTGAGATGAAATATTATATGTATTTATTTCTCTTGCTGCATATATATCTGTTATTATTATATTATCAAAATTTGTAAGAACCTTTGCAAAATCATCTAAAAGTAATTTTGTTCTACTATAGGTATGTGGCTGAAAAATTATCCAAGACTGACGATATTTTTTATTTTTTAAAGCGTTTGCAGTAGCAAGTATTTCACTTGGATGGTGTGCATAATCATCATATATATCAATGTTTTGATAAGAACCAACAAGTTCAAATCTACGGTTTGCACCAGTAAATTTTGAAAGTGCAGATTTTATAGTATATTTGTCAATACCATATTCAGAGCATAGAGCAATACAAGCTAAAGCATTCATAACATTGTGAATCCCTGGAACAGACAATCTCATTTCTGCAAAATAATTATTATTATGATAAACATCAAACTTTGCAAAACCCCTATTATCAAAGGTAATATTTCTTGCAATAAAGTTTGCTTTATCGTTTTCCATAGCAAAAGTTACAACTTTTGCATCTGTTGAATTTCTTAATTCTTTACAATTAGGATCATCTGCATTTACAACTAACAAACCATCAAATGGAAGTAGTGCAACATATTTTTCAAAAGCTTTTTTAATGTTATCTAAATTTTTAAAATAATCTAAATGATCATTATCTATATTAAGTACTATTGTAGATTTAGGACTAAACTTTAAAAAACTTTCTACATATTCGCAAGATTCTAAAATAAAATAGTCGCTATTTCCAACTCTATTGTTACCATTTATTTGTTTAAGTATTGCTCCCACTTGTATAGTTGGATCAAGTCCAGCTTCTATAAAACATAACGAAACCATAGAAGTGGTAGTAGTTTTTCCATGTGTTCCTGCAATACCTATAGTATTTTTATAAATTCTGGTAATATATCCTACAAAATCACATCTTTCAACTGTTGTAATATTATTATTTCTTGCTTCTACAAGTTCTGGATCATCTTGCTTTACGGCAGCAGAATAAACTACTAAATCAGCTTTTTTTACTAAATTAGTTTCATGACCAATATTTACAAAAATGCCATGGCTAGCTAATCTATCTGTTATTTTACTTCTTGTTACATCAGAACCTGTAACAAACAACCCCCAATTATGTAATATTTCGGCAATACCGCTCATGCTAATTCCGCCAATTCCTATCATATGAATATGTTTATATTTTTTTAAACTTTCTATATTATTATTAAGATTAATCATTTTGCTACAACACCTTTCTTTTATGAAGAAAATTATATATGTAAAATAAAAAAAATTCAATAATTTATATAAAAAATATATATTTGCACATAAATTGTAATTTGTATGAATAAATTTTGTTTTTGAAATTTGGTTTTTGCTGTAGGGGCGAACTGTGTTCGCCCGCAATTTGATACGGGCGAACACAGTTCGCCCTTACAACATCTGCAATTAATTTCTAATCTCTAATCTCTAAACAGCAAATTACAATTTATATACAATATGTTGTATTAATAAAATATGTGAATATAAAATAATCTTGTAAAATAAAGAAGGAAAAAAATATTTTTTGGCGAATATAATATTTGTACATAATAAAACATGTATAATTTTTAAAACATTGGAAGGCGGTGCTACACAAAATGCAAATAACAGATGTACGTTTAAGAAAAGTAAATTCTGAAAACAGAATGAAAGCTGTTGCTTCTGTAACATTCGATAATGAATTCGTAGTTCATGATATCAAAGTTATTGAAAGTCAAAATGGATTATTTATAGCTATGCCAAGTAGAAAAACTCCTAACGGAGAATTCAAAGATATAGCTCATCCAATTAATGCTGAAACAAGAGAAAAAATTCAATCAGCTATATTAGAAGCTTATGAAGCTCCTGAAGCTGAAGAATCTAGCGAAGAATCAGCAGAATAATAAAAAAATAAATAAAAAAGAACATCTTTTAAATAGATGTTCTTTTTTTATTTAGTATTTTAAAATAAAATCTTTTTTAAGCAAATTTTTCTTGCTATTTTTACCATAATATTGTATGATATTATAAGTAGAAAAGGAAAAGTAATGTAATTAAGGAAGGAGAGCAATAAATGAAAAAAATTATAACAGTTAGTGCTATAATTTTAATATTAATATTATCATTAAGCACAACAATTTTAGCAGTAGAAGAAAAAAATATGGCAGAAACAAATACAGCAGGAGAATTAATGGAAATAAAAGAAGAAACAAAAACAGAGATGGATGAATATACAAGGAAATATGGATCTGAAAGCTACGGAATGACAGCTTTTATATTAAATAAAGTAAGATTATATAGTATACCACTTTGCTTTTTAGGAATAGCAATCGGAGCATTATATCAATATGTATTAGGAACAAGAAGATTAGATATGAAACAAAAAGGCTTTGGACTAATAGTAGCATTTATTACTATACTTGTAATATGTCAAGTGTTACCACTAATATTTGCAATAGTAGTAAGAGGTTGGAGGGGTTAATAAGCATGAAAGTTTTATTTGCAGTTAATAATGATGAAATTTCTAATGCAATTGTAAAGAGATATCAAAAAGATTTTAAAGAAATATTATCATATAAAAATGTATATTACTTTAATGCAATTTTAAAAGAGTTACAAAAGGATAAAACTTATGATAGAGTAGTTATAAGTGAAGATTTAGAACCATTTGCTAATAATAATTATGATGCAATAGATAGATTTTTATTTGAAAAACTAGATAGCATAAGTGATGAAGCAACAAATGCAGAAGGTGATGATACAGATATAATATTTATATGTGGAGACAGAAGAAATAAATCAGATGAAATGTTGTCAAAATTTTTTGGAATAGGAATATATAATGCTATTGTAGGACAAGATAGAAGCACAGAAGAAGTATGTAAATTAATAAATAAACCAAGAACAAAAAAAGAAGCTAAAATATATTATAAAATAGATATTGATAATATAAATTACCAAACTGAAAGTGAAAACAATGTTAGTGAAACAGAAGTGCAAAACATTTTAGCACACTATAAAAGGCTTGGAAGAAATGAAGATAAATATTTAGACAGTTTTAATAATATAGTATCACAATATAATGATGAACAGCTTAAAATTATAATTAGGTATTTACCAATAGGAGTAAAAGCTGTTTTAGAAGAAAAATCACCTAAATATCAACAGCTAGTAGCATCTTCTACAAATACAGTTGCTAGTAGAAACATAAAAAATGCAAGCAAAACAAATACAGCCAATTATAAAAAGAAAAGCGGTTCTATTCAAATAAAAATGCTTGAAAACGAATCTGATAAATCTAAAATAACAAAACCAATTATTGTGCCAACAGGAGTAAACAAAGCACAAGTAAAAAGATTAATAAAACAGGACAAACCAATAATGCAAGAAGCAATAGAAAATGATACTAAGGCAGAGGAAATATTAGACTTAGAAGATTTAAATTTAGAAGAAAAAATAGAAGAAAAGCCAAAAAGAGGAAGAGGTAGACCTAGAAAAGTAGCTGTTAATACAGAACAAACAGAAGTAAAACCAAAAAGAGGAAGAGGTAGACCTAGAAAGAACCCATTACCTGTGCCTGAAGAAGAGGAAGAAGAATTAGTAGATTTATTTAATATAGATGACAATGAAAAAACAAAAGAAAAATCTACGGAAAATGAGAATGATTTAATAGATTTATATGATTTAAATGAAAAAGAAACAAATAATAATGAAGATGATATAAATTTATTTGACTTAGATATAGAAGATAAAAGTAAAGAAAGCGATACAAATGATGCAGAACAAGATGATATAGACTTATTCAATATAAATAGTGATGAAGAAAAAACAAACACAACAACATTAAACAATTATCAAAACAATAATTATACATCAAGACTAGAAAGTCAAAATACAGATATTACAAAAACATCATATAAACAACCAGAAATTGATTTTACATCAACACTTACAAAGGATAAAAAAATAGTATGTTTTGTAGGAACAACAAAAAATGGAACATCTTTTATTGTTAATAATGCAGCACATTTATTATCATCAATGGGAATTTCTACAGCAATATTAGATATGACAAAAACAAAAAATGCTTATTATATTTATACAAATAGTGAAGAACAATTAATGAAAACAGCAAAAGATAGTATTAACAAATTAAAAAGTGGTATTGCAGACGGAGTGATTGTAAATAAAAACTTAACAGTATACACATCACTACCAGAGGAAAACAATGAGTACACAGAAGTGGATGCCATTTTAGCAACACTTGCTAAAAATTATTCTGTTGTGTTAATAGATTGTGATTTTGATACTCCAATGGAATATTTTGGAGCAGCTCAAGAAGTTTATTTAGTACAAAGTATGGATGTACTTACTATTCAGCCACTTACAGCTTTCTTAAGGAACTTACAATCAAAAGGATTTTTAAGACAAGAAAAATTAAAAATTGTTATAAACAAAAGTGTTAATATAAGAAGTGTACCAATAAAAACATTAATAGGAGGAATTTCAAAATATAATGATCCTTCTATGTCATATATGAAAGATTTATTTGATAAAGATAAAGTTCCATATTGTGTAATACCATTTGAAGTACAAAACTATGTAAAATATCTAGATGCACTAATAACGTGTACAATATCATTAAATGGATACACAAAGCAATTCATGATGGCATTAAGAGAGTTGTGTAACATGATATATCCATTAATAAATAGACAAACATATACGCCAAGAGGAGATAGATACAAAAGTAGCTTTTCAACAGAAATGAATGATACTCTAAATAAAATGAAAAGAAGATATCAATAAAAGAATGCAAAGCAAGAGGTGATATTTTGGACCCATTTTTGATCGTAATAATAGTGTTAGTTGGAATTATTACAGGTTTAATAATATATAATTTAAGTATTTATAAAAAAATAAAATCTTTTACTAATATAAATGAAAGAATATCTAGTTTAAGTGTATTACAAGATTTTTTGGACACAATAGGAAAAGATTCATCTGTAGAAAACAAATTAGAAGTAATAAATGATATACTAATAGAAAAATTTGCTATTAAATATTCTACAATTGTTGTTTTTGATGGGGCAGAATATGTAATTAAAGCATCCAATGTAGATGAAAAACATTGGGACGCAATGAAAAACTTACATACAGATGAAACATTTAAAGATAGTATAAGCACAGCAACTCCTAAATACATTACAATAAATAGTCCAGAAGAAAAATTAACATATCAAAAATCTGAAATGGGAAGAGCAAAATCGGCTATGTTTTTCCCTTTGTATATTGATAATATATATATTGGTTATTGGATTATAGAATCAAGCGAACCACATGCATTTGACAATACAGATACAAGTGTTCTAGGGGTTGTAAGAGAAAATATAGTATCAGTTTTAAAAACAGTATCATACCAAAATACTATAGAAAATATTTATAGAATAGATAAATTTACAGGTTTAAATTCTGCAGAGTATTTATATGGCAAAGGAAAAAGGGTAATAGATAAGTATCCAGAAAGTTGTATATGCATGTTTAGAATAATGAATATAGAAGATGTAAACGAAAAGTACGGAAGAGACATTGGAACAAAAATGCTGATAAATGTAAGTAATCTAGTAAAACAGAATATTGCATCACAATATATTTTTGTTAGATATATGGGGCCTAAATTTGCAATTGCATTTTCAGGAGTAGATATAACAGGAGTAGAAGAGTTTACTAAAACTATAAAAGAAGAACTAGAAAAAATAAAAATACCTATAGAAAAGGCAAAACCTAAAAATACTAAAAAGAAACAAAAAGAAGAATATGCAAGACCAATAACAAATTTTGTATTGGCAACATATTATAAAGGAACAGGATTAGAAGCTGTAACAAAAAAATTAGAAGAGTATTTAGATGATTGCGATAAAAACGAAAGCAATATAAATTGTATATAAAATACGAGGAGGTATTAATATGATAAGCGATAAAACAATGAACTTTAAAGTAGAAAGAGACAAAAATGTAAAGGCAAAAGAAATTTTAAAAGAAGTTTACGAAGCATTGGCAGAAAAAGGATATAATCCTGTAAATCAAATAGTAGGATATATACTATCAGGAGATCCAACATATATTACAAGTCATAACAATGCAAGAAACTTAATAAGGATGATTGAAAGAGACGAGTTACTAGAAAAAATGGTAAAAAATTATATAGGATTAGAATAAAATGAGAGTTTTAGGAATTGATTATGGTGCTGTAAGAGTAGGAATAGCAATAACAGATGAACTAGGTATTACAGCACAAGGTTTAAAAACTATAACATACAATGGAAATGACAAAATACTTTTAAGGGAATTGGATAAAATATTAGAAGAATACAATATAGAAACAATTGTTGTAGGAATGCCATTTTATTTAGATGGAAACAAAAGTGCTAGAACAGATATAACAGAAAAGTTTATTCATAAATTAAAATGTAAATACAATACAATAAATATAGTTAAGCAAGACGAAAGATTAACAACAGTAGAATCACATAAAACGATGAATGACTTACAAATAAATAAAAAAAAGAAAAAAGAACTTGTAGATACAATATCGGCAGTATACATATTAGAAACATATATAAATAAAAAACAAAATACTTAATAAAAACATTGCAAAAAACAAAATAATATGGTATAAAGTGGTAAAGATTATAATTTTACAATTATAAATAAAAAAATGAAAGGAGACAAAAGAATAATGGATTTTGAAAATAACGAAGTAGAAGGAATGGAAGAAGATTTAGACAATATAATAGTATTAAATGATGAAGATGGTAATGAAGTGCAATTCGAATTTTTAGATTTAATAGAATACGAAAATGAAGAATATGTAATATTGCTACCAGTTGAAGAAGACCAAGAAGAAGGTGCAGGGGAAGTAGTAATATTAAAAGTAGAAGACACAGACTCAGAAGACGAAGAGTCATATGTAAGTGTTGATGATGAAGAAACACTAAACACAGTATTTGAAATGTTTAAAGATAAATTTAAAGATGAATTTAATTTTATAGATGAAGAATAAAGAATAGGGAATGTCCCTATTCTTTTTTTACATACTTAAATTATTTCCAAATCTTTTTATTTTTTGAGTTGTTGTTTTTTCTAAAGGTTCTTTTACAATTTTAAAGTTTTTTATATGTTTAAAGTTTGGTAGCTTTTTATTAATGTCTGATACAAGAGTTTTAATTTCTTTTTTTATATCATCTTCAGAAAGGTCTTCTTTATTTAGTATTTCTTTTATATAATCCTTATTTGGATAAATTTTTGCAGTAACATATGTTTCTTTATCACCCTTTGGCTTGTCACCAAGCACAATACATTCACTAACTAAAGGACTTTCATTTAAGTAATATTCTATTTCTTCTGGGTATATATTTTTTCCATTTTGTGTTACAATAACGCTTTTACATCTTCCTGTAATATATAAAAATCCATTATCGTCAATATAACCAACATCTCCAGTATAGAACCATCCTTTTTTAAATACTGCATCTGTTGCTTCGGGATCATTATAATATCCAAGCATTACATTTGGACCTTTTACTATTATTTCTCCATTTCCTTGGCTATCAGGATTGTTGATTTTATATTCAACATCAGGTATAGGCAATCCAACAGAATCAGCTTTATAGAAGAAATCATTATTTCCTGCAACTAATGGAGAACATTCTGTTAATCCATAGCCTTGTAGTGCTTTGAAACCAAACTTAAAGAAATCTTCTATAATAGTAGGATTAATTGCAGCAGCACCAACTATAAAAGTTCTTAAATTTCCTCCAAGAGATTTTTTAATCTTTCTTTTAACTATAAATCTTAAAGGAGCAGGCATGCAGTCTATAAAATGTTTATCTTGATTAAAATATTTTGCAGGTAATGATTTTTGCAATGTTTTAACAATTTTTTTATGAATATTTTCTAAAAGTAAAGGAACACATATTACAAAAGAAGGTTTGTATTCATTTATATTTTTGTTAATGTATCTTAAACCATCACAGTATGTAATAATTCCTCCACCATATAAAACTAAAAGTTGACCTAATGTGCATTCATATGTATGATGTATTGGTAGAATTGAAAGAACAACTGTAGTTTTGTCTACTTTTACTATTTGTGCAACAGACATTATATTTGAACAAATATTTTTATGTGACAAACAAATTCCTTTTGCTTTACCTGTTGTTCCAGAAGTAAATAATAATATGTGCATATCATCAGGATTTATTTCTATTTTACTAAATCTAGTATCTCCACTTTGAAGTTTTGCTTTTCCATCTTCTATTAATTTATTTAAATTTGTAGAACCTTCTATATTTGTATTATCAATATTAATTAAAAGAATTTCTTCTTTTAATTTTTCTTTGTTTTCTATTATAGATTTAATGTATTTAGAATCTCCAATTATTGCTTTGCTTTCAGATATATTAATAAAATTAATTACATCATCAACATGTAGTTCTTTATCTATTGGCACTACAGTTCCAATAATTGCAGATGCAATATAGGAACAGATCCAAGAATAACTATTTTTACCTATTACTGATATTGCTTTATTAGATAAATTTAAATCGATTAAAGCAGTACCTATTGCTTCTACATTATTTTTTAAGTCTTGATAACTAACATTATATATTTTTCCGTTTTTATCTTTTAACTTAAAAGCTGTTTGCTTTTTATACATTTTAGCAGATTTACATATTAAATCTTTAAAATCTGTAACCGTATGAACTTTTAAATATTTTGTTTTTAAAATATCTTCTTTTCTTTCCATTTTTTACCTCCTAACATCAAATATAATATACATTATAAGTCTAAATTAATCAAGAGGTTTTCAAATTAAAAGTTAAGAGTGAAGAGTTAAAAGTAATGGTTGATTTTTTGCCCAAATCAACAAAAAATCTTCATTTACTATTCACTATTCACTTTTAGTTCTTCACTATTGTAATTTGCAAAGCAAATTGCAATTTATATAATTACAAATATATATTAAAAAATATTCGCAAAAAGCTTGACATATACTTGTAAAGTGTTGTATAATACCAGTTGCGTGTAGATTTGCGATGAAGCGAAATGTGGCTACATTCTTACGGAAAGTAGGAAATGGAGGGAACTTTCGCAGAGTATGTCTTGGCTTAAGACCTAGGCGGATAAGTTTAAAAAAGCACACTTGTCCTAAGTCACTAAATAATAAAAATCGTAGCTTAGGATTTTAAAATGTTTAAAAAAGAAACACCAGGGTGCGTTAAGAACTTTCCTTAGGCATAAAGAAGTGAACACAAAAGTGTCACAAATAAAAGGAGGGAATTTAACAATGCCAACAACTAAAAACGCAGAAACAGAAGAAAAGAAAGAAAAAAAAGCAACAACAAAAGCTACAACAACAAAGAAAACAACAAAAGCTACAACAGCAAAGAAAAGTACAACAAAAGCTGCAACAAAAACAGCTAAAAAAGAAAAAACAGAGAAAGTTATTAAAAAAACTGTTCAAAGTGAAAAAATAAGAATAAGACTTAAAGCTTATGACAATGTTGTTTTAGATCAGTCTGCTGAAAAAATAGTAGATACTGCTAAAAGAACAGGTGCAAAAGTTTCAGGACCTATTCCATTACCAACAAAAAAAGAAATAGTAACAATTTTACGTTCTCCACACAAACATAAAGATTCAAGAGAACAATTTGAAATGAGAACACATAAAAGAGTTATTGACATTCTATATCCAACACAAACAACAATAGACAGCTTAATGAAATTAGATTTACCAGCAGGTGTAGATGTAGAAATGAAACTTTAATATATAGATATAAATAAAAATGTTTATATACAACAAAAACCAAGCTAATAGATGGAAAACGGTCAAAAACGAGCAGTACGAGGAAAACGAATAAAAATTTTAGATATAGCACAGAGGTACATTGATAAAATTTTTATGAAATTTGACAAAGTAATGCGAAGGTTTTCAGCGTTTTCGAGAATTAGCCAATAGTTAAGGAGGAAATAGTAATGAAAAAAGCAATATTAGGTAAAAAACTTGGAATGACACAAATATTTGACGAAAAAGGAAAAGTAATTCCAGTTACAGCAATAGAAGCAGGACCATGCACAGTAGTTCAAATAAAATCTAAAGATGCAGATGGTTATGAAGCTGTAAAATTAGGTTTTGCAGATATAAAAGAAAGCAAATTAACAAAACCAAAAATGGGTGAATTTAAAAAAGCAAATATAACACCTAAAAAACATTTAAGAGAATTCAGATTAGAAGACATTAATTATAATGTTGGAGATGAAATTAAAGTAGATATTTTTTCTCAAGGAGAAAAAGTAGATATTACAGGAACAAGCAAAGGTAAAGGATTCCAAGGTGTTATAAAACGTCATGGACAATCAAGAGGACCTATGGGACATGGATCTATGTATCATAGAAGACCAGGTTCAATGGGATCTACTTCAACACCAGGTAGAGTATTTAAAGGTAAAAAACTTCCAGGACATATGGGAATGGAAACAGTTACAATACAAAATCTAGAAGTTGTAAAAGTAGATTTAGATAAAAATGTTATTCTAGTAAAAGGTAGTGTTCCAGGTAATAAAGGAGCAATATTAAAAATAAGAGACTCAGTAAAAGCAGTTAAAAAATAGAAAACAGCAAAATTAATAAAAACATAATAGTAAATATGCCTAATAAAACATATAATGGCAGATTTACTTAAGGCTTAGTAAAATTATAATGAGAGGAGAAATTAAAATGCCTAAAATAGATGTATACAATATAGAAGGTAAAAAAGTTAGCGATCTAGAATTAAACGAAGAAGTATTTGGCATTAAACCAAACGAAAAAATTGTTCATAGTGTTTTAGTTAATTATTTAGCTAACCAAAGACAAGGTACAGCTAATACAAAAACTAGATCAGAAGTTTCTGGTGGTGGAAGAAAACCATGGAGACAAAAAGGAACAGGTAGAGCAAGACAAGGAAGTATAAGAGCACCACAATGGTTTAAAGGTGGTATAGCTTTAGGACCTAAACCAAGAGATTATAGATATACAGTAAATAAAAAAGAAAGAAGATTAGCAATAAAATCTGTATTAAGTTCTAAAGTATTAGAAAACAACTTAGTAGTTGTAGATAGCTTACCTTTTAAAGAAATAAAAACAAAAAATATGGTAAAAGCATTAGAAAACTTAAAAGTAGAAGGAAAAGCATTAATAGTTTTACCAGAAAAGAACGAAAATGTTCAAAAATCAGCAAGAAATATAGAAGGAATAAAAACAAGTTTAGTTAATACAATTAATGTTTATGATTTATTAAAATACAACAAATTAATCCTTACAGTAGATAGTGTAAAAGGATTAGAGGAGGTGTATACAAAATAATGATAGCAGAAGAAATAATTATTAAACCTATAGTTACAGAAAAATCAAGCAGTGCTATAGCAGAAGGAAAGTATACATTCAAAGTAGCAAAAAAAGCTACAAAAGTTCAAATAGCAAACGCTGTTGAATCTCTATTTAATGTTAAAGTTATTAATGTAAATACTTTAATGGTAAAAGGAAAAGAAAAAAGAGTTGGAGCAAATAGTGGAAAAACTTCAGACTGGAAAAAAGCAATTGTAACAATAGACACAAATCCAACAGAAAAAGTTTATTTAACAAAAGGTGGAAAAGAAGTTAAAGTAGACAAAAAGTATAAGGATTCAATTGATGAATTCATGGGAGCATAAGTGCTACGAATAGTGAAAAATTAAAAAATTATCCAGATTAAACTGGGAAAATAAAAAAGGAGAGATAAACAATGGGTATTAAATATTACAAACCATACACACCATCAAGAAGAAATATGACAGGTTCAACTTTTGATGAAATAACAAAAAAATCTCCAGAAAAATCTCTACTTGCAAAGAAAAAGAAAAATGCTGGTAGAAATTCATATGGAAGAATAACTGTTAGACATCAAGGTGGTGGAAACAGACAAAAATATAGAATTATTGATTTTAAAAGAAAAAAAGACAACATGACAGCAACAGTATTAGGAATAGAGTATGATCCAAACCGTACAAGCAATATTGCTTTAATAGAGTATGAAGATGGAGAAAAAGCATATATTTTAGCACCAATTGGTCTAAAAGATGGAGACAAAGTTGTTTCAGGACCAAATTCAGACATAAAAGTTGGAAATGCACTTCCAATCGAAAATATACCAGTAGGTACTATGATACATTGTATAGAATTAAATCCAGGTCAAGGTGGAAAACTTGTTAGAACAGCTGGTGGAGAAGCACAACTTATGGCAAAAGAAGGAGAATATGCACATATAAGACTTCCATCAGGAGAAATGAGATTAGTTTTATCAAGATGTAGAGCAACAATAGGAACAATAGGAAATGCAGATCAAGCTAATATCAAACTTGGTAAAGCAGGAAGAAAAAGACATATGGGTATAAGACCAACAGTTAGAGGTTCAGTAATGAATCCAGTAGATCACCCTCATGGTGGTGGTGAAGGTAGAGCACCAGTAGGACACGCAGGACCACTTACTCCTTGGGGCAAACCAGCATTAGGATATAAGACAAGAAAGAAAAATAAAAAATCAGACAAATTTATAGTTAAGAGAAGAAAATAGTAATAAAAGGAGGAAATAGAAATGCCAGAAGTAAAAAAACAACCTTTTGTAGACAAAAAGCTATTAAAGAAAATAGATGCAATGAATGAAACTGGAGAAAAAACTGTTCTTAGAACTTGGTCAAGAGCATCTACAATATATCCTCAAATGGTAGGACATACAATAGCTGTTCATGACGGAAGAAAACATGTACCAATTTATATTTCAGAAGAAATGATTGGACATAAATTAGGAGAATTTGCTCCAACAAGAACATTTAAAGGACACTCAGGAGACAAAAAAACAAATGTTAAATAACTAAAAGATAATAAAAAGTAGAATAAATCTTTTTACAAAATTCAAGGGAGGTAAAACAATGCCAGATAAAGAAAATGTTCAAACTGCACAAAAAGAAGCAAAAGCAATATTAAGATATGCTAGAATTTCAAGTAGAAAAGTTAAAATAGTTGCAGATTTGATAAGAGGTAAAAAAGTTGATGAAGCTTTAGCAATAGTAAAATTTACACCAAAAGCATCTTCTGTAATAATAGAAAAATTACTAAAATCAGCAATAGCAAATGCTGAAAACAATCATGGTATGAATAGAGGAAATCTAGTAGTTAGCGAAATTTATGCTAACCAAGGTCCAACATTAAAAAGAATAAGACCTGCTGCAAAAGGTTCTGCAGTAAGAATTAGAAAAAGAACATGCCATATAACAATTGTGGTAAAGGAGGAAAATTAACATGGGACAAAAAATGCATCCACATGGATTAAGAGTAGGTGTTATAAAAGATTGGAATTCAAAATGGTATGCAGATTCAAAGAATTTTAGCGATTATTTAGTAGAAGATCATAAAATTCGTGAATATGTAAAAAAGAAACTATTTGTTAGTGGAATTTCTAAAATTGAAATAGAAAGAACACCAAAATTTGTAAAAGTAAATGTTTATACTGCAAAACCAGGACTTGTAATAGGTAAAGGTGGAAATTATGCAGAAACATTAAAAAATGAATTAATAAAAATGATTAACAAAGACGTTAATTTAAATATAGTTGAAGTTAAAAATATAGATACAGATGCACAATTAGTTGCAGAAAATATTTGTAACCAACTAGAAAGAAGAATATCTTTTAGAAGAGCAATGAAACAATGTATGCAAAAAGCTATGAAGGCTGGAGCATTAGGAATAAAAACTTCTGTATCTGGAAGATTAGGTGGAGCTGATATGGCAAGAACAGAATTCTATAAAGAAGGAACAATTCCACTTCAAACTTTAAGAGCAGATATTGATTATGGATTTTATGAAGCTGATACTACCTATGGAAAAATAGGTGTAAAAGTTTGGATCTATAAAGGAGAAGTTCTTCCATCTAAAAAAGAAACTAAAAAAGGAGGGGAAGAATAATGCCAGTAATGCCAAAAAGAACAAAATATAGAAAAATGCAAAAAGGTAGAAATAGAGGAAAAGCAACAAGAGGAAATGTTGTAAATGAGGGAGATTACGGATTACAAGCATTAGAAGCAGGATTAATTACAGCAAACCAAATAGAAGCAGCCAGAATTGCTATGACACGTTACATTAAAAGAGGTGGAAAGGTTTGGATTAAAATATTCCCAAACAAACCAATTAGTAAAAAACCAGCAGAAACTCGTATGGGTAAAGGAAAAGGTGCAACAGAATATTGGGTAGCTGTTGTAAAACCAGGAAGAATATTATTTGAACTTGCAGGAGTAACAGAAGAAGTAGCAAGAGAAGCTTTAAGGCTTGCATCACATAAACTACCTGTAAAAACTAAATTCTTGACAAGAGAAGTAGAACAAGGCGGTGATGTAAATGAAGATAAATAAAATTAGAGAAATGTCTTCACAAGATTTAGAAAAAGAATTAGGAGAATTAAAATCAGAATTGTTTAAACTAAGATTTAGTTTAGCAACAAATGGTTTAGATAATCCAATGAGAATTAAAGAAGTAAAAAAAGATATAGCAAGAGTAAAAACAGTATTAAGACAAAGAGAATTAGAAGAAAAAAAATAATCGAATGAATTCTTATACTAACCAACAAGGAAAGTGTAGGGGCGGAATCAAATTTTGCCTAGAAAAAATGAATAATGAAGAGTGAAAAGTTAATAATACAAAATTTGCTCTTCGCAAATTTTGAAGGAGGAAAAAATAAATGGAAGAAAGAAATCTTCGTAAAGTTATGATTGGTACAGTAAAATCAAATAAAATGGACAAAACAATAGTTGTATCAGTTGAAACTAACGTAAAACATCCTATTTATGGCAAGATTGTAAAAAGAACATATAACCTAAAAGCTCATGATGAAAACAATGAATGCCAAGTAGGAGATAAAGTTAAAGTAATGGAAACAAGACCTCTATCTAAAGATAAAAGATGGAGATTAGTAGAAATTGTAGAAAAAGCAGTTATAAAATAAAAAACATACACTAGAGTCAAAAGAAATATTTAGGGGCGAACTGTGTTCGCCAGCGAAAAGTGAATAATGAATAGTACAAAATTTGCTATTCGCAAATTTTTGAAAAGGAGGAAACTATAAAATGATACAACAGCAAACAAGATTAAAAGTAGCAGATAATACTGGTGCTAAAGAATTAATGTGTATTAGATGTTTAGGCGGTTCACATAGAAAATTTGCAGGAGTTGGAGATGTAATAGTTGCTTCTGTAAAAAGTGCAATACCAAATGGAATGGTAAAAAAAGGTGATGTTGTTAAAGCAGTTATTGTTAGAACAAAAAAACCAATAAGAAGACCAGACGGATCATATGTAAGATTTGACGAAAATGCTGCAGTAATAATCCGTGATGATAAAAATCCAAGAGGTACACGTATATTTGGACCTATAGCAAGAGAATTAAGGGATAAAGACTATATGAAGATTTTATCTTTAGCCCCAGAAGTACTTTAGGGGAAACAAATGAAAATCAGTATCCTGCACATTTTCATCAATTACAAAAATGCTCAACGTACCAACGTACGCCTCCGCTTTTTGTAACTTCTGAAAATGCACATTATACTAATTTTGATTTGTTTAATCAATAAACAAACTATTAATTAAATGCAAAAATAGAGATCGGCGTCCTTAGGAGACTCGAGACTATTAGATAAAGAGGTGAAAAAGTAATGAGAATAAAAAAAGGTGATACAGTACAAGTTTTATCTGGAAATGATAAAGGAAAAACTGGAGAAGTACTAGAAGTAATTCCAAAATTACAAAAAGTAATAGTAAAAGGAGTAAATGTTAGAAAAAAACATGTTAAACCAAGAAAACAAGGAGAAGAAGGCGGAATTATTTCTGTAGAATGCAGTATAAATAGTAGCAAAGTAAACGTAGTATGTCCAAAATGCAATAAGGCTACTAGAATAGGCTATTTAAAAGAAGGGAAAGAAAAAGTACGTGTTTGTAAAAAATGCGGTAATAAATTAAAATAAAATAGGTAGGAAAGGAGAAAACAATCCATGGAAAAATTAAGAGAACAATATGAAAAGGAAGTTGTACCTGCATTAATGAAAAAATTCGAATATAAATCAGTTATGCAAGTTCCAAAATTAGAAAAAATAGTTATAAATATTGGACTTGGGGATGTAAAAGACAATCCAAAAAGTTTAGATAATGCAATTTCAGATTTAACACAAATTACAGGACAAAAACCTATTATAACAAAAGCAAAAAAATCAATCGCAGCATTTAAATTAAGAGAAGGTGTTAACGTAGGATGTAAAGTTACATTAAGATCTAAAAAAATGTATGATTTTGCTTATAAACTATTTAACGTTGCATTACCTAGAGTTAGAGATTTTAGAGGACTTTCAAAAAATTCATTTGACGGAAAAGGAAATTACTCTTTAGGAATTAAAGAACAATTAATATTCCCAGAAATAGAATATGACAAAATAGATAAAATAAGAGGAATGGATATAATATTTGTTACAACAGCAAAAACTGATGAAGAAGCAAGAGAATTACTTACATTATTAGGTATGCCTTTTAAATCATAAATAATTGTTATCCAAATAAAAAGGAGGAAAAAAAGATTATGGCTAAAAAAGCAATGATTGTAAAACAACAAAAACCACAAAAATATAAAACAAGAGAATACAATAGATGTAAACTATGTGGTAGACCACACGGATATATTAGAAAATATGGAATTTGCCGTATATGCTTTAGAGAATTAGCACATAAGGGAGAAATACCAGGTGTAAAAAAAGCAAGTTGGTAAAATAGAAGTTAGAGGTTAGAAGTTAGAGGTTAGAACCCTAATTATAAAGCCTCTTAGAAATAAAAAATAAGAAAGTTAGAATTAGTTTGAGAATTTATGTTTCTAAATTCTAATCTCTAAGTTCTAACTTCTAGCAAGAAAAGGAGGAAATATAATATGAATACAACTGATCCAATAGCAGATATGCTAACAAGAATTAGAAATGCAAATAGTGCTAAATTTAAAACAGTTGATGTTCCTGCTTCAAAGATGAAAAAATCAATAGCAGAAATATTATTTAATGAAGGATATATTAAATCATATGAAGAAATAAGTGATTCTAACCAAGGAATTATAAGAATTAGCTTAAAATACACAGATAAAGGTAAAAAAGTAATTTCTGGATTAAGAAGAATAAGTAAACCAGGATTAAGAATATATGCTTCAAAAGATGAACTACCAAAAGTTTTAAATGGTTTAGGAATAGCTTTGATTTCAACATCTAAAGGAATAATGACTGATAGCCAAGCAAGAAAAGCCGGAGTTGGAGGAGAAGTATTAGCATATATTTGGTAATAAAATAAAGAAGGCAGGAAGCATAAAAACTGACATCACTAATTCATAAGTATGGGGATGTATCTACTCCCCAGAGAAAGTGACGTAAAAGTAAGATGCGTTCCCTTACAAATAAGAAAGGAGAAAGAAAAATGTCAAGAATAGGAAACAAACCAATTACAGTACCAGAAGGTATAGAAGTAAAACTAGATGGCAAAAAAGTAACTGTAAAAGGTCCTAAAGGAACATTAGAAAAAGTAGTACACAATAATATAGATGTAAAATTTGAAAATGGTGTTATAACAGTTACAAGACCTAATGACGAAAAAGAAAACAGAAGCTTACACGGCTTAACAAGAACATTAATAAACAACATGATACAAGGCGTTTCTAAAGAATTTGAAAAACAATTAGAAATTAATGGTGTAGGTTATAGAGCAGCAAAACAAGGAAAAACATTAGTATTAACATTAGGATATTCTCATCCAGTAAAAATGGATGAACCAGAAGGTATAACATATGAAGTACCAAATCCAAATTCAATAATTGTAAAAGGTATTGATAAAGAGCTTGTAGGACAAATGGCAGCTGAAATAAGAGAAAAGAGACCACCAGAAGTATATAGAGGAAAAGGTATTAAATATGTTGATGAACATATTAGACGTAAAGAAGGAAAAACAGGTAAATAGAAAATATAGTATAATGCAAATCCTGTAGGGGCGAGCTGTGTTCGTCCGTCCTTCGAAGGCAATACTAAAAATAAGAAGAAAGGAGAAATTCTTAAATGATTACTAAAACAAATAGAAAAGAAGAAAGAGAAAGAAGACATAGAAGAGTACGTAGAAAAATAAGTGGAACAGCAGAATGCCCAAGACTATGTATATATAGAAGCAATAGTAATATATATGCACAAGTAATTGACGATGTAAAAGGAGTAACACTTGTTTCAGCTTCAACACTAGATAAATCAGTAAAAACTAAAAAAGCTAATAAAGAAGCTGCAAAAGAAGTAGGAGCATTAATTGCAAAAAGAGCTTTAGAAAAGAAAATAAAAACAGTTGTCTATGATAGAGGTGGATATATCTATCATGGAATAGTTAAAGAATTTGCTGAATCTGCAAGAGAAGCAGGATTAGAATTCTAGTAAAGGAACTGTCTTGAATTTTTGTTTTTATGAAAATTCTAAGGGACTGTTTTCCTAGATAACAATAATTAATAGTGAAGAGTGAAAGATACAAAATTTGCTCTTTGCAAATTTTGAAGGAGGGAAAAATACAATAAATATGGAAAACGAAGTTATGGAATTAAAAGAAAAAGTAGTAGCCATTAACAGAGTTGCAAAAGTTGTTAAAGGTGGTAGAAATTTTAGATTTAGTGCAGTAGTTGTTGTTGGAGACGAAAATGGACACGTAGGAATAGGAAATGGAAAAGCTGCAGAAGTTCCAGATGCTATTAAAAAAGCAATTGAAGATGCTAAAAAGAATTTAATAGAAGTACCTATTGTAGGAACAACTATACCACATGAATTCGTAGGTAATTTCGGTGCTGCAAAAGTTTTATTAAAACCTGGACCAGAAGGTTCTGGATTAATTGCTGGAGGAAGCGTAAGACCAATACTAGAACTTGCAGGATATAGAGATATTAAAACAAAAGTTATAGGAACAAACAATCCAAGAAACGTAGGATATGCAACAATGAATGCGCTTGAAAATATGGCAACAGCCGAAGAAATTGCTAAAAAAAGAGGAAAAAAAGCAAACGAAATAGTGTAGGAATTGTTCTGAATTTTCATAAAAACGAAAATTCTATGGACTGTTACTTAGAAAAATAATTATTAGTAAAGAGTAAATAGAAAACACTTAAGAATCAAATTTGCTCTTTGCCAATTTTGAAGGAGGGAAAACGAGATGGAATTAGGTAATATAAAAGCAGGTCAAGAAAAAGTTACAAGAAGAAGAGTTGGACGTGGTATAAGTTCTGGACTTGGAAAAACATCAGGTAGAGGTCATAAAGGACAAAAAGCAAGATCTGGTGGAGGAGTAAGACGTGGATTTGAAGGTGGTCAAACACCATTATATAGAAGATTACCAAAAAGAGGATTTAAAAATATTCATGCTGCTCAATATACAGAAGTAACTTTAACAATGCTAAATAAAAGTAAATCAGACGTAGTTACTGCTGAGAGCTTAATTAAAGATGGAATAATAAGCAAAGCAAATGACGGAATAGTTGTTTTAGCTACAGGAAAACTAGATAAAAAGCTTACAGTAAAGCGGAGCAAGATTTACAAAAGCTGCTAAAGAAAAAATAGAAGCAGCTGGTGGAAAAGCAGAGGTGATTTAGTTGTTTCAAACCATAAAAAATGCTTTTAAAACACCTGATGTAAGAAAAAGAATATTATATACATTATTATTAATAGTTATATTTAGATTAGGTTGTTATATTTCAGTTCCAGGAGTTGATACAATAGCTTTAAGTGAACTTACTTCACAATCAACAGGAGGAACTTTATCAGGACTTATTGATTTAATATCAGGAGGAGCTTTTTCAAGATTTTCTATATTTGCAATGAGTATAAGTCCATATATTACAGCATCAATCGTTATACAATTATTAGGAATGGTAATACCTTCTTTAGAAAAACTTATTAAAGAAGGTGGAGAAGAAGGAAAAGCTAAAATTAATAGATACACAAAAATGCTAACATTAGTTTTAGCATTAGTAGAAGCAATAGGAATATATATGTCATATAGCGGAACATATAGTGCATTTGGTGTATTTATTAACCCAGGATTTGGAACAGGTGCATTAATAGTATTATCTTTAGTTGCAGGCACAGCACTTTTAATGTGGCTTGGAGAACAAATTACAAATAGAGGTATAGGAAATGGTATATCAATGATTATATTTATTGGTATAATATCTTCTTTACCATCTGCAGTAACAGCAATGTACAGATTAATATTTACAGATGAAGGATTTAGTACAACAGGATTGCTATTATCTTTAGGACTAATAATAGGAGCAGTTATTTTAGTTGCAGCAGTAGTTTTTGTACAAGAAGCAGAAAGAAGAATACCTGTACAATATGCTAAAAAAGTTGTAGGCAGAAAAATGTATGGAGGACAAAATACTCACATTCCATTTAAACTTGCAATGGCAGGTGTAATGCCTGTAATATTTGCTTCATCTTTTATGACATTTCCTGCAATGATTATACAAATGTTTAACCCAAGTATAGCAACACAAACTGGATTTTGGGCTACAATATATAAATTTTCAATAGCAACATCTACTTCACAAGTTGGAGTTGGATATACTATTGCAAATGCAATTATATATTTATTATTAATTTTAGGATTCACATACTTTTATACATACGCAACATTCAATCCAGCAGAAGTATCAAACAACATAAAAAAGAATGGTGGATTCATACCAGGAATAAGGGCAGGAAAACCTACAACAGAATACTTGTCTAATATAATGAGTAAATTAACATTATTTGGAGGCGTATTCTTAAGTATTATAGCAATACTTCCAATGCTTATGAGATTTACAGGATTAAATGTAGCATTTGGAGGAACATCAATACTTATAGTAGTAGGTGTTGCATTAGAAACAGTACAACAATTAGAATCTAGACTAGTTATGCGTCATTATAAAGGATTTTTAGAATAGAACAAATATGTAAGGGCGAACTGTGTTCGCCCTAAAAATAAACGGGCGAACACAGTTCGCCCATACAAATGTAAAAAATAAAATAAAACAAATTTTTATTTGTTTGAATGGAGGAATAAATATGTTTATAGTATTACTAGGAGCACCAGGAAGTGGAAAAGGAACAGCAGGAAAAATAATAGCAGAAGATTTAAAACTTGCACATATATCAACAGGAGATTTGTTCAGAGAGAACTTAAAAAATGAAACAGAATTAGGTAAAGAAGCAAAAAAATATATGGACAAAGGAGAACTTGTTCCAGATGAAGTAACAATAAAAATGTTAAAAGACAGACTAAATGCAAGTGATGTAGAAAACGGAGCAGTTTTAGATGGATTTCCAAGAACAGAAGTTCAAGCAATTAGCCTTGATAAAATGTTAAAAGAAATGGAAGCAAAAGTAGATATGGCATTAAATATTGATGTTCCATTTGACGAAATAGTAGAAAGAATAGCAAACAGAAGAAGTTGTAAAAACTGTGGAGAAATATACAATGTAGTATTTAATCCGCCAAAGCAAGAAGGAATATGCGATAAATGTGGAGGAGAACTATACCAAAGGGAAGATCAAAAACCAGAAGTAGTACAAAACAGATTAAAAGTATATAGCGAATCAGCAGAAGAACTAATAAATCACTATAAAAATGCTGGAGTGCTTTATGATGCAAAAGCAGGAGATAGTGTTGGAAAAACATCATATGACGTAGCAAAAGAAGTAGAAGAATACTTGAAAAAATAGTAAAAAATATAAATTGTAATTTGTTGTTGTGATGTGAGAGGTGTGAAGTGTGAGGTGTGCTTTTTAGGGCTAGGCTACGTAAGGCTTACCCTAATTTCACACTTCCCACATCCCACTTCTCACTTCTCATACAAATTACAGTTAAAAGTAATTGTTGATTTTTTGTTGAAATCAACAAAAAATCTTCATTTACTATTCACTTTTCACTTTTAGTTTTTCACTATTGTAATTTGCAAAGCAAATTACAATTTATGGGGGTAATTAAATTTGGTTACAATTAAATCAAAAAGAGAAATTGAATTAATGAGAGAAGCATGTAGAGTTGCAGCTTTAGCCCAAAAAGAAATTGAAAAAGCAATAAAGCCAGGAATTTCTACATATGAACTAGACAAAATTGCAGAAGATACAATAAGAGCAAATGGTGGAATACCCGCAGAAAAAGGTTATCCAAGTGGAGAAAAGGGGGTTCCTAATTTTCCAGGTTCTATATGTGCATCTATAAATGACGAAGTTATACACGGCATACCATCAAAAAATACTATTCTGAAAGATGGAGATATAATTAGTATAGATTTAGTAGCATTTAAAAATGGATATAATGGAGATTGTGCAAGAACATACATTGTAGGAAATGTTCCCGAAAGCACAAAAAGATTAATAGAAGTTACAAAACAAGCTTTTTTTGAAGGAATAAAATTTGCAAAAGAAGGAAATAGATTAGGTGATATATCAAATGCAATAGGAACATATGTAGAAAAAAATGGATATTCTGTTGTAAAAGAATTTCAAGGGCATGGAATAGGAGCAAGCATGCACGAAGATCCAGGAATTCCAAATTACGGAAAGCCTGGCAGAGGAATTAGATTACAAGCAGGAATGACACTTGCAATAGAACCAATGGTTATAATGGGAAAATCAAATATTTTACAACTAGAAGATGGATGGACAATTATTACAGAAGATGGAAGTCTATCTGCCCATTATGAAAATACAATTTTAATAACAAAAAAAGAACCAGAAATATTGACAATAATATAAAATTAATGTATAATATACTAGTTATTTGCGTGAAACAAACAAATAGGAGGATAAAACATTGTCAAAAGAAGATGTAATAGAGGTTGAAGGTACTGTTGTAGAGGCATTACCTAATACAAATTTCAAAGTTGAACTAGAAAATGGGCATCAAGTATTAGCACATATTTCTGGTAAACTTAGAATGAATTATATAAAAATTCTCCCAGGAGATAAAGTAAAATTAGAACTTTCTCCATACGATTTAAATCGTGGTAGGATAACATGGAGAGCAAAGTAATTTTTATTTGCTTTCCTAGCAATATACCACTTTTGATTTATTTTAAACATATTAATAATTTAAAGAATAAGCTAGAACAATAAAATTTTTTAATCGAGGTGAAGAAGATGAAAGTAAGACCATCAGTAAAAAAAATATGTGAAAAATGTAAAATAATAAAAAGAAAAGGTGTAACAAGAGTAATTTGTGAAAACCCAAAACACAAACAAAGACAAGGATAATAAATCTAATAAAATCTTATTAGATTTATTATCATGTAAATGAAGTTGTTAATACATAAAAATAGAGAAGCGGCTGTCTTAAATTAGAAAATTTAAGAATTATCTATTTTTATTTATTATATATAGTTTAATTACATTTCAATTATACTAATTAAACTAAAAAAAGTTAGTAATATTGTAATTAGTACAAGAAGTGCGAAGTGAGAAGTGGGAAGTGAGAAATTAGGGTGAACCTAACCTAGCAAAGGACTATTCCTAAAAAGCACGCATCACATCTCACACATCACACCTCCAAATTTCAATATTAACTATGTACAAAAAAAGAAAAATTATTTAGAAGAGGTGAAATAAAATATGGCTCGTATAGCAGGAGTAGATTTGCCTAAAGAAAAAAGGGTTGAAATTGGACTAACATATATTTATGGAATAGGAAGAACAAGTTCTAACAAAATTTTAGCAGAAGCTAAAGTAAACCCAGATACAAGAGTAAAAGATTTAACAGATGACCAAGTAAAGGCAATAAGAAATGCAATGGAAGATTACAAAGTAGAAGGTGACTTAAGAAGAGAAGTTGCATTAAATATTAAAAGACTTACAGAAATAGGATGCTTTAGAGGAATTAGACATAGAAGAGGATTACCTGTAAGAGGTCAAAGAACAAAAACTAATGCTCGTACAAGAAAAGGACCTAGAAAATTAGTAAGCAAAAAGAAATAAATTTGAATTTTACAAGTTAAAGTTTGGTAAATAAATTTAATAAAAATTGTTATTAAACAATTGCAAAATACCAAATACAAAACACAATAAAGAAAGAGGAACAAAAAAATATAAACCACTAATTAGTTTTGGAAAAATATAGATTCCCAAGACAGTATAGACAAAACAAAAACTGTATCCTCATACCTTAAAAGGAAAGGAGCAAATTAAATTATGGCTAAACCAGTAAAAAAAGTTACTAGAAGAAGAGATAGAAAAAACATCGAAAAAGGTGCAGCACATATTCATTCTAGCTTTAATAACACAATAGTTACAATAACAGACGAAAAAGGAAATGCTATTTCATGGGCAAGTGCTGGAGAATTAGGTTTTAAAGGATCTAGAAAAAGTACTCCATTTGCAGCAGGAGAAGCAGCATTAACAGCAGCAAAAGCAGGAATGGAACACGGACTAAAAACAGTAGATGTATATGTTAAAGGACCAGGTTCAGGAAGAGAAGCTGCAATAAGATCTTTACAAACAGCAGGACTTGAAATTAGCATGATAAAAGATGTAACACCAATACCACATAATGGTTGTAGACCACCAAAAAGAAGAAGAGTATAAAAAAGTTAATAGTTAAAAGTGAAGAGTGAAAAGTACAATATGTTTTTTACTCAGAAGAAAGGAGAAAAATAAATGTCAAGATATAAAGATGAACAATGTCGTATATGCCGTAGAGAAGGACAAAAACTTTTTCTTAAAGGTTCAAGATGTTATTCAGACAAATGTAGTATAACAAGAAGAAATTATGCACCTGGAGAGCATGGACAAGGTAGAAAAAAACTTTCTGAATACGGTACACAATTAAGAGAAAAACAAAAAACAAAAGCATTTTATGGAGTAGGAGAAAAACAATTTAGAAAATACTTCAAAATGGCTGAAAATAAAAAAGGTATAACAGGTGAAAACCTATTACAAATATTAGAAAGTAGATTAGATAACGTAGTTTATAGAGCTGGATTTGGAGTATCAAGAGCTCAAGCAAGACAACTTGTAAACCATGGACACTTTGATGTAAATGGAGTTAAAACAGATATAGCATCATATTTAGTAAAACCTGGAGATGTTATAACAGTAAGAGAAAACAAAAAAGATAGCAAAATAGCAAAAGAAAATGCTGAAGTAAATGCTAGCAAACCAGTTCCAGAATGGTTAGAAAAAGACAATAATAAACAACAAGTAAAAGTAGTAAAATTAGCATCTAGAGAAGATGTAGATTTACCAGTTGAAGAACACTTAATAGTTGAGTTATATTCTAAATAGTTAGAAATTAGAAATAGGAAGTTAGAAATTAGAAATAGGAAGTTAGAAACTTTTGTATATCTAACATCTAAAATCTAACCTCTAACGTCTAAATAGGAGGTTAAAATAAATGATCGAATTTGAAAAACCAAATATAGAATGTCTAGCATCAAATGAAGAAGAAAACTATGCAAAATTTGTGTGTGAACCATTAGAGAGAGGGTATGGAATGACAATAGGAAATTCTTTAAGAAGAATTTTACTATCATCATTACCAGGAACAGCAATAACAAGTGTAAAAATAGATGGTGTAGTTCATGAATTTTCAACAGTTCCAGGAGTAGTAGAAGATGTTCCTGAAATAATAGTTAACTTAAAAAGTGTAAGACTAAAATCACATGATAATGAACAAAAAAATCTTAGAATTGATTTTAATAAAGCAGGAGAAGTTACAGCAGGAGATATTATAACAGACTCTAGCGTAGAAGTTCTAAATCCTGATTTACATATTGCAACTGTTGCAGATGGTGGACATTTAGTAATGGAAATGACAGCAGATAGAGGAAGAGGATATAATGTTGCCGAAAAAAATAAAGAAGCAAACCAAGCAATAAATGTACTTCCTATAGATTCAATATTTACACCAGTTAAAAAAGTAAACTATTCAGTTGAAAACACAAGAGTAGGTCAAACTGTAGATTATGATAAACTAACAATCGAAGTATGGACAGATGGTAGTTTAAAAGCATATGAAGCATTAAGTTTAGCTGCAAAAGTTATGACAGGACATTTAGAATTATTTGTTGATTTATCAGAAACAGCTAAGAATACTCAAGTAATGGTAGAAAAAGAAGAATCTAAAAAAGAAAAAGTTTTAGAAATGCCTATAGAAGAATTAGAATTATCAGTTAGAAGTTATAACTGTTTAAAAAGAGCAGGAATTTCAACTGTAGAAGACTTAGCTAGCAAATCAGAAGCTGATATGATGAAAGTAAGAAACTTAGGTAAAAAATCACTAGATGAAGTTACAAACAAATTACACTCATTAGGACTAGATTTTGTCCGTGAAGAAGATTAAAGGAAGGTGAAAACATTGGCTAAAAATAGAAAACTTGGAAAACCAACAGATCAAAGATTAGCAATGCTTAAAAATCAAGCAACAGATTTAATCATGCATGGTAAAATAGAAACAACAGAATGTAGAGCAAAAGAAGTTAAATCAATAGTTGATAGTATAATTGCTTTAGCAATAAAAGAAAAAGATAACTTTGAAGAAGTAGAAGTTAAAGTAATAAAAGCAAAGCTTGATAGTAAAGGTAACAAAGAAACAGAAAAAGTTACAAGTAAAAATGGTAAAGAATATTTAAGAGTTGTTAAAGTTGAAACAACTGAAAAAAGACAAAAAGATATGCCATCAAGATTAAATGCAAGAAGAAAAATAATGACTAAATTAAATAAAGTAAAAGATGCAGATGGTAAAAATATTGACTTACCTGCAAAATTATTTGGAGAAATAGCAGAAAACTACAAAGATAGAGTAGGTGGATATACACAAATAATTAAAATGGGACCTAGAAAAGGCGACAATGCAGAAAAAGTTATATTAAAATTAGTTTAATAATAAAAATAAAGAAATATGCGAACAATAATGTGTTCGCTATTTTTTTTGCAAATTACAATTTATTTAATTATAAATATACATAAAAATTATTAAAAACATAACAACAAATAATAAAATCCAAAACATAAAAAATATAATAATATATTGCAAAATAAAAGTATATAACATATAATAAACATAAATAAAAACGTAGGGGAAAACTGTGTTTTCCCGCACTCCAAAGGCATAACCATAATAGCCCTAATAATAACAATAATAGTAATGATAATACTAGTAGGAGTAACAGTA
>CALXWO010000011.1 GCA_944392485.1 uncultured Clostridia bacterium | reverse complement strand
CATTTAATAGATACAGAAGAAACAGATTTGAATAATGGATTATCATACAAAATAGAGGATGAGACATTAATATTAAATGGGTCAGTAGAGAGTACATATGCTCTTGTTATTACTACTCAAAGCAATATTGTAGACTTAATAAAAGCAGGAGAAGAGTGGACTTTGTCCGCATATGGAGAAAATTTACCAGAATTAAATACTTTTGTAAGGATAACAACTGCTAATAATACAAATGCTTTAAATATATTGTTGAATTCTGAAACAACAGAAGGATATGCTAGCATTAGTTTCAATGAAAATAGTACTACACTTCGCATTATGCTATCAGCAAATGCAGTTTATAACAATTCAAAAATAAAGATTAAGCTAGAAAAAGGTGGCACAAAAACAGATTATGATAAGTACTGTAAAATGCCAAGTATCTATACACCAAGCGAGATTGCAACAGTAAAAGATAATATAAAAATAATACAATGTAATTCTAACTTTTTAAAGAAACAAGATGCAGTAGAAAATGTAACAGCAAGAGGATTAACAGGACAAGTACTTGAAGATGGAACGATAATTTTAAATGGAACAACCACAGGAGATACCTATGTTCAACTTACAGATGAATTAAAAATAACAGATTATTATACATCACAAAACTATGTTAAACATTTATTACCAGTTGGAAATTATAAGTTTATTTCAGAAACTTCGGGTCAAGTTAGTGCAAATGACATACATGCTTATATATATGGTTCCAGTTCAGCTACTCGTCCTATTATTCAAAGAATATCAGAAAGTCCAAAAAAAGAAACAACATTTGAGGTTACAAACAATGAAAATTATTATGCATATGTATGGATAAAAAGAGGAACTACATTAACAAACTTCACAATGAAATTTATGTTAAAGAGAGCAGATGATAATTCAGACTATGTACAAAACGAGCAAAAAGAGTATAACTTACCAATACAGCAAGAAATGTTAGATGGAGACTATTTTGATTTAGAAAATAACAAAGAAATACATAAATGGGGATATATCAATACTAAAAATGTTACTAATCTAGCTGTAAGTCTAAATACTTCAAATAAAGACTTTAGAAGATATAGTGTGGATTTAAAAATTAACAACAGAAAATCTGGAGAATACTTAAAGATGTTATGTACTCACTTTAAATATACAGATAGCAGATGGCATGAGTATGAAGGCATTTGTGGATGGGAGTCAGGACAAACTTTCTGCATAGGAACATTTAACAAAGAGTTAGACACAGCAGAAAAGATGAAGAACTATTTATTAAATAATGATGTAGAAATTTATTATGAATTAGCAGAAACAAAAGAATTGGACTTGATAGAAGGACAAAAAGAAGTATTAAATAACATAAAAACATTTAGAGGTGTTAATAATATATTTTTTGATAATCCTATTGCAAAAGCTACAATTACATATACTGTTGAATTATCAGATGAAATAAAACAACAATTTATACAAGGACCTGTATACAGTAAGGTAAAATTAAAAAACAACTCAATTTATAATAAAATAGAGGGTATGTCACCTTTTTATATAACCAATGCAGAAGCAAATAAATTATTGTTAGAAGTACAAGGAAATCACTATCAAGAAGTACAAAGCAGTATAAATGAATTGCATTTAATAGATACAGAAGAAACAGATTTGAATAATGGATTATCATACAAAATAGAGGATGAGACATTAATATTAAATGGGTCAGTAGAGAGTACATATGCTCTTGTTATTACTACTCAAAGCAATATTGTAGACTTAATAAAAGCAGGAGAAGAGTGGACTTTGTCCGCATATGGAGAAAATTTACCAGAATTAAATACTTTTGTAAGGATAACAACTGCTAATAATACAAATGCTTTAAATATATTGTTGAATTCTGAAACAACAGAAGGATATGCTAGCATTAGTTTCAATGAAAATAGTACTACACTTCGCATTATGCTATCAGCAAATGCAGTTTATAACAATTCAAAAATAAAGATTAAGCTAGAAAAAGGTGGCACAAAAACAGATTATGATAAGTACTGTAAAATGCCAAGTATCTATACACCAAGCGAGATTGCAACAGTAAAAGATAATATAAAAATAATACAATGTAATTCTAACTTTTTAAAGAAACAAGATGCAGTAGAAAATGTAACAGCAAGAGGATTAACAGGACAAGTACTTGAAGATGGAACGATAATTTTAAATGGAACAACCACAGGAGATACCTATGTTCAACTTACAGATGAATTAAAAATAACAGATTATTATACATCACAAAACTATGTTAAACATTTATTACCAGTTGGAAATTATAAGTTTATTTCAGAAACTTCGGGTCAAGTTAGTGCAAATGACATACATGCTTATATATATGGTTCCAGTTCAGCTACTCGTCCTATTATTCAAAGAATATCAGAAAGTCCAAAAAAAGAAATAACATTTGAGGTTACAAACAATGAAAATTATTATGCATATGTATGGATAAAAAAAGGAACTACATTAACAAACTTTACAATGAAATTTATACTAAAAAGAAGTGATGACAATTCAGAGTATGTGCAAAATAAGCAAGTGGAATATGACTTAGAAATACAAAAAGCAATGTTGCAAAATGATAAATTTGATTTAGAAAATATTAAAGAAATACATAACTGGGGATATATTAATACTAAAAATGTTACTAATATGAATGTATATTTAAATAGTTCAAATGGAGATTTTCGAAGATACAATATTGATTTAAAAATAAATAATAGAAAATCAGGCGAATACTTAAAAATTATATGTACACACTTTAAAAATGTTGCAAGTCGTTGGAACGAATGGGAAGGTATTTGCGGTTGGGAAAGTGGACAAACATTTTGTATAGGAACATTTAATCCAGAATTGAATACAGCAGAAAAGATGAAGAACTATTTATTAAATAATGATGTAGAGATTTATTATGAACTAGCTGAGCGAGAAGAATTAGACTTAACAGAAGAGCAAAAAGAAGTATTAGATAACATGACTACTTTTAAAGGCATAAATAATATATACTTTGATAACCCTTTAGTAAATGCTACTGTTAGTTATTTGCCAGAAATTATTTTAACTGAAGCAGATTATATTAAATCTATAAAATTTTATGATACAAGATTTGTTCCAGAAGAAGGAATATTTGGACAAACTGTTATGAAACAAGTAGATTTAGAAATTAATAATGAAAATCAACAATTATTATTAGAGGACCAAGAATTTGAACTTTATCTGTCTACTTATTACAATGAAAAAGAATATAACATAAAATATGGAACATTTATTGTTCAAAAAGCCGAAGAAGAAAATACTAATGATAATAATGAAGCTACTTGCTTTGATTACATGACTAAAGCAAACCAAAAGTATATTGACCAAGTTAGTTATCCATGTACAATGAGAGAATTAGCAGAAAATATATGTGAACAATTAGGTCTTACTCTACAAACAGAAAAATTCAGAAATGATGATTTTATTGTAGAAGATAATCAGTTTGTAGAAAATGAAACATACAGAGATGTTTTAAAAGCAATAGCCATGTCAGCATTTTCTTGGGCAAGAATAGATGAACATAATGTATTAAGATTTGATTTTAACCATAATGTAGAACCTATAGAAGAATTAGATTATGACCAATACTATAATTTAAACAAAAATGAAAAAATGTATGGACCAGTAAATAAAGTAGTTATAGGTGATAGTCAAATTAAAGGTGAAAATGTAGCTGTAGAAGATACTGAAAGTATTGCGACAAATGGAGTTCATGAAGTAACCATTTTAAATAACCCATTTGCATATACACAGGAAAAAAGAATACAACTAATTGAAGCTGGAAAAGAATTATTTGGATTTACATATCTTCCTATAAATTCAATGAATACAATAGGATTTATATGGTTAGATTGTATTGATAAAATAAGTCTAAAAAATATGCAAGATGAAGTAGCTAATACTTTTGTTTTTGACCATACAATTGAATATGATGGAACAACATTAGATGAAATAGCAAGCCAAGCATTAACTGAAACAGAAACAAAATACACTTATACACCAGAAACATTAAAAAAATTACAAAGAACTGAAATAGCTGTTGACAAGCAAAATCAAACAATAACACAAATAGTAGAAAATCAAGGAGAATTTGAAAATAAATTAACTCAAGTTGAAACAGATTTAGATGGGATAAAGCAACAAGTATCAGATACAATTGATTATAAAAGAAGTAAAACAGGAATAACAGAAATAAAACTAGAAAATGCAAGTCCAACGGAAATATTGAGTTTAGAAATAAATGGAACAAAAACTTATGAAACTAATTTGTATCCAGGAGAGAATTTATATCCAAGTGAAGAATTACATCCTAATCAGGAGGTGTTATAGTTGAAATATACAATAATAATTGACAAACAGTCAAGTACAAATCCAAGTACGGAAAAGAGAGAATATACAATAGACATAGAAGAACTAAGAACTTATAAAGGTATATCTGATACTTTAAAAGTTACACCCGATATGGCTTATGTAATAAGAAGATTAACATTAAGCGAATATGGAGTATTGAGTATATTAGATGAGCCAAAACAAGAAAATATAAAAGATCTAAATATTGAATTATTTGAAGGTGACAATTATATTTATATATTAAATCAGCAAGGGAATAAAATATCTGCTTCTTATATAATAAAAAATGATTTTACAGATAATTATCCTACAAGAACAGAAATGAAAAGTGAAATAAATCAAAGTGCAAAGTCTGTTGAAATTAGTGTAAGTCAAAAACTAGAAGGATATTCTACCACAAAAGAAATGAATGCAGCTATAAAAGTTTCAGCAGATAATATACAAACTCAAGTAAAAAGTAAGGTGGGAAATAATGAAGTTATTTCAAAAATTAATCAATCTGCTGAAAAAATCCAAATTAATGCAAACAAAATCAGTCTTGAACGGAAAAGAAATCAATCTAACATCAGATAATACAACAATTAAAAGTACAAATTTTAATGTTGATAAAAATGGAAATATGAGTTGTAAAAATGCAAATGTAGCTGGAACAATTACTTCTACAGCAGGAAAAATAGCAGGATTTGATATTGCATCAAATAAATTATCTACTAGTAAATTTGGTTTTAATACAACTGGTAATACTATAATGTGGATAGGAGATGAAAACCCAGATACTTCTTTCTTTTTAGTAACTGATAATGGACATATTTATTGTAATACTAATGACCCAGATGTATCTGAAAATGAAGTTTGTAGGATGGTACTTACATGGGGTGATTATAGTACAGAAATATTACCACATGTAATTAGAATAACCGATGCATATAATTTACCGGATGCAGAAACTATTATATCTACAACAGGTATTACAACGCCAAGAGTAATTCAAACTTCGCTTGAAAGCATAAAGAAAAATATATCTTTATATAATGAAAATGCATTAGAAAAAGTTTTAAATAATGATATATATACTTATAATTTAAAATCAGAAAACGATACAGATAAAAAACATATTGGATTTATTATAGGAGACAAATATAGAACGCCTAAAGAAGTAATAAGTAAAGAAGGCAATGCAATAGAACTATATAGTGCAATAGGAATTTTATGGAAAGGTATGCAAGAACAACAAAAGAAAATAGAAGAATTAGAAAATAAAATAAAGGAGGTAACAAATGGATAAAATACCTTTTGAAGATGGAACAAAACTAAAAAGTGCTACAGTAACAGTAAATGAACAAGAATATGAAGTAACACCAGCACAATACGAAGGAAAAACACCACTATCTTCATTTAATCTAAATAAAATGCAAGATAATATTGAATCAGCAATAAATGAAAGAATTATAAACAATAAAGTTATAAGTGGTTTCCCATTAGGAGATACAAAAAGAGGAAACATTTATGTGCAATATGATAAAAATATGTATATTGTTTCTTTTGACTTTGGAATAAAAGATAATTTTAATGTTTCAGGATGGTCTGATATTGCTAATATAACTTTACCATTTACAAATAAAATGAAAACACAAACACATATTATTTCAAATCAAGCAGATGAAACAAACCGAACAATTGAAATGAGAGTTCATATGAATCCAGACTCTAATATACTAAGGTTTGGAAATCTTGGTCAAAGTTATTCAAATGTAGAAAATGATGACATATGGTTTAGAGGTCAGTTGGTAGGATTTATAAAATAAAAAAAAATAATAGGCGAGGTAAAAAAAATATGACGAATGAACAATTAACTCAGGAGGTTATGAAGTTGGCAGAACATCAGGCGAAATGTGATGCAGAACGTGAAAATGTATATATGATAATTGAAGAATTGCGTGAAGATGTAAAATCGACAAAGTCTTTAGCAGAAGATGTGCATATTATGGCAATTAATATGAAAACAATGCAAGAAACACTAACTAAAACTACAAAAAAAGTAGATGCCATAAGTTCTCAAGAATTCTTAGATTATAAAGAAAACAAAAAAGCATTTAAAAAGAATATAATAAGTGTAATTGCAGGTTCAATAGGAACTGGAATTGTAGGTTTATTAGTATGGTTTGTAAGCAATTTTATGTAGAATTATTTATTTAATTATGATATAATACAATTGGACTAGATAAGAAGTCATGAGCTTATCGAAAAGTCGCCTAGCAGACCTGTCCATTTTAAATCTATTGCTAGGAGAAAGCTAGGTATAATATGGGAAAATTAAAAGATTTAACAGGACAAAAATTTGGCTATCTGTTAGTATTAGAAAGAGTAAAAAACAGAAATAATCGTGTTTGGTGGAAATGCTTATGTGATTGTGGAAATTTAAAAGAAGTTGCATCTTCTAGATTAGTTAATGGTAATACTATCAGTTGTGGATGCCAACAATTTGTAAATTTTAAAAAATCAAGAATTACACATAATTTAAGTAATACAAAACTCTATAAAGTATGGCATCATATGAAAGAAAGATGTTATTTAAAAACAGATAAAAGATATAAAAATTATGGTGGAAGAGGAATAAAAATTTGTGACGAATGGAAAAATGATTTTATAAATTTTTATAATTGGGCTATAAATAACGGATATCAAGAAAATTTGACAATAGATAGAATAAATGTAAATGGGAACTATACACCGCTTAATTGTAGATGGGTAACTTGGAAAGAACAAGCTAATAATACTACAAGAAACCATTATATAGAATACAATGGAGAAAAACATACTATTTCTGAATGGGCTGATTTATTAAATATTTCATCCAAAACTTTGCAAATTAGATTAAAAAGAGGATGGAGTATTGAAGATACTATAAAAATTAAGAAAGGAGGAAGAAGAAATGAAACTACCTGATAAAGTATACGATATTCTCAAATTTTTAGCACAAATAGTTTTACCAGCTATTTCTACTCTATATTTAGCACTTGCTGGAATATGGAACTTACCATTTGGTGAACAAATAAGTGGTACTATAATGGCAATAGATACATTTTTAGGTGTATTATTAGGAATATCATCTGCACAATATAATAAAAGTTTAAATAGTGAAAATAAATAATATAAAGTACATTTTGTACTCTTATAATTAAGGAGGAATAATAATGGAAGATAAAGACGTAGATAGTTTAGGATTTAATACAGATGTAGAAGGAGTGAATGAAAATGGAGATAATTAAAGATATTACTAATACAAATAAAACAGTCTCTAATAATAGGAAAATAGAATATTTAGTAATGCATTATGTTGGTGCAGTATCTACAGCAAGAAATAATGCTAGTTATTTTAAAAATACATATCGTGGTGCTTCTGCACATTATTTTGTAGATGATAACGAAGTAGTACAAGTAGTAGAAGATAAAGATATTGCTTGGCATTGTGGAAATGATGTATATTACTGTGGTGCTAGAAATAGTAACAGTTTAAGCATAGAAATGTGTTGCTACAGAATGTCAAATGGAAATTTAAATATAACAGCAGATACAGAAGCAAGAGCAGTAGAACTAGCCAAAGAATTAATAAAGAAATATAATATTCCTATTGAAAATGTTGTAAGACATTATGATGTAACACGCAAGAATTGTCCTGCTCCTATGGTATCTGATATAGAAAGATGGAATAACTTTAAGAAAAAATTAGAAGGACAAGATGTAACAGGAGATACAACCAATAATTATAATGAAGAATATGAAAAACGTGTTAAAAATTGGCAAGATACGATGAATTTAGATTATAATTGCGGTTTAGCAATAGATGGCTCTTTTGGACCAGCTTGTAGAGCAGCAGCATTAAAATATTATTTATATTATAAAATACCTACAACTAAAAATGAGCATGTTAAAGTAATACAAGTAAACTTGAATAGACACGGTGCAAACTTAGATGTAGATAGAAGCTTTGGACCTGCTACTGAGAAAGCAGTAAAAGATTTCCAAAGAAAACACGGATTAACAGTAGATGGATATGTAGGTTCAAAAACTACAGCAGAATTATTAAAATAATTTTATTAAATTAAAGGCATAATTAAAGAATTATGCCTTATTTTTATAATATAATAAAATTATATACCTATTATACAAAATAGCCTTAAAATAGATTTTAGCAATAAATAAAAGGTATTGTAAAACAAAACTAAAAATGATATAATAAATTCGGGCTAGATAAGTAAGCAAGGACTTATTGAAAGTATATCTCCAATACTGCCCCTTACTTTTTATAATGGAGAGGATGGAGAAAATGTTAGAACTAATAATCGGACAAATACCTGAAGCAATATTCTTTTCTTTGTTTATGATATATGCAAAAGGATTAAAAGAAAAGAAAGTTTTATTTACCATATTAATGGTAGTAGAATATTTATTATTAAAATATAGTTTTCAATATAGTTGGTTATTCCAAATTGGTTACATTGTAACTACTTTTTTGACACTAAAAATATTATATAAGGAAAAGTCACAAATTACAGACATTTTTACCTTTGCAATAGCTAGTATAATATTAATAATAACGAGTATTCCTTGTGTATTAATATTTAAAGATAACCCAATATTATATTCTTTGGTAAATAGAATCATAATATTTATTTTTATATTTTTATTTAGAAATAAATTAAATAAAATACAAATTATATATAAAACAATATGGAATAGAAACGATAAAAATAAGAAAAAGATAAAATCTACTACCTTTAGAAGTTTAAACATAGTTATTTTCAATTTAATGTTTTATTTTATTAATTTAGGTATGATATATGCTATATATTATAATTCATTAATGAAATGAGGTGTTAGTATGTGGGATAGTTGGTTTTGGATTTATGACCCAAAGGATGGAGAATAATAATTCGTAAGGAGAAAATAATGGAGAGATACAAACGAATTATAAGCACATTAATATTTAATGTTGCAGAAACAATCTTAATATTCTTAGTAGGCAGAATGTTAGGATTAGAGATTAATAATATAATTATAGTAATGTTATGTTTTATGATAAGCAGAGGATTTTTCGGTAAATCGCTACATTTTAAAGCATGGTATAGATGTTTAGTATGGAGCTTATTGATATTGTTAAGTCTATTTCTGATATTAAAAATAGATTTAAAAATATCAATATTATTTACTATATTTAGTGCTTTTATAATGACGGGAAGGTCAAATATAAAAGATATGTTTTTATGGAGTGGAAAAGCTAGTAAATATGATGCTTTAAAAGATTTAATAGCAATATCTCCTAATAATTCTATAATATTAGAGCATGAAGAGTATTGGAGAAAGAATTATCCAATAAGATACGATATATTTAAACTCTATTTTAGAGAAAATAAAACTTATCAAGAAATAGCAGAAATTAAAGGTTTTGATGATAATACAATAACTAAAAGAGAATGTGCTACAATATATTCTGTATTAGAAAGACCTTTAAATTTACCACCAATAAATAAGTAATTAGTACCCTTTTAATAGGGTATTTTTTATTTATAGGAACCCTAACATTGTTATAGAAAAAATAATATAATATAAATAGAGTTAAGGTAATCGCCTATTATTACCTTTTCTTGAGTAGGTAACTGATAAAAAGGTTGCCTATTTTTTATTAGGTAAGAAAGGAGTTAGAAGTAAGTTGTATAAGATTTTCTTTTCAATTTTTTTCTAACTTTTTTCTATTTTAGGAGGGAATTATGTTTAATTATAATAATTATATGCAGCCACAAATTCCAAGATATAATACATATCAAGGATTTACAAATCAACAGGTGCAACCACAAATGCAACAACCACAAATGCAAACATATCAACCACAACCAGTTCAATTACAAGGGTTGCAAGGTAAAACTGTTGACAGTATTGACGTAGTAAAAGCAATGGACATTCCACTAGATGGAAGTATAAGCTATTTTCCACTTGTAGATGGAACAGCAATTGTTACAAAACAATTACAACAAGATGGAACAAGTAAAACATTAATATATAAACCTAGCGAAAATACTGATTTAGAAAAACAAATAAAATATGTTACACCTGAAGAATTAGATAAAGCAATAAAAGATATTGACTTTGATAATGAAGAAATAGAAGAATTAAAAGAAGATGTTAGAACAATAAAAAAACAAGTAAAATTATTAACTGATAATATAAAGAAATAGGAGGAATAAATTATGAATCCAATAGAGATGATAAAAGGATTTATTGGAAAAGGAATGAACCCTCAACAAATATTAGGAAATGTTATGAAAAATAATTCTAATCCAGTATTTAATAATTTAATAGAAAAAGCTAAAGAAGGCGATTCTAAAGGAGTTGAAAACTTTGCTAGAAATTTATTTAAAGAACAAGGTAGAGATTTTGATAAAGAATTTGCTGAATTTAGAAAAAAATTTAGATAGGTTATTATAATAACAATAATAAATAAATTTAAAAAAAGGAGGAAAAAGTTATGAATTATGGTGATGGAGCTTTAAGTGCTTCTGATGTAGCTTTGTTAAACAATTGCGGAAGAAATAATTCAAATGACGGTTTCGGTGACGGAAACGCTTGGTGGATTGTACTATTTCTAATATTCGCACTAGGTGGCTGGGGCAGAGGCTTCGGTGGATTTGGAGGAGGCTATGGAAGTGGCTTCGGAGGTTCTACTGGAGGAGTTACAGACGGATATGTTCTAGCTTCAGATTTTGCACAAGTAGATAGAAAATTAGATAGTATATCTAATGGTATTTGTGATAGTACATTTGCTTTAAATAACACTATGACAAATGGATTTGCTAATGTTCAAAATACATTATGTCAGGGCTTTAGTGGAGTAAATAATGCTATTACAACTAATGGATATGAAACAAGGCTTGGAGTACAAGGCTTATCTGCTTCATTAGCTAGTTGCTGTTGTGACGTCCGTCAACAAATATCTGACTGCTGTTGTCAGGTAAATAGAGGCATTGACGGTATAAACTATAATATGGCTATGAATACAAACACATTACAAAATGCTATGTGCTTAAATACTAGAGATATTATAGATAATCAAAATGCTAACTATAGAGCATTACATGACGAAATAGTTGCTAACAGAATTGAAGATAAAAATGCTCAAATCCAAGCTCAACAAAATGAAATTAATTCATTAAGATTAGCTGCTTCACAAGCTAACCAAAACGCTGTATTACAAGCTAGAATGGATGCAAATACTGCTGAAATAATAAGAAGAACAGGAAATGATTGCCCCGTTCCCGCTTTTATTGTACCAAACCCAAATTGTTGCTATAATTATAATGTAACAGGATTTGGATATAACAATGGTTGTGGATGTAACAGCTGTTGCTAATAAATAAGTGTAGTCCACTCACTATAAAAAGTGTGATTTATTCAAGAGGTAGTAAATCATACTACCTCTTATTTTAAAGGAGGGAAAAAAATGTCTAATTGTATAAATAATTGCTCATTATGTAAAAATTTAATTATATCACAAGCAATTAACTTTGATGCAACTACAAATACAGTAATTGTAGATTTACCAGCCGGAAGTTATGGAAACTGTTGTACATATTGTATTGTATTTGCTCAAAGTATTCCATCAAGTGCTACTATTAATGCTCCTGTAGTATTTTCTATAGGTGGCGGTGCAACACAATATCCTTTTGTAAATTGTGATTGTACTCCAATTTTAGCTTCACAAATTAGGACTAGAAGAAAATATAAAACTAAAGTAAGTACAGCAGTAAATACTGGTGTATTTAAGTATATAGGTAATTGTTGTTTACCAAGTAATTCAACAACAACAATACAAAGTATACCTATTCCTACAACCACTACACCTGCTACACCAGCAAGTAATACTCCCAGTTAATTTATTAGGAGGTGTCAATAATGGAAGAGGAAAACAAAATAAACAATCAAGAGCAAAATATAAAGTTAAATGAAAAAGTTAAAAATAAAGTTGAAGATAAAATAAAACAAATAATTGATGTTGGCATTCAATTAGATAATGTTGATTATCTATATAAATTAATAGATATTCATAAAGATATTGAAAATGAAGAATATTGGAAATTTAAGAAGGAGGGTATTAAAATGAGATATAATACTAACTATGGTAGAGATGACTACGATAGAGAAGAATATGGTAATTATGGAAGAAGAGGAAGAGACAGCAGAGGCAGATACATGGCAAGAGGTAATTACAGAGGCGAAGAAATGATTGACGATATGAGAGAAATGTATGGTGATTATTCTGAAAGCCGTGAAGAATATGACAGAGGAAACTACGGAGCAAAAGAAGATACTATGAAAAGCTTAGATTATATGCTTAAATCAGTAGTTCAATTTATGCAAATGCTTGAAAGCGATGCTTCTTCTGAGGAAGAAATGCAACTAATAAAGAAATATGCTAGAAAAATAAGTGAGATGTAATTATGTATAAATATTATAATGCAAATGTTTTAGGAAAAAATATTTCCGATTGTACTATAAGGTCAATTTCATGTGCCACAGGTAAAAGTTGGGATTATGTTTATGAACATTTAAGTGATATTGCACAAGCAGAAGGCACTATGGTAGATGATAGAAATTTTATAATTAAATATTTAGATGAAAGATATAAAAGAATACCTTATGTAAGAGGTACTGTTGGAAATATTTCAAAAAGATATTCAGATTATATATTACTAATAACAATGAAAGGTCATATAACTTGTTCAAAATATGGAATAATTTATGACACTTTTGATTGTTCTAATAGAACAGCAGAATATGTATGGATTATAGATTGACTAAATAAGCAAAAAATGCTATAATTTAGATGTCGAGATGAGATTTAAAGGATTTATATATGTATGTTCTTTATTTATAGGGCTTATCTCGACAATAATCCTATAATTATAACATACATATATAAGTCCTTTTTTTGGAGGTTTTTATGGAAAGAGGATTTAAAATTGGAAACAAAAATGCTGAAAAGCATAGCTTAAGCCATACAAGACTACATCGAATATGGCATAGTATGTATTGTAGATGTAATTATAAATCAACAAATGGTTATAAAAATTATGGTGGCAGAGGAATAACAGTATGTAATGAATGGATTGGTATAGAAGGATTTGTTAGATTTTACAATTGGGCAATAGAAAATGGGTATAAAGATGGTTTAACATTAGACAGAATAAATTTGAATGGTAATTATGAACCATCTAACTGTAAATGGTCAACACCAAAAGAACAATCCAATCATAGAAGAAATAGTCGTTATATAACTTTTAATAATGAAACTAAAACAGCAAAACAATGGTGCGATTTATATAAAATAAGTCAAACAACATTTAATGATAGGTTAAATCGTGGATGGACCATAGAACAAGCTTTAACAATACCAACAAAAGGGTTATATAGAAAGGTATATAAATAATATGGAAAATGACATTTATAATCCATATTTCTTATTAAGTTTAATTTCTAATATTTGTCAACTAGCAGATTTTGATATGAATGTTAAACAAATAAGCAATGATATAATATTTCAAGAATTACAAAAACAAAATAAAGAATACTTAGAAAAAATAATAAAACAAAATGAAGAAATAATAAAATTACTAAAAACCTAAGGTATAGTAGGCTGCCTTATATGTACCGTTGTCCGAGTGGTTAGGTAAAAGTCTGCAAAACTTTCAACATAGGTTCAAATCCTATACGGTACTCCATTGACTTTAATAAATAAATATTATATAATATATTTACTTGTTTTTTTATAAGCCAAAATAGCAGAAAGTTGTATTTTAAATATACAAAACTTCTGCTATTTTTTTAATACATATTATCAAGTTCAAATTCAAGCATTTCTGCCTTATCTTTTAGAAAAGCAATTATATGAGTATAATTTTCCCAATTATTTTTATTTATTCTTTTAGAAAAGTATTTTATATATCTATTATATGATAATAAAATGTCACATTTTTGCTGAAAAATAATATTTTTTTGTTTTTCTTTTCTTTGCTTTTCTTCTTGTATGCTTTTTATTTTATCATAATCAATCTTAATATTACTTGATAAATTTAAATTAAAGTCTAAATTAATTTTTTGCATTGCTTCTTTAAAATTTAAATTAAATAAATATTCTACAAATTGTATTAAATCTCCAGTTTTATTACATCCAAAACAATAAAATGATTTATCATATATTTTCATACTTGCTGTTTTATCATTATGAAATGGGCAGCAAATCATATTATTTTTTATTTTATATCCATATTTATCTGCAATATCTCGCATAGAGATAATACTTAATATTTGTTCTTTCATTATTCTTCAACTCTTTCAAACAAATCTAATATTTCTAAATCTTTATCAAAAGCTTTAGTAATTGCATAAGCTGTTGTTTTTCCACAATCTAATTTTTCATTTTGTATCTTTGAAAGATACTCTTGTGATATTCCTATCTTCTCTGCAAACTCCTTTTGATTTTGAATTGGTAATTTTTCTTTTAACTTATACATATTATTCTCCTTTCTCTTTTACTAGTTTTTCAAATTCTTTAATAATCTGTTCTTTATTTTCAATTCCATATTCGATTATCAATTGGGCTGTATTATTTTTAAACATTACTTCTGCCATTAAATCTATTTGCTTATCTTTTTCTTTTATAATTTTATTTAGATTTGTAAATTCTTTTTTATATAAAGCATATTTTGTAAGTTTTTTAACTTCTTTAATTATATTTCTTAATTTTTTTAATAAACTTTTATTATTATCTTTTAATTTTTTATTGCCTTTTTCTAACTTGGTGACAAGATTTAAAACTGTTTCAAAATATTTTTTTAGTTGTTTAGTTTCACTTAATGCTTTCTCATAATTTTCATTACTATTAAAGTTTTCTTTATGTATATCTTCTCTAGCATAATAATCTCTAAATTCTTCTATTTTTTTAATAGCTTTTTTTTCATCTTCTGAAAACATGATTTTCTCCTTTCTTGAACTGACTTCAATTATTATAACATCAAATTGAAACTATGTCAATATTGCATTTCCATTTTTCTTATAAATAGTTCTTCTTTGTTTAAATGCTTTTTGATAATATATGTCTTGGTCAACAAAATCATAAACTATTGGTGCTTCTTTGCCTTCATCTTTTCTTTCTACTCTTCCAACTGCTTGAATTAAAACAGCTTTGTTTTTAGTTGGTGCAATTAGAAATAGTCTGTTTAATGGCTTTATGTCAAGACCTTCTCTTGCTAGTTGTAATGTGGCAAATAAATAATGTTCTTCTTTGTTCCTCATTTTTTCTATTGCTTCTTCTCTTTCTTGTTTAGCTTTTTTTGTGTTTTTAGAACCGTCAATTATAAGTCCTTCTCCTAATTGCTCATGAAGCAATTGCAATCCGACTAATCTATCAGAAAGTATAATGCAATAATTATTTTTGTTTTCTTTTAATAAATCTAATATCAGCTTATTTCTGTTTTTATCTTCTGCCAATGCCGTTGGTAATTTAACATAATCTAAAGTTCCATCTGTATATTTTGCAAATTCAGGAATTTCAAAATCAGTATAAATAGGTTGTACTTTTGCTTTTATTATTTTATCTGCAATTTCATTTTCTTCAATTGTATATTTTACTTTATTAATAATTGAATACATACATTTTGTTAAACCGTCTGCTCTAAAAGGTGTTGCTGATAAACCATATCTATATTGAGAAGCTAAATTAGAAAGTATTTTTTGATATTGTGAAATATAAGCGACATTTCCTGCAATGTTGTGACATTCATCCACAATAATAGTTCCCCATTCAAATTTATATTTTAATAAATCAATATTTACTAAAGTTTGTCTTAAAGCTATTGTAACTAAAGAACCTATTTCAACTTTTCCGCTAGCTATTATTCCATATTCTCCTTTTTGTAATCCAAAGTCATTTACTAAATAATCTTTAAATTGATTTAAAAGTTCTTTTGTATGACAAATAATTAATGCTTTATAACCAATTCTTCTAATTATTTCTAAAGCCATAATGGATTTTCCTGAACCACATTTAGCTTGTAATATTCCTCTTTTACTTTTTATCATTGCTTGTATTGCTTTTTCTTGATAATCATAAGGTCTAAGTTTATTTTCTGGAAATTCTAATTTTTCATGGGTACCAAAATTAATAGTATAATCATTTTTATTGGGATATATTTGCCATATATCATCTATACAACCTAAAGGAATAATTATACTATTAGCATTTCTTGAATACATTTTTATTTCTTTAGGTAAATTACCAGTCCAAAATCCCATAGCCTGTTTTTTTTGTATTTCTGGATTTTTAATAGTTAAATTATCTTTGCAATATTGTAATATTTCTTTACTAGGCTCATGTATTTTTATTTCACTATCTATATAAATTTTCATTTATTTTCTTTATCCTTTCTGAATAATGATTAAGAAAAGGAATTTGCTCTTTTAAATCTATGCTTTTCTTTGAAAAATCAATAGTATCAAATGGTATCATATAAATTGTATTATCCCAAAGAATAGCAAAGTTATACCATGCGTTACCACACTTTAAAAACTTTTTAGCAGCAAATATTTGATTTTCTTCAATTCTACTTATAGGAAATAAACCATTTTTATTTTTTAATGTTTTTGCATCAATTAAAAGAGCTACATCATCTCTAACTGCTATCATATCAGCAGGCTGTGAGTTTGAATGACTTTTAGGTGTAAATAGAGAAACCCAATAACCTAAATCTGATAAAATTAAAGATAAATTGTTTTCAAAGTTATTTCCTATTGTTTTATTATTCATTTTCTTATTTCCTACTTTCTTCTTCATATTGTTTTTTATATCTTTCATATTTTCTTTTTAAATGCCTTAATTCTTTTTCTTTTATTTCTATTTCTTTAGGCAATTTTTCTAATTCTAAAGTCAAAATATGTTTTTTTAATTTTGGCAATTCATCTTTTTTAAATAATAATGATGAATTAATCTCTTTTATTACTTCTCCTGTTTCTAATTCTATAAAGTCAACATCTTCTATACCTTCTGGTGTTGCATAAACTGTTGTTATTATTCCCACTATAGGTATAATGTCACCATTAAAGAAACGTTTTAAAGAATATATTTCTTCTCTATTTTGAAATGCTTCATAAATTTCTTGAGTATTCATATATCTTAAACCTCCATATTTCGTTTTTAAGACGTTTTTATATTATAGGCATAAACTTATACTTATGGTTTATTTAAAACAGTTTATGCCCATAAATTTTATTAAATTAACCTACTTAAAATGGCAATGAATCATCATCGAGTTGATTAAATTCTACTCCATTATTGTTTAAAGTATTTTCTAATTCTGCTGTATCATTATTTTGCTGTTGTCTTTTACTATCAGCAAAATATACTTCCTCAGCTATAACATCTGTTGCATAATGCTTTTGACCTTGATCATCTTCCCAACTTCTATTTTGTAATCTTCCTATAACTGCAATTTGTTGACCTTTAGTATTCATATATTTTTGTATAAATTCAGCAGTTTTTCCAAAAGCTGTAACATTAAAGAAATCTACTTGTCTTTCTTCGCTTTCTTTTACAAATCTTCTATTTACAGCCAAAGTGAAATTAGCTATCATTATATTTGTTGATTGAGTATATTTAGTATCAACATCTCTTGTTAATCTTCCCATTAAAATTATCTTATTCATTTTTATTTACCTTCTTTCTTTGATTTTGTATTTTTTGTTGATTTACTATTTTTATTATTGTTATCTGCTATTAATTTAAAGACAATAGCATGCATATCACTTTTTACTTTTTTATTTACTTTATAATAAACAAATATCTGAACTATTAATAAAATAAATTGTAATATTAAAAATACTAAATTCATAAAATATTCTCCTTTCTATAAATTTCTATAATCTATTATTTTAGTTAATACTTTAGTTGACTTACAATAATCACAATTTTCACATCTAAAAGGTTCTATTTCATTATGTTTTATATAATAAATTCTAGGTAAAATTTCTTCAAGAACTGCTAATTTTTCATCCATAACTTCTTGCGGAATACTAAGTAATGCTAAGTCTGGCTCTTTTTCTTTAGTAACAGCAGCTATAAAAAATGGAAGTTGTTTACCTGTATTTACTTCTACACCTTTTTGATATAAAGCTGCTTGTAATGTATAATTCCAATAATCTACAAAGTTTTCTTTTCTTTGTCTTTCTGAATTCCATATAGGTTCAAAATCTTTTACTACTTTTAAGTCTACAATAGCTTTATCTGGAAAAAAACTATCTATTTTTATTTTTACTGAAATATGATTTTCTGGTACTTCTTGTTCATCGTTATATTTTAGCCATTTTCTATTTATAATATCAAACATAAAAGTCATTATTGTTTGATGATTACCAGAAATATATTTATGAAATAATTGGTCTTTTTCAATTCTTTCACATATTTTTTCTGCTTGTAAGAATTCAGACTTTAATGTTCCATCTTTTTTAAAAATTTCTGGATTTTGTGCTTTAAAAATATCTAATGTTCCAGACATAGCAGCATCTACATAACTACCAATCATTAATGCTGTTATTTTTTCTTCTGACCATTCTTGATTTATTATCGCCATTGTTTTTGCAGGACAATCAATAAATGATTTTATTTGTGTGCTTCCTACATATTTTAATTCATTTTCTTTACTAAAATAATTCTCTTCTATTAACATTTTATTTCCTCTTTCTCTTATTTTTTCTTTTCATTTCTTCATATTGAAATATTGTCATTTTCCCTAATTGATAATTAGCCCAACTTTTTTGTATTTTATTGTTTTTATTTAATTTTTTTAATTGTTCTCTGATAAGTTTTCTTTCAAAAGACATTTTAATTCCTCCCCTCTTGGTAAATATTCTTTAGTAATAGAAATAGAAGGCAAAGAATCTGGGCTTAAATCTGATGTAATTGTTATTGTTTTTATCCCTTTATCCCAATCTTGTAGTATATCTTCTGCTCGATTCTTTATCATATGACAAATAATATCTATTTGTTTCATATAATAATCTTTATTTATTTCCATTTTGGTATATGATTCTAATGTAGGTTTTGCCATTTTTTATCGCTCCTTTATATTATAATTCAGTTATAATTAATTCATCATTATTATCTGTTCTAGTTGCAATAAATTGTAATCCTTTTTCTTTGCATTTATTATATAATAATTCTCTATTTTTCTCTGATAATTTTTCAACTCCATCTAATAATATTAATTTTAATGAATTAGGCTTGCTTAAGGCAACATCAACACATAGCATTAATTGTTCACCTTCTGATAGATTCGAAATTGGATTTCCATTTATTAAAGGAATACCATCTTTTACTGTAAGACCTTTTATTGGTATAGTAGATTCTTGTAAAATTTGACCAGGTAAAGTTCTAGCTAATTCAATTTTTCTTGTATACTCATCTGATTCTATTCTTAATTCATCTATTTTCTTCTCATAATCTTTCATTCTATTATATTCATTTAAGTATGATTTCATTGTTTCTGCTGTGTCACATTCAGTTTGTAGAGTAGATATATCTATTGGTTCTTTATCTGCAAATTCTTTAGCTCTACTAATGCTTTCATCTAATGCAGTAACTTTCTTTTCATATTCTAAATCTACTATTTTCTTTTTATCTTCTAATATTTTACTTAAATTTAATAATTTTTCCTTATCAGCTTTTATTTTTTCTTCTAATGCTACTATTTCTTTTTGTAATGATTCTTTTTCTAATTGTATATTTTTTTCTTCTGCTGCTATATTAATCTGTCTTTGAGCTTCATATCCTTTTATTTTATTATCATAATTTTCTATATATTCTTTTGCTTGTTCTATTTTTGCATTTTCTTCTTTTTTTGTCATTAATTCTTTTAATTTTTCAGTAAGATTAAACTCACTCCATTTTTTAGCATCATAGTTAGTTGGTAATCCTTCAGCAATATCTTGAATAAAAGCTTGATTATTTCTTATGTCTCTATTTATATCCTGTCTAGCTTTGAAATAAGGACTATCATCTGCTTGTATATCATTTAATACTTGTAATATATTTTGCTCATAATTTATTCCTTCTGGAATTTCACCAAACTGTTCTCTTATCCAATTCAAATCCCACTTAAAATCAATTAAATCTAATATTATTCTATTTTGTTCTTGTTTTGACATTGAACAAAATTCAACTGGATTTAATTGTAATGGAGTAAATATATCTTTTAAAAATGTTTCAGGACTATTTACTTCTTTTTCATTTTGTTTTATAGATTTATAATCAGATGAATTTGTTCTCTTTTTTCTATTAATTGAAAGTCCTGTATCTGTTTCAATTATTATTTCTCCCTCATTTTCTCCATTTTTAACAATATAATCTCTATCACTACTATTAGTTAATGCATATCTAATTGCATCTAATATTGAGGTCTTTCCAACTCCATTAGCACCAGTAATCTCTACTGATTTTCCATCTAATTCTTGTTCTGTAATTCCAAATAAATTTTTAATTTTAATTTTCGATATTTTCATTTACTTTATCCTCCTAATCTAAAACATCTTCTATTTCTTCAGTTGTATTCGTTATTTCTTTATAATCTAATTCTTTAGCTTTTTTAGCACATTCTGAGCATAAACTTCTTCCATATTTTCTTTGTGTATATAATGAAACTCCAATAGAATTCATATCTCCAAAAGGTTGTATAGGCTTTCCACAGTCAGAACATGTTGGTAAATCGTCTCCACTATTTAACCACTCAAGTAATTTTTTTCCTGTTTCTTTACTTGGCTGAATAACATCATTTACAAGAAAAGTATTAATTCTTGATTTATTAATAGTAGCCAAATGGTCTTGCCCCATTGAAAATACTACTGTCATTTCATAATCTAAACCCTTTCTAAATTGTGGTTTCATTCCAACTTTTACAACTTTAGTTTTGCCATTGGCATCTTTCTCTTGAGCATATTCTGTCTCACTTCTAACAGTACATATAATATGACAAGGGCTTGTTAAAATAGCATCTACTAATTTTCTATGAAGTGGTGTTACATCAGCCCATGCTGTATAAGTATTAGCAGTTTTTTGTCTTTTTACTGCTTCATCATGTATATCTAATAATCCTCCCTCAGCAGTCCATGCGTGCGTTAAACTGTCTATTATAATTACTTCAATGCCACTTTCTTCACAGACTTTTATAGCATCTAAATATTTTTTTGGTGTAAAAGGTGCATTTATTTGTCCCGTCAAATATTTTTTATCTCCATTACATAAATCTGCATATAAGTTGGCACTTTCTCTTTCAGTATCAATAACAGCTATTTTGCTCCAATCGTCTGTAATTCCATAAGCTATTAATAATGCTGAATAAGTTTTTCCTGAGCCACTTGGACCATCAATTGCTAATCTTAATTTTGCTTTGCTTTTTTTTGCTTCTGATAGATTAAACATTATATCCCTCCTTCTCTAAATAATTAATAATTTTGAAGTATGTTAAATTAGTAACTTCTTTTTGTTTTTCAACTTTAACTAAAGTATTTAATGCAATTCCAATTTCCTTTGCCATTGTAAGTTGGTCGTATTTTTTTTCTGCTCTAATTTTTAATAATAAATTTGATAACTTTTCTTTATCCATTTCATTTCTCCTTTCTTTAGGTATTATATATTAATAGCTATTAAAAGTCAATAGTTTTTAATAAAAAATATTATTTTTTTGTATTTTCCTTTAAAAAGTTTTCCATTTCTGTTTTGCTTATATAATATGTACTTTGATTTACTTTCATAATTATTATATTTTTTCTTATTTTTAAATTAATCAATCTTTTATATGCACGTTTTTTTGTTTTTTCAATTCCTATAATATTTTTATCTTTCAAAAAATTATTCCTCCAATTCTTTAAATACTAATTAAAGTACAAGTCATCAATCTTTTATTAAATTCTTTTTTAGTAAATTCCATATTTTCATTAAAATTTTCTATATTTCTAAAACCATCATTGTCTAATATTCTTATTCCTTCATTTATTGCTAATAATTCACACCACTCTTTGTATGTATGTTTTTCTTGTATTTTTTGTTCCATAATTTATTCTCCTTTCTTTTTTGCTTGTTTTTCAAAATATTGTTTTATGCAATTCGAACAATCTTTATCAGTTTTCCAGCAATAGTTTTCATTACTATTTATAAATTCACAATATTCTTTTTCAAATTGTTCTATTATCTGTGGTATTCCTGTGCAAACATCACTTAATATTAATGCCATTAAATCTATTTGCTTATCTTTTTCTTTTATAATTTTATTTAATGTTAAAAATTCTTTTTTGTATAAACTATATTTTTTTAGTTTCTTTACTTCTTTGACTCTATTTCTTAATTTTCTTAATAAATCTTTATTTTTATCTTTTAACTTTTTATTTTCTTTTCGTAGTTTAACTATAAAATTTAAAACTGTTTTTATTACTTCTTGATGTTCTTCTGTTATGTTATAGCATAAACCATATTCACTTAAATTTTCTAATATTTCAATAGCATTTTTTTCTTCTTCTGACAACATAGTTATTCCTCCTCTAAAAGTTTTTTAAAATAGTCTAATTTTTTCTTAGAAACAATACTCCTTGGTTCATTAAATTTTAATTCTATTACTCCTCTTTCTATTAATTCTCCTAAAACACCTATTGCTAAATAGTTATCTATATATCCTGAGCTATATCCTAATTCATGTTTAAAATTTGATACGCATTTTATTCCTTCTAATTGACTTACACTTTCTAATATTTTTGTTATTTTATTTGTATCCAATTAAATCACTCCTTAATATTTAAAATATTTTTTCATTGTATATTCTTCTGAAATCAATATATTATCTAATTCATCTGAAAATTTTTGTTGTATTCTTATATATTCATCTTTTTTACACTCAAGAATATAACAATTACTTTCTTTTATTCTTTCGATATTTCTATCAATATTAGCCTTTAATTCTTGTATTTTTATTATTAAATCTTTATATGATTTACTCAATTAAATCACTCCTCTATCCAACCTAATTCTTTACATTTTAGGTTTATTGCTTTTAATTCTTTCATGTCTAAATATTTTCCAAAAGTAATTCCAGTATCAAAATTATAATTTTCAACATGAATATATTTGTCTAATTTGCAAAATCTTATTTTTTCTTGAATTTTATCTCCATTAGTAAAGCTGTATATTTTGTTAAAATCTATATTATATTTATCTTCTAATTTTTTATATCCTAATTCTTCAAATAATTTGTCCGCTTCACTCATCTAATCATCTCCTAATCTAATTGATAATACATAATATAACTTGAATTAATATATTCTACTGTACCATAATTATTTATTTTTATTACTTCATTTTCTTTTATTTTATTTGCTAACTCTGTTTCATTTTCAGCGTTTAATATAAGGATATTCTCAAATGTAAAGTCCATTGTTTTTATATATTTTGCTTTCATATTTTCTCCTTTACGGTTTTTTATAGTTGTTTACGGTTTAATATTATTTAATTTCTATTTAATTTACTCTTAAAATAAGGTTTTTCTTCTGTGTTATAACATAAACTTGAATTAGGACATTTCATTGTTTTTTGATTTATACATATATCACAGCTCTTTTGTTTTTCTGCTTTTATAATATCTACTAAATAACTACCTATTGATTTACCAAATCCCATATTATTTATCCTCATCTTGTAATAGTTCTTCTAACTGTTTCTTATATTTTTTATATGTTTCTGTTGTATTTGGAAATTGTCCAATTAATAATGCTAAATATTTCTTTTTATTTTCTTTACTTTCTAATTCTAATTCTTTTACTTTTTCTCTCAATAAACCATTTTCTTTTTGATGTTCTTCATTTATTTGTTTTTGTCTTGTATAATCATTTAATATATGTTCTATTGATAGCGGTATTTTTAAATCTACTATTTCCCAACCTCCATTTTTAAAAAAATTACTATCGACTTCTTTATATGCACTGTTTTTTAAATAATTTTCTAATACTTTTATATCCTCATTAATTATTACATCTTTTGTAATCTTTACTGTTGTTAATAATATATCGCTATAATTATTATTATTTTTCTTTTTCTTATTTCTCATACTATCCCTTCTTTCTTAATTCGTCATTATATTTTTCTCTCCAATTTTCCATTGCTTGTATAAAATTATTACATCTATATACTCCATTAAAGCTTTCTAATTCTAATTTATTACATCCTAGACAATAATGACATAATTTATTTTTTTCTATTTTTTTCATATTTCCTCCTAATTTATATGTGGTATATGATTATCATTTTCTTTTATCATTTTTTGTAATAAAGTTTTTTCTCTTGAAATATCTCTAATTTCCCAATTTTTTAAAAATAAATCTTGATTATCATAAAGGCATTCTGTTATATGTTTATAACTTTTTTCTATAAAAGCTAATATTTTTTCTTTTTTCTTTATAATATTAATATTATAATATTCTCCATTTCTTAATCCTAAACTACCATTCTTCCCTATAAATTTACAAATCATTTTATTTCTCCTTTACATCTTCTATTTCTCCAAAATATAACCACCACTTGCATATTTGATTATTTATTTTTTCTTCTTTTAATTCCTTAATCTTATCATTATTTCTAGTATATACATCAATTTGTTTTTTTACTAACTCATTTGATTTTAAGTCTGGATATAATTCAGTTAACACTAGTAAACTTGAACTTTCTATTTTCTCACTTGCTACTTTATATGTATCTTTTTCATAATTCATATAATCTTTTACTATTGTTGCTATATCTTGCTCAATTCTTGCATTCTCTTCTTCATACATTGCTATTTTGGTATCTGCAATTTTTAACTGTGATATACCCAAGAATTGAGAAAAAATTGCTATTACTACAAAAAGTTCTGCTGTACAACCTATCATTATTCCAATTGCTCCAATACTATTAATTACAATATGGTCATAGTAATCTACAAAAGTTACTATTGCAAACCCTATTCCTATCATTAATAAAAAAATTATAAATAAAACTATTAACATTTACTTTTCCTCTCTTTCTATTAAACATTTTATAAATCTTGCCAAGGCATCCGGTTCTTTTTCTTCTAAATAATTCCATAACTCATCATAAGCTTTTGTTAAAACTTTCATACTTTCTTTTAATTCTATATCAGAATTATTATATTTGCCTGATATAAAATTTTTCTGTATTTTTATAGCTTCTGACACTTTCATAATATCTCCTTTATTTTTTTGCATTATTCTTCATCCAAGTTTTTATTTCTTCTAAATCAAATCTAACTGAACCATTGTCAGCAGATGTTTTATAATATGGCATACCATAATCCATCATTCTGTCTACTGTTCTTACACTTAGTTTTAAATATTTTGCTAATTCACTTTTAGTTAACATTTTAACCTCCTTTCTGTCCATAATTGTATATAAACTTTCATAAATTGTCAATAGTTTTTATCAAAAAATATTATTTTTTTATTCATCTTTTTTTAAATGTATAATTACATAGTAACTTTTTATTCCATTTACACTAGTTTTTGTATAGTTCTTTCCTTGAGAATTCTTTTCTATGTAGCCTTTTTTTAGCCAATCCTTCATTGTCTTTTTAAAACTAAATCCATTTTTTGATAATAATTCCTCAAGTTTGTGTTTATTTATAGTTATTTCGTAATTACTTATCTGACCCCAAAATTCTCCTACTCCATTATATCCAAATTCAATTGGATTTGTACTATTACAATCTATAATTGAAAATCTTGATTTATTTAATGTACATTCATCTAATATAGTTTCATATGCTCTTTGCGATACATCTATTTCTTCTTTTGTAAACATGTATTCTTTTACATCTTCTGGTTCTAGAGGTTTCTCTTTTGTAAAAATAAACTCACATGCTAATATATCTGCAAGTAAAATTAAAGCCATGTTTAAAGCTTGCTTCTCTTCAGTATTTGATATTTTCATTAATTCTTCATATTCATTTTTATAAATTATATTTAAGCTTTTATTATCAATTGTTTTTAAATTTTCTACAAATATTTTCCCTCCAAAACCATAATTATTTGTTATAATGTCTACAACTTCACTACCATTTTTTATAATCTTTCCGTCTGAATTTATTTCAATTAATCTGTTTAAAGTTCCACCACCAGAATTATAGTTGCTTGCAGTATGTTCACCTGTCATTATAAAGGCATTATTCCAAACTTTATTTTTTTCTATTCCACCATCTGCTCTAGCTTTTCCTCTGTCTATTCCTTCTGTTATATTCATAATCAATTTGTTTACATCTCCACGATATGTTTCTAATTCATCACAAAACATAGGAATATCTGAAAAAAAATTAGCTGTTCTATAATAAAAATTATCAGTATTATTAAGTGTAAACATTAAATCCCCTGAAGTTGGTCTGCCCCAAATAGACATTGCACTCATTCCAGCAACTGTTTTTCCATCGCCAGTAGTTCCCCATAGCATAGTGACAAATGGTTTTTTATTTAGCTTTCTTAGTAATACACTTGCAAAACTAGTAGCATGTAATATCTTTACTATTTTGTTTTTTCTTATTTCATACATTTTATTTAACCATAATTCATAATTACCTTTTTCACAAACAGAATTAAAAGAGTTCCTAAAATTATCTTCTCCATCAAATTCTACTTTTTTATCATATGGAATAAAATCTTGACCACACCAACCTAATCTACTAATTGATATTTTTTTATCTAAAATATCTCTATTTAAATTTATTGTTTCTTGTAAATACTTTACTAATAAAGAAGCATTACTTGTTGAAACATCTACACCTTTTTGAGTTAAGTTAACTATTTTCCCATTGTGCATTAATGTAAGTCTATCTGCAATAAATGTTTTCCATTCTCCATCTTTCAAAAATGCACACTTAATACTTTCTTTATCTTCTTCAATATTTTCATAAATTGCAATTGGTTCAATTAATTGTGAACAAACTTTTTTATTTTGCATACTATAAATACAATTGTCTTTTATATAATATTCTCCTCCTAATAGTTTTGGAATTGGTGCTTTTTCTCCAAAAAATATTGTATTATTTTTATCTAAATATATCTTTTTATATGTTTCATATTTAGGAATAAACTTAGTTTTTTTCTTTAATTCAACTGCAATATTATATAATTCTTTTTCTGCTTGCTCTCTAATTTTATGGTTTTCTATACTCAATACTTTTTCAAATGTTTTATTATCTAAAATATTGTTCTCATTTATTTCTTGCCTATTTAAAACCATTTATAATTCCTCCTATTCTTTTGTTTTTATAAAGTATTTATTCAATAATAGAGGTATTTCTTCATGAGTTAAAGGTATTTCAAAACATATACTTAATAAACCTTTTGCTATTATTTCTGAGCAATTTTTATTTCCGTTTATAATACTACTTGTAAATCCATAATTTATTCCTAAAATTTCTTTATAGTATTTTGTTTTATATTTTTTTGCTATCTTAGTAAATTCACTTCTTGCTCTATACATTTTAGTCCTCCTTTACTTGTATAATATTATTTTGCATTTTTTGTTGCTCTTCTACTGCACTATTTATGCATAAATAACCTGTTATAAATCCGTATTAAAAATACACATATTAATATTATTGTGAGTTCTATATTATTTTCTTGCTTAAATATATCTTTATTATAAAATTTTACTTTATCTTTCATTATCTTTCCTCCTCTAATTCTTTTTGCCATTTTCTTTTTTCTTTAGCTCTATTATATTTTTTTCTTATTTCATCTGTTGTCTCTATAACAGGAATTTCTATAAAATTACTCATATCTATTTCAATACTTTTTTCTACAAGTGTTTGACCATTTACTATAATTCCTATATCTACTAATCTTTTATATTCTTGAAATAATTCATTCATTTGTCTTTGTGCTTTATCTGATTGTTTATTAAACCATTCATGATTTTCTACACTTAATAATGCACCATTTTCTATTGTTGCTTTTCCCCCATGTCGTTTTTCTCTTATATGATGATATGTTAGTTCTTTCATTCTTTTATATTGACTTTTGCTTTTATATCTACGAGGCTTTTTATCTTTTCTTAATTTTAATTTATCAATAAAACATTCAGCTCCATATAATTCAATTAATCTATCTTTTATTTTTTTATTACTACTCATATATTGCCTATTCCTTTCTATGAGTTTCAATTATTAAGCTTATTCCTCCTCAAAATAATCTAATATTGCATTTGCTAATTCTTTTGCTTTATCTTCTTGTATTACTATTTGTAATCCATCAAATGTTATTATTACTTCTTCATCATTAAAATTAAATATCATTGCTATTCTCCTTTCACTTTAAAACAATTTTGATTATACTGTTCATGTGTTAATATCGTTGCCTTCTCTAATTCTTCTTCATAGTATAATGCTCCTGTATATATATGTACCCATTTTTGACCATCTTCTGATTGTCCTATTTCATAAACTTCTGACTTGTTTACTATATCTCCTACTTCTATTAAGTCTATTATGTTTTCTGAGAAGTTTTCTACTGCAGCACTATTACACCAATCGTCATCATATATTCCAAAATAAATAGCTTTTTTATCTACTTGATTTTCTCTTATTCCTGTTACTTTCACTATTTCTCCTGTATTAAGTCTTGCATAATCATCTTTTTTTATATTGTTCTGAACATGTAAAGCATAACCAACATTACTATCATCTCTTTTTAAATACTCTTTTTTACTTATGCATCTTTCTTTAATATCCATATTTACTCCTCTTCTGAATTTTCTAATATAAATTCTTTAACTGTCTGTCCAGTATATTTATATGCTCTATCATCAATATACATTTGTGCTGGCAATTTTCTATTTGTTACACCAATTAAATTAAGTTCTTTCCAAAATGTCTCATTATCATTTACTCTTACTGCTTCACACCAAAAGCCTTGTTTATTCCACCAGCTAATAATCTGATATGGTTCTCTTGTAGAACAAATAAAAATTGGTATTCCTGACTTTTGTAAAAACAGCATTAAATCTAATACATTTTTGTTATATTCATCATAAATACTTCCATCTTGCCAACCTTTGCTATATTTATGTATTACTCCATCAAAGTCAAAACATACTGCAGGTCCTTTTTCTAATTTTAAATCTAATTTTTTAATTTCCATATCTCTACTCCTTTGCTTTGTTTTCAAAATATTGTTTTATACAATTAATACATACATTTGTAGTTACTCCATATTCTTCATCTTTACAATGTTCTGCTACTTGATATCTGCATATATCTTCGTCAATATCTTTATTTGTCATAAATCTTGCCATTTCTTCTATTATCTTATCTTTCTTTTTATTTTCTTCTTGCTGTTCTTTTATTAAAAATAAGACTTTGTCTATTGAACTTTCACTCGGACTTAAACTTTTTAAATCTTCTATTACTTCTTCTTGTTCTTTCGTCATATACTCACTCCTTCTTGTCATCTTTTCTAATTTCTTTTAATACTCTTTTGTATGTTTCTATTACTCCTTTTTCGTTTAAGTAATGATTTGAATTCTCGTTTATATTATCATTAATGATTTTCGTTAAATTCAATGCTATCTCTTCATCTGTCATTGCTAGTCCTCCTCATAATACATTGTTCTTGTTCTTAACTCTGGTTTATTAACAAAAAAATCTTCGTATAGTACTTTAATTCCATATTCTTGTGCAACTTGTCTTTCAATTCTACAACCTCTTGCTTCTCTCCAACCATCACACATAAACAACGCATCTACTTTTGACATTTCTTGTATTGATTTTCCTAAATAATAAACACCTGTATTATTATTTTCTGGTGGTTCTTCTGTAAAAATTGTATCAATTACTTCTATATGCATATTCTTAAATTTTTCTATTATTGCTTTTCTTTCTTGTCTAATATCTTCCTCTATCCTATTTGCCATAGGTTGACTTATCATTACTCTCACTCTTCTAGCCTCCTTCCACACATTGGGCAGTAGTTTAAATCAAATGCTTTATAATTTATTGTTCCTTTATCTTTTTTTATTCCTTTTTTTCTTGTTACCATCGTTAATCTGACTTTTAAAATATCTTTTATTCCTGGTATTTTTTCTTGATTTTTTTGTAATTCTTGCAATTCTTCTATGTATTCGCAACATTTACACATCTTCTTTTGCCCTTCTTCTTTTACTTTTTCGAACTCTTCAAACCAATCTTGATACATCTTATTTTTCTCCTTCTAAAAGTTCTAATATGTCTCCACAAACTAATGCTCTTTCAGTTAAGTAGTCATCGTCTTGTATAGGTTCTGTCTCATATTCAAATCTTTTACAGTATTCTATTACCTTATCTAGCTCTTGTATTCTCTTTTTGTCTTGCTCTCGCTCTGCTAATAAGTGCAAAATTTCATATGCCATACAAGTTTGTTCACTAGGCTCTGGACAAAACTTCTCTCCTTTATATTTTTCTCTATACTCATTTACAATTTTTTCTGCCACTTCTTTAATGTATGTATATTTATTTTTATTATTTGTTGTTTCAATATTTTCGACATTTTTGTCGCTTGTTTCTATTTCTTTGTCGCTTTTACTTTCTGTATATTCATTTAATATATCTAATATAGCCTCAAAATCTTTCTTGTCTCCTTCAAAATTCTTTAAGTATCTTTTTACTCTCTCTACACTTTCTTCTTTATCCATTTTGTTTCCTCCCTAAAAATATTTTTTATCTGTATATTTATATTTTTTTATTATTAAATGATATGATTTATTTTTTATTTTATTCCCACAATATTTACATTTAAAATATTTATTATCTGTATATGGATAAACTATTAATTCTTTATGACAATTACTACATTTTATAAAATGTTCATCATACCATCTATTTTCTGTCATCTTTTATTCTCCTATTTTATAACAATTATTTTCATATTGTTCATGTTAAACTCCTTTATATTTTATAAGCCTAACTCTTCTAATTTATATTTTTTATCTAATTTCATTCCTTTATACATTGTATTTTGCTCAAAATATGGTAAACATATACTAGATTCTCCGCTTAATTCTATAGAAATATATTCTAATGATTCCATTAAATTTCTTAACTTTCTAATACATGTTACTTTATCTTTAAATGGTATAATAATACCTCTTAAATATCTTTTTTCTGCTTTATCTAATATTTCATCTTCAATTTCATATACTGTTTTATATTCAGGTTCTTCTATTTTTATTATTTTACCCAATATATTATATTCATTATCTTGTAATTCTTTTAATGAATAAATAGATCTAGTAAATGAATGTTCTTCAAAAGTATCATTGTTAATCTTAATTAATGTAATTCCATACTTAAAAGTTATTTTTGTTCCAACAGGTGATTTCTTTAAATCTTCATAAGTGTATTTTTCCTTTACTAATATTAATTCTTTTTCTCTTCCATGCCAACAACCACATAAAGGAAAATCTACATAGTATTCATTATCTTCTGTTATTCTAATTATTTTTCCTATTGATTTAAAATTTACTATTCCTCTTCCATATTTAAAATTTCCAACTAATTTATTTAATTTTACCTTATCTCCAACTTTAAATTTACTCATTATATTTTTCCTCCCTTTTTAATAATCATAATATTCATCTTCATCATCTGCTAAATCTAAATCATATATATTAGCAATAAATTGTTTTATTTTTTCTACTCTTTTATCTTTATCTTGTAAAATATTGTCTAATTCTTGTATTTTCTTTTTCTTTTCTTTTATAATTTTGTCATATTTCTTTATTTCTGCTTCTTTATTATATTTTGCTATTCTTTTCATTAATGTTTCATCCAATTTTATTGTTTCTGTTTCATCACCATCTATTACTCCTGTAAAAGTTTTTGCTAATGGTACTGTCCAAGTTTCCCCTGTAATACTACGGCAACTTTGATAATCTTGATTTATTTCAAAATTATATAATTGTCCTTTTAAATATACTAAATTTTCATCATCATATAAGATTATTTTATTATAAATATTATTCATTATATTTCCTCCTCATTCAATAATTTATAATTTAATATAATAATTTTTCTATCTTCATTGTATAACTTTTCATGTTCTTTTTTAATATCTTGCTCAATAGAACTTATATCTTCAATAGAATTAATTTTATCTTCTCTTCTTACCTCACATCTTCCAAATCCAAATCCTGTTCTATTATTATAATTATATGATATAAAATAATTATACATTCTTATTCCTCCTTTTTCACAATATTTCCTCCCTAATTCTCTGTTCCTATTACTATTAGTCTCTTGCTCCATTTTAGCTTTCTTATTCTCTCTTGCATATAATAGTAACTTGTAAATTTCTCTACCCACGTCTTCTTTGTTTCTAAATTCATTACCTTTATTTGCATTTTCATCACCTCTATTCGTTAATATTTTAATAATTTGAAAAAATATTTCATTCTTTTGTCTTCTCTTCCAGCTTTAAAAATTAATTGTATCTTTCCATCTTTTATTAATTCTGCTAATACACTTGCAGCTAAATAATCATTAATGTATTTTGCTTTATATCCTAATTCATGTTTAAAATTAGCTGTACATACTATTCCTTTTAATTCTCCTACATTGTTTAATGCTTTTACTATTTTATTTTCTATTTGCATTTCTCCTTCTCTCCTTTCTTTTATGAGCTTATATTATCATTAACCTTTTACTCTGTCAATACTTTTCTTAAAAAAATAAAAACTTTTTTTTATATTGTAAAATTGCAATCTTCCTTTCCTTTACTACTTCTATTTTTCCTCTATTAATTTACATAAAATAATTGTTATATTTTTTATTTTTTTGTTTTTTATTTTTGTTTTCGCCTTTTAAAAAAGGTAGGATAAGTGGGTTTTTGTTTTTTGCTTTTTTTCCTTTTTTTATTTTTTTTATTTTATATTTTTCTTTTTTTAAAAAAAGTAGGCTAAGTCAAACCCTTGCGTAGCAAGACTTTCAAAATCGAAAATCGCTGAAACCCAGTCGTATCAACGGTAGGACATGGGTGGTTCTCAAACCCCCTAGTTTCAATACCTTTAGAGCCTAAAAAAATGTCCTACCTTTTTTTTCGAGGGGGTCTATATATTTAAAAAAAAATATACGCGATATTTTTTTCTCACGCGAATACTAAATAAAAGTAGGATAAGTAGGAAAAGTAGGATATATATATATAAATATTAATATATATATACTTTCAGCCTTCGTTTTTGTCCTACTTTTTGTCCTACCTTTCCTACCTTTTTGCGTTTTCTATCATTTCTTAGCGTTTTCTATTCTTTTGTTCAACTAATTCTTCTTTAATTGCACTTTTTATTTTTTTTTGATACAATTAATCTTAGAGGTGATACTATGGCTCTTATTGAACCAATTAATGATGACTATAATAGTAACGATATTTCAACTAAAATTGGCAGACGTAATATAGGTGCTATGCAAAATAATGTCGTAAAAGATAGAGAACTTTCTTCTAAAGTTTTGGCTTTAGGTTTAGTTGCTCGTAATATGGGAAAAACTAAAGCTCAAACTGCTAGAGAACTTGAAGATAGGTTTGATAGTTATCTTCAAGAATGTGTTAATTATGGTTTACCACCTGTTGTTGAAGGTTTAGTTCTTATTTCTGGTTACCCTAGGTCTTCTTTCTGGGAAATTGCTCAAGGACTTCATCATGCTGAATTAGCAGACACCATAAAAACAGCAAAGGATTATATTCAGAATTATGACGCAATGATGGCAACTATGAATAAAGTTAATGCTGCTGTTTATTGTTTTAGAGCAAAGAACTTTTATGATATGAAAGATGTGCAAGAAATTAAAGCTGTTCCTATACAAGATGCAACTAAGCCAACTAATGCAACTGATATACTTAATGCACTACCAGAAACACCAATAAGTTCCGCTTCAGAAGATGAACAAAAAAAAGACTAGCGACTTTCAGGCACTAGCGACTTTGACGACTTTTGGAAAAGAAAATTCTTAAAAAAAGTTTAGCGACTTTGGAGACTTTGGCGACTTTCACGGGTTTGGTGGTGGGCAAATACTTTTTTAAGAAAATATTCATGAAAAGAAATAAATTTGTCAATTTGTTAATTACGCAAAATGCTAATTTTGTGCAATTAGAAAAAAATGTTTTTATATTATTTATAAAAAGTATGGCACAATTTAACGTCATTTTAGGGTAAAAATCGTTTTAAATATTAAAGTAGTATAATTATATATTTAAAAAAATAAAACGCTCAAAACCGATTTTAAAAGTAAATAAAAGGTATGTTAAAAAGCATAAAAAAGAAGCGGTATTTTTCCGCTTCTTAATTATTTTTTGTTCTTCTTTCTAAACCTCCATTTTTTTCATTTTTGATTTTTGCATGCTGCAATTACAATTGCAACAGGAAAGCATACTATTGCTAGTAATATAATTAAAATTGTATTTATTGTTTTATTTATTGTTTTTGTACTTATATTATTATTTTTTTTTATTGATACTTCTTGAAATTGCTGTTTTTGTGATTGTGACTGTTGCTGTAATTGTTGCATATTTTTATAATATATATATGTTTCGTATTTTTTTTGTATGTTTTCTTCTTCTTTCAATATTTTATAATAAATCTTATTAAAGTGGTCGTTGATGAATTCTTTGTATTCAATTATTTTTGTAGTATATTCGATATTTTTCAATTTTATATTTTTCTCTACAATGTGATTGCTCCAAATTTTCCCTAAAAGTGCATTTTTTTTATTAATATTGTAATATTCTATAATGTAAGTTGAACCGTATTTTTGTAGATTTTCGCTAAATTCAGAATGTAAAAATATTTCAATTTCTTTTTTTATTCGTTCTTGTATTTCTTTTTTCTCTTTTGCTTTTTGTCGTTCCGCTTCTTTTTGCTTTTTTAATTTTAAAGAAGCGGCTTGTAAGTCTTGCATATTTCGCAAAGATTCACGAACCGCCATTTTTTACACCTCCATTTTTTTAATATTCGTAATAATAATTTACATTAATACCGCAAATTTTTGCGTTTACAAGCTCGCCCGCTTCTGTTTTTTCAATTTTTATTATTTTATAGCTATTTATCGCTATTAGTATACTTAAAAATATTGATATTATTATTATAATTAAATATTTAATATATTTCATATTTTTACTCCTCATTTTTTAATAATTCTATAATTTTATAATCTTCGATACTTCCCCAAGAAGTTGGGATTCCTGATATTATGTACTTATATTTTGTATCAAAATAAAATGTTATTGTTTGAATGTCTGAATAGTTATAATTATATGATACTCTTTTTATACTAGTTGATTTATTAATATATTTACTCCATAATAATTCAAGTAATTTTACTATTATTTGTTTTTGATTGTTAAAAGTGTTTACAATTTCGTTTTTTTCGTTTAATATTTCCATTTTTAATTTTTCCATTTTCTTTCCTTCTTTCTAGTTTTACAGTGTTTTCTTTCACTAATATATTAATTTTTGTTAGCTTCGTATATTACTATACAGGCAACAAATAATAAAGACAATATAAATATTATAATGTTATTACTTAATATGCTAATAAAGTATTTAATTAGTAATATAGCAAGTAATATCAAAGTAATTATAATAATAGTTTGTAATATAATTTTAAATATCTTATTCATAGTTTTTTACCTCCTTCGTTTTACTATAGTTATTATATAATATATATTATTAATTGTCAATACTTTTTATTAAAAAATATTAAAAAATATTAATTAATTATAATAAAATAAATAGTCATTGCTCATGTACCCCACCTGAACCCTATTTTTGGAAAAGCCCACCGGGTTTGCCGTGTCATCCCCCCAAGTAATCGTATATAATTTTCAATTCCCCTATTGACAAATTACACCACACATGATATTATTAAAAACAAAAAAGGAGCAAAAAAAATGAAAAGTAATAAAGATTATGTTGGAGAGAAAATAAATGATTGGGAAATAATAGGATGGGAAATAGGAAAAAAAGGAATAGAATGGATATGTAAGTGCAAATGTGGAAATATAAAAAGGCAAAAAGTAGATAATATAAAAAGCGGAAGAAGTAAAATGTGTAAAGAATGCAGTAGTAAATTAAGAAAAAAAGAAAAACAAGATTTAAAAGAAAGAATATTAAAATTAAAAATAAATAATCATGAAGAATGGAGCGAAGAAAATACATTTTATGGAACATATAAAGAATATTTAGAAGAATGTAGAAAAAGAAGAGAAGAAAAAAAGAATAATGAAAAATATAAAAGAGAAAAAGCAAAAGAAGAAAAATTAGAAAAGAAAGATAAAGAAGAAATAGGTAAAAAATATGCAAGATTAACTGTAATTGAAGTAATAAGACCAAAAAAAGGAGAAACAAAATTTAGATGTAAATGTGATTGTGGTAATGAATATATAGGAACAGGAAGATACATAAAATATGGCAATATAGTAAGCTGTGGATGCTTATCAAAAGAAATAAAAGAAAAAGCTATAAAAACCAAAAGGCTAAGAGGAATATATCATGGAATGAAAGACAGATGTTATAATAAAAATGCAAAAGCTTATAAAAATTATGGAGGAAGGGGAATAAAAATATGTAATGAGTGGAAAAACAGTTTTGAAAAGTTTTATGAATGGGCAATAGAAAATGGATATGATAGAGAAGCACCAAAAGGAAAATTCACAATAGATAGAATAAATAATAATGGAGATTATGAGCCAATTAATTGCAGATGGATAAGTATGCAAGAACAAGCAAAAAACAAAAGAAGACCACAAAGAAAATCAAAAAAATATAATATATTCAATGAAAAATTAAACTATAAAGAAATAGAAAAAAGATATGGAATAAGTCAGCAATTATTTAAGTATAGGATAAATAAAGGAATGACTTACGAAGAAGCTGTAACAACTGAAAAGAAAAGAGGAATAGATTTTACAAAAAGGGGGGTTGACAAAGTGACGGCAGAAATGCTAAAATAAAAAAAAGAAAGAGTGAAGAATATGGAAGAAGAAAAGAAGAGAGAAGAATTAAATAAAATATTTAAGCAATTAAATGAAGGACTTAAAGATTTACCAGAAATGATAGAGATACAGAAAACGATAGATGAGAAAATTGCGAAAATGTTAGAAGAAGTAAATAGCTATTTAATTGATAAAAGAGGAGATATAAATAGTGAGATAGGGAGAAAAACGATTGATAGTTTAATTGCAAATAATTTCAAGCAATTAGTAGAGATAAGAGAAAGAGAGGGAAAAAATGGGAAGAAGATTTGAATTTGTAGAAAGAGTAATAAAAGAGAAGGAAGATGAAGTAAAGGTATGTATGAAGCTTCCAGAGAGAAGTACAAAAAAGAGTGCAGGATATGATTTTTTTGCAATGGAAGATGTAGTATGCAAAAGTCATGAAATAACAATGATACCAACTGGAGTAAAAGCCAAGATGGAAGATAATGAGACGTTATTGTTATTTAATAGAAGTAGCAATCCAAAGAAAAAGGGTTTAATCATATTAAATGGAGTTGGAGTAGTAGATGCAGATTACTATGGAAATGCAGAAAATGATGGAGAGATAGCTGGTTTATTTTACAATATGAGAGAAGAGGAAGTAGAGATAAAAGCAGGAGATAAAATAATGCAAGGAATATTTGTGAAGTATGAAAAAGCTGACGATGATGAAGCAGAAGGAGAGAGAACTGGCGGTTGGGGGTCTACTGATGCTAAAAATATTGAAATATAAGAATGTAAAACCGATATATAGAATAGATGAATATGGCAATATTTTTTCTGAATATAAAAAACAATATTTAAAACCAGCAAAAGATAAAAATGGATATTTAAAATTATCATTGCAAGGAGAAAGTGGAGTTCTTTATGTAAGAATAGCAACATTAGTTGCATATAATTTTATAGGATATCCACCAAAAAACATTAAAGATATAACTATTGATCATATAGACGGAAACATAGTAAACAATTATTATAAAAATTTAAGATGGATTGAAAGAGGTACAAATTCATCAATAAGAAAAAATAAGCCAATAGGTGAATTGAACCATGAAGCCAAATTAAAAGCAGATGAAGTTGAGTCAATATGTGAATTGTTAATGAAGAATGAGCTAACTTTAAATCAAATTGCGAAAAAATATAAAGTTAAAAAAAGTACAATATCAAATATAAAACGTAAAATAACTTGGAAAAATATAAGCAGCAAATATAGTTTTCCTAAATCAAAATATAAATTTGGAAGTACAGGAAAATAATAAGAAGGAAGAAGGAGAGAAAGAAAATGAATGAAATAGAGAAAATATTAAATGAAAAAAAGACAGAAAATGGAGACAAAGCATATAAAAGTACAGGTGACAATTTAACTGACTTATTATTTATGAGTGAATATTTTAATAAGCATTTAGAAGAAGCTAGTATAGGTGTAAGTGATAAAGAGAAATTGTTTTCTATGTTTATAAGGGACCCAAGATATGGAATGGGGAGAAGAGATTTAGGAAGAAGGCTAATGAAGTTATCTGGGGTATCAGCAGAAAACATAGTAAAAGCGGGAAGATATGACGACTTATATAAAATAGGAACGAATGAAAGTATTGAATATTTAAAAAAAGAGATAGAAAATGGAAATGAGTTAGTGAAAAAATGGATGCCAAGACTAACTGGAAAAGACAGAAAGATAGCCAAAGCTATATGCAAAATGTGGAAAATAAGTGAAATAGAGTACAGAAAACTAATTAAGACAGACAGCACAGTAGAATATAAATTATCTTATGCAGAGGCAAAAGAACAAAGCGAGTTAGACAAGTTATTTGGCAAAGGAAATTATACTCACCCATTAGTAAAAGAGATAGAGTTTGAAAAAGTACCAAGTTTGGCGATGCATAAATATTTACGCACATTCTCAACAAGAGAGGACTTAAAGGAAAGATTTGCTGAATATATAGAAGCAGTAAAGGCAAATAAAGCAAGAGTAAATACAAAAACAGCAAATGTATATGATGCCTATAAAACTGCAACAATGGATTGTATGACAACACGAAGTGTAAGAGAAAATGCTGATGTAATTGCAAAGAAAACAGTAGAAAACGCAACAATAGGAGTAGAGATGAATGCAATTCCAATATTAGACACATCAGCAAGTATGACATGGGGTGGAAACTTATTAGAGAAAGCAACTTCAATAGCACATGGAATAGCAACGCATTCAACTTATGCTAAAAATCAATTAATATCATTTAGTTCAAGACCACAGTTAATGACTATAAAAGGAGAAACCTTAAGAGAGCAATACAGGTCAATGTATACAGGAGATTGTAGCAATACTGATTTTGGAGCAGTAATGAAATTACTACAGAAATTAGAAAAATATCCAGAATATTTAATTGTATTAAGTGATATGGAATTTGATAGAGGTTCTAACCAATCAAAAAAAGAAACAATGAGAATATTTAAAGAGAATGGAGCAGAGACAAAGATAATTTGGTGGAACTTAAACGATAGAAACAAAACAGTACCAGAGTTTGACGAATATGGAAATATATATTTAAGTGGATATAACTTACAATTATTAAAATTATTAGAGAATAAGTTTGATATGACAAGCTATATAGACAAATTATTAAGAGAATATGCAAAGAATATTGACATCAAAATAAATTTATAGTATAATAAATCTATCTTGTATTAAACATTCATTAATAAAGTTTTCTAAGAGAAAGACACATACAGCAAAACAACTTTTGTAGCCAAATGGTAAGGCAATAGTTTTGGGAACTATGTATTTTAGGTTCGATTCCTAACAAAGAAAACATTTAAGGTGTCTTGGTTAAAATAAAAATAACAAACGGGAAATGCTCATACAGCAAAACAATAAGGATTGTTAATCCCGATGTCGTTGGTTCGAGTCCAACTTATTCAGCCATTTTTTGAATAATAACTCAGTTGGTTAGAGTACGAGTAATTTTAGGAGCATTGAAAGTAAAGAAATAAAATAGAAAAGGTCATACAGCAATAAGACGGTGGGAAAGACCACTACAGCTAAAATTTTAAATTTATATTTGTATAGGTATTATATTTGCATTTGCAAATTTATATTCTTAAAACGAATAAAATAGACCTTTGACAAGATAAAATGGAGATAGAATTTTATATTCTATCTTTTTTTAAAAAAATCTTATGATACTAGATAAATAAGATTCCACCTTCTTTCTAGCTGATAAAAAGATAAAGTCTTTATTCATGTGTTGTTTGTAAAGAACAAGCGATTCTAGTTAAGCTAATATATATGTCCTTGGTGTAATGGAAGCATAATGGTCTTCGAAACCATTGGTCTGAGTTCAAATCTTAGAGGATATGCCAAATACAGCGTGATAGTAGCAGATGGCAGCTCGCTAGCCTCATAAGCTAGAGGTCGCTGGTTCGAGTCCAGCTCACGCAACCAGCAAAATGCTAGATATTGCACCCCTACATAAAATCTTGTATATTTTTTCATAGTGTTACTATTTTACTCTATTCTAGCTAGAGTAAATATATATAATCAAAAGGAGAAATAGCATGCAAGTAGGCGAAGAAGTATATGCTAAAAGAACATACAGGAGAAATGAAGAAGTAGAAAGAAAACATAAATGGTTTAAAGGGAAAATAATAATAAAAACACAAAATTTTTATGTTGTAGAATTTGAAGACATAAAAATAAGAGAATGTTATAGAGAAGAGGAATTAAAAAGTGCAAATAAGAATAATAAATCAAAAAAAGAATGCATTAATTGATGCTACAAATAGAGATATAAGAATAAGGCTTAGTGAAATAATTTGTATTGAAGGAACAGATGCTTTAAGTGCAATATCTTTAGGGAAATATAACAATGAAGAAGAGGCAGACGAAATATTTAATAAAATACTTGAAGTGATAAAAGCGAATAAAGGAAATGACTTAATAATAGAAATGCCAGAAAAGAGGTAAGATGAAGAAATTAAAAACAACAATAAGACTTAATGAAAAAGCATATAATTTTATAAAAGAAAAAAGTAATAAATCAAAAGAAGAAGGAAAATATATGAGTATGAATAAAATAATTGAAAAAATGATAGAAGAAAAGATAGAATAGTAGAAAATTCTATCTTTTTTTGATATATTAAAAAAAGAGGTGAAAATAATGTATGAAGAAGAAATAAAAACCTTAAGAGAACAGTTAAAATTAAATATGGATGATATAATGAGAATAGAAAAGCTAAATTTACTTAGATATTATTTAAGTAAAGATGAAGATGAAAATAAAATAACAAAAGTAGAATACGTAGAAGAAAAAGATAATTTAAAATATAGTGAAAGTATAGAGATAGCAATAATACTAAGTGAAAGATTAAATCAAATAATAATGCTAAATAAAGAAGATTATAAATTAATAGAGAAACTATATAAAATACTACAAGAGAATTATTATTATTTAGGGAAATATTTATTTAATTATTTTGCTGTAGCAATGGAATTTGGAATTGAGAAAGCGAAGCAATTTTTAGCCCCTAGGACGTGTGTATTAAACTATGTTAATTGGGAATTAACAAAGTTTTATTATAAAGATAGAGCAGTAATGACAATAAGTATGCCGCAAGGTACTGGGAAAACCGAAACAGGTAAAAGATTTATGGCATTTGCAATAGGAAACAATCCTAATTTACCCAATATGATGGTAAGTTATTCAGCAAGTATAGCAAAAGATAAATTTTACAATGGTATTATATCATTGTATTATGATGAAATGGGAAATTTTCAAAAAATATTTCCTGAAGTAAAATTAATATATAAAAGTGCTGAAACATTATCATTAGATTTTAGAAATGACGACAAAAAAAACACTCATTCAGAATATACATTATACTGTGCAGGATTTGATGGTTCTATAACTGGTAGAACAAGAGCTCATAATATCCTTTATATAGATGACTTAGTAAAGGACATAGAAGAAGCAAGCAATAAAGATATAATGGACAAAAAGTGGACTGAATTTACAGGTACACTTAAAAAGCGTATGCAAGGACATTGCAAATTATTATTAGTTGGAACAATATTTAGTATTAATGACCCATTAAGTAGATTAATTGATTACTATAAAACTAAAGATAGCAATAGAATAAAAATAATTAAAATACCACGGATTAAATGAAAATATGGAAAGTAATTTTAATTATGGATATGGATTTGCAATAACAACAGAAATGTTTTTAGAAGATAAAGACTTAATGGATGCAGTAAGCTTTGAATGTTTAATACAACAAAATCCAATTGAAAGAGATGGAATATTATTTAACGAAGAGGAATTCAAAAAGTTTAGAGAATATAAAAGAAATGAAAATTATGAAAGAACAGTTGCAACAGTCGATGTAGCTTGGGGTGGAGGCGACAGTTTATCTATGCCGATAGTTGATGAATATAAAAATGGAGATTGTCCTTTAATTGATGTATATTATAGCAAAGGTCCAAAAGAAGAAACTATACCGCAAGTAGTAGCAAAAATAATAGAGCATCATATAACTCACATATTTTTTGAAGCTAATAATGGCGGAGATATGTATGCAGAAAAAGTAAAAGAAGAATTAAAGAAAAAAGGAGTAAATGATTGTTTTGTAGATGATGGTAAAGCACCTACAACAAAATCTAAACTTGATAGAATATTAGCACAACAAGGAGCTATAAAAGGTTCAATGGTAAGTGAATATAGATTATTAATAAAATATAGAGAAGTTATAAGAGGAAATAGAATGTATAATGATTTCTTAAATGAACTATTTAGATTTAGCCAGAACTTAAAAAAGCAGGGCAAACAACATGATGACGTGCCAGATAGTTTAGCTTCTTTGTTTACAAATGTATTGAAAAATGAAAATAGTAGAGTAGGAGCATATAGTCATTATAGCAGACAAGATTTAGGAATATAATATTGACAAAATTAAAATAAAAAGATAAAATTTATATAGCCTTAAAACTAATATACTTTAGTTTTTCGTATTTTTTTCTTCTAAAGAAGCCTAAAGAAATTTGGGCTTTTTTTTATTGTTTTATTGACAATGTATTTTTAAATTGATAATATATAAATGAGGTATATTATGTACATAGAAGAAATAAGATGTCCTAAATGTGGAAAGCTTATAGCAAAAGCTTACAAAGATTATAAAATGGAAAAAGTTTTACTATGGTGTCCACGTTGCAAAAAGAATATAGAATTTAAAGAAAATAAAGAAATAATTATGAAAGAGCTCTAGTAGCCGATAAGTAAATAAACTTATTGGCTATTTTTTTAGAGGTGAGGAATTGTGAAAAAGCAAATAGGTAAAGGTAGAAAAAGAATAATTATTGATGCAGAAATAAACAGAAGCACTATTCTTGATGTATTACAAAAAGCTTGGGCTATACATCTATTAAATGTTAATGATATGAAATATCTAATAGATTATTACAAAGGAACTCAAGACATAGAGGAAAGACAACCTTCATATACATCTGGAATAAATGAAAAAGTTACTTTAAATTATGCTTATTCTAGTGTAAGGGACATTATTGGATATACCTTTGGTAAACCAACACAATTAATTCAAAGAAAAGTAAAAAACAGAAAAGACATGGAAAAGATAGCAGATATATTGGAATATGAAAATTCTTCTTTAGCTGACCATGAAACTGCAACATTAACAGCAATCACTGGTATAGGATATTTATGTACACTACCAACTGAGGAAGTTTTATCAGACTATATGCCTGCCGTACCAGTCAAAATAAATTCTTTGGATAATTTAACAACATTTTGTGTTCAAAGTCCAATAATGGGAAATCCTGTAATACTAAGTTGTACATATTATAGTTTTAATCACAAAACATATTTTTTATGCTTTACAGATACTGAAATTTACAAGATTGAATGTGATGGTAAATTCTCACTAAATAGTAATGCTAAGATAGTAGACTATGATATTAACCCAATAGGATTAAATCCTATAACGATGGTACAAAACAATCAGTTCTTAATGGGAGATTTTGAAACAGCTACTAGTGTTCTAAATGCTCTAAACTTAATTGCATCTGATAGTGTTAATGATGTAGAAAATGTAATACAAAGCTTGTTAGTAATTATAAATGCAGAGCTAAACAAAGAAAATGTAGATAAAGTAAAGAAAAATAGAATACTAGAACTAGTAGGAGAAGTTGGAGCTAATGTTGATGCTAAATTTATATATCAACAATTAGACAGCTTAGGAATACAAAATTTAAGAGAATATTTTGAAGAAGCTTACAAAACTATAATTGGTATACCTGATAGAAAAACTAGAGGCGGAGGCGGTGGAGACACTGGTGATGCTGTAAAGTTAAGAGATGGTTGGGCTGATATAGAGATTGTAGCAAGAATCAAAGAAAGTTACTTCAAAGCAGCTAAGAAAAAGCAATTAGCAGTAATTATTAATATATTACAAAAATTGAATTATATATCAAAAAATATAGAGCCAACCGATTTAGATGTTAAATTACCAAGAAATAAAAATGATAATTTACAATCAAAATCACAAAGTTATTCAACAATTATTGCAACTAAGACAATTGCTCCAGAAGATGCTCTTGAAATGGCAGATATGACAACAGATGTAACAGAAGTTATTGCTAGAGGAGAAGCTTATTGGAGTAAAAAAGAAGAAAGTCAAAACATAAATAATAATGGAGCAAGCAGTAATCAAACCGATAATGCTCAAAACAACAATCAAGTATCAAATAAGCCTCAAGAGGCTTAAAATGATAAAACTGTCAAGGTTAGAGAAAACCTATAATCACACAGTATAAATTGCCGATTATGGCGGCTATAACCATAAAAAACCATTCGGACAGAGAAGTCCTATAATCACATGGTGGAAAGGAAATAAAATGGAAGAAGAATTAAAACAATTAATGGGCGACAGCTACCATGAAGGAATGACTGGAGCGGAAGTACAAGAATACTTCAAAAAATCTTTATTAGAAAGTGGAAACTATGTTAATAAAGAGGCATCAGATGCATCTATTGCAAAATTACAAAAAGAATTAGCAGATAAAAATAATCAAATAAAAGCAAAGATGACAGACGATGAAAAGAAAAATGCTGAAATTAATCAACAGTTGGCAGAGTTTGAAGAACTAAAGAAAAAATACAAAGAACAAACAATAAATTCAAACAAATACCAAGCTCAAGGCTTAACTGCTAGTGTAAAGGAAAAAGCAAAGATAAAAGACGACGACAAAGAATTTGATGAGTTTTTAACTTCAATTTCAAGTGAAGATGGAGAAAAAACCGCAAAGATAAGCAAGTATATTGCAAAGATTGTTAATGCAGCTTACGAAAATGGTAAAGCTGAAATGACAAAAGAAAAAATGGCTAAAATGGGGTCATTTAAAAAAGATAGCGAAACAGACGATAATGGAAAAAACGTAGATTGGGCTAAAGAATTAGCAAAGTCAAACGTTAATAAAACTAAAAATAATTATTATTTTCAATAATAAGGAGGTAAAATAATATGGCAGTAAATCAAATTAAGAAACAAGATTACGCACAAGATGGAAAATCTATATTAGTTGCTGATAGCCTAGCTTTCTCACTTGGAGCAGTTATAGGTAATACATCAGTAACAGCAGGTGCAGATGGAAAGAAAATAATAAAAGCTGGTACACCTTTAACTGGTGATATATTAAAAAGAAATACAGCTTTTACAGTTGGAACATCAGCAAATGCAGTAGCTTTGTTACTACATGACTTAGATGTTACAGATGGAAATGCAAATGGAACAATTTTAATTTCAGGATATGTTGATTATGATAAATTAGATGCAGATGTTCAAGAATTAATAACAGCAGAAGTTGCAGCTAAATTAACAAAAATAACATTTATATCTGGAACAAAAGATGTAACATTAGGTAATGATGATTAGTATTTTATTTAAAAAGGAGGAAATAAATTATGGCAACAATATTTGATTATGTTCAAGCCGATGCTTTAGCAGCATATTGGAATACTAAACAAGCTGAAATGGCACAAGAGCCATTTTTAGGCGATGTTTTATTCCCAGCAAGAAAACAAGCTGGACTAGAGCTAAAATATATTAAGGGTGCAAAAGGCATGCCAGCAGAAATGAACGTATCTGCTTTCGATGCAAAAACAATTAAGAAAGATAGAGTAGGTGTTAGTGAAGTAAGAACAAAAATGCCTTTCTTCAAAAATGAAATGACAATAGATGAGCTAACAAGACAAGAATTATTAATGGCTTTACAATCTAATAATGAAGAATATATAAAACCATTAATAAGAAATATATTTGATGATGAAACAACACTTGTTGATGATGCATCTGTAACAAGAGAAATCTTAAGAATGCAATTACTTTCAACAGGTACAATTTCATTAGCAAATAATGGTCAAGAATATTTATATGATTATGGCTTAGATAGTAAACAAAAAGTAACAGCTACTACAAAATGGGATACAACAACAGCTGATATATTAGGTGATATTCAACAATGGCAAGATGATAGAGAAGCTGCTGGATATGGTAGACCAACAAGAGCCATAACTTCAAGAAAAGTTATGAGAAATATGCAAAAAAATGACGCTATTAAAAATGCTCTATATGTATTTGGTCAAGGTAAAGTAGCTATAACAGAAGATATGGTAAAGAATTATATACAAGAACAAACTGGAGTAACAATCCAAGTTTATGAAAAGAAATATAAAGCTTTAGATGGAACAGTAAAAAGATTCCTTCCAGAAGATTTATTTATACTAATTCCAGAAGGAAACTTAGGAGAAACAGTATTTGGTACAACTCCAGAAGAAGCTGACCTAGTAGCTTCAAATAGAGCTAATGTATCAATAGTTGATACAGGTGTTGCTATAACAACATATGAAGATGTAGACCCTGTAACAGTACATACAAAAGTATCAGAAGTTGTATTACCTTCATTTGATATGGCTGACTATATCATGATTGCTGAGGTGTTATCCTAAAGCAGATAATGAGATTGCTAAAGTTGGAACAGCAAAAGTTGGGATAGCTAAAGTATCTAAAGAATAGGAGGTAGTAATATGGCTTATTCAAAACACACATGGGTAGATGAAGAAGTAATAACCAAGGAAAAGTTAAATAATATAGAAGATGGGATTACTAATATAGAACTTACACCTGGACCTAAAGGTGATACAGGAGCACAAGGACCTAAAGGTGATACAGGAGCACAAGGACCTAAAGGTGATACAGGAGCACAAGGACCTAAAGGTGACCAAGGCGACCAAGGACCAGCTGGAGCAGCAGGTGCAGATGGTAAAAGCATTACAGCTATAAAACTTATAACAACAGAAGGTCAAGTTACAAGTGGAGAAGCAACTATGAGTGACCAAAGCAAGGTTCCTATAACTGTTGAAGTAGCAGGAGGGTAATATGGTAAAAATTAAAAAAGGAGATACGACATTAGAAGTATCAAATTGTGCATATAAAGATATTTTTAAAAAACAAGGTTATAAGATAATAAATGAAAAAGCAAATAAAAAAGAAGAACCTAAAAAAGAAGATGTGCAAGAAATTTTAGATAATAAAATTGAAGAACAAACTGATGTTGTAAATTCTAAAGAATTAACAAAAAAAATAGATATGGGAGTAAAAGATAATTTATTCCCTTCTAAAGAAAATAAAGGAAAGAAATAGGAGGAGTAATTATGCTATATATTTCTAATGGAAAAGTATATCTTAGAGTATCAAATAAGTATAAAGAAGTCTCAATAACAAAAAAAGGTGAAAATGATTATGTAGTAAAAGCAAATAAAAAAGCATATGAATTATCAGACTTAAAACCTTTAACTGAAATTTCTTTAAAAAAAGCACATGAATTAATTAATAAAAGTAAATCTGAAGTTAAATAGAGGAAATATATATGGAAGAATTTAAAATTGAAGATGAATTAAATAAACAATATATATCTAAATATCCCATTATTGAAAATTTAGCTAAAAAAGTTTATCGAAAAGCTATCTCAAGAAATATGAACTATGTTTCAGGAGATGATTGTGTAGAAGAAGTAATCTCTGCAATAAATGACGTAAATGAAAGAAGAAGATTTATTTCTACAGAAAAAGAATTATTCGAAGCTAAATATGAGCCAATAGTATTAAAACTATGCATTTTTAACATAGCTAAATACGGAGCAGAAGGAGAAACATCACATAGTGAAAATGGGATAAATAGAAGCTACGAAGGACCTGATGGTTCAGCGGATGCAATTTTAAAAAAGATAGTTCCTCTTGCTAGAGGAGTTGATTTTTAATGACATCTTTATTAAGAAATAAAAGACCTATATATTTATGCAAAAAAGATATTCAAGGAAATATTACAAAATATAAAGAACCAGAAGAAATTAAAACTAATTATCAACCTACAAATAGTGAAGGAGAAATGATAGCTTTAGGTCCTGAATATTCAGAATTTTTAAGAATAAAAGATAATCCTTCAATCGGTAAAAAATTTGGTAATGGAGATAAATGTTATGTATTTATAACTCCCCCTTCAGAACATGATTTTTTATGTAAAAATGCTGATTTTATAGTATCTGGCGAACCATTAATTACTTTAAATGAAAGTGAAGTAACTTTAAAAAGATTAACAGGTAAAAAACAATGAAAAATATAAATATACCATTAACTAAACAAGGAATACAAAATTTTAAAAATAAAATAGATAATTTAATTTCTGAAATACCTAAAGTAAACGAAGAAATATTATCTGAGTTGGCTTCTTTAGGTCAAAATGAAATAGAAAAAAATAGAGCTTCTACAATATATACAGATGGAAATGATGACTATACAATATTTAAAGAAAAAAATAATAATGGATATAAAGTAGGAGCAAGAGGTTCTCAAGTTTTATATGACGAATTTGGTACTGGTACAGAAGGTTTAAACAAACCACATGAATTAAAGAATAATTTTAATCTAAATGAATACAATAGTGGAAAGACAATAAGAAAAGCAAGTATTAATATAAAACCTGAAACAGGAATTTTACCAGGAGAATTATATTGGACTTATAAAAATAAAAATGGAGAAACTATTTATACTCAAGGTATTCCAGCAGGAAAAGAAGTATTTAATGCAGAGCAAACTGTAAAAAAAGAAAAAGCAAAAATAATAAAAAGGAAAGTAGGGGAAGTCTTATCGAAACTTTAATTTCTCAAATAAAAAATGATTTAACAGAAAGATTTAAACAAGATATTTTTGTAAATGACAAAAAAGTTGATGATTATAAAAATATTCTAATAAAAGGGATTTATGATGAAAACCCACCAGTTTCTTATCCAATGATAACAATACAAGAAATTGATAATAGTGAAGCAACTGAGTATTCTACTGCCAATGGAGAAGAAGTTTCTTCTTTAAGTTATCAAATTGATTGTTATAGCAGAGGAACATTAGATTTACAAGCCACCGAAAGTTCAATGCTTATCGGTAGAACTGTAAATGAAGTTCTTGGTGGCAATAAATATAAAATGACAAGAGTAAGCACACCAGTATTAATGCCACTAATTGAAGATAATTCTATAATAAAATATTCAATTAGATATACGTGTGCTTTATTTTTAAACCAAAATACAATATATAAAAATTAAAATAAGGAGGTATTATTATGGCAAACGCAATTAATTTAAGTACAGCTGGAATTCATTTATATTATGCAGTTGAGGAAACAGCAGGAACTAGACCAACTACAAAAAGTGCATACACAGACTTGAAAGGAATAAAAAGTACACCAAGTTTAAATCCAAGCCCAGAAGCTCTTGAAACAACATCTTTAAATGAAACAGAATACAAAACATATATTGATGGTCTTAAAGACTTAGGAGGAGCATTAGAGTTTACTTGGAACTTAACACAAGCATTAGTTGATGCATGGGATACACTAATGACAGCTTATGAAGAAGCAAAAACAGCTGGTAAAGCAACATGGTTTTTAATTGATATTCCTGGTATTGATGAAGGTTTTTACTTTACAGGAAATCCAAGTGATATGGGTGTTCCTGAAACAGCAGTAAACTCTGTTTTAGAAACAACTAACTATATTACACCTACATCAGCACCAATAAAAGCTGCAAAACCAACAGCTGAATAATTCTATAGAATGGAGATAATAATATGAATAAAAAAATAGAATTTGATTATGAAGGAAAACATTATACATTAGAATATAATAGAAATTCAGTAGCCTTAATGGAAAGACAAGGTTTTACTGTTGAAGAATTTGGTAAAAAACCTATGATAATGTTACCATTAGCATTTGAAGGCTTATTTTATAAAAATCATAAATCAATAACAAGAGAAAAAGTTGAAGAAATTTATAATAAAATGAAAAATAAAGAAACTTTAATGAAAAATATAGCTGATATGTTAAATGAAACATATACTTCTTTACAAAGTGAACCTACTGAAAAAGAGGGAAACATAGACTGGAAGATACTTTAGAACAATTATCTAAAGGAGTAGAGCATATCTTCCTAAGTGAAATATTTGAAATCAATTGTCCTTTTTTCTTATCTATTGGAATGACATATAAACAATATTGGGAAGATGACCCTACAATAGCTAAATATTATTTAAAAGCATATAAAATACAAGAAGAAAGAACAGATTGGATATTATGGAAGCTGGGCGTGTATGGATATGAGGCATTATGTGATGTATCTCCTGTCTTACACGCTTTTGCTAAAAAAGGAACAAAGCCTCTACCTTTTGCTGAAAAACCATTATTTATAAAAGATAGTGTAATAGAAACAGCAAAAGAAAAACAAGAAAAAGAAAATAAAATAATAGAAAATGAAAGGTTAAAAGCAGAAATTAATTTTAATATTTGGGCAAGAAAAATTGGCAAAAAATTCAATAAGGAGGAAACTAAATAATGAATACAGATAGTGAAAGTGTATTTTTTAATATAGGAAGTGATGTTTCCTCAAGCATAAATTCATTAAAAAATTTATCTAGTACATTAGAAACATTAAGCAATATATTAACAAATGGAACTCAAAAAGTAAATAACTTTACTAATGCTTTAAAATCATTAAGTTCAATAAATGTTTCTCAAATTCAAAATATAGTAAACAATTTAAATAGTATAAATAATTTTAAAGCATCTAATGAATTAAATAGATTAGCAAATACATTAGAAAATGTTGCTAATATGGCTCCAAAAATAAATGTAAAAGTAATTAACCAATTAGGACAAAGTACTAAAAATTTAAATAGTAATATGTCAGGGTTACCTTCTACAATAAATGCTACAACTAATGCATTAGGTGGACTTCCTAATAATCTAAGAAAAGCAGCAAATGAAGTAGACAATTTAAGTAATAAAAATTCAAAAATTAAAGAAACAAATAGTTTGTTAAGTAGCTTGTCAGGTATGCTAAAGTTTGGAACACTTGTAGCAGGCTTTCGAATGGTAACAAATACATTAGGTAAATTTATAAATTTAAGTAATGATTATATAGAAAATTTAAATTTATTTAATGTTTCAATGGGCAGTATGGCTAATCAAGCAAAAGAATTTGTAGATAATTTTAGTAATGTATTAGGAGTAGACCCTTCTCCTGTAATGAGATATATTTCAATTTTTAATACATTAGCAGAAGGTTTTGGTATTGCAGATGAAGCAGCTTATAAAATGAGTAAAAATTTGACACAACTATCTTATGATATGAGTTCATTTTTAAATATACCAATTGAAGAAGCAATGCAAAAAATAAAATCTGGTTTTAGTGGAGAAATTGAGCCTATGAGAGCTGTAGGTGTTGCGTTAGATGAAGCCTCATTACAAGAAACAGCTTATGCATTAGGTATAGATAAAAAAGTATCTGCAATGACAAGAGCTCAAAAAACAGAGTTATTATATTATCAAATTATGACAAGAACTACAAAAATGCAAGGAGATATGGCTAGAACTTTAATTCAACCTGCAAATGCATTAAGAGTATTAAGACAAGAATTTACACAGTTAGGAAGAGCAATAGGCAATATATTTATTCCAATGCTTATGGCTATAATACCTTATATACAAGTAGTAGTAAAATGGCTTACAGCAGCTGCACAAGCAATAGCAAATTTCTTTGGTTTTGAAATTGATACTTCAGCTTGGGAAAATATTTCAGATACTACAGAAAATATTTCAGCAGGAATTGGTAATATTGGAGATAGTGCTGATAAAACAACAAAAGAATTAAAGAAAATGTTAGCACCATTTGATGAATTAAATGTTATTGATTTTGGGAATGATAGTAATAGTGGAAGTGGTAGTGGTAGTGATATAGGTGTAGGAGGAAGCTTAGGGATACCTTTACCTGAATATGATGCTACAGCAGGAGCTTTAAATAGAAACTTAGAAGAAGCAGAAGAAAATTTAAAAAAGATAGTTCCTTACATTGTTGCAGTTGGTACTGGTTTAGCAACTTGGAAAATTGGAAGTTCGGTATTAACTTTTTTAGATAAAATTGGAATAGTTGATGATTTAGGAAGTTCTCTAAGAATTTTAGCTGGCTTATCTTTAGTTATTACTGGTGTAACATTACTAATTGGAAGTTTTTCAAAATTAATTGAAGGAGATTTTTCAGCAGATACTATATTAAAAGGTTTAGCAGGTTCAGCATTAGTAGGAGTTGGTGCTTCTTTAATGTTTAGTAACCCTGTTGGTTTAATAATAGGAGTTGGTTTAGCTGTTCAGGTTTTAACAATGGCTTTTGGTAATTGGAGAGATGAAATGGCAAGTAAAGCGGCTGCAGAACTTGGAATAGATTATGACGGTATGAATTTTTTCGAAAAAATAGGCTTTGTTTATAAAATGACTGCTGAAATTGTTGGAATAACTGATACAACAAATTCAGTTACAGAAGAATTAAGAAAAAATCTGCTTGAAAAATTGCAAGAGATATGGAATTCAGTTACTGATTTCTTTTCTGGAATAGGTGAATGGATAAGTACTAATATAATAAAACCAATACAAGATGCTTTATCTCCTATAATTGAATGGATAAATACAAATATTATACAACCAATTGTTGCATTTGTTAGTGGATTATGGGAACAAATAAAAGGACCATTAGAAAATTTATGGACGCAGGTTACAGGTGCTTTTTCTGAAGCTTGGGAAGTAATACAACTAGTTTGGAATAATGTAGCACCATATTTTCAAGGAGCTTGGGATATTATTACATCTATTTTCAATACAGCATGGGAAACTATAAAAAAAGTATGGGATACAGTTAGTCCATATTTTGAAAGTATTTGGAATGCTATAAAGTCAATTTTTAGTGTTGTATCAAGCACTTTAGGTGGATTTTTCTCAACAGCATGGGAAGCTATAAAAGCAGTATGGAACAATGTAGTCAATTTCTTCTCAATTGTTTGGTCAGGAATAAAAGCAATTTTTTCAGTAGTAAAAGGAGTATTATCAGGTGATTTCTCTAGTGCATGGGATGCTATTAAAAATGTATGGAACCAAGTTACTAATTTCTTTTCAGGAGTATGGCAAGGAATAAAAAATGTTTTTGGAACCGTAGCAACTTGGTTTAAAGATGTATTTTCTAAAGCATGGCAAGCGGTAAAAAATGTTTTTACAACAGGAGGACAAGTATTTCAAGGTATAGTTCAAGGAATAGCAGATGTATTAAAATCTGTTGTTAATTCTATAATTAGAGGAATAAACTGGGTAATTTCAAAACCTTTCAATGCTTTAAATTCAATGATAAGAAAGTTAAGAGGAATTGAACTTTTTGGATTAACTCCATTTAGTTGGCTAAGTACATTTTCAACACCACAAATTCCATTATTAGCAGAAGGTGGATTTCCTGAACAAGGACAAATGTTTATTGCAAGAGAAGCAGGTCCAGAACTTGTAGGTAATATTGGAAATAAAACAGCAGTAGCTAATAATGACCAAATTATTGAAGGTGTAAAACAAGGTGTATATGCAGCGGTAGTTGAAGCAAATGCAAACAATAATTCAAGACAACCAATAAATGTATACATAGGAAACAAAAAAGTATATGAAGGATATGGTAGTTATGCAAATACTCAAAATAATAGATATGGAGCAAATGTAATAAAAGTATAGATAAAAAGAGTAGACATTTAAAATTTTAAAAAATACGAGGTAAAGAATATGAGTAATTTTAAAGGATATTATTTTAAAATAAACGATTGTACTTTTAATGACCCTCCGATGGCAAGAGAGGGATATAAAGTTTCTCCTAAATTAATACAAGTAACAGATGCAGGCAGAGTAGCAAGTGGCAAGCTCATTATAAAAGAGCTGCCACATAAACCTGCTAAGTTAGAAATACAATTTCCAGTTATGACAGAAGAACAATTTAGAACTTATTTTAATGTTTTAAGTAGTAGTATGTATTTACAAGTAGAATTTTACGATGAAACTACTGATAGTTACACAACAAGGACAATGTATCATACCGACTTAGTATATACACCTGTAAAATATGAAGGTAGAGAAATGATAAGATTTGAACAATTTAGTTTAATTGAACATTAAAAAGGAGATTAATATGCACAAATTAGAAGAGAAAGAAAAAATAGAAGGGTTATCGCCTTTTTATATAACTAATGCAGAAAATGATAAAATACTATTAGAAATACAAGGAAATCACTATCAAGAAATACAAAACAGTATAAATGAATTACATTTAATAGATACAGAAGAAACAGATTTGAATAATGGATTATCATACAAAATAGAGGATGAGACATTAATATTAAA
>CALXWO010000010.1 GCA_944392485.1 uncultured Clostridia bacterium | reverse complement strand
TTAGGGCTAGGCTACGTAAGGCTTACCCTAATTTCACACTTCCCACATCCCACTTCTCACTTCTCATACAAATTACATTTAAAAGTAATGGTTGATTTTTTGTTGAAATCAACAAAAAATCTTCATTTACTATTCACTTTTCACTTTTAGTTTTTCACTATTGTAATTTGCGAAGCAAATTACAATTTAAAGGGGGAAATATATGGCAATATATGCTATTTCAGATTTGCATTTATCTTTTGGAGATAATAAGCCAATGGATATATTTGGAGTAAACTGGGAAAACCATACTGAAAAAATAAAAGAAAATTGGAATAAAAAAGTTAAAGAAAACGACTTGGTACTATTACCAGGAGATTTCTCATGGGCAATGTATTTAAAAGATACATATAAAGATTTTGAATACTTAAATGGTCTTCCAGGGAAAAAACTTTTGCTAAAAGGAAACCATGATTATTGGTGGACTACATTAAAAAAAATGAGAGAGTATTTAAAAAATAATAACTTTGAAAACATAGACTTTATATATAATAATAGCTATATGTATGAAAATAAAATAATAGTTGGAACAAGAGGATGGCAAGATGGAAAGACTTCTGAAGATAAGAAACTAATTAAAAGGGAAAATCTTAGGTTAGAACTATCAATAAAAGATGGAATAAAAAAATATGGTGACGACAAAGAAATTATTGTATGCATGCATTATCCGCCATTTAAAGCTTACGAAGAACAAGAGATGAATTACATAGAAACAATGAAAAAATACAACGTAAAAATTTGTATATATGGACACTTGCATGGAGAAACAGCACATAAAGAAGTAAAAGAAGGAACCTATTACGGAATAGATTTTAAAATGGTAAGCTGTGATTATACAGGTTTTGACTTGATAAAAATATAAGTAAAGAAGAGTATAGGTTCTTTTTACTTTATAGTTAGGAAGGAAAACTAATATTGCAATTAACATAAAAAAATGATAATATATTATGCATAAAAGTGCGGTTATATACCGTTGGTCAGACTTTTATATTAACTCTCAAAAAAGTTTAAGAGAGGAGAAATTGAAATGAATTTCAATTTCAAACAGGCATTAGAAAGATTAGAATACTCTAAGATTATCGAAAGTAAAGCAGAGCAATTTGTAAATCAGTCATTAGATTCATTAAAAGAACATATCCTTTACAATGGTCTTAATATCGACGATGGATGCTATTTCAAACTTGGTATTGTGGATTGTTCTAATAAGTACTCAGATAGTTATGACTTGGTGGCAATCTGTTATAAGGTTGGTTCATACGAGCTTGGATCAATGACATTTGAAAAATTTGGTGTTGTTGAGTCAGTGTTTGAAATTATTGAGAAAGAATTGAATGATGAAGGATTTTTATGCACACCCAGCAAATTGCCTGGCTTTTGTAGAGTAATAAAAATTACAATCTGATGCCATGCTATCTGTGGAATTTTTTCTACAGATAGTTTTTATTAATTTGCCCTTGCAAAATTAAATAATTGTGATATAATACTACAGTTGATTATAATAAAACGGAAGGAAGATAAAAATGAACGTAAAAGTGGAAAAAACTAAAAATAATAACGAAGTAAAACTAGAGATAACAGTAGAAGCAGAAAAATTTGATAACGCTATAAAAACAGTATTCAATAAAAATGCTAAATACTTTAATATTCCAGGATTTAGAAAAGGAAAAGCACCTTATCAAATAGTAGAAAAAACATATGGAGCACAAATTTTCTACGAAGATGCTTTTAATGAAGTCGCAGGAGAAGCATATGAAGAAGCTTTAAAAGAAAAAGAAATAGAAGCAGTTAGCAAACCAGAAATAGATATAGTTCAAATAGAAAAAGGAAAAGATTTAATATTTACAGCGATAGTTTCAACAAAGCCAGAAGTAACTTTAGGAAAATATAAAGGTATACAAGTAAAAAAAATAGAGTATAATGTAACTGATGAAGATGTTGAACATGAATTAGGACATATGGCAGAAAAAAATGCAAGACTAGTTACAGTAGAAGACAGACCAGTAGAATCTGGAGACATTACTGTAATTGATTTTGAGGGATTTGTAGATGGAAAGCCTTTTGAAGGTGGAAAAGCAGAAAACCACGAATTAACAATAGGAAGCAACACATTTATACCAGGATTTGAAGACCAAATAATAGGGATGAAAACAGAAGAAGAAAAAGAAATTAATGTAAAATTTCCAGAAGAATATTTCTCAAAGAATTTAGCTGGTAAAGATGCAATGTTTAAAGTAAAATTACATGAAATTAAAAAGAAAGAAATGCCAAAAATAGATGATGAACTTGCAAAAGATATTAGCGAATTCGATACAATAGAAGAACTAAAAAAGAGCATTAGGGAAAAACAAGAAGAACAAAACAAATCAAGAGCAAAATATGAAACAGAAGATGAAGTTATAAAAGCTGTTTGTGACGAAGCAAAAGTAGATATTCCAAATGGAATGATCGAATTAGAATTAGATAATATGGTAAAAGACATAGAAACAAGACTAAGCTACCAAGGAATGAATATGGAACAATATCTTCAAATGATGAACAAAACTATGGACGATTTTAGAAACGAAAATAAAGAACAAGCAGAAAAGACAATAAAAACAAGACTAGTATTAGAAGCTGTTGGAAAAGAAGCAAATGTTGAAGTAACAGAAGAAGAAATCTCTAAGAAAATAAAAGAAATGGCAGAAAACTATGGCAGAAAAGAAGAAGAAGTAAAAGATAATCCAGAATTAGTAAAATATGTAGGAGATAACCTTAAAGTAGAAAAAACAATTGATTTCTTAGTAGAAAATGCAAAAATTAAATAAAAATAAAGGGGGTAATAGCTTGTTTATAGAATAATATAAATATGGTTATTACCTTGTTTTTTAATAGATGGATAAATCAAAGGAGGAAAATTTTATGGATAATTTAAAAAACAGTTTAGTACCTTATGTAATTGAACAAACAGGAAGAGGGGAAAGATCATACGATATATTTTCAAGATTATTAAAAGATAGAATTATATTCTTAAGCGAAGATGTAAATCATGTAACAGCAAGTTTAGTAATTGCACAAATGCTATTTTTAGAGTCAGAAGATCCAGATAAAGAAATATCATTTTATATTAATAGCCCAGGTGGGTCTATTACAGATGGAATGGCAATTGTAGATACAATGAACTATATAAAATGCCCAGTTTCTACAATATGTATTGGTCTTGCTGCAAGTATGGGGTCAGTACTTTTAACATGCGGAACAAAAGGAAGAAGATTTGCAACACCAAATTCAGAAATATTAATTCATCAACCATTAATTTCTGGAGGACTTTCTGGGCAAACAACAGAAATTAAAATACATGCAGACCATATGGTAAAAACAAGAGAAAAATTAAATAAATTATTAAGCGAAAAAACAGGTCAAAGCTTAGAACAAATAGAAAAAGATACAGAAAGAGACCATTATATGACAGCAGAAGAAGCATTAAAATACGGATTAATAGATGAAATCATAGATGTAAGGAAATAAAATAAATGAAAATATAATGTAGGGGCGAACTGTGTTCGCCCGAACAAATTAATTAAAATATTTAATGCGGGCGAACGCAGTTCTCCCCTATAACCTATACCTTAGAAAGGAGGCCATAATGCCAAGAAATAACAACCAAAACATAAGATGTTCATTTTGTGGAAAACCACAAGAAATGGTAAAAAGAATAGTTGCAGGACCAAATGCGTACATTTGTGATGAATGTATAACAATATGCAACAACATTATAGAAGATGAACACTACGAAGACGAAATGGGATATGAGGATATAAAATCGGAAGATATACCAACACCAGCAGAAATAAAAAGCATATTAGACGAATATGTAATTCGGCCAAGAAGATGCAAAAAAAACATTGTCTGTTGCTGTGTATAACCATTATAAACGTATTTCTTGTGATGAAATTATAGATGACGTAGAAATTCAAAAAAGCAATGTTTTACTACTTGGACCAACAGGATGTGGAAAAACACTTCTTGCACAAACACTTGCAAGAATATTAAATGTACCATTTGCAATAGCAGATGCTACAACTTTAACAGAAGCAGGGTATGTGGGAGAAGATGTAGAAAATATTTTGCTTAAATTAATTCAAGCAGCAGAATATGATATTCCAAGAGCTCAAAAAGGAATTATATATATAGATGAAATAGATAAAATAACAAGAAAATCAGAAAACCCATCAATTACAAGAGATGTTAGTGGAGAAGGGGTACAACAAGCACTGCTAAAAATAATAGAAGGAACTGTTGCATCTGTTCCACCACAAGGAGGAAGAAAACATCCACATCAAGAGTTTTTACAAATAGATACATCAAATATATTGTTTATTTGTGGAGGAGCTTTTGAAGGATTAGAAAAAATTATAAAAGATAGAACTGGTAAAAAAGGAATGGGCTTTGGAGCAGAAATAGAAAGCAAAAAAGAACAAGAAAAATACAAAATATTCGAAGAATTATTACCACAAGATTTATTAAAATTTGGTTTGATTCCAGAATTTGTAGGAAGACTTCCAATAATTGCAACATTAAGAGAGTTAGACAAAGAAGCTTTAATAAATATTGTTACAAAACCTAAAAATGCTTTAACAAAACAATACAAAAAATTATTAGAACTAGATGGAGTAGAATTAGAATTTGAAGACGAAGCATTAAATGCAATTGTAGAAAAAGCTCTAGAAAGAAACACAGGAGCAAGAGGACTTCGTTCTATTATAGAAGATATAATGAGAGACATAATGTTTGACGTTCCAACAAATCCAAAAATAGAAAAATGCATTATAACAAAAGATACAGTTGAAAAGAAGTCTGGACCAAAATTAACAATAAACGAAAACAAAGAAACTAAAAGAGCAAAAATAAAGAAAAAACCAATTAACAACCAAAAACAAGGAGAAACAGCATAAAAATTCAAACAGCTAAACTAATGTGATTTTAAAGCAACAGTTTAGCTGTTTTTATGTATTATATAAAATATAAATTTAATAAAGTTTATAAAAACTAATGCAATGTATTTAAAGTAATAATATAATCTTTTTGAAAACAAAAGAAAAAACTCTTTTGTAAAAAAATAAAAGGAGGAGAAAAATGAAAAAGAACATTTTAAAAATCAGTTTAGTAATAGCAACTGTTTTGCTTGCTTTTACTGTAATGACAAGTTCATCTTATGCCTACACAATGACAATTAATGATGAAAAACCTGTTACAATAGTAAAAGATGGTGACAAACCACTTGAAGCAGTTATACTACAAGAAGAAGTTAGTACTATGGAAGTGGAAGGAACAATTGAAGAGTTAGTAGACTTATTTAATGCATATAAAGCAAATCCAGGATATAATTTTGCACAATATGCAAGTAATGCAACAATAAATGCTAAAGTAACAAATATGTTTAGCACAGATGGAATTAAAACACTTTCAACAGTATTACCAGCTGGAGCAAAAATAAATATTACTCCAGAAGTAAAAGATATTGTTTATACAACAGTTTCATACGAAGTTCCAGAAGGACTAGAAATTGACTTTACAGATGCTGTTATACATCTTCCAGATAATGCAACTGTTACAGAAGCTTTAAAAGTATTTGAAGACATCGGTGTTGCTTCAACAGTAGCTTGTGGAGAAAGATATAACATAACTGCTGAAGGTAGCAACAAAACAACAACAGTTCACTTAAATAAAGGTGAAGACTTACAAGCAATGTTTGATTTAATTGATGCAGAAAAATTAGATAATATTATAGTAGCTGCACCAGATTATCATGTTAATTTAACAGGAGAAGAAAATATTGTTTGGCTAGCTGGAAATTTAACAGAAGAAGAAGTACTAGAACTTGTTAAAGATTTAAGAGTAGATGCTACTGTTAGATTAGTAGAAAATGACGAGTTTAGTGTTGAATTATCTGTAGACAAAGAACCAGTAGTAGTTAGAGCAGAAGAACCAAGCAATCCAGAACAACCTGTAACAGAAGAACCAGCAGAAGAACCAGTAGCAGAAGAAAAAGATGAAACACCAAAAACAGGTTCAATTGATTTAATGGTATATGCTAGCATAGTAGTTGTTGCAATAGCACTAGCAAGCGTAGTAATAGTAAAAAAACACAACAAATAAAATAATAAAAAATTATTAAGGCAGAAATCCAAAATTTCTGCCTTAATTTATTGGTAAAAATAATTGACAAAACATATATAACTTTGGTATAATATACAAGTTGAAAAATACGCACATATAGTTATAGTTTAAGATTGTGCTTATTATGAGTGTTCTTAAGCGCAAAAAAACTATGTGGAGGAAAAACAATAAGGAGGAATGTAAAATGGCAGTAGTTGCAATGAAACAATTACTAGAAGCAGGTGTACACTTTGGACACCAAACAAAAAGATGGGATCCTAAAATGGCTGAATATATCTATCAAGCTAGAAATGGTATCCATATAATTGATTTACAAAAGACATCTAAAAAAATTGATGAAGCTTACGCTTTTTTAAGAGACGTAGCAGAAGAAGGAAAGGACATATTATTTGTAGGAACAAAAAAACAAGCACAAGAATGTATAAAAGAAGCTGCAATAAAAAGCAATATGTTCTATGTTGACCAAAGATGGCTTGGAGGTATGCTTACAAACTTCAAAACAATTAGAAAAAGAGTAGAAAGATTAAACAAATTAGAAGAAATGGAACAAGATGGAACATTTGACGTATTACCAAAAAAAGAAGTTGCAGCATTAAAAAATGAAATGGAAAAACTAGAAAAAAATCTTGGCGGAATTAAAGAAATGAAAAAAATGCCAGGAGCAATGTTTGTAGTTGACCCTAAAAATGAAAGAATAGCAGTTTTAGAAGCTAAAAAATTAAATATTCCAATAGTTGGGTTAGTTGACACAAACTGCAATCCAGAAGATGTTGATTATCCAATACCAGGAAATGATGATGCAATAAGAGCAGTAAGATTAATTACTGATGTTATGGCAAATGCAATTATAGAAGGAAGACAAGGAGAAACATTAGAAGACCAAGAAGAAATGCCAGCAGAAGCATCTACAGAAGAACCAACAACTATAGAAGAAGTTGTTGCAGCAGAAGAAACAGCAGAAACACCAGCAGAATAATATTTAAATCAATAAGTGTAGGGGCGGATTTCTATATCCGCCCGTTAATAAAAATAAATAGTTTACAGATGCTATAAGGGTTATATCCAAGGCATTTCGTATTAGAAGGAGGTAATATTATGATTTCAGCATCCTTAGTTAAAGAACTAAGAGAAAAAACAGGTGCAGGTATGATGGACTGCAAAAAAGTTTTAACAGAAACAGACGGAGATATGGAGAAAGCAGCTGAATTATTAAGAGAAAGAGGAATAACAAAAGCTGCAAAAAAATCAGATAGAATAGCAGCAGAAGGATTAGTATATTGTTATGTAACAGACGACAAAAAAGTTGGTGTTGTATTAGAAGTAAATGCAGAAACTGACTTTGTTGCAAAAAATGCAGAATTTAGAAAATTTGTAGCAGACACAGCAAAACAAATAGCAACTACAAATCCAGCAAATGTAGAAGCTTTATTAGAAGAAAAATCATTAGAAGATTCTTCTAAAACAATAAAAGACATATTAACAGACAAAATAGCTACAATTGGAGAAAATATGAGTGTTAGAAGATTTGAAAGATTTGAAACAAATGGACTAATAGAAAGCTATGTACATGGAGATGGAAAAATAGGAGTTTTAGTAGATTTTGCAAAAGGAACAGAAGAAGTTGCAAAAGACGTATGTATGCAAATAGCTGCTGCAAGACCAGAATACTTAAACAGAGAAAGCGTACCACAAGATGTAGTATCACACGAAATGGAAATACTAAAAGCACAAGCTATGAATGAAGGAAAACCAGCAGAAATAGCAGAAAAAATGGTTCAAGGAAGAATAGGAAAATTCTACGGAGAAATATGCTTACTAGAGCAACCATTCGTAAAAGATCCAGATATAAAAGTTCAAAAATTATTAGAAAATAATAATGCAGAAATAACAAGATTTGCAAGATTTGAAAAAGGCGAAGGACTTCAAAAAAGAGAAGAAAACTTTGCAGAAGAAGTTGCAAAACAAATTAAGTAGATTTTATAAATTAGAAGTTAGAGGTTAGAAATTTTATTTTCTAACCTCTATTAATTTATATTATTTTTACTGTTAATTTAAAGCTAAAAGGACAACAATTGACATAAAATATAAACAATGTTAAAATATTTATAAGTGGAAATTTCCACAACTACTAGGCTTACAGCTTAGTAAATACTTAAGAAGGGGGGAACAATCGCATGTCAATATGCGGATGTTCTTACAACTTGTATCTTAGTAAACGGAACTCTATGATTGAAGTAGGAGCAGAAAGGTTTGCCTTTTTTGAAAGCAACCAGGATTTCCACAAATTTATAGGGTTCCCATATAAAGAGATTATCTCAAAAGGGGATATTGTCGAATTTAAAGGGATGGAATTCCCTAAAGAGATCGAAGTTCCCAAATGGGCTAATTTCTTTGCAATAGAAAAGCTAAGATAAATTTGGTAGAGCAAAACTGTAATAGTTTTGCTCTACTTTTTTGCAACTGTATGTTCCAAGTGCTTTTTATATAATTATATCTTAAATTTGCTATTTAAATAGAGGATTTTGCTTACGGATAATTATTTTACAAAAACATTACAAAAATATTACAAAAAATGATTGCATTTTAAAAAACCATGATATATAATAGTACAGGATTTTGAAAATATTAAAGAAAGAAGGTTTTAATTTATGAGCAAAAAGTACGTATACCTTTTTAAAGAAGGAAACGCAAACATGCGTGAATTATTAGGTGGTAAAGGTGCTAACCTAGCAGAAATGACAAACTTAGGTTTACCAATTCCACAAGGATTTACTGTTTCAACAGAGGCTTGTACAGAATATTATAACGACGGTAAAAAAATTAATGACGAAATTCAAAGCCAAATTTTCGAAGCATTAACAAAATTAGAAGAAATGCAAGGTAAAAAATTTGGAGATAATAGCGATCCACTATTAGTATCAGTAAGAAGTGGTGCTAGAGCATCAATGCCTGGTATGATGGACACAATATTAAACTTAGGTTTAAATGATGTTGCAGTTGAAGGATTTGCAGCAAAAACAGGAAACCCAAGATTTGCATACGATTCATACAGAAGATTTATTCAAATGTATTCAGATGTTGTTATGGAAGTTCCAAAATCTTACTTTGAAAAAATAATTGACGAAGTAAAAGAAGCAAAAGGAGTTCATTACGACACAGAATTAACAGTTGATGATTTAAAAGAATTAGTAAAAAGATTTAAAGAAGTTTACAAAAACGCAATGAATGGAGAAGAATTCCCACAAGAACCAAAAGAACAATTAATGGGTGCAGTTAAAGCTGTATTTAGAAGCTGGGACAACCCAAGAGCTATAGTTTATAGAAGAATGAATGATATCCCAGGAGATTGGGGAACAGCAGTAAACGTACAAGCTATGGTTTTCGGAAACATGGGAAATACATCTGGAACAGGTGTTGCATTTACAAGAAACCCATCAACAGGTGAAAAAGGAATATTTGGTGAATACTTAATCAATGCACAAGGTGAAGACGTTGTTGCAGGTGTTAGAACACCAGAACCAATTTCTAAACTTGCTGAAGATTTACCAGAATGTTATAAACAATTTATGGAAATAGCAAACAAACTAGAAAATCATTATAGAGATATGCAAGACATGGAATTTACAATCCAAGAAGGAAAACTATATTTCTTACAAACAAGAAATGGAAAAAGAACAGCTCCAGCAGCTATAAAAATAGCTTGCGATTTAGTTGACGAAGGAATGATTTCTAAAGAAGAAGCAGTTCTAAGAATAGAAGCTAAATCTTTAGACCAATTATTACACCCAACATTTGATAAAGATAGCTTAAAAGCAGGAGAAGTAATAGGAGAAGCACTTCCAGCATCTCCAGGTGCAGCAGCAGGTAAAGTAGTATTTACAGCTGAAGAAGCAAAAGAATTAGGAATGGGTGGAAAAGGCGAAAGAGTAATACTTGTTCGTCTAGAAACAACGCCAGAAGATATTGAAGGTATGGTAGCTTCACAAGGTATACTTACAGTTCGTGGAGGTATGACATCACATGCAGCAGTTGTTGCTCGTGGTATGGGTACATGCTGTGTAAGTGGATGTGGAGACATCAAAATGAATGAAGAAGCAGAAGAATTTGAACTAGGTGGTTACAAATTCCATAAAGGTGATTTCATTTCATTAGATGGAACAACAGGAAAAATATATAAAGGTGATATAAAAACAGTAGAAGCTTCAGTTAGCGGAAACTTTGGAAGAATAATGGGATGGGCAGATGAGTTTAGAACATTAAAAGTTAGAACAAATGCTGATAACCCAAGAGATACAAGAAATGCAGTTAACTTGGGAGCAGAAGGAATAGGACTTTGTAGAACAGAGCATATGTTCTTTGATGAAGAAAGAATTCCAAAAATCAGAAAAATGATTTTATCAGAAACAGTAGAAGCAAGAGAAGCAGCTTTAAACGAATTAATACCATTCCAAAAAGGTGACTTCAAAGCTATGTACAAAGAATTAAAAGGCTTACCAATGACTGTACGTTATTTGGATCCACCATTACATGAGTTCTTACCAACAGCAGAAGAAGATATAGTAGCACTTGCAAAAGATATGGGAGTTACAGTAGAACATTTAAAAGAAAAATGTGCAGAACTACACGAATTCAACCCAATGATGGGACATAGAGGATGTAGACTTGCTGTAACATATCCAGAAATAGCTAAAATGCAAACAAGAGCATTAATGGAAGCAGCAATAGAAGTTAAAGAAGAAGATGGATACGATATAGTACCAGAAATAATGATTCCATTAGTAGGAGAAAAGAAAGAATTAAAATTTGTTAAAGATGTTGTTGTAGAAACAGCAGAACAAGTTAAAAAAGAAAAAGGATCAGATATGGAATACCATATTGGTACAATGATAGAAATACCAAGAGCAGCTTTAACAGCAGACAAAATAGCTGAAGAAGCAGAATTCTTCTCTTTCGGAACAAATGACTTAACACAAATGACATTTGGTTTCTCAAGAGATGATGCTGGTAAATTCTTAGATGCTTACTACAAAGCAAAAATTTACGAATCAGATCCATTCGCAAAACTTGACCAAGAAGGTGTTGGACAATTGGTAAAAATGGCAGCAGAAAAAGGAAGGTTAGCACGCCCAGATATTAAACTTGGAATATGTGGAGAACATGGTGGAGAACCATCAAGTGTTGAATTCTGCCATAACATAGGATTAAACTATGTATCTTGTTCACCATTTAGAGTTCCAATTGCAAGACTAGCAGCAGCACAAGCAGCAATAAAAAGCAAATAGTATTTAATAAGAAAGATATTCCTTATTTTAGGAATATCTTTTTTATGTGTAGTAACAGACAAATTGTAATTTGTATGAATAAATTCATACAAATTACAGTTAAAAGTTAAGAGTGAAGAGTTAAAAGTAATTGTTGATTTTTTGTTGGAACCAACAAAAAATCTTCATTTACTATTCACTTTTCACTTTTAGTTCTTCACTATTGTAATTTGCGAAGCAAATTACAGTTTATAGTTTACTCATACAAATTACTTTCATACAAATCTTCTATATATACATCTTTTTCTTTAGAGCCGTCTAAAAAACCTATTTTTGCAATATCATCATGTACTTCTTGAATCCATACTGGCTTTTCGTTGTAAAAAACTTCATTTAAACTTTGATTTTTTAAAATTTCATTTAACCTTTGTTTATTCATAAAACCATCTCCAATAAATTTATATAGTATATTATATCCAAAAAAAGTAAAAAAATACTTGATAATATAGTATTAAACTTATATAATAAATTTGTAAATTCTAATGATAAATTTTGTATAAGAGAGGGGAACCTATGAAAGAAAAAATAATAAATTTAAAAAATAAATTTATTGAACTAGTAAAGAATAATAAGATACTATCAATTATTATTGCTATTGTTATATTAATAATTTTAGTTTTAATTATAGTATTTTGTAGTAAAACACAAGAAGGAAATACAGTAGGAAATTTAAACAATTTAGGATTTTCTGTACAAAAAGGTAAATGGACATATTATTTAGGATTTAAAGATAGTACAAATGATGGAATATACAAAATAAATTCTAGTGGAAGCAAAAAGGAAAAAATAAGTGACGATTATGGTTTGTACTTAAATAAATCAGGTAATTATTTATATTTTATTGACTTAAAAGCAGAAGAATATAATATTGTAAAAATTAAAACAAATGGAGAAGACAAACAAATTATTGAAAATGACGTCGACATAGCAAGATTTACGGTAATTAATAATTGGATTTATTATTTTAAAGATGATAAGCTTTATAAGGTAAAAACAAATGGAGAAGACAAACAAATAATACTGGATAAATCTATAGAAAATTATCAAATTGTTGGAAATTGGATATATTATTCTTATTTAAATAATGGAAATTATATAATAGCTAAAACAAAAACAAATGGAGAAGATACACAAAAAGTTGACTCAGATGCATCAAATACATTCTTTATTGATGAAAAAAATATATACTATATTTATGAAAATTATAATGAAGATGAAAATACATATAAATATGAACTTTATAGAGTAAAAATAAGCGGAGAAAATAAAGAAAAAATAGCAGATATATCTGGGCAAGTGGATACTGAAAGAATTAACTTTAACTCTAATAATTTATATTATACAAAAATAGATGAAGATGGAAATTCAGCAATATATAAAATAAATGCAAATGGAAAAGAGGAAACAAAAATAACAGACATAAAAACATATTCAACAAATATTAATATAAACAATGGATGGATATATTACACAGATCAAAACGATAATGGAGATAGTGATGTATTTAGAATAAAAACAAACGGAGAAAATAAAATGGCATTATCATTTTAAATATGATAACTAAAGGTTGCATTTTTGCAACCTTTAATATTAATAATTATATAAAGAGAAAAGTTTAATTATGCTAAGAATTAAGAGTGAAGAATACAAAATTTGCTTTTTGCAAATTTTGAAGGAGGAATATATGCAAGTAATTTATAATAATACAACAATAGATGTAAAAGAAAACACTACTGTTTTAGATTTACTTAAAGCAGAGATAAAAAATAGTAAAGATCAAATTATAGCTTGTAAATTTAATAATGAAGTAAAAAGCTTAAATTATAAAATAAAAGGAAATGGAACTATTGAACTTATAGATATTACAGATAAAGATGGAATGAGAGTATATCAAAGAGGATTAATTTATATTGTAGCAAAAGCATTTCATGATATATATCCAAAGGCTTTGCTTACTATAAATTATCAGTTATATCATTCAATGTTATGCGAAATAGATAATATAGAAATAACTGATGAAATGATAAAAAAAGTAAATAATAGAGTAAAAGAAATAATAGATAAAGATATTCCTATAGAAAAAGTAATAATGAGTAAGGAAGAAGCAAAAAAATTTTATGAAAGGGAAAATACTTTAAAAGGAAGGCTACAATTAGAGCTAGAAGAAAAAAAAGAAGTAACCTTATATTATTGCGAAAACTATTATAATTATTTTTATGGAGTAATGCCAATTTCTACAGGATGTATAAAAACATATGAACTATTAAAATATCATGATGGATTTTTAATAAGATATCCAAGTAGAACAAATCCGAATAAAATAAATAATTTTATAGAATGTCCTAAATTATTAGAGACACTTGACGAATATGAAGACGTGCATAAAATACTAAATGTTAATACATTATACAAGCTTAATGAATCAATAAGAAATGGAAATATTAAGGACTATATTTTACTAGATGAAGCACTTCACGAAAAAAAGATTGCTAAAACTGCAGATAAAATTGCAAGCAATAAAAATTTAAAAGTAATTTTAGTTGCAGGACCTTCGTCTTCTGGGAAGACAACATTTGCAAAAAGATTGGAGATAGAACTTAAATTAAATGGATTAAAACCAAAAACAATATCTGTAGATAATTATTTTGTAGAAAGAAAAGACACACCAAAGGATGAAAATGGAGAATATAATTTTGAATCAATAGATGCAATAGATGTAAAACTTTTAAACACACATATCTTAGAATTATTAAAAGGAAAAGAAGTAAAAATGCCAACATTTAACTTCCATACAGGAACAAAAGAGTACAAAGGAAATACTATGAATCTTGCCAAGGATGAAGTTCTAATAATGGAAGGTATACATTGCTTAAATGATAAATTAACATATTTAATTCCTAAAGAGCAAAAGTTTAAAATTTATATTAGTGCATTAACAGTTTTAAATATAGATTATTATAATAGAATACCTACCACAGATACTAGGTTAATAAGAAGAATAGTAAGAGATTATAAATTCAGAGGATATAGCGCTATGCATACTTTAAAAATGTGGCCCTCTGTAAATAAAGGAGAAGCGGTAAATATTTTTCAATTTCAAGAACAAGCAGATGTAATGTTTAATTCATCTTTGGTATATGAGCTTAGTGTACTTAAAGATTTTGCTATTCCATTATTAAAAGAAATTACACAAAAAGAAGAAGAATATTCAGAAGCAAAAAGAATATACCACATGCTAAGTTACTTCAAATCAATAAAACCAGATAATGTACCAAGCAATTCTTTGCTAAGAGAATTTATTGGTGGAAGTATATTTGAATGAGAAGTGGGATGTGGGAAGTGAGAAGTGGGAATTTTGGGTAAAGACTTACGTAGCTAGGCCCTAAAAAGCACATTTCACACTTTGCACCTCTCAAAAACAAATTCCAATTTAAAGGAAAGATTAAGAATATGAAAAAATTTAATGAAATTGATGAAGAATTTATATGTGAAAATTGCGGAAAAAAAGTAGAAAAACTAGGATATTCTTGCAGAAATCATTGTAATCATTGTTTGTATTCAAAACATGTAGATAAAAATCCAGGAGACAGGCAAGAAGAATGTCATGGAATGCTAGAGCCAATTGGAGTTGAAATAAATAATAAAAAAGGATATATAATAGTGTATAAATGCAAAAAGTGCGGAGTAATTAGAAAAAATAAAGCTGCAAAAGATGATAATTTTGACGAAATACTAAAGATTAGCAAAAATTCTATAAATAATATAATATAGGAGAATATATATGAAGCTAATAGGAATAATGGGTAAAAGTGGCTCTGGAAAGACTACGTTATCAAGAATGTTACAAAAAGATGATAGCATAGGAGTTATACATTTAGATGAAATAACTAATATGAAATCAATAAAAGAAAAAATGCCAAGTCGGAATAGTTGATAAAAATGTATATTCTAACGAGCAAGGCGAAGAAGTTATGATACTAAATGAAAGAGTAAGAAGAATAAGAGATAGATTGATAAAAAACAATTTTGTAAGTAATTTATATTATGGAATTTTACAGTTACCTAGAGAAAGATTTTTAAAAAAAGAAATTGATAGGAATATTGAAGAAGAGAAAAAAACAATAATAATTGAACGGAGCTACTTTAGGAAACTTTGCAATATATAAAAAATTAGATTATATAATACAAATAAACGTACCCTTCCGAGAAAGAGAAAAAAGAATAATCAAAAGAAAAGATGTACTATTTGATAAGGAAACAATTGTAAGAAGGGATAAGGCTTTTAATAGATCGCAAAAGATTGGCAATAAGAAAGGGAAAAAAATAAATAGAAGGATAGAAAACATTGGAACCATCGAAGACTTACAAAAATTAGCAGATAAAATTTATCATGAACACATTTCTTCCAATCCTCAAAAGAAGAAAAAAACTATGAAAGAAAAATATGGTGGATACGAAGCAAAAAAAATAGATTTTAATGATAAAACAAAGATAAATAATAGATCAAAAGAACGCGATATTACAGATGATTAAAATTAAGGAACAGATTTAGCTCTGTTCCCTAATTTTATTGTTTTTATCTTATATTTTGTAAAGCCCCAATTCTATCATCAATACTTGGGTGAGTAGAAAAAAGACTTGTTTTTTTCTTTCCATTTGCATTTTTCTTGAAAGGATTAACTATATACATGTTTTCTGTTGCTTTATTTGCAACTTTTAATTCATTTGGATCATCATCAAGTTTTCTTAAAGCAGAAATCAATCCATCTGGATTTCTTGTAAACTCAACTGCAGTACTATCTGCTAAGAACTCTCTTCTCCTAGATACAGCAAGTTGCATTAACTTTCCTACAATAGGTGCAAGAATTAAAAATACTAATCCAATAAGCATTACAATTGCATTTCCTTTATTATCGCTATCTCTATCTCGACCACCTCTAAAGAATAAAGCTCTTGTAAATATGTCAGAAAGCATAACAATAAATCCTACCATAACAGTTACAACAGCAGATAAAAGAATATCATAATTTTTTATATGAGCCATTTCATGGGCAATAACACCTTCAAGCTCATAATATTCTAATTTTTCTAAAAGACCAGTTGTAACACAAATGATTGAATGTTCTGGATTTCTTCCAGTTGCAAAAGCATTTGGCTGAGGATCATCTACAACATAAAGTCTAGGTCTATGAGAAAGACCAGAAGATATCATTAAACCATCTAAAATATTAATAATTTTTTTATCTTCTTCTTCTGTTGCAGGTCTTGCTTTAGATATGGAAAGTATTATTTTATCGCTATTATAATAAGAAGCCCAACTAGCTATTATTGAAAAAGTTAGTGCAATTATAATAGCAATAGGTGCACTTAAATCAAATGCCATACATATATAATATAGGATTAAAGTAATAATTAATACAAATCCAAAAACAATAAAAATTGATTTTCTTTTATTCTTTTTTATATCTTCAAACATATAAATCACCTAATCAAAATTATAGCATATATGAATTTGTATTACAAATAAAAACTGTAATTTACATGCGGAAAAATTGCTCGGAGCAAAAAAGACTTGCCGTGCGGAAAAATTGCTCGGAGCAAAAAGGACTCGTCCTGCGGAAAAATCGCTCCGAGCAAAAAAGACTCAAATAGTTGTTGTAAAATTCATGAAAAAATGATAAAATTTCATAGAAACAAAATAACAAAATAAAATATAGTAATAAAGTTATTTAGGAGAATTATGGAAGAGATATATAAAGAGTTATTAACAAAAATAGATAGCAAACAAATTTATCTTAATGAGCCTATGTGTAAGCATACTTCATTTAAAATTGGTGGACCAGCAGACATTTTTATAAAACCAAAAAATATAGAAGAGCTAAAATATATCATAGAAACTGCAAATGAAAATAATGTCCCAATAACAGTAATAGGTAATGGAAGTAACATTTTAGTTAAAGACCGGAGGAATAAGAGGCATTGTAATTAAACCAGAAATTAAAGATATTGAATTCGACAAAAATAATATGGTTAAAGTTGGAGCTGGAGTTTTACTTTCTAAAATTTCAATGGAAGCATACAATAAAGGACTATCTGGATTAGAATTTGCTATACGGAATTCCTGGCACTATAGGGGGAGCAATAAGAATGAATGCAGGGGCATATGGAGATGAATTTAAAGATATAGTTGTTTCTTCCGTATACCTAGACCAAAATTTAACTTTACATGAGATTAAAAATCCTGACCATAAATTCAATTACAGATATAGTAGATTTATAAAAAATAAAAACGACATTATAATTTCTACAACATTACAATTGCATAACGAAAATAAAGAAAAAATAAAATCTAGAATGGATCAAAATAAAAAAGCAAGAGAGGAAAAACAACCTATAGAATTTCCAAGTGCAGGAAGTACTTTTAAAAGAGGCAAAGAATTTATAACAGCACAATTAATTGATGGATCTGGTTTAAAAGGATATAGTATAGGGGATGCATATGTATCCCAAAAGCATGCAGGTTTTATTATAAATAAAGGAAAAGCAACAGCAAAAGATGTGTTAATGCTTATAGATACAATAAAAAGAAAAGTGTACGATAAATTTAATGTAAATATAGAATTAGAAATTGAAGTTATAGGAGAAGATTAAAAATGAAAAGATTTTTAAATTGGTTTAAAAATAGTACAAAAATTAAAAGATGGATGTTTTTAATACTTGTAGGAATTATACTTACATGTTTTGGATTTTCAAAAGTTTTAGTATCAAAAGAATTAGGATTAATGGATTTATTAATTATTATATTAACTTTTGTTGCTGGATTTACATGCTTTGTTTTAGGTATTGTATTTATACAAAGAAGGAATTTAGAATTATTAATAGAAACAAATAGCATCGAAAGTAGAGGAGAAAATCCAGAATTAAAAGAATTAGTTTCTAAAAATCCAATTTATGAAAAAGGACCAAATATTGTTGTAATTGGTGGAGGAAATGGAATTAATAATGTATTAAAAGGATTAAAAAATTATACAAGTAATTTAACTGCAATTGTTCCTGTTTCTGCATATGGAAGACCTGCAACAATATCAATAAAAGAATTAAAATTAAATCCGGTAGATGATATAAAAAGCAGTATAGTAGCTCTTTCACCTAATGGCGAAGAAATGAACAACTTAATAAATTACACTTTTAATGAAGGAAAATTAAAGGATTTAAGTTTTGGAGATATTTATTTATATGTAATGCAAAAAATTTATGGTGATTTTGTAAGCAGTGTAGAAAAAACAAGTAGTATTTTATCAATGGTGGGAAAGGTTTTACCAGTAACATTAGATGAAATGAACATTTGTGCAGAATTACAAGATGGAACAGTTGTTGAGCAAAAAAATAAAATAGCAGAAATTGTGTCTAATAAAGTAACTAAAATTAATAGGGTATATATAAGCCCATCAAATTGTAGAACAGCACCAGGAGTATTAGAAGCAATAAAAAATGCAGATGCAATAGTAATAGGTCCAGGAAGCCTTTATACAAATGTTATTCCAAACCTTTTAGTAAAAAATGTTGCAAAAACAATAAAAGAGAGTAAAGCTTTAAAAATATACGTATCAAATATAATGACAGAGCCAGGGCAAACAGATGATTATGATGTATCTGACCATATTAATAGTATATTAGAACATAGTGGAGATGGAGTTATAGAATATTGTATATCAGATGTTGGAGAAATAGTGCCAGAATATATAAGAAAATATAATTTAATGGGTTCAGATATTGTAAACATAGATTCTGCAAAAATTAAAGAAAAAGGAATAACATTAATAAAAGGAGAACTAGCTACAGCTGAAGGAAATTACATAAGACATGACCCAGATAAAACAGCCAAACTAATAATAGAATTAATACATGGGGATTTAAAATTTAAAGATAAACATAGTGATGAACAATATATGCTATTAAATTCTAAGTTAAAAGAAGAAAATAGAAAAGAAAAAATAGAGAATAAAAAAGCAAAGAAAGAAAAAGCTGTAAAAGAAAAACATGAAGAACAACTACAAAAACATGGCAGAAGATTAAAAAGAACAAGTAAATTTGAAAATAAATATAAAGATAGAATAAAATCAATTAAAGAAAGTGAAAAAACAAGATTAGAAAATATAAGAATTCATGAAAAAGCAAAAGAAATGATTGAAGAAGAAGAGAAAAAAGAAAAAGAAAAATTCTTAAGAGAAACATATAACAATAGAAAGAAAAAATAATTGCAAATGTGGGACCATCTTGAGTTTTTAAAATAAAAATTCTAGGAACTGTACTCATACTGAAAAGTGAAGAGTGAAAAGTACAAAATTTGCATGCAAATTTTGGAGGAGGAATACAAATGAAGATAGAAACAAAAGACATAGCACTAAAAGAAGGATTATCAAAAGAGTGGATAATAACAAATGGAATTGGAGGATATAGTTCATCAACAATTTTAGGAATAAACACAAGAAAATATCATGGATTATTAATAGTTCCTTTGTCACCTCCTGCAAGAAGATTTCTTGTATTATCCAAACTTGATGAATCAATAGAAATTGACAATAATAAATATAATTTATACTCAAATATGTGTAAAAATTATATTTCAGAGGGGTTTAAATATCAAACAGAATTTGAAAAAGAATATATTCCTATTTTTACATATAAAGTAAATAATATTACCATAAAAAAACTAATTTGCATGGAATACAGAAAAAACACAGTATGTATACTTTATAAGATAGATAATCCAAATAATGAAGCAAAATTAATTTTATCTCCGGTTATGAATTTTAGAGATTTTCATACAATGACAACAAACCACGAGTTTGAGGTAAAACAACAAATAAAAAACAGAAAAATAAAAATAGAAATAGATGGTAATTCTAACACTCCAATATATATGCATCTATCAGACGGAAAATATATTGAACACAGAAATGATGTATTTAAAAACATGTACTATTTAGAGGAAGAAAAAAGAGGATTCTACCCAGAAGAAAACTTGGTAGTGCCAGGAAGATATGAAATTACTATTCCTTCAAATTCTCAAAAAGAAGTAGAGTTTATTTGTTCATTAGAAGAAAACATTGAAGAAATAGATGTAAAAAAAGTAATAAACAAAGAAATAATAAGAATAAACGAATTATTATACAAAACAGAAATATTAGATAAAAAACAAGATTTAGAAAAAATAACAAAAAAAGAGTTAGAAAAAAGAGATTTATTAAGAGATTTTATTATTGCAACAGATAATTTTATTGTATACAGACCACAGTTTGCACTCCATACAATAATTGCTGGGTATCCATGGTTTTTAGATTGGGGAAGAGATAGTTTAATTTCTTTTGAGGGATTACTATTAGCAACAAAAAGGTTTGATATTGCAAGAGAAATATTGCTAACAATAATTAAAGATATAAAATTTGGTTTAGTGCCAAATGGATATTCTGGATATGATAATAGACCTTTATATAATAGTGTAGATAGCTCTTTACTATTATTTGAGGCAGTGTACAAATATATACAATATACAAATGATTATAAATTTATAGAAAATGTAATATATGAAAAACTAGTTATAATAATAGATAATTATATAAAAGGTATAGATTTAGATGATAACAATATTTATTTAGATAAAGATGGATTAATATCAGCTGGAACAGAAAATACTCAAAACACATGGATGGATGCAAAATACCAAAACCACTGTTTTACTCCAAGAAATGGTAAAGCAGTAGAAGTAAATGCTATGTGGTATAATAGCCTAATGATATTAAAAGAACTAAGCAATAAATTTGGCAAAAGAAAAGAATCAAAAAAATATCAAGAATTAGCAGAAAAATGCAAGAAAAGTTTTGAAGAAAAATTTTATAATAAAAAGAAAAAATGTTTATTTGATGTAATAGGTGATGGCAAAATAAGACCAAACCAACTTTTTGCAACAGCACTTAGCCATCCAGTATTGGATCCTAATTGTGAAATTGCAGAAGAAATGTTTAACACAGTAACAAAGAAATTATTAAATAAATATGGATTAAAAACACTTGCAAAAAATGAAAAAGGGTATGTAGATATTTATGAAGGAGATGGATTTAGAAGAGATTCTAGCTATCACCAGGGAATAACATGGCCATGGTTATTAGGATTATATTATGATACATTAAATAATAAAATAAAAGAACAAAAAGATAAAAGCAAAAGAAAAGAGTTAGAAAGTAAAAAACAAGATTTTGTAAATTCAGTTACCAAAACATTTATAAAAGAGCTAAATGAAAGAGGAGCAATAGGAAGTATATCTGAGCTTTATGATTCAAAATCCCCATATTTACCAAAAGGTACTATTGCCCAAGCGTGGAGTGTAGCAAACATATTTAGAATAATAAAACAGTATTGGGAGATATAAAATGAGAATACTAGGAATTGATCCAGGATTTGCAATAACAGGATATAGTATAATAGAATACACAGGTAATAAATTCAAGTTAATAGATTCACGGAGCAGTTACAACAAAAGCTGGAATGTCTTTTCCCTTAAGACTTACCAAAATATATGATGATTTAAATACAATTATTAATAAATTTAAACCAGATGCAATATCAGTAGAAGAATTATTTTTTAACAATAATGTAAAAACAGCAATAAATGTAGCACAAGCAAGAGGAGTTGTATTAGTAGTAGGTTGTAAAAACAATATACCTACATTTGAGTATACCCCTCTTCAAATAAAACAAGCGGTAACAGGATATGGAAGAGCAGACAAAATGCAAGTGCAAAGGATGGTAAAAACAATATTAAATGTAGAAAGCTTGCCAAAACTAGATGATACAACAGACAGTATGGCGGCAGCAATATGCCATGCACATAGTGCCAAATTCGCAGAGAAATTGTAATTTGTATAATTGTATTTTGTTTTTGAAATTTGGATTTTTGATGTAGGGGGCGCTGTCTTCGGCGCCCCGTATACCCGATTTTCGGGTCGCCCAGGAGTGCGACCCCTACAACGTTGAGGAAACGACCCATCAAGAACCGTCCCATTTGAGACACACACAAATTACAATTTCTCTAATAAAACGGGGGGAAAAATGACAGTAGATAATTTAGAAAAAGAGCTAAAACAAAACAATTTACAAAGTATCTATTTATTTTACGGGGAAGAATTATACTTATTAGAAAATGCAGTAAAAAAAATAAAAAAGATATTTGGAGAATTGCTACTTGGAATTAATTATATACAGATAAATGAAAATAATATTGAAAGCCTAATATCAGATATAGAAACTCCGGCATTCGGATTTAGTAAAAAACTAATAATTGTAAAAAATACGGGATTACTAAAAAAAAGTAGAGGCCGTACTCTTAGGCAACCAGCAAATAATAATAATAACGACGAATTACAAAAGAAAATAGCAAAATATTTAAAAGAAAATATAGATACAATAAAAGATACTACAGTATTAATATTTATTGAAAATGATATTACAAAATGTGAATTAGTAAAAGTAATAGAAGAAAATGGAATAGAATGTAATTTTGAAAGACTAAAACCTATTGATATTGTAAAAAGACTAAAAGCAATTTGTAATGCCTATGGAGTAAATGTTGAACAAAAAGACCTTAATTTTTTAATTGAGACTTCAGGAACTGATATGCAATGCTTAATAAACGAAATAAGAAAATTAATAGAATACACAGGAAAAGGTGGAACAATAACAAGGGAAACAATAGAAAAATTAGCAACAAAAGAATTTGAGGCAAGAATATTTGATTTAACAGATAACATTGGAAAAAAAGATATTACAAAGACAATTCAAATTTTAAAAGAATTGCTATACAATAAAGAACCAATACAAAAAATTTTAATAACACTATATAATCATCTAAAAAAAATATACTTAACAAAATTGTGTATTGAAAAAAATAGAGATATAATATCAGTATTAAAATTAAAGCCAAATCAAATGTTTTTAGTAAATAAATATAAAAAGCAAGCAATGTATTTTAAAACAAAAGAATTAAGAAACATTTTAGAGGAACTAATAAATTTAGACAAAAACTATAAATCTGGATTAATAGATATAAATATAGGGTTAGAAGCAATACTTTGTACATATATTTAAAAAGGATGTGAAACAATGAATTTTTTAATAATATTAGGAATAATTTTAGCAATGTTTGGAGTAATATTAATATATGATGCAAGACCAATTACAAAGAAAATGTTTGGATTTGGTGACCAAAATGATGCAACACTTGGATTAAAATTAGTTGGATTTGTAATAAGTATAATAGGTGCAATATTAGTATATTGTAATATTTAATTGCATAAAATAAGAGTAAATTATTGATTTTATATTAAAAATATGTTAGTATATATAGCATATTAAAAAACTGTGAAAAAGAGGAGTAATATTTAAACAGCTTTAAAGAGAATAGAAGTCACCGGCTGAGAGCTTCTTAAAGTATGAAAATATGAAGGTAGCTTTGGAGTTGATTATTAGAAATTTAAGTAAAATAATCCGTATATCTGCGTTAAAGAAAATAAGATGTATAAATTAAAATTTATATAAATTAGGTGGTACCATGGGAAAAATCTTCTCGTCCTATATAGGATGAGAAGATTTTTATTTAAGAGTGAAAAGTTAAAAGTGAAGAGTTATTATGTATGGACAAATTACATTTGCCTGAACTTCGAAGGTATACCATAAACATAAAAAAGGAGGAAAGATTATGTGTAAAAACAACAAACACAATTTAGAAGGGAAATATGAACCTAAAAGTTTTGAAGAAGAAATTTATAAAAATTGGGAGAACAAAGGATATTTTAAACCAAGCATGGATAAGACAAAAGAAAGTTACTGTATAATGATGCCACCACCAAATGTTACAGGAAAACTTCATATGGGACATGCTTTAGATGATACTCTTCAAGATATATTAATTAGATATAAAAGAATGCAAGGATACAATACTTTGTGGCTTCCAGGAACAGACCACTCTGCAATTTCAACAGAAGTAAAAATTATAGAGAAATTAAAAGAAGAAGGAATAGATAAACAAGATTTAGGAAGAGAAAAATTTTTAGAAAGAGCATGGCAGTGGACTGAGGAGTATGGAGGAACAATAGTAAAACAACAAAAAAGATTAGGTTGTAGTGCAGACTGGGACCGTTCAAGATTTACTATGGACGAAGGACTTTCTAAAGCAGTTTTAACTGTTTTTAAAAGGTTATACGATAAAGGGCTAATTTATAAAGGAAAGAGAATGATAAATTGGTGTCCATGTTGTAACACATCAATTTCAGATGCAGAAGTAGAATATGAGGAAGAACCTACACATCTATGGCATATTAAATATAAAGTTGTAGGAGAAGATAGGTACCTTACAGTTGCAACAACAAGACCAGAAACAATGCTTGGGGATACTGCTGTTGCAGTACACCCAGATGATGAAAGGTACAAAGATTTAGTAGGTAAAAAATGTATTTTACCAATTATGAATAAAGAAATTCCAATAATAGCAGATGAATTTGTAGATATGGAATTTGGAACTGGTTGTGTAAAAATAACACCAGCACACGACCCTAACGATTACCAAGCAGGACTTTCACACAATTTAGAAATAATAGAAGTTTTTGACGAAAACTTTAAAATGAATGATTTAGTTCCAGAATATAAAGGACTAGATATGTATGAAGCAAGAAAACTAATAGTAGAAAAATTAAAAGAATTAGGAAATTTAGTTAAAATAGAAGATTATACACATAATGTTGGAAAACACGATAGATGCAAAGCAACAGTAGAACCTAAAATATCAGACCAATGGTTTGTATCTATGAAAGAACTTGCAAAGCCAGCAATAGATGCTGTAAAAAATGGAGATACAAGATTTGTACCACAAAAATTTGAAAAAACATATTTTAACTGGCTTGAAAATATACAAGATTGGTGTATATCTCGTCAAATATGGTGGGGACATCAAATTCCAGCATATTATTGTGACGAATGCGGACATATAAATGTAGATGTAGAAAAGCCAGAGAAATGCAAGAAATGTGGAAGCACAAATCTTACACAAGATCCAGACACATTAGATACATGGTTTAGCTCAGCACTATGGCCATTTTCAACACTTGGTTGGCCAGATGAAACAGAAGATTTAAAAACATTTTATCCTACAAGCACATTAGTTACAGGATATGACATTATATTTTTCTGGGTTGTAAGAATGATGTTTTCTGCATTAGAGCAAACTGGCAAGGTTCCATTTAAAGATGTATTTATACACGGAATAGTAAGAGACAGTCAAGGAAGAAAAATGTCTAAATCATTAGGAAACGGAATAGACCCATTAGAAATAATAGAAAAGTATTCTTCAGATGCTTTAAGATTTTCACTAATTTCTGGTACATCTGCAGGAAACGACATGAGATTTATGGAAGAAAAGCTAGAAGCGGCATCAAATTTTGCAAACAAAGTATGGAATGCAGCAAAATTTGTACTTATGAATTTAGAAGATTATAATGAAAATAATGAAAATATAAACCTTATGGCAGAAGATAAGTGGATTTTATCTAAATTAAACACATTAATTGCAGAAGTAAAAGTAAATATGGATAACTATGATTTAGGCGTGGCATTAGATAAAATATATGGATTTATTTGGAATGAATTTTGTGACTGGTATATAGAAATAGTAAAACCAAGACTATATAACAAAGAAAACAAAACTAGAAAAACTGCACAATATATTTTAAATAAAGTATTATCAGATTCATTAAAACTATTACATCCATTTATGCCATTTGTAACAGAAAAAATATATAAAGAGCTTTACAATAATGATGAAAACATAATGATTGCAAGTTATCCTGAATATGATAAAAAATTAGAGTTTAAAGAAGAGGAAACTGCAATAGAAGAATTAAAAGAAGTAATTACCGGAATAAGAAATGCAAGAGCAACAATGAATGTACATCCATCTAAAAAATCTAAATTGATTTTTGTTACAAAAAAATATGAAGGAATAATAAAAGAATCAGAAGAATTCTTAAAAAAATTAGGATTTAGTGAAGATGTACAAGTTCAAAAAGCAAAAGAAAACATACCACAAAATGCTGTAAATATTGTTTCTGCAAATATAGAAGTATTTATACCATTCGAAGATTTAGTTGATATAAAAGAAGAAATAGAAAGATTAGAAAAAGAAAAATCAAAAATATTAGCAGAAAAAGAAAAAACAGACAAAATGCTTTCAAACCCAGGATTTATTGCAAAAGCACCAGCCCAAAAGGTAGAAGAAGAAAAACAAAAACAAGCAAAATTTAATGAAATGATTACATCAATAGAAGAAAGAATTAAAAATTTAAAATAAAATCTATTATACTCTCTAGTTATAAATTTCTAATTAAAAGAATAAATTAGAATAGAGAGGTGAAAAATATGATTAAATTAGCTGAAAGCTTAGGAAATAATAATATAAAAAAGATAATAAAGGGAAGTTTAATATCTATAGCAATAACAATTATTGCATTAATAATATATGCAATTTTGTTAACATACACAACTATATCAGAAAACACAATTCCTGCAGTTACAATTGTTATAACAACAATTAGTATATTAATTGGAAGTAGTTTGTGTATGGCAACAGTCAAAAAAAACGGTATAATTAATGGAGCTATTATAGGTTTAATATATATAGTAGCAATATATTTACTATCAAGTGTACTGGAAGGAGAATTTGCTTTAAACACATATTCAATAATAATGATAATAGGTAGTATCCTTGCAGGTGCATTAGGCGGAATAATAGGAGTAAACAGGAAATAAACTGTAATTTGTTGTTGTGATGTGAGAGGTGTGAAGTGTGAGGTGTGCTTTTTAGGGCTAGGCTACGTAAGGCTTACCCTAATTTCACACTTTCCACATCCCACTTCTCACTTCTCATACAAATTACAATTTGTCTCTTGATATTATTTTTAATTTAATATAGAATAAAATAAATTACAAAAGCGGAGGTGTTTTGGTGGTAACATTAGAAGATGTTAAAAAAAATCCAGAAGTACAAGAACTTGTAATTGGTGCACAAAAGCAATTAGACGCTTTAGGATATACAGAACATTCTGTAAGGCATGTTAGCATTGTTTCAAACAGAGCAGGGAAAATTTTAGAAACCCTTGAATATGATAAACATAGAGTAGAACTTGCCAAAATTGCAGGGTATCTTCATGATATAGGTAATGGAATAAACAGAGTAGACCATGCACATACAGGTGCAATACTTGCTTACAACATATTAAAAGATATGGGAATGGATGTAAAAGATAGAACAGAAATTATGTCTGCAATAGGCAACCATGACGAAAATACAGGAACAGCAGTAAGTGATATATCTGCAGCACTTATACTTGCGGACAAGTCTGATGTTCATAGAGATAGAGTTGTTAATAAAAACATGGCAAATTTTGATATACACGATAGAGTAAATTATGCGGTAACAAATGCAGAATTAACAGTAAATAATAAAGAAAAAAAAGTAGTATTAGACTTAAGCATAGACAACCATATTTGCCCGGTATTAGACTATTTTGAAATATTTATGGATAGAACAATGATGAGTAAATATGCAGCAAAATATTTAAATGTATGGTTTGAACTAATAATAAATGATACAAGACTTTTATAGGAGGAATTAAAAGTGAAAACACAAAAAGTAATAACAATAATAACAATTTTAATTTTAATAATAATAATATGCTTAGCATCTTTTTTAGGTATATATCAAAAAAAAGAATATAGCGTAAAAAATATTGTACCAAACTATATTTTAGGAATGCAACTTGATAAAAGTAGAATAGTAAATTTAGAGGTAGATACTACAGATGAATCTGTTTTAACACAAGAAAATTATGATTTGTCTGCAAAAATAATAAAGAAAAGATTAAAAGATTTAGAAACACAAGAATATAATATAAGGCAAAGTAATAATGGAAACATACAAATAGAAATGGCAGAAAACGATAGCACAGATGAAATTATATATAATTTACAAAGCAAAGGAACTTTTGAATTAATAGATAGTGAAAGTAAAGAAGTTTTGTTAAATAATGACTTTATTAAAGACACAGATGTAGCATACGGACAAACAGAAACACAAAATACTGTTTACTTACAAATAAAATTTAATAAAGAAGGAAAACAAAAATTAGAAGAAATAAGTAAAACTTATATTCAAACTACAACTCAATCTACAAACGAAGAAGGGGAAGTAGAAGAAACAGAATCTACCAAAAATGTAACAATATTATTTGATGGACAAGAATATAATGAAACATATTTTGGGGAGCCAATAACAGATGGAATATTAAACATACAAATAGGAACTAGTGCAGATATGGATATACTAAATCAATATGTTTTAGTAGCAGAAGAGCTATCAGTTATTTTAAATTCTGGAGTTCTTCCACTAACATATAATGTTACACAATATAGTACCTCTTCAATAATAGAAAACAAAGAAATAGAAATAGCAATTTATGTAGTAATAGCACTATTAGTAATATTACTTGTTTATTCAATTGTAAAATTCAAATTAAAAGGTTTATTAGTTTTTATTTTAGAAATAGGATATATTTCTTTACTATTATTAGCATTAAGATATACAAATATAAAATTAACATTAGAAGGAATAATTGCCATATTTGTATCTTCTATAATTAATTATTTATATTTATATGATGGATTTAAAAATATAGAAAATAATTTTGTAAAAGAAACAACAGCAAAATTTGCAATTAAAATAATTCCTATGTATATAATAGCAGTTGTATTTACTTTTAATAGTATTGCAAACATATCAAGCTTAGGTATGACTTTAGTATGGGGAATTTTAACAATGTATTTATATAATTTAATTTTAACAAGAATAGCATTAAAAACAATTCAAAAATAATTATAGTACAAGCAATAGTAGCAAATTTTAAGGAGGAGCAATAATGTTAAAACACAAAAAAATATTAATTTTAGTAATTATATTAGTTATAATTATAGCAGGAATAGTATTAACAACTTTAAAAGGGCTAAATTTTCGGATTAATGTATGGTAATAACACTACTTTAGAATTATATTTAGAATCAAATTTTAAAGAAGATGATGTTAAAAATATTATAGAAGAAGTGTTTGGCAAAGATATAAAAATTAGAAAAGTAAATAATTTAAATAATGACATTTTAATTACAGCAAAAACAATTTCTGATGAGCAAATTAATAATTTAGTTTCTAAAATAAACGAAAAATTAAATACAGAATTAACTAAAGAAGATTTAATAATAACAAACAATGCAAAAATAAATGAAATGGATTTAATAAAACCATATATATTGCCTGTAGTAATAAGTAGTATATTAGTTTTAATTTATTTTATAATTAGATATAAACAAATTGGAATATTAAAGCAAATTATTCCAATTACAATAATTACAATAATTTTTGTACAGTTGTTAGTTTTAAGTGTATATGCAATTACTAGACTTCCTATAAATGAATTTACAATGCCTATAGCTATAGCACTATTTGTAATTTCTTTAATAATATTAACAGAATATTTTGAGAAAAAATTAGAAAGAGCAAAATTGTCACAAAAAGAATAATAATATCATAATATATACTATAACAAGAACTCCATTATATTAAATGGAGTTCTTATAACTATAGTAGGTGGTATAGTATGTATATTAAAAAAATAATAAAGAAATATAGAAGCACAGAAATAATGACTCTTAAAGAAATAAATGATATTTTAAAAAATAATAAAAATGTAATTTTATTAGATGTAAGAAGTAAACAAGAATATAAAGAAGGGCATTTAATAGGCTCAGTTAACATTCCAGTATACGACCTAGAAGTATTTATTGATAATATAAAAAAAGATGCAATAATAATTGTATATTGCCAAAGCGGTATAAGAAGTAAAAAAGCAATAGAAATTTTAAATAAAAATGGATATAAAAATTTATATCATTTAAAAAATGGACTTGATGGAATATAAAAAACAAAAAAAGAGCAAATTTTATAATTAAATAAAATCTGCTCTTAAAATTTATAAATTAATGTTTAAATCAGAAATCTGTTTGTTTTGTATATATCTATTTAAATTATTTATATTAACACCACTAGCAATAGAAAGATCCTGAATAGAATTAAAAGAAATACTTTCATCTAAAACAGAATTAACTCTTGATATGTCCAATCTATCTTTAGACTCGCAATTACAACAAACATTATTTGCTGACATAAAAAAGCAACCACAACGTGCACATTTTTTAAATTCCATAATACAATCCTCCTATTTCTAAAATATTTTATCACAAAAAATAAAAAAATCAAATAAAAACTAAAAAAATATTAAAAAAAGAGATAAAATAAAATTTACTATTATTTTAAAATAATATTTGTAAAATAATAAAAAAATATGATATAAATATATAAACTAAAATAAAAAGAAGGTAAAAAAATGGAAAAAAAGACTATTGCAATTTTTGGAGGATCTTTTAATCCGCCACTTAATTCACATTTATTAATTGCAAAGCAAATATTAAAAGAATATAAAAACATAGAAAAAATATATTTTGTTCCAGTAAGCACAAAATATAATAAAACTGGTTTAGAAAAAGACGAACATAGGTATAATATGCTAAAAATAATTTGTAATAACGAAAAACAATTAGAAGTTTCTAATGTAGAATTAAACCAAGAAAAACAACTTTATACAATAGAAACATTAAATATATTTAAAAATAAATTTACAGAATATAATATATGTTTTATAGTAGGTGCAGATAATTTAAAAGAAATAAGCACTTGGAAAACCCCAAAAGATTTGCTAAAAAATTTTAAAATAATAGCACTAGAAAGAGGAGAAGAAAGAATAGAAGATATAATAAAAAAAGATGATTTACTAAAAAAATATAAATCATCTATAATAATTTTTAATAATAATAAAATAGATTTTAGTTCTACCGAAGTAAGAAACAAATTAAAAAAAGGAGAAAATGTAGATAAATTTTTAAATAAAGATGTTTTAGAATATATAAAAGAAAATAATTTATATGTTTAAAATTCTATAAATTTATAAACAGCTTCAGCAAATCCACCTTTTTCAACAGGGTTTTGTGTTGTGTATTTTGCCACTTGCTTTAATTCATCATAAGCATTTGCAACAGCAACACCAACTCCAGAATTTTTAACCATATCTAAATCATTTAAATTATCTCCAATTGCCATTATTTCGCTATTATCAACTTTTAAATAATCTTTTAAAATATTTAAAGCTGTACTTTTATTTATATTTTTTGGGCTAATATCCAAATATTCGTATTCTTTATCTATAACTTTATCTTTATATTTACCATATTTTTTTATTGTTGTAATAGAAACATCTTCTTTTTCTAAAATTTCTTTTTTTATGTTAGATAAATCATTTTCAGAAGATATAATTAATTTGCAAACTTCTACATTATTAAATTTTAAATATTGTTTTAAATCATCTACTACAATTACTTCAAGAGAAGTATCATAGTATTTTTCTTTTTGCAATTTATAATTTCTTAAATCCATATACATTAATTTTTCTGTAACAATTTCTTTATCTGTATATATGTGAACATGCAAATTATGAGATTTTGCAATATCAATGCATGAATTAATTTCTGAATCAGTTAATAACTTTTTATATATTTCTTCTCCAGTTTTTAAATTTATAATTTGATTTCCGATTGCCAAAAATACCATAAGAAGCATTAAATTTAGAACACATGCCCTTAATAATTGGGTATGTCTTTCCTGTACAAATTACAAAATTTATATTTTTATTATTAATATCATTTATAGCTTTAAGGTTGTTTTCAAAAATGTTATTATCTCTACCAATTATAGTGCCATCTAAATCACTTGCAACTAATTTAATCATTTTTGTTTCCCTCCAACAGTTCAATTATACCATATATTGGTAAAATAGTAAATAGGAAATTTAAAATTATGTAAATATATTGAAATGCCTGCTTGAATTCGTCAAGCAGGCATTTTTTACAGCTCTATACCCTTAGAAAAACTAAGATAATTCTGGGTTTCTCCTTCAACAACATGTAACCCGAGAGGTAAAGCATATTTTTGTGCCTTATCGATAGGGCAAACTTCAAAACTTATAGGGATTAATGCCTGAAAACAGGAAGGATCAAGATTTTCTAAAAAAGTTGAAAATACACTTTTATAAAAATCTAATTTCATTTCCTTCTCAGGGTCATCAGTTACCTGTTTGAGGTTTAGATGTTGAATTTCCCGAAAGAGCCGTGCGAGGTCTATCTCGGCTTTCGCCATAAAAGACACTCCTTTCAAAAGATTTTGTAATTTAATTATATAATAAAACAGATGTTATGTCAAAAAACATAACATTGCAAAGCAACATACAATTTTATGCAAAATAGAACAAATTGTAATTTGTATTATTCGTGTCCCAAGCAGGGACAGTTCTTGCTGTGAACATTTCCTCTTCGAGGAAACGACCCATCAAGAACCGTCCCATTTTAGACACTCAAATTACAATTTATATTGCTAAAACAAATAATTTATAATATAATACAGATGTAAGAAAGAGAGGGTAAAATGTCAAATTTTGTACACTTACATGTCCATAGCGAATTTAGTTTATTAGATGGGGCAAATAGAATAAAAGACTTACCAGTAAGAGCAAAAGAACTAGAAATGGATTCTATTGCTCTTACTGATCATGGAGTAATGTTTGGAGCAGTAGATTTTTATAAAGCATGCAAAAAAGAAGGAGTAAAACCTATTATAGGATGTGAAGTATATGTTGCTCCAAGAACAAGATTTGATAAAGAACCAAATATAGATAACCATTATTACCATTTAATATTACTTGCAAAAAATCAAACAGGATATAAAAATTTAAGTTATTTAGTATCAATGGGATTTACAGAAGGGTTTTACTATAAACCTCGTATAGACTACGAAATATTAGAAAAGTATCACGAGGGACTTATTTGTTTAAGTGCTTGCCTTGCAGGTCATGTAAATAGAGAAATATTAAACAATAATTTAGAAAAAGCAGAAGAAGTTGCATTGTGGTATAAAAGGGTATTTGGAGAGGATTATTATTTAGAAATTCAACCAAACGGATTACCAGAACAAATTTTAGCAAACCAAAAATTAATAGAAATGTCTAAAAAATTAAATATTCCTTTAGTTGCAACAAATGACGCACATTATTTAAAAAAAGAAGACGCATATAACCACGAAATATTACTATGTATACAAACTGGTAAAAAAATGACTGATGAAGATAGAATGCGTATGGGAACAGACGAATTCTATTTAAAATCTCCAGAAGAAATGATAGAGTATTTTAAAAATGTACCAGAAGCAATAGAAAACACAGTAAAAATTGCAGAAAAATGCAATGTAGATTTTGAATTTGGAAACACAAAACTTCCAAACTATGAGGTTCCAAAAGAATTTAAAACCCATGCTGACTATTTTAAAAAACTTGCAAGAGATGGATTAGTAAATAGATATGGAGAAAATCCAAGTGAAGAAATAAAAAAGCGTTTTGATTATGAAATATCTGTAATAGAAAAAATGGGATATGTAGATTACTTTTTAATTGTGTGGGATTTTATAAATTATGCAAGAAATCAAGGTATAGCAGTAGGACCTGGGCGTGGATCTGGTGCAGGTTCAATGGTTGCTTATGCACTTGGTATTACAGATATAGATCCAATAAAATATAATCTACTTTTTGAAAGATTTTTAAATCCAGAAAGAATAAGTATGCCAGACTTTGACATAGACTTTGATTATGAAAGAAGAGGGGAAGTAATAGACTATGTTGGCAGAAAATATGGAAAAGACCACGTATCACAAATAATAACATTTGGTACAATGTCTGCAAGAATGGTAATTAGAGATGTTGCAAGGGCATTGGATGTACCATATGCAGAAGCAGATAAACTTGCAAAAATGGTACCAAATGAACTTCATATTACAATAAAAAAAGCATTAGAACAAAACAGAGAATTTGGCATGCTCTATGAACAAGATGAGGAAACAAGAAAATTATTAGACATAGCAATGGGCTTAGAAGGACTTCCAAGACAGGCATCAACACACGCCTGCGGAATAGTTATTACAAAAGATCCAGTAATAGACTATGTACCTTTATATGTAAATGAAGGAACAATTTCAACCCAGTTTATAATGACAACATTAGAAGAACTAGGATTACTTAAAATGGACTTTTTAGGACTTAGAACACTTACAGTAATTTCCGATACAATAAAATTAGTAAAAAAATGTAGAGGAATAGATGTAAAAATAGATAAAGAAATGAACGATCCAAAAGTATTTAAAAATACATGGCAAAGCGGAAATACATCAGGTGTATTCCAATTCGAAAGCCAAGGTATGACAAACTTTATGAAGGAATTAAAACCAGACTGCTTAGAAGATATAATTGCAGGTGTTTCTCTTTATAGACCTGGACCAATGGATCAAATACCAAGATATATTAAAAATAAATTAAATCCAGAACATAGCGAATATACACATCCTAGCCTAGAGCCAATATTAAATGTTACATATGGTTGTATGGTGTACCAAGAACAAGTTATGCAAATAGTAAGAGACTTAGCAGGATACTCACTTCGGAAGAGCAGATTTAGTAAGACGTGCAATGGGAAAGAAAAAACTAGATGTAATGGCAAAAGAAAGAGAAAATTTTATACATGGGCAAGTTGATGAAAATGGAAATATAATAATTCCAGGTTGTGTAAGAAACGGAATAGACGAAAAATCTGCAAATAAAATATTTGATGAAATGGCAGAGTTTGCAAAATATGCATTCAATAAATCACACGCAGCAGCATATGCAGTTGTAGCATATCAAACAGCATATTTAAAAACATATTATCCACCAGAATTTATGGCAGCTACATTAAACAGCTTTTTAGGGAATCTAGATAAAGTTCCAGAATATATAGATGAATGTAAAAGGCTAAATATTGAAATATTAAAACCAGATATAAACAAAAGTTATACAAAATTTGCAGTATATGGAGATAAAATAAGATTTGGACTTCGGAAGCGTAAAAAATGTTGGAATAGCAGCAGTAGATAGCATTGTAAAAGAAAGAAAAGAAAACGGAGAATTTAAAAGCTTTACAGACTTTTGCGAAAGAATGCAAGGAGAAGCTGTAAATAAAAAATGTATAGAAAGTTTAATTAAAGCAGGGGCTTTTGATGAATTTGAACAAACAAGAAGTACACTTCTAGCATCATTCGAAACAATATTAGATACTATAAATGATACATCAAGAAAAACTATGCAAGGTCAAGTAACAATGTTTGACTTAGGAAAAACAGAAGACGAAAAAATAGAAAACATGAAGTATAAATTTACAACACTTAAGGAATTTGACGAAAAAGAGCTTCTATCAATGGAAAAAGAAATGCTAGGAATTTATATTTCAGGACACCCACTAGATAAATTAAGAAGCAAGATAGAAGCGGTATCTACAATAAACACACTACAAATGTTACAAATAAGTGAGCAAGAAGATTTGGGGCTAGATGGAAAACAAGTAAAATATGTAGGAATAATAAATTCAATAAAAAAGAAATACACAAAAAGAAATACATTAATGGCATTTATGAGTGTAGAAGATTTATATGGAAGTACAGAAATAATAGTATTTGATAGTTGCTTTAGTAAAGCACAGAATATATTATTAGAAGAAAATATAGTTTTAATAGACGGAAGATTAAGTATAAGAGAAGATGAGCCAGTAAAAATTGTTGCAAATAACATAACAGAATTTAACGAAAATGTTGTAAATCAGAATTTTAAAGATAGCAAAAGAGCTACACACATAGAAAAGCAAAATGACAAACCAAAATTATTAACAATAAATATAACAAACATATCAGAAGAACAAAAAGATAAATTAAGAGGTGCAATAAGGTTTTTCTCTGGAGATAGAAACAACATAGCAGTAAGTGTACAAGATGGAGAAAAAATACTTCCATGTGGTGCAATCTATTTAACACAAGAGATATTAAATGCGTTTAAAGAAATAGTAGGTGAAGAAAATATAAAAATATAATTGACAAAAAAGCAAAAATAACATATAATCATTACATAAAATAAATGGGGGAAAGATAAAAAATCTTTTCCTTTTTACTTTATTGGGGGAATTACAAATAAGACAAGGAGAGATAGATGAGAGATAATAAAAATTCCCCAATAATACAAATAGAAAGTAATATCGATAAATATAATATAAAAAATATTAATAATAAATATGAGGTTATAAACAAAGTTTCTAGTGAATTATATAAAAAATATTTATCTAATGAGAGTCAAATTAAATATATAACAAACATTGAAACAGGGATGAAAATTGAGATTTGGAAGAATGGAATAAAGGAAACTTTTGGAAACGACAAATATTATTTTAATCTTCCTAAAGAATTAAAAAAAGCCAAAATTGCATCAATGAATAGTTTAGCTAAACTTATAAAATATGCTAAAGTTAGGAGCAAAGATGCTAAAAATTATCATAAATTAAATAGTAGGATAGTATATACATATCTAATCTCGGAAATAAAAATAGATGAAAAACTGTATTATGTAACAATAGATATAAGAAAATCTCCTGATGGAAAAAATAAATTTTATATACATAACCTATCAAAGAAAAAAGGAAATAATTTATCTCAATTACAAAGTAATTGATTTTCGGATAAATTACTTCCTAAACAAAGTATAACATCACAGTTATTAGATGTCAATACTAATAATATTATATTCAAAATGTAAAAAAATTAAATAAAATTTATAAAAGCTATTGACTTTTTTTACTAATGGGTATAAATTATTAGCAGTCGAAGAACTCGACTGCTAATTTATGCATAAAAATAAATTTATAGCATAAATCATATAGTTGTTTAATATAAAATCAAAGGGAGGAATGTGATTATGATTAAACCATTAGCAGACAGAGTACTAATAAGGATGGTAGAAGCAGAAGAAACAACAAAGAGCGGAATTATTCTATCAAGTGGTTCTAAAGAAAAACCACAAATTGCAGAAGTAGTTGCAGTAGGACCAGGAACAGAAGATGTAAAAATGTATATTAAAGAAGGTGACAAAGTTATTATAAATAAATATTCTGGAACAGAGGTAAAATATGAAGGTACAGAATATACAATAGTAAAACAAGAAGATATTCTTGCTATTGTTGAATAAATTGTAATTTGTGTGTGTTTGGGTGAATTCAGGACAGTCCCCAAAATCCCCATGTTTGGTGATTTTTAGGGACAGTCCCTAGAATTCCCCCCTCACACATCACAAAAATAAATTATTAAAAAGGAGACGATTAATATGGCAAAAGAAATTAAGTTTGGCGAAGATGCTAGAAAAAAGATGCTAGATGGCGTAAATAAATTAGCAGACACAGTAAAAGTAACACTTGGACCTAAAGGAAGAAATGTAGTGTTAGATAAAAGCTTTGGAGCACCACTAATTACAAATGACGGTGTTACAATAGCAAAAGAAATAGAATTAGATGACAAATACGAAAATATAGGAGCAAGACTTGTAAAAGAAGTAGCCACAAAAACAAATGACATAGCAGGAGACGGTACAACAACAGCTACTGTACTTGCACAAAGCATAATAAAAGAAGGAGTAAAAAATGTAGCAGCAGGTGGAGATCCAATGGCAATAAAAAGAGGAATAGATAAAGCAGTAGAATCAGCAGTTGAAGGACTAAAAGATATTAGTTCAGAAATAAACGGAAAAGAAGATATTGCAAGGGTTGCAAGTATATCTGCAAACAACAATGAAATTGGAGAACTAATTGCAGAAGCAATGGAAAAAGTTTCAAAAGATGGTGTAATTACAATAGAAGAATCAAAAACAGCTACAACAGGGCTAAATGTTGTAGAAGGAATGCAATTTGATAAAGGATATATTTCTCCATATTTTGTAACAGACACAGACAAAATGGAAACAGTTATGGAAAATCCATATATTTTAATTACAGATAAAAAAATAAGCAATATTCAAGAGATTTTACCATTACTAGAAAATTTAATGCAACAATCTGGTAAACTATTAATAATTGCAGATGATATAGAAAGCGAAGCACTATCAACACTTGTTCTTAATAAACTAAGAGGAGTTCTAAACGTTGCAGCAGTTAAAGCTCCAGGATTTGGAGACAGAAGAAAAGAAATGCTAGAAGACATAGCAGTTTTAACAGGAGGAGAAGTAATAACATCTGATTTAGGATTAGAATTAAAAGATACTACTATTGAACAATTAGGTAGAGCAAAACAAGTTAAAATTCAAAAAGAAAACACAATAATAGTAGATGGAGCAGGAGATAAAGAAAAATTAGCAGCAAGAGTAAAACAAATAAGAAGCCAACTAGAAGAAACAACAAGTGAATTTGATAAAGAAAAATTGCAAGAAAGATTAGCTAAAATAGCAGGCGGTGTTGCAGTAATAGAAGTAGGTGCTGCAACAGAAGTAGAAATGAAAGAAAAGAAATTAAGAATAGAAGATGCATTATCTGCAACAAAAGCAGCAGTAGAAGAAGGAATTGTTGCAGGTGGAGGAACAGCTTTAGTAGATATTATTCCAGCAGTTGAAAAAAGCTTAAAAGATTTAAATGAAGAAGAAAAAGTAGGTGCAAAAATAGTTTTAAGAGCTTTAGAAGAACCAGTAAGACAAATTGCTACAAATGCAGGTCTTGAAGGTGCAGTTATTTTAAATAAAATAAAATCAAGCGAGGTTGGAGTAGGATTTAATTCAGCAAAAGAAGAATATGTAGACATGAAAAAAGCAGGAATTGTAGACCCAACTAAAGTAACACGTACAGCTCTTCAAAATGCAGCAAGCATTGCTTCTATGATACTTACAACAGAAAGTGTTGTAACAGATAAACCAGAAAAAGAATGTAGTTGTAATCATGGAAATGCAGGAATGCCAGAAGGAATGAATGGAATGTATTAATTTAGAGATTAGAGGTTAGAGATTAGAAAAGTAGTATGAAATAAATTTGCTAAATAATAATAAAATTTCTTGACGTTTAAACCATGCTGTAATATACTCATATTATACAAGAGATTATGAGGTGGTATACATGGTTACAGATAAAAATGGTAGAATTTTCGAAGATAGAAGAAAAAATGAAGTAGATGTAAAAAAAGATAGGCGAAAATCAAACAAATCAAAAAAACAAGGAAAATCAAAATAAAGGATAGAAATACTATCCTTTATTTTTTTAGATGGAAATTAGCAACATCCGTTATTATTTCCACCGCAACAGCAACAGATTAAAAGTATAAGGATTATAATCCAGCAACAATCTCCACCGAATCCGAATCCACATCCGCATCCTCCTCTATTTTCTGGCATAGTATTTCACCTCCTTAAAACTAAGTAAAGTAGAGTTCATTTGTATGTCATGTTATATATTATTCAGTTTTAAAAAATGTGTTACTAAAGCAAAATGATAAAAAAACATCATTTTGCTCCTTCCCAAATGTTTTTTAAAAACAACTATTGCTTATAGAAATCTTTTGTGATATAAAGAATTTATAATTAAAAATTAAGAGGGGAGATATTAAATATGGGAGATATTGAACAAATTAATGAAGAATTCAATGTAAAGAAACCTAAGAAAAAAGGTTTAATTATTACAGCAATAGTCGTTGCAGTAATTGTTATTGCTTTATTACTTGTATATTTTTTAGTGTTTGCAAAACCACAATATGTATTTAATACAGCAATTAACAAAATATTTAATGCAAAAGTAGAAAATTACAATTCAATTAAACTAGATGCAACACTTAAAGCTTCTGCAGAAATAGAAGACACAACAATTCAAGAGCAAATTGGAGAATTAGAAAAATATGCAGTAAATATAGGAACACAAATGGACGTAGAAGAACAAAAAGAAATAGTGGATTTAGGATTTAAATACGATAACCAAGATGTAATAGATGCAAGAGTGTATTACGATAATGGAGATTTATATGCATATTTTGATGAATTATTTGACAAATATATAAAAATAGATATGCCAGAAGAACAAAAAGAACAAATGAAAGAAATATTTGAAACAATAAGTTCAGAAGAAAACATTGAAAAAAGCCAAAAAGCTATGAAAATATTAGGAAAAGAATTAAAAACTCAAATAAACGAAGAAGGAACTTTTGAAAAAGATAAAGTAACTATAGATGTAGATGGAGAAGAGCAAAAAGTTACAAAATCAACACTTTTATTAAATGAAAAAGAGCTTGTAAAAATATTAGAAAATATGTGTGCAAACTTAGCAGATAATGATGACTTTATAGATTGTTTTGATACTTCAGTAAAAGATGTATTAGAACAATTAGCAGAAGAGTTAAAAGACACAGAAGGAGATACAACAAACAAAGTAGAATTTTCAATATTTACTAAAGGGTTATTTGGAAATTTCGCTGGATTGGAAATGAAAATAATTTATGAAGATAGTGATCAAACAATAACAGCAACTGTTATTAAAGACAATGAAGATACATATTCATATAACGTAGAGGTTAAATCTTCAGGTCAAAAAATGGATATATTAAGTGGAAAAATAGAAACAGAAAAAGATAAAGATAGCAAAGAAGAACAAACAGGAAAAACAACAATATCAATGACTGTTCCTGAAACTGGTACAATGAAATTAATGATTGATTACTCTGTAATCTATAATCAAGGAATTGACAAAGTAGATACACAAAACAATATTAATATAAATGACATGACAGAAGAAGATATACAAGGAATAGTAGAAAAATTAAAAGAAAGACCTTTAATTGGAGAAGTAATAGAAAGTCAATTAAATACAAACAACCCAACAAACCAAACAACTAATTCTACAAACAATGTTACAACTATGCAAAACCAAGTAAAAGATTATGGATATTTGATAACTTACAGCGTACCACAAGGATTTGAGTATGATTCTGATTATTCTTATGATTACAGAAAATATTACGATGGAGAAAATCAAAATGGTGATGCCAGTGTTATAGTTGCAGTTCAATGGGATACAGAAGAAGAATATTTAGAAAATAGCGATTGGGATTATAATTATTATTCAGGAAATGCAAGCTATAAAAATGTAAATTTATCAGAAATAAAAACTATTAATGTTGCAGGAAATGAATTTAAATATAAAACATTAACATATGAATCAAATTCAGAGTATTATACTGGAAAATATCAAAATGCATATATATGGTATAAATTAGATGATGAACATATATTTAATGTAGAAATAGAAACAACAAATATGGAAATAACAGAGAGCCTTATTACATCATTCTTAAATATACAAGTTAGCAAAGTAAGTGAATAAAAAATAATAAAAAAACGATAGAAAATATTCTATCGTTTTTTTATTTAAAGCATTTTCAAATTATTAAACATATGATAAAATAACAAAGTAACCAAAATATAATTATGTTTTGGCCAAATATTAATACCAGTAAAAAAGGTGATATAAATGATAAAATTTACAAAAATGCAGGGGCTAGGAAACGATTATGTCTATATTGACTGCTTTTCTCAAGATGTCAATTTAGGAAACATATCTGACCTAGCTAAATTTATGAGCAACAGACATTTTGGAATAGGCTCAGATGGAATTGTGCTAATATGCAAAAGCAAAATATGTGATTTTAAAATGAGAATGTTTAATGCAGACGGAACTGAAGCAGAAATGTGTGGAAATGCAATAAGATGTGTTGGAAAATTTGTTTACGAAAAAGGTTTAACAAAAAAAGAAAATTTAAAAATTGAAACATTGGCAGGAATAAAAATACTAAAACTTAATATTAAAGATGGAGAAGTAAAAACAGTAAATGTTGACATGGGAGAGCCAATATTAAATCCAAAAGATATACCAGTAGATTTTAAAGATGAGCCAGTAAAAGGCCTAAAAATTAAAGCAATTGATAAAGAATTTGAATTTACATGTGTGTCTATGGGAAATCCACATGCAATAACTATAGTAAATAATACAAAAGAATTTAACATAGAAAAGTATGGTCCAGTATTGGAAGCCGATGCACACTTTCCTAAAAAATCAAATATAGAATTTGTAGAAATACAAGATAAAGAAAATATAAAAATGAGAGTTTGGGAAAGAGGAACAGGAGAAACTCTAGCATGTGGTACGGGTGCGTGTGCAACTGCGGTTGCATGCAATTTAAATGGACTTACAAACAGAAAAGTAAATATACATCTGCTAGGAGGAATATTGCAAATAGAATGGGATGAAAAAACAAATCATGTATTTATGACAGGCCCAGCAACAACAGTATTTGAAGGAGAAATTAAAATTTGATTAAATAAATTGGAATTTATTTTTGTGATGTGTGAGGTGAGAAGTGCGAGGTGTGCTTTTTAGGGTTATACTACGTAGGCTTACCCTAATTTCACACTTCCCACATCCCACTTCTCAGATAAAATCCAATTTATACAATGAAAGGAGAAAATGAAAATGTTTAAAATTAACGAAAATTATTTAGAATTACAAGATAGCTATTTATTTTCTACAATAGCAAAAAAAGTAGATGAATACAAAAGAAAAAATCCAGAAAAAGAAATAATAAAAATGGGAATAGGAGATGTAACAAGACCAATTGTACCAGTAATTATAGACGCAATGCATAAAGCGGTTGATGAAATGAAAGAGCAAAATACATTTAAAGGATATGGACCAGAGCAGGGGTATGAATTTCTAAGAAATAAAATCTCAGAATATGACTATAAAAATAGAAACATAGAAATATCACCTGACGAAATATTTGTATCGGATGGTTCTAAATGTGATGTGGCAAATATATTAGATATATTAGGAAACGAAAATAAAGTAGCAATAACAGATCCAGTGTATCCTGTATATTTAGATACAAATGTTATGATAGGAGCAGCAGGAAAATATAATTCAGAAAAAGGTATGTATGAAAATATAGTATATGTACCAATAAAAGCAGAGAATAATTTTATACCAGAATTACCTAAAGAAAAAGTAGATTTAATATATTTGTGCCTTCCAAACAATCCTACAGGAACAGTTTTAAACAAATCAGAACTAAAAAAATGGGTAGATTATGCAAAAGAAAATAAATCTTTAATATTATTCGATTCGGCATATGAAAGATATATTACAGAAAAAGATATTCCACATAGTATTTATGAAATAGAAGGTGCAAAAGAAGTTGCAATAGAATTTAGAAGCTTTTCAAAAACTGCAGGATTTACAGGAGTAAGATGTGCATACACAGTAGTTCCAAAAGAACTTAAAGGATTAACTAAAGAAAATAAAGAAGTAGAATTAAACAAATTATGGAACAGAAGAATGTCAACAAAATTTAATGGGGTATCATATATAACACAAAAAGCAGCAGAAAGCGTTTATACAAAAGAAGGACAAAAGCAAATAGAAGAAAATATAGCTTACTATATGGAAAATGCAAGAATAATTAGAGAAACTTTAAATAAAGAAGGATATGTAACATATGGTGGAGTGAATGCCCCATATATATGGCTAAAAGTACCAGAAGGATTAACATCTTGGGAATTTTTTGACAAACTATTAAATGAAAAACAAATAGTAGGAACACCAGGAGTAGGATTTGGACCATCAGGAGAAGGATACTTTAGATTAACAGCATTTGGAACAAGAGAAAATACAATAAAAGCAATGGATAGAATGTCCAAATAACAAATGAAGATGAACATGGGGACGGACCTTTTGTTCACAAAAGTGTGAACAAAAGGTCCGTCCCCATGTTCATCTTCATCTCATCAATCTTCATGTTTAGAAGTTATATCTTTACTTTTTTTGTTTTAAATAGTATAATTACTAAGTAATTTTATGTATAAGAAGGTATTAATATGAACAAAGAAAAATTAATAAACATAGCAAAGAATTTTAAAATTGAAGGTGACCCAATTAAAATAGAAAAATGTGATAGTGGGCACATTAATAAAACATATGCTATAACATATAAAACAAAAGAAGGCTGTAAAAAATACATATTACAATATGTAAATACAAATGTTTTTCCAAACTTGTCAGATTTAATGAGAAATATTAAAAACATAACAGAGTATATGGTTAACAAGGCTAAGGAAAATGGAGAGTCAACAGATAGACTTACAATTAGAATGATAGATACAATTGATGAAAATCCACATTCTATATATAACAAAAATTGGAGAATGGAAGAATTTATAGATAACACAAAAACATATTTAACAACAGAAGATTTAAACATTCTTACAGAGGCTGGAAGAGCAGCTGGAAGATTTCAAAAACATTTAAATGGTTTTCCAGCAGAAGAGCTATGCGAAATAATACCAAAATTTCATTATACTCCAAACAGAGTAAAACAATTAAAAGAAGCACTTTCAAGCAAAGAAAACTTAGAAAAAAGAGAAGATAGATTTAAACTGGCAAAAGATGTTATAGAATTTGTAACAGATGAAAAAAGATTAAATAAAACCAATATAATTACAAACAAATTAGAAAATAAAGAAATACCACTTAGAGTTACACACAATGATACAAAACTAAGTAATATATTGTTCGATAAAGATACAGATAAAGCAGTTTGTTTAATAGATTTAGATACTGTAATGCCAGGAGCACTTGCATATGATTTTGGAGAAGGTTTAAGAACAGGTATTACAACAGCAAAAGAAGACGAACAAGATTTATCAAAAATATTTGCTGATATTAATAGGTTTGAAGCATACACAAAAGGATTTTTAAGTGAGCTAAAGAACACAATAACAGAAGAAGAATTAAAGACTTTGCCACTTGGAGTTTGGATGATGACATACGAAAATTCAATTAGATTTTTAGCAGATTATTTAAATGGTGATACATATTTTGCAGTTGACGAAAATATTGAAAACCACAATTTAATAAGAGCAAAAGCACAGTTAGAATTACTAAGACAAATGGAAGAAAAAGAAGAAGATATGAAGGGAGTAATAAAAAAATATGGATTTTAATGATTTAGCAGAATTAATATTTCCAGACGCAAAAGATATTTCATATTATGAAGAAAAATATCCAGCAAGAAATTTAAAAGAAGGGGCAATGGTAACAAGATTCGCACCAAGTCCAACAGGTTTTATACATATAGGAGGATTATTTGGTAGCATAATAGATAGAAAATTAGCACAGCAATCAGATGGAATATTTATATTAAGAATTGAAGATACAGACCAAAAAAGGGAAATAGAAAACGGAGTACAGCAAATAGTAAATGGTCTTAAAGATTTTGGAATTATTCCAAATGAAGGAGTAATATCAGAAAACGAAGAAAAAGGAAATTATGGTCCATATAAACAGAGTAAAAGAAAAGAAATATACCAAGCTTATGCTAAAAGTTTAATAAAACAAGGACTTGCATATCCATGTTTTTGTACTCCAGAAGAATTAGAAGAAATAAGGGAAAAACAAGAAACTGCAAAAATAAGGCCAGGTTATTATGGAGTATGGGCAAAATATAGAAACTTACCATTAGATGAGGCAATATCTAAAATAAAAAATGGTGATAAATACATAATTAGATTTAAATCTCAAGGAAGAGAAGATAGAAAAATAAAGCATAAAGACAGCATAAAAGGAAATATAGAATTTCCAGAAAATGACCAAGACATAGTAATTATAAAAGCAGATGGACTTCCAACATACCATTTTGCACACGCAGTAGATGACCATTTAATGAGAGTAACACATGTAATTAGAGGTGATGAATGGGTTTCTTCTATTCCTCTTCATTTAGAATTGTTTAGAGCTCTAGGATTTAAACCTCCTAAATATGCACATACTGCAACAATAATGAAAGATGAAAACGGAAGCAAAAGAAAAATTAGTAAAAGGAAAGATCCAGAAGCAGCAGTAAGTTATTATCATGAGCAAGGAATACCAGCAGATGCTGTTGTAGAATATTTACTTAATATTGCAAATTCAAGTTTTGAGCCATGGAGAAGAGCAAACCCAAATAAAGATGTATCAGAATTCAAATTAGAACTAAATAAAATGAGCGTAAGTGGTGCAGTATTTGATATGGTAAAACTGTTAGATGTAGCAAAAAATGTAATATCTAAATATAGTGCAGAAAAAATATACGAAGAAACCTTAAACTGGGCAAATAAGTATGACGAAGAACTTGCAAAAATATTAAGGGAAAATAAAGATTACTCAATTAAAGTTTTAAATATAGAAAGAGGAAAGGCAAAACCTAGAAAAGATATAGCAAAATGGTCAGATGTAAAAGAAACTATAAAATATATGTATGAAGAAGAATTTAATAAAATGAACAAGTATGAATTCCAAAAAATAGATAATACAGAAGAAATAAAAGACATTTTAAGCACATATATTAATAATTATTTTGATATATCTGACGATAAAGATACATGGTTTAATAAAATAAAAGATTTATCTGAAAGTAAGGGCTATGCAAGAGAAGTAAAAGAATACAAAGCAAATCCAGAAAAATATAAAGGACATGTAGGAGATGTAAGTACAGTAATTAGAGTAGCACTTACAACAAAACACAATACACCAGATTTATATGAAATAATTGAAGTTCTAGGAAAAGAAACAGTTGTAAAAAGAATAGAAAATTTTGTAAATAACAGATAAATTGTAATTTGTTGTTGTGATGTGAGAGGTGTGAAGTGTGAGGTGTGCTTTTTAGGGCTAGGCTACGTAAGGCTTACCCTAATTTCACACTTCCCACATCCCACTTCTCACTTCTCATACAAATTACAATTTATAAAATAAAGGAGAATCTATGGAATACAAAATTGGTGATATTGTAGAATTTAAAAAACAGCATCCATGTGGAAGCAAATTTTGGGAAATTACAAGAATAGGTGTGGATTTTAAATTTAAATGTAAAGGATGCATGCATGTAATAACAGTAGAAAGGCAAAAAGCATTAAAAATGATAAAGAAAAAAATTGAAAGTACGGAGGATTAAACATTGAAAAAAACTTTAGGTTCAAAAATTGCAACTATAATTTATATTATAGTTATATTAATTATATTTTATGGATTGTTTAGGGTATTTAAAATTTATAATTATAACGAATTTATAAAAGCACAATATAATTTAGGAAACACAAGTTTTACAAGAGATAATAATGTAAAATATTCATATGATTATAGCTATAAAATGCAATCAAAAGAATATAATGATGCAATTTTTTATAAAACTATAAAAGTAAAACCTAACACACCATATAAGCTTAGTTGCATGGTAAAAACAGAAAATGTAGAAGTAGAAAACAATAAAAATGGAGCAGGAGCACAAATATCTTTAGTAAATACTACAGAATGTTCTAAAAGTATTACTGGTACAAATGATTGGCAAAAACTAGAATTGATTTTTGATTCTAAAAACAGAGATTCTGTAGATATAGGATTTAGATTAGGGGGCAATGAAGCAAATTGTAAAGGAACTGCGTGGTTTTCTGATTTTAAACTAGAACAAGGAACAAAAGACAATAACAGTAATTGGAATGTTGCGTGCTTTATAATAAAAAATTTAGATTTAAATATAGATAATACTGATCTAGAAATATCAATGAATTTAAATAATATTGAAGCAGTAAAAAGCAATATGGAAAGATTTAAAAATGCAGCTAATGAATTATCTAATAACAAAATGACAGTAACTTATGATATATTTGAAATTGATAAACCTGCTACATCAATTACATATTCAGAAGAGTATGGATATTATTTAGATCCGCTAGATATAGAACCATTAATAGAAGAATATCTTTCTGCAGAAGAATATGATTATATATTTGTTGCAACAAAACTAGGAGATGCAAATAAAAATATTGAACTTCCTGTATATGATTGGATAGGATTACGGAGGAATGGATTTACATGGAATTGGATACTCAGATATACGACTTCCAAATGACAACTCAAGCTATTTATACACATATAGTTCAAATATAAATACATTCCCAGAAGAAGTATTTATACATGAGTATTTACATTCATTAGAAAGAATATTAAAAGAAAGAGATTATAATATACCAGCACTTCATGATTATGAGAAATACGGTTATAAAGAAGAAAGATTAATAGGCCTTAAAAATTGGTATAAAGACTATATGAGATGTAATATAAAAAACAGCGACGGAAAATTAGTAGGACTAGATGAAGTGGTATATACATTAACACCACCAGCAGAGAGTGACTTTAACTACAGTATAGAACTAGAGTTTAATAACGAACCAAAAAATATAATAGAAGAAATAAGGAATTTATTCAGTGCAATATTTAGTATGTTTGGAGTAAATTGAATTGTGATTTTGATGTGAGGTGTGTGAGGTGAGAGGTGTGATTTCAGGGCTATACTTCGTAGACTTTGCCCTAATTTCTCACTTCTCATATCCCACTTCCCACTTCTAAATATAGAAAGGAATAAAAATGAAAGTATCAGATTTTAATTATGATTTACCAGAAGAACTAATAGCACAAACACCAATTGCAAAAAGAGATGAATCAAGACTTATGGTTTTAAATAGAAAAAATCAAACAATAGAACATAAGATTTTTAAAGATATTATAAACTATTTAAACCCAGGAGATGTGTTAGTTAGAAACAATACAAAAGTAATACCAGCAAGAATTTATGGAAAAAAAGAAACTGGTGCAAATGTTGAATTTTTATTACTAAATAACATAGAAGGAGATATATGGGAGTCAATAGTAAGACCAGGAAATAAACTTCATGTAGGAACAAAAGTAATATTTGGAGATGGAATTTTAAAAGCCGAAATCTTAGAAATAATGCCAGGCCGGAACAAGAAAGGTAAAATTTGAATATGAAGGTATTTTTAATGAAATATTAGATAGAATTGGGCTTATGCCACTTCCACCATATATTCACGAAGAATTAAAAGAAAAAGATAGATATCAAACTGTTTATGCAAAATATGATGGCTCTGCTGCTGCACCAACAGCAGGACTTCATTTTACAGACGAGCTTTTACAAAAACTAGAAGAAAAAGGAATTATAATTGCAAATGTAACACTTCATGTTGGAATAGGAACATTTAGGCCTGTAAAAGAAGAAACAGTAGAAGCACATAAAATGCATACAGAACATTTTTATATAAAGCAAGAAGATGTAGAAAAAATAAATAAAGCAAAAAGAGAAGGAAAAAGAGTAATTGCAGTTGGAACAACCTCATGTAGAGTATTAGAAAGCATTGCAGACGAAAACGGGTTTGTAAAACAAACAGAAGAAGACACAAGCATATTTATTTATCCGGGATATAAATTTAAATGTATGGATGGGTTAATAACAAATTTCCATTTGCCACAGTCAACACTTTTAATGCTAGTATCTGCACTTGCAGGTAAGGATTTTATAATGAAGGCATACGAAGAAGCGGTAAAAGAAAAATATAGGTTCTTTTCTTTTGGAGATGCAATGCTAATCGTTTAACCGTTTTTGATTTGTTTAGAAACTTTTAGGGAAAATTTAAAAATTGTAGAGAAAAATGTAGGGGTAAATTGCATTTGCTCAAAAAGGAGAAAATATGTCAGAAGCAGTAACATACGAATTATTACATATAGATAAAAATTCAGGTGCAAGAAGAGGAATAGTGCATACTCCACACGGAGATATAGAAACACCAATATTTATGCCGGTTGGAACGCAGGCAACAGTAAAATCAATGACACCTGAAGAATTAAAAGAAGAAGTAAAAGCACAAATTATTTTATCGAATACATATCATTTGTATTTAAGACCAGGTCACGAAATTGTAAAAGAAGCAGGAGGACTACACAAATTTATGAATTGGGATAGACCAATTTTAACTGACTGTGGAGGCTTTCAAGTTTTTAGTTTAAGTGATTTGAGAACAATTACAGAAGAAGGTGTTGAGTTTAAATCTCATTTAGATGGAAGCAAGCACTTTTTTTCTCCAGAAAAAGTAATGGAAATAGAAGAAGCTTTAGGTGCAGATATAATAATGTCATTTGACGAATGCTGTCCATATCCTTCTACATACGAATATACAAAAAATTCTATGGAAAGAACAACAAGATGGGCTGTTCGTTGCAAAGAAGCACATAAAAATACAGATAAGCAGGCTTTATTTGGAATAATACAAGGCGGATTTTATGAAGATTTACGCAAAAAATCAGCAGAGGATTTAATTAAATTAGATTTTCCAGGATATGCAATAGGAGGAATAAGCGTAGGAGAACCAAAAGAAGAATTTATAAAAATATTAAACTACACAGTACCACTTATGCCTAAAGATAAACCAAGATATTTAATGGGAGTAGGAACGCCAGACTATTTAATAGAAGCGGCAATTGCAGGAATTGATATGTGTGACTGCGTACTTCCAACAAGAATTGCAAGAAACGGAACTGCAATGACATGGAATGGAAAAGTAGTAGTAAGAAATAAAACATACGAAAGAGATTGGACGCCACTTGATAAAGAATGTGACTGCTATACATGTAAAAATTATAGTAGAGCATATATTAGGCATTTAATTAAAGCAAATGAAATTTTAGGGGTAAGATTACTTTCTATACATAACTTAAGGTTCTTGACGAAATTAATGGAAAGAGTTAGAATAGAAATAGAGAGTGATAATTTATTAAACTTTAAAAATGACTTTTATAAAAAGTATGGATATACAAAAGAATAAAGGGGGAAAATATGAGTTTATTAGACCAAGAAGTTCAAGAAAGTAAAGAGCAAAAAGGCAAAAAAATAGTTTTAATGTTGTTAATTGCCTGTATTATTTTACTTGTATTGCTTTTAGTTATAATGTATGCAATGAGTGGAAATATTAGTAAACCACTATCTTTAACAATAAATAATAATGCAATTACAGTAGATAATTCAATAATAATAACTGATCAAAACGGAATAAACTATATAGCAATAGAAAAAATTGCAAATCAAACTGGATATCAATATTTAAGGGGTGGATATCTAGAATATGTAGAAGATAATACAAAATGTTACCTAGAAAAAGAAAACCAAATAATACAATTTGAAGCAAATAGCAATATTATTTATAAAACAAAAACAGATTCTAATATAGAATACGAAAAATATGAATTAAAAAATAATATAATTCAATCAAATAATATACTTTATATTGCACTAGAAGATTTAAATGTAGGACTAAATGTTGTATGTAGTTATGTAGAGCAAGAAAATAAAATAGCAATAAGTACAGTAGAACAACTTACTACTGATTATATAACATCTATACCAGCAAATACCCAATATACAGCAGTTAGCGAAGAACCAAATAATAAAAAAGCAATAGCATATAATATGATAGTTGTTTCAACAGCAAATAATAGATGGGGAGTAATAGATGCAAATTATTCAACAATAATTAGTAATAAATATTCTAGTATGGATTATGTTGAAGCTTACCAATTATTTATTGTATCAGATGGAAACAGATATGGGGTTATAACAAGTAATGGAGCTGCAGTAATAGATTTAAACTATGACGAAATTGAAATAATTAATTATTATCCATTACTTTATAAAGTAAAACAAAACAACAAATATGGAGTAATTGATGAAGAGGGAAAAACTGTAGTAAATATTCAATATGATAAATTAGGATATGAAAGTACAGAAACAGGAATTAATTCTACTATGATAATAGAAAATATTAATAGCGACAATGAAAGTGGAATTGTAGTTAGTAACGGTGGAAAATATGGAATAGTTAACTTATCTGATGGTACTGTAGTTTCAGATTGTGTTTTAGATAAAATTTATTCTAAAACAGAAAACAATGGAAGCAAAGTATATTATATAGAATTACAACAAACAGAAGTAGATTTAAATAGATATATTGAATATTTAAACACTTCACGTGTTGATATTAATTAACAAATATAACAAAATAAAAAGCAGACTATTAGCAGTCTGCTTTTTTGTTACATTTGTTGTTCGCCAGGTATAAAATAATCAATAATACCATAAATTAATGCACCTATAATTGCTGCCATCCAAGAAATAGAATATCCTGCAACAAAATATTGTGTTACATAAAGCACAACAACAGATAAAATGAAACCTACAAATCCTTTACCAAATGGGCTAGCATGAAGACCAGTAAATTTAACAATAAGATAATCTAAAGCTGTAAGAACAACAGCAGCTAAACCTAATGACCAAATATTGTTTATTTGAAAACCAGGTGTAAAGAATGCTGTAATTGCAAGAATAACAGCTGCTGCAACTAACCTTCCTACAATTTGCCAAACAGTACTTGTTCCATTTGTAGTTTGGGTATTTACTTGATGATTGTCATCTGCCATTTTAAAAAACCTCCTAACTTAAATATATATATTTAATTTTGCTTTGGTTTTTAAGCGTTCATTTATATTATTAACATTTAAAAAATAAATATTCAAAAAATAAAATTGAGAATATTTTTTGTAAAAATTGCAAAAAATATTCATACAAATTGTAATTTGAATGAGAAGTGAGAAGTGGGATGTGGGAAGTGTGAAATTAGGGCAAGCCTTACGTAGCCTAGCTCTAAAAAGCACACCTCACACTTCACACCTCTCACATCACAACAACAAATTACAATTTATAGGGGAGAATAGAATGATAAACATTTTTATTAGAGTTTTAATTTTATACATATTAGTGCTAATCACAATGAGGTTAATGGGAAAAAGAGAAATTCGGGCAAATGCAACCATTTGAACTTGTAGTTGCAATTATGATAGCGGACTTAGCCTCAGTTCCAATGAGCGATACAGGAATTCCAATAACAAACGGGATAATACCAATACTTGCATTGCTATTAATTCAATTAATAATATCAATAATAAATTTAAAAAGCATAAAGGGAAGGCAAATAATTTGTGGAATGCCAGCTATTTTAATATATAGAGGGAAAATAGACGAAAAAGTGATGAAAAAAGAAAAATTTACTATAAATGAACTTCAAGAAAGATTAAGACAAAACAATGTATTTAATATAGGAGATGTAGAATATGCAATTTTAGAAACGAGTGGACAATTAACAGTAATTCAAAAGCCAGAAAAAAGAAATACTATTCCAGAAGATTTTGGAATACTTCCAGAATATGAGGGAATACCATATGATTTAGTTATAGATGGAAAGGTAATGAACGAAAATTTAAAAGCAATAGGAAGAGATTATAATTGGTTAGTAAAACAAGTAGAAAAATTTAAAATTAAACCAGAGGAAGCATTAGTAGTAACTTTTGATGGAAAAGGGCAAATATTTTGCCAAGAAAAAGAGGGGAAAAAATGAGAGAAACAATAATAATTATTATAATATTAATAATCATTTTTGGAGGAGCTTATTATACCCAAAATTTTTTAAACAATAGCAGCGATAACTTAGTAAGCAAGTTAGAAAGCTTAAAAACTGGAATAGAAGATAGAAATATTACAGAAGACGATATGAAAAATAAGTCAGATGAAATCTATGGAGAATGGGAAGATATAAACAAAAAATGGTCAATAATAGTTTTACATGATGAAATAGATTTAATAGAAACTTCACTAATAAGAATGAAATCTAAAATAAAAACAGGTAGCATAGATGAAAGTATGGAAGATTTAGATACATCAATTTTTTTGCTAAAGCACATTAAGGAAAAAGAAAAAACCAGTTTGAAAAATATATTTTAGAAAGATAAATTGTAATTTGTTTTTGTGATGTGTGAGGTGTGAAGTGTGAGGTGTGCTTTTTATGGCTAGACTTTGTTAGGCTTACCCTAATTTCACACTTCCCACATCCCACTTCTCACTTCTCATTCAAATTACAATTCATTTATGTGAGGAGGAATTCTGGGGACTGTCCTGAATTCACTCAATTTGTATATCACCATATCCAACCTCACACTTCGCACCTCTCAGCTCACAACAATAAATTTCAATTCATTTAAATCAAATCTTTCATATTATACATTCCATTTTTTTGTTTAACTAAAAACTGAGCTGCTTTTAATGAACCTTTTGCAAAAATGCTTCTAGATGTAGCTGTATGAGTAATTTCTATGGTTTCGTTTTCGCCTAAAAACATAACAGTATGTTTTCCAACTTCTGTACCACCTCTAATAGAATGTATGCCTATTTCATTATCAGGTCTCTTTTGCCTTGACTTATGCCTATCATACTGATATTCCATTTTGTTATCTAAAGCATCATTTATGCTATCGGCAAGTATTAACGCAGTTCCGCTAGGAGCATCTAATTTATTTCTATGGTGTGTTTCAATAATTTCAATATCAGAATTATTTAATTGTTTTGCAAGCTTTGCTACAACATCAGCCATTACATTTATTTCGTAAGACATATTTCCAGAGCGAAAAACTGGAATAATTTTAGAGGCTTCTTTTATAACATTTAATTGTTCATCACTAAAACCAGTAGTCGCAATTACAATTGGAACATTATTTGATTTTGCAAATTCTAAAATATTTATACTAGCTTCAGGAACGGAAAAATCTATTATAACATCAGGTATTTCTTTTATGGAAGTAACATTATCGTATACAGGAAAACTATATTCTTTATTATTAAATTTATCTACTCCACAGCACACTTTAAAATTTTCTGAATTATTTACTTGGTTTAATACTTCTTGTCCCATTCTACCATTTATTCCATTTATTAATACATTTATCATTTATATGCACCTCTTTTAATTTATTTTAAAAATGATAATTAAATTGGAATTTGAATGAGAAGTGAGAAGTGGGATGTGGGAAGTGTGAAATCAGGGTAAGCCTAACAATGCATAGCCCTAAAAAGCACACCTCACACTTCGCACCTCACAGATCACAAAAACAAACTCCATTTTAATTTATCAACCCATAATCCTTCATTTCTTTTCTCAAACGTTCTTTACCAGAATTGCTCATTTCAACTAAAGGCAAACGTGGAATTCCTACATTAAATCCCATTTCATTGCATGCAGCTTTAATTGGTATTGGATTAACTTCAGAAAATAGAGCAGAAGTTAATTTTAACGTATCTAATTGTAATCTAGTTGCTTCTTTAATATTTCCGGTAAAGAAATTTTCTACCATATTATGAACATCTTTAGGAATTATATTTGATAAAACTGAAATAACTCCCAAACCTCCAAGAGATAAAATAGGTAATACTTGGTCATCATTTCCAGAATAAATTGCAAGATTATCCTTGCACAAATTCGCAATTTCTGCAACTTGCGAAATATTTCCGCTTGCTTCTTTTATTGCAACTATATTTTTAATTTTAGAAAGCTCCAAACAAGTTGCAGGTGTAATGTTTAAGCCTGTTCTACTAGGCACATTATATAAAATAACTGGTATAGTAATTGAATTTGCAATTGCTTTATAATGCTCAACTAAACCTGCTTGTGTAGTTTTATTGTAATATGGTGTAACTAATAAAACGGCATCTGCGCCAACACTTTCTGCATATTTTGACATTTCAATTGCATTTTTTGTACAATTACCACCAGTTCCAGCAATAATAGGTACTCTTTTATTTGCAACATCAATTGCAAATTTAATAGTTTCTTTTTTCTCTTCTGTAGTCATAGTTGATGATTCTCCAGTAGTACCACAAACAATAATACTATCTACACCTTCCGAAATTTGAAATTCAATTAATTTTTTGAATTCTTCAAAATTAACACCATCTTCGGTAAATGGTGTAATTATAGCTGTTCCACAGCCCTTAAAAACAACTTCTTTCATATAAAATTTCACCTTCTAATGTATAGGGACACAGCTTATCTTCAAAGCTCTTCTTTAAATGAAGAGCTATGTCCCTAAAAAATAAAGACACAAGAAAAACATAATTATATTTTTCACTCTTTAATTATATTATTAAAATCAAGAAAAAGAAATAGATTTATTACATTTTATCATATTCAATTAATTTTTCTACAATTTGAATTGCATTAGTTGCAGCACCTTTTCTAATATTGTCTGCAACAACCCACATATTAATTCCAAACGGAACACTATAATCCCTTCTAATTCTTCCAACATAAACTTCATCATGCCCATTTGCATTTTGAGCGAGGGGATATATATTATTTTTAGGATCATCTTCTAGTATAATACCAGAGCTGTTTTTTAATAATTCTTTTAATTCATCTAAATCAAAATCATTTTCAAATTCAACATTTATAGATTCGCTATGAGAATTAAGTACAGGAACTCTAACCGTAGTTGCAGTGACTCTTAAATCCGGCTTTCCGAGAATTTTTCTTGTTTCGTTAATCATTTTTGTTTCCTCTTTAGTATATCCATTTTCCTCAAACACATCTATATGAGGAAGGCAATTATTTACAATAGGATGAGGGAATTTTTTAGGTGGCATACCTTTAAGCCCATTTTCCAAATCATCAACTCCGCCTTTTCCAGCACCAGATACAGCCTGGTATGTAGAATAAACAATTCTTTTAATATTATATTTATCATCTAAAGGTTTTAGAGGAACAACAGCCTGAATTGTTGAACAATTAGGATTTGAAATAATTCCCTTGTTCCACTTTATATCATCTGGATTCACCTCTGGTACTACTAACGGAACATCTTTATCCATTCTAAAAGCACTACTATTATCTACAACAATACATCCTTTAGAAGATGCAATAGGAGAATATTTTTTAGAAGTTTCACCACCTGCTGAAAATATTGCAAAATCAAATCCTTCATCAAAAGAATCTTCTTTTAATTCACGTACAGTATATTCTTTACCCATAAAGGTTAATTTAGTTCCAGCAGATTTACTCGAAGAGAAAAATACATATTCAGAAATAGGTAAATTCTTTTCTTCTAAAACGGTACGGGCAGTTCTTCCAACTAAACCAGTTGCGCCAACTAAAGCAAGTTTATACTTTTTCATCTAATCCCTCCTTCAAAATTTGCAAAAGCAAATTTTGTACTTTTAACTATTCACTTTTAACTAAACTAATTATATTCTATTAATTAAAAAAATGAAACAATAAATTGTAATTTGTATGATTGTATTTTGTTTTTGAAATTTGGATTTTTGATGTAGGGGGCGCTGTCTTCGGCGCC
>CALXWO010000009.1 GCA_944392485.1 uncultured Clostridia bacterium | reverse complement strand
TTCTTCTTTTTTTGAGTACGAATACAATAGTATTCTCTTAAAGGATTTTATTGTTTATTTTTCAATGTACTTTTTGCGTCTGCCCGTTTTGGCTGAACGCAAGAATTATTTTAGCACAAATTAATAATTAGTGTCAATAGATTTTTTAAAAAAATTTTAAAAAATTACAAGAAATTTTTTCTTGTAATTTTTTTACGGTTTTAATATTGTTTTTTATTGCATTTTTAAGGTTTTTTTTGCTAATTATTTTACAATTGTATTACTATTATTTTGCCTGTGCTTCGCAATATTTACATCTATAAATTTTATTTTCTTTATCTTTTAATTCAAAAACTTGATTTACTTCTTCTACAGTTGTTATACATCTTGGGTTTTTGCATTCTATAATATTAACTAATTTTTCTGGGAGTTCCATATGCGTTTTCTTTATTATTTTTCCATCCTTTATTATATTAACTGTAATATTTGTATCTATATATCCTAAAATGTCCATATTAATATCCATATCGTTATCAATTTTAATTATGTCTTTTTTACCAGTTTTTTTACTTTTTACATTTTTTATAATTGCTACTGAACAGTCTAAGTTTTCAAGGCCCAAATATTTATATATTTCCATGCTTTTTCCTGCCTGAATATGATCAATTACTATTCCATTATTTATGCTATCTATATTCATAAAATTTTCCTCCTATTTATCTATCTTTATCTAAAGTATAGGGACACACCTCAGTCACAGGCATTCCTCATAGATTGAGGTGTGTCCCTACTGTGAATTACTGATGTCAGCATTTACATATCTATATATTATTTGATTTCTAACAATTTCAAAATCAATGCCATTCTTATATATCTACCATATTCTACTTGTTTAAAATAACATGCCCTTGGGTCATTATCTACTTCTTTTGCAATTTCATTAACTCTTGGTAATGGGTGAAGAATTTTTAAATCCTTTTTAGCTTTTGCTAATTTTTCTTCATTTAATATATAGTAGTCTTTTAGCCTTACATAGTCTGCTTCATTAAAAAATCTTTCTCTTTGTACTCTTGTCATATATAATATGTCTAATTTATCCATATACTCTTCAATATCTTGTGTTTCGCACCATTCAATATTGTTTTTATCTAATACTTCTTTCTTAATATAATCTGGTACTTTTAATTCATTTGGCGAAATCAATACAAATTTAACATTTTTATATCTAGACATTGCTGTAATTAATGAATGAACTGTTCTTCCAAATTTTAAATCTCCGCATAACCCAATTGTTAAATCTGAAAATCTTCCTTTTTCACAATTTATAGTTAATAAATCTGTTAAAGTTTGTGTTGGGTGATTATGCCCTCCGTCTCCTGCATTTATAATTGGAACATTAGAAGTTTTACTAACAACCATAGGTGCACCTTCTTTGGGATGTCTCATAGCTATTATATCTGAATAGCAACTTACTGTTCTTACAGTATCTGATACACTTTCTCCTTTAGATGTAGAACTATTTGCTGCATCTGAAAAGCCTATAACCTTTCCTCCTAGTCCTAACATTGCAGACTCAAAACTTAGTCTTGTTCTAGTACTTGGTTCAAAAAATAATGTTGCAAGTATTTTGTTTTTACATTTTTCTGAATATTTTTCTTTATTTGCCATTATATCTTTTGCTGTTTTTATTAAATCATCAATTTCCTCAACCGACAAATCTTTAATATCAATTAAATGTTTCATTATTTTCTCCTTTCGTTAAATTGTAATTTTCTCATACAAATTACAATTTTATTCATCAATTGTTGAAATGCAAAGCGTAATTTCTTCCAATACATCAAGTAGTACTCTTACTGTGTCTAATGCTGTAAACATTGCAATGTTGTTTTCTACTGCACATCTTCTAATTATACTACCATCTGTTTCTTGGTCTATTGCATCTACGTCTCTTGTACTTATAACATAATTTACATATCCTTTTCTCATTGAATCTAATATTTCTTCGCTACCTTCACTTATTTTCTTTTTAACTCTTGTCCTTATTCCGTGTGCCTTTAAAAATTCTGCTGTTCCCTTTGTTGCTTCTATATTAAATCCTAAATTATAAAATCTTCTAATTAATGGCAAAGCTTCTTCTTTATCTTTGTCTGCAATTGTTACAAGTATAGTTCCATAGTTTGCTAAATTCATTCCTGATGATTGAAGTGCTTTATATAATGCCCTTGTAAGTTTTGTATCATATCCTATTGCTTCACCTGTTGATTTCATTTCTGGCGATAAGTATGTATCCATTCCATTTAGTTTAGAGAATGAAAATGCTGGTGCTTTTACGTACCATTTTTCTTTTTCTTTTGGATATACCTCGTTTATTCCTTGCTCTTTTAAAGATTTGCCAAGCATCACAAGTGTTCCAATATCAGCAATTTGGTATCCTGTTGCCTTTGATATAAATGGTACGGTTCTTGAAGATCTAGGGTTTACTTCTATTACATAAACATTTTCTTCTTTATCTACTATAAATTGTATATTATATAGCCCAACTATTCCAATTCCTAATCCTAATTTTACTGTATAATCTAGTATTGTTTGTTTCGCTTTTTCACTTACGCTAAATGTTGGATATATACTAATACTATCACCTGAGTGTATACCAGTTTTTTCAACATGTTCCATTATTCCTGGCACAAATACATCTTTTCCGTCACATACGGCATCTACTTCTAGTTCTTTACCTGTTATGTATTTATCTACTAATACTGGTTGTTTAGTATTTATTTCTACTGCTGATTTCAAATATTTTTCTAATGCTTTTCTATTTGAAACTATTTGCATTGCTCTTCCACCTAGAACATAGCTTGGCCTTACAAGAACAGGGTATCCAATTTCTTCTGCAACTTTTATTCCTTCTGCAATATTTGTAACAGCCTGTCCCTTTGGTTGCAATAGTTTTAATTTTTCCATTACTTTTTCAAAGCTATCACGATTTTCTGCTCTTTCTATTGCATTTACATCTGTTCCTATTATTTTTACTCCAAGCTTAGAAAGTGGACCTGCAAGGTTTATTGCCGTTTGTCCGCCAAGCGCTGCAACAACACCTTCTGGTTTTTCTAAGTCTATTATATTCATAACATCTTCTACTGTTAATGGTTCAAAATATAATTTGTCGCTTGTTGTGTAATCTGTAGATACTGTCTCTGGGTTATTATTAATTATAATTGCCTCATATCCCGCTTCTTTTATTGTTTTTACTGCATGCACAGTTGAATAGTCAAACTCAACACCTTGTCCAATTCTTATTGGACCTGCGCCTAGTACTATTATTTTCTTTTTATTACTTACAATTGATTCATTTTCTTCTTCGTATGTAGAATAAAAATATGGTACATAGCTTTCAAATTCGCTGCTACAAGTATCTATCATTTTATATACAGGATAAATTTTGTTTTCTTTTCTTAATTTATATATATCTTCCTCACTTTTGCCCCATAACATTCCTATAAATTTATCAGAAAATCCCATTTTTTTAGCTCTTTTTAATATCTCTAAATCATCTTTATTTTCTTTTAATTTATTTTCCACTTTTATAATATGTTTTATTTTTTCTAAGAAAAACATGTCTATTTTTGTTGTATTATAAATTAAACCTAAATCTACATTCCTTCTAATTAATTCTGCTATTGCATAAATCCTATCATCAGTTCCATCTTTTATATATTCCATTAATTCATCTGTTTCAAAATCATCAAATTTTTTCATATAAATATGGCATACACCAATTTCTAGAGATCTTACAGCTTTAAGAAGACTTTCTTCGAAAGTTCTTCCGCACACTCATTACTTCTCCTGTTGCTTTCATTTGTGTACTTAATTTATTTGAAGCAAGTACAAATTTATCAAATGGAAATCTTGCAATTTTAGTTACAATATAGTCTAAAGCTGGCTCAAAACTTGCTGGTGTATTTGCAAGTTTAATTTCATCTAGTCTCATTCCTACTGCAATTTTTGCTGAAACTCTTGCTATTGGATATCCACTTGCTTTTGATGCTAATGCCGATGAGCGAGATACTCTTGGGTTTACTTCTATTAAATAATATTGAAATGAATGTGGATCTAATGCAAATTGAACATTGCATCCACCTTCTATTTTAAGTGCTCTTATTATTTTTAATGCACTATCTCTTAACATGTGATATTCTTTGTTTGTAAGTGTTTGGCTCGGTGCAACTACTATTGAGTCTCCTGTATGTATTCCAACTGGATCTAAATTTTCCATATTACATACTGTTATTGCTGTATCATTACTATCTCTAATTACTTCATATTCTATTTCTTTATATCCTTTTATACTTTTTTCTACTAATACTTGTCCAACTGGTGATAATTTTAGAGCATGTTTTATTATTTCTTTTAATTCATCATCATCATCTGCAAATCCTCCACCAGTTCCTCCTAAAGTAAATGCCGGTCTTAGTACTACTGGATATCCAATTTTATGTGCTGCTTCTAGCCCTTCTTCTATTGAGTGTGCAATTATAGACTCTAAAACTGGTTCTCCAAGTTCTTCGCATAATTCTTTGAATTTTTCTCTATCTTCTGCACGTTCTATACTTTCACTACTGGTTCCTAAAAGTTCTACTTGGCATTCTTGTAAAACTCCTTTTTTATATAATTGCATTGCTATATTTAGTCCTGTTTGCCCACCTATTCCTGGAAGTATTGCATCTGGCCTTTCATATCTTATTATTTTTGCTACATACTCTAATGTTAATGGTTCCATATATACTTTATCTGCAATGCTAACATCTGTCATTATTGTTGCTGGATTTGAATTTACAAGTATTACTTTATAACCTTCTTCTTTTAATGCTAAACATGCTTGTGTTCCCGCATAATCAAATTCTGCTGCTTGTCCGAATAACTATTGGTCCTGACCCTATTACTAATACTGTTTTTATATCTTTTCTTTTTGGCATTTTATTCATTCCTTTCAATTCAATTTTAGATTTTTCTTTTATGGGCGCAGTTAGGTCTTTCTATAGGGTATTCCTAACCGACAACGCCCCTACATCATCTCTATAAATTGGTCAAATAAGTAACTACTGTCTTGTGGCCCTGGTGCACTTTCTGGATGATATTGAACGCTAAATACTTTATCTTTTTTACATTCTACTCCTTCTATTGTGTTGTCTAAAATATTTTTATGTGTTGGAACTAAATTTGTTTTCTTTAATGATTCTTCATTAACTGCATAGCTATGGTTTTGGCTTGTTATTTCTATTTTATCTGTTTTTAAATTTAATACTGGATGGTTTCCACCTCTATGTCCAAATTTTAGTTTATATGTTTTTGCACCATATGCAAGGCTTATCATTTGATGTCCTAAACATATTCCAAATATAGGGTATTTACCTTTTATTTTTTTTACCAAATTTATTACTTCTGTAACATCTTCTGGATCTCCAGGTCCATTTGATAAAAATACTCCATCTGGTTTTAGATTTTCAATTTCTTCTGCTGTTGTATTATATGGCACTATTGTTACATTACATCTTCTTTTATTTAAACTTCTTACAATATTTAATTTTATTCCACAGTCTACTGCAACTACATTGTATTTTGCATTTGCTGTTCTTGAATACCACTTTTTTTTGCAACTTACTTTTGAGACTGCATCTTTTGGAATGTCTGTTTCTTTTATTTTTTTTAGGGCTTCTTCTTTGCTTGTAGATATATCTGTTATTATTACTTTTCTGCTTCCTTTATCTCTAATACTTCTTGTTATTTTTCTCGTATCTACTCCATATATCCCCGGAATGTTATTTTCTTCTAAATATTCTGAAAGTGTTTTTGTGTATCTAAAATTGCTTGGATGGTTATTGTATTCTCTTACTATTAACCCACCTATTGTAGGTTGCTTAGTTTCGTAATCGTCATCTGTTATTCCATAGTTTCCAATTAATGGATATGTCATTACAACCATTTGATATGTATATGATGGGTCAGATACTATTTCTTGATATCCTACCATAGATGTGTTAAAAACAATTTCACAAACGCTTTCTACATCTGCACCAAATCCATATCCTAGATATTCTTCTCCATCTTCTAGTACAATTTTTTTGTTAAACTCTTTCATCTTTTTCATCCTTTCCTTTTTTTCTAATGTATAAAAACATTTATACAGATTACAATTAATAATGAATAGTGAATAACTAATAATTTATAAAAAGAAACAAGTATTACTAGGCAACCGAATTCAAAAAGCCGGAGGTGTGCGATTGCACATTGAGGACTTTTTGAATGAAGGTTAACAACGTAAGACGCCGTTTATTTTTATAAATTAACTGGCAAAAAAAAATAAGGAATAAAAATCCTTATTAAAACAAAAATGAAAATAAAACAACTATTAAGAAAATGCTTGAAATTGATATTAAATTGGCTTTTCTTACATAGTTTTTCATTTTTCTACCTCTTTTTTATTTTACACTTTTAATATTATAGCAAAACTTAAATGCAAATTGCAATAGTTTTTTTAATTTTATTACATTGGTATTACATATTCGATTGCCATATGTATATTTTTAATCTCTACCTCTTTCTTTCTGCCACCAAATTCTCCGGTCTATTGTCCAAGGAATATTTGTTTTTGACGTTATTTTAATTTTATCTGTTTGAAAATATTCAAAATACTGTTTTTTATAGTGTTGTTTAAATAATATTGCAAATATTGTTTTTACATATTCCCAAATATTCTTTGGCTTTTTTATAAATAGCATTTCAAATTCTCCGTCATTTATCTTTACCCCGCTTCTTTTAAACCACTCAAAACCTCCTATTGATTTAGAATTACTTATAGAACCAAATATAAACTCATCTGTAACTTTTTCTCCTTCTGCTTCAATTGTTAACTTATATCCTCTTATTTTATTTAAATATCTTAAAGCTACAATAAAATATGCAAGTTTTCCAAATCTTCTCTTTAATTTATGTGATGTTACATAAGATACAGGAGTAAATGCTCCAAATGCAACAACGTAATTAAAATATCCGTTATTAAATGTTCCTATATCTGATGGAATAATATTTCCTTCGTCTATATTTTTTGCCAAAAATGTTTTTTTTGTAGATAATTTTATTGTTCTTGCAAAATCATTCATTGTTCCAAGTGGTATAAAACCTATTTGTGGCTTTTTATCTAATTTCATTACAGCATTTATAAGTTCATTTAATGTTCCATCTCCTCCACAGCATACAATTAAATCCCATTCTTTATTATTATCTTTTAAAATGTCTGATGGTTTATAGTCTACTTTTGTGTATACTGTTTTTGCCTCATATCCTCTTTTTTCAAAATTTTTAATTATTTTTGGTAGTTTTCTTTTTATAGTTCCCTTTCCTGCTTTAGGGTTTACTATTAATAACATGATTTTTGGCATTTTTTTACTCCTTAAAAAACTTTATGCTAAATTTACAGTCAAATTCCCTTTCTGGTTCTAATTTAATTACTCCTTCTTTATCTTTAAAGTATCCTGTTTCTTCTACTCTGTCTGCATAATTAAACCACGGTTCTAAACATATAAACGGTGCATTGGGCATTGACCATATTGCAAGTATTGGAAAATCTTCAAAGTTAAATTCTAATATTTTTTCATTATCCTTTTTTTGTTTTAATGTAATTTTAGTTGATTTTAAGTTTTTCATCATTATTGCATCATTTATAAAGCTATCTTTTTCTATTTCTATAATTTTATTATCTTTTAAAATATTTTTAGCAGGATAATTTGATATGTAGTTTCCTTCTACTTCCATAAATTTAGGACTTGTTTCTTTTCTATTTAATTCAAAATAATATTCTTCTTGTGGTAATTTTAAAGCAAAGCCTGGATGTCCTCCTATGCCAAAAAGCATTTGAGTTTTGCTTTTATTTATTACTTTATATTTTACAGTTAAAGTATCTTTTTGAATTATATATGCTACATATAACTCAAACTCAAATGGATACATTTTTAAAGTGTTCTCATTACTTTTAGTCATATATACTTTTGCATTTTCTAAATCTTCTATCAATTCAAATTCCATATCTTTTGCAAATCCATGTTGTGGTATTTCATATTCTTTATCATTTATTATTGTTTTATTATCTCTTAGTCTTCCTACTGTTGGAAATAGAACCGGCGCCTGCCTATCCCAAAAATTTCTGCCATCATGGAGCATTTCTGCACCATTAAAATTAATACTTGTTAATTCTGCACCTATATTTGATACTTTTATATTTAAGGCCATCTTATCACCTCATTTTTTAATTTTAGCACAATTCTTGTTCTTTATCAAGCAAAAAGCTCTCTTGCAATTCAGAGAGCTTTTGCTTTTTTGAAAGTGGAAAATTTATCTGCCAATAATTTTTCGGACAACAGGATCTGAAACTGCAATCTTTCGATTTATTATCTCTTCGTACTTTGATGAAGATTTTTCATCTTCTGTTAGAAAATATGTTGTAAGTACAGATTCTTTTGACCAAACTTTGCACGATGTATAAAATTGGGAACAAATTACAGTTAAAGCTTCAATTAACCCAGATGTTACTTTTAAATTAAAGCTTTCATGCCATTTTCCTATCTTAAAATGATGTCCAATAAAACTGGCGAATGCCAATGGATTTGACTTTGTTTTAACAATTACTTCTCCATATAAATTGGCAGATTTCAATTTATCTGAATTGGAGAAAATTGCATAAAGAAGCAAACCCCTTCCTTTATTAAAAAGAATTACTTCCTTTTTTTCTTTATCCTCAAATTTTGTCATTGGATGTGGTAAAGAATAAAATTCATTTATATAACCAATTTTAAATCCACATTTTTGAGTTGTACTCAAAAATTCATCCCATGGCATTCCAGGATAAGTGTCCTTTAAGTTTTCTACTTTTTCCACTTTCTTTGTTTCGTTCGTCACAACAAAATACCTCCTTACGTTGTAATTACTTTATGTCCTACCAAAGTAAAGGTATGTTCCTTCACATTAGTGAAACGACGAAACTTTTTAATGTTGACACTTAAAAAGTGTTTATGCATATATTTTACTATAATTTTACATAATTTTCAACTTTTAACTTTTATATAATGTTTTACCTCTTTTTATTGTTTCTAATATTTTGATGTTTTTTATAGCTTTCAAATCTACTTTTAATGGATTCTTCTCTAATATTATTAAATCTGCAAATTTTCCTTCCTTAATACTTCCTTTTTTATTTTCTTCAAAATATTGATATGCAGCATTTATTGTTACTGCTTTTATAGCGTCTAAAACAGATATTTTTTCGTCTTTTCCAAGCTCCACTCCATCTTTTGTTTTTCTAGTTACAGCACACCATATTGTTTCAAACATATTTGGCTCAATTACTGGTGCATCTTGGTGGAATGTAAATAATGCATTTTCTTTTAATGATGAACCAGCTGGGCTAATTTTACTTGCTCTTTTCATTCCAAAATTACTTATATGAATGTCTCCCCAATAAAATACATGTGCAATAAAAAATGAAGGAATTATATTATATTTTTTTACTTCTTTTATTTGGTCAGTACCAAGTAGTTGTGCATGTATCATAACTGGTCTTAATTTTTTTATTTCCTTACTATATTTTTCTATTGCTTTTATATATTGCTCAGTTGCTTTATCTCCATTGCAATGTGCAAGGATTTGCATATTTGTGGCAATTGATATTTTAATTGCATTTTCTACCTCTTTATCTTTCATTGTTCCATAGCCATAGTACTCGTTATCCCCAACATATGGAGTCCTCATCCAAGCAGTTTTACTTTGAGGAGATCCATCTAAAAATATTTTATATCCACCAATTTTAAAATTGTTTTCATATTTTTTTATATTATTTTTAAACTCTTCAAAAAAAACTTTTCTATTATTTATTTCAATATATGATACTAAATCAACTATTAATTTATTTTGGCTTATAAGTTCTTTGTATATTGGTATCATAGATGTGTATGTCATACCTTCTTGAACTGTAGTAATTCCATAAGATAAATATTTTTCTTGTGCTTTTTGGTATGCTTCTATTAGTTTATTAAAATCTTGTATAGGCAATTTTTTTTGATACTCTATAAATGCATTTTCTTCCATGTATCCAGATAGTTTGCCGTCTATTTTTTCTATTAAACCGCCTTCTGGTGCTATTGTATTTTCTGTTATATTTAAAGCCTCTAATGCTTTACTATTAAATACTCCAACATGGCCTGACTTATGTTGCAATACTACAGGGTTATTGGGTAGTATATCATCCAATATATTTTTCCTAGGATGTTCTTTTTCTTTTAAGGTATTGTTATCATATCCACTTGCTATAATCCATTCATTATCTTTTATATTGTTTTCTTTCTTATAACTTAGCAGTTTTTCTTGTATTTCTTTAAAGTTTTTACATCCTTCTAAATTAACTTTTAAAAAATTATTTGCAACTCCTGAAAAATGACTGTGTGCATCAATAAAAGCTGGCATCATGGTTTTACCTTTTAAGTCAATTATTTCTGTTTTATTATCTTGATATTTTATAATTTCTTCTTTGCTACCAGTCTTTTTTATTATTCCATCTTCTATTAAAAGTGCCTCTATTTCATTATTTTCTAAAGTAATAAAGTCTCCATTATAGTATATTTTTTTCATATCTTAACCTCTTTCTTTTTTAAAAGATTATATATTATTTTTTCTTTTTTAAATAGTGTTTATTCTATTTTTACATTTTAATTTAATATCTAAAACAGCAAAAGAACCACAAAACTGTGGTTCTCGTGCTCATTAGTTCTATTTTTGGTACCGATGGTGGGACTCGAACCCACATGGTTTCCCGCCAGATTTTGAGTCTGGTGCGTCTGCCAGTTCCGCCACATCGGCATTTGTTTAAATGCAATTTGTATTATACAATATGTTTTTCGTATTTACAAGATTTTTGAGTAATAAATTGGAATTTATGTGAATGAATTTTGTTTTTGGAATTTGGTTTTTCGCTGTAGGGGCGAACTGTGTTCGCCCGCAATTTGATACGGGCGAACACAGTTCGCCCCTACAACGTTTGCAATTAATTTTCTCAGACAAATTCCATTTTATTTAATTTACTTCATATTCCTCTACATTTACTGTCTTTATTTCTATATCAGACAATGGATTTTTTTCGTCTATATACGATACAACATTTATTTTTTCTTCTGATTTTAATTTTAAATTAATTAAATTATTATTTATTAGTATCTCTTCTGTTACGTTCATTCCTAGTGGTAAAGTTTTATTATAATTATCGTAATATATAATATTTGTAAATGCAACAATTGGAGTATTTTCCTTTAAATTAATTTTATATAGATAAAAGTTATTTTTACTTTCTACCATACAAGATAAAGCCTCGCTACCCTTAATATCAAATTTATTAAAATTGTTTTTTGTAATTGCATCTGCACTTGCTTTATAAATTGGCATATCAATTGTCAAATTTATTTTACTAAAAGCAGATTCTAATTTTTTTATTATTTTACTTAAATAATTTTTATATTCTTCTAGTGTTGTATTTTTGGTAATCTCTAATATATTACTTATTTCTCTTTCTTTTTCTCTATGTTTTTTATTTGCAAGTATTTTTAATTTATTATCATAAGGAATTCCACCAAATATATCAAAATTTTCTGTTTGTGATATAACATTTTCTTTTAAAATTATTTTTTTTATTTCTTCTAATCTTTCTTCTACAATTTCTTCATTTTTTGATATTTTATTTATATCTTCTAAAATAGTCGTAGTTGCAAGAAAAATACTATTTAGTTCTTCTTTAGAAAGCATTTCTCTTTGAGTTTTATCTAACTGTTTAGCAAAATCTTCAAAATCAAATTCAAAATCAAAAACTTTTTTTAATGGTTGTGTGTGTTCTTCTTTTTGTGTTCCTTCAGGAAGCTCTGATAATTTATCTTTATTTGTAAATTTCCAAAATTCAAATATACTTTTTTTATGCTTATCTATTTCCTCTATATATAGAGAAGCATTTTTTACTTTGCTTTCTAAATTAGTTATTCTTTGTTTTATTGCATTTATATCGCTTTCTAAATTTTTTACTTTGTTTTCTTCTTTATCTACTTGTTTAAATAAATCAATTAATTCCTCTAAAGTATAATTTGTTTTTATATCTGCATATTTATTTATTCTTATTACTTTTACATCTTGTTCTTTTTCTGCTTTCTCTTGTTTTTTTGTTAAAGAGACTTTTTTATATTTTAAAAAATATTTAACTTTACCAAAGAAAGTTTTTTTACATTCTAAAAATGTTGTTATTTGTCTTTCTTTTTCTAGAAAATCTTTTTCTAATTTTACTGATTGTTTTTGTAAAGTATCTAATTCCTTTTCTTTTTTTGTCTTTTTTTCGGTAAAACTAAATTTTTGATCTTCAGCTTTTATGTACTCTTCTTTTATTAAGCTTGGTAATATTTCATAAATTACTTTTTTATTGTTTAGTATAAAATCTAAGCTACCTCTATTATCTATTAATGTTTTTATTTTAAAATGATGTGGCATTTCTGTTTGCATTATAAATAAAGCTTTTAGCATTTTATAAAATTTTGTTGATTCCTCTTTTGATTTTAATTCTATTTTATAATCACTTTGTATATCATCATATATAAAAGTTTTTCCTGTTATATTAGTACTTAAAACATTATCTTTGTTATAAACTTCATAAACTAAAGGCCATTCTTTTGTAAAAAGCCATAAGTAATTTTCTATATCTGTTATTTGTGATTTGTTTAAATATTCTCTACTATAATCTACATGGCTAATAGGTACAAAAATTTTTTCCTTTTTACCACTTATAGCGTTTGCTATTTGCTTTTTTAATAAATAAAAAAATGCAGTATATTCTAAATCTTCTGTTGGTACTAACATAAAATATTTATCTGTATAATCAGAGTAATATATTTGCCACAAATAATCTTTTGGATATTTTACTTTGAACGGAATTTTTTTATTTAACAATGCTTGTTCTTGTTCCAACTCTTCTATTTTATCTATATTAATATTTGAAACCATAGACAAAAATTTTGTATGCCTTTCCATGTTTTCTTCTGTATTTGGATTTAAATATGCATAAAGGGGAACAGCTTTTCCGTATTTTTCGCTAATGTATGATAATCTATTAGTTGGAGTAAGTAAGATTTGAATATTTGATATATCTATATATTTATAAACTTTGTATAAATGTTCATCATTATATTTTGAAGGTCTATAATCTAATTCTTTAAAATCCTTAATAAATTCTGGTATATTGCCTAAATCAAGTCCTATATATTTTAATTTATCAATTATCTTTTCGCTAGTATCCAAATTAAAAGACCTCTCTTTCTTGTTTTCTTTTGTTTTAACAAAGTATATCATAACACTTTAATTTCTACAATTAGATTTTTAAATTTTTATGGGGAAAAAGGGGTCTGACCCCTTTTTCCCCAAGTTCGACAAAATCTCTTAAATTATTTTGCAAATGTTCTTTCTTCTTCTTTTATTTTTGCTATAAAATCTGCTACTTTCATTGCACCAATATCTCCGTCTTTTCTTGAACGTACACCTACTGCATTTGCTTCTACTTCTTTGTCTCCTATTATTAGCATGTATGGTATTTTTTGAAGTTGTGCTTCCCTTATTTTGTATCCTATTTTTTCTTCTCTTTCGTCTATTTCTACACGAATTTCATTTTCTTCAAATTCTTTCTTTAATTTTTCTGCATATTCTTTATGGCTATCTGCTATTGGCAAAATTCTTACTTGCACTGGTGCAAGCCATGTTGGGAATGCCCCTGCAAAGTGCTCTATTAGTATTCCAATAAATCTTTCTATGCTTCCAAATATAACACGATGAAGCATTACTGGTCTGTGTTTTTCTCCATCTTCTCCTATATATGTTAAGTCAAATCTTTCTGGCATTTGGAAATCTAATTGTATTGTTCCACATTGCCATTCTCTTCCTAAACAGTCTTTTATGTGGAAATCTATTTTTGGACCATAAAATGCTCCGTCTCCTTCATTTATTACGTACTCTACATTTTCATGTTCTAGTGCTTTTTTTAGAGCATTCTCTGCCATTTCCCAAGCTTCGTCTGATCCCATTGAATCTTCTGGCCTTGTAGAAAGCTCTACTGTATAATTAAATCCAAATATGCTATAAACCTCATTTATTAATTTCATTAAACGAACTATTTCAGATTCAATTTGTGATGGTGTGCAGAATATGTGTGCATCATCTTGTGTAAAGCATCTTACTCTAAATAATCCATTTAATTCGCCAGATTTTTCATGTCTATGAACAAGCCCAAGTTCTCCCATGCGAATTGGTAAATCTCTATATGAATGCATTTTGTTTTTGTATACTAGCATTCCTCCTGGACAGTTCATTGGTTTTATTCCAAAATCTACGTCATCTATTTGGGTTGTATACATATTTTCTTTGTAATGATCCCAATGTCCTGATGTATGCCATAATTGTTCATTTAGAATTACTGGTGTTTTTATTTCTTGATATCCATTTTTTACATGTATTTTTCTCCAAAAGTCTTCTAACACATTTCTAAGTGCCATTCCTTTTGGTAAAAAGAATGGAAATCCTGGTCCTTCTGGTGCTACCATAAATAATTCTAATTGTTTTCCTAATTTTTTATGGTCTCTTTTCTTAGCTTCTTCTAGCATATTAACATATTCTTCTAATGCACTTGCTTTAGGGAAAGAAATTCCATAAATTCTTTGTAACATTTTATTTTTTTCGTCTCCACGCCAATATGCTCCTGATGATGAAAGTAGTTTTACTGCTTTTACTTTTCCTGTGCTTGTTAAGTGTGGTCCTGCGCAAAGGTCTGTAAATTCTCCTTGTTTATAAAATGATATTGTTTCTCCTTCTGGCAAGTCATTTATAAGTTCTTGCTTATATGGTTCATCTTTCATTAATTCTAATGCTTCTTTTCTAGGTAGTTCAAATCTTTCTATTGGCAAATCTTCTTTTATTACTTTTTTCATTTCTTTTTCTATTGCTTCTAGCATTTCTGGTGTAAAAGGCTTATCTGTGTCAAAATCATAGTAGAATCCATTATCGATTGATGGACCAATTGCAAGTTTTATTTCTGGATATAGTCTTTTTATTGCTTGTGCCATAATATGTGATGTTGTATGCCAATAGGCTTTTTTTCCATCTAAAGCACTTTCAAAAGTTAATATGTTTAATGTACAGTCTTTATTTACAATTGTTCTTAAATCTACAATTTCTCCATCCATTTCTGCCACAGTTGCCATTCTTGCTAAACCTTCGCTAATTTTTTTTGCTATTTCTAGCACAGTTAAATTTTCTTCAACCTCTAATATTGAATTGTCTTTTAATGTAATTTTTATCATTATAATTCCTCCTCTTTACTTAATGTATGTTTTTTATGATTTGTAGGGGCAGATTCTATATCTGCCCATTATGTTGTGTCTTCGGGCGGAAATAGATTCCGCCCCTACATCTCATTTCTCATATACCTCTTTTGCAACAATTTTTGTTAATGCCATAATTACTGCATATTCTTCTAGTTCGTCTCTGTATACTCTGCCTGCAGTTAGTACTCCTATTGCTCCTTTTCTTCCTTTTGCAGTGCTACCAAATACATCTTCCATATATCCTAATTCTTCACCTTTTAAAACTCTTTTTACTACTGTTTTAGGATATTCAAATGATGGGCTAAATCCTATATAATAGTTATTTCCATCATATATTGCACATATGCTTGCATCCATATATTTTGTTTCTACTTCTGGTACAGAATACATTCCAGCTTCTATTCCTACTCCGTAGTTACATGTGCCGTTTCTTTTTTAATGCATACTCATAAGCATTTTTGGCTCTATTCTTTGCACCTTCTATTGTTTCAGAAAGAGTCATTGGATTACATGATACTCCAGAAAAATTATCTTTTTGTTGTCCTGCATTTTCATCTTTTCTTACTTCTTTTGGCATTATAATATATTTTATTTCATCTTCGCTACTTAACCAAAGTTCTGGATATTTTGAAAAAGCTCTTGTTATTGCAGTTACCTTTGGCACGCTTCTTGTTCCTATTGATATTAACATGTTTATTTTCTCCTTTAAAAAAACACCACCTAAATAGATTATATTAATCTATTTAGGGGTGCATATATTTACACGGTTCCACCCTAAGTTTTACTTTAGGTTTAAGGCTATATCGTGCCTTACTTACGTCTAACTTTTATTAGATAACTCCGAGATAGTTTTTGGGATATGTTTACTTAAATTAGCTTTCAGCGCAAACACTAATTCTCTCTGGAAGCAACCTTTATCTTACTTTTTCTCATCATAGTCTTAATATTTAACTATCCATTATTATACTACTTTTTTTGTTTTTGTCAATTGTTAATAATTTATATTTAGCAATTTCATCGAAGAGTGGGCGAACACAGTTCGCCCCTACAGCATTTGCTTGCAATCAATTGTTGTCTTCGGTCGGGCAGAGGTGTCCGCATGTAAAATACATGTTGTGGGTCGCCGAAGACTGCGACCCCTACATTTAATTTATTGTTTTTTATACCCAGGTTTTCCAAGTAATCTAAACATATTTGTTTTGTATGTTTCAACTCCTGGTTGATCAAATGGATTAACTCCTAATATATTACCAGATATAGCGCATGCTAGTTCAAAAAAGTATATTAGTTCTCCCATAGTTTCTTCATCTAATTTCTTAATGTTAATAATTATATTTGGAACTTCTCCTTCTACATGTGCTTCTATTGTTCCTTGCATTGCCTTTTTATTTACATAGTCCATTGTTTTTCCTGCTAAATAGTTTAATCCATCAATATTGTCTTCATCTCTTTTTATTTTTATATCTGTTTTGGATTTTTCTATATTTATAACTGTTTCGAATACATTTCTCGTTCCATCTTGTATGTATTGTCCCATAGAATGTAAATCTGTTGTAAAATCAACTCCTGCAGGAAAAATTCCCTTTTTGTCTTTTCCTTCACTTTCTCCAAATAATTGCTTCCACCATTCAGTAAAATAATGTAATTTTGGCTCATAATTTGCGAGTATTTCTATTTCTTTATCTTTTTCGTATAATATGTTTCTTGCAATTGCATATTTGTAACATTGATTATATTTTATGCTACTATCTGAAAAATTGTATTCACCGTTTTTTGCACCTTCTATGAGTTTATCTATATTTAATCCTGCTACTGCAATAGGAAGAAGTCCAACTGGTGTTAAAACGGAAAATCTTCCTCCTACATTATCTGGAATTATAAATGTTTCGTATTCTTCTTCATCTGCAAGTTGTTTTAGTGCTCCTTTATTTTTATCTGTTGTTACATATATTCTTTTACTTGCTTCCTCTGTTCCATATTTGCTTTCTAAATATTCTCTAAAAATTCTAAATGCAATTGCAGGTTCTGTAGTTGTACCCGATTTTGATATAACATTTATTGATACATCTTTATCTCCAATACAATCAATTAATTCATTTACATAGTTTGGGCTTATGCTATTTCCTACAAAAAATATTTGGGGTGCTTTTCTTATATCATCTGGCATTAAATTTGCAAAATTACTTGTTAAACTTTCAATTACTGCTCTTGCTCCTAAATAAGAGCCTCCAATTCCTATTACAATAAATACTTGTGAATTTTTTCTTATTCTTTTTGCTGCCTTTTTTATCCTTTCGAATTCTTTTCTATCATAATTACTTGGTAGTTTTAGCCAGCCTACAAATTCATTTTCATCCTTAGATTTCTCTACTAAATTATCATAAATTTTTAATACTTTTTGTTCATATTTTAATATTTCTTTTTCAGTAACTCCTGAGTATTCTAAATTTAACTTAATATTTGGCATTTGCAAAGCACCTCCACATTTTTTCTTTTGTTTTTTATACATAATTTTTTTTAGTATTATATCATTTTTACGTATTCTTTTATAATTTCTTTAAAATTCATTTTAACCTTATCTGCAGTTTGTTTTACGTCATCATATGATAATTTTTCATCTAGTACACCTGCTGCCATGTTTGTAATACATGATACTGCAACAGTTTTAATGTTACAATGATGTGCAACTACTGCTTCTGGAACAGTAGATAACCCTACAGCATCTGCTCCTAAAACTCTTAATGCTCTTATTTCTGCTGGAGTTTCAAATGTAGGTCCTTTCATGTAGGCATACACACCTTCTTGAGCTTTTCCAGTATGTTTTACTATTGTATCCGCTAATTTTTTACTTAATTCTTTATCAAATGTTTCACTCATATCTATAAATCTATCGCCAAATTCATCTAAGTTTTTCCCTCTTAATACAGATTCTCCAAGAAAACTTAAATAGTCATTTATTACCATAAATTCCCCAGCTTTAAAATTTGTATTTATACCTCCTGCTGCATTTGTAAGTATTAATTTTTCTATTCCTAATATTTTAAATACTCTTATAGGGAAAGTTGTTTCATTTAATTCATATCCTTCATAATAATGAAATCTTCCATTCATTGCAATTATTTCAGTATCATTTAGTTTTCCTACTATAAGTTCTCCTGCATGTCCTTCAACTGTAGATATTGGAAAATTTGGTATTTGGCTATAATTAATAGTTACTTTCTCCTCAAATTCGTCGCTTAGCACTCCTAGTCCAGATCCTAATATTATTGCTATTTTAGGTTTTAAGTTTCCTATTTTGTCTTTTATAAAATTTGCACTCTCCACATATTGTTCATATTTGTACATTTTATCTTCTCCTTTACTTATTTATCTTTCTTCTTCGTTTTTTTCTTTTATCTCTTCGTCAAATGTATCATTTTCTTCGTTATAGTGGTAAATTATTTTTTTACCATTTGATGATAGAACAAATTCATCATTTTCATTTATATATATGTATTTTTGTTCTCCATCTGGATATGGAATTAAAATACTTGTAACTGGTTCATCAGTGGTTTGAATTTGGTTAGATAAATCCTCTATTGCTTTTTTTCTGTCTTCATCGTTTAAGTCTTTATCAATTAACTCTGCTCTTTCATTTAATAATTTACTTCCTAATGGATGAAATACTAATGGCAATGCATTTCCTCTATCACATAAATATAGCATTAAATCTGATGGTTTTTCTGCTTTAGATATATTTGCATATTTTTCTAGTTCTTCTAGTTCATTTTTATCTAATTTTATATAGCTATTTGGTTTTGTAGAAAATGCATATAATTTATTACCCAAGTCTATCATACAAAATCTAGATTTTACTGAATTATCTGGATTGTCAGAATCTAATATGTCTTTTATTTTACTGTCTTTAGGAATGTTTTTTGTATCAGCATAACAATCATATCTAGTAATACTTCTATATTCTTCTTCAGTAAGGACTTCTTTTAATAATAATCTACTATAATACATTACAAAATCTGCATGTCCTTTTATATCCATTCTATCATTAAAATAACTAAATAACCAATCTAATTTAGCTTCTGTTTCTTCTTCTTTAGTCATATTTTTGTATTTATCAAATATTTCTTTTTTTAATTTTTCCTTTTCCTCAAAAGATTTTTCTTCACCTTTTTTCTCAAGTTCTGCTTGTTTTGCTATCCAAGTATTATCAGCCATTACTTCTATAAAATTTGAAAACTCATTTTTTATTTGTTGTATTACATCATCCATATACATACCATATTTTTTGTATCCAAGATTAGTATCTATTTTTGCTAATTCTTCTTGTGTTAAAAAAGAAATTCCTTTTAAATCTTTTCCATCAGTTGTTAGACCATTTTCAAATTTTTTATATCTTCTTTCGTAATATTTTTGAGAAGCAAAATCTGGTGTTTTCATTTTGCTTTGGATATTTTCCATATCTTCTAAATAATTTATAATATATTTTTTTCCGTTTTTTGTTGTTATAAGTACATCTGTATGTTTAAACATATCTGTGTCACAAGATACTGTTTCAGCAGTTATTCCGTTATCATTTAATATTTCTGCTACTGTTTCACAAAATGGTTTACAAACTGTTGCAATATTACCATTGCGGGTTTCTAGTACTTTTTGGATTTCATCTTTGGCTAAATTCTCTCTATACGCTTTTGCCTTTCCTTTCAAATCTCCTCCTGCATAAAAAAACTTAAGATTTCTTCTTACAATTGGTAATATTAAAATTTCTAATTTTCTGGCCATAGCAATTTCTATTTCATCTTCTGATAAATTTTTTCTTTCGTCTTTGCTTAATTTTAAATCTATCATATTATTCCTCCCGATTAACTTACATTTTAAGTATATAATAGATTTGTTTTTATTGCAATATTTTAAGTGTATGTTATAATAATATTACATTTTATTAAAGGAGATTTAACATGAAAACTGCATTTATTATTCATGGGTTTAATGGAGATACTGTTTATACTTTTGGACCTTCCTTAAAAAGTTTTTTAGAAGCAAAGGGATATTATGTAATTATGCCCAGCTTTCCAATACGCTCAGATGCTTCATATATTAAATGGTCTAAAATTTTAGATGAATATAAAGAATATTTTTCTTCTGATTCTATTGTTATTGCACATTCTATTGGCAATCCTTTTTTTATTAAATATATTTCTCAAAATAATTTAAAAGTTGGAACTTACATTAGTGTTGCAGGTTTTTGTGATTTATTTACTGTCCCTGAAAGAGAAGATTTAAATAGGGCTTTTATAGATTTTGCTGTTAATGACTCTCAAATTGATTATACTAAAAAAACAATTCCTAATAAATTTTCACTATATAGTGATAATGACCATGTTATACCTTTAAATATTCTAAAAAACTTCATATCAAAAATGGGAAGCTCTCCTATATTTATTAAAGGAGTTGGTCATATGGGAAATAGAGACAATATCTCTAGTTTGCCACAAATTGAAAGCATAATAAATAAACTAGGATTATAAAAAATTCTATTAATTGCACATTTGCCAATTTAATCCATTATCTATGCTTACAAATGTGTAATAATTAACTTTATCAGATGATGTGTATGCTGGTGAATACATTTTTACTTTTAATCTATCATTTTCTATATAAGGCACACCATCTACATAAAAAATTGTGTCTTCCATATCTAACGGAAATATAAAGTTTGCATTTTTATAGCTTACTTTTATTTATACTTGTACAAGCTTTAAGAAAAGCAGCAATTCCACCTTTCATATCACAAGTTCCCAAACCATATGCACTTTTTTTATCTGAAACCAATTTTAGAGGCGGAGTATTCCATCCGTTCTGTCGTGCTTACTGTATCTAAATGCCCACTAAAAGCCAATATTGGATTTTTTCCAATTTGGGCTATAAGGCATTTGTTATTAGTTTCATTTTCTGTTATAGTTCTGCACTCAAATCCATTTTCTATTAAATATTGCATAATCCATTTTACTATTTCATTATTTTGCAAGTCATTTATTGTGTTAAAAGATATTAATTTTTCTAAAATTTTTAAAACTTCCATGTTACTCTCCATTATCACTTTTTATAAATTCGTATGTTGCTCCATTTTCAAAATTCAATTTTATTATATTACATTCGTTGTATAGTGTCATATTAAATATTAAATCAAAGTTTAGGTCGTCGATCATAAAATATTTTACTTTTCCCTCTTCTACATACTCCATATCTATGTTTTGTATATAATTATTTTGAAAAAAGTTGCATATTAATTTAATGATTTTTAAATATTATATATCATTTTACATTATTTTACAATTAAAAAGCAAGCTTTTTATAGCTCGCGTGCTAATTTACTATTTAGTTTTCCTATTGCTTTCTTCTCTATTCTAGATACATAACTTCTTGATATTCCCATCATTTGTGCAATTTGATTTTGTGTTTTTGGTTTATTGCCTCCGAAGTCCAAAACGCAGTTCTATTATTGTTTTTTCTCTTCCTTTTAATATATATTTCATTTTTTCATATAATTTTTTTGTTTTTATTTTTAAATCAATTTCATCTTCTATATTTTTTTCGTCATTTTCTAAAATATCAATTAAAGCTATTTCGTTATCGTCTTTGTCTTTTCCAATTGGTTCATTTAAGTACACTTCTGCCCCTAATTTTTTTATGCTTCTTAGGTGCATTAAAATTTCGTTTTCTATACATCTTGAGGCATATGTAGCAAGTCTTACTCCCTTATTAGTCTTAAATGTATTTATTCCTTTTATTAAGCCTATTGTACCAATAGAGATTAAATCATCATTATCTACATTAGGTATATTATATTTTTTACAAATATGTGCTACTAATCTTAAATTTCTTTCAATTAATATGTTTCTTGCTTCTTCGTCTCCTTTCATATATTTTTGTAAATATTCTGCCTCTTCTTCTTGAGATAATGGTTCTGGAAATAAGCTGTTGTTTGATATGTAGCCCAAAACAAAAATAGCAGTTTTACAAAACGCTAAAAATCCAGATAGATAAATTAGTAGCATAAATGCACCTCCATTTTTTCTATAACAAATTATATGTCTAGAAAAAATAAAAGTGCATGACCTCTAAAATATTTATTTTATTGCTACTAAAAGCTCATTAATTTCTACTTTTTTATTTTTACCATTCAGTATATATGTATCTCCTGTTTTATATATCAAGTACCTATTATTCTCCAGCCTTCGAGCTGCTAAAGTTAAAAAAGTATTTGTATCATCTTCACTTAAATTTTCTTTTACTCTAAGTTCATAAAAAGTAAATTTTATTAAGTTGGGATTTTCATCTATTTTTTTGTCTATTAAATCACTTACAAATTGCATTGTCATTTTTATTCACCTTTTTTATATTATCACATTTTTCAAATTTTGCCAATTTATATTCTGCATTTTTTAATAAATTTATCATAAATATATTATAAATAAGTATAAGAAAGGAGAATTTTTTTGATTAAAATATATTTAAAATCTATATTAATTTCTGTTGTTTTAGGTGGATTTGTTGGTATTTTAACTTCAAGTAATATGAATTACAGTAACTTAATTAAGCCTGTTTTTTCGCCACCTGCCATATTATTTCCAATAGTTTGGACTATTCTATATATTCTAATGGGAGTTTCTTATGGAATCCTTAAATCTAATTTACAATTGACAGAAAAGGGTAAAAATATTTACTATCTTCAGCTGTTTGTAAATTATTTATGGCCTATTTTCTTTTTTGTGTTTGATTTGAAATTGTTTTCATTCTTTTGGATTTTATTATTAATTGTTTTAGTTGTGTTTATGATTAAAGAATTTTATTATAAAAACAAATTAACAGGATTACTTCAAATTCCATATTTATTGTGGCTAGTATTTGCATCAGTTTTAAATTTTTCTATATATTGGTTAAATAGATAAATTGTAATTTGTATGATTGTATTTTGTTTTTGGAATTTGGTTTTTCGCCCCTACAACGTCTGCAATTAATTTTTTGGACGGCTTTCTTGCCGTCCCTACATTTCTAATCTCTAAACAATATACAATATTTTATTATCTGGAAAATATTTTTGCATTGTTTCTCTTAAAAATTTTTCTCCATCTTCTCTTATTTCTTTTTTATACATATATTTTCCTTTTCCTCTTCCTGTCATTATTTCTGGATTAAATAAATCTATTGCTTTAGGAAACGCTTCCCTATTTATCATTTTATGAACATAGCTATATGTCATAAATATTAATTCAAATATAGCTTCTTTTTTTACCTCATTACTTAATTCTTCTGATAGTTTTTTTATTAAATCTTCATATAAAGTTTTCCAGTTATCAACTAATATAATAGGTGCTATTAATATTCCTACCTTGTACCCCGCTTCTTTTAGTTTATTTATAGCCTTTATTCTACCCTCTAATCTTGATGTTCCAAATTCCACTTTATTTATTATTTCTTGCGGATTCATGCTAACTCTTATTATTATTTTTCCGTTGTGATTTAAGTTAAGCAATGGGTCTACCATATCAAATTTAGTTGGAAATGTAAGAAATCCCTTCTCTGCTTTATTAAAGTTTTCTATTGTCCATTCTAAATTATGCGTAATAGTATTTTCTAAAATCAAGTCGCTATTGCTACCTATTTCAAATGTTAATTCTTTTTTACTTTCATTCGACACTTTTATTATTTTATCTAACATTTGTTCTCTATTTACAAATAGTCTTAAATATGAACATTTGTTATAGTTACAAACTAAATAACAATACATACACATTGCAGTACAACCAGATGATGTATATGGTACTAAAAAATCCGAGACTTTATGGTTTGGTACAAATTTATGTGTTTTTCTTATTCCAATTATTATATTTCTTTTCATATTTGCAAATTCAGAATTAGGATTTTTTCTTAATTCTTCTATATTATTATGACTTTCAATTTCTATTAATTTTACCCCTTGTTTTTCATAATTTTCTAATAATTCTTTTCCAAGTTCATATTCACGTACCTTTGGCTCATAAAACACAGCTTTAGGTATAAACATAAAGCAAATCACCTCATAATTAGGTTTTCCTTTATTTTAATTATTATAATATTTTTTTATAAAAAACATATATTTATATAAATTGTAATTTGTATGAATAAATTCATACAAATTACAGTTAAAAGTTAAGAGTGAAGAGTTAAAAGTAATTGTTGATTTTTTGTTGGAACCAACAAAAAATCTTCATTTACTATTCACTTTTCACTTTTAGTTTTTCACTATTGTAATTTGCAAAGCAAATTACAATTTAAGGTGGTTTTATGTTAAATTTAGTTGCTGGTATTTTAATTGGTGCAGGAGCAATACTTCCCGGAATAAGTAGCCGGAGTATTTTTGTGTTGTTTTGGATTATACGAAAAAATTGTTGATTCAATTCTTTATTTTTTTAAAGATATTAAAAAAAATATTAAATTTATGTTTCCTATCCTCCTAGGTGTTTTTGTAGGTATATTTTTATTTGGTAATGTTTTAAGAGTACTTTACAGTAAGTTTAATATGGAAGCCTCTTTTGCATTTATAGGGTTAATTCTCGGAAGTATAAAGCTTGTTACAAAGCAAGCTAATGTTGAAAAGATAAATTTTTTACATATTTTATGTATGTTATTTACATTTTCTTTTAGCATATACCTAATTGCTTTAGAAAGCACATTAGATATTATTTCTGATGTAACATCCAATTATCAATTAATTCTTGCAGGTGTATTTATGTCTGCTGGTATTGTAATTCCCCGGAATTAGCAAGACTGTTATACTTATGATGTTTGGGCTTTATGAAATGTATTTAAATGCGATTTCTACTGTAAATTTAACTTTTTTGTTCCCTATAGGAATTGGACTTATAATTGGTGGAATAATTTGTTTATTTATAATGAATCTTCTATTTAAAATAGCAAAGTCTTATACATACTTTGCTATAATAGGTTTTATATTAGGTTCTATTTTTGTAATTTATCCTGGATTTACTTTTGATTTACATGGATGTATTTCAATTATCTTATTAATAATTTCTTTTATGATTGGATTAAAGTTATCTAATTTAAAAAATAATTAGATGGGGACAGTCCCTAGAATTTTTTTAAAAAATTCAGGACAGTCCCTTATTGTTATTCAAATTTATCTACTACTTCTATTTTGTTTCCTCTTAAAAATTCTGGCGTAGTCATTTTTTTTGAGTTTTCGCCTTGTATTTCCAAAACTAGCAATATTCCATGTTTAGTCATTATATATATACCCTCTTTTTTGTCTACATACAGAATTGTACCTGGTTCAATTTCTTCGAACCTATATTCATACCCTTTAAATTCTGGATATTTTTTTATAAAATCATTTGTTTCTAGTGTATCTACTTTCCAAAATTTTATTTTTTTACCTTTTAATGTGCTATATGCTCCTAAAATTGGATTTAGTCCTCTTACTAAATTTTTTATTTCTTTTGCTGATTTTTCTTTCCAATTAATTCTTGCCATTTTTTTGTCTATCATAGTTGTGTATGTAGCATTCTTTCCCTGTTTTTTTCTAGGTGCTGTTCCATTTTCTATTTGCTTTAATGTTTTTAATAAAAGTTCTGCTCCAAGTTTCGATAGTCTATTCCATAACTCTCCAGATGTTTCATTATCCCCTATTATGGTTTTTTCTTGTAATATTATATCCCCTTCGTCCATTTTTTCATTTAAATACATTGTTGTGACACCTGTTTTTTCATCTCCATTTATAATTGCAGACTGTATTGGTGCCGCTCCTCTATATTTAGGCAAAAGTGAAGGATGTACATTTATGCAACCAAATTTTGGTAAATCTAATATTTCTTTTGGAATGATTTTTCCATATGCTACTACACATATTATATCTGGATTTAATTTTTTTATATTATTTAATATTTCGTCATTACCTTTTAATTTATCTGGTTGATATAAATTAAAGTTTTTTGAAATAGCATATTCCTTTACTTCAGATGGAATTAGTTTCATTCCTCTTCCCTTTGGTCTATCTGGAACTGTTATTACCGCTTTTATTGTATGCCCTGCTTTATATACTGCTTCTAAAGAATCTCTTGCAAAATCAGGTGTACCCATGAATATAATGTTTAACATAGAATACCTCCTTTTCTATTAATTAATAATGAATAGTGAATAATTAATAATTCTGGTTGATTTTTTGTTGATTTCAACAAAAAATCTTCATTTACTCTTAACTTTTCATTATTCATTTTTAATTATTTCTAATGTTCCTGGTATTATTTTATCTATAAATAGTTCTCCATTCAAATGATCAACTTCATGGCTTACTGCTTGTGCTAGTAAATCTTTTGCTTTTATTTCTATTTTTTCTCCTTTTTCGTTCAATGCCCTTACAACAAGTTCCTTTGGTCTTACTACCTTTGCAAATTTATTTGGAAAACTTAAGCAACCCTCTTCAACAGTTTGCTCTCCCTTTGTTTTTATAATTTCTGGATTTATTAATATAAATGGAGGAACTCCTTCTTCATATATGTCTATAACTACAATTCTCTTTAATACTCCTACTTGTACAGCAGCAAGTCCTACACCGTTTAATTTGTGCATTGTTTCTATCATATCTTGTATTAATTCTAATATTTTGTCATCTATTTTTTCTACTTCTCTAGACCTTTTTTTTAGTATTTCGTCTCCTTCTTCTCTTATTATTCTTATTGCCATTGTTTTCTTGCCCTCCTTACATACCATTAATTCATGTTATTTGGATTAACATCTGCAATTATTCTTGTATTTTTAAATTTTAGTTTATAATATTCTTCTAAACTATTATTTACTAAATTTAATATACTATTATTTAAATTACATTTTGAAATTATTCTCCATCTATATTTATTTTTTATTTTACTAATTGGTGCTATAACTGGATTATATATTTCTATTGCAATTTTATATTTGTTACTATTCCTTTTTAAAATTTCGTAAAATTTTTCTGATGCAAGTTTTACTTCTTCTTTACTTTTTGATGTAACCCCAAATAATATTATATCGCAAAATGGCGGATATTTCAATTGTTTCCTTAATGCTATTTCAGTATTATAAAACATATCATAATCTTGTTTTTTAGCACATTCTATTACAAAGTTTTCTGGATTATATGTTTGTATTAATACTCTTCCTTCTTTTTCTCTTCCTGCTCTTCCAGCAACTTGCGTAAGTATATCAAATGCTCTTTCATTTGCTCTATAGTCCTCAATATTTAAACTGTTATCTGCTGCAATAACTCCAACTAGAGTAACATTTGGAAAATGATGTCCTTTTACTACCATTTGTGTACCAATTAGTATATCTATATTTTCACTTTTAAATTTGTTTAATATTTCCTCATGAGAATTTTTTTTAGTTACTGTATCCATATCCATTCTTATTGTTTTTGCACTAGGAAATAATTTTTGTATTTCTTGCTCTAACTTTTCTGTTCCAGTTCCAAAGTACCTTATATTTTTGCTTTTACAGCTTGGGCATGTTTTTAGGTTAGGTATTTCGTACCCACAATAATGACACTTTAAAGTATCTGAATATTCATGATATGTTAAGCTTATATTACATCTTTTGCATTTTACAGTATAACCGCAATCTCTGCACATAACAAATGTAGAAAATCCTCTTCGGTTTAGAAATAATATAGTTTGTTCTTTTTTTGCAAGATTTTTTTCAATTTCTTCATATAACTTGTTACTAATCATTGATCTATTACCGTTTGCAAGTTCTTGCCTTAAATCTATTACTTCTACATTTGGCAAACTTGATTTATTTGCTCTTTTAGTAAGTGTTATTAGTTGTATTTTTCCGCAACTTTGCTTTAGTAAATGTTCCTAAATCTGGTGTAGCACTTCCGTAAAACTAATGGTATATTATTTTGTTTAGCTAGGAATTTCGCAATATCTTTTGCATTAAATCGTGGTGACATATCAGATTTATATGAAGAGTCGTGTTCTTCGTCTATTATTATTATTCCTAAATTATTTATGGGTGCAAAAATTGCAGACCTTGCACCTATTACAATTTTTGCCTTTCCTTCTTTTATTTTAATCCATTGATCATGCCTTTCTCCCACAGAAAGTTTACTATGTAAAACTGCTATGCAGTCTCCAAATCTTGCAAGAAACCTATCGACCATTTGCGGTGTAAGTGATATTTCTGGAACAAGCATTATTGCTTTTTTCCCTTGTTTTATTGCATTTTCTATTAATTGCAAATAAATTTCTGTTTTTCCGCGAGCCAGTTACTCCATATATTAAAAATTCTTTATATTTACTATCTTTTATTTTATCGAAAGCATCTTGCTGTTCATCTGTTAATTTTAATGAAGTATCTCTTTTTACTGCTTTATGTATAAAAGGATTTCTTTCTATTTTTTGTTCTATTATTTCTATATATCCGTTTTTTTCTAATGTTTTTATAATACTTCTACTTGTATCTGTTATTAATTCTAAATCCTGTATATGAATGCCTTCATTTTCAAATAAAAAGTTTAAAATTCTTTTTTGTTTTTCTGATTTTATTTTATCTTGATTTATTTCAAATTCTATTTCTTCTATGTCTTTTTTTAAATATACAAAATTTCCAGTTTTGTCTTTTGTTCTGTTTGCTATGTTTTTAGTTGTATTTCCCGGTGGCAGCATAAGCCTTATACAATCTGAAATGTTGCAAAAATACCTTTTTGCCATTAGTTTTGCAAGTTCTATATTTTCTTTTGTTAAAATATTATCTTCTATATTTATAATTTCCTTGTTTGCATATTGTGATTCTTCTTTAAAACCAATAACAAATCCCTCTTCTTGCTTTTTTCTTCCAAATGGCACAAAAACCCTAGACCCTATTTTTATTTCATTTAAAATAGAGTTTGGTACTATATAGTCATATGTTCTATTTAATTCTTTTGCTATTGTATTTATAATTACTTCTGCTATCATCTCTTCACCTTGAGTATTAGTATATCAGAGATTAGCGTTCTTAACAAGGGTTGATTTTTGATAAAAAATATACAAATTACAGTTAAAAGTGAAGAGTGAAAAGTGAAAAGTAATTGGTAAGTTGCTAAAATACTATAAAGAGGCTTAAGTATATAATTTAATTAATTATAAATTACATATTTAAGCCTCTTTATAATTTTGAAATAATTATGATTTAAAATAGTCAGTAATTAATTACTTTTTAAGAATTTAATTTGATCTTCTAGAACTGATATTCTCATAGAATCTTCTTCTACTTTTGCACTTAAGTATGAATTCTTTTCGTCGTAATCTTTATGCATTTCTTGATGAAGTTCAAAAGCTTCGAATAAAGCAGGGAATTCTGTCATAACCTTATTTTCAATTAGTGTAAGAGATTTATTTAGGCTCTCGTATAAACTAGTAAATTTTTCATCTAAATTACTTATTATTTTGTTCATTTTTACTTCTAAATCGCTTATTTTTTTGTCCATTTTTGTTTCTAAATTGTTTAACTTTTTATCCATTATTACTTCTAAATCGCTTAACTTTTTATCCATTTTCACTTCTAAATCGCTTAACTTTTTATCCATTTTTGCTTCTAAATTGTCAATTTTTTCATCCACTTTCACTTCTAAACCACTTATTTTGTTATTTAAATTTACAAAGTTTTTTTGTGAAAACTCAATAAAATCTAATACTTTAGTTTCAAATTCTTTTGACATTTTCTTTCCTCCTTTCTGTATTTATTTGAACAAAGAGACGAAAGTCGCCCTTTGTTCGTGCCGATTTAGGTTTCCGACTATAAGGAGGAAATCCTAAAGGCGATGGCGATTATAGCCTTTTATTTAATAGAATTTTCGGAGAAATTTCCTATTAAATAAAAAAGTAGACTAATTTTGTATATTTAGTCTACCATTAGTTTGTTTAATTGTCAATATTGTTTTTACAAATTTTGTAAATTGTTTTTTGCCAAATTGTATTCATTTTTAATAATTGTCATTATTATTTGCACAGTTTTTTCTAAATCATCATTTTTCAAGACATAATCATATAATCCTATTTTAGACTCTTCATAATCAAATCTATTTAACCTTAGTTCTATTTCTTTTAAACTTGCTTTTTCTATTCTATGTTCTAATCTCCTTCTTAATTCTTCTTTTGGAACTCTTAAAAATATTGTTACTATTTTTACATCATTTTTTAATAGTTTTATTAAATTTTCTGTGCCATTAACTTCTATATCTTTTACAATTATTTTACTTTTTTTTATGTTTTCGTTTAAAATTTTTTTTGAAGTTCCATAGTAATGTTCATGATGAACAGAATACTCATAAAATTCGTCCTCTTTAATTTTGTCCTCAAACTCTTTTGTTGTTACAAAATTATATACTTCCCCGTTTACTTCACCAGGTCTTGGTGGTCTATCTGTGTAAGATGGCATAGTTATTACATTATCCATTCTTTTTAATAATTCTTTTTTTATTGTATCTTTTCCTGCCCCTGATACACCAGATAATAATACTAGCATTTTACCACCTTTCCTTCTGCAATTTCATTTGCGGCTATTGTAACTGCAGATCTTTCATTTACTGTTACTAAAGGGTTGCTTCCTGCTGCAATTTGTCTTGCCCTTTTTGCTGTAACTATTACAAGTTCATATCTGTTGTTAAATATTTTTAATAAATCTGTAACTGTTGGATTAATAATCATTTTTATCTATCTCCTTTTTAATTTATAATTATTATTCTATTATTTCTTCTTTGTTTAAGTCTTTATCTAATCTTCCTGCAACTGTTTCTGGTTGAACTGCTGATAATATAACATGCCCAGAATCCATTATAATAACTGCTCTAGTTCTTCTTCCACAAGTTGCGTCAACAGCCATTTTACTATCTTTTGCTTCTTGTACCAATCTTTTTATTGGAGCAGATTCTGGACTTACAATTGTTATTACCCTATTTGCAGAAATTATATTTCCAAACCCTATGTTAATTAATTGCATTATTTCATCTCCTTTTTTAAGAAGTGAGAAGTGAGATGTAAGATGTGGGAGATTAAGATATTTCTACGAAGTATATCCCTAGAGGCGCACCTCACACCTCACATTTCACACTTCCACACTTCAAATTAATGTTACTCAATATTCTGTACTTGCTCACGTATATTCTCTAACTCTGTTTTTATATCAACAACCATATCAGTAATTTCTAAATTATTTGCTTTTGATCCTATAGTATTTGTTTCTCTATTCATCTCTTGAATTAAAAAGTCCATCTTTTTTCCTATTGCTTTATTTTGTTCTAGTAACCCTAAAAATTGTGATATATGGCTTTTAAGTCTAGTTAATTCTTCTTCTACAGAACATTTATCTGAATATATAACAACTTCTTGAGCAAGTCTTGTTTCATCTACAACATCTGTTTTTAAAAGTTCTTTTATTCTACTTTCTAATTTTACTATATATTCGTCTACAAGTCCAGTAGAAATTCTAGAAATTTCTTCTACCTTCTTAGAAATTAAATTAATTCTATTTTCTAAATCAAGTTTTATTTTGCTTCCTTCTTTAGTTCTCATATCAATAAAACTACTTATAGCTTCTTTTAAAACAACCAACAATTCTTTTTCTATTATTTCTTCTGCATCTTCTTCAAGTTTTATATTTAAAACATCTGGTAGCTTAGAAATATCAATTACATTAACATTATTAACAATTTGGGTCTCATCAGCTAATTTCTTTAATTCTTCTATATACCTTTTTGCTATTTCTGTATTTATACTTATATTTTTGCATTTATCACTATTATTTGTAAAAGTTATAAATACATCAATTTTACCTCTTGAAACTGCACTTAATATTTCTTTTTTTATTTTGTCCTCTAAATAATTAAAATTTCTGGGCATTTTTATATTAATATCATTAAACCTATTGTTTACAGATTTAATTTCTACTATATATTCTCTTCCTTCATTTTCATATGTAGCCCTTCCAAATCCTGTCATGCTTTTAATCATTTTTTACTTTCTCCTTCCTTGGCCTACCTCTTTTTTTAGGTGTACTTTCTATTTTATCTTTTTCTTCCGTTTTTTTAGGTCTCCCTCTTTTTTTTGGTGCAGATTCTTGTTTTTCACCCTGTTTGTTTTTTTCTTCTGATGCTACTTTTATACTTTTCTTTTTTGTATCAGTCTTTTTTACAATTTCTTTTACATCACTAATACTGTTCATATATCTGTTTTTACCTTTAATATATATAATTATTGATTTTATAGAATAATAAATTGCAATATATACATTTATTAGTAAATAATATTTTTTATATGGCTCTTTTAATTCAAATATAATATATGGTAAAAATAATGTAAAAATTGCAATAAATAAAAACTCTATTCCATAAATTGCAAATTCTGTTTTTTTGTTTTTGTAAGAATACTCAAATAAAATTATGGTTGATGCTAAAAATATAATACTAAATATATTAAAATCAATTGTCCTAATATTTTTATTAATTCCAATGCTTCCTGCTACTAAAAAAATAAAATAAATTATTAAAATAATTGCAATAGAAATATTTATAAAAACTTGTTTTTTTAAATTGTTTTTTAATTCTAATGGTAATTTTGTTTTTTTATCTATTTCTTCTTCTATTTCTTTAATTGCATTTTTCTTCATTTAGTACTCCTCCTAAATCATCTAATTCATACATAATAATTGAAATTAATGTAAAAGCCACAGTTTCTGTTCTTAAAATTCTTTTTCCTAATGTTATTGGTATTGCCCCATACTTTACTAATTCTTCTACTTCATTTTCTTCTAATCCGCCTTCTGGTCCTATTATAATACCTATATTTAAGTTTTTATTTTGGTTTATCTTATATTTTTGAAGTTCTTCCTTTAGAGTGTTTTTTTCTTCTTTTTCGTATGCTAACAATACTATATCATATTCGCCAATTAATTTACAAATATTTTTAATATTTATTGGTAAATTAATTTTAGGTATAATATCTCTTCCTGCCTGTTTTGCTGCAGTTTCAGATATTTTTTGCCATCTTTCTACCTTTTTAAATTTAGTTTTTTCATCTAATTTTACAACACATCTTTCCATTTTAACAGGACTTATTTCATATACCCCAAGCTCCACAGATTTTTGTATTATTAATTCCATTTTATCTGCTTTTGGTAATCCTTGAAATACCGTTACATGTGTATTTGGTTCTGTTTCTGAGTTTATTTTATTAATAATATTGCATTCAATATTACTATAATCTAATTTTGTTATTTCACAGGTGTAATTCTCTAAAGTATCTATATTACATATTTGTATGTTATCATTAATATTTAGTCTTAAAACATTTTTAATGTGATTTACGTCTTTTCCTGTTATTGTAACAATATTATCTTTTATTTGGTTTCTTTTCACAAAAAATTTTGGCATATTTTATTACCTCTTTTATATAATTATAGACGGGCCTAATGCCCGCCCTCTCATTATTTTTTTAGTCAGTTTGAACATTAAAAGATTACCCAAATATTCCTCTTTTTTTTACCGGTGGTTGTTCGTTCATTGTTTTTGCAAGTTTTGTTAATAAATCTCGTTGCTCTGCTGTTAGCTTTTTAGGTGTTTGAACAACAACTGTAAATATAAAATCTCCACTCCAGTTTCCATTTACTGCTTTAAATCCTTTGTTTCTAATACTAAATTTTGTTCCTGTTTGTGTTCCTTCTGGAATTTTGTAGTTTTCTTTACTTCCATCTACCATTGGAATTTTTAATTCTGCACCAAGTGTTGCTTGTGTAAATGTAATTGGTATTTCGCAAATTACATTATCTCCTTTTCTTGAAAAAATACTATGTTTTTTTATACTTACAACAATATATAAATCTCCCTTAGGTCCGCCTTTTTCTCCTGGCTCTCCTTCTCCTCTTAATACAACTGTTTGATTATCTGCTATTCCTGCTGGAATTTTTACTTGTATTTTTACAGGTCTTCTAACTTTTCCGTTTTCCTCTACATTCTGTACATTTTTCTTTTATTACCTTTCCTTCTCCTCCACAAATTGGGCAAGTTTTTGTTGTTTGCATTTGTCCGAAGTATTGTAGACACAGTTTGTTTTATTGTTCCTGTACCTCCACAACTTTTACAAGTTTCCACTGTTGTTCCTGGTTTTGCTTTGTTTCCATGACACACTGGACACACTTCGTCTCTTGAGATTGCTATTTCTTTTTCTACTCCTAAATAAGACTCTTCGAAAGTAATAGTCATATTATATTTTAAGTCTCTTCCTTTTTTAGGTCCTGCTTTTTGCCTTGATGTTCTTCCTCCAAAACCTCCACCAAAAAAAGAAGAAAAAATATCTCCAAAATCACCAAAGTCAGAAAATCCATCAAATCCAGAACTTGTATAAGAATAATATCCTCCTCCTGGATTTCCTCCACCAAAACCTTGTGGTCCATCATGTCCAAATTGGTCATACATTCTTCTTTTTTGAGGATCAGATAAATTTTCATATGCTTCGTTTACTTCTTTAAATTTTTCCTCTGCTTCTTTTTTATTGTCTGGGTTTGCATCAGGATGATATTTTTTTGCAAGTTTTCTAAAAGCTCTTTTTATTTCTTCGTCAGTTGCTGTTTTGCTTACTCCTAATACTTCGTAATAGTCCCTTTTATTTGCCATATTTTAATTGCCTCCTAAATTCTTTTTAATTATTTCTATAATATTTTATTTATTACACAAATAATTAAAAAGAATATTGTGTAGAGGGCGAACACAGTTCGCCCCTACATATTATTTGTCTAACCTCATAAAACTAATTAAAATTAGTAGATTGTGCATTTTATAAAACAATAAAACCGCAGGCGTACGTGTGTACGTTGAGGATTTTATTGTTGATAGAAAATGTGCAAGATGCTGATTTTAATTCGTTTTATTTGTTGTCGCCTTCATCTTCTACCTTATAATCTGCATCATATACATTTCCATTATTTGCTCCTGCATCTCCAGTATTTTGTCCTTCTGCTGTACTTGCTCCATCTGTATTTGTATTTGCTGCATTTTGTTTATATAGTTGCTCAGATACTTTGTAAAATGCTTGTGTTAGTTTTTCTGTTGCTTCTTTAATTGTATCTGTATTATTTGTTTCTAATGCTTTTTTAACATTTTCTATTTCTGTTTCTACTTTAGCTTTTTCTTCGCCACTAATTTTATCTCCTAATTCATCTAATGTTTTTTGGCTACTATATATTAAACTCTCTGCATTATTTTTAACTTCAACTTCCTCTTTTCTCTTTTTATCTTCACTTGCATGTGCTTCTGCATCTTTTACAGCTTTTTGTATATCTTCTTCTGAAAGATTTGTGCTTGCTGTTATAGAAACATTTTGCTCATTTCCTGTTGCCATATCTTTTGCAGAAACATGAACTATACCATTTGCATCTATATCAAATGTAACTTCTATTTGTGGAATTCCTCTTGGTGCTGCTGGAATTCCTGTTAATTGAAATCTTCCTAATGTTTTATTATATGCAGCCATTTCACGTTCACCTTGTAAAACATGAACTTCTACACTTGTTTGACCATCTGCTGCGGTTGAGAATATTTGAGATTTTTTAGTTGGTATTGTTGTATTTCTTTCAATTAATTTTGTAAATACTCCACCATATGTTTCAATACCTAAAGATAAAGGTGTTACGTCTAGTAATACTAAATCTTTTACATCTCCAGAAAGCACACCACCTTGAATTGCTGCACCTATTGCAACACATTCGTCTGGGTTAATACCTTTGTTTGGTTCTTTATTTGTTATTTTTTTAACTGCTTCTTGTACTGCTGGAACTCTTGTAGAACCACCAACTAGTAATACTTGGTCAATTTTATCTGCTGAAAGTCCTGCATCTTTTAGTGCTTGATTTACAGGTCCTGTTGTAGCTTCAATTAAATCACTAATTAATTCTTCAAATTTTGCTCTTGTTAAAGTTATATCCATATGTTTTGGTCCTGAAGCATCTGCTGTAATGAATGGTAAATTAATATTTGTTTGACCAACACCAGATAGTTCTATTTTAGCTTTTTCTGCTGCTTCTTTCAATCTTTGCATTGCCATTTTATCTGTAGATAAATCAATTCCTTGTTCTTTTTTGAATTCTTCAACTAAATATTTAATTATTCTTTCGTCGAAGTCATCTCCTCCTAGTCTGTTGTTACCACTTGTTGCTAAAACTTCAAATACTCCATCACCAATATCTAGGATAGATACATCAAATGTACCTCCTCCTAAGTCATACACCATTATTTTTTGGTCTTTTTCTTCTTTATCCATACCATATGCAAGGGCTGCAGCTGTTGGTTCATTAATTATTCTTAAAACATTTAATCCTGCTATTTTACCAGCATCTTTTGTTGCTTGTCTTTGGCTATCGCTAAAGTATGCTGGAACTGTTATAACTGCTTCAGTTACTTTTTGTCCTAAATAATTTTCTGCATCTGATTTTAGTTTTTGAAGGATCATTGCTGAAATTTCTTGTGGTGTAAATTCATCTCCTTCTATTTTAACTTTTTTATTTGTACCCATATCTCTTTTTATTGAGATAACAGTATGGTCTGGATTAGTAACTGCTTGACGTTTTGCAATTTGTCCAACTAACCTTTCTCCATTTTTTGAAAATGCAACTACAGATGGTGTTGTTCTATTTCCCTCTGGATTTGGAATTACAACTGGTTCTCCACCTTCCATAACTGCCACGCATGAATTTGTTGTACCTAAATCGATACCAATAATTTTTGACATATAAATGTCCCCTTTCTTTTTTAGATTTATATATTTTTTAAATTTGATAACATATATTAATTAATTTTTCACGGGCAAACTAAGTTTGACCCTACATTTATTAAATTAACATCAAAAACGAGTATTGCTAGGCAGACGAACTAAAAAATCGGAGGCGTACATAAGTACGTCGAGGATTTTTTAAGTGATGTCTAACAACGCAAGACGAAGTTTTTCATGTTAATTTGCAACTACTACCATAGAGTGACGCACTACCTTTGTTCCAATTTTATATCCTTTTCTAAATTCTTGTACAATTTCTTTTTCTCCTTTTGTTTCGTCTTGAATACTACTTACTGCTTCATGTACTTCTGGATCAAAAGTTTCTCCTACTGTTTTTATTTCTTCTACTCCGAATTTTGCAAGTACATCTTTAAATTGTTTTAATACTAATTCTATACCTTGTTTATAATTTTCATCTTGTGTTTCCACAGATAATGCTTTTTCTAGATTATCTATTACTGGTAAAAAACTAGAAACTATATCTGCTAGAAGAGAATTATACAGCATTTCTCTTTCTTTATTACTTCTTTTTTTATAGTTTTCAAACTCTGCCATTATTCTTTTTAGCCTATCTGTTGTTTCGTCTAACTCTTGTTTCATTGCTCCTAGTTCATCGTTTTCTTTTGTTTCTACTTCGTTATTTTCATTTTTTTCTAAATTTTCTTTTTTTTCTTCTGACATTTTATCCTCCTTTATATTTGTCTATCTTTTTATTCCGTCTATTCTGGGGACAGTCCCTAGAATTTTCATTTTATGAAGATTCAGGACAGTCCCTTATTCTTCTCCGTTTAAACGCTTGCTAATGTATTTCATAATAGAAATTACTTTCGAATAATTCATTCTTTTAGGACCAATTATTCCTATTGTTCCCATATCTTTATTTCCAACTTTATGTTTAAATGTTATTATGCTTAAATCTTTTAAATCTTCATTTTCATTTTCATCACCTATAAATACATTTATATCTTTTGCGAGTCCAGAATTAAATATTTCTAGCATTTCTTCTTTAGTATCTAATATACTTAAGAAGTTTTTGGCGGTATCTATCTTTTTAAATTCTGGAAAATCAAATACTTTGCTTGCTCCTTCTAAATATATTTTGTTTGTATCTTCTATTGCTCTATTCATTTGTTGTATTATAGGCTTTATAACTTTTGCTTGGTCTTTCATTGTAGATAAGATGTATTCTTCCATTGGCTTATCTATCTTTTCAAATGGTTTACCTCTTAATTTATTATTAAATGTTAGATTTAAGTCGTTTATTTGGTTTTGAGAAACATCTTCATCATATTTAATAATTGTTTCTTTTACAGCACCATTTTCTGTAAGAATTACTGCCATAAGTAGTCTTTCTCCAAGAAGGATAAATTTAATATCTTTAATTATGTTAGTGCTAGAATCTGGTCCTATTGCAACAGTTGTATAATGTGTCATTTCTGATATTGTATTTGTTGTTATTTTTGTTAAATCTTCGATTTCGTTTACTTTAGTTTGCAAATTTTCTCTTATATATTGTATTTCTTCTAAACTAATATTTTCATCGTTTAAAAGTTCATCCACATAAAATCTGTATCCTTTTACAGAAGGAATTCTACCAGCTGATGTATGGGGTTTTTCTAAATATCCTTCATGTTCTAATTCTGCCATATCATTTCTAATAGTTGCACTGCTGTAATCTAATCCATACTTTTCAACTAATACGGCTGAGCTAACTGGTTCTGCTGTATTGATATATTCTTCTATTACTGATTGTAATACTTGTTTTTTTCTATCATCTAACAACTTCTACACCTCGTTTTAGCACTCTTTGTTTTTTACTGCTAATATATTATACCCAATTTTAGCAAAAGTCAATACAGTTTGCTAAAAAATTTATTTTTTATAATTTAACAGTTTTTCTGTAACAAAACAGGGAAAATGGAATCAATCCCTTTTTCCCTGTTTATACAAATTCTTCCCATACTAAATTTGCTAAGTCTATTCCTTTATTTGTTAGCTTTATATTGTCTATATCTATTTCAATTAATTCTTCGCAAGTTAATTTGTTAAGTATTTCTTTATATAAATAAATAGGATTATCTACAAATTTATTTTTAAATTCTGATATTTTTACTCCTTCTATTTTTCTTAAACCCAATAACATATATTCTTTCATCTTAGCTTCTTTATCTTGTCTTTCGTGTATTGTTCTTATTTGGTAATCTTTACTAGTTAAATTAATATACTTTTCTAGATTTTCTGTATTTGAAAATCTTGTATTATTTATATATGAATGTGCTGCAAGTCCAAACCCAATGTATTCTTCTTGGTTCCAACATGACAAATTATGTTTTGATTCATAACCTTGTTTTGCAAAATTTGATATTTCATAGTGTATGTAACCTTCTTTTTCTAATTCTTTTTTTACAGTCCAATACATTTTTCTTTCTATTTCTTCTGGTGGCAAAAAAAGTTCTTTTTTATTTATTTTTTCTTCTAAAGGTGTTCCTTCTTCTACAATTAAAGAATAAACTGATATGTGTTCTGGTCCGCAAATTTATTATTTCTGATAAGTCATTTTGTATATCTTTCAAGTTTTCAGTTGGAAGTCCTATCATTAAGTCTACATTAATATTTTTAAATCCTATTTTTCTTGCTAAATTATATCCGCTCCAAAAATGTACAATAATTGTGGATTCTTCCTATTAATTTTAGTAACTCATTATTTGTACTTTGAAGTCCAAAGCTAATTCTATTTATTCCAGAATTATAGTAATCTTTTAATTTTTCCTCATTTACTGTTCCTGGATTTACTTCTATTGTAATTTCTGCATTTTCTGAAATTTTGAATTTCTGTTTCACTGTTTTTAAAATATCTATTATATATTTACTTTTTATATATGATGGAGTTCCTCCTCCAAAGTATATTGTGCTTACTAAATATTCTTCTTTATTGATTTTATAACTCTTTATTTCTTGTTTTAATGTTTCTATGTATTTATCTACTAAATTTTCCTTATTTGAAAATGATATAAAATCACAATAATTGCATTTTTTTACGCAAAATGGTATGTGTATATATATTCCTAAATTTTTCATTATAGTCCTTTCTCTTTTGGGGAAAAGGGGACGTGTCATTTTTCCCCTTTCGTTTTAAAATTTTATTTTAAGTGAAATTAACCTTAAAAGGGGAAAAATGACACGTCCCCTTTTCCTCATTTGCAATTTTTGATATTTTTTCTAATCTATGACTAACTCCTGATTTTCCGATTGGTTTTGAAAGCATTTTTCCGAAGTTCTTCATATGTTGCATCTGGGTTTTCTAATCTTAATTTTGCTACTTCTTTTAAATTATCTGGTAATTTATCAAACTTTTTATTTTGCTTTAATTTATTTATATCTTCTATTTGTTTTACTGCTGCATTTACTGTTTTATTTAAATTTGCAGTTTCGCAATTTACCAGTCTATTAATGTTATTTCTTGTGTCTTTTATTACTCTTATTTCTTCAAATTTTAAAACAGCTTTTGTTGCCCCTATTAATGCTAAAAATGAAGATATTTCTTCTCCATCTTTTAAATATAACATATAGTCTGAGCCTTTTTTTGTTGATTTTATATCTATTCCAAAATTTGAAATAATCTCTTTTGCTTCGTCTGCTTTTCTTTTTGATTTAAAAAGAATTTCTAAATGATATTCTTTGTTTGGGTCGTTTATAAAACCTTTTTTTATAAATGCTTCCCTTATTAAGAGCCTTGCAAGTTGCTCATCTTGCTCAAGGTTACTATTATTATCCCACATTTTTAATTCTAATAATTCTTCTCTTACCTCTGAAGAAAATGACATACTAATTCTCCTTTTTACATATTATTATTCTATCATTTCCTGCTAAATCTTTTTTTGAGTAAATTTCTTTATATTTTCCTTCTTCCTCTATTAGCTTAATAACCGCTTCTTTCTGATCATATCCTATTTCTAAACATAGATATCCACTAGGATTTAAAAATTTATATGCTTCACTTATTATTCTTCTATATATATTTAATCCATCTGGCCCTCCATCTAATGCAATCTTCGGCTCTTTTTGTACTTCTGTATCTAATGTTTTTATGATATCTGTTTTTATATATGGAGGATTAGAAACAATTATATCAAATTTAGTACTTATATTTTCAAATAAATCTGATTGTATTATTTGTATTTTATTTTGCGGGTTGATATGGAAATTCGCCCCTGCATTTTTGGTTTTTCGCGGAAGGCAGATTGCCGTCCCTACAATATTTATGCAATTTTTTTCCGTTACCTCTAATGCTTTATCGCTTATATCTGATAATGTAATTTCGTAATTTTCAATATTCTTTGCAATTGCAATACCTATTGCTCCGCTTCCTGTACATAAGTCTAGGATTTTTATGGTGTTATTGATTCTGGTAGGGTCGCCCAAGAGTGCGACCCCTACTTTATTTTCTTTTGTACTACTTAAATAGTAACTTTTACATATATCAATAACTTCTTCTACTAATATTTCTGTATCTGGCTGAGGAATTAATACATTTTCATCAACATAGAATTCTAACCCCATAAATTCCTGTTTGTTTGTAATGTATTGCACAGGTTCGCCTTTACATAGCCTAATTATGTTTTTTCTATATTTATTAATATCATCATCGTTTAACTCTTCTATTTCGTGGATTAACAAATATTCTTTATTTCTTTCCAAAATATTTGCAAGTAAAATTCTAGCCTTTAAAATTGGTTCGTCTATATTGTTCTCTTTTAATAATTCAATTCCATATTCTAACGCTTGTTTTATATTCATGTTTATACCCTTTTGTTTTTTAGTAATTTTACCACAAAAATTTGTTACATGCAATTTTTATGCTCCTAGTGAAAAATAAAAAGTGAAGAGTGAATAGTACAAACTTTTTTAGCAAATCACTTTTTAATTTACTATGTACTATTTTTCACTCTTCATTCTTTGCTCTTAACTCTTTTAAAAAGTTTGACCCCGCTTTAGCCGTAGTTTAAAGAATTTTTAAGGACCTGCTCTTACACAGGTGGGTGCCTACCTAAATACTCATGGGCTTCTTACTACTAAATAAAGTGTAAGCTTGCACGCCGTATTTACGAGAATCAGCTCCCTTACTCCTCTTTGTTGGTTCTAAAAATTCAGTCTATACGCACTATGCAGGGAAAATTGTTAACTTATTTATTTGTTGTATTTATATTATCATATATAAAAATGCTTTACAATTATAATATACATCTAAATTTTTTTGTTAATGATTTTAATCTTAATTAATCTTTGTTATGCTGGTTATTTCGCACTATTTTTTATGCTTATAACATTTGCTTTTTTTATAATTTAATGCTATAATTAATTTGATTTTGGGGTTTAAAAAAGGATATTTTTTAACAAATATCCTTTTTATTTTTTCTTTTACTATTATTAAATATCTTGTTTTTCATTTTCTTCTTTATTTTTACTTGTTTTTTTGTTTTTTACTGCTACTACAACAATTACTACTATTGCTATTACTACTAATGCTATTACAACAGCTAAAATAATTGTTGTTAACATGTTTGATGATGCATTAAAGCTTACTTCGTTTGCTTCTCCTGCTGTTAAATTCCATGTTAATGTTTTTCCTCCATTTGATACCTCATCTGCATTATTTTCACCAGCTTTGACTGGTAAATTCACAGTATATTTTAATGTTACCATTGAAGCTGTTGTTTCATCTAAAGAAGTTAAGTCTATATTTGCATTTTGTGAATATGTAGTTTTCATACCGTTTTTTTCTATTTTTAATTTATTTTCTTCTGAATCTTTTATATAACTAGCTCCAAATGCTTCTTCTAAAGATACATCTGATAAATTTTCTACGTGTTTTTTTGCTTTAAATCCTTCTATTTCATCATCTGCATATGTTTCTATGGTATAACCGCTTTCTTCCGCATTTTGTTTCATATCACTAGTCATATCTTCTACATTTGTTCCTAATTGCTCTAAAGATGCTTTTTCAAATCCGTATATGTATGCAATGTCTGCTGTTCCGTCTTTATTTAATGTTACTTCGTAATTTACGTCTACACAACCTGTTAATACTATTAGTGCTAATATCATAATTAATATTAAACTTAAAACTTTTTTCATATAACTACCCCTTTTCTTATTAATATTTTTTAATATATCATTAAAGTTGTTAATATACAATATAATTTTAATAATTTTAACTTACTTAATTTTATCTTTAATTCTAACTAATATATTTAGTGCATCTATTGGTGTTAGCTCGTTTAAATTTATCTTATCTATTTCGTGAGCAACTTCTGCCAGTTTATAATTATACAAGTCAAGTTGTCCTGCTGCTATCTTTTTATTTTCTTTTTCTTGATTCTTTTTACCTAATATACTTTTCCTTTCTAAACTTCTTAATATCTCATTTGATCTTTTAACAACATCTTTTGGAACTCCTGCAAGTTTTGCAACATGAACACCATAACTTTCGTCAGTTCCCCCTGGTACTATTTTTCTTAAGAAGATTACATCTTCTCCTTTTTCTTTTACCGCAATCGAATAATTTTTTACACCTTCTATTGTGTTTTCTAGTTCTGTAAGTTCATGATAATGTGTTGCAAAAAGCGTCTTTGCTCCGCACTTTTCTTTATTTGCTATATATTCTACAACTGCCCAAGCAATAGATAGTCCGGTCGTATGTAGATGTTCCTCTTCCTATTTCGTCTAATATTACAAGGCTGTTTGGTGTTGCTTCTCTTAATATTTCTGCAACTTCCATCATCTCTACCATAAATGTACTTTGCCCCATACTTAGGTCGTCTGATGCCCCTACTCTTGTAAATATTTTATCTACAACTCCTATTTTTGCAGAAGCAGCTGGCACAAAACTTCCTATTTGAGCCATAAGTGTAATTAATGCAACTTGCCTCATATATGTAGATTTTCCTGCCATATTAGGTCCTGTTATTATTGATAATCTATCATTTTGTTTGTCTAAATATGTATCATTTTCTATAAAGCTACCTAGTGGCATCATTTTTTCTATAACTGGGTGTCTTCCTGCTTTTATATCTATAATTCCACTATTGTCCACTATTGGTTTTCCGTAATTTAAGTCTTCTGCAACTATTGCAAATGAGGTAAGAACATCTAATATAGATATTATGCTTGATGCTTTTTGTAGTCTTTCTATATTTTTTGCAATTTCATTCCTTATTTCTATAAATATTTTATATTCTAAATCAACAGATTTTTCTTCAGCTCCTAAAATCTTGCTTTCTAATTCGTTTAGTTCTTCTGTTATATATCTTTCGCAATTTGCAAGTGTTTGTTTTCTAATAAATCTATCTGGTACTAAATTTAGATATGATTTAGTTACTTCAAAGAAATAGCCAAATACTTTATTAAAACCAACTTTTAAATTCTTTATTCCTGTTTGTTCTTTTTCTTTTGCCTCTAATTCGATTAGCCAATTTTTACCCTGCATCCCAGCATTTTTTAGTTCGTCTATTTCTTCATTATATCCAAGTTTTATTATTCCACCTTCTGTTATGCTAATTGGTGGGTCCTCTACTATTGCTTTTTCTATTAAATCGTGAATATCTTTTAATTCATCTAAACTAATATATAAATTTTGCAACAACTCAGATTTGCTACTTGCTAAAATATTTTTTAAATATGGAAGTTGTTTTAGAGAATTTTTAAGTGATATCATATCTCTGGCATTTGTATTTCCATATGCAATTTTTCCTACAAGTCTTTCTATGTCGTATATTCTTTTTAAAGAATCTATAATATCTCCTCTAAACATTAGACTATTTTTTAATTCTTCTACTGCATTTAATCTTTTATTAATTTCCGCCACGTCTATTAATGGCTCATTTATCCATTTTCTTAAAAGCCTTCCTCCCATTGATGTGTATGTTTTATCAAGCACCCAAAGGAGTGTTCCTTTTTTTCCTTTATCATTCATTTTTTCTGTTAGTTCTAGGTTTTTTCTAGATGTAATATTTAAAGACATATATTTTGAAGTAGAATACATTTTTATAATATTAATATGTTCTAATTTTATCTTTTGGGTTTTATTTAAATAATCTAAAAGTCCATTTATTGCTGGAATTTGTAAATCATTTTTTTCTAAACTTTCTATTTCTTTTTCATTATCATTAACAAATCTATATGTTTTAGTTAAACTATCTACATCTGTTTTAAACATTTCTTCGTCAAAACAATTTACATATGCTTTAAATCTTAATTTAATTTCATCTATTTCTTCTTTACAATTAAATAGCATTTTATTTACTATTATCTCTGCTGGATTATATTTTGATATTTCGTCTAATAATAGCTGAAAATTGTTGCTTTCTTCTATTTTTGTTGATAAAAACTCACCAGTTGTAACATCACAAATTGCCATTCCAAAATATATTCCCTTTTTGTAAGTTGACATTATATAATTATTTTTCTTCTCATCAAGCATGTTAGATTCAATTACTGTACCTGGTGTTACAACTCTTATTACATCTCTTTTTACTATTCCCTTTGCAGTTTTAGGGTCTTCTAGTTGTTCGCATATTGCAACTTTATATCCTTTTTCTATAAGTCTTGCAATATAGCTTTCTGCTGCATGAAAAGGAACTCCGGCACATTGGAGCTCTTTCTTCTTGACCGCAGTCTCTTCCTGTTAATGTTATTTCAAGTTCTCTTGATGCAGTTTTTGCATCATCAAAAAACATTTCATAAAAGTCTCCTAATCTATAAAAGACAATGCAATCTTTATATTCTTCTTTTATTTCTAAATAATGTTTCATCATGGGTGAAAATTCTGCCATGTTACACTTCTCCTTTTAGATACCATTTATGCTCTGATATTATTTTTATATCTATAATTTGCCCAATTAACTCTTTATTTCCTTCAAATATAACTACTTTGTTAGTGTCTGTTCTTCCGAGTTAGCATTTGGGAATTATTTTTACTATATCCTTCAACTAAAATTTTCTGAGTTGTTCCTACATATTTTTTATTATTTTCTTCTATATTGTCTTCAAATAGTTTTTTTAATCTTTCAAACCTTTTATGTTTTATTTCTTCTGGTATTTGATTTTCCATCTTATCAGCTAAAGTACCCACTCTTCTTGAATAAATAAACATAAAGATTTGTTCAAAATTTACTTTCCTTACAACATCTAAAGTATCTTCAAAATCTTCCTCAGTTTCTCCCGGAAATCCTACAATAATATCTGTTGAAAATACTGCATCTGGAACTTTCTTTTTTATTCTATCAATTAAATCTAAATATTGTTCTTTAGTATATTTCCTGTTCATTGCTTTTAAAACATTTGTACTTCCAGATTGAAGAGGAACATGAATTAGTCTTGAAACCTTTTTGCTATCTCTTATCGCATCAATAACATCATCTGTAAAGTCTTTTGGGTGTGGAGATACAAACCTTATTATTTCTATTCCTTTAATTTTATTTGCGTCTTTTAAAAGATTTGCAAATTTATATCCATCTCTTCCATTATACGAATTTACATTTTGCCCTAAAAGTGTTATTTCTTTATATCCTTCTTTTGCTAAATCTTCTATTTCTTTTAATATATCTTCTGGTTTTCTACTTCTTTCTCTTCCTCTAACATATGGAACTATACAATATGAGCAAAAATTGTTACATCCATACATTATAGTAACAGAGGCTTGCTTTTTGTCTCCTCTTTTTATTGGTAATCCTTCATAAACCTTACCATCTATATCTAATACATCTTTTATTTTCTTTTTATTTATTAAACATTTGTATAAATCTTCGGGTAATTTATGAAGCGTATGTGTTCCAAATATTATATCTACAAATGGATAGCTTTTTTTTATTTTATTAGTTATGTGTTCCTCCTGCATCATGCATCCACCTAGCGCTATTATAATGTCTTTATGCTCTTTTATTTTTTTGAATTCTCCAAGCTTTCCAAATACTCTTTCTTCTGCATTTTCTCTTATACAGCATGTATTTATTAAAAATAAGTCTGCATCATTCATTTCTTTTGATTCTTCATATCCCATTTCTTCTAACATTCCAATTAGTTTTTCAGAATCATTTTCGTTAAGCTTGCATCCCATAGTTAAAATATAATATTTTAAATCTTTATTTTTATTTAAATCATATACTTTTTTTATATATTTTTTTTGGTCTTGCACCTCTTCTGCTTCCATTTAAATTCCTCCACTATATTGCATATTCTATTATAAACTGACAAAATTATCAAGATTAGCAAAAAATTTAATGAAATCTTCCATCTGTTTTTCTTCTTTTCACCTGGTTTATTGGCTTGCTATTTGGTTTTTTAACAGTTACTTTATATTTTGTTCTCATATCCTCTTTTTTTGATTTTTGACCAGAGTTTAAAACTCCTAATATTTTACTAGTTCTATGTAAAAATTTATTTACATTTCCTTCGTCTAAAACCAGTATTCTTGCATCATTCCATTCAATTCCTTTTATTCTGCACTCTTGTTTTAAATAATCTAACAACATATCCGTAATTTCTGGCTTTTCGTTTTTTGCAATTACTATAAAATCATTATCATCTAAAGCATTTGAAAACATACTAATATCATTTAAATCATTTCCTAAATAAATACATAAATCTAGTCCTAATTTACTTTTTAATCTCTTTGCTGCAGAACCTTTTGTATGCATTCCGAGTAAAATCCATTCTGTAATTATCACTATCTTTTGTAGGAAAGGTAGTCTTTCCCATGTGTGTTTTATATCCTTTTATATTTTCTCTTATATATTTATTTATTTGATTTATTAATTCATGTGAACCCACAAGTGTTAATTTTGTAATATCAACTCCTTCTAAATCCTCTATGTGATCTTTAAAATTTATATTCCTTCTATTTTTATAGTATTCTTGAACTTCTTCTGTTTTACATACATAAATTCCATTTCCATCTGCATATCTTACGTCTTGAATATTTCCTCCCATTCTAACAAATTCATCAATTACTTGCTTTACTATATTTTTATCTATTGTGTGTTTATATAATTGTTTGTTTCTTTTAACATCAACACACATACTGCCATTGTCTCCTACAATATAATCAAAGTAATGTGTTGGTATATTTTCTGCTTCCAATGAATTTACCATATCTTTAACAGTTCTTCCACTATTTGCAATAAGATAAATAGAAGCTCCTAAATTTTTTTCTCTAAATCTTTCTAATGTATTTCTTAAATCTTGGTCAAGCAATATAGTTCCATCTTTATCTGTTATTATTCCAACATTTTTTACGCCTTTTTTTATTTGTTTAATAAATTTATTAAAAAAACTAATTTGGTTTTGTTTTTCCACAAATACTTCTCCTTTAACACTTTTTTAGTTAACATATTTATTTTATTATAGTTACAGCTTAAAATCAATATTTAAATAATAAAATGCACCGTAAATCTTAGTTTTTACTAACATTTACGGTGCATTTAAAATTGTTATACTCTAACTTTCTTTAAATAATTTTTCTTTCATTTTAAATAAAATTTTCTTTTCTATTCTAGATACTTGAACTTGCGTTATTCCAAGTCTTTTAGCGACTTGGCTTTGCGTTTTTTCTCTAAAATATCTAAGCAAAATTATTTCTTGCTCTCTTTTATTTAATTCTCTAATCATTTTACCTAAACAAATTTTATTTACTAAAATTGTCTCTTCATCTTTTCCGTTAGAAATATTATTAATTTTACTTTCCCCATTATATTTGTTATCATATATTTCTTTATCAACTGATTCTACTTCTCTTTCAGATTCTAATGCCATTACAATTTCTTCTTTTGAAACCTTTAATTTTTTTGATATTTCTAAAATAGTTATTTCTTCTCCTTTTTTACATAAATATTCTCTTTGTATTTCTTTTATTTTATATAACAACTCTTTTATACTTCTACTTACTTTTATAGGTCCATCATCTCTTATAAATCTTTTTATTTCTCCAATTATGTATGGAACAGCATATGTAGAAAGTCTTAAATTTAATGTTATATCAAACCTTTTTACAGATTTTATAAATCCTATACACGCAATTTGATATAATTCTTCTGCATCATACCCTCTTCCTAAAAATCTTTTAACTATACTCCATAATAATCCTGAGTTTTTTTCTATAATTTTAGACATTGATTCTTCGTTATTATTTTGAGCTTTTAATATATCTTCTGGTCTTGTATCATACATAAGTAACTCCTTTATTAATTATTTTTTTCATCGTCACCTTAGTACCTACTCCTAATACAGACTCAACTTTAAGTTCATCCATAAAACTTTCCATTATTGTAAATCCCATTCCAGATCTTTCTTGCTCAGGTTTTGAAGTATATAGAGCTTGTTTTGCTTGTTCTATGTCATCTATTCCTTTTCCATTGTCTGAAATCTCAATTTTTATGGAATTCGCAAAAATCTTGCACTCTATTTTTATTATTCCTTCTTTATCTTCATATCCATGTATTATGCAGTTAGTAACAGCTTCTGATACTGCAGTTTTAATATCAGCTATTTCCTCTATAGTTGGATCAAGTTGTGCCACAAATGATGCAACTGTAATTCTTGCAAAGCTTTCATTACATGACTTACTTAAAAATTCTAGTTTCATTTCATTTTCATATGCATTCTTCAACTTTTGCACCTCCCATATTTTTGTTTTCTTCTATTGGTATTAATTTTAATACTCCAGACATTTCAAAAACTTTTTTAATAGCTGGTTTTACATTTATTAAGCTAGTTTTACCCCCAAACATTGATACTAACTTATATCTTCCAATTAGCATACCAATTCCGCTACTATCCATAAAATTAACATTTTCAAAATCAAAAACAAGTTTTTTAGGCAAATGTATTTGTATTTCATAATCAGCTCTTTTTTTTATTTTTTCGCAAGAATGATGGTCTATCTCTTCTGTTATTTTAATAGTCAACTGCTTGTCCTTTTTATTATAATCAACCTGCACTTTTCTCCCTCCTCAAAATTTGCGAAGAGCAAATTTTGTACTATTCACTCTTCACTTTTAACTCTCAACTATATATATATACAATATTTGGTAAAATTTTCCTTTGATGAAATATGGAAGGTTTTAGCGAAAAAAAGAACACGGGGACGGATGAACATGGGGACGGACTTTTGGTTCACTTGAAGTGAACCAAAAGTCCGTCCCCATGTTCATCCGTCCCCATGTTCATTGTTCTTCCCGTATTTTTTTCTATTTTAATTCTATTTTTTCATTGTCTGTTATTGTATATTCTGTTTTTGGAAATAATCTCTTCTCAGCTGGTACAAATCCTCTTACTTGTAACCCTGGTAATATCCATGTGTATGGTCCAATAAATGCTCCGGGAAGTGATGCTACATTTGCTCCTAGTCTTGTATTGTCTCCTACTATACTTCCAAAGAAATCTAAACCTGTATCTATTTTTTCGCCATCCATTTTTATATTAATATTTTTTTGATCAAATCTTCTATTTGCAAGTATTGTTCCGCTTCCTATTCTAGCTGATTTACCAAGTACAGAATCTCCAACAAAAGCAAGGCTTGCTACTTTAGATTTATTTTGTAGTATTGCATGTTTTACTTCTGATGAATGTCCTACACTTGCGCCATCTCCTATTATTGTACCTGGTCTTATTAGTGCACCTGATTGTATTTCTACATTTTTCCCTATTAACACTGGCCCTTGTATTGTAACATTTGAATGTATTTTTGTTCCCTCGTCTATAAAATAGTTTCCATTTATTGAACAAAATTCTCCTATTTCAGATGCCTTATTTATTTTCATTTCTCTGTTATTCATAAACTTTTCTATATATTCATTAATATTACTTAATACTTCCCATGGATATACACAATCTTTAAATACATCTTTAAATGGAAATTCATCTATATTTTTAAAATAATATTCTAATTTTAATTCCTCCATTACTTACCTCCTGTGATAAATTGTAATTTGTATGTGTCTCAAATGGGACGGTTCTTGATGGGTCGTTTCCTCAACGTTGTAGGGGTCGCACTCCTGGGCGACCCGAAAATCGGGTATACGGGGCGCTGAAGACAGCGCCCCCTACATCAAAAATCCAAATTCCAAAAACAAAATACAATCATACAAATTACAATTTATTTGTATTTTTCTAATATAGTACCAAGATCCTTTGAAAATTCTTGTAGCATTACTATTTTTATTCCCATGTCTTTTCCTTTTATATAGTCGTCTATTAATTGTTTTAATTGCTTTATGTTTTTCATTTCTGGTTCTATTTCTTTTGTATATTTTTCTGCTCTATCTAATAATTTTTCTTTTATAGATACAATATCTTCGTTACTTGCACAAGAAATTCTTTGGAACATTTGGTATGGGTCGTAATACTTAAATATTGGTATGTCCATACATTCTTTGTCAAATCTTTCGTAAAATGTTTCCATTTTCATTGGTATACATTTAAATATATCATCTGCTTTTTCCATATACATTTTATCTTTTAATGCTCTATTAATCATGTGGAAATGTTCTAATACATCATTTATTTCTGGTGTTTTTTCTCCAATAATTATTTGGTTAATTTCTTCATCTGCATTTTCACAATAGCTTGAGTTTAATGCTGCAACATTCATACCGTTAAAAAATATTCCTCTAATTGTTTTTATATCATATTCAATTAATCCTTTTTTTACAAAATACGTAAAATATATAAATAATTTTACAGTATCTAATAGTTTTACTTTTCCTGCTTTTACATCTTTTATTACTTCTTCTATTACATGTGGAAACTGATCATCAGATATTTTCCAATACTCTTCTATAAGTAGTCTTTTATATCCGGGAAGTTTTTCTGTATCTACTGTGTTTATTATTGCTTCCATATCGTTTTTAAAAGATTTCATGTCAAAAATTCTTGTTCTTACATAAATTTCTATAAATTTAAAAAATCTATATTCTGATTTGAAATTATAGTAATAATTATTATCAAATTCTTTTATATAAAACTGCCTATTATCCATAAGTACTCTTGACGATACAAGAATTGATTTATATTCTTCGTTATTCATAATATTTATAAATTTATCTTTTGTTATTTTTCCTGCTTTTATTTCGAAAGAAATTGCTATTGTAAATATAAGCATTGTTTGTAATATTCTATAATTAGTATTTGGATAATATTTGCTTACCATTTCATAAATCTTTTTAAAATCATTTAATGCATGCTTTAAAATTCTTAAGTTTCTTGTACCACTTTTGTTAAATGTAGAAATAATATAATTTGTATTTTCTCTTAAAAATCTTATTAAGTCAGGATTGCTTTCATACCTTATTAAAATACCATTAATAATATAATTAAACTCAGGTTGATATTCAAATGTTTCTCCAATTAATTTTTCTTTTATTCTTTCATAGTCATTTGCTTTGTCAAATACATATTCTATTTTATCTTGTATTTTTTCTACCATTGGTTTGTCTGTTTTAGATAAATCTCCTTCTTTATCTAATATATATGTTGCAATAAATGTTTTCATTTCTAAATTTGAGTTTTTTAGTTTTGTTGATAATTCTTTTTCATTACATATTATTATGGTTTTTATATGGTCATGCTCAACAAAATTGTTTATATAACCTAATATGTCTATTACATCTACATTTGCTCTTTCCAAATCGTCAAAACATAATACTTTGTCATCTGTAGAAAAAAACTTGCTATAATCGACTTTATCTCCATTTTGTGTAACACCAAATAAGTTTGCCATATCTAATCCTGTTTTTGCATATTCTGGTATAGCTTGCTGTCCTGTTGCACTCATATATTTTTTCATGTTTTTATCCATTAACTGTGTTGTTTCTATAAATATTTTTTTGCTTATATCTTCCAAATTAGATATACCATATAATGACATATAAATTGTTGTATAGTTTTTTCCATTAAGTTGTAATGAGTCAATTTTATTTCTTACTTTATTATTCCAAAAATAGGTCTTACCGCTACCCCATTCTCCATTTATCATTATTGCATAATCTGTGTAATCTGCTCTTACATAATCTAATATGCTTTCTACTAAATCTTCCATAAAGTAATCCTCCTATTTACCTTTTGTTTAATCTTTTGCAAGTGTTAATACACCAATTTTATTGGCTCCTGTTTTTTTTAATATTTTTGCACATTCATTTACAGTACTTCCTGTTGTGTAAATATCATCAAATATTATTATATTTTTGTCTTTTATTTCTTCTGGATTTTTTACTAAAAATGCTCCTTTAATGTTTTCTTTTCTTTGCCTTTTATTAAATGCTGATTGTGGCTCTATGTTTTTTATTTTTATTAAATTATTCGTTATAAGTTTTAAATTAGTATTTTGTGCAATTTCTTTTACTATTAATTCTGTTTGATTATATCCTCTTTTTTGCTTTCTTTTTTTATGTAATGGAACTGGAATTATTATATCATATTTTTTTAAAAAGCCACATATTTTTTTGTTTTTTAATATTAATTTTGAAAAAGTTTTATACATGTATGCCTTATTATTAAATTTGTATTGTAAAATTAAATTTCTTATATCTTTTTTGTATTCCATTAAACATTTTAGTTCATCAAAATACATATTTTTATTTATATGTATATATTTATTTATTTCATATTGTTTTAATTTAGTACTGCATTTATTACATAAATTTTCTTTTGATATTTTTCCGCATATTCCACAAACAGGTGGGTAAACAAGATTTAAAAATTTTTCTATAATTTTGTACATTAGGAATCCTTTCTATAAATTGTAATTTGTTGTTGTGATGTGAGAGGTGTGAAGTGTGAGGTGTGCTTTTTAGGGCTAGGCTACGTAAGGCTTACCCTAATTTCACACTTCCCACATCCCACTTCTCACTTCTCATACAAATTACAGTTAAAAGTAATTGTTGATTTTTTGTTGACTTCAACAAAAAATCTTCATTTACTATTCACTTTTCACTTTTAGTTCTTAACTATTGTAATTTGCGTGTGTTCGGGTGAATTCAGGACAGTCCCCAAAACCCCCATGTTTGGTGATTTTTAGGGACAGTCCCTAGAATTCCCCCTCACACACAAATTACAATTTATATGTTTTTACATTGGAATGTTTAAGATAATTTGAATAAAATTATTTAGAATTTAAATTTAAATTTATTTTAACATATTGCATTTTAATGTCAATTATTTTTTATAATATATTTTTTAAAAACTCTTGTATTATTTTTAAATTTATGCTAAACTATTATTTAGTCAGTTTATAAGCAATGTATAGGAGGTGTTTGCAGTATGGCAAGATGCGAAATTTGTAATAAATCTATAAATTATGGAAATAAACTTAGCATTACTCGTTCTCATATTAGTAAGAGAACTTCTAGAACTTGGAAACCAAATTTAAGAACTGTTAAAACAATAGTAAATGGTGAACCAAAAAAAATTAAAGTTTGTGCTAAATGCTTACGTTCTGGTAAAGTTGTAAAAGCATAAAATAAATTAATATATATTAAAAAAATAGGTTTTTACCTATTTTTTTTTGTTTTTTTGTAATATAATGATAATGCTATTTGAAATAAGAATTTTATGTATTATCATTATTTTACACCAAATATTAATTTTACTATTCCTCTTAAAAATTTAGGAACTTTTTTTACAACTATAGTCATTCTTATGCACTCTCCTTTATTTTAATATGTATTCTTTGGTGTACTTTCAGCAAGAAAGCCATGTTATTCCAACTACTATTATTGTAATTCCAATAACAAATAGCCAGCCTGAAAATGGAAGTAATATTACAAGTAAAACGCCTAGTCCAAAACCTATTAAACATACCGCCAATGTCTTTTTAAATAGTTTTAGCAATATATTACCCCCTCTTTTAAAACAAAATTTTATTTGTTACTATAATATATTATTTTTTATGTAAAAGGGTGATGATTTTGAAAAATAATCAATTAAAAACTAATTATAAAATAAGTACTAAGGATGCAATAAAAATAATAGAAATTTTTAAAGAATTTTATCCAGATGCCAAATGCAGTTTGGATTTTAATTCTCCTTTCGAATTAGGTATTGCTGTTATGCTTTCTGCACAATGCACAGACGAAAGGGTAAATAAGGTTACTCCTGACATTTTTTCAAAATATAATACTCCGCAAGATTTTATAAATATAGATATAAAAGAATTAGAAAATTTGATTCATTCTTGTGGATTTTATAAAAATAAAGCAAAAAATATTAAACTTTATGCAAAACAAGTATTAAATAATTTTAATCGGCAAGTTGCCAAATAATATAGATGATTTAATCAGTTTAGCTGGCATAGGAAGAAAAAGTGCAAATGTTATAATGTTAGAAGCATTTAATATGCCTGTTGGAATTGCTGTTGATACCCATGTAAAAAGAATATCAAATAGAATAGGATTTTCTAACGAAAGTGAACCTAGTAAAATTGAACAGGATTTATTAAAAATTATTCCACCTGCTTACTATAAGGATGTTAATCATTTATTTATATGGCATGGCAGAAATACTTGCACAGCTAGAAGTCCAAAATGTAGTAATTGCCCTATTAAAAAATATTGTAACTATTACTTAAATAATGTGTAATATTTTACATTTTTAATTGACAAATATATTTTTATAGCTATATATTTATATCATAAAATTTATTTTGTAGGAGGTCTTTTTATGTTATCTAAATCTAAATTTATAATTGTATTTTTATTTGCATTTTTGCTCTGTTTGTCACCTTTTTGTTATTCTACTGATACAAATTCAGATACTGCATTACTAAGAGAAGCTTCAGAAGTAAATAATATACAGTATTCTGATTTGTCTGTACTTAACGAATCTAGCTATACTTTGAATAATATAGTTTCTGGAAATGCTTTTATATCTGCTACTAACTTTAGTACAGACCCAACATCTAACGGAGGAATTATAGAAGGAAACTTATATGTTGCAGCAAAAGATGTAGCTATTAAATCTGAAACAATCTATTCTGAAACAGAATATGATGATTTAGGAAACCCAGATATAACAGTAAATAGTTATTCAACAATTTCTGGAAGTGCTTTTATAATTGCAAACAATGTAAAAATAGAACCTGGTTCTAAAATTTATGGAGATTTATACATTTGTGCAAATAATGTAGAATTAATGAGAAATGCTATTATTTATGGTAATGTTTTTGTATTATCAGATAATCTTAGTATTAACTCTGAAATAGGCGGAGATTTATATGCAACTGTAGATACATATGTTATGGGTTATTATGGATTTATTTCAAGAGATTTACATTTAAATTCTAGTAATTCTACTTTAAATGGATATATATACAGAAATTCCTACATTTCTTCGGACTCAATTGTAACAGAAGACAGTTTTATTAACCAAAATGATGTTACCATAAGTAATGCAAATGATGTTACTTTTTCTGGAGAAATTATGGGAAATGCAAATATAAATGCTAAAAATATAACTTTTAAGGATAAAGAAAATGAAAAAGATTTAATATGTCAAATTGATGGAAATTTATTCTATTCTGCTAAGCAGGAGTTAAATATTCCTGAAGGGATTGTTTTAGGAGAAGTATCTTACTCTAAATATTCTTCTGAACCTATTTTGCCTATTATATGGAAATATGCATTAAACCTAATAACATTGCTTATATTTGTTTATGTAATATTCTTTATAATTAATAAAATATCTGTTAATTTTATTAGCAAAATTTCGCAGGTTTCTGCTATTAATTTAGCAAAAGCTTTTGGTTTTGGTATTGCATTTCTAATAGCAGTTCCCTTAATTTGTGCTTTGTTATTTGTAATAAAGGTTGGAACTATTTTAGGATTTATATTATTTATAATTTATGCTTTAATAATTATGCTTGCTAGTCCTATATTTATTATTTCTATTTCAGAATTTTTAAAAAATAAACTAAATAATAAAATAAGTATATATTTATACATTTTAGCTTTAACTATATTATTATTCTTAATAGGATTAATTCCTTATGCAGGATTTATAATATTATTAATAATTAATATTATTGGAATTGGAACAATTGTAAATTGGAATTTGTACAGATAAATTTATTGCAAATGTTGTAAGAGTAGATAAAAAAATACCGATTGCTTTTCAATCGGTATTTTTTAAATTATCTCAACCAGAAAACTCCTCTATCTCCTATTGTGCATCCCCAAGGTGCTCCTGGTATTGCTCCTTCTACATTATCTATTTCTATTCTTGTTACTCCACTATTGCTAAAACATCCTGCTCCTATAGATGTTACACTATTTGGTATAAATATTTGTTCTAACTTAGAACACATGGTAAATGATTCTCCAATTGTTGTTACAGTATTTGGTATTTTAACACTTGTCAAATTTGTTTTATTATGAAATGCATATTTACCTATTTCTACAACTCCATCTGGTATTGTAAATTCTGTTGGATTTGTTAATACTTCTATTAATATGGTTTTATCCCTATTATACAATGCACCATTTTCAAATGTATAATTTTCATTATTAGATGTATTTATATCTGTTATTCCACTTCCATAAAAGCTTAATCCACTAATTGTTGATAAGGCTGGATTTAGAGTTATACTTTTTAACTTTGTTGCTCCGTTAAATGCATGTGCATCTAATGTTGTTAAAGAACTTGGCAAAGTTACCTCAGTTAAATTTGTGCTGTATCTAAATGCATATCTTATTATATTAGTTGTTCCTTCTGCTATATCAAAACTTGTATTGTTTGCAAAATAATATATTAATGTGCCACTATTATTATAAATTGCTCCATCTTCTGCTCTATATTTTTCGTTATTATTTATTGTTACATTTGTTATATTTTTATTAAAAAATTGATTATTTAATGATGTTACATTTTCGTTTATTACCACACTAGTTATTTGAGAATAGTCACGTAATAAACTTGAATTTAATGTTGTTACTGTACTTGGCACTGTGAATGTTGTTTTTCCTTCTACTACACTTGGTGCTATATATATCATCTCTGTTTTTTCTTTGTTATATATTATTCCATTTTCTGAACTAAAGCTTTCGTTTCCTTCTGCAAATGTTACTTCACTTACTTTTGGACATAACATTAAAAAGTTTGTTCCTATTTTTGTTAATGATGCTGGTAAATGTACTGATTTTAAGTTCTGACAATTATATATAGAATTATTTTCTAATGTTGTTACTCCTTCTGGTATTGTTAAGCTTGTAAGATTAGTACAGCCATTAAATATCAATCCTGATATTGATGTTAACCCATTAGATAATCTAATTTCGCTTATTGCTGTACTCGCAAAAGCTTCTGATACTATAGATGTTACTGTATCTGGCATTTGTATATCCACAAGTTTTGTGCAACTCTTAAATGCTTGCCATCCTATTTTTTCTACCCCATCTTCCATTATTACTACTTCTAAGTCTGGGCATCCCATAAATGCTGTAGACCCTATCTCTTTTACCGTTCCTGGTATTATTACTCTTTTTATTCCTGCCACTTTTGCAAATGTTCCATTATTTATTTTTGTAACTGTTATTCCTTTTACTGTTGATGGTATTATTAATGTTCCTGTTTCGTCTACTAGGTATAGGTTTGAGTCGTTTGATTTTAATCCTCCGTTTTCGTCTATTACATATGGATTTATTGCT
>CALXWO010000008.1 GCA_944392485.1 uncultured Clostridia bacterium | reverse complement strand
AGATTCTGCTATTTTATAATCTTCCACACCTTCTTCAGTTTCAAGCATATTATAATAATCATCTATTTCATCTAATAGTTTTTGATTTAAGCCTACTCTTGCCATTCTAGCTTCGTACATAATAGGAACTGTTGCACCATCCATTATAGCTTGTGTCATATCATATGTATCAATAACTTGTCCAAATACATTGCTAGTTGATTTATCCTTTGTTTCCACTGGTGTTCCAGTAAATCCTATATATGTTGCATTAGGAAATGCTTCATGTAAGTATTTAGCTGTTCCATATTTTTTATATGCTTTCATTTTTTCTTTATCAAATTTAATTGTTGCATCTATTCCATAATGACTTCTGTGAGCTTCATCAACTAATACTAATATATCATCTCTTTTACTAAATAGTCCTGTTTCCTCTTCAAATTTTTGTAATGTTGTAAAGAATATTCCTCCTGATACTCTATTTTCTAATTTTTCTTGTAAATCTTCTCTACTTTCTATTTGAACAGGAGATTGTTTTAAATATTCTGAACATTTTGCAAATGTAGTAAATAATTGATTATCTAAATCATTTCTATCTGTTACAACTACTATGCTTGGATTTTTTAATACTTTTATCATATTACCTGCATAGAATACCATTGAAAAACTTTTACCACTACCTTGTGTATGCCATAAAATACCTGCTTTTCCCGTTCTATTATCTATTGCAACTTCTGTGCTTGATATTGCTTTCTTAACTCCAAAATATTGATGATATGCTGATAATATTTTGCTATCTTCGCTCCATAAGATATAGTTGTTTATAATATCTAATAATCTATCTTTTCTTAACATTCCATAAAATAGTGTTTTATGTGTTGGCATATTCTCTGTCACTTCATCATCTGCTTCTATCTTTTTCCATTCAGAAAATCTACTCCATGGACTTGTTATAGTTCCTGCTCTTGCTTGTACTCCATCACTTACTATCATAAATTGATTATAATAAAATAATGTTGGTATATGTACTTCTTGATATCCTTTTAATTGATTATAGCCATCTATTAATTTTACATCTTCTCTTACTGTACTTTTTAACTCTACTACTACTAAAGGCAAACCATTTATAAAAATAATTATATCTGGTCTTTTTTCACTATGTTCAATGATTGTATATTGGTTAATTGTTTTAAATGTATTATTGGAAATATTATTAAAATCTACTATTTTGATTGTTTTGTACCTTGTTTCTCCATTCTCATTAATTGGCACTTGGCAACCTTCAAGCAAATATTTTGTAAATTGCTTGTTATTTAAAATAGTATTATTATGTTCAAGATTTTTTATCTGTCTTAAAACTTCTGTTACTTGTTCATCTTTAATATTACTATTTATTTTATACATAGCATTTATTAAATCATCTTCTAATATTACTTTGGAATAATCTGTTCTTTCCATTTCATATCCATTTATACATTTATATCCTAATTCGTTTAATATTTCCATTGTTATTTTTTCTAGTGTTTCTTCATTGAACATAGTTTACCCCCTAAAAAATTATATTACAAAATTTTTTTCCTATTGAATTCAAAACTCTTCCTTCTATAAAATTATCCTTTAAATTATTGAAATCTGCAAAATAAGAATTTCCTACAATACCTAAGGAATATAGCCTTTCTAATCTAAAATCATCTCCTTGACTACCCTTTATTTTCTTCTGTTCTTGTAAATATTTTAAAATTCTTAAATCCTCTATAAATAATCTATTTATTATTTCAGAAAATTCACAAAATTCATGCCAATTAATTTCTTGCATTACATAACTTTTATATAATCTAGCCAACATTATAGATTTTTCTCTATCAACATAACTATTTAATAAGATCAAAACTCTTCCTAATTCTTCTTCACATTTTTGGGGATTATTTTCTATCGTAGATTTATATGCAATTAATTTATCTTTAGATATATTTCCACTATTAAATTCTTTTATAAATGTCAATGTTTGTTTTAGTAAATTTCTATCATGAATATTTTTTCCTATCTTTAGCATACTAACTATTGATTTTACAAACGGTATCTCTTTTAATATACCTTCTTCAATAAAAGAATCTATACCAATTTCCGTGTAATCCTCTATAATATCTATTGAATCATTAAATAATGATTTCTCAAAATCATTTGTTAACTTGTCCATAAACTTCCCCTCATAACTTGCATAATTGTTATATATCAAATTTTAATTATTTAAAAATTCTTCCGAATCAATAAAACAATTTTCTATACCATAACTCTTCCATTTATTAATTTCATTATTATTTAATTTGTATACATAAATACTTTTATTTCTTATGTTTTTAATTTTATCTATTATAGCTTCATCTCCATAAGGTGACATACCAAATACATCAATATTTTCCAAATGTTCTAGTTGTTTATAAATATCTCTTCCTGCATATGGAAATAAATCGTTCGCTGGATACAAATTGTTCCTTGGGCATAAACCTTGAACAATATAATTGTATTTATTAATAATATCATTAATTGGCATAAAAATAATATCTTTAAAATCAATTTTAATATAATTATTAGTTTTAAATTCACAATATTTTTCATTATTGCTCAATACTCTTGAACCAATATCACAATATGATTTTATATGATTTTTTAAATTACCATGCAAATAATTTATATTTTTCCCCTTACACCAATCTTCAATATAATTCAATGTATATATATTATCATATTTAGTTGTTATTTTATTTATATATTCATCAGTTATTTTGGGAATTAAGAATATATTTTCTTTAAAAAATATCGATTTTATTGCAATTTCTCCTAGTATTTCTACCAATCTATAACTGTCATTCCATGTAAATTCTCTTTTTAGTTTTATCTCATTATAAATATATTGAAAAACCATTCCGGTTGTTTTTTCAATTCCCTCTTTAGGATTTAATTGTTGAATTAAGCTTTTCAAATTCATTTCACTTAAATAAACTAGCTTATTAATTATATTCCAATAATTTGTTAAATTTTTTATAAATCTATTATATATCTCATTGGGTTGTAAAAATAAATTCTCTTTATAATTAGTCAAATTCAATCCATTTCCTATTAATAAATTTTTCATTTTTCTCCCTTTACCATTCTATTTTGTCTAAATCTATTTCACCTTTCATTAACTTTGGTAATAATATATCTCGTAATTGTTCTAGTATTTCATTTTCTTCTTCATTATTTCTAATTTTATTTACAAATTTTTCTGCTTTTAATTCAAAATCACTTACTATACCATCATTAAATAAAATTTTTTCATTTTTTAAGTCTGTTTGAGTTAATAGTGGTTGAGTTGAGCCTCTATTTAGTGAAGAATAATCTAAAGTTTTTAAATAGTTTTCTATATAATTTTTGTATTTTGTCTCTATTATTAAAGTATTATCTGAAGCCCATATTTTTTTATAATACCTTTTTACTACTCCTAATGTTCCAACTCTGCCTGTAATAATAATGTCTTTGTCAAAATTATATTCTGATGTATACCCCATTTTGCCATTAGCACCAATTAGAGGATACATTCCTTTTTCTAACTTTATTTTTGGTCTTTTCCCAGATGATATATTTCCTATCTCTTCTAGTTTTAGTTCTTTCCACTTCTCAAGATTTAAAAATAAATTATTATACATTTGAATAACAATTTCATACAACTTATTATTTATTTGATTATTTAATTCTATTTTTCGTTCGATATTATCTAATATCTTAACAATTTTATTTTGATCACCAATAGTAGGATATGGCATTTCTATTGTAAGTATTCTAGTAGGTGCTGTATGTTTTACTGTTGTGCCTGTAGAAGAATTAACAAGTTGTTGATGATAATTTTTGGTTCGCATAAACCAATATAGAAATTTTTTCAAAATCATATCTTCTTTAATATTTTCAACTAACCCTATTCTTTGATTGTGCAAATATCTTTTATTTTTAGATACCGGAACTAATGCAGAATATCCTAAAGTATCTCCATTTTTACTTAAATCAGTCATAGTCACAATTAAATCGTTATCTTTTAATATATAATTTTGAGGAAAATCTTCACTTTTAAAATATTTGTTTTTTTCCTCTTTAAATCCACCACCAATTTTAAAATTTCCAGGTGTTACGAGTATATTATTATTCTTTTCAGCTGTTATATAATTTCCTTTAAACGCAAATCCATGTTTTATAGTACAAATATCTCCTATTCTTATCTTTCTAAATTCCATCCCAAATTGCTCCTAACACTTTTTTTATTTCTTCATCAAGTTTATTGGATTGTTCCATTTTTTTAGATAATTCTTCTGTTAATGTTTTCATCTTTTCTTCAAAAGGTATTCCATCATCTTCTTGTTCTTCTGTTCCTACATATCTACCTGGGGTTAATACATAGTTGTTTTCTTTTATGTCATCTATAGTTGCCACTTTACAAAATCCTAGTACATCTTCATAATTTTCATTATTTTGATAGTTGTGATATGTATCTGCTATTTTTGCTATGTCATTTTCATCTAACTCTCTTAACTTTCTTGTAACCATATTTCCTAAATTTCTAGCATCTATAAATAATGTTTTTCCTTTTTGTTTTTTGTTTCTATTTAATATCCATATACTACAAGGAATTGTTACTGTATAAAACAAATTAGATGGCATTGCTAAAATACAATCTACTAAATCTGCTTCTAATATATTTTTTCTTATTTCACCTTCTCCACTTGTATCACTAGATAATGCACCATTTGCTAATATTACTGCTGCTTTACCATTTACTGATAGTTTAGAAATCATGTGTTCTAGCCATGCATAGTTTGCATTCCCCTTTGGTGGTATTCCATATTTCCATCTTGTGTCATCTAATAATTTTTCTTGTCCCCAGTCTGAAATATTAAATGGTGGATTTGCTAATATAAAATCTGCTTTTAAATCTTTATGTAAGTCATTTTGGAATGTATCATCTGCAAATTTTCCCAAATTTCCATCTATACTTCTTATTGCTAAATTCATCTTTGCTAATTTCCAAGTTGTTGGATTTTTCTCTTGTCCATATATGCTTAAATTATTTACATTTCCTTGATGCCTTTGTATAAATTTCAAACTTTGTACAAACATCCCTCCAGAACCACAACAAGGATCATATACTCTTCCTTCATATGGTTCTATCATCTCTACCATTGTTCTAACTAAACAAGCTGGTGTGTAGAATTCTCCACCTTTTTGTAATTCATTTGATGCAAATTGTCCTAAAAAATATTCATATATTCTACCTAATAAATCTTTATCCTGTGCTTCTTTACTTCCTATTTTGACATTTGTAAATATGTCTATTAATTCACCTAAATTTACATTTCTATAGTTTGGACTATTATATTCTTTAACTAAAATACCTTTTAAACTCAAATTCTCCTTTTCTATTTCTTCTAATGCCTCATCTATAATTTGTCCAATATTGCTATCCTTTGAATGTGCATTTAAGTATTCCCATCTAGCTTTTGCTGGTACATAAAATATGTTTTCTGCTGCATAAGAATCTCTATCTTCTTCTAATCCATATCCTTCTTCTACCAATTCTTGATACTTTTCTTCAAACGAATCTGATATGTATTTCAAAAATATTAACCCTAATACTATAAATTTATAACTTGAAACAGGTACAGCTCCTCTCATTTTGTCTGCTGCTTCCCATAATTTTTTTTCTAAATCTTTTAATTCCTCTTCTTTCATTTTTACACCTCAAAATATGATTTATCAAGTATACTTATATCATAAAACAACTTTTTTCTCAATAATTCTCTGTTATCTTCCGTTTTATTCTTTCTTGCTATAATTAAAGTAGATAGATTTTCCGTTTTACAAATCGTATATAATTTATAAAAGTTCAAAAAACTAATTAATTCAGTTATTATTATTCAATCCAAATATTTTTAAAAAAGAAGTATTTCTACTTCTTTTTTAATTTTAAAATCCATATTCCATTATTTCATCTTTATATAACCCAAAATTTCAAAATCATACTTTGGTTTTTCTATCCCTCCCTCATTTCCACTATCAAATGTACTAATTTCTCCTTCTCCATCAACAACAGTCACTAATGATGTATATTCATCATCTTCTTTGTTTCCTCCTGAAACTAATTCAATATTTACTAAAACTAGATAATTATTCTTTGTATCACTACATACAATTTTTCCTTCTCCTGAATAATAAATTGTATCATCAGCGTATGTATATTCAATAGTTTCTTTAGATATAGAAAAATCCTCCACTGTAAATTTAGGTTTGCATAATAATCTTATTCCATATATACCTATAAATAAAACAACTAAGCAAAGCCATACCCACCATTTTTTTAATAATTTACCAAACTTTTCTCCTTCATTTTGATCAGAAGTATTGTTATTATAAAATCTTAATTCTACCTCAAATTCGTATTCGTTTTTTTCATTTGCTATGTCTCCATTATTACTACAGTATTTACATCTTCCTCCCGTTATATATACACTGCCTCTCATTTCTAGTCCTTTATTATCATCCATCCATTCTTCTATTTCTGCAACTTTTCCGGCTGGTACATATCCTATATGGAATAATTCTCCTTTATAATCTTTTATATAAACCTTATAATTCTTTTTTTCATCAAATGTACATTCATCTATACTTCCTCTAAATTCTTCTCCTTCATATTCTGTAACATATATTTTGTTTTCCATAATATCTGCATCACTATATCCGTTTATATAATGAACTAAAGTAATTGTTTCTTTTATATTCTTCCAATATAGATTCAATTCCTTTTTGAATATTAACACCATCTTCATTATTTTCTATATTTGAATTAACTCTAAAATTAATTTTTTTAACTAACATAATACCACCCTCTTACAATAACATCTATTATCTTAGCAATATCTAAATTTAATTATTTTATTTCTATACTATCTTCTTGCAATTTTGAACCTTTTTTCCTATTACACCTCCAACACAAAGTTTGCAAGTTTGATTCTGTGGTAAGCCCACCTTTCGATAATGGAACTATATGGTCTATTTCAAGTAATAAATTTGGTTCATCATTAATTGACAACCCACATTGTTGGCATGTGTAGTTATCTCTTCTTTTTATTTTTTCTCTTAGTGTAGAAGTCATTAAGGCTCTTTGTCCTGCAATACTTTTTTTAAATTTTATAATGCTTGATAAATAATTTATAAATCTATCTAAATTTTCAATATTAAATACTACATTACATTCCATAGAACTATTTCCCCCAGAACTTATGTATCTAAAAGTATATCTAGGAAAGTACAGTTGACTAAAATCTATGTTGTTAAATCCAAGCTTTTTTATCAATCTTTTTTCATTGAAAATTCTTATCAATAAAGGAATATTTTCACTTACTCCATCTACTATTTCATCACGTTCATTTTTTAATAGATTTTTACCTTGTTCTGCTGCGGAAAAATCATTTAAAACTTTCTCAAATTTTTCTAATGTTTTTTCATCTGCTTTTATATTAAAATATTTACATATATATTTAAAAGGTTGAGTTTTTGCATTGCTGCATATTGTTCTAGAACAATTATATACATTGTTAGATTCTCTATATTTTTTAAGTTGAGGTCTTTTATAATTCCAAACGCTATTATCAACATATTCAGCACTTCCATAATCTATATGTTTTATATCAATATATGCATTCTTTAATTCTTCAATATGTTCATTTAACTCATTACATTTTCTTGTATTATCTTTTATACTATCTTTTATTTTTAAAAATTTTTCGCTGTTATAATATAAGCATGTATATATATCATAAGCCCATCCTACAAGAAATAAACCACCTGTAAATAAATATAATAATCCCATACTTGTTTGTCTTTCCATAAATTTATGTATTCCAAATAATCCAAAAAATATTGTAATTATTAATTCAGTATTATTGTTTTTTCTCATTATTCTTTTAACCTCTATAAATTATCTTTTACTAAACTATTTACAAAATATTTTTACCATATTTTGTCTGAAAATTTTGTCGAAACTTGTAACAAAATAATGATTAATATTTGCTTTCAATTATAATATTATGTTTATATTAAAGTCTTGTGTATAAACAATAATATTTATAATCAAAGGGGGATTAAATATGGAAGAAAATAACAATCAATCTGATTTAGAACGAGAAAAAAATAAGAAGAAAAAAATATTCAAAAAATGGTGGTTTTGGGCTACTATAATTGCAATACTTATTGTGGCAATAGTAATTTTAATAATATGCTTGAAACCCAATATAAAAAATTTAAATGCTGAAATTAAAGGGATAGATAATAGTGTTGTAGTATATACATCTGTAAGCGATAAAGCTATTATTATAGAAATTCCAAATTACACTGATGAAACGAAAGAAGATAAAAAAGAAAAAATACTTGATACTATTGAAAAATTTAGTAAAAAAAATAAAATACCAAAAAAATATACTAAATTGATAATTGTTACAAGAATTGATACTGATGATAATAACGATTATTTCTTAAGTATTAATTCATATAAATTACCAAGCTTTAAAGAAAACGAAGACGAAAGCATGGTATATATTGACTTTTTAGAATTCACAAAATCATTTATAGATTCTTCTGAATCAAATGAAACAGCTACTTCTGTGAAAGGAGAAAATGTGACTTTATCAGCAGGGCAATATACAGTTGGAGAAGATATAAAAGCAGGTAAATATGATATTATCGCACAGTCTGGAAAGGGTAATGTCTATATAAAAGGTTCAACAAGCGTTATAGAGATGATGGGAACATCTGATTCGAACTATTATATAAAGAATTATAATAATGTTAATTTAAAAAATGGAGATACAATAGAAATAACAAGTAGTCTAGTATTATTGTTTCAAGCAGAATAGTCTAAAAAAAGAGGTAAAATATTATGAGTAGAAAATTAAAAATTATTATATGTATATGTATTTCTTTAATTATTACATTTATTATATATATTGTTATCCATGATATAAAAGTTAGAAAATACCAAAAAGAAATGCTTGAAAATTCACTTTTTAATAATGATCGGCACACCTATAACCGAAATAACCAACACGTTAAATGATAATAAAAGTGAAATTGTAGAAAATAGTGTAAATAAATATAAAAACATACAAAATAAAACTGATGAAATATCTAATAACATGAATAATATGACAGCAGAAGAAATGTTAGAAGCAATTGACCAGTTAGGAGGAACAACAAGTCAAAATATATAGAAACCTATAAATCAATAATATTATCCCCACCCTGATGCTTAAATTCAAGGTGGGGTATTATTAAAAAAACAATATATAACTTTTTAAAGTTCCTTACACTTTTATTGTACCTAGAACTTTTCCTTATATTGGTATTAAAACTCTAGTCCAAAAGTTACAGTTTTATATTCTTTCATATTATCATCAACATTCATTCCATATTCAAAATCTCTTCCGCTTATTTGTCCTAAAATACCCAAGAAGAAATTTTCATCATCTATATATACATCACCTTTATTTGTATATTCTCCATCTTTTGCAAATTCATTAAATTTTTTATTATATTTACTGTTACCTACAACAGTAAGATCTATATCATACTCATCTTTAAAAACATCTTCAATTGCCTCATGAATTATAGAACCGGTATTAATCATCGCATCTGTTGTATATTCTATATTTTGGAACTTTCCATCACTATCGCTTGTTATTTTAAAACAAGGTATTTCAACTGCCCCTACTATGTTATTTTCAGCAATTCCACCCTTAAAGCAAAGCATTGATACACAAGTATATCCTTCAAAGGTTACTCCTTCGTTAAACATTGTAGCAACAAGAAGATCATCTGATTCTAAATTTATATTTAGACTTGTATTTTCTAATTCTTCTATTATTTTATCTTCTAATTCTTGTGAATCTATCTGACCTAGTTTTCTTTCCGCTTCTTTTATTTGATTATTTACCATTATTGTTTTTGCAATTACTATTCCAACTGCAATAATTGCAATTATTAAAATTATAGAAATTATTATTTTTATTGTTTTTTTCTTTATTTTAATTGACAATTTCAATTCCCCCTTTTTCTTTTATTTTCAAAATTGAACCCGTTGCTAAAAATATAACTGAAAATCCTAATACTACAAATTTACCATATTTAAAAAAGTGATATATATTCTCTGTTTTTAGGTATTCTTTCTCTATTTCCTTGTATTCAGTTCTACTTATAAGCCCATCTTCATAATCTAATGTAGCTAAAAAATATCCATAATTGCCATTTTCCCCAAAATCTACGTCGTATAAAACATTACTCCAGTATACTTCCAAGCCCCAAAATACTACTGTAATTATCAAAAAAATTATTGTTAGTAAAAAAAATAACTTTACCTTCTTACATGGTTTCTTTTCATTTACTGATTTCCTATTGAATATCTTATTTTTTTCTATTTCAAATTCCTCCTGGCTTATAGCACCACTGTCTTTTAACTCCTTCAATTTTTCTAATTCATCATATTTAGTACTCAAATTTTCACCACCTTTCTTTGTTTTACAAATTGCAAAAAACATTTAATATTAACTGTTTTACCTTGTTATATAAATAGTATTTTCTTAATACTAATAGATTTTATAGAATTTCATATTTTTCATTTTCATATTAACACAAGCTTTATATTCTGTCTACTATTTTATATATTATATTTTAAAAATATATCTATATTATTTTACTTAAATTTTTACTAAACCAACTTTTACTCATAATATCACTTAATCCTTTTTAATTGCTTTATATAAAAATTATACTGAATTCAAAGGATAGTGTTTTAGTTACTCGCAAAATTATATTTTTTGCTCGAGGCATAAAATTTTTGTGTACTTATCTCCGTTATAAAAATAAATATTTTACAAACTTAGTTATTTCCTCAAAATTAAAAAAGTGCTATTCTGTTAGTTTTCAGAACAACACTTGTTTTTTTATATCTCTTTATTTCTATTGTTTTTCATTTCGGCTGTGGTCAATTAAGTGGTCAAAGTGCAAAAAATAAGCAGTCTGTATTTCTACAAAATGCTTATTTCAATTTGGTTGCGGGGGTAAGACTCGAACTTACGACCTTCGGGTTATGAGCCCGACGAGCTGCCAACTGCTCCACCCCGCGATATTTAATTTCAGCACCTTCTTAGTATACTCTTCCTAAGCGATTTTGTCAATACTTTTGCTTGAATTTTAGCATTCTTTACTCTTTTTTATATATATTTATATTTGGGCTACATTATTTTGCAACCCAAATATTTACTATTCATATTATTTACAATTTTATTATTTTTATTTATTAATTGTTGAAACTCTTAGTATTTCCCCCACATAAATACGGTTTGGATTTGATATATCGTTTAATTCTACAATTTCTTTTACAGTTAACCTATACTCTCTAGCAATTTTTGTTAGTGTGTCTCCTCTTTTTACAATATATAATCTGTGACTTGTATCATGTATTTTTTCATCTTCTAAAACTGGCACTTTTATTTCTTCACCTACATAGATACGGTTTGGATTTGATATATTATTTATTTTTGCTAAATATTGATATGAAGTATTATATTCTTTAGCAATTTTACTTAATGTGTCCCCTCTTTTTATTACTATCTCTTTAAAATTTTGTTCTGGATTACTTGTTGTATCATTAGGTATGCTTGATGTATCACTTAAAAATATTCCTCCTGTAAATCTATCTCTATCAACATTCCCAGATATACCTTTTATTCTGCCCTTATCAGAATATTGAAAACCTACCCAAGAATCCCATTTGCCATTGTTTGCAGGCTCATCTACAAAATAATCCGCAACCCAAATTGGATATTTTTTTGCCAACTCTTCATCAAAAACATCCCTTGCATTAGATGCATCACTATATATAACACATTCTTTGCCACTTAATTCTTCTACTTTTTCCAAAAATACTTTTGATATTCTATTTATTTCCTCCCTACCTAATCCATTAAAAACTTCAAAATCCATTGCCAACTTACAATCCGGTTCAAGCCCTTTTATATTTGAAACAAAAAACTTCGCTTCTCTCTCCGCTTCTTCCGTTGTTGTTGCTGTTAAAAAATGATAAAATCCAACTCTTATCCCATTTTCTTTTGCCCCTCTATAATTATCCATAAAATATGGATCAATATAACTTGTTCCCTCACTTGCTCTAATATATACTACTTCTATTCCAGATTCAGCAACTTCCTTAAAATTAATTCTTCCTTGCCATTCACTTACATCTATCCCCTGATATATTTTTTCATCAGATGGGGGAAATGCAAAAACAGGAATCATACTCATTAATATTACTATTAGCAATATAATTGAAAATATTTTTTTTACCATAAAATCACCCAATTAAAATATATGCTTAATATATATTTATATGATATTGAATATTTATTTTAGTTGTGATAGTATTTTAATATAATAATTATCGGAGGAATAATATGAATTTTATAAATGAAATATCAAACTTCCTTGAAAACATAACATTAGAAAATATAATAGATTTATGGATAGGACTAGCAATAATTGTATTTTTTAAAATATTTAGTTCTTCTTTTGCATATATCATAGTTAAGATGTTTAAACTAAGAGTTAAAGATAGAAAAAAAATTAAAGAAAATGGATTTTATAAGCCATTAAAAACTTTTTTTGTATTATTCGGCATTTATTTGTGTGCCATTGTATTAAATTTACCAGCAAACATTTTAGAAATCATAACAAAAATATTTAGAATTTGTATAATTTTATTAACAGCAAAAGGATTTGTCAATTTATTTGATTACAATTCTGAAACTTTTAGCAAAATCAAAGAAAAATTACATATAGATGGTACAGATTCAACAATTAATTTTTTTAGTAAAGTCGCAAAAACATTAATTTATATTGTAGCTGGTTTTATTGTAATTAATGAACTTGGCTACAACCTAAGCGGACTTGTTGCTGGTCTTGGTATCGGTAGTGTAGTTGTTGCTTTAGCTGCACAAGATATTGCCAAAAGCTTTATTTCTGGGTTATCAATAATTGCAGATAAACCATTTAATATAGGAGACTATATAGAAGTAAATACATTTGCAGGTACAGTAGAAGATATTAAATTTAGAACAACCAGAATCAGAGATGCAGAAAATCAAATAATAATCTTACCAAATAGTATGCTTACCAATGCAGATATTATAAATGGAACTAAGAGAGAAAAAAGAAGATATAATTTGTTACTTACACTTGAAATAGATACTCCTTTAGAAAAAGTATCTATCCTATGCGAAAATATTAAATCATTTTTAAATATAAACGAAAATGTAGATAAAGAAAGCATTAAAGTATTTTTTAACACCATATCAGCAAACGGTATAGATGTTTCAATTGATTTTTATACAAACATTATTGATTATGTAGAATTTTTACAATTCAAAGAAAATATTAACTATGCGTTATTAAATATGGTTAATCAATCAAATGTAAAACTTTCTTACCCTTCGCAATCAATATACTTAAAAAAGGATTAATTAATATGTTAAACTCATGTACACTTTGCCCACATAATTGTAAAATTAATAGATTAAAATGTCAAAAAGGAAGATGTAAGTGTGATAATAAATTAAAAATTGCACTTGCATCTCTTCATATGTTCGAAGAGCCTTGTATTAGTGGTACAAAAGGATCAGGAACAGTCTTTTTTTCTAATTGCAATCTTAATTGCATTTATTGTCAAAATTACGAAATAAGTCAACTTGGTAAAGGCAAAGAAATTTCTGTTCAGGATCTTGCTAATATTTTTTTAAAACAACAAGAAAAAAATGCACATAACATCAATTTAGTTACACCTACTATGTATGTTTACCAAATAATTGATGCCATAAAAATTGCAAAATCAAAAGGTCTTAATATTCCTATTATATATAATTCAAATGGATACGAAAACATAGAAACAATTAAACTTTTAAATGGATATATAGATGTATATTTGCCTGACTTAAAGTATTATACAGATACATTATCCAAAAAATATTCTAATGTTAATAATTACTTTAATGTTGCAACAAAAGTCATTAAAGAAATGTATGCCCAAGTAGGTCCCGCAAGTTTTGATAAAAATCGGATTAATAAAAAAAGGAGTTATAATTAGGCACTTAATTCTACCAAACCATATTCAAAACACAAAAAATATTTTAAATTGGATAGATAAAAATATGCCACAAGATATTTTTGTTAGTATTATGGCACAGTATTTTCCAACATATAAAGCCAAAACAGATAATCTAATAAATAGAAAATTAACAAAAAAAGAATATAAAGAAGTTTTTAACTACTTATATTCTTTAAATCTAAAAAATGGATATTTGCAAGAATTAGGAAATTGCGAAGAAGAATATGTTCCTAATTTTAACTTAACCTTCTAATTCCTTTTTCATATTATAATAAACTGTATTCTTTAATTCTTCTATAGACTCTTTTTTAGGTAAATTTACATCTGGATAAACCGGTTTTAAAATATGTAATTCTATAAAAGGTCTCTTTTTTATTAATTTTCTAATACCATATGGCTTTACAAATTTATATACCATAGGAACAACTGGCACATTGTTTTCCACAGCAATTTTAAACGCACCATTTTTAAATTTTCTTAATTTTTTATAATATGGCCATAAAGATGCTTCTGGGTAAAAATGCACGCTTTTTTTATTATTCAATAATTCCCTAATTGTATTAAAAAATTTAGCTTTTTCACTAACTTTTTCTGGTATTGGCATTGCATGTAATAATTTTATTATATGTCCAATTATCGGTATTTCAAAATTTGATTTTATACTTATAAAATATAAACTTTTTGGTGCATTTGCAATTGCATTCATCGTACAATCCATTGGGTGTACATGGTTAGATACGGTAATTTTTCCTGTATTTTTTATCATTAAATTTTCTCTACCGTAAATTTTAAAATTATACATTATCTTGTTGTAAATATAAACTATTGGTAGTGCTATTACATATAATATTGTGGAAAACAACTTAAATAAAATCCCATTATTTACGTATTCATAATCTTCATCTATTTCTAAATCCAAAGGTGTCCACATATTTATTATATGTTCATCTTCTTTTGCTAAATTTTCTTCAATTTCCTCTATATTCTCTAATTGCATCTTCAAACATTCCTTCTATTTTTTTCATACTTTTTTCTATTCTATAATTTTCTGCATGTTCAGCATACTTTATTTCCATTTGCTTTCTTTCAATTTCATTTTCAATCCAATAATCTATTTTTTTAGCTAAGTCTGTACTATTACCCGCTTCAAACAAACTTCTTTCATCTAGTGCAAATTGTGGCGTTGCAGATTTTGGACTATTTGCAATTATTGGCACTATTCCGCACGCAAAAGCTTCTATACAAGAAATTGCTTCTATTTCTGCATCTGATGAATGTACATATAAATCTGTCATTCCTAATAATTCTAATAATTGCTCTTTTCCAAAAAATTCTATTATAGGTTTATTTTTTAATTTTTCACCCATCTTTTTGTATTTATTATATTTAGGCCCATTACCTGCTAGAACTAATTGTATTTTTTCATTATATTTAGATTTTTCTATTGCCTCAAAAATTAAATCTTGTCTTTTTTCATTAGATAATCTTCCTATCATTGTTATTACAAATTTGTTTTTTAAATCTGGATTTTTCTCATTTTTTCTGTATTTAAAATCAGGACCTACACCATTTGAAATTACGTAAGTTTTTGCAGTATAGCCATGGTTTTTTAATTCATCTGCTATAAATTGACTTGGGCAATGTATATGTTTAAACCTATTAAAAAAACTATCTCTAAAAAAATCATATATTTTATCATTTATTTTTTCATTTTTTCCCAAAGAAATAGTGTATGTAATATTTTCTGGCTGTACATGAAATGCTGCTGTACGTGGCACTTTTAGTTCTTCTGCAATTTTTAAAGCTTGGTGTGATAATACAAAAGGCATATAAAAATGCACAACATCAACTTTAGAAATTGCTTCTCTTAAAATATCTTTGTTTGGAATTGCAAATGTCATACCCTGTGATTTTATTATTTTAGAAACTATTATAGGTAATGGCATTTTCTTTACAATATATTTATTTTTACCCGGCTCGCCGGTACTAACTACATATACTTCGTGACCTAAATTAATTAATCCTTCAGCAAATCTTTTGGCTGAAATTGTTGTTCCATTATTTGCATCATCAAACTGATCTATAACAATTAAAATTTTCATTAATATCAACCTCGGATAATACTATACACTAAATTGCAAAAAAAATCAAATTTTGTCTTATAATAAAATAGCAAAATATTTAATTGATTTTTTCTAATATAATGGTATAATTAAGAAAAAAATAAGGTGGTTTTATTTATGGGAAATATATTTAAAAAAGTAGGATATTTATCTGTTCTATCATCTCTACTGTTTTTACTTGTAGGAATTTTTCTTATAATTAATCCAACTTTAATGGCACAAACTGTTTTTTATATTATTGGTGGCGTGTTTTTAATTTTAGGTTTTTCAAGAATAATTTCTTATTTAATCTCTAGAGCTAAAGGCTTTTATGAAAATTACAGCCTTATTTCTGGCTCAATATATTGTTTAATTGGATTATTTATAATTATTTTTGGAATAGCAATTATTTCTTTTTTTAGTGTTATAATTGGTGTATGGATAATTGTAAATGGAATTAATAGAATTAATTTTTCTTTTAAAATGAAAGATTCTGGAATAAAATATTGGATATTAAGCTTAATAATATCAATAGTTATGGTTATAGCAGGTGTTTATATTATTTTTATACCTGGTACACTTTTGGCAACACTTGGAATTATTTTAGTAATCTATTCCGTTATGGAAATAATAGAAAACATTTTATTTTTAATTAATGTAAAAAAATTATAATAAACAAAAAAATTGGGAATTTTAATTCCCAATTTTTATTTAATTATATCAATAATTTCTTTGTTTTTATCTTTTAAACTAACTACATAAACACTTAAAATTGCAATTACAAAAACAACTAAATAAATTAATAAACTAATTTTCCAATTACCATTAGAAATATTTGCCCCAACCATTGTTGATGTAATTACAGACGGAAATCTTACAAAAGTTGATATTAAAATAAATCTTACTGGTTTTATTGGAAGAAGTCCTCCTATATATACAAATAAGTCCTTTGGAGATGCTGGAAGAAAAAATAATAAGCATAAAACCATTTCTAAGTTTCTAGGATTTTTAAATAATTTGCTATTCATTATTTTATCTACTTTTTCTTTATGGAAAAAATTATATAAATATTTTTGTCCTAATTTTCTTACTGTAAAAAATATAATAGTTGTTGTTACAAAAACAGATATTGTTATAAACAAACAGCCTCCCCAAGCGCCGTAGCACATGCCTGCAAGTACTTCAAATGGCTCTCCTGGTAACACAACCAATAGTATTTGTAATATTTGCAAACCAAATAATAATAAAACACCAGTAAACCCCATACTACTTATTTTATTTTTAAATGCCAATTGACCCTCCCTTGTACTTAGTTCTTTCATAAAAGGTGCTAATTGCCATAAAAAAATAAATAATATCGCTATTATTCCAATAGTTAATATAATTCTTAAAATTTTTATATTTGTTTTCTTTGCCATATTTCTCCCTCTATTTTGTTTGCACAAATTTAGTTTAGCATTTTACAAGATAAATGTCAATTTATGCTATAATATTATATTAAGAGGAGATGAATTAATTATGAATTTAAATGTTGTTCTAGTCGAACCAGAAATACCACAAAATACAGGAAATATTGCAAGAACTTGTGCTGCAATAGGTGCAAAGCTTCATCTTGTAAAACCTTTAGGCTTTTCTATTTCAGATAAATATTTAAAAAGAGCTGGACTTGATTATTGGGATAAATTAGATATAGAAGTTCATAATTCATTAAATGAATTTCTAAACAAATATAAGCCTGAAGAAAATAATATGTATTTTGTTACTACAAAAGGTAAACATTGCTATTCAGACATAGATTATTCAAATAAAGATAATATTTTTCTATTATTTGGAAAAGAAACTAAAGGGCTTCCAGAAGATTTATTAAAAAAATATATAGACAATGCAATAAGAATACCTATGAGGAAAACATTACGTTCCTTAAATTTATCAAATTCTGTTGCAATACTTACATACGAAGTATTAAGGCAAAATAATTTTAATAATTTAGAAGAAATTAGCAGTTATTTTGATTAGATATTAAGTATATTTATAAATTGTAATTTGAACGAGAAGTGAGAAGTGGGATGTGGGAAGTGTGAAATTAGCGTAATCCTTACGTAGCCTATTTCTAAAAGGCACACCTCACACTTCGCACCTCACACATCCCAAAAACAAATCAATTTTTTGTATATTATTCTTTTCTATATATAATTTTTATGCTATAATTAAATGTATTAAATTTATGTGAGGAGGAAATAAATGGATTTTTTTAGTGCATTGTTTGATGAATTTTGGTTTGAAGCAATTTGTAGGTTAATATTAGGATTTGTACTTGCTGGAATTATCGGAGCAGAAAGACAATCTGTAAATAAACCTGCCGGATTTAAAACTCATGCATTAATAGGCGTAAGTTCTGTACTAATTATGCTTTGTGGAGAATATATAAGCCGTACTTCAAGCGGAGCTGATGCCTCAAGGATTCCCGCACAACTACTTTCTGGTATAGGATTTATTGGTGCTGGTACAATTTTAAGAGATGGATTTAATGTTAAAGGTCTTACTACTGCAGCAAGCTTACTTGCAGTTACATGTATTGGATTAAGTATTGGTGCTGGATTTTATTTAGGTGGAATTATTACTACATTAATTGTGTATATTGTGCTTTCATATACATATACAATTTTTGGTTCTCTAGATAACTTTAACAATATTGAACTTAATTTAGTAATGGAAGATTTTTCAAACACAATTAATCAAATCCAAAAAATTTTAGACGAAAACGAAATCAGTATTAAAAAAATAAAAAATAGTAATCATTCAAAAGATGTTCATATTATACTACGATACCACAAAGATATTAATATAAATTCTGTCTTAACAGAAATATCAAAACTTGAAAATGTAATTGATTTAGAAGAAGGATAAAAAAATATACCTAAAAAGGTATATTTTTTATCCTGTTTTACTAATAATGTCTTTTTTCATTTTATTCATTATTTTCTTTTCTAATCTAGAAATATAACTTTGTGAAATCCCGTAACATATCTGCTACTTCTTTTTGTGTTTTTTCCTTTCCGCTTATAAATCCAAACCTTAATTCCATAATGTTTTTTTCTCTATTATTTAACTTTGCAATAGAAGCTTTTAATAATACTTTATCTACCTCATCTTCTATTGCTCTTGACGTAATATCTGGCTCTGTTCCTAAAATATCAGAAAGTAATAATTCGTTTCCATCACCATCTTGGTTCAATGGTTCATCTATAGAAATTTCTCCTTTTATTCTATTACTTCTTCTTAAATACATTAATATCTCATTTTCTATACACCTTGACGCATATGTAGCAAGCTTTATATTTTTACCTGTATTAAAAGTATTAATTGCTTTCATAAGCCCAATTGTCCCAATTGAAACTAAATCTTCTATGCCAACTCCTGTATTTTCAAATTTTTTTGCTATATATACAACTAGTCTTAAATTTCTTTCTACTAAAATTTTTTTTGCATCTTCATCCTGATTTGCTAATTTTTTTATTAATTTCTCTTCTTCAATTGCATCAAGTGGAGGTGGTAGTGTTTGGCTTCCTCCTATATAATATATAGGAAAAACATCTATTCCTTCATCATTTAAATATTTTACATATATTGTTGAAATTTTTTCTTTTAATATTTTAAAAATATTCATATATAACCCTCCTATCTAAATTTTAAAATGACAAACTTTCTACCTTTTTGTTTTCTAACAACTCTAATCCCAGTAGTGCCATATATCTTTTGTTTTTTTCTAAAATTCCATCATATATTCCAATAATTACATTATTTATATCTATATATTTGTCTTCTGCTTCTACTAAAATTTTATCTGCTTTTATTCCTAGTAATACTCCGTTTTCTTTACCTAGTGATGTAAATGGTATTATTCTTATTTTGGATATGTATTCATAAAGATTTACACTTTTGCCATTTATAATATCTTCAATATTTTCTAATATATAACTTGGAATTACGCCTTTTAAAACATTTTTTTGAACTACTACTACCGGAGTTTGTGTTATTGGTTCTTTTAAAAAGTTGCCTGTATCTATAATTGCTTTTACATAAACACTTTTTGAGTTAATAATTATTTTTATATTGCAAAACATATCTTTTTTTCTTAATTTTCCTTTAATATTTTTAAAAGCTGTTGTTATAATTAAAAATCCAATTATTCCAGCAACTAATATTATTTTTATTGGATATGTAGTTATTAGCACACCTTTCTCAAATAATATGTTTTGTGGATTAACAAAATATACAAAAGCAAACGCTACTCCACCAAAAGTAAAAGATGTTAAATAAAAAATAATCAACTGTTTAAAAAAGCTCTTTAAATTTTTACTGTTAAATGCTATATATACCATACTCATTGATAAAATTATTTTTAGTAATATGCTTGAATATATTTCCATATCTGTTACATATGTTAATACTGCATATACGCTTCCAATAAGGCTTGACAAAAATGTTCTTATTATTTTAAATTGACTTTTTAGAATTGTTTCAGTAGCAAATAAAATAATATAGTTCATAAAAAGATTTTCAAAAAAAATTATATCTAAATATATTGTCACTCCGTCACCTCGTAGAATGTATCTTCCTAAGTGGTAAGGTAATAAGTATTTTACTACAGCTTGTATAAATAATGTGTCATTTTTTGAACACGAAAAAAAGAAATAATCTACAAAATTAGATTATTTCTTTTTTTATTTTTTATTAAATATTTATTTTACTTATTTATTTCCTTTTTTTCTTAAAAAAGATGGAATATCTAAATCTCCTTGTGAATCTTTATTTTCTGTTGATGTTGGAATTGAATTTATTTTTTTATTCCATGTATTTGTTACTAAATTCTCAACACCTAAACTAGAAATTGGTGGTTCTTCTTTTTCAAAACCTGTTGCAATAACTGTAATTGTTATTTCATCTCCTAAAGACTCATCTGTAACAACACCAAATATAATATTTGCTTCTGGATCAACACTTCTTTGAATAAGTTCTGCTGCTGTGTTTGCTTCTTGTAATCCTAATTCGCTACCACCTGTAATATTAATAATAACTCCTCTTGCTCCTTCTATTGATGTTTCTAGTAATGGACTTTGAATTGCTTGTTTTGCAGCGTCCTCTGCTCTGTTTTCTCCGCTTGCTCTACCTATTCCCATATGTGCCATTCCTGTATTTAGCATTACTGTTTTTACATCAGCAAAATCTAGGTTGATTAATCCTGGTACAGATATTAAATCAGAAATTCCTTGAACACCTTGTCTTAATATATCATCTGCCATTTTAAAAGCTTCCACAATTGATGTTCTTCTATCTATTACTTGCAATAATTTGTCATTTGGTATAACAACTAATGTATCAACTTTTTCTTTTAAATTAATAATTCCTTTTTCTGCTTGATTTAATCTTTTCTTTCCTTCAAATGTAAATGGTTTTGTAACAACACCTATTGTTAAAATTCCAAGCTCTTTTGCAGCTGATGCTACTATTGGAGCTGCACCTGTTCCTGTTCCTCCACCCATTCCAGCAGTAACAAAAACCATATCTGCTCCTCTTAGTGCTTCTGCAATTTCTGCTTTGCTTTCTTCTGCAGCTTGTGTTCCTATTTCTGGATTAGCTCCAGCTCCTAATCCTCTAGTTAATTTTTCTCCTATTTGTATTCTTGAACTAGCTTTAGATAATTGAAGAGCTTGTCTATCTGTGTTTACTGCAATAAATTCTACACCTTTTATTCCTGCATCTACCATTCTGTTTATTGCGTTATTTCCTGCTCCTCCAACACCAATTACTTTTATTGTTGCTGTACCATCCATCATGTAGTTGTTTTCTTCGTTTTCTGTTTCTATCATATTGCTTAATCCTCCTTCATTTTTGTTTTTTAGAATTTGATATGCCAAATTCCAATTTATATATTCTAAAATTTATAACATATTTATTGTATTTAGTTTGTTTTATAAATTTAAAACTAAATACTTAATTTTATGAATAGAAAAATTCTTTAATTCTTTCCATTATTGTTTTTAATATGTTTGTTTCTGATTTTGTATCTATACTGCTTGATACTGTTTTTGCATATGGCCTTGATGCAACATATTTTACCAATGCATAGCTTGATCTATAATTTGGTTTTATTGTACTTATTAATCTTCCTGTTGAAATTTTTACTGGTATATTTAAGATTATTTTTCCTGCAACATCACTTTTATTTATATTAGTAATTCCTTGACCTGTTAAAACAACATTGTTTATATTAGATTTAATTCCTTCGTTAGATATATTTTTATTTACTAAAGAAAATATTTCTTCTACTCTGGCTTCTATAACATCTATTAATTCTGAACTTTTAATAGTTTTTGTTCTTTCTTCTCCTTTATATGTGTTTAATATTATATCTGTATCATTATCTATAAAAGATTTTAAAGCAAGTCCATATTGTCTTTTTAACCTATCTGCTTCTTCTTCGCTAATATTAAATACATATGCTATATCGGAAGTAATATTATCTCCTCCAAGAGGAATAGTATTTGTATATATAAATGATTTTCCTTCAAAAACTCCTATATCTGTATTTCCTGCTCCTATATCTAGAATCATTACATTGTCTCTTAACTCATTTTTGTCTAATATTAATCCTCTTTCTGCAAGAACATTTGCAACTATTCCATCTATTTCTATATTTGCCTTCTTAAATACTGAAGTTAATTTCTTTACATATTCTTTATCTGCTAAAACGACCTCACCTTTTACTGTAAATGCAGAACTAAGGCTCCCAACTGGGTCATCTATAATCCTTCCATTATCTAAAGAAAATTCATTTGCTATAATATCAATTAAAACTTTATCATCTGGTACATCAATATCTTTAATTTGCAAAATAGCTGATGTTACGTCCTTTGTAGAAATACCAGCATATTTATCTTTTGCTTCTTTTACTATACTATTTTGTACTAAAGTTACATATTTACCTGGTATTGTAACATATGCAGAATGAATCTTTAAATTTGACTCTTCTTCTGCTTGCTCAATTACATTCGAAATTGCTCCTGCTACTTCTTCTTCGTCCGTTATTTTTGATTTTTTTACTCCAAAACATTTACATTCACTTGTTGAAACAATTTCTACTTGATTAAAGCTGTTTACTTCTCCAACTACTGCCGTAACTTTAGATGTACCTATGTCAATGCCTACAATTATATCCCCTATAGCCAAGATAAATTCCTCCGTTTTTAGATAACTTTAAATATTATTCTTTACTTTTGTATTTGTATATTTCATCCATTAAATACTAATAAGAAAATTATCGTAATAAGAATATTACATTTTAAATAAAAAGTCAATAGTAATGTTACATTTTTGTAATCTTTTTGTAATCTTTTTGTAATAAAATAGTAGCCCTTGTAATTTTAAGTCACTACGGCTACTTATTTTACACAATTTATAATTGTTTGTAATTTTAATATGTTTTATTGCTCTCCTTTAAGTTTTTCTGCTCTATCTGCTGCAATTAAATTATCTATCATTTCATCCAAATCCCCATTTAAAAAGTTTTCCATTTGATATATGCTCATTCCTATTCTGTGATCTGTTATTCTTCCTTGTGGATAATTATATGTTCTTATTTTTTCACTTCTATCTCCAGTACCTACTTGGGATTTTCTTTCGCTTGCAAGCTCAGCATCTTGTTTTGCTTTTTCTTGCTCATATATTCTAGATTTTAATAGTCGCATTGCATACTCTCTATTTTGAAGCTGAGATCTTTCTGTTTGACATTCTGCAACAATTCCTGTAGGCTCATGTATTAGCCTTACAGCAGAAGAAGTTTTATTAACATGCTGTCCTCCAGCACCTGATGCCCTAAAAACTTCCATTTTAACATCTGCTGGATTTATTTCTATTTCTACATCTTCAACTACAGGCAAGACTGCAACAGTTGCAGTAGAAGTATGTATTCTTCCACTACTTTCTGTGTCTGGAACTCTTTGCACTCTATGTACTCCACTTTCAAATTTTAATCTACTATATGCTCCTTTACCTGTAACCATAAATGTTATTTCTTTATATCCGCCAAGTCCCGTTTCGTTTTCATTTAAAATATCTATTTTCCAATGTTTTGTTTCTGCATACATAGAATACATTCTAAATAATGTTCCTGCAAACAAAGCAGCTTCTTCTCCTCCTGCACCAGCCCTTATCTCACAAATAATGTTTTTGTCATCATCTGGGTCTTTAGGTATTAATAAAACCTTTAATTCTTCTTCTATTTTTGATAATTTTTCTTTGTCTTCTAAATATTCTGCTTCTGCAAGTTCTTTAAGTTCTTTATCATCCATCATTGCTTTTGCTTCTTCCATGTCTGCCTTTACTTTTTTATATTCTTTATATTTTTCTGCCACATCAGCAATTTCTGCATGCTCCTTCATTAATTTTTGCCATTCAGATTGTTTTGCAATAACTTCTGGGTCACTTATTTTTTTATTAAGTTCTTCATATCGTTTTTCAACGTCATCTAGTTTTTGAAACATAATTTAAATATCTCCTTATTTTTTTAACATGTAATATTATACACAATATTCTTTCATTTATCAAGGGGAATTCAGGACAGTCCCCAAAATCCCCATGTTTGGTGATTTTTAGGGGCAGTCCCTAGAATCCCCCCTCACACACAAATTACAATTTATAAATTAATAAAATTATATTCTATATTTAATTTATCTAAAATCTCTTTCTCTCTATTAGAACACGTAAAAATTATAATTTGGTTTTCCTTATAATTATTTTCTAAAAATAACAATATATTTTTTAATCTTTCATTATCAAAAAATGCAAAGGCTTCATCTAATATAATTGGCATTTTTTCTTCTGAAATTTCTTGCATAGAAGAAATTCTTAATGCTAAATATAATTGGTCAACTGTACCTATACTTAAATTATTGCAATTTATATATTCTCCATTATCTTTTTCTATTATTAGCCCCTCATTTGAATCAAATTTTACTTTGTTATATTTACCATCTGTAATTGTTTCTATAATTTTAGATAAATTTTTTGTAAATTTAGGAGTAATTTCTCTTTTCATATCATTATACGCTTCTTCTATTGTATTTTTTGCCATATTAATTTTTTCTGCTAAATTTTCTAATTCTTTTTTTTCTTCTTCTAAATAATTTAATTGCTCTTCATATTCAATTTTTTTATTAATATTATTATTAATATTTTTTTCTTCTAGCAATATTGTATTTAATTCTAAATTATTACTATTATATAAATTATTTTCATTCTCATATTCTTTATTAATTTCGATTAAATTTTTTTCAAATAATTTTATTATTTCTAAATTATTAAATTCATATTTATTTTGTAAAACAATTATTTTTTCATTATTTTGTTTTTTTATTTTATTTTCTAGATTATTTATTTCATTATTAATTTTATTTATATTTTCATTTAATATTTCTATTTCTTTTTCTGTTTTTATTTTTTCAATATTTATTTTATTTTTATTTTTTTTATTTTTTATACTTTTAATTAAATAAATTAAAAAATATAAAAATAAATAAATAATTGTAAAATAAATAATTATATTTTGTATAATATTTGATATATTAATAAAATTAATTAAAATATTAAAAATAATTAAAATAGAAATTAAAAATAAATTAATAATATTTTTTTTGTTATTTTTTTTATCGTTATTTTTTATTTTTAAATTATTTTTTAATTTATTTATTTTTTCTTGATAATTTATTTTTAAATTATTATTTATTTTTATTTTTTCCTGTAATTTATTTTCCTCTTGTTTATATTCTATTATTTCTTTTATTAAATTTATTTTTTCATTTAAAGTATTTTGTGAATATTTTATTTTATTTTTTCTTTCTTCTAATTCATTTTTTTTATTTTCACTAATATTAATTTCGTTTTTTAATTGTTCAATTTCTTTTATTTTTTCTACAATAATATTTAAAGGCCTTTCGCTTGTTCTATCTGTTCCAACTTCTTCAATTAATTTTTTAGATAAATTATTTATTACCTTATTATATGATATATTGTCATCTCCAGTAGAAAATATATTTGCAATTTTTTGTGTTAAAACATTTTGATTGTTTTTATCTAATACAATATTTTTTTGTTCTACCAATGTTGTAGCTGTAAATGTATTTTCATCTATTTTGGTTTGATCATAGAAAAATTGGCTTCCTTTATTTTTATCCATATTAAATATTTTTGAAATATCTTCCATATTGCTATTATATATTTTCGGACTTTTTTTAGTAAAATTTCTAAAAACTTCAAATTCTTCTCCATTATCTAATTTATATGTAATTTTACCAGAAAATTCTTCTGTATCCCATGGTTTATATTTTTCAAAATCTGATATTTCTTTTCCATTTTTATTTTTAGAAATTCCAAAAAACATTCCATAAATAAATTTTAATAATGTTGTTTTTCCGGATTCATTTTTTCCATATATTAAATTTATTTTTTTATTTAAATTAATTTCTTTATTTTTTAATTTTCCAAAAGAATTTATTTTTAAATAATTTATTTCCAAAAAATCACCTCTTAAATTTTTTATAAATTATTTTAATTATATTTTATTTTTAATAATTAATTTTAATATTAATTGTATTTTAAGATAAATTATTATTTAATTTTTTATAATTTTTAAATATTTTTCTGTGTTTTTTCTAGTTTTACATAATACAGGGTTTACTTTTGTTTACATAAGTTTTGCAGTTTTCTTATAGTTTTTAACTTCTATAATTTTATAAATTTGTAAGAATTTCTATCTGGTTTATTATACGTTTTTTTTAAAACTTTATATTACTAAAGATATTCACTTACACTATGTTTACATAACTTTTATGGCTTTTTTTGCTCCTTTTTGGTTTAACTTCGTATTTTTCATTTAATTCTTGTTTTGTCTTCTAAAGTTGTAATTTCCTATATTATTCGTTAGTTATCCACAGGTCATATTTTTAAATTTTTATTACATTTTTTTCCTTTTTACTCAAATGCTTTTAATCCAATTTCTATTGCTTGTTCAATCTCTTCTTTATTACTTTTATCGTCTTTTATATCCTCTAACATCTTTTTTACAAAGATACCTTTAAGATTGTTTTGTGTTGCTATTTTGTCAATATTGTATTTTGTTTCTGTTTTATCTTTTATCTTTAATATATTTTTATCGGCAATAAGTTTACATAGTTTTGATGTGTTTATCTCTATATTTTTTTGTCCAATTAATATTATTTTATAAAATTTATTTTTTTCTAATTTTATTTCATTTATTTTTTCAATTAATTCTTCTTCTGAATTAATTTCAGAAATATTTATATTTTTTTCTTCAAAAATTCTATTATCTAATTTAATAAAATTAATTTTTATATTATTTTTTATTATTTTTTTATTATTTAAATTATTTTTTTCTGAATTATTTTTATTTATTTCTACGTCTAACATTCCATGTTCACCAAGTTCATCAAAACCAAATGAAATTAATGACCCTGGATAAATAAAATTATTTTCATTATTCTCAAAATTAGCTTTATGAATATGTCCTAAAGCAACATAATCAAAGCCAATATTTTTTAATTCGTTCGTTTTTATTGGATTATATTGCATTTCTAAGGTTTTACTTGCATCTAACGAACCGTGAATAATTAAAATATTTATTTTTTCTTTATTTTTTATTTTTATTTTATTAATATCAAAATCTGTACAATAAAAATCAGAAAATCCAAAACCATAAATATCTACATCTTCAAATTCAATTGTTTTTACTTCTTGATTAAATATTGTTACATTTTTATTCCAATTATAATTATTGTAATAAGAATTATTTAAAAATGGGTCATGATTACCAGGGGCAATAAATATTTTTGTTTCTGGAATTTCTGTAAATAAATTATTAATATATTCTATTGTACTTTCTCTAATATATTTTTGCTCGTATAAATCTCCGGCTATAAATAAAAAGGGGATTTTTTCTTTTTGTATATATTCAATTGCTTCTTTAAAAACTTGCCTTTGCTCTAAATGCCTTATGTTGGCAAAGTCTTTTTTACCCCCTAACACAGTAAATGGAGTATCTAGATGTATATCTGCCATATGTATAAATCTCATTTATTATCCTCCTTTTTTTGTATGTTAAATTGTAATTTGCAAAGCAAATTACAATTTGTTTTGTCTGTTTTCTAATAAATAATTTCTAGCAATTATTCCATTTAAATGAATTAATGCTCCTTTTTTTATTTGTAGTTCTATTTTTTTATCTAGAATGTATAACACTGCTTCGTCAATTCCTTTATCTGCTAAATTATTTAACTGTTCTAAATCTTCAAAGTTTCTATCTTTGCTTGTTCTATCTGCTATAAATAATATTTTAGAATAAATACCCATATTTTTATTTCCCGTTGTATGTTCTGCTATTGCTTGTCCCATATCTTCGCTAAAGCCAAATTTTTTAATAGCTATATCTTTTCCTATTTTTGCATGCAAAAGTGGTGTGTTCTTTCTTTCTATTTCATCTATTTCTATATTGTTTTCTTCTACATATTTTAATTTTTCCTCTTCCGCCATTTCTTTTGCCACATCATGAGCTATTCCTATTTTTTTTGCTATTTCTACATCTGCTCCGTATTTTTTAGCAAGTTCTTCTGAACGTTCCATTACTCCAACACTATGGTTATACCTTTTTTCTGATAAATGTTCTTTTATATATTTTTGTATTTGTTCTAATTCCATTTTTAATCCTTTCTTCTATTCTAATTGTAATATTTAAATTATTTTTTTCGGGCGAAAATGAATTCTGCCCTTACTATTTTTCTAATGCTAATTTAATTAATTTATCTAGTAATTCAGGATATGTTACTCCTACTTGTTCCCACAATTTTGGGTACATACTAATTGCTGTAAAACCTGGCATAGTATTTATTTCATTTATATATATTTCTTGCGTTTCTTCATTTACAAAAAAGTCCACCCTTGAAAGTCCTTTTCCGTCAATTGCTTTAAATGCTTTTATTGCTGTTTTTCTTACTTTATCTGCAAGCTCAGCATTAATATTTGCTGGTATAGTAAGCTTTGACTCTGAATTTTTATATTTTGCATCAAATGTATAAAAACTTTCTGCTGGAGCAATTTCTCCAACACATGAAGCTTCAACATCCTCATTTCCTAAAACTGAACATTCTATTTCTTTTCCTACCAAATTTTCCTCTATTAAAATTTTTGAATCATATTTTGATGCATATTCTATATATTCTGCTAATTCACAAACATTATTTGCTTTATTTATTCCAACTGATGAGCCTGAATTAGATGGTTTTATAAACATAGGATATGTTAAATTTTTTTCTATAATTTTGCATACCTCATCTAATTTATATCTTTTTTCATTAAATTGCTTGTCTATATAAATATATTCGTTTTTGTATTTTCTTATATACTCATACTTTGCTTGTTTAATATTTGCCTTGTCAAAAATTATTTTAGTATATACTTTATCCATTGCTACACTTGAAGCAAGCACCTTGCATCCCACATATGGAATTTTTAAAAGTTCAAATAACCCTTGCACAGTTCCGTCTTCCCCATATAGCCCATGTAAAACAGGAAATATTACATCTAGTTTTTTAAGATACTCCATTAAATTGTCTATTTTACTAGTATTTTCTATTTTATCTCCTACTTCATATTTTTTTGAAATATTAAAGCATTCAAACCAATTTCCATTACTATCTATATATATAGGTAAAACCTCATATTTATTTTTATCTATGTTTTTAGCTATTGATGTTCCTGAAACTATTGAAACATCATGCTCTGTTGACATTCCTCCAAATATAACTCCAACTTTAATTTTGCTCATTTTTATACCTCCAATTAGACATAAGAAAAACGTCTTTATATTTTTGTTTTTAGGCAAAAATTTTTACTACCTACTTTATTTTTTCTAAAATTTTACTAAAATTCATGGCATTAGAAGCTTTTAACAGAATTAAATCCCCTTCACTTAATATTTTGTTTAATATTAATACTGCTTCTTCGTTATTTTCTACGCTGTATATATTTTTTAGTCCCATTTCTTTTGCTCTTTTTGCAATATTTTTTGCAAGTTTACCTACTGTAATTAATATATCTATTTTATTTTTTACAACTTCTTCTCCAACTTTTTCGTGTAATTCTTCTGCATATTCTCCCAGTTCTAGCATATCTCCTAAAACTGCTATTTTTCTTTTTGCTTCGGTTTTATCTACTACTTGCAATGCTGCTTTCGTTGAATCATAACTTGCGTTATAGCTATCGTTAATTACTTTTATATTATTTTTTATAACTTCTATATCCATCCTTTTCTCTGTTAACTTAAATTCATTAATTCCCTTTACTATCTTATTTGTCTCTATACCTAGCAAACTTCCTACTGCAAACGCACAAATTGCATTATATATAAAATGCTTTCCTGCTATTGGTACTTTTATTTTTATGTTATTAATATTAAATATACTACTATTTTCTAATTGCTCTATATTGTTTGCAGCAAAATTACTACTATTTTCTATTCCATAAGTGTATATTTTATATTTATTTTCTTCTTTTGCCCATTCATTTAATAAATCATTATCATTATTAATTAAAACAAAACCATTTTCGTTTAAACCTTCCAAAATTTCTAATTTTGCTTTTAGTATATTTTCTCTAGATCCCAAATTTCCTATATGCGAAGTACCAATATTTGTTATTACACAGCCTGTTGGTTTTGCAATATTTGTAAGCAAACTAATTTCACCAAAATGATTCATTCCCATTTCTACAACTACTGCTGTATGATCTTTTAATTTTAATAGTGTTAGTGGCAAGCCAATATGATTATTTAAATTTCCTTCTGTTTTTAATACATTAAATTTTTGAGATAATACATTTGCTATAATATCTTTTGTACTAGTTTTTCCGAACACTGCCAGTTACTGCAATTACTGGAATATCATACATGCTTCTTTTGTATTTTGCTAAATTTTGTAAAGCTTTTATTGTATCTTTTACTTTTATAATAATTTTATTGTTATATTTATTTATTATATTCTTGTTAATTTCTTCATCTGTAATACACCCAATTGCTCCTTTTTCAAAGGCATTTTCTATATAATTATTACCATTTACTCTATCGCCTTTAATTGCTAAATACATATCTCCATTTTGTATTGTTCTTGTATCCTTGGAAAAAGAAGTTATTTCTTTTTTTCTATCTCCTACTATTAATTCTCCGTTGCATATTTCTAAAATTTTATCAACATCTATTTTTTTATTATCCATATTTCTCCTTTAATTTTATTTAATACAATATTATTTCTTTCCTGCTTATTTTATAACATTTTCTTATAAATGAAAATAGTTTTTTCTTAAATAAATTCATTAATTTATTACGGAAATAGGGTTTTTTTAGTTATTGTTCATATTATTTTATAATTTTTAATATTAAATGCCATAATATTATAAATCTGTTAAAATACATCAATTTATGAAGCGACGAATGTGATTGGAGCGTTTGTGCAATTCTTAAGGAAAATTGAAGGAGGAAGCGGAAACCGAGAGGCTCGTTCAATTTAACGCTAGAATTGCTGAAACGCGTATTGAGCCGAGGAGCCTAAATAAATTTATGTTTTTAACAGATAATGATTTATATTTAGAAATTTCTACGAAGAACGGGCGGACAGAGACGTCCGCCCCTACAATTACTCTACATTTTAAATTTTAATTTGAACAATAAAAAATTGGAAAATTTTTTTGATTTTTTTTGTAAATATTAAAAATAAAATAGGAAAAAATAATTTTTGATGGAGGTGAAAAAAATGAATAAAACTATCAAATTCATTTTATTTTTTATAGCAATAATTGCTTTTGCACTATTAATGCCAAATTTTAGTAATGCTGCAACAACTGTTTATGATGAAGAAAGTTTAAACAGTGCAGTATCAAGTGCTGATTATGGTGCAACTATTACCTTGCAAAATGATATAACTGTTACAAAACCTATTGTAATTGCTAAAGAATTAACAATTGATGGTAATGGTCATAATGTTGTTGGGTCAAATGATTGGACATCAACATCTGGAAATCAAACCATGTTTACAGCTCAACTTTCTGATGCAAAACTTACACTTAAAAATATTAATTTAAAAAATGGTCCAAAATATGGTGTACAGTCTTATGATGGTGCAACAGTAATTCTTGATAATGTTTCAATATCAGGTTTTAAATATGGAGCAGTTCTTGCAAATGGTGGTAAAGTTGAAGTAAAGAAATTACATTTAGGTAAAAATGGTACTGGAGAAAATAATGGTATCGAAATTGATAAAGGTGCATCTGCTACTAATAACCCAACACTAGTAATGAATGGTGTTTTAACAACAGAATCAAACGAGAATGTAATTCGTCCTGCCGAAAATGGACATCTTACAGATTTCACTATAACTAACTCTTCTTCTACTACAAACAAAATTGTTCTTGCAGGAAATAAGGTAGTTTTAACAGACTCAAATAATAATATAATTTCTGAAACAGCTATCCCAGAAAAAGCAACACCAAATGTTGATACTCAAAAACTTATTGTAACAATATTCTATAATGATATAACAAATAAAATAACAGTAAATTCTGGAGAAAAAATTACAGCAGATTTATTAAAATCTCATATGGAATTAAAAGAAAACCAAATAGTGGATAGTTTCTATACAAATGCTGAATATACTGATGCTTTTGATTTTAACACAGCAATAACTTCTGATACTACTATTTATGTAAAAATTTCTATGCAAGATCAAACTATTCCTGAAACTAAACCTGAGCCAGATAACGTTGCAGATGAAATGCCTGAAACTGGTGTAGATAGCTATTTAGGTTTAGCAATATTAACATTAGTTGTTTCTACAATTTCAATTGCTTATATTAGTTCTAAAAAAACAAAAATCTAGCAAAAAGGAAGAGTATTAAATCTCTTCCTTTTATTCTATATATCCAGTTTCTTCAATTATTTGATCGCTTATGTCTTGTACCGTTTTAGTTGGTACATAATCTACTTTTCCAAACATTTCTTCATGAAGTTTCTTTACATTAGATTCTAGTGTTACTGGTACTCCATACCATCTATCTAATGTTATTCCTTTTGTTTCGTATGGCCATCCTATACTATCTTTAACATTATAAGATAACATTTGCGAAATTAAAGACATTATTTCCCCTTGAGTAATATTTGTTTGTATTTGTGGTAAAACTGTGTCTGCTATTTTATTTATATCAGATAAACTCATTTTTTTTGCTTTTTCAAATGTTTTTGTTAGAACAGTCCTCATACGTTCTGTTCTTTTATAGTCTCCTCCTGCAGTTTTTCTAATTCTAGAATATGTAACTGCTTGTACTCCATCTAATGTTTGAAGTCCAGAATGTGTTAAAGTTTTAGATTCTATTCCTGTATGTTTTGAAGTATCTTTTATATATTTATTCATTTGAGATAGCTCGGAAGAATCTATGTCTATTTCTATTCCGCCCATCATGTCTATTATTTCTGCAACTATTTCAAAATTAACTGTAACATACTCTGATATATTTAAATCTAAGTTTCTATTTAAACTACTTATTGTAAGTGCTGGCCCATCATATGCATGTGCATGAGTAATTTTATCTAATCCGTGTTCTTCTCCTAAGTCTAAATAAGTATCTCTATATACAGAAACAAGTTTAACATCTTTTGTTTCTTTATTTATACTTACAATTATAATTGCATCACTTCTTGATCCGTCATTTGTAGTAACATCTCTTGAATCTACTCCTAATAAAAGTATATTTCTATACCCTTTTAAGCTCTCCGCAATTCCGTGGTTCATATTTATATCTTCCAATGGGATGTATGTATATTCTATTTTATCTAGCTTGCTTTTCATAAATCCAAAAGCGATCCCTGCAACTATTAAAATTATAAATAATAATGTAAAAAATATTCTTTTTAATACTTTCCCTTTTTTCTTTTTTCTTATTTTCTTTCTATTTGTAGTATGTTTTCCTCTTTCCATTTTTGCTCCTTTTATAATACTTATTTTTTTATTGTTTTATTGTATTCTTCTATTGCTTCATCTATTTTTTTGTCGCATATTATTTTACCTTTTTTCATTACAATACCACGTCTGCAAAATTCTTTTGCAACACTTGTAGAATGTGTTACAAATAATAAAGTTACATTATCTTTCTCCACAATTTGATTTATCTTTTCTCTACACTTTTTCTTAAATTCTTCGTCCCCAACACTTAATGCTTCGTCAACTATTAGTATCTCTGGCTCTATATTAACATTTATAGAAAATCCAAGCCTTGCTTTCATACCACTAGAATACGTCCTTACAGGTTGATCTATATATTCTTCAAGTTCTGCAAATTTAACTATTTTAGGTTCTAGTTTTTTTATTTCGTGTTCTTTTAACCCTAAAATCCTTCCCTTTAAATAAATATTTTCTCTTCCTGTAAATTCAGAATCAAAACCAGATGTTAGTTCCAAAAGTGCACTTACTCTTCCTTTTACATCAATAGTACCTGTTGTAGGAAATGTTACACCTGTAATCATTTTAAGTACAGTAGATTTTCCAGCTCCATTTTTTCCAAAGATTGCTACCGCTTCTCCTCTTTTTATTTCAAAAGAAATATTATTTACTGCCTTCTTTTCTTTATATGGTATTTTTTTAATAAATATAGAAAGCAACCTTCTTTTATCGTTTTTATATAATTTATATATTTTAGTTACATTTTTAAATTCTATTACGTTTTCGCTCATTTTAGTTCTCCTTATAAAACTATTCTCCTTACAAATGGAATTTTCGAAATTATGTATGTTAAACCTAACGATATAATAAATATTATTATGCTTACTGTTGGTATAGATATATATGTATTATACATTAATGAATTTACATCATATGAATTTAAAATGTCCTTTACAATCATATGTATCAGATATACGCCAAATATTAAACTTCCAACTTTTGATATTATTTTTTTGCTTTTTTCATTAAATCTAACTTTATCACAAAATTCTTTTACTATCAAAAATACTGCCGTGCTATATAAACCTATGTTTATATACAAATTATTAAAAAACACTGTAGTTGGTTTTGATAATTGCCTTGCTTCATTTAAATTTAATAAAACAGTCGCAACAATGGAAATTGCCCCTAACATAACTATAATTATCTTATTTTTATTACTTGTTTTATACTCATTTAGATAATATCCCAAAACAAAGTAGCCAATATAACCAGTAATCATTGCAGGATGTATATGTTTATAATAATTTTTAATCCAGTTAAAACATTCAAATTCTTGCAAAAAAGGCAAAGTGCCTTGTATAATAAAAAATAACAATAGGAAATATTCAATATCTTTTTTTCTAGCATTTTTAATAAAAATTCTTATTATTGGTAGCACTAAATATATCCCTATTATCATTATTAAAAACCATAGGTGTGCTCTTGGTAATCCTTTTTTTAATGACAAAAAGGATTGTGTTATATTAAAATCTGCTTTAATTAATGAATAAATAAATGTCCATGTTATAAAAGCTATTAATAATCTTGGAATATATTTTTTAAATAAATCCTTATATGATAATTCTTTTTTACTTAAAAATAATACTCCGCTACACATTACAAAAATATCTACTCCACATCTTCCTATAGCATTCCAGAAATTCATGGCTTCCCATCTATTGGATGTTATTGGAACTTTATACCAATATTCTGCAGATACATGTATGAATATTACTCCTATTATTGCAATAATTTTAATCAAATCAACATATATTAACCTTTTATTGTTTGAACTACAAGACATCTGCAATATCCTTTCTTAATTTTTTATATGACCATAATCCGAGTAAGAAAAGAATAAAGGTTATTATAGCAAAATACATCAGTCTTTTAGGTTGTTCCCAGAACCATATTTTATTTATAAAGCAATTTCTAAATCCATTTACTAAAAATGTTACCGGATTTAACATTAAAAGTTTTTTAAGCCATGGAATAGCTACTGCTTCTGCATTCCATAGTATTCCAGATAGCCAAAAAATTGCAGTTATAAATGATTTTACTAAATTTACAAAGTCTTTACTAATTGCTCCAATAAAAGAAGCAAAAAGAGACCATAATGTAAAAAATATAAAAGATAGTAATATGTAAAAAGGTAATTGCAACATATAAATATCTGGTGCAAATCCAAATAATGCAAATATTATAATTACAATTGCAAGTAGTATTAAATTAACAGTTAAATTAGATAAACTTACAAATGTTGGTATTGTAGATACAGGAAATTTCATTTTTGTAACTAAATAACTATACCTTCTTATACAGTTTGTTCCTCCTGTTATCATATCTCCCATGTAAAACCATGGAACTACACCTGCAATAAGCCATAGGAAAAATGGAAATCCATTAACATCTTTTCCTGCTCTTAATCCAATTTCAAATGCAAACCAATATACAAATATTGTAACTACTGGTTTTATAATTGCCCAAGACCAACCAAGTGCTGAGCCTCTATATGTCTTTGCTAAATCAGACTTTGCAAGTTTAAATATTTGTTTTCTGTACTCAATATGATCTTTTATTATTTCTTTTAAAACCTTCACTTTTATTCTCCTATTATTTTTTTGTACTATTTTCCTCTGGTATTTGGTCCACTCCATTTATTGGCTCTTGCAAACCTAAATCATTTTTTATTTTTGTAGTAGATATTCCTTCTGTTCTATCTAAATAAACAAGCTCACAATAATCTTTTAGATAATCAAACCTATCACTTCCTGCCCAGTCACTTCCCATTACTGTTACATCTACAAAATATTTTTTTACATCATCTATTTTTTGTTCCCAATTATTTTCTGGAATTACTAAATCTACATATCTTATAGCTTCTAGCATCTTTTTTCTAGTTTCATAATTATGATATGCCTTTTTACCTTTTATTTCATTAAATTCGTCTGTAGATAATGCTACAATTAAATAATCTCCTAATTCTTTTGCTCTTTTTAATAATCTAATATGTCCATAATGTAATAAATCAAACGTTCCATATGTTAATACTCTTTTCACTAATCATTCCTCCATAAATTTTATCATCTTTTTACTTATTACGTCTCTTGAGTACTTTTTATATATCATATCATAATTTTCTCTCAATTTTTCTACTGATATATTTGGTAAACTGTACACTTTTTGAACTAGATCATCAAATGAATCTATATATACCTCTGGAAAATCTCTTAAAACCTCTAAAGATCCAGTATTTCTCATGCAAAATACCGGCTTACCATTTAAAATTGCTTCTACATAAGTCATCCCAAAGGAATTAATTAGAGAAAAATCCATCAAACAATCGTTTAATTTTAAAGTGCTCTTTATATCATTTGTATATCCTCTATAAAAAATTATTTCCTCTAATTTTTCGCTTACTATTCTGTCAATAAATTCTTTAACATAATTGCCTTTCCCATAAACATTTATTTCTATATTTTTAATATTATTATCCTTTAAATACTTTCCAAATTTTATTAGGTTATCTATATCTCCTTTTCTATCATTGTTGATTCTTAGCAAGTAGGCTCCCCTATATTTTAATTTAATTGAAGTATTTTGCACATCAATTTCTTTTTCGGTGCTAATTGCCTCTATAGCCTCTATCTCATTCCTACTTATCATTTTACAACTTTGAATCGAATTACCTAATACTAATGATTTACAGTAATTATCATATCCAAATATTTCTTTATATTTATTCTTATTTTTCTCAGTAACAAAAATAACTTTACCCAACTTTTCCTTCTTAAGCTCACCTATTAATTTTGGGAAATTTTTTTCTATTGCTTCAGCATCGCAATGATAAAAATATATTTTTTCTTTAATATGGCCAGATGTAGCATTATTTAATATTAAATGCATAGACTCTCTTGTTGATATAACAACTTTACTTTTAATATTTTTCATTAAACTATCCAGTCTATATCCGGCAATGGGCTTAAGAAAGTCAACGTTAGAATCATATTTTAAGTATCCAAATTTATTCTTATTTTTCAAAAATTTCATTAAAATTTTATCTTTTCTTGAATTTTGCGAATATAATCCATTAACAGTTAACGCTGCTGGGAAAATAGAAAGTCTTTTAATTTTTTTTAACGAAATCAGTTCAACCAAATAGTTTTTTTCTAAAAGAGCTTCTGCTAACGCCATAGTCGCTGTTATTGTACCTCCTATTCCAAAGAAATTATAGCCTAAAAATGTAATTTTATTTTTCTGTAATCTATAAAAATATAAATAAAGTTTTTCTATATGTTTGCCTGTTTTCACATAATCATAATCTATTTGTTTTGGTAATCTAGACATGAAAAATTCATTTAATTTGTAATTTTCATTTATTATAACACTAACTAACTCATCCTCATCTTCTATATTGTTTTTTTCCATCTCTTCCTTACTACAATACATTTTTCGTTTATTCATATATATTTCTAGATCTGGCTGAAAAAGGATTACTGGTTTCTTTAGAAAAGAAAAGTCAAATCCTACAGAAGAATAATCTGTAATTAATAAATCACACTTAATAATTTTATCCATAACATCTATTTCTGATTGGTATGTAAAATTAATATTTTCATTATCTTGCATATCTTTAATCAATTGTTTTACTTCTTCCATTTTAAAAAAAGTATGCAAAACGATATTTAATTTTATATTGTGTTTTATTAAATATTCTAACAACTCTTCATTCTTTACAATGCTTTTTATTTTTCTTAAAAAAACTTTTGTTGATATATTGTCACCAAAATATTCTCTCCACGTTAAGAACCACAAAAATTCTTTTTGCTTATGTTTATTCTCTTTATCGAATTTTTCTTTTTTCAATAACATCTCTTTGTACCTAGGATGATATTCTCCATAATATAATTGGTATTCATTAAATTTATTTTTTTCAATTAAATCATCTTTAATATTTTTATTATAATAAACAAATCTAAACATATTGTTATTATAACTATTATACGTATATCCTAATTGTTTTATTGCTGTTGTTCCATGTTGTAAATATATTACTGGCTTATTTATTTTAAAATTAAATTTATGCCTTATATATTCCTCTGGTTGTACATCTTTGTAACTTAAAGTAACAAAAAACATATCCGCATTAAAATATAATTTAAAATGCTTTATACTATTCCTCCAGACTATATATTTTTTCTCATTTTTACTTAAAGTTTTCACAAATTTTATGTTTTCTTTTGTTTTTTTTAAAATAAAATATTTATCAATACCATCTTTTTTATTCACTATTTCTTTCCAAAAATAAAAAGAATTATTATTATGCGTACTACTTAAATTCTCACTAAAAAGCCATATATAATTGTTATTTAATTGCATTTGTGGTCTCCTTTCTTATTTTATATTTATTTCTTGTATTCTCTAATATCTTTAAAATAAAGTTTGCAATTATGTCCATGATCCACGCTGTAAATAGAGAGCAAAAAAATACTGTTAAAACTATCAATAAATAATATTTAACTCTATCAGGAACGTTAAGTATTTGTTCATTTAATTTTTTGTAAAAAATTGTATCAAATATACTTGATATTAAATAAGTTCCTAAAGATAACTTTGAAACTCTAATTATTAGCCTAGATATAATTTGAGGTACTCTATCTAATTTTAAATTATTAAAAAATAAAAACACCATAACTGCTAATAACACATTTTCTAATGATTCAAATTGTACATAAGCTCCTTTTTCAAACAGTTTACCATAGCTTCTAGAATAATTAAATATTGTAGATAAAATTATTATAAATATTATCAATATAAGATTTGTACTTTTCTTTAAGTTCATTTGATTTTTATATTCACACAGATATGCTCCCATAAAGTAATATGTAATAGGATATAAGTTTTTCCACCAATCTATCGTTAATTTATCATATGCATTTTGTCCACTAATCTTAAATATATTTAATACACTTGGTAAAGTAGTCAAGATCATAAATGTAGCAATTAATTTTCTCTTATCTTTTCTATCCTTCAAATTATTGTAAATCATATTTAAAAATGGTATTAATATAAATAATCCTATATACATCTCTATATACCATGAATAATTAGCATTTTTAAAACTAAATATCCCTAAAATAGCTGTTTTTATTGTTACGTTGCTGTTTAAATAATATTTTTTAAATAGTATACAGAAAATTGAAGCAATTATATAAATTAATAACGTTTTTATTATTCCTTTATAATATCTTTTTTCTAATTTTTTTCTATTCATTAAATATCCCGTTAAGATTAAAAACAGCGGAACACATATCATAGAATAAGTTCTTATCATAGTCATCAAAAACATTTTCTTTCCAACTAATATGTTTTCGTAAAATTCATTATTATGCAAAAAATGAACTGATATAACAAGAATAACCGCTACACATCTTATTAAATCTAAATTTAAATTTCTCTTATTTGTCACACTATTACCCTTTTCAATCAAAATTTATTATCCTTTCTACTACTCTCTTACTTGCATTTCCATCATCTAAATAATTATATTTTTTATTGAACTCTTCATATTTTTTATCATATTTAAAATTAGCACTTATATTTTTTATTTCTTGCATTAATTCTTCTTGTGTTTTAACAATTTTACCAGGCAACTCTTTTTCTACATCAATATAAAAGCCATTAGATTCGTCTCTATAATGTTCTAAATCGTACATATAGAAAATCATAGGCCTTTTTAAATTTGCATAATCAAAAAATACACTAGAATAATCTGTAATTAAAATATCTGATATTATATATAGTTCATTTATATCATCTATTTTTGAAACATCATATACAAATCCTGCATATTTTTCAAAATCAAATGAATTGGCCACAAAATAGTGAGCTCTAAATAAAATAATATAATCATCTCCAAGTTCTTTTTGTAATTTATCAAAGTCTACTTCTTCTTTATATACATATCCTAAACCAGTTTCGTGTTGATTTGATCTATATGTTGGAGCATATAATATTATTTTTTTCTTTTTTACCTCTTTTTCGTAAGGCAAATAGTAATAACCAAATATTTTCTGCTTTACTTTATCCACATCTTCTTTGGTATAACTATATAAAAAATCATTTCTTGGATATCCCTCTTCTATTATACAATCTTCTTTATTTATTTCTTTCAAATTCCATGCTGATATAAATTTTTCACTAGCATATCTGGATGGTGATATGAAATATGAAAATTTTTTTGCTTCTTTTTTATATCTTTTTTGCATTCCTTCCATAGTATTTAATACATTATCAAAATGTATTAAATCACAGCCCAGCCTTTTCAGAGGTGTACCATGCCAGCATTGTACAAAAACTTGGTTTTTTTTAGGTTTTAAATAATCATCAATTTTAAAATTAAATATCCAATACTTTGCTATTGCAACATATTTTCTATATTGTTTTGCTCCTCTTTTTACAATTATAGTGTTTTTATTTTGTGCTAAAATTTTTTCATATCTTTTTACATCTTTGAAATCCCATACAAATGTGTAATCATCAAATCTTTCATCATGAAGCATATATTCATATAGTGCTTTCGGACTATCTGCATAAGAATTTCCATTAAAGCATGAAAAAATTATTGTTTTGTTATTAACTCTTTTCCCTATTGTTTCTACTTTATATCTTATTTCTTTATAAAAATCAAAAATACTTCTAATTATCCCTCTAAAAAAAATATTTTCTTTTGCTAGCCCTTTTAAATATATTTTTAATCTTCTTTTTAAATGTATCATTAGTTGCCTCCGTTATTAAATTTTATATTTTCTATATATTAATACTTCTATTTTAAGCATTAATTTTTTCTTTGTTATGTTTATAAGTTTCTTCTTTAATTCCTTCATCTTTTGCATCTTTATCTAAATATTTAAATATAAAATCTACTAATTTTTTAGTATTATTAAAGTAATCTTTACCCATATATTTTGTTTTAAATTTTTCTAATTCTTCAAAGTTATATTCGTTGTTTTCTATATTTTTAATTATATCTTTAATGTTTTTGCTTGTTGAACTTTTCATTTCTTTAAATAGATTTACATTTAGCCCTCTTACTTTTTCGTATTCTTCTACATCATACACATAAAAATATAAAGGCTTATCTAATATACTTGCTTCAAAGGCCACTGCTGAATAATCTGTTATAATGTAATCTGCAATTTTTAACAAATCATATGTACTGTATTTTTTATTTACTGTGTATTTAAAAATATTTTTAGTTTTATCTAATGGATGTGGCTTAATAATAAGTGCATATTTTGAAAAATCTATGCTATTAATTAGTTTTTTTAAATATGTACTATTATCTGATTCTTTTCTAAATGTTGGTACATATAATATTATCTTTTTATTTTTGTACTTTGGATAGTCTTTATAGAATTTTTTTGTAAGAACAGTTTCTTGCTCTTTATCTAAAATATAGTCTAATCTAGGCAAACCATTTAAAACTATTTTTTCTTTTTCTATATTAAATGCTTCTTCGTAAAATTTTGCAGTTGCTTTACTTGGTGCAATCACATGGCTGTAATTTTTGTGCATTTGCATAACTTTTGCAACACCAATTCCTCTGCCTTCCTTTTTATTTAGTGATTGATATCCAAATTTTTTTATTGCTCCTGATGCATGCCATATTTGTATAATTTCTAAGTTTTTTTTGTGTTTTAGTATACTAATAGGTATAGAATACCCATCTAATAGGCACACTTTAGATGTAGCAATATGATACATACATTTTAATATGTATCCACAATACTTTAGTCTTTCTAAAGGTTCTTTTCTTAAAGCTTTACATAATTCTTTAATTTCTATATTTGCATTTCTTTTAACTATCTCTTTTGATATATATTTAAAGTCTATACTTTCACTATCTGCTTGCCTACTTAATAATGAAATTTTATTTTTAGTAGGAAATAGTTTCATAAAAAAGTAAATAAAGTTTAAGTTTTGTTTCCCTATAAAAATTCCTATTCTTAGAATTTTAGTACGCATTTATATTTCACCTTTTACACACAATTCAGGTATATTTTATCATTATTTGTTACTTTATGCAACACTGTGTTTTTATTTATTTATATTTATTTGTCACAGCGCTTTTATTCTCCCTTCAAGTCTTGTATTTTTTGTTGACAAAATAGTGTTTTGAATGTACAATTTTTACGAAAGATTTAATTAGGAGGTTTCCTATGTGGGGAGATATTGCAATTGCATTTTTACTTGCATTTATAACTGCATTTGTAATTACGCCGTATACAGTAAGGTTTGCTAAAAAAATAGGTGCACTTGACATTCCAAAAGATACCCGAAAAATACACCATGTTCCAATGCCTAGGCTTGGGCGGAATTGCAGTTATTGTTGGTTTTTTAGTATCAACAATATATTTGTTAATAGTAATGTCTATAGAAGGTAGTATAAGTCTTGTTGGTACTGATAATTATCATATTAAATTAATTGGATTTTTCATTGGAATTGTTGTTCTTTCCACTTTTTGTTTCTTTGACGATTGGAAGGGAATTCCTCCATATGTAAAATTACTAGGACAAACTATATCGGCTTTAATTGTAATTTTTAGTGGCATTAGAATAGATAAAATTTCAGTACCTGGTCTTGAAAATATAATTTCACATGACTTTGTATCTATTATTTTAACAACTATTTGGATTGTGGGAATTACAAATGCCATTAATTTAATAGATGGGCTAGATGGACTATCTTCAGGAATATGTGCTATTTCTTGCCTTTCTTTATTAATAATTTTTACATTAAACGATTCTCCTTTAATTGCAATAATATTAATAACTGCTTTAGCTGGATCTATACTTGGGTTTTTACCTTTTAATTTTAATCCTGCCAAAACATTTATTGGTGACACGGGTTCTAATTTTTTAGGTTTTTCATTATCTATTATTTCAATTTTAGGAGTTGCAAAAACATACACAGCAATTGTTTTAATTGCTCCTTTAATAATTTTTGCTTTCCCACTATTTGATACAATCTCTGCCATTTTTAGAAGAATTATAAAAACAAAATCAATAAGTGGTGTTTTTAAAGCAGACAAGGAGCATTTACATCATAAAATTATGAAAAAAGGATATACTCAAAAACAGGCAGTATATATATTGTATGGATTAAGTGCAACTTGTGGAATGTTTGCAATTATTTTGCTTGAAAGTGGTATTTGGAAAGCACTTTCATTTGCACTTATGGTTGTAGCAGTAATTGCTATTGGATATAAAGATATTTTAAAAATAAATAGCGAAGACAATAAATAGTTTTAATTGCTTTTTGGAGGTTTAAATGTTTTTTAAAAATATTATAGCTAATTTTAAAAAATACTCATTTTTATTACAACAATTAATTAGTAGAGATTTTAAAGTAAAATATAAAAGGTCTGTATTAGGTGTTCTTTGGAGTTTGCTTTACCCAGTTTTAAACATGGCAGTAATGGCTCTTGTTTTTTCTAATATTTTTAAGTTTAGTACCCCAGGAGTAAATTACCTTGTTTATGTTTTAAGTGGTTTAATAATGTTTAATTATTTTAGTGAAGCTTCAAATCTTGCAATGAGTTCTATTGTTGCAAACTTTTCTTTAATAAATAAAATATATATTCCAAAGTATATTTTCCCGCTTTCAAAGTGTTTATTTGTGGGAATAAACTTTTTGCTTACTTTAATTCCTTTATATATAGTAATCTTTGCAACTGGAACTGGAATTAATATATATCATTTGGTATTGCCATATGCATATATTTGTTTGTTTATGTTTACACTAGGAATGGGCTTAATACTTGCCACTATATCTGTGTTTTTACGTGATATGTTTTATATTTATAGCATTGTTTTAACTCTTTGGACTTACTTAACCCCTATTATGTACGATATTGCTATAATTCCTGCAAAATTTCAGTTAATTTTAAAATTAAATCCTATGTATCATTATATTGATTTTATTAGAAAAATAATTTTATATCATCAAATGCCAAGTGCATTTACTTTTGCAGTTTGTGGCATATCTTCTGTAATTTTTCTAGTAATAGGATTAGTTGCTTTTAAGAAAAATCAAGATAAATTTATTTATTATGTTTAGGAGGACCTTTGTAATGATTACAGTAAATAATGTTTCAATGCGATTTAATTTAGGTGTTGAAAAAAATTTTTCTTTAAAACAATTTTTTATAGATATATTAACACATAAAAAAAAGGAAAAATCTGAATTTTGGGCTTTATCAGATATTAATTTTAGTGTAAAAAAAGGAGAAGTTGTTGGTTTTATTGGAAGTAATGGTGCCGGAAAATCTACATTACTAAAAATTATTGCTGGTGTTATGAAACCAACTAAAGGTTCTGTTGAAATTTACGGAAACATTTGCCCTATGATAGAACTAGGTGCAGGTTTTGATATGGACCTTACAGCTAGAGAAAATATATTTTTAAACGGTGCCGTTTTAGGGTATTCTAAAGAGTTTTTAGAATCTAAATTTGATGAAATTGTAGAGTTTTCCGAACTTAAAGATTTTTTAGATGTACCCGTTAGAAATTTTTCGTCTGGTATGGTTGCAAGACTTGCATTTTCAATTGCAACAATTGTAGATCCTGAAATTTTAATTGTAGATGAAATTTTATCTGTTGGTGATATTGCTTTTCAGCAAAAAAGTGAAAATAAAATGAGATCTATGATTGGTGGAGGAACTACTGTTCTTTTTGTTTCTCACTCCATAGATCAAATTAAAAACTTATGCGATAAAGTAATTTGGTTGGATCATGGCAAAATTAAGCAAGTTGGTCCGGCAAAAGAAATTTGTGATAATTATAAAGAAAGTGTTTTGCATAGCTAATTTAAAATAATTTTTTATGGTTAATTTTTAATTGTAAAGGGGAGTTATTGTATTGAATTTATTACATAAAAAATGGTTAAATCCAGGAAAAATAAATGTTTCTTATGAAGATAATAAAATAGTATTAGAAAACTTAAGTAATTCTCACAAATTTATAATTTACCCTAAATTATTTAAAGCAGAAAAAGAAAAAGAAATTTTTCTAGATTTTAACGGCAAACTTATTTATGGAATGGGTTGCACATTAAAAATCTTAAATAGGCATAAAACCATTCTAGGCGAATGTGGTTTAAACTCTTTGTTTTCTTGCAAATATGCTATGCTTAAATATTATATTATTGCAATTTATGTTCCTGCAAATAGTAAAATGGAACTTACTAAAATTGAATATAAAGCAAAAATACCACAAAATTTTTATGATGAGTATTTTACAAATGATACTTTACTTATTACTCCTGGATACCCTTCTTTAGAAAATAAATACAATACTGCTTTTGTTCATACAAGAGTACAAGCTTATCAAAATGCTAATATTAATTTAGACATTGCAGTTATAAATAGTCTTCCCGAAACAAAACTATACGAATTTGAAGGAGTTAAAGTATTTAAAGGCGATTATTTTGCTCTAAGGGAAATTCTTAAAAGAAAAAAATATAAGAATATAATTGTGCATTTCTTTGATAATAATTACGGAAATGTTTTTGATAGTGTTGATTTAACAGATACACAATTGTTTTTTTATTTGCATGGTGCTGATGTTTTATATAGAGATTACCCTAAATATGCAAGTAATTATTTTGAAAGGCCAATTGATATTTCAAATAAAGAGTCAGAATTTGAAATTAAAGATTATTATTTTAGAAAATACAATTTAAACCCAAATGTAAAATGGATTTTTGTTAGTAATTTCGTTAAAAATAGAGCAGAAGAACTTCTTGATATTAAATTTAATAATTATGATATAGTTCCTTGTTTTATAGATACCAACTTATTTAAATATGTGCAAAAAGATCCAGAGTTAAGGAAAAAAATTTTTATACTTAGAAAATTTACAAATGATAATTGCTATGCAATAGATATTGATATTAGAGCAATATTAGAACTAAGCACAAGACCATATTTTAGCGAATTAGAATTTGATATTTATGGTGATGGTGAAATGTTTGATGTTCTTACTGCTCCAGTCAAAAACTTTAGTAATGTACACTTGCATAGAACTTTTCTAACACACGAAGAAATTAAACAAGTGCATGATTTGCACGGAATAGGTTTGTTTGCTTCTAGGTTTGATACTCAAGGTGTGTCTCTTTGCGAAGCTGCATCTAGTGGCGTTGCTGTTGTAACTTCTAATATTCCTGTAATTACGTCTTGCATTAACCCTGAACTAGGTGTTACCTGTACTGTAGAAGATTACAAGTCTTATGCAAATGCTATAGAAAAAATGTTTTATAATAAAGAGTATTTTTTAGAAGTAGCAAAAGAGGAAAGTTTATCTGTAACCCAAAAATTTAACTATAATAATACTATTCAAAAAGAATTAAATATTTTTAAAAATTCTTTTACCAATTTAGGCATTAAAATTAAAGAACCTGACAATAATCCTCTTTTAACTGTAATAGTTCCTGCATATAATGTTGAAAATTATTTGTGGAGCGGAATTATTTCTTTACTTAACCAACCTTATAATAATAAATTAGAAATACTAATTATAAATGATGGTTCAAAAGATAACACCGCTTCTATTGCTAAAATTTTACAAGATAAAACTACAATAAATGGAAAATCTATTGTAAAACTTATAAATAAAGAAAATGGTGGACATGGCTCTACTATTAACAAGGGAATAAAAGAAGCAACAGGTAAATATTTAAAAATAATGGATGGGGATGATACTGTTGACTCCTTGGCTTTTTACGAATTATTAAAAATTTTAGAAAAAGAAGATACAGATATTATTTTAAATAATTATTTTGAAGACTTTGCCTCTACTAATTTTTTAAACCCTAAAGAAACATATCCATTTATGCAACCTGGTTTAGAATATAGATTTGAAGACTTGTGTTATGAAGGCTATGGTTTTAAAGATTGGGGACCTATACTTTCGTGCTCAACTTATAAAACACAAATGCTAAAAGATGCAAACTTTAAATTGTCGGAAAAATGCTTTTATGTTGATATGGAACTCAACACCTATATAGCAATAGCTTGTAAAACAATTAAATATTATCCAATATATGTTTATAGATATTTTTTAGGTAGACAAAACCAATCCGTTACTAAGCAATCTTACATGAAAAATTATAAAAATCACGAAAAAGTAACAATTAACTTAATAAACATTTTAAATGATAATATAAACCATATTTCTGAATGCAAAAAAAATTATATTGAAAAAAAATTAATTATAATTATGATAAAAACACAGTATGTTGTTTGCATAGATTTTTATAATAATGGTAAACCATTTAGAGAATTTGAAAAAGTTTTAAAATCTTATCCAGAATTTTATAAAAACCCAGAAATTTTAACAAATGCTATAAAATTTCATCGATTAACAAATGGCTATTTAATTAGGTTTAATTCTATATTAGTAAAATTAAAAAGATTTATTAGAAAAATTTTAAATTAATTTTTATTGAAAGGATTTTAATTTTATGGAGTGTACTAATGTTAAATATTTAATTATAGGTGCAGGAATATCTGGTTTAACATTTGCAAATTACATTAAAGATAATTACTTAATTGTAGAAAAAGAATCAGAAGTAGGTGGATATTGTAGAACTATAAAAAAAGGAGATTATGTATGGGATTATGCTGGGCATTTTTTCCATTTTAAAACTGATGAGTTTAAAAACTTTTTTCTTAACAATATAAAAAAAGAAGATATTATATACAAAAATAAATGTAGCAAAATAATATACAAAAATTCCTTAATTGATTATCCTTTTCAGTCCAATATACATGAACTTGAAAAACAAGAATTTATAGATTGTTTATATGATTTATTTAATAAAACAGAAAAAGAAAAATATGATAATTTTTTAGATATGTTGTATGGCAAGTTTGGAATGTCAATAGTAGAAAAATTTTTAAGACCTTACAATGAAAAATTATATGCCTGTGATTTAAAATTTTTAGATACTGATGCTATGGGAAGATTTTTCCCTTATGCAAATATTAATCAAATTATTAATAATATGAAAAACAATAATGATATATCATATAATAATAAATTTTTATATCCTAAAAATGGTGCGGGATCATTTATAAATATTTTATATAAAAATTTAGATTCCGAAAAAATTTTATTAAACACCTCTATTGTATCAATAGATATAGAAAACAAAATTGCTACCACCAATTTAGGAAAAAAATACAAGTTTGAATATTTAATTAATACTTCTCCATTAAATAAGTTTTTAAATTTATTTAACAATAAAAATTATAATAAGTTAAATAAAGAACTTTCTTATAATAAAGTCCTTGTATTCAACTTAGGATTTAACAAAAAATCTAAATATAATAAGGAACATTGGCTTTATGTTCCAGATAAAAACATAAATTACTACCGAGTAGGATTTTATGACAATATTTTAGATGCAAAAAAACTAAGTATGTATATAGAAATTGGTTTTAGTAAAAATCAAAAAATTAATATAGAAGAGCAACTTAATTTAACTTTAGAAAGTTTAAAATTAAATGGAATAATTGATAATTCTTTTAAATTAGAACAATATGTTCCAATAATAATGGATCCTGCTTATGTGCATATAAATGGACAAACCAATAAAAAAATTGATACTCTAAAAGAAGATTTAAAAAAGAAAAACATATATACAATTGGTAGATATGGTGGATGGACTTATTGTTCTATGGAAGACTGCATGATTGAGTCTAAAAATTTGTCTAATAAATTATTAAATTAAGTAAGGAATTGTTATGAAAGATAAAATTAATAAAATTATTTTAGTTTTAAAAAAAGATGGACTTTTAAAAACATTAGAAAAAATTTATAAATATATTAAAGCAAATTATATATCAAAAATAAATTTTTTTAGCTATTTATATATAAAAATAAATTATAAAAAATTTAAACACGAAATTAATAATATATTAAATTCTAATTATGACCGTATTATTGTTTGGCGTAGTTCTTTTGGTTGGAATGTCCCTCTTTTTCAGAGGCCTCAACATATAGCAAAAAATCTTGCAAAAAAAAATTGTTTAATATTTTATGAAACCACAACTGTAACTGATAAAGTTAAAACTTTTAAAAAAATAGATAATAATTTGTTTTTAGTAAATTTTAATAATACCGCAATGAAAAAACTTATAAATAATAGTCTTAAAAACATAAAAAAACCTAAATATATTCAATTTTATTCTACAGACTGTACAGTTAGTATAACTGAATTAAAAGAATATATTGCCAACAATTTTAAAGTCATCTATGAATATATAGATGATATTAATCCAAAGTTAATTGGCACAATTAACTTGCCTGCAAACTTGCAGGATAAATATAATTATATGCTCAAAGATAAGGAAAATGTATTTGTAATAGTTACTGCAGAAGCTTTAAAAGAAGATGTTGAGTCTAAGCGTGGAAAAGAAAAATTAGCATTTTCGTGTAATGGTGTTGATTATAATCATTTTAAAAATATAAATAAAAATTTTATTTTTGATAGACCTTTTTCAGATGTTTTAAATAATTCAAATCCCATAATTGGATATTATGGAGCACTAGCAAGTTGGTTTGATTACGATTTAATAAAATATTTAGCTCTTCAAAAGCCAAATTATAATATTGTTTTAATTGGTATAAAATATGATGACTCTTTTGATAAATCTAATTTGTCTGATTATCCTAACATTTATTTTTTAGGGCCTAAAGATTATAATATCCTTCAAAATTATGCAAGTAATTTTGATGTTTGTACAATACCATTTTTAATTAATAGTATTACAGAAGCAACTTCACCTATAAAGCTTTTTGAATATATGGCTCTTGGCAAGCCTATTGTTACAACAGCAATGAAGGAGTGTAAAAAATATAGTTCAGTTATGATTGCTAATAATAAAGAAGAATTCGTTAATTTAATTGATAAAAGTCTGTTAATTAATAAAAATCAAACTGAAGATTATTTTAAATTATTAAATAAAGAAGCTCTTGAAAACACTTGGGAGGCTAAAGCTGATATAATTATAAATTTATTAAAAAAATATGAGGTTTAATAGGAGTAATTTATGAACAAAGAAAAAATATTAGGTTTTAATGTATGTACAAATAGTAGTGAAACTATTCTTAAAAATATATTTAAAGATTATATGAATAAAAATAAAGTAGTAATAGCAAGTTTAAATCCAGAAATTATTATAAAAAATTATAAAGATAAAGAATTTATTAAAAAAATAAATTCTCAAAAATATCAAATCCCAGATGGTATAGGGATTGTTTATGCTTCTAAAAAACAAAATGGAAAAGTAAAAAAACGAATTGCCGGTATAGATTTAATGCAAAGTATATGTGCAAAATCTGTTTCATATAATGCTAAAATTTTTTTATATGGAGCTAAAGCTGGCGTTGCCGAAAAAGCAAAGCAAGAATTAGAAAATACATATAATAATATTAAAATTGTTGGAACTTGTAATGGCTATATAGAAGAAGAAAAAGCAGTAGAAATAATAAATAAAACAGATGCAGAAATTCTTTTTGTAGGGCTTGGCAGTCCAAAGCAAGAACAATTTATTGAAAAATATAAAAATTCTTTAAAAAATATAGTCATTTTTATGCCGATTGGTGGTAGCCTTGATGTTATAAGTAAAACTATAAAAAGAGCTCCTAATTGGATGATAAAAAGAAATTTAGAATGGTTTTATAGAGTTTTAAAACAACCTAAAAGAATTTTTAGGCATTTAAAATTAATAGAATTTTTAATTTTAGTATTACTAAACAAATGGAAGGAGGAATAAAGGTGAATAAAATTAAAGTTTTGACTGTATTTGGAACAAGACCGGAAGCTATTAAAATGGCACCTTTAGTTAAAGAATTAAATTTAAGAAATGAAATAGAATGCATTGTTTGTGTTACTGCTCAGCATAGAGAAATGCTTGATCAGGTTTTAAATATTTTTAATATAAAACCTGATTATGATTTAAATATTATGAAGGAAAAGCAAACTTTAAGTGATATTACAAGTAGTGTTCTTAAAGGATTAGAAAAAATAATAAGCAAAGAAAAGCCAAATATTGTTTTGGTTCATGGAGATACAACTACTACTTTTGCTGGAGCTCTTGCTGCATATTATACACAAACAGATATTGGACATGTTGAGGCAGGACTGCGTACTTGGAATAAATACTCTCCATTTCCAGAAGAAATAAATAGACAAATGGTTGGAAACCTTGCTGATATGCATTTTGCCCCTACAGAAAAGGCAAAACAAAATTTAATTTCTGAAGGAAAAAACGAAAAAAATATTTTTGTTACTGGAAATACAGCAATAGATGCTTTATTTACAACAGTAAGTTCTAATTATAAACACGAATTGTTTGATTGGATAGGAAATAGTAGATTAATACTTCTTACTGCACATAGAAGAGAAAATTTAGGAGAGCCTATGCGTCACATGTTTAAAGCTATAAAAAGAATTGTAGATGAAACTCCTGATGTAAAAGTAATATATCCTGTACATTTAAATCCAAAAGTTAAATCAGTTGCTGATGAAATATTAGGAAATGACAATAGAATAAAGTTAATTTCCCCTTTAGAAGTAATTGATTTTCACAATTTTATAAATAAAGCCTATATTGTTTTAACTGATAGCGGAGGAATTCAAGAAGAGGCCCCTTCTCTTGGAAAACCTGTACTAGTACTAAGAGATACAACAGAAAGACCTGAAGGAATTGATGCAGGAACACTAAAACTTGCCGGAACTAATGAAGAAACAATATACAAATTAATTAAAGAATTATTAACAAACAAAAAAATGTATGATAAAATGAGCCTAGCATCAAACCCATATGGAGATGGACATGCTAGTAAAAAAATTGTAGATGCTATAATTAAGAGGTATGCTTAAAGTAGAGGAGAAATTTATGAAGAAAATATCAGTAGTTGTACCAATGTATTGCGAAGAAGAAGTTGTATATGAATGTTACAATAGACTAACTAATGTTTGTGACTCTTTAAAAAATTATGAATATGAATTAATTTTTGTAAATGATGGAAGCATTGACAAAACGTTACCCATTTTAGAAGAATTAGCATTAAAAGATAAAAACGTAAAAGTTATTTCTTTTTCTAGAAATTTTGGACATCAATGTGCTGTAACTGCAGGACTAAAATATGTAACTGGTGATGCAATTGTTATAATAGACTCTGACTTGCAAGATCCTCCAGAATTAATTCCAGAAATGTTAAAACTTTGGGAGCAAGGTAATAAAGTTATATATGGAAAAAGAAAAAAACGCGAGGGTGAATCTAGATTTAAATTACTTTCTGCAAGCATGTTTTATAAAACTTTAAATGCTCTATCAGATGTTGATATTCCTAAAGATACAGGCGATTTTAGATTAGTAGATAGAGAGGTTGTAAATACAATAAATAATCTTCCTGAGCATAATAAATTTTTAAGAGGATTATTTAGTTGGGTTGGATATAAACAATATGCTTTTGAATATGAACGCAAAGAACGTTTTGCAGGTAAAACAAAATATCCATTAAAAAAGATGCTCAAACTTGCAGGTGATGGTATTGTTAGTTTTTCTACTAAACCTTTAAAGCTTTTAGGTAGCCTTGGGCTTATATCTATATTAATTTCTTTTATAATATTAATATATGCATTATTATCATTTGTTTTAGATTGGAACAACATTACTGCTGGTTGGACTTCTCTTATGGTTGCTATAACTTTTTTTGCAGGTGTTCAATTGTTATCTATATGGATGATATCAGAATATATAGGTAGAATTTATGACGAAACAAAACAAAGACCACAATATATTATAGAAAAAACAATAAATATTGATTAAACATAAAAATATAGCGGACGGTTGGCATGCGTCCCTACAAATAATTTAAAATGTTATAAAATATTTATTAATATAGGGTGTGATTATATTGCAAAAAATTAAAAAATTATATGAAAAATATAAAGAAATAATAAATTATGTAATAGTTGGCGGTTTAACTACTGTTGTTTCTCTAGGTACCTATTATATTTGTGTATTTACTTTTTTAAATCCAAATCATGCATTAGAACTTCAAATTGCAAATGTTTTGTCTTGGGTAGCTGGAGTTGCATTTGCATATTTTACTAATAGAAAATATGTTTTTAACAGTAATAATCCAAACAAACTAAAAGAAGCAATAATGTTTACACTTTCTCGTCTAGTAACACTTGTTTTAGATATGCTTATAATGGGACTTGGAGTAAGTATTTTAAAATTTAATGATAAAATTGTAAAACTAATTTCACAAGTAGTAGTTGTTATTGGAAATTATGTGTTTAGTAAATTATTTGTATTTAAAAAAGCGGATAAAAATTAATTTATCCGCTTTTTCTGCTATACTTTTCTGTTAGCAATTTCGATTGCTTTTGCAACCATACTACCACAATCTTTGGCACTTACGTTTCCCCATCCTCCATCTTGTTTAACTTTTTCATATACTCCTAGTTCTTTTGCAATTTCCTCTTTAAGATTTTCAGACATAAGATTTTTATTTCTTGCCATCTTAAAATCCTCCTTTAGAAAAATAATAAATTATTTTTCCACTATTATTATTTGCAAAAATTATTTTTTTAGTTTAGAAATTTATTCTATTTTTTTATTGTGTTAAAATTCCGTTTGGTGTGTCTATAATTACTAATACGTTCTCTTCTCTTCCTGTTTCTACATTTATATAAACTAGAAAATCTGTATCCTCTATTTTTCCTTTAAACTCATAACAATAAATTTCAGTTTGCCATTCTGTAGGAATAATTGCAAGTCCTTCGCTTGTAATTTCCAAATTCTTATTTAAATTTGCTTTTGCTTCTTCAATTGAAATTTTAGCTTCAGGCAAATTTCTTTGCGTATGATTATTTAAATATCCTGTTGTTTCTATACCTAATACTTCTCCATTATCTAAAGCAATTTTTAATTTTATTAAATCTGGATAAACTGTTACTCCATTTTGATCATAAGCATAATTAATGGTTACTATTCCACTTTCTTTTAAATAATAAGTTTCTTTCATATTTGTAATTCCTCTAGAATTTAAAAATTCTAATCCTATTTGATTTGCATCTTCCATAGAAATTACTTCTGCCTCTATATTTCTATTATAATTCATGTTTACAATATGCCCACCAATTTGCGAAATTGAAATAGTAAGAGGATTATTATTGTTTCCTTCATTTAATATACAACTAAAATCATAAACTGGTATATTTCCATTTTCTATTAATCCATTTAAATTTAATTCTTTAATTTTTTCTTCTCCAATAAATTCTTTTGCAATTTCTGTTGCTCTTTCTGCGTTTATTTCTTCACCTGTTAATCCTTTTCTTTCTGCTGATTCCATATGTTCAGAAAAAGCTCCATCATATATTAATCCAGCATATTCTCCAAAATTTTGATCTAAATTACTAAAAGTAGTTGCAGATAAATTATCAACTTGTTGTGCAAAGGCAATTTCTGTGTCTTTTGTAAGTTCATCCCAACTTATTCTTCCGCTCGCTCATATCAGTTGATAATTGGTTTAAAGTATTTTTTAGCTCTTTACTATACCCATGTAGATCTTTTAAATTATTTAAATCATCTTGTGTTAATGCCTCATTATATATATTTTTTCTAGACAAAGAATAACTATAATCACTAACCTGATTTAAGAACTTAGCAGTATTAGAAAGTTCTGTGCTAGAAACTGGTAATTGAGAAAGATAAACTTGAGCTAAATTTGCTTCTCTCCACACTTTGCTTAAAGTTTCTGCTCCATGCTCGGGAGTGCTTGTAATCATAGCTTTCGCCAAGTAATTTTCAACATTTTGTACATAATCAGTAAGTTCATATAATGCTAGATTATACTTATTTTGTACTGCAATTGTATATTCTTTTCTTTCTTTATATAAAAAATATCCTAATGCAATACTGATTATTAAAAGTAATATTATTATTCCATAGATATAATTTTTTTTCATAGTATTTAAAAATTTATTCATAACCGTTCCTCCGTATTTTAAATAATAATTAAATTGTAATTTGTTGTTGTGATGTGAGAGGTGTGAAGTGTGAGGTGTGCTTTTTAGAGCTAGGCTACGTAAGGCTTGCCCTAATTTCACACTTCCCACATCCCACTTCTCACTTCTCATTCAAATTACAATTTCTTATTTACAAAAATGATGTTTTCCAATTGTTTTTACTATTTCTCTTGACCAAATCCAACTATTAGTTGCTGTATTTGGATTAAAATAATAAATACATCCATCTGTTGGGTCCCAACCATTTAATGCGTCTTGTGCTGCCTTTACAACAGTAGAATTTGGGTCTATTGGTTCATTTATTTGGCCGTCAGATACAGCAGTAAATGCTCCTGGCTGGTAAATTACTCCAGCAATTGTGTTTGGAAAACTACTATGTTTTACTCTGTTCATAATAACTGCACCAACTGCAACTTGTCCTTCGTAACTTTCTCCTCTTGCTTCTCCGGTTTATTGCTCTTGCCATAAGTTGTAAATCAGAAGCACTATTTGATTTTACTGCAAGGACTTTATTGTTATCTATATTTCCTGAAAAACAAATTAAACATACAGAAAATATTAATATTATAATTAAATAAAATATTCTTTTCACTACTCTCCTCCATAAATTGTAATTTAGAGGTTAGATGTTAGAAATTAGAGATTAGAATTTTGGAATGTAGGGGCGGAATCTATTTCCGCCCGCGAACAAATCATTTCGGGCAGATATGGAATCTGCCCCTACAACATCTGCAATTAATTTCTAATCTCTAACCTCTAATCTCTAAACAGCAAATTACAATTTTACATATAGTTTGTATCCTTTTTGAAAAATTATACTTTTTTTATAAAATTTTATGGTATAATGAAATAGAATATTTTAGTTTTGTAATGGAAGGTTTTTATGAAAAAAATTTTAATTTTTTATGGTTCTTTTGGCGGAGGGCATCTCTCTGCAGCCAGAAGTATAAAAGAATATATTGATACACATTATAAAGATACTGAAACTTACATGGTTGACTGTATTGAATATATAAATAAATCATTAAATAAAATAACAACTAAAGCATATTCAGAAATGGCAAAAAATGCACAATGGATATGGAAAAAAGTTTATTACGGTGTAGAAAAGCAGGGGCCTGTAGCAAAAATGACTAATGAAACGCAAAAGATAATGGCAATAAAATTAAATAAACTTTTACAAGATTATAAACCAGATTTAATTATTTCTACTCTTCCATTTAGTAGCCATATGTGTGCTATATTAAAAAAGAAGAAAAAAATTAATTGTAAAATTGCAACTGTTATTACTGATTATGCACCACATAACCAATGGCTAATGCACCCGGCATATGTTGATTACTTTTTTGTTGCACATGAGGGAATGAGAGAAGATTTACTTCTAAGAGGAATTCAAGAAAATCAAATAAAAGTAACAGGTATTCCATTGTCAAATCGTTTCCTCGCAAATTATAATAAAGAAAAAATTTTGTCAGAATTTAAATTGTCTTCAAATAAAAAAACTATATTGTTTTTTGCAGGCGGTGAACAAGGGCTTGGTAAAGATACTGTTTTTAGTATTTTAGAATCAATAATAAAAAATTTTCCAGAGTTACAAGTTATTGCAATATCTGGTAAAAATACTAAAATGAAAAATCAATTTGATAAGCTTGTTTTAAAAACAAATTCAGATGAAACAGTAAAAATTTTAAAATATACTAACAAAATTCCAGAACTTATGAGTGTTTCTGACCTAGTAATTACAAAACCTGGTGGGCTTACAACAACAGAAAGCTTAGCCTCTCGGTCTTCCAATAATAGTAATTAATCCTATCCCTGGTCAGGAAGAAGAAAATGCAGAATTTTTAGAAAAAAATGGAGTTGGTATATGGATAAAAAAAGAAGATAATATCGAAGACACATTATATAATATATTAAATAATCCCGAAAAACTACATTCAATGAAAATAAAAGCAAGGCTTATCGCAAAAAAGAATTCTACAAAAGATATTTGTGAAATTTTATTAGGAAAAAAGTAATTTGCAATGCAAATTACTTTTTAATTTTCTCTTTAATTTTATAATATATGTTTGAAATGAATTTATATAAAACATTTATTAAAATTGATAAAAGTAGACTACTAATAAATACACATAAAACAATTATAGGTGCATAAATAAACCTATCTTTAATTTTTGGAATCCAATTATTTAAATAATCATAATATATTTCGTCAAAAATACAAGATATTAAGTAAGCTCCTAAACAAGCATTTGATAATATTGTAAAAATATTTTTAATAATTTTATTGTTGCCTTTTATTTTAATATTTAAAAGTAAATTAAATACTAGAAAAGTGTTAATCATTATAATTAGAGACGAATAATTATTCCAAGTACCTTTTACATAATTAGCTCCATATGATCTATAAAAATTAAACAGCCCATCTAAAATTACCAATACAATTATTAATATAATATTCCATCTTTTACTTAAATTAATTTTATATTTGCTTAAATAAGCTCCCAAAAAATAGTAGAATATAGGATACACTGAACTCCACCAAGATGGAAATAATTTAATATATTTTTTACTCATAGAAGGTGTTTGCCACCATTCCCAAGAATCAAAATTAAAAATATTTATAACACTAGGAATTCCAATTAAAATAATTAAAGTAATTAATAATAATTTTGCTTCTTTTTTATCTTTTAAATTATTAAATATTAAATTTAGAAAAGGTATTATTAAAAATAACCCTATATACATTTCAATGTACCAAGAATATGATGTACCTCTGAAATTTAAAACACTTGTCAAAAAACTTTTTATAGTTAATTCATCATTAAGATAAATTGTTCTATAAACAGAATATATAATAGAACATATTAAATAAATAATTATTGTCTTTACTATTCCTTTATAATATGTTTTAGATAATTGTTTTTTATTCATTAAATATCCTGTCAATGTGATAAACATAGGAACACATATAATAAAAAAAGATCTAATCGTGCACATTGCTAGCATTTTTTTACCAGTAACTGTTTGGTTATAAAACCCTGAATTTAGAAAAAAGTGAACTCCTACTACTGTAAAAAAAGAAAAAATTCTTATTAAATCTAAACGTAAATCTCTTTGCTTGTTTTTTTCCATTGTTTTATCCCCTATAATTTATATATTTATGTATATTATAGGTTATTTATTTTAGTTTTTCAACATAAAAATAAAAAAAGCACCTCTATCCAAGTGCTTTTTTATTTTTATAACTCTCTTCTTCCTTCTAGGGCTTTGCTAAGAGTAACTTCGTCTGTATATTCTAAATCTCCTCCAACAGGAATTCCATGTGCTATTCTTGTTACTTTTATACCTAATGGTTTAATTATTTTAGATAAATATATGGCAGTTGCCTCTCCTTCTACTCTAGGGTTTGTAGCAATAATTATTTCTTTTACATTTCCATTATTTATTCTATTTAATAATTCTTTTATTTTTATATCTTCTGGTCCAATATCGTTCATTGGTGATATTGTTCCATGAAGTACATGGTATACTCCTTTAAATTCATGTGTTCTTTCCATTGCCATTATATCCCTTACATCTTCTACAACACATATTATGGAACTATCTCTTTTAGGGCTACTACAAATAGGACAAGGATCTGTATCGGAAATATTAAAACATATACTACAATATTTTAAATTTTCTTTTGCATTAATTATTGAATTTATAAACTCGTTTGTGTCTTCTTTACTTAAATCTAGCATATGAAAAGCAAGTCTTACAGCAGTTTTATGACCAATGCTTGGCAGTTTTTCAAAACTTTCTATTAATTTTTCTATTGATGGTGAATAAAAAGACATACTACATCATCCCTGGAATATTAAATTTTCCCATACTTGCACTTTGTGCACTATCTACTTTTCTTAATGCTTCGTTTACACAAGTAATTATTAAATCTTGTAGCATTTCTACATCATCAGGATCTACAACATCTTTACTTATTTTTATTTCTTTTATTTCTTTATTTCCACCAACTTTTACACTTATTGCTCCTCCACCGCTTGTTGCTTCAAATTCCTTTGCCTGTAACTCTTCTTGTGATTTTTCTAAATCTGCTTGCATTTTTTTTGCTTCTCTCATAAGTTGGTTAATATTCATTCCTCCAAATCCTCCCATTCCTGGGAATCCACCTCTTTTTGACATATTGTTTTCCTCCCTTATTCATCTATTATATTTATTGGAATATCTAAACTGTTAATCATATTATCTAAATTATTACTAGCCTTTTTCTTAGTATCTGGGCTAACAAATTTTACAGTCATAGGTTTTCCTGCTTCTATAGAAACAATCCTTTCTATTTCTTGCTTGTTTTCTTTAGTTTCTAAAATTTTTTTTGCAAAATCGTTTTGGTTGCTAAGTTCAATTTCTATTACCATGTCATTTACTTCTTGTGCTCTACTTCCTATTAAATTAACATATACTCCCATTTTGCCACTTTGCTTTATTTTATTTATTACATTGTCCCAATAAGGAATACTATTGTTGTTTTGTACCTTTTTTTGTATAACCGATTCTGCCATTTTATTATTTTTATTCTCGTTTAACTTAGTAGTTTCATGTTTGTTTTCCGTATTTTGTTGTGCTTTATCAATTGTATTATTTCTACTTTCTAGCTCCTCACTTTTAAATTCTATATTCATACATGCCTTTATCATTCCTGCTTGAAACATAATTGTTTTTTGTGAAGACCATTTTATGGAATTAGCTAACTCCGATAATTCATATATCAATTTTAATAACTTTTCTTTTGAAACCATCTTTGCTAAACTAAGCATTTTTTCTTTTTCTTGGTCATTATATATATCAATATTATTGCTTGATTTGTATACTAATATATCCTTAATATATTTTATTAATTCCCATAAAAAATTATCAATATCTTTTCCTTCGTTTATAATTTTATCTGTTTCTTCTATAACAATATTAGTATTTTGCTCAATAATACCTTTTGCAATTAAATTTATTTGCGAAGTTTTTGGAATTCCTACTAATTCCCTTACCTGGTTATCGTTAATTTCCCCACTATTTTCTCCTGTGCATCTTTCTAGTATGCTAATTGCATCACGCATTGCTCCTTCTGAAAGAACTGCAATTATTTTTAATGCATCTTCTGTAATATCTATATTGCTTTTATTGCATATTATTTTTAACCTTTTTATTACATCTTCGTTAGAAATTCTTTTAAAATCAAATCTCTGACACCTAGAAAGTATTGTAGCTGGCAATTTTTGTGGTTCTGTTGTAGCCAAAATAAATTTTACATGTGCTGGTGGCTCTTCTAATGTTTTTAACAAAGCATTAAATGCCCCTGTAGAAAGCATATGTACCTCATCAATAATATATACTCTGTATTTTGCACGAGTTGGCAAAAAATTAACTTCTTCTCTAATACTTCGTATGTCTTCTACACTATTATTTGATGCTGCGTCCATTTCTATTACATCTGTAAGTGAACCAGAAAGTATTGCCTTGCATATTTCACATTCATTGCATGGCTCACCATCCTTAGGGTTTAGGCAATTAACAGCTCGTGCTAAAATTTTTGCTGCAGATGTCTTTCCTGTTCCTCTTCCACCATTAAATAAATATGCATGTCCTACTCTACCAGCAACTATTTGTTTTTTTAAGGTTGTAGTAATATGTTCTTGACCTACCATTTCGCTAAATGTTAAGGGCCTAAATTTTCTATACAATGCTGTATATGCCATTTTTTCACTCCTTAAATTATAAGTTAACTTCTCTATGGAAAGCAACTCACATAGAATTTAGCTACTTATCGCTGCTTCCTTCCGGACCTGACGAGGTTCGTAGTTTTCTATTGAATTACTCTCCATACAAAAGTTAACTCATTTGTTTTGTTATTAGATTATATAATTTTATTTAGATATTATCAAGAGAATTTTAATAAAATCAGTAAGATAAATTGTAATTTGTATGAATAAATTCATACAAATTACAGTTAAAAGTTAAGAGTGAAGAGTTAAAAGTAATGGTTGATTTTTTGTTGAAATCAACAAAAAATCTTCATTTACTATTCACTTTTCACTTTTAGTTTTTCACTATTGTAATTTGCAAAGCAAATTACAATTTATCTAATTAAAATCTCTTAAATATAATATTATTTAATTCTGTGTCTTGCATTGTTTCAACACCATTTTTTGTTATATTTCCTATAGGTAAATCAAGAATTATATTTGCTTTAAATTTATTTTCTGATTCTGTTTCTATTATTAAATCAAATGAAATTTTAAATTTTATATCTTCTTCTTTAATTCCTGCTTTTGCAAGTAAAGTTCCATCACTTGGTACTTTTTCATTTGTGTCAAAAATATATTTTCCTAAGTTGTCAAGTGTTACACTAAATCCAATTAATCCCCCTTGATTATTAATTTGCAAGGTTTCTATATTTGTGTTTTGTGCTCCTTCAAATTTTAATGAATCCTCTATTTTGTATTCCTCTGTATAATTATATGTACTAATAGAAGTAGTTGGTCTATATATTTCTGCTATAATATTTTCGTTTTCTTTTGTTATAGCAAAATTTTCGAAGCTAATACTTTTTATAGCATCTTGCTTATTATATGTACTGCTTTTTTCTATTACAAAATAAATATCATTTTTTTGCAATATTCCTGCGTGCCATATTTCTTCTTCGTCTTGAGAAAGTTTTGATTCAGCAGTACTTATTATATTAATTGAGCTTAACTTAAATGGTAAATTTTTTTCTCCCTCTACATGATATTTAAACATTAAAAAAACTGCTATTAAAATTATAATAACAACTACAAATACAACAACAGACAGATGTATAATTCTCTTTTTGGAAAAACTATTTTGTTTCATTTTTTCCTCCGTTTCTTTTTCTAAGCATTTTAAAAAAATCTTTTAAAATGTATTCACATTCTTCTTTTAGTATTCCTTTTTCTATTTGTACTACATGGTTAAATTTATAATTTCTTATATCTATTACAGACTCACATGCTCCTGTTTTTGGATCCATTGTTCCTATATATATTTTTTTTATTCTAGAATTAATAATTGCACCCATGCACATCATACATGGCTCTAATGTAATAAACATTTCGCAATTTTCTAGCCTCCATGCTTTTAATTTTTTATTTGCCTTTTCTATTGCTAATATTTCTGCATGTGCTGTGCTACTATTTTTTGATTCTTTTAAATTATGGGCTCTTGCAATTATTTCTCCATCTTTAATAATAACTGCACCTACAGGTATTTCTTCTTTTTTATATGCTTTTTTTGCTTCTTTCAAAGCTTCTTTCATAAATTTTTCTTTTTCTAGCATTTTCACTCTTCACTTTTAACTTTTAACTTTTAATTCTAAAAATAGCTATAAATTATTTTTAGCTTTGGTGCACTTAGCTGGATTCGAACCAGCGGCCTCTCCCTTAGGAGGGGAGCGCTCTATCCACCTGAGCTATAAGTGCATACACTGTGTATTATACACTAATTAAAAGATTTTGACAAGAATTATATTTTCATATTATAATAATAAACAAATTGTAATTTGCTTTGCAAATTACAATAGTGAAGAACTAAAAGTGAAAAGTGAATAGTAAATGAAGATTTTTTGTTGGTTCCAACAAAAAATCAACAATTACTTTTAACTCTTCACTCTTAACTTTTAATTGTAATTTGTATGAATTTATTCATACAAATTACAATTTATCTATCGGAGGTAAATATGCAAAGAATTTTAAGCTATATTAGAAAAGCAGTTGATGATTATAATATGATTGAAACAGGTGATAAAATAGCTGTTGGTCTTTCTGGTGGAAAAGATTCTATTACTCTTCTTATGGGACTTAAAGCCTTGCAAAGATTTTATGATAAAAAATTTGAAGTTATTGCAATTAGCATAAATCCTGGTTTTGAATTCTTTAATAGTAATTTCTTAAAAAAAACATGCACTGATATTGGCGTAGAATATATAGAAGAAGAAAGCCATATAAAAGAAATAGTTTTTGATATTAGAAATGAAAAAAATCCTTGCTCCTTATGTGCAAATCTTAGAAGAGGCATTCTAAATAGCACAGCAATAAGAGAAGGTTGCAATAAAATTGCTCTTGGTCATAACGAAGATGATGTTTTAGAAACCTTTTTCTTAAATTTATTATACGGTGGTAACATCAATACTTTTGCTCCAATTTCTTATATGGATAGATCAAAAGTAACTTTAATTAGACCTTTAATTTATGCTCCAGAAAAAAGTATTAAAACATTTATAAAGAAAAATAATATAGAAGTAATGCCAAAGTGTTGCCCAATGGATGGGATTTCTAAAAGAGAAAATATGAAAAAATTAATTTGGGATTTTCAAAAAGAAATTCCAAATGTAAAAGCAAATATTTATGGAGCTATAAAAAGAAGTAATATAAAAGGTTGGAACAAAAAAAATAACAATCTTTAAATTGTGTTTTTACACTTTTAAAGATTGTTATTTTTTTAATTTATCGAATTAGTTTTTTTACTCCTTCTGTTAATTTATTGAGTTTATTTTCTGCATCTTCCAAATTATTTCCTCTTACTCCTGTATAGAATTTAATTTTTGGTTCTGTTCCAGATGGTCTTGCTGCAACCCAATAATCATTTTCTAATTCAAAATAAAGTACGTTTGATTTTGGTAGTTCTTTTTCTTCTGTTTTGTTTTCTTCTATATTTTTAATTGTTCCTGTTAAGTAATCTCTTATTTTTAAAACTTTGCTATCTGAAATAAATGCAGGAGGATTTGCTCTTAAGTCTTCCATCATATTTTTTATTTTTTGTGCTCCATCTGCACCTTCTAGTACTATTGCTATTAGGCTTTCTTTATAATATCCATATTTTTTGTACATTTCTTTCATATTGTCCCATAAAGTTAAACCTTTATTTTTATAAAATGCTGCCGCTTCTGAAAGAATCATTAATGCTGCAATTCCGTCTTTGTCTCTTACCTCGTCTCCTACTAGGCATCCATAACTTTCTTCAAATCCCATAATACATTTATATGTATTATACTTGTCAAATTCTTTTATTTTTGCTGCTATATTTTTAAAACCTGTTAGTACTTCAAATAATGCTACATTGTTTTTTTCACATATTCTATCTGTCATGTTTGATGAAACTATTGTTTTTATTAATGCTGAATTTTCATTTAATAATCCTTTTTCTCTTTTTTGTGTTATTAAATATTCTGCCACTGTAAGCCCTATCATGTTTCCATTAAATAATACATATTCTCCTGTTTTTGCATCTTTTACATGTAATCCAATTCTATCTGCGTCTGGATCATTTGCAATAACTATATCTGCATCCACTTCTTTTGCAAGTTTTAATGCTAAATCAAATGTACTTGGATCTTCTGGGTTTGGATAACTTACTGTTGGGAAGTCTCCATTAGGCTCAGCTTGTTCCTTTACAACATATACTTTTGAAAATCCTAATTCTTGTAATATCCTTTTTGCAAGTTTACCCCCTGTTCCGTGAAGAGGTGTATAAACTATTTTTAATTCATCTCCTTGTTTTTTTATTGCTTCTGGATTTAATGAAATAGATTTTAAATAGTTAATATAACCATTGTCTATCTCTTCTCCTATTATATTATATAAGCCACTTTTTACTGCATCCTCTTCTTTAATTTGCTTTATTTCTGAATAGTTTAATATTGAATTTACTGACTTAGTTATTTCTTCGTCTACAGGATTTGATATTTGTGCTCCATCTTCCCAATAAACTTTATATCCATTATATGCTGGTGGATTATGGCTGGCTGTAATTACAATGCCAGAAATACAATTTAATTTTCTTACTGTATATGATAATTCTGGTGTTGGTCTTACAGATTCAAATCTATATGTTTTTATTCCATTTGCATTTAAAATTAAACACACTAGTTTGCTAAACTCTTTTGACATATGTCTTGAATCATATGCTATTGCTACACCTCTATCTTGTCCATTATTTTTTACTATATAATTTGCAAGACCTTGTGTTGCCTTCCCAACAGTATATTTATTCATTCTATTTGTTCCTGCACCCACAACTCCTCTTAATCCTGCTGTTCCAAATTCTAAATCTTTATAGAACCTATCTTTTATTTCTTTTTCATTGTTTTTAATTTTTCTTAATTCTTCTTTTGTTTCTTCATCAATTTCATGGCTTTCTAGCCATTCATTATATTTTTTTAAATAATCCATTTTAATTCCTCCTATTTTGTAATTTGTATAAATTTATTTATACAAATTACAGTTAAAAGTTAAGAGTGAAGAGTTAAAAGTAATTGTTGATTTTTTGTTGGTCCAACAAAAAATCTTCATTTACTATTCACTTTTCACTTTTAGTTCTTCACTATTGTAATTTGCAAAGCAAATTACAATTTGTTGGCATTAAATTTATTATATAGTTCTACTGCTGTTTTAGGGCTGTCATTTCCGTCTTTATTTTTTACTGGTGCAAACTCCTCTTCCCTTTTTACTCTAAAAATAAGCATATCGTCCAAATTGTTAAATGCGTCAAATATAAAGCTTTCAAATTTATAGCTGTTGGGTTCTTCTGGTTTTACAATTTTTCCACTATCATTAATGTAATTTGCTTTTTTAAACGCACTATGGTATGGAAGTTTTTTATTTCCTATAAGTTCTAATCCTTTAATATTAAACATATTACAGTTTATATGAGATTCTCCATAAAGTAAATTACCATCTTTATCTACTTTATTTGCCATTTCCTTACTTATTTCTGTATACTCTATTACACTAGGCTTACCATTTTTTTTGCAAAATACTCCTACTTTCTCTTCTGGGCTTGCTTTTACTAAAGATTTTCCTGCACCCTTCATATTTTTTTCTTTTGCAAGTCCTATAAAAATTTCATCAACCATTTTTATAAGTGGATTATCAATAGGTCCTATAAATATCCATTCCACTTCTTTTTCTTTCATATCATTTATAATATTGTTTTTAAACATTGCCTCGAAAATTCCACCGTGGCCGTCTGCTGCTTCTTTAATTATTCCATCTTCATTTAGTAATATTTTTCCAGCAGTGTCTACCATAGGTAATTCCCCTTGAATAAAAAATTTTATTGCTTCTTTTGGATAGTTAAAATAATTGTTGTTCTCAAAAAATTCTACTGTTTGTGCATTGTTTTCTCTGCTTGTCATTATATACCATGGAATAATTACATTATATTTATTTTTTGCATTTTTTAAATTGTCACATAATATTTCAAATAGAGATTTAGCTTTAGGTTGTACATTCAATATATATGTTCCTTTTGGTCCGTTATGCCCGGAGTCTTGTACCTTGCCCACCAGCCATTGTAACTACTGCAAGTTTGCCTTTTTTTATCTCATCTTCTCCTATTGTAAAATATTTTTCTTTTTCTTCTTCTGTTAATTTTTCTTTTTCTATATATGAAATAGGTTCAATTTTTTCTACTTCTGCTTTAATTTCCTTTTTTGTTTGTTCATATAATTTATTTATTTGGTCAAAATCTATATTAATAATTTGGTTTAATAAATATTCCTTTTTTTTATTGTCTAATTTTTCGTATTGTGATAATAAATGAGTCTGATTATATTTTTCTAAAATTTTTTTTGCTTTATTGTATGATTCATCTATATTCAAAGTGTTTTACCTCCTTTTTTATTCCTATTTTATATTATATCAATTTGTATTTTTCGTCAATAAAATGATATTAATAAATTGTAATTTATGTTACAAACAAAAAAGCTAAAATAATTAATATTTTAGCTTTTTTTAAGTTATTCTTTTCTTTTTATAATCTTCAAATATATCCTCTTTTTTATGAACACCAGATGTATTTAAAATAAATTCATGTGAATCTAATATTTCTCTTATATTATTATCAAATTCGTTTACTTCAAAACAATTAATTATAGTAATATCTTTTTCATATAATTTTTTATAATTTTTACTTAAAAATTTATTTAAAATATTGTTGATTTCTGATATGTATCTTTTACTACCACTAATTAAAATATTTATTTTTTTGTTTTGTTCCAAGATTTTATTTAGTTTTTTCTCTATACTGCTATATTTTTCTATTTTTGTGCTTTCCCAATTAATGTTTAATATTTTTTGTTTTTCTTCTTCTTTTATTACTAATTTAGATAAAACTTTACTTACATTTTCTTTTAAATTAAATTCTAGAACTGTTTGTATTTTTATATTTTTTTCTGTTTGTTTTTTTATGTATGGTAAAATCATTGTTATTAAATGCATGCTACTTACATAAAATCCACATACTTTTTTTGTATTGTTAAAATCCCCCATTTTCAGTCCTCCCGTAAGTTTTTCTACTGGTAAATTTTACCATTTTTCTTCTATGCTGTCAATTGTTTTCGTGTTCATAAATTCGACAACTATTCTATGTATATTTTTAAAATTTTGGTTAATACTTTTTTTAAAGAGATTTATTTACAATTTTTTAATTAATAGGAAATTATATTTTTGGAGGATTATAATGATTAATTTTAAAAATTTTATTTTAAATATAAATTTAAAACGTTTATTATTATTATTTTTTCTTTTATTTATATATACTCTTTTTTGTGCTTTTTCATATGTCAATGCTGTATCTTCTGATATACAAAATGCTGTTTTTAGATTACATGTAATTGCAAATAGTGATTCTATAGAAGATCAAAATTTAAAATATATTGTAAGAGATAATATTTTAAATTATATGAATACCATTTCTAAAGATGTAAATTCTAAAGAAGAAATTATTGCTTTAATAAACAAAAATATTAGTACTTTTAAAGAAATTGCTCAAGAAACTATATATGAAAATGGATATACGTATCCTGTAGAAGTAAAAATAGGTAAGTTTGCATTTCCTACTAAATCTTATGGAGATATTTCTTTGCCTTCTGGTATTTATGATGCTCTTAGAATAGAAATTGGTGATGCTAAAGGACAAAATTGGTGGTGTGTAATGTTTCCTCCTCTTTGTTTTGTTGATGTAACTTCAGGTGTTGTTCCAGAAGAATCTAAATCTGTTATAAAAGATAATGTAAGTGAAGAAGAATATTCTTTGATTTCAAAAGATTCATCAGATATGACTTTTAAATTTAAAATAGTAGAAATGTTCCAAAATATTGGAGTTAAGTTGGCTCAAATTTAATAGTTTTTATATATTGTAATAATACTATTTTTATGATATATTTTAATAGAATAGAGTGTAATTATACACTCTATTTTATTTCGTAACATTTTTAATTTAACTTCTTTTATAATAATATTTATAAAATTATTTTTACTAAAATTTATATTTCTAAAAATACTATTTTTTAGAAAAGGGGGATAATATGCAAAAATTAGTTATAAATGGACCAACACCATTAAAAGGAGAAGTTAATATAAGCGGTGCAAAAAATTCTGCAGTGGCTATACTTCCAGCAACACTGCTAATTGATGGAATTTGCATTATTAATAACTTGCCAAATATAGTTGATGTTAAACTTTCATGTGAAATTTTAGAAGGTTTAGGTGCTAAAATTAAATGGCTAGATAAAAATAGTATAGAAATTGATACTAGAAATATAAATAATACTATTGCTCCTATAGATTTAACTCGTAAATTTAGAGCTTCCTATTACTTAATTGGTTCTATGTTAGGAAGAAAAAAAGAAATAGAAGTTGGTCTTCCTGGTGGGTGTAATCTTGGTGCAAGACCTATAGATCAACATATTAAAGGATTTGAAGCACTTGGTGCAGAAGTAGAAATTTCCGGTGGTAATGTAATTGCAAAAGCAAAAAAATTAGTTGGAACTAATGTTTATATGGATATTGTTTCTGTTGGTGCTACAATAAATGTCATGTTAGCAAGTGTTTTAGCAGAAGGAACTACTGTTATTGATAATGCAGCAAAAGAACCTCATATTGTAGATATTGCAAATTTTTTAAATACTATGGGTGCAGATATTCGTGGTGCTGGTACAGATATGATTAAAATTAATGGTGTAAAATCCCTAAAGGGTGGGCAAACTTATTCTGTTGTTCCTGACCAAATAGAAGCTGGAACCTTTATGCTAGCTGCCATTGCTTCTAAAGGTGATTTGGTAATAAAAAATTGTATAACAAAACATTTAGAATGTATAACTGCTAAAATTCTAGAAATTGGCGGAAATGTAGAAATGAATGCTGATACTGTAAGGGTTTGGTATGACAAAAGGCCTACAAAAGCAATTATTAAAACTTTACCATATCCTGGTTTTCCAACTGACCTTCAACCACAAATGGGTGTTGTTCTTTCTCTTGCTGATGGAACAAGTATTATTAATGAAAGCATTTGGGAATCAAGATTTCAATATACAAACGAATTAAATAAAATGGGAGCTCAAATAACCGCTCAAGGAAAATCAGCAATTTTTGAAGGTGTTGAAAAACTTTATGGTGCATCTGTTTATTCTACAGATTTAAGAGCTGGTGCTGCACTTATTATAGCAGGAGTTTCTGCAGAAGGTACTACAGAAGTATATAATTTAGAACATATTGATAGAGGTTACGAAAACATAGAAGAAAAATTCAGAAAAATAGGTGCAAAAATAGAAAGAATAAATGAATAATATTAATTTTATAGCAAAGGATGAATAATAATGTTAAGATACTGCAGTTTATATAGCGGAAGTTCTGGAAACAGTTTTTTTGTAGAATCCAATAAAACACAAATTTTAATTGATGCAGGTGTTAGTACTAAAAAAATTTTAACTGCTCTTGATAAATTAAATGTTTCTATCAATAATATTCAAGGAATTTTAGTTACTCATGAGCATACTGACCACACAAAAAGTTTGGCTAATTTATCTGCTAAATATAATATACCAATTTACGCAAATAAAAAAACATGGAACGCAATTCCTGAAATTTCTGATAAAATATCTTCTGATAATAAAAAAATTTTTAATATGCTGGAAAACTTTTCAATTGGAGATTTAAAAATATTTGCATTTAAAATTTCTCACGATGCCGCAGATCCTTGTGGTTTTAATATTTATAACTCTAACAAAAAAATAAGCATTGCTACAGATATAGGTTGTGTTACAGAAGATTTGTTAGAAAATTTAAAAAACAGTTCTTCTATATTATTAGAAGCAAACTATGATCCTAATATACTTAAATGCTCTCGTTATCCTTATATTTTAAAAGAAAGAATTTCGGGAAAAAAAGGCCATCTTTCTAATTCCTCTGCAGGTAAAGTTTTATCTAATCTTTGTAATTTTGGATTAACCCAAGCATTGCTAATACATTTAAGTAAAGAAAACAACTTCCCAGAGCTTGCTTACCAAACTGTTGTAGATGAACTTTCTCAAAACAAAAATATATCTATAAATATTGCTCCTAGAAATGAACCAAGTGACCTTTTTAACGTTATATAAATGTTTTAATAGCAAGAAAGAAGGAAGGATTTTTATCCTTCCATTTTGAATAAAATCTTTATAGACCTAAAATATATTGGGGGCATGCAGGGAAAAGAAGATAAAAATTATTTATACTATGAGCGTTTCTATAAATAATCTCTTTTTACTTCCCTGCAAGATAAAAAACTTAAATATCTCAAATAAACTTAATAGTTTTGTATTAAATTTTAATTTTTTATTCACTTATTTTTTTTAATACTTTTTTTGTGAAAATTTTTATAAGAATTTTTCTGACAGTAAAAATTATAAGAAAAAATAATAAGAATCTAAAAAACATTCTTTCACCTTAAGCTTTGAATAAAAATATATTTATATTATATAGATATAATACTCCCGTTTCCAAAAAATGTCAACAAAATTTTTACGACATAATATTCCAAATTATTACAGAACTTAAAATTCCTATTAAATCTCCTACTAATCCTGCAATTAATACATGTCTTATTTTTTTTATTCCTACAACACTTGTATAAATAGCTATTGTATAAAATGTTGTTTCAGTTGAGCCCATAATAGTTGAGGCAATTAATCCTAATTTACTATCCACACCGTATTTAGTCATAATATCACTACCTATAGCAATAGAAGCACTGCCGGAAATTGGCCTAAGTATTGCAAGTGGCATAATTTCTGGAGGAATATGAAAAAAACTAATTACAGGACTTATTATTTTTATTATAAAATCTAATACACCTGAAGACCTCAATGCACCAATAGCTACAAAAAGTCCTATAAGTGTAGGAAATATTTTTATCACAATTTCTATTCCTTCTCTTGCTCCTTCTAAAAAAGTATCAAACACTTTGTTTTTTTCTATAAGCCCATATATTAATACTATTAAGATTGTAAAAGGAATTGCTAAATTAGATATATAATTAAGTACTTGCATACTTCATCTCCTTTAATATTTTTTCATTAATAATTTAGCAAAAAGAATAGCTGCACTTGCTGAAAGAATAGTAGATATCCAAACAGGAACCATCATTTGTGCAGGATTATTTGAACCTAATGAACTTCTTATAGCAATTACCGTTGTTGGAATAATCTGAATTGATGCTGTGTTTAATACAATAAGCATTACCATTGAATTTGATAGTTTGTTTTTTTCTTTATTTTTTTTCTGCAAGGATTTCATTGCTTTTAATCCTAAAGGTGTTGCCGCATTACCTAATCCCATAATATTTGCAATTATATTCATTGTTATTTCTTTGTGAATAATTTCATTTTTATTTATATCAGGAAATATTTTTTTTGTTATTGGATTTAATATTTTTTCTAAAAATTTTATAATTCTTGTTTTAGAAGCTATTTGCATAATTCCGTTCCACAAACAAATAGTTCCTAAGAGAGAAAGAGAAAGCTCAATTGCAGATTTTGTCGAATCAAATATAGATGTGTTAATTTCCGATACTCTTCCGCTTATAATTCCATACAAAAATGACAATATTAGAAATACTGGCCAAATTATATTTAACATGCATATTCTCCAATCTTTATTTACATTTTATTCTTACGCCTTTTTTATATGATAAAAATTATTTACAAAAAAAGGAAAATAACCGTTGACCTTTTATATTTTTTGTGATATTATTTAATAAAGTCGAAATGTCGAAAAATGTAATTTTAAGGGGGCGTATTATGAAATCAACAGGAATTATAAGAAGAGTAGATGAATTAGGAAGGGTGGTTTTACCAATCGAATTAAGAAATAAGTTTGGAATTACCGAAAAAGATCCGATGGAAATATATGTAGATGGTTCTTCGATAATATTAAAAAAATATGAACCAAATTGTATTTTTTGTGGAAACTCAAAAAAATTAATTGACTACCAAGGAAAATTAATTTGTGAAAAATGCGCAAATAAAATTTCAAGTTTAAAAGCAGAATAAAAATAATAAAGAATAAAGAACTGTAATATTACAGTTCTTTATTCTTTTATAAAATATTGATAAATTTCATTTTTATTTGTATTTCTATCTTTTGCTATCATTTTTATTATTTCTTTTTTTTCATAATTTTGATTTTTATAATATTCAAAATGTTCTTCTAGTGTTAAATTATTTAAAATATCTTTTTTTTGCTCTTGAATATTTTTTTTGTTGCCTTCTACAATTATTACAAATTCGCCTTTTATTTCTTGCAATTTTTCTAAACACTCAGATATAGTTCCTCTTATAAATTCTTCGTGAATTTTCGATATTTCTTTTGCTAAACAAATATATCTATCTCCAAGGTTGTTTTTTAATTCTTCTAACGTATTTTTTAATTTGTGTGGAGCCTCATAAAAAATTATTGTTTTATTTATATTTTTTATTTCTTGTAATTTTTCTGTTTTTTGTTTTTTATTAACTGGCAAAAATCCAATAAACAAGAATTCTTTTGTACTTATGCCAGATGATATTATTGCATTTATTGCAGCACATGCTCCTGGAATTGGTATTATTTTAATATTATTTTTTATAGCTTCTTTTACAATTTCCTCTCCTGGATCTGATATTGCTGGAGTGCCAGCATCAGAGACTAGTGCAATACTTTTACCTTCTTTTATTTTTTTTATTAAAATATCACTTTTATTTTTCTCGGTTTGTTTGTAATAACTAACTAATGGTTTTGTTATTTTTAAATGATTTAAAAGTTTTAATGTATGTCTTGTGTCTTCTGCAGCAATTATATCCACATTTTTTAAAGTATTTATAGCTCTTATTGTTATATCTTCTAAATTTCCTATTGGTGTTGCAACTAAATATAATTTCCCGCTCCATAATCTTCTCCTTTTATTCTATAAAATTACATCTTTTATTTTAACTTTATTTAATATTTTTTAATATACAATATTTTTAATTTAGTTTAATATTTTATTTTTAATAATCCATACGTTTGAAAATTAAAATATTAAATTTTTCTAATGTTTGTTTTTTTATTATATATTTCTAATATTTCATTTGTATATGTTCCATCCTCTTTATATACAATTAAAGGATTTTCTATCTTTAAAAAAGGCTTTCCTCCTTTTGTTGCTTTAATTAATACCAAGTTTGGTGCTTTGTTAATTTTAGGATATACAAATCTTATTTTTTTAGGTTCTAAATTATTTTTCCTTAGTGCCTCTATAATATCAATTAATCTATCTGGTCTATGCACCATATATAAAGAACAATTATTATTTAAAAGTTTAGAAGAAATTATTGCAATATCATTTATTGAACACATAACCTCGTGCCTTGAAATTTCTAATGATTTATTTTCATTTTTTAATCCTGTATTTTCTTTTTTATATGGCGGATTTGTCACAATTGCATCAAAACTATTTGTTGGAAATATTTTACTTAAATTTTTTATATCTTCATTTAATAATTTAAATTTATTTTCTAACTGATTTAATTTAGCTGATCTTTGTGCCATTTCATATACGTCTTTTTGTATTTCTACACCGATTATTTCTTTTAAATTAGTCTTTCCACATAACAAAATACTAATAATTCCTGTCCCTGTACCCAAATCTAACACTTTGGAATCTTTTTTTATTTCTTTTGCAAAATCTGATAATAATACACTATCAATTCCAAAACAAAATCCTTTTTTATTTTGGATAATTTTTAAATTTTTATATTCTAAATCATCAATTCGTTCATTTTCTTTTAATAAAATATTAATTCCCCATTTCATAAACTTTATTTATTTTAATTTCATATAATATATCATAAAAATATATTAATTTTCAAGGTGGGATTTATGTATAATAATTATAATAAAAATAAATGTAATAAATTTAATTTTATACAAAAAAAAGATTGCACAATTAATTCTATAAAAGAAATAGAATTCTTTTTATGCAATCTAAATAAGGCAATTAAAAGTTTTAAGTTTTATAAAATTTTTAAATAATTATTCTCTTACAAAAATTTTATTAAATATTACTCCTTCATCTGGAAATCCTTTATCTTCTTTACCGTCTATTAAAAACGCAACTTTATTAACCTCATTTAATTCTGTTACTGTATTTACTATTGATTTTAATATTATTTCTTCTTGTTCTTTACCAAGGTTTTGTTCCTTTATAAAATCTTCCGAAAAATCTATATATAATATATTATCTTGAATTTTAACACTATTTAATTTAGTATTTTCTGGAATTAATTTCAAAAGAGTTTCATCTTTAGGTCCTTGCATTAATAAATTAATTAATTTTTCGTATGGATTATTAATTAATTCTTTAGAATCAATTTTTCGTGTTTCTGTTTTTAATGTTAATGTTTTAGCATCTAAAAAATATAAATTAACTACTGTTTGTCTTAATTGTTCTTCTGTAATTTCTGCTTGAGGAATAATTTCTGATATATTTTCTGGTTTTGTATTTTTGTTTTTTAATTTATTATAAATAATATAACCAACACCAATTAAAATAACTACAATTAAAACAACACTAACATACATAATAATTTTTTTGTTTTTCATAATTAAACTCCTTTTTTGTTTTTGTTTAATACTATTAAAGACAAGTTTAATTTAGAACTATTTTTTAAAATAAATTTACTTTTATTTTTTTTAATTTTTTTCTAAAATTATTATATCTTTTTTATTTTAATTTGTTTTTATTTATTTTATTTTTTTATTTTATTTCCGTTTTTTTATATTTTATTTTTTATACTTTTGTTGTTTTAAATAAAATTATTATTTTATTTAATTAATTTTTTAATTATTTTTTAAATTATTTTAATTGTTTTATTTATTATTTTATTTTTTTGTTTAATTAATTATTTATTTTAATTTATTTTTTTATCTGTTTTATTTTTCTGTTTTTAACAAACAACTTTTTATGCTTTTGGTTTTATGTATACTTGCCTTGTTTTGTGTTTTTTTACTTAACTTATGTTCAAATTTTCGACTTTATTTCTTTATAATTCTATTCTTTTTATATTAATTACATTATATTTACTTTTTTAAAAATTGAGTTTTTTAAGATGTTTTTGCTTTATGTATACTGTTTTTGTTTGCCTAAATTTCTCTTTTTTTGCCAGTATCCTCAGTATTTGCGTCTCTTTTTTATTTGTCTTTTTATAGATTTTATTAATAGAATAATTCTTTATAGTAAAACTTTATACTTGTTATTATATTAATTGTGTTTCTTAATCCGTTTTTATATATATACAACCTAAAAACTTTAAAAGTGAATTGTTATATTTGTTTGTTGTTTACATAATCGTGTTTTTGCTGCGCATCTATTTATTTTTTTTAATAATATTTTTTTCTTGTTTTTTATTTTATTTCTGTTTTTTTATATTTTATTTTTTTATATTTTTGTTGTTTTAAATAAATTTATTATTTTATTTAATTAATTTTTAATTATTTTTTAAATTGTTTTATTTTTTTATAATCATTTTTAAATTATTTTATTTAATTTATTTAATTTATTTTTATTTAATTTATTTTTATTTTATTTGATTTTATTTATTTTATTTAATTTATTTTATTTTATTTATTTAATTTATTTTATTTATTTTATTTTAATTTATTTTATTTTAATTTATTTTATTTATTTAATATTTGTTATTCAATAAAATTACCGGGTAGATTATCTTTATTGTATATAAAAACTAAATAGTTCTAAAATAAAAAAATAAAGCAATTTTAATTGCTTTATTTTTTTGGCGGAAGCTGAGGGATTTGAACCCTCGCGGCCCTTACGAACCCTAACAGTTTAGCAAACTGTCCCCTTCAAC
>CALXWO010000007.1 GCA_944392485.1 uncultured Clostridia bacterium | reverse complement strand
CTAAAATTGAATGGGCTTGTAGTTTGAATTCTATAAAACTTGAACACATAAGGATATATGAAGGTTGTTTAAGAATTATAGAACACACAAACTTAGCGTATGTAGAACCACATAGAGTAATCATTAAAGATACATTATTTTTATTCTTTAATGAACACGATTACTTTTATGTGGGAGATTTAAGGGATAAATACCACTTATCTCAATTAAAAGACTACATAGAAAGGCTACTTTAATTTTAGAGTTTTTTTGTGCCTTTCCATTCAGAAGTGAAAGGAGAGATTTTATAAAATGAAAGAAGAAAAGAAAATTGCAGGTATTTATATTAGAGTAAGTACAGAAGACCAAGTAAGAGAAGGTTTTAGTTTGGTAGAGCAAAAAGAAAAACTATTACAACTTTGTAAATTTAAAGAATATGAGGTATTTAATGTATATGAAGATGCAGGAATAAGTGCAAAAGATATGGAACATCGACCTAGTTTTCAAGAAATGTTATCAGATATGAAGAAAGGTAAAATTAATTATATTGTTGCATATAAGTTAGATAGAATTACTCGTTCAGTTCGTGATTTAGAAGAACTTATTTCACAATTGGAAATGTATAATTGTTATCTTATTTGTGATAAAGATGATGTAAATACTAGCACAGCAAATGGAAGATTTTTCAGAAGATTATAAAATAATTGAAGAGAAAATTAATATTTTAGAAACTAAAAAATGTGAAATGTTAAATATAAATCATCTATCATTTACACCACAACAATTAATGGCTGATAGAGATATTGAAAGAGAAAAACTAATAAGAACAAATCAATTAAATAATATTCTGAAGCAAGAATGGGACAAAAAATCAAAAGAGGAAAAGCAAGAATTTATTTCAAAATTTATTGAGTCAATGACACTATTAAAAGATAAAAAACGGAGAATTTTATATTGATAAAATAAATTTTAGAAGCAGTTATATTGAACAATTAACAAAATTTTTTGCATTAGGAATAGCAGATATTTATGTCCCAGTTGAAGTGAATGAAGAAGAAAAAGAAATTAGGACAAGTATTAATATAAATCAAGAACAATTAGATGATTATATTACAAGACTTAATAAAGAATTTGAAATAGAATTTTATGAATTATTTTCAAAAAATGTGAATGAAAATGAAGAAGAAATTGAAATAAAATTGAACAAAGAAAAACAAAAATTGATTCGATTAGTTGCTGTAAAAAGTGAAAAAATTTTTTCAAAATCTAAAAAAGAAAATTATAAAATTGGTGCAGTAATTAGTAATCAAAAATAAAAAATTAGAGGAAAAATTCATATTAAAAGTGATTTTTGTAATCCTATATATTTCCTAACAAGCACTGAATTTTTCCTCCCTAGTCAAAATTCTAAATTTGGGACTAAGTCCCAAACCCTTTATAAACTAATTTGTAATTATTTTGTAAATTTAATGAAAAAATGGAAAATTTATGTTACACTAAAATTTATCAGACACTGTCTGATGAATTAAGTTGGAGTCATTATATTGAATTATCTAAAATAAAAGATGAAACAATGAGAAAATTTTTATATAGACTTAGTATTTTATAACAGATTAGCAAAATGTTTTGTTCTAATAGATTTAAAAACTGGAAAATTAACACATCAAGATGTAGGACAAATGCAAATGTATGTAAATTATTATAAAAGAACTCAAATGGTAGAAGGTGAAAATGAACCTATTGAAATATTACTCTGTTCAGAAAAAAATGATGTTGTAGTTGAATTTACTTTACCAGAAGGTAATAAAAATATATTCACATCAAAGTATCAATTATACCTTCCAACAGTTGAGGAGTTAAAGCAAACCATTGAAGAAGAAAAGAGACAAATAGAAACTAATACAATTTTAGATAAAAAAGAAGAAAGTTAAAAAATCTTTGATATAGGACTTTTTCAATAACACTTGAAATAATATAAATTCTATTGTATATTATAAACAAGAATATTAACTAATGAATGGAGTAAAAATTATATGAAATTAAGTATAAAAAATAAAAAGATAGTTATAGTTTGTATTGTTATATTAATAGTTGCAGTTATTTGTGGAATTTACTTTTATAGCAGAAACTCTTATACAACAAATGACTCACTAAAAGATAATGCTTATATAGATATATGGAGAGATACTTCAATGGATATGGATATTGATCTATATTCAACAGGAAGTGGTGTAAATGAAAAGTTGTATTTAGGTGCACAGCCAGTTCATTATCTTATAAATAAAAACGGCGATATATATACATATCAAGACAGCTCATATCAAAATAAGATGACAGGTAAAAGAGACCCTGCAATAGTTAAATATATAAAACAGATCTCACAATCTGATTTAGAAAAATTAGAAAATGATTTAAAATCAATTATAGAAAATAATAGTAGTAATTCTATTAGTTTTAATTCTACATATTGGTATATAAAACTAGACGGTAATTCTACTAGGGTTAATGCAAATATACAAACTCAAATATTAAATAATTACCTATAATTACTGAAAGGCGACTAGTTAAGAAATAATTAGTTGCTTATTCTTTTACTATATGCTATATTAATTTCAACAGTTGATTAATCGAATTATTTTTTTGAGTAAATTGTGGGAGGCACACTTTGAGAATTAAGTAGATTTTTCGCAAATAACCTCCTAAAACGCTCCAAACTTGCCTTTGGCAAGAGCTAAAAATTAAAAGTGAAAAGTTAAAAATAAGTACAAACAATCCTATGGAGAAAACTCTAAAGGCAAGTTTGTACTTTTGATTTTTTTAGATGTTATTTTTCTGTTTTATCTACATTATAATTTAATTTAAAAAATATGCTTACAGAAATAAATTGATATAATGATGAACATACTTGTCCTATACCTGTACAAAATGGTGTTTTTAATAAAGACAGCATCATTCTTAAAATAGAAGCACATATTTTATTAGATGTTGTTTTAACTGCAGACCATTCTAACTGTAAATAACAAGTTTTAATTCTGTATATAGGATAAATTATGAAATTTATAATTTCAAATCCAAAATAAATCATTGTAATTTTAAAATTTAAACTATAAAAACCATATAAGCAAACAAACATAACTAAACTAGTTGTAAATAATATACCTAATAATTTATAAGCGTTATTCCTATGATATTTATAGTTGAATTCGTTTTTACTTATATCAATTGTTGCTGCAGTAACTATTGCATCAGCTGTATCCCACTGTGTATCAGTAATAAGTGCAACAAAAGTTAAAGCAGTAGCATATTTTTCGCCAAATTCCAAAGCATTACTTAAGCCAAATAAAAAGATCAAAAAAAATGCTATATTATTAAATAGTTCTACGGAGTCATATTTAATGCACTTTAATATATCTAATTTTAGCTTAAATTTATTACTATTTTTTATAATAATATAAATAGTATATAATGCTAGAGGAATTAAAGTAACACATATAATAATACTTTGATTTTTTGTTATGAGAGATGTTCCAATTAATAAAATAAAATTTAATAAATTGTAGATGATTGAATACTTGTTTGCCAATTTATTTTTTTCTTCATAATACAGTTTATTTAATATCATTGCAAACTCTAGGCATATATATATATTTATAACTGAATATATTGCAAATGTTTTATATGTAGTGATATCCATATTCATAAAACTAATATATTTTTCTATATTAAGTATAACGATAGCAAATATAATAGTCGAAACAATACTTCCTATCAGAAGACCAGACATTACGGCATTTTCATTTTTATCTTTTTCTTTACTTATATTGGCACCTGTTGAGAATACTGATTTAAGTATATAATATATAAATTGTAGAGGATATGTTAATGTAAATATATTTATTAAATTTTTATCTACTGTTATTCCTAATAAGAACCAGGATAAAATAGGAATAAATGATAATAATGATAAATCAAATCCAATTCTTAATAATCTTTTCATTATTTTAGTGACCTATTCTGTAAATGAACTAGGATGGTATGAAGTAATTCCTGATTCTTCTGCTTTCCTTAAAACATCTAATCTGTCATCTACAAAAGCTATTTTAGATAGCGGAATATTAAAATGCTTTGAATATTCTATAATAACTTCAGGTTTTAGCATTGTAGAACAAATAAAAAATATATATTTATCCTTTAAATTATGCATCATATTCATTACTCCTAACCTTTAAAATCTTTATAGATTATATTATAATTATATAATTTTTTCCATACTTCCATAAAAATTTACAACAAATTATATATAATATTTTTAGAAAAAGAACACAGTTTGTGAATTGTATTTGATTCGTTCCAAAATAAAAAAAGTTCCGAAGGGAGCTTTTTTTCAATATTCAATATTCATTAAATATTTATTTCGAGTGTACCAAACAAAAAAATGTAAAAATATGGATATAATTCTTGACAAACACAAACAGATGTTCTATATTTATTATAACCTAATGCAAGGATGTGAAGTTATGGAAGAAAACAAATTATCAATTCAAAATGAAATATCTAATGAAGAAATAAAAAATTTAATATATACCATAAGAGGAAAGCAGGTAATGCTAGATAGTGATGTAGCAATGTTGTATCATTATGAAACTAAAAAAGTAAATCAGGCGGTTAAAAGAAATATAGATAGATTTCCAGAAAGATTTTGCTTTCAACTAACAGAAGAGGAATTTTTAAATTTAAGGTCACAAATTGTGACCTTAAACAAAAACAATGTAAATGGAAGTTTTGGAATAAATTCTTTAAAGTCGCAATTTGCGACCTTAAATGAAAATATAGGAAGAGGGAAGCATCGTAAATATTTACCATATGTTTTTACAGAACAAGGGATAGCTATGCTATCAGGAATATTGAAAAGCGAAGTCGCTGTGCAAGTTAGCATTAAAATAATGGATGCATTTGTAGACATGAGAAAATTTATAAATATAAATAAAAGTTTGTTTGAAAAAGTAATAACTATTGAAAATAAGATGGATAAGAAGTTTATTGAACATGATAAAAAGTTTGATATAATATTTGATCAATTGCAATTTGAAGAAAATATTAAACAAAGAATATTTTTTCAAGGACAAATATATGATGCTTATAGTCTTATTATAGATATTATAAAAAAAGCAAATAAAAAGATTTTGATAATAGATAACTATGTTGATGATAGTATATTAAAGATGCTAGCTAAAAAGAAGAATAATGTAGAAGTAGTTATTTTAACATCTGATAAAACTAATATTCAAAATATAGATATTCAAAAATTTAATAAAGAGTATCCAATATTAAAAGTTGCTAAAACAAATAAATTTCATGATAGATTTATAGTAATAGATAATAAAAAAATGTATCATCTAGGAGATTCAATTAAAGATTTAGGAAAGAAATGTTTTGGAATTAATAAAATAGAAGATAAAAGTATTATAGAAAAAATTATTAATTTGAAGTAGAGAAATATAAATTATAAATTGATTTTATTGAATTTTAAAAATAATTAATATAAACTATATTAAAAGTATATTTTTAAAAATTAAAACTTATATCATAGACATAGATAGTTATATTTTGATTTATTAGGAGAAAGATTATGGAATTATGTACAAATATTAGGTTAGAAAAAGAAGAAAATGATTATTTTATAGATTGGATTCATAAAATTTGGCATCATCATGATACTGTGGACAACCTATATCAATGTAATTATGACGTGAACATTAAATTCGGTCCAAATGAATTTTATTACAAAATATTAAAAGAAGAGCAAATGATTGGATTTGTTGGTTTGGATTTAAAAGATGATGAAATATTAAACCTACATACTTTATATATTTATAGACTATATATTGATGAAAATTATAGAAATTTAGGAATAGGGGAAAGTGTAATAAACCAATTAATTCAAATTGCTAAAGATATGGGACGTGATTTAGAGCTTGATGTGTATGGAGATAATCCTGCAATTCACTTATATGAAAGGATGGGATTTAAGGTACACTTTAAAAATATGATATTAAAAATGGATGAAATAGATAAAGACAATGAATAATAATCATTGTCTTTTAACTATTTATAATTTTTTGCAAATTGTGACCACTTCAAAATTAATATCCAGTAGCTTTTTCTTTTTGTAATGTTACAGTAATTACAGTGCCTTGTTCTACTTCTTTGCCGAGCAGATACATTTTGGCTTACTACAGTACCTGAACCATCTATCACAACATTTAGGTTAGATGCTTGTATAGAATTAATTACTTGTGAAGATGTCATGCCTTTTAGGTCTGGTACTTTTGTAGTAGAGCGAACATTATTATTATCGGTATATAGATAAATAGTAGAATCTTCAAGCAAAGAAACACCAGGTTTTGGAACTTGATCTACAATTAAAGTAGAATTCTCATCTTCATCTCCAGTAATTTTTACATTAAAACCAGATTCTTTTAGTAATTTTTTAGCTTCTGATATAGTTTTATTTCTTACATCAGGCAAAATATTAGTTTTGTTAGAATTAGAAGAGCCAGAATCTGTTGAATTTTCACTAGAAGCAACACCAATATAAGGAAGAACTTCAGACAATATTTGTTTTACAACTGGTCCTGCAACTTGGCTTCCTTGTATACTAGCTCCTTTAGGATCATATATTGCAACAAGAACAACAACCTGCGTATTTATTGTAGGAGACATTGCAACAAAAGATGCTACATACCCTTCATCTTCATTATCAGCTAATGGCTCAGATGTACCAGTTTTACCTGCAACAGAATATCCTTCTACTTGCGCATATTTTCCTGTACCATCAGATACAACGTATTCTAACATACTCATTAGTTCTTCTGCAGTTTCTTTAGAAATTACCTGTCTTTTTTCCTGTGGATCGACTGTAGTAATTGCTCCTGTATCTGTGTTTTTAATTTCTTTTACAATTCGTGGTTCCATTAAAACACCTTCATTTGCAACAGCAGAAATAGCTGTAATTAACTGAAGAGGAGTAATAGTAAATCTTTGACCAAATGACATTGTAGCTAAGTTAAATTCATTTATATTGTCTTCATCAAAAAATACACTATTAGATTCACCATAGAAATATGAACTCGTTTTTTCAAACAATCCAAAACCTCTATAATATTTATATAAAGTATGTGCCCCTAATTTTTGACCTAATTGTATAAACGCAGGGTTGCATGAATTTGCAAGTGCATCTTTAAGACTTTGAGCACCATGTGGATTATAATATCTCCAACAATTTATTTTAGTACCTAATATATCTTCAAAGCCAGAGCAATAAAGAGCATTTTCATCATTTGGATCAATAACATTTTCTTCTAATCCAGCAGCAGCTGTAATTATTTTAAATGTTGAACCTGGTTCATATGTACTTTGTACAGCTGTATTTTTCCACATTTCAAATAAAGCATCACTTCTTTCTTGAGAAGACAATTCATCCCAAGAATCTTTAAGTTTAGAATCATTTATAGTAAATGGTTCATTTAAGTTATAATTGGGATATGTGGCCATAGCCAAAACATCACCATTATTAGGATTCATAACTATTACATTTCCACCATCTGCTTTATTTTCTGTAACAGCTTGAGACAAATATTTTTCAACAATAGACTGAATATTAACATCAATTGTAAGAGTAACATCATTACCATTTTGAACTTCAACATAAGTCTGCTCTCCATTTGGAATCTCACTATTTACAGAATCTGTAACAGTCAATTTTTTACCGAGGAACGCCAGCCAATAAATCATTTAAAGTTGCTTCTAATCCAGCAAGTCCAGTATTTTCTGCACCAGTAAATCCTATAAGATTAGAAGCTAAAGTTGTATATGGATAATACCTTTTAATATCATCTTCTATAGTAATACCAGATTTAATATTATTAGAATCCATCCACTCTTCCAAAGAAGAAATTTTATCATTTTCTACTTTTTCTGCTACAGCAAAACTTGATTTTTTTGTATTAAGATTTTCTAATAATTCGTCATAATCCACTCCAAAAATTTTACTAAGTGCATGAGCTAAAACTTCTTTATTAACATCTGTTCCATCTTTGTATTTTACATTCGAAGGATTAACTGAAACTGTATCTACATCTGCACTAATAGCTAAAACTTTCCCTGTTGAATCATAAATAGTACCTCTATTAGGAGTTATTGTTTTACTTGCAAGTTGGTTTTTTGTAGCATCTTCTTTTAAACTAGCACCTTGTACAAATTGAATAAAACCAATTCTTACGATTAATAGACTAAGAAGTATAAAACTTATAACAAGAGAAACAACTAACTTCTTTTTACTAGAATTATCTATTTTAATTAAAGTTTTTTTCCTACCCATAAAAACACCTACAATTTTTAATATAAAAATTGTATATCATATTACATTAAAAATCAATTAAACAGAAAGAAAAATTGTAATTTTTGTGTGTCTCAAATGGGACGGTTCTTGATGGGTCGTTTCCTCAACGTTGTAGGGGTCGCACTCCTGGGCGACCCGAAAATCGGGTATACGGGGCGCCGAAGACAGCGCCCCCTACATCAAAAATCCAAATTCCAAAAACAAAATACAATCACACAAATTACAATTTGTTGCAATAAACATTAATTTTTTGTATAATTAAAAAGGTGATTAGTTTGAATATATATAGAGAAACAATGGATATTTTAAAACAATATAATATAAAGGCAAATAAAAATTTAGGACAAAATTTTTTAGTAGATGACAATACCATAGAAAACATCATAGAAGCTGCAAAAATTAGTAAAAATGATTTTATTATAGAAATAGGACCAGGACTTGGCACACTTACAAAACCATTGTTGGAGAATTCAGCTAAAGTTATATCTGTAGAAATAGATAATAAAATGATTAAAATTTTAGAAGATAGATTTAAACTATATAATAATTTTGAATTAATTAATGAAGATATATTAAATGTGGATTTAAATAAACTAATAAAAGAAAGAAAAAATAATGATACAGACAAAGTAAAAATAGTTGCAAATTTACCATATTACATTACAACGCCAATAATTATGAAATTATTAGAAAACAAATTAGAAATAGAAAGCATAACAGTTATGGTACAAAAAGAAGTAGCAGATAGATTAGTAGAAAAACCAGGAGGAAAAAATTCTGGAGCTATAACTTATGCTATAAATTATTATACAATACCTAAAAAAATAATGGATGTTAGTAGAAAATCTTTTATACCATCACCAGCAGTAGATTCTAGTGTAATTAATCTTCAAGTTTTAAAAAAGCCTTCAGTAAAAGTAAGTAATGAAAATTTATTATTTAAAATTATAAAATTAGCTTTTATGCAAAAACGAAAAACACTTTTAAATGCACTTACAAATGGAGGATTGTCAAATAAAAATACAATAGAACAAATGCTCTTAGATTTAAAGCTTGATTTAAAAATACGAGGAGAAAAATTAAGTTTAGAGGATTTTGCTAGGATAACAAATTATATTAATGAAAAAAATTGTGCAAATTAAGTTACTGTTAAAATTGACAAAATAGCCATTTTAAGGTAAAATTAATATGTTGTAATTGAAAAATTGGGGAGAAATTAATTTATGCAAAATAATAATATAAAATTTTTTGAAAACATAGAGACTAAAACAAAAATATACCTTATAGTAATAGCAATAGCATTGATTTTACTATGTATAAATGTTACTCAATATATTATTCCAAGTATTGTAGCATATATTGCAATATTTATATATACAATTTGGGTATACAACAAAAGAAAAGGAGAAATTTCAAATTATATAAATGAATTAACTATAAGTATGGATTCAGCAGCAAAAAACACATTAATAAATTCTCCATTTCCTTTAATAATTTTAGAAACAGATGGTAATGTTATTTGGAGAAGTTCTAAATTTAATAAAGTATTTGCAAATGTTGGAATAAATAACTATATAGATGATATTGCAAAAGAGATAAAAACAGATATTGATAATAACAATACACCTACAGTAGATAAAGAAATAAAAATAGAAGATAAAGTATACCACATAATTGGAAACTATGTAAAAATTAAGCAAAAAGATAAAAGAAAAACAAGTAAATATATGACAATCTTATATTTTATAGATATTACAGATAAAAAAGAGTTATTAAAAGAATTTAACAACTCAAAAACATGTGTCGGAATAGTAATGATTGACAATTACGAAGAGATTTTACAAAGAATTGCAACAGAAGAAAAGCCTCAAGTATTAGCGGAAATTGAAAAATTACTTTATGATTGGGCAGCAACTACAGAAGGAATAATGATAAAAAATGAAAGAGATACATTTGTGTATGTATTCGAACAAAAATATTTAGCAGAAATGTTAGAAGAAAAATTTAGTATTTTAGACAAAATAAAAGAAATAAGAACTAAAGAAAAATTACAAATTACTTTAAGTATTGCAGTTTCAAATGACGGAAATACAAATTATGAAAAATATCAATCAGCAAATGATGCTATGGATATAGCTCTTCGGAAGAGGAGGAGATCAAGCAGTACTAAAAATAGATGGCAAATATAGCTTCTTTGGAGGAAAGGCACAAGAATTAGAAAAAAGAACAAAAGTTAAGGCAAGAGTTGTAGCACATGCATTAGAAGAGCTTATAGAAAATTCACAAAATGTTATTATAATGGGACATCAAAATGCAGATATAGATTCAGTAGGATCAAGCATTGGATTATATAGATTTGCAAAAATGTTAAAAGAAGATGTGCATATAGTAAATAATACAAAAAGTATGGCAATTAACGGATTTATAGATACAATTAAAGAACAAGAAGAATATAAAGATGTTATAATTGATAAAAGCCAAGCAATTTCTAAAACAAATTCAGAAACATTATTAATCATTACAGATACACACAAAAAAACTTTTGTGGAAGTTCCAGAGCTATTAGATAAAACAGAAAATATAGTTATAATAGATCACCATAGAAAAAGTGCAGATTTTATTGAAAATGCTACACTTACTTTTCACGAAACATATGCATCTTCTGCATCTGAGTTAGTAACAGAAATAATAGAATATGGAACTAATGATATAGAGCTAAAGCAAATAGAAGCAGAAGGACTATATGCAGGAATTATGATAGACACAAAAAACTTTACATTTAAAACAGGTGTAAGAACATTTGAAGCTGCGGCATATTTAAGAAAATATGGAGTAGATATAATAAGAGTAAAAAAATGGTTTCAAAGTGATTTAGATAGCTACAATTTAATAGCAGATATAGTAAAAAAAGCAGAAATAATTAATGATTCTATTGGTATTTCGGAATATGAGGAAAAAGATAAAAATGCAAATTTAATTTGTGCAAAAGCAGCAGATGAATTACTTACTATAAATAATATTACAGCATCATTTGTAATAGGTAATTTAGGAGATAAAATTTGTATAAGCGGAAGATCAATAGGAGATATAAATGTACAAATAATACTAGAAAAACTTCGGAGGAGGAGGACATATTACTCTTGCCGGAGCTCAGCTTGAGGGAATGACAATGGAAGAAGCAAAACATGAGCTTATAATAAGAATAAACGAATATTTTACAGAAATATCATAAAAAACTTATAAAATTATAAAATAAAAGGAACAAAAGAAAAAACATTAGGTAAATATATCACAAAATGCAAAAAACTTTTTCTGTTTTGACAACTAGAAATGACAAAAAAGTGTATGTATAGATGATAAAATAACATTTGTAAGGACGGCTGTTGGCCGTCCCATATTAACAAAAGAATAGAAAAAGTTGTTGAAGGTGGTAAGGATGTTTCAAAATATAATAGATGAAGATGTAAAGGAAGAAAATATCGATACTGAAAATAAAAAAAGGAGAAGTATAAACTTAAAAAATCTTTTTTCAGTATCTGATTTTATTTTATATGCAGTTTCTTTTATGGTTTCTATGGTAAGCTTTAACGGAAAGTTTGGACCTTTTGGGCTTGCAATCTTTGCAAGTGCTTGTAGTAACAGAATACCTGTCGGAATAGTATATATTGCTACATGTATAGGAACATTAATAGGATTTGGTATAAATGATTTTTTAAGTTATTTTCTTACAACACTTATTTTTATAGCAATGACATTAATTTTTAGACCAAGAATGCAAGAAGAAAGAAATGAAAAACAAAAATTAGGATTATTTGTTTTAATTTCAACATTTATTGTACAAGCTGGTAAAATGTTGTTCTCAATATTTTTAGTTTACGATTTGTTAAGCAGTATTGTATTTTCAATTCTTACATACATATTTTACAAAATATTTGCAAATTCAATTACATTTATTAAAGAATATGGAATAAAGCAAGCATTTACAGTAGAGGAAGTAATAGGTGCATGCCTTGTTTTATCAATAGCAATATATTCTTTGCATACATTAAGTATTTTTGGATTATCTATAAGTAATATCCTTAGCATAATGTTAGTATTATTTTTAGGTTGGAAGAATGGAATTTTAATTGGTGCAACAGCAGGAACAACAATTGGAATAGTTTTAGGAATTATAGGAAATACAAGCCCTATACTTGTTGCATCATATGCAATATCTCGGAATGCTCGCAGGAATATTAAATAAATTAGGAAAAATAGGGGTAATTGTGGGATTCTGCTTAGGCAATGCAATACTTACATATGTTGCAAATGGTAATACTGTTCCTATAATAACAATAAGAGAAATACTAATTGCATCTTTAGGTTTATTATTTCTTCCTAAAAATATTAATATAGACATATCAGACATTGTAGGAAAAACAAAGTTTTTGCCAACAACAGGAGGACAACTTGAAGGAAGTACAGAAGAAACAGTTAATAAGCTAAACACAGTATCAGAAACTATATCCGAAATGGCAAAAAGCTACGGAGAAGTTGCAGCGACAACTATAGAAAATAAAAAAGAACTAGAAATAGATAGTAAAAATAATTTTAAAGAAGAGTTATTAAATAATATAGAAGATTTTTCTGATAATATACTTTATGATGACATTATTGAAAGTGATGATAAAGTAATAGAAGATATATACGACTTCTTAGAAGAAAATGAAGAAATAAATAACGAGGAATTAATTAAAATTTTTGAAAAAAATAATAATTATATAATAGAAATAGGAAATAACGAAGAAAAAGATTTAATAAATAAGGATATTGAACAGATAGTAAAAGCAATAAACCATACATATAGAATAAATAAATTAAATATTATATGGAAACAAAAAGAGGCAAGTAATAAAAGAACACTTGCAAAACAGCTTCGGTGGAGTATCTAAGGTAATATCATCTCTTGCAGAAGATATTGAAGATGGAAACGATCACGTTCTTAAAGAAGAGGAACAAATGGCAGAGGATAAATTTAAAATACAAATGGTACAAGTAAAAACTACTAAAAAAGGAAGTGAAGTTTCTGGAGACACTAGTATACAAACACAATTGCACGACGGTAAAGTGCTTATGGCAATAAGTGACGGAATGGGGTCTGGACCCAATGCTAAAAAAAGTAGCTCAACAGTTATAAAAATGTTAAAAAGATTGCTTACTACAGGGTTTGACAAAGATATATCGATAGGATTAATAAACTCTTCTGTAAATTTAAATTCTAATGAGGAGACATATGCTACAATAGATATATCAATATTTGATAAAAAAACTGGAAATATAGAATTTATAAAAAATGGTGCATGCCCAACTTTTGTTAAATTAGGAAAAAAAGTAGAAACAGTAAAAGCTGTTTCGCTTCCGGCCGGTATAGTGGAAAATATAGATTTAGTAGTTTACGACAAAGATTTAAAAGGCGGAGAAATTATAGTAATGTGTAGTGACGGAGTATTAGAATCAAACACAGAGCTAGTAAATAAAGAAATTTGGGTAAAGGACTTATTAGAAAATATAGAAACAGATGATATTCAAAAAATTGCAAACATATTATTGCAAGAATCAATAGATAATGGATTAGGAATTGCAAAAGACGATATGACAATACTTATTGCAAAAGTAGAGAAAATAAATTAATGTAAAATATTAATATTTGCCAATAAGGTATTTACAAATTGTAAATATATGGTATAATAAAAATAGAAATAGGAAACCACAAAACGTGGTTGTCATCAAAGTGCGATATTAAATCACATCTCTAATGCCAAGCAGAGATGTGATTTGCTTTATTTGCTAGTAACTATAGCTAAAGCTATAATTAAGGCAATAGCAATTATGGTGACTGCAACAAGTGCAGAAAAGAGTAAGATTATCATATGTAACAAAATTTGTTCTACCATAAGCATCACCTCCTTATCATTTGCATAAAGAGATGACAGAGCCACATTCTGCTTATTCCTATTCCAGAATATATTGTATATGAAATGGAAAAATATGTCAACAAAAATTGACAAAAAAACAATAAAATAAAATTTGTATAAATAATTGACAATAAAGGAAAAATAAGATAAAATATAATTTACTTAAAAAGAGCGTTTGAAAATGAAAGTAATTAATATAATTATTTAAAGAGAGTAAATGCCCTAGGCTGAAAGCATTTACAAATAAGATTAATTATGAAACACGTTTGAGCTTATATAAATTAAAATAAAAGCGGGAAATAAAATTCCAATAAGGGTGGCACCGCGGAGAAAACAAAGTTATCTTCGTCCCTGTATGCAAAATATGTATACAGGGGCGTTTTTATTATATTTATTGCAAATTTTGTAGGGACAAAAAAATTTTGTCCGAAAAGGGGGAAAACATGAACGAATACAGAACACATAACTGTAATGAATTAGGGTTAAAAAATGTTGGAGAAACAGTAAAAATTGCTGGATGGATTCAAACAATAAGAGATTTAGGAGGGCTAGTTTTTGTTGATGTAAGAGATCAATACGGAATAACACAAGCCGTTATATCAGGAGAAGATAAACTAGTTGATGAAATTTCAAGGATACCAGCAGAATCAGTAGTATCAATATCTGGTAAAGTTAAAAAAAGAGACGAAGAAACAATTAACAAAAATATTGCAACAGGAGAAGTAGAAGTTGCAATAGAAAGATATGAAATTTTAGGTAAAAGAACCAGAAATTTACCATTTGAAATAAACGAAGATAAAGAAGTAAGAGAAGATTTAAGACTTCAATACAGATTTTTAGATTTAAGAAATGATAAATTAAAAAACAATATATTATTTAGATCAAAAGTATTACAATTTTTAAGAAACCAAATGGTAGAAAGAGGATTTACAGAGGTACAAACCCCAATACTTACTAGTTCATCACCAGAAGGTGCAAGAGACTACCTAGTGCCAAGTAGAGTACACCCAGGTAAATTTTATGCACTTCCACAAGCACCACAACAATTTAAGCAACTACTTATGGTATCAGGAATAGATAAGTATTTTCAAATAGCACCATGCTTTAGAGATGAAGATGCAAGAGCAGATAGAGCACCAGGAGAATTTTATCAATTAGATATGGAAATGGCTTTTAGCACACAAGAAGATGTTTTTGAAGTAATGGAAGGAGTTATATATAATACATTCAAAGAATTTACAAATAAAAAAATAGGTGAAATTCCATTTACAAGAATTCCTTTTGAAGAAGCAATGTTAAAATACGGAAGTGATAAACCGGATTTAAGAAATCCACTAATTATACAAGATGTAACAGAAATATTCCAACATGTTGAATTTAACGCATTTAAAGGAAAAATAGTAAGAATAATAGTTCTTCCAGATGCGCAAGATGTACCAAGAAAGTTCTATGATGGAATGGTTGATTTTGCAACATCTGAATGTGGAGCAAAGGGGCTTGCATGGCTTAAAGTAAATGAAGGTAACGAACTTCAAGGACCTATTGCAAAATTTATAGATGAAGAATCAAAAGAAAAAATGCTAAAACAAATTGGTGCAAAAGTAGGAGATTCATTATTCTTTATATCAGACAAAAAAGGTGTTGTAGAAAACATAGCAGGACAAATAAGAAGCGAACTTGCAAATAGATTAGACCTTTTAGAAAAAGATACATTTAAGTTTTGCTGGATAGTAGATTTTCCAATGTTCGAATTAGATGACGAAGGGAAAGTAGCATTTAGCCATAATCCATTTTCTATGCCACAAGGTGGATTAAAAGCACTAGAAGAAAAAGACCCATTAGAAATACTAGCATACCAATATGACTTAGTATGTAATGGTGTAGAATTATCATCAGGAGCAGTAAGAAACCACGATCCAGAAATTATGATAAAAGCATTTGATATTGCAGGATACACAAGAGAGACAATAGAAAATAAATTCCCAGCACTATTTAATGCATTCCATTATGGTGCACCACCACACGCAGGAATAGCACCAGGTGTAGATAGAATGATAATGTTACTTAAAGACGAACCAAGTATTCGTGAAGTAATAGCATTCCCAATGAATAGTAAAGCACAAGATTTATTAATGGGAGCACCAGGAAACGTAACAGAAAAACAATTAAGAGAAGTTCATATAAAACTAGATATAAAAAAAGAAAAATAAATTGTAATTTGTATGAATAAATTCATACAAATTACAGTTAAAAGTTAAGAGTGAAGAGTTAAAAGTAATTGTTGATTTTTTGTTGGAACCAACAAAAAATCTTCATTTACTATTCATTTTTCACTTTTAGTTCGTCACTATTGTAATTTGCAAAGCAAATTACAATTTGTTTTTTTATTGTAAATATAATTTAGGAAGAGATATATGAAAAAGATACTAATTACAGAAAAACCTTCAGTGGCAATGGAATTTGCGAAGGCTTTAAAAATAAATGCAAATAGAAAAAATGGATATTTAGAATCCGATGAATGGATAATTACTTGGTGTGTTGGACATCTAGTTACTATGTCATATCCAGAAAAGTATGATGAAAAGCTTAAGCAATGGAGATTAGATACACTTCCATTTATGCCAAAGGAATGGAAATATGAAATAATTCCAGCGGTCCAAAATCAATTTAATGTAATACAAAGCCTTCTTCACAGAGAAGATATTTGCGAAATATATAATGCAGGTGACTCAGGTAGAGAAGGAGAATACATACAAAGGCTTGTTTTAATGATGGCAAATCCTAATCCAAATGCAAAAATAAAACGTGTTTGGATAGATTCACAAACAGAAGAAGAAATTTTAAGAGGCATAAAAGAAGCAAAAGATGCATCAGAATACGATAGCCTTTCAGATTCTGCATACTTAAGAGCAAAAGAGGATTATTTAATAGGTATAAACTTTTCAAGACTTCTTTCTATTACACAAGGAAGAAGAGTTGCAAAACAAGTAAATGAAGAAAGAACTTCAATTTCTGTAGGAAGGGTAATGACTTGTGTATTAGGCATTGTGGTTGAAAGAGAAAGAGAAATTAGAAATTTTGTAAAGAAAAAATATTATAAAATAGTAGGCACTTTTGGAAAAGAAGAAAATAACATAGAGGCAGAATGGAAAGTAAATAAAAAATCTAAATATTTTAATTCAAATAAACTATATAATGATACAGGTTTTAAAAAAGAAGAAGATGCAAGTGAATTTATTGAATATTTAAAAAGCCAAAAAGCTATTGTGTCGGAAATTAAGAAGAGTAAACAAAAAGAAAATCCGCCACTGTTATTTAATCTAGCAGAAATACAAAATGAATGTTCTAAAAAATTTAAAATAAAGCCAGATGAAGCTTTGGAGAATATACAAGAATTATACGAAAAAAAACTAGTAACTTATCCAAGAACAGATGCAAGAGTACTTTCTACAGCAGTTGCAAAAGAGATATCTAAAAATCTAAATGGTATTGCAAGAGGATTTAAAGACAAAGAAATACAAGGTTACATATCGAAAATGATAGAAGAAAAATATTCTACAAATTTAATTAAAACAAAATATGTAAATGATAGTAAAATTACAGACCATTATGCAATTATCCCAACAGGGCAAGGATATGAAAATTATGAAAAACTATCAAATTTGCAAAAAGATATATACAAAATAATTGTAAAAAGATTCCTGAGCATATTTTATCCACCTGCTGAATTCAACAAAGTTTCGGTAGGCTTTGATGTTAATAATGAAAAATTTATAGCAAGCGAAAAGGTATGTACAAAACAAGGCTATTTAGAGATTTTAAAGCCTAATAAAAATGTAGGTGGCGATATTTGTGATAATTCGCAAACAAAACAAGTTGAAAATGTTGTAGGGAGCACTGCCCATAGCGACATTCAAAAAGAAAATGAAAAGATAAAATTTATAACTACATTAAAAAAAGGACAAGAATTAGGTATTGTAGAAATAAAAACAAAAGAATCTGAAACTACTCCACCTACAAGATATAATACAGGATCAATGATTTTAACAATGGAAAATGCGGGAAAATTTATCGAGGATGATACATTAAGAGAACAGATAAAAGGAGCAGGAATTGGAACAAGTGCAACAAGAGCAGAAATAATAAAAAAGCTAGAAAGGATTAAATATATATCAATAAATAATAAAACTCAAATAATAACTCCAACATTAAAAGGAGAGGCAATATATGATGTAGTAAAAAACTCAATGCCAGATATGTTAAATCCAAAACTAACAGCAAGTTGGGAAAAGGGATTAGAAATGGTTGCAAAGAAAGAAATTCTGCCAGATGAATTTATGGTTAAATTGGAAAACTACATTAAATCAAAATTTGACAAGTTAGTTTTATATTATAGATGATAATATGAAGATAAAAAATTAAAGTAAATGATAAAGAGTATATAACTAAGAAAACTGATGCTTAAATTTACAAGGATATGTTGTCAATAAATTTAAAATGTTATAAAACATAGTTTATGTGATGACAAAACTTTTTAACCATATAATAGTAATGTATCAATTATTTAAATAGCAAAATGAAGTTGTAATATTCATACAATTCACATTAGGTATTTCAAATACATAGAAATCTAAAAGAGTATGACATAAGATTGGAAAACCGATACTAATTACATAATAAATTATAAAAAGTATTGACATTTCACAAGTATATATTATATAAAATATAAAATAGTACATTAGTTTGGAATATAAAGTGTTTAGTATAACACAATTTTTAAAAATTCAATTTTTTATGCTGATAATCTTTATTATAGGTAATGTTGAAAATAATGCTTGAATAAGATAAAAATATTTTACTGAAACTACTGGATTTTCAAAATATTGTTCTCAAAAGATAAATTCTATAGTAATAATTTCACAACATTTTAAATAATGTGAATGGAGGAATAAAAATGATTTACAAAATAAAGCAAACTAAAACAAATTTTTCAATGCAGTGGATAGTAACTCAAGGAGACAATCTAATCTGCACAGTAGATGCACCTTATAAAGGATATTACTTTGATGCTAATATTACTTTTTCAAATAATAAGCAATACCGTATGTACTTTAATCCTCACGATACTACATATGGTAAGAAACTTGAAGATAGACTTTCATTCAAGATATTTGATCAAAACAACAATCTAATTGGAAATTTTGTAGGAAGAACAAAGAGAACCGGAAAATTATTTGGTGGATATTTATATTATGAATTAAATATTTCTGATACACAGTATATTGGATATGAAGTGGGGAGAGGTGCAGAAGGTATAGCTTTGTGTTTGTATCGTGACGATAAATTGTTGTCAATATGTGATAAAAATACAAAGATTATAAATTTTAAAGATGAATATTCAATTTATTGTGAAAATGAAGAGGATATTTATATTTCAACATTATTTACAATATATTATGATATGGCAAGGTTTGCAAATATGCAAGAAATTAAATTGTACAGCGAGACAGATAATTATGTTGTAACTTTCAATAAAGAACTTAAGGCTAAATATGACCCAGAATTTATACCTCGTATAAAAGCAATTGATGGAATAGTGGATTAGACTTAGAATTTTAACAATAAATCTGAATTTTATAATTTCAAATATTAATAGTTATTTTCCTATGCATTGAATAAAGGAGACGAGGATTAATAAGTAGAATATTGCACTTATTAGATAAAATTTAAGTAATTTAAATAATATACTTGAAGCCTATATCTTGTTTTCAAGTTAATTACAGACCAATTAATTAAATGCTGTATTATTTATGTTTTATGTCTAACTATATTAAACATAGCACTTTATATGCTTATAATATATACTATACACTAAATATATATAATAAAAAAATGAAAGAAATATCAAAATATTACTTGACACATTATGTAAAGTGTGATAATATATAATTACAACTAAGATATGCTAGATGTAGCAATCTAGTTGATTATATAGATACTCTTCTAAAATCGAAAAGTATTAATTTTAGAACAAGGAGGATTACATGGAAGAGGTTAGTTAGAAAAGGGACGTTTGTTATAAATAATAAATGTTCCTTTTCATTTTGCTATTTTACATTCGCTTAATATCTTATCTATAAGATTTTCTTTTACAGGAATACCTGTATAATCTACATAGAATTTACCAGGAGAATTAATTTTTAATACTTCACCAGCCTCTGGAAGTGTCCCCATAATATTTTCTTTTGGAATATAATATGAAGTTTTTGTATTATTATCAAAACAAACAGCATAATTACCATCAAATTTAGCAAAATTTAATGTAGTATGCCATGGCAGATTCTTTGCACATTCAAAAGATTGTTTTTTATTCAAATTATCTTTTAATTCGTTGATAAAATTTCCAATAATAGAATTATTATTATAATCAATTGGATTTTGAATAATATTATTTAAAAAATCAAGCTTCAAAAAATCACATCCTCGCAAGAAAAATATATAAAAATTATATTGGAAAATAATGGAAAAGTCAAGAAAAATGATTTTTATTAAATAAATGTTGTGATATAATAAGATAAATTGTAATTTGTATGTGTCTCAAAGGGGACGGTTCTTGATGGGTCGTTTCCTCGAAGAGGAAATGTTCACAGCGAGAACTGTCCCTGTTTGGGACACAAATAATACAAATTACAATTAATAAAATTAATAAAAAAGGAATTAAACAAATGAAAAAAATAGCAAGAATAATTGTAGTATTAAATTTAATTTTTTGTTTTTCAACTTATACATTTGCACATGGAGGAAATATAACTGGTTGGAAAGATAAAAATTCTGATAAAATTATTAGTAGTGATGGAAAGTATTATGGATATCACAATAAAGATGGAGTAAGGCATTATCATCAGGTAGTGTGGAATGAAGAAAGTAACAGATGGAATATAGTAGATAGTAATATTTATTATGATAGAAATCTTAATGTAACAACATTTGAAGAACTTTCTAAAAATAATGAAGAAACAGAAATTATAGAAGTGAAATATAGTGAAGCTGTAGATGGAGATACTGCAAAATTTGAAACAAACGGGGAAATAATTACTGTAAGATTTTTGGCAATAGATACACCAGAAAGTGTACACCCAACAAAAGAAGTTCAAGCCTTTGGAATAGAAGCAAGTGATTTTACAAAGGAAAAATTGAAAAATGCAAAAAAGATAGAATTAGAATTTGATAATAATTCCGATAAAACAGATAAATATGATAGGTATTTGGCTTGGATATGGGTAGATGGAGAATTGCTACAAGATTTATTAATAAAAGAGGGATTAGCAAAAGTAGCTTACTTATATGCTGATTATAAATATACGAGTGTTTTACAAGAAAGTGAGAAAATAGCTAAAGAAGAACAAAAAGGAATTTGGAGTGGTGAAGAGGAAAATAACTATAATGAAGAAGAAAACAAAATAATATCAAATGGAGAAATAAAAGGAAACAATGAAATCGAGTATATAGAAATATCTGTTATAGGTGTAGTTATAATTTTAGTAAGTATAATATTTGAATATATTAAAAGAAAGAAGTAAAAATTATATTATCATAATACAACCTCCCTATGAATACAATGTACAAAACAATGTATCTGCTTAGAGGGGGTTTTTCTTTTATGAAAAATATATCAATAGAAGAACGTGCTTGTATGTTAGCACAGTACATAATAGATTCCAAAGATACAGTACGTGGCACAGCAAAAAAATTTGGTATTTCCAAATCCACGGTACACAAAGATGTAAGCGAAAGATTAATTCATATAAATAAAGTATTAGCACTTGAAGTAAGGAAAGTTTTAGATGAAAATAAAGCAGAAAGACACATAAGAGGAGGAATGGCAACAAAACTTAAATACAGCAGAGAATGCCCTAAAAGGGATGCTTCCTAAATGGACATTTTGTTCATTTAGGAAAGTTCTTAAAATAATATTTCACAAGTCTGCAAACTTCGACATAAAATATAATAGCATATTTATGTTGGAGTGATATTAATGGTTATAAGAAAGGGTAGTATTGTTGGAAGAAAGTCTTATGGAAAAGACATTTTTTTTATTGTTGATAAAATTATAAAAATAAAAAGTAGTAAAGAATTTGCTATTTTAAAAGGGTTAAATATACGTATTGTAGCAGATAGCCCTATTGAAGATTTAGAAATTATAGAAAGAAAAGATGTTTTAAATAGTATAAAAATATCCAATACAAACATAGAAAATAGAATAAATAATATTGTTAATTTATCAAAAAATAATAAAGCATTAAGACAGAAACTTTATACTGGCAAAATATTGCATTTAGATGGAGATAAAAAATATAGTGAGAAGTCTTATAAATATTATAATAAAACAGGATTAAATGCTATAGTAAAGAATATTGCAGAAAACAAACAACCTCAAGTTGTATTTTCTTTGCTTAATAAATTTAACCCAGATATTCTAATACTAACGGGACATGATGCGATGCTTAAAAATGGAAGCAATTATAATAATATATATAATTACAGAAATTCTAGGCATTTTATAAATACAGTTAAAGAAGCAAGAAAATGGGGTATGAATTCAGATAAGCTAGTTATTTTCGCGCGGTGCATGTCAAAGCTTTTATGAAGGAATAATGGCAGCAGGGGCAGATTTTGCTTCATCTCCTGGAAGAATATTAATAGATTTTGTAGATCCTCTTATTGTTGCTGAAAAAATAGCAACAACAGAAGAAAATAGATTTATTACAGGAAATGAAATATCAAGAGAAATTAAAGAGGGGATAAAAGGTATTAGTGGAATAGGTGCTAGAGGAAAAAGTAAGATGATTAAATAATAAAAATGCACCATGTAATATTAAAGAAATAATATTGTAACACAATTGTAATATAACAGAATTAAAATCATGAAACCTTAGAGGCATAAGGAATACGCGGAAAAAGATGTACAGCTCATTTTTTGACAATTTTCATGCAAAATGATATAATTTCAACATCTAAATAATAAAGGTGCGTGAGTTTTATGATCTATAAAAACGATATCTCAAACATTAAAAATGAGATTGGAGAAAAAATCGGACAAAAGATAATAGTAAAGGGATCACTAGGGAGAAACAAACCTTTTGAAGAAGAAGCAATTATAAAAGAAACTTATCCAAATATTTTTGTAGTAAAATACGAAGAACATAACACAAATGTTAGCTACAGATATACAGATATTCTTACAAGAGATTTAGAGGTTTCAGTATTTGATGGAGAGGGGTACTGCCCATTAATTCCACCAATACAAAAATAAAATGTTAAAAATCCAGTTTAAAAATTCCTATTTAATAGGAATTTTTTTTGTCCTTTTAAATATAATATATATTATTAAACTTTTAAGGAGGGATTTTATATGCTACTAGAAACAGAAAAAGAAAGTGTATGCATAAACCAAATAATTGGACAAAAGAAGGATGAATTTGTAGTAGAGGGAGATATTATTGTAAATGATATTAAACCAGACGTTTTAAATATAGTTAGTACAAGTGGAGTACCATGCGTGTATAAAAAAGAAACTATAGATGGGAAAGTTAGGATAGATGGAACAGTAAATACATATATAATATATTTACCAGATGATGAAAATTCTAGCGTAAGAAGTTTAAATGCTGTTTTGGATTTTACTAAAATACTAGACATAGAAAAATGCAAAGCTGGAATGACAACAAATGTAAATATTAAAATCAAAAAAATAGATGTGCAAATAATTAATGGAAGGAAGTTAAATGTAAAAGCTATTTTAGAAGCTGATGTAAAAGTATTTGACAATGAAAATATTAATATAATTTCAAATATGAATGATATTGATAATATACAACTCTTAAATTCAAACAAAAAAATTAATTCTCTTGTAGGAAAAGGCAGTACAAGTGTTTATGCCAAAGATACAATAAGTGTGGAAGCAGAAGATGAAATAGCTGAAATAATGCAAGCAGGATTAAAGATTGTAGATAAAGATATAAAGCTTAGCTATAATAAAGTTTTAGCAAAGTCAGAAGCGGATATTTCTATTATGTATCTTACAGAAGATAGTAGAATAAAAAGTATAGATACAAAAATACCAGTAATGGGTTTTATTGATATAGAAAGCATAGGAGAAGAAAGTATATGTGATGTTAATTATATGATTAAAAATTTAGTTATTAAACCTAACAATGGAGATATACATTCTATATATGTAGAAGCAGAAATAGAAATTAGCTGTTTTGCATATGAGGAGAAAACAATAGATTTAATTGAAGATTTATATAGTATCTCATCAGATATAAAATTTACACAAAAGCAAATAAGTGTAATGGCAGAAAAACAAAATTTAAAAGACAAATATATAGTAAAAGAAAATATTGAAATTGCGGAAATTGGGAACAATCAACTTTATAATGTTAAGGTAAATCCAAATATAAGTAACTATAAGGCAATGAATGGAAAAATAGTGTATGAAGGAGAAATAAGATTAGAATTTATATACCAAGCAAACAATGGAATAAATTCAAGAGAAATTGAATTACCCTTAAAATTTGATATAGTTTCTGATAGCATAGACGAAAAATGTATAGTGGACACTTGCATAGATTCTTTAAGAGAAGATTTTATAGTTCAAGGCGAAGGTAAAATAGAAATTAATATAGAACTAGAATTTAATTTAAATATAAATAAAAACGAGACATTAAATATTATTGATAAAATAGAAGAGGAGGAAACAAGAGAAAATAACATATATAGTATGGTAATATATTTTGTAAAACAAGGAGATACATTATGGGAAATTGCAAAAAAATTTAAAAGCACAGTTGATGATATAGCAAGAGTAAATGAAATAGAAGATCCAAATAATATATATATAGGGGAACAATTATATATTCCTAAATTTATTAAAAAAGGAATTGCGGTGTAATAATGGATAGTATTTATTCAAGGAAGAGAATAAAATTACCCAAGATAAAAATTTTAAATTTTAAAAATAAAAATGCTAAAAAATTTTTTAGCATTTTTATTATAATATTTATAGCAATAATTACATTTTATAGTATATATAATTCAATAACTCCAATATTTGAAACTTTATGCATAGAAAGGGCAAGAACAATCGGTACAGAAATAATGAATAGTGCATCTAATCAAATTTTAGATAATACTAATTACTATGGAATAGTACAAATTGAAAAAAATGGAGAAAATAATGTTTTAAAAACAGATGTAGTTAAAATTAATAAAATAGCATCAGATATTGCATTAGAAGCAGAAAATAGGTTTAAAAATTTAGAAAATGAAACTATTTCTATTCCTATGGGCGCACTTACTGGAGACAAATACTTGTCTGGGTTCGGACCAAATATGAATATAAAAGTAATACCAACAGGAAATATTTTAACAGAAATAAAAAATGAATTTGAATCTCAAGGAATAAACCAAACTGTATATAGAATATATTTAGAACTAACTTGTAAAGTTAATATTGTTACACAATATAAAACAATAGAAGAATCTTTAGTAAACCAAGTTTTATTAGTAGAAACAGTAGTGGTTGGGGATGTTCCAGAATCTTATTATAATTTAGAAGGAATGGATGTAGATAATGCAGTTGACATTATAGAATAAATTGTAATTTATCTGAGAAGTGAGAAGTGGGATGTGGGAAGTGTGAAATTATGGTAAGCCTTACGTAGCCTAACCCTAAAAGCACACCTCACACTTCGCACCTCACACATCACAAAAACAAATTACAATTTATCTAACACTTGATTTTATAAAATGAATATGATATAAAATTAATATAAAGAAATAGAAATAATTTAGGAGGTATAATAATGGCAGATTTAAAAGGAACAAAAACAGAAAAAAATTTAATGGAGGCATTTGCTGGTGAATCACAAGCAAGAAATAAATATACATATTTTGCAAGTAAAGCAAAAAAAGACGGATATGAGCAAATAGCAGCAATATTCCAAGAAACAGCAGATAACGAAAAAGAACATGCAAAAATGTGGTTTAAACTATTAAATGATGGAATTCCTTCAACAGCAGAAAATTTAAAAGCTGCAGCTGCAGGAGAAAATTTTGAGTGGACAGATATGTATGACAGAATGGCAAAAGAAGCAAGAGAAGAAGGATTTGACAATATTGCAGAATTATTCGAAGGTGTTGCTAAAATAGAAAAAGAGCATGAAGAAAGATATATGAAATTATTAGAAAATTTAGAAAACGGATTAGTATTTAGCAAAGATGGAGATAAAATATGGAAATGTAGAAATTGTGGACATATTCATATTGGTAAAGAAGCTCCAGAAGTTTGCCCAGTATGTGCTCATCCAAAAGCATATTTTGAACTTAAAGCAGAAAATTATTAAATTTAAGGTAAAAAAATTACTCTAAAAAAATACAAATGACGCAAAAGCGACATTTGTATTTTTTTTATCATAAACAACAAAATGCGACAAATTATTCTGCCAGAATAATATATAATTATTTTACTAGATAGCCAGATACCTGCCTATCAAAAGACAGGGGCTGTCTATTTGTTTTTAAGCACAAAAGAAAAGAGGTGTAAAAAATTGAGAGAATTATATGCAACCGTAGAAATTAACAAACCAAATTCACAAAGCAAAATAAAATATTATGAATTGACAGGAAAAGGTTATGGAGTAGAAATAGTAAGAGAGATGAATAATGAGATATTAATCAGCAAAGTTATAGAAAATATAACAAATAAAAAAAGAAAAATAAAAGAAATATTAGAATTATTAACTAGCCAATTAATTACTCCAGAAAATGCAGAATATATAGAAAAAGATTTAAATTTATAAATAAAAAATCCAGAATAAAATCTGGATTTTTATTTGTTTTAATATTATCTTTTTGAAAATTGTGGTGCTTTTCTTGCTTTCTTAAGACCATATTTTTTACGTTCTTTCATTCTAGCATCTCTTGTTAAGAAACCTGCTGATTTAAGAACTGGTCTGTATTCTGCATTTGCTTCTACTAAAGCTCTTGCAATACCATGTCTTACAGCACCTGCTTGACCACTAATTCCACCGCCAGTAACTTTGGCTACAACATCAAATTTATCTAATGAATTTGTTGAAACTAAAGGTTGTTTTACTATAACTTTTAAAGTTTCAATACCAAAGAATTCATCAAGAGTTTTATTGTTTATTGTAATTTTGCCATTTCCATTTGTAATTCTTACTCTTGCTATTGATTTTTTTCTTCTACCTGTTCCATAAAATGTTATTTTTTCTTTTTTTGCTGCCATATTATTTTACCTCCCAAATTTCAGGTTTTTGTGCTTGGTTTTCATGTTCTGCTCCAGCATAAATTCTTACTTTATTAATCATTTTTCTTCCTAGTCTATTATGAGGTAACATTCCTTTTATTGCAAGAAGCATAGCTTTTTCTGGATTTTTAGAAAGCATATCTCTTGCTGATGTTTCTTTCATTCCTCCAATATATCCTGAATGATGTCTATATATTTTTTGATCTAATTTTTTTCCTGTTAAAATAACGTCTTTTACATTTAATATAATAACGTGATCACCTGTATCTTGATTTGGTGTAAATGTTGGTTTATGTTTTCCTCTTAATAATTTTGCAGCCTCAGCAGCTACTCTACCTAATGGCTTATTACTAGCATCTATTATATACCATTTACTTTCAAGTTCACCTTTTTTTGCCATATATGTTGTATTATTCATATTAAAAAAGTTCCTCCCTTATATAATATAATTAATATTGCAAGAAAATATTTTGTCTACCGGGTAATAGGATAAATATATTCGTGCAAATATTCGTACCAAACTATTTTAATATATAAATTTAAAAAAGTCAACAAAAAGCATTGACTTTTTTAAAAAAATAGGTTATTATTTATAAAGTTAAAGAAGAAGAATCCATTTCTCACCTTAACCATAATGGAAAAAGGTAAATATTTAAATTATAAATAAAATAGGTAATATAAATATTGATTTGGATCAACTTGTTCTTTAGAACAAGTTTTTTAATTTGTTTTACTAAAAAGAAGAAAGGTGAGACAAATCAAAAACGAGTATTGCTAGGAAAACAAATGAAAAATTTTAAGATAGTACAAAAGTACATCGAAAAATTTTGAATGAAGTTTGACAACGCAAGACGAAGATTTTCATTTGTCTGGAGGTGAATTAATATAAAACAAGACCTATTAATAAACGAACAAATAAGATTCAAAGAAGTTCAGGTAATAGACAACAATGGGGAAAAATTAGAGAAAATGCCAATAAGAGATGCTATAAATTTTGCTATGGATAAAAATATGGATTTGGTTTTAGTTTCTTCAAATCCAAACAATCCTGTGTGTAAATTAATGGATTATGGCAAATACAAATTTGAGCAAGCAAAAAAAGAAAAAGAATCTAAGAAAAAACAAAAAACTTTTGAATTAAAAGAATTAAGAGTTACACCAAATATAGAAGAACACGATTTTAATTTTAAAGTAAAAAATGCAAAAAAGTTTTTAAATGATGGAAACAAAGTTAAAATTACTGTTAGATTTAGAGGCAGAGAATTAAACTATGTAAAATTAGGTGAGCAAGTATTAAACAAATTTTCAGAAGAATTGTCAGAAGTTTCAGTTTTAGAAAAGAAACCTTTATTAGAAGGAAAAAATATGTTTATAATACTAGCACCAAATAATAATAAATAATCTTAAGGAGGTAAAAAAATGCCAAAGTTAAAAACAAATAAAGCAGCTGCAAAAAGATATTCTTATACAGCAAAAGGAAAAGTAAAAAGAACATCAGCTAATTCTAGACATAGATTAGCAACAAAAACAAAAAGACAAAAAATGTCAAGAAGAGTAAGTGCTTACGCAGATAAAACATGCGAAGCAGGTGTTAAGAAGTTATTACCATACGGAAATTAAGGAGGGAAAATAAATGGCAAGAGTAAAAACAGCAAGAATAACAAGAAAAAAACATAAAAAAGTATTAAAACAAGCAAAAGGATACTTTGGAGCAAAAAGCTATAGATTTAGAAATGCAAATCAAGCAGTATTAAAATCTTTATCATATGCATATGTTGGAAGAAAAGATAAAAAAAGTGATTTTAGAAAATTATGGATTACAAGAATAAACGCAGCTGCAAGAATGAATGGAACAACATATAGCAAAATGATAGCAGGATTAAAAAAGGCTAATGTTACAATTAATAGAAAAATGTTAGCAGATTTAGCTGTAAACGACAGTAAAGCATTTGCAGAAATTGCAGAAATCGCAAAAAAAGCATAGTTAAATAATTTATAAAAAAGGAATTGAAAACAAATTCAATTCCTTTTTTATTGCTTCTTCATTTTAGGTTTTGAAACAAGTGAAGCAATATATCCAAAGAAAATGGCAGCGGCAATTCCTCCGGCGGCGGCAGCAGTTCCTCCAGTAAAAGCACCAATTAGTCCAGTTTCTTGAACTTTTTGAATTGCTCCTTTTGCAAGAAGATTGCCAAATCCAGTTAAAGGTACTGTTGCACCAGCTCCAGCAAAATCAACTAAATATTGATAAATCCCGCAAACCTCCGTAAAATTGCACCAGTGGTTACAAAAATAACAAGTATTCTTGCAGAAGTTAATTTAGTTTTGTCTATTAAAATCTGACCAATTATACATATTAGACCACCTACCACAAAAGCCCTTAAAATTTGCATCCAATCTAAATTATTAAAAAAATCCTGCATAATATATTCCTTTCTACAAATTGTAATTTGTATGTGTCTCAAATGGGACGGTTCTTGATGGGTCGTTTCCTCAACGTTGTAGGGGTCGCACTCCTGGGCGACCCGAAAATCGGGTATACGGGGCGCCGAAGACAGCGCCCCCTACAGCGAAAAACCAAATTCCAAAAACAAAATACAATCACACAAATTACAATTTAAATCGAGTTTTCTATAGAAATTGCATGAGCAATACCGGGGATGGATTCGCCTTGTTGAGAGGTAGTTGCATTTGTTAATGCACCTGTTGCAACAAGTAGAATTTTATTTAATTTCTTTTGCTTTAACTGATTAAATAAGTATCCAGAAAAAACTGTTCCGCAACATGCACAACCAGAACCACCAGAATGAGTATCTTGTTTTTCTTTATCAAAAATCATTACTCCACAATCATTGTAGTTGTTTTTTATGTTATAACCATTGCTATTGCATAATTCTATTGCAATTTCTTTTCCAATATACCCCAAATCTCCAGAAAAAATTCCATCATAATAATTTGGAGTTCTGCCTGTTTCTTTAAAATGAGTTAAAAGTGTATCTACAAACGCGGGAGCCATTGCAGCACCCATATTATTTGCGTCTTTAATACCCATATCTATTATTTTTCCTGTTGTAATGCTAGTTATATATGGCCCTTTTCCGATTTTTTGATACAATTGCAGAGCCTGCTCCTGTTACTGTCCATTGGGATGAAGGAGGCCTTTGGTTTCCAAGTTCTAGGGGGAATCTAAATTGTTTTTCTGCACTACAAAAATGGCTAGATGTGGCCGCAATTATATTTGATGCACTGCCAGAACCTATAAAAACAGAAGCAAGACTCAATGCTTCAACAAAAGTCGAGCAAGCACCAAAAATTCCGAAAAAAGGAATGCCTAAATCTCTTAATCCAAAACTAGATGAAATACATTGGTTTAATAAGTCTCCAGCAAAACAATAATCAATTTGATCTACAGAAAGTTTTGATTTTATAATACTGGAATTAACCGTTTCCTTAATTATTTTACTTTCTGCTTTTTCCCATGTTTTTTCTCCCCAAAATTCGTCATCTAAGCATTTATCAAAAAAATTAGCTAAAGGACCCTCTGATTCTTTAGGACCAACAATAGAAGAAGTCTCTAAAATTGAAATTGGATTATCAAATTTAATAGTTTGTTTACCTAATTTTTGCATAAAACCTCCTCGTAAATTGTAATTTGTGTGTGAGGGGGAATTCTAGGGACTGTCCCTAAAAATCACCAAACATGGGGATTTTTGGGACTGTCCTGAATTCACCCGAACACACGCAAATTACAATAGTTAAGAACTAAAAGTGAAAAGTGAATAGTAAATGAAGATTTTTTGTTGATTTCAACAAAAAATCAACAATTACTTTTAACTCTTCACTCTTAACTTTTAACTGTAATTTGCAAAGCAAATTACAATTTATACCATAGATTGCATATTAAAAATCAAATATATAATTCCAACTAATATAGAAGTAGATATTCCATAGACAAGCACAGGACCTGCAACAGTAAACATCTTGGCACCCACACCCATAATATATCCTTCTGATTTATACTCAATAGAAGGCGAAACAATAGAATTTGCAAATCCTGTAATTGGAACAAGAGAGCCTGCACCTGCAAATTTACCAATTTTATTAAAAATATTTAGCGAAGTAAGAAAGGCACTTAAAAATATTAAAATTACAGATGTAATTGTAGAACTCAAATCTGTACTTAAGCCTCTGAATTTGCAAAATTCCATTATAAATTGACCAATTACGCAAATTAATCCGCCAACCAAAAAAGCATTTAAACAATTTTTAAAAATGGGAGAATTAGGGGACTTTTTATTTACATATTCTTGGTATTCTTTTTGAGTGTTAATTTTTTTCATTAAAAATTCTCCTTTTTTGTAAGTCTTTCTTCATCAATGCTAAAACATAAATCAATAGTAGAATAGTATTCAATAATTTTATTGCCATCGATTTTAGCCTTTTGTTCTAAAACTTTAATAGATGTAATATAATCAATTGTTTTAGAAGCCTCAATAATTGTTTTATTTATGGCATCTTTCCAAGAAACATTAGAGACACCTGTAACTCTTAAATGTTTTTCAACAGTCATACTAAACCCTCCAAATATTTTGATATCTATATACTTTCCAAAAATGTTATAAATATACAAATTTATTTCAAAAACCGTATATTACATTTATATTACAATTACGTTACAATTGCTCTAAGATTATTGACTTTTGGGTAATTTAATATAAAATAATGATGAAAAAAATTGTTGCTTTTGAATATTTTGTAAAAATTAAAAAAATGTTCAAGTATCAAATAAAAAAAACAAGAAATCATAATAATAAAACTAAGGAGAAAAAAATGTCAAGTTGTTTAGGACTTTATATCGAAAATAATTTAATTAAATATGCAAAAGTTTCTAAAGATCACGATAATGTAAAAATAGATTCATATGGAATAAAATTTTATGACAATATTTATGATGCAATAAAACAAATTGTTAGTGAAACATTTAGTTTTAGAACTCCTATTAGTGTGAATCTTTTAGACGAAAATTATACTTATGCTAATTTATTTAGTTTGCTAAACAAAAAAGACATAGATAAAGCTGCTAAAACTGAATTTGAATATTTCTGTAATGAAAATGGTAAAAATTATAATGCTTTAGAATATAGAAATATTTTGGTTCCAAATTTAGAAGATAGAGATAAATTAATAAGTATTTATTCATATGTAGAAAAATCTAGTATTGCATCAAGGCTACAATTGTTATCAGGATACAGAGTTAATAATTTATCTCCATTACCACTTACAATTACAAACTTATTAAAAAACAATAGCAAGAATAAAGTAATAGTTAATATAGAAAAAGATACTTCTATTACTTATATTATTGATGGTAAAACATATAGAGCAGACAAAATAAACAGGGGAATGGATCAAATATTTGAAAACATAATAACAAAAGAAAACTCATATGCAAAAGCATATGAAATATGTAAAAATACAACAATATATACATCTCAAGGTAGAAATCTTCAAATAGAAGAAAATGAATATATGGAAGATATTATGCCAGTATTATATAGCATAGTAGAAGAAATTAAAGAAAGTATAAAAAATAGTCAATTAGATATACAAGAAATTTATATTACAGGGCTTGCAGCAGTTATTAATAATATTGACTTATACTTCCAAGAAAATTTCCCAGATAAAAAGTGCGAAATATTATTTCCATATTTTATAAATAAATCAAATTTAAAAATAAATATTAAAGATTATTTAGAGGTTAATTCAGCAATATCATTAGGATTACAAGGTGTTGGCATAGGTGTAAAAGAAATTAACTTTAAAAAAGTAAGTGCTTTAGAAAAATTAAATCAATCAATTGATATTGGGAACGGTCCAAAAAAAGGAAAAAAATCAGGCAATATAAACTCTAATACAAATATATTAGATAAATTAAAAGAATTATTTACTTCGGACTTTAAAAAAGCATTAGATCAAATAGAAATAAACATGATAAGAACAGCTGTGTCTTTGCTTGCTATAATATTAGTGTATGGAGCTTTTTCTGGATTTATTAATAAGCAAATTTCTGATAAAGAACAAGAAATAAATTCATATATTAATGAATCTAAAGCAGAAGTGTCAAAAATAACAAATAATACAAAACTTGTAACAGATAGAAAAGCACAATATGATGATATGATAGCTCAAATAGATGAGGCTAATAACAGAATTACAGAAAGCTATGCTAAAAAGAATGCATTGCCAAACTTTTTAACAGAAATAATGTTTAATATCCCTAAAGAAGTACAACTTTTGTCTATACAAAATCAAACAGATAAGCAAGTAGTTATATTAGCACAATCAAAAGAATATGAGCAATTAGGATATTTTATAGCAAAAATTAAAAATGAAGGAATCCTAACAGATGTTACTTCAACTTCAGGAGAAAAACAAGGAGACTTTGTTTTAGTTACAATAACAGGAAATTTACCATACTAAAAGCTTAAAAAAAGAGGAGAAAATCGTGAAAAAAATACTAATTTCTATTTTAATTATATTATTATTAATTTTAGGATATTTTGCTGTTGCAAAAGGAGTAAATATTGGTCCTTTAAAAGTACAGAGTATTTCAGGAATAAAAGAAGCAAATGGCAAACTAAACTCAGACTTTGAAGAAGCTAATATATTAGCAAATAAAACATATCCTGAAGAAGTAGAAGGACTAGAGAATGCTATAAGACAGCTTAAAATAAGCAAACAGCAATATGAAAACAAAAAATTATATAGCAATGAAGAAAACGCAATGACAAGCTTAGAAGTAAAAAAATACAAAATACATTATTTATGGACAATTTTAGGAAATTATAGAAAAGAAAGAGGAGTACAATCTTTAACATTAGACTTAGTAGCTACAGGAACAAAAGATGTTTATGATTTACAGTTTACATTGCTAGGAAGTTATACAAGTATAACAGATTATTTATATGATATAGAAAATGATGAAGAATTAAATTTTGAAATAAAGAACTTTACTATTACTTCTCAAATAGATAGTGAAGAAGACGAAAATAAAAATGCTGAGGAAAACAATTCAATAATAAATAATATGAATAACCAAGAAGAGGAAAATACAGAAACTTCAGAAGACACAACCGACACAACCTCACAAGAAACTGAGACACAAACTAATAGTATTCCAAGCGACGGATATACATTACAAGCAAAATTTGTGGTTGAAAACGTAGGAATTACTTTAGATTAATAATTTATGGAGGAATTTAAAATGGCTAAAAAAGTTATAAAAGAAATTGGCTTAGTACTACTATTATTAATAGCTATAATACTAGTATTTACAATAATATTTTATGATTATATACCAAATAATAAAACAGTACCAGTAAAAATACAAGCATATAATGTTCCAGAAGACATACAAAACGAATTAAAAGAATCATTTACAGAAGGAGAAAACATAGTAAAAACGTATTATATAGATGATACAGATTTAAACTCATACGAATCAACAAAAGACTATGATAAAGGAAAAGCAAATCCTTTTGCAGATTATTCAACAGAAAATACACAAAATAACGAAAACAATAACAGCTCTAATAATAACAATTCTAACAATTCAAATACAGAAAACAGCTCAAATGATGAAAACAATACAAAACCAACAGAGCAAAACGAGGTGTATATGAATACACCAGGTAAAAATTCTTGATATTATTTATTTTAAATAATATAAATTAAAAATAAAAAAAGAGGAGGGGAACAAATGATGAAAGGACAAAAAGGTATTACATTAGTAGCTTTAATTATTACTATAATAGTAATGATAATCTTAGTAGGAGTTTCTGTAACATTTGCATTAAATGGTGGACTATTTACAGCAGCAGAAGGTGCAGCAGAAAATACAGAAAAAGCAGTAAAAGCAGAAAATAATTTATCTAGCGGTAAAATAGTTGTTGATAATGTAGAAAAGAATGTAACAGATTACTATGTAGGTCAATAATGTTAGAAATAAAAACATAATAACATAATGGGCATATGCAAAATTTGTATATGCCCTAAATACTATAAAAGGGGTAGTAAATGGAAATATTAAGTTATATTTTAATATTTATAATAGGAAGTTTATTTGGAAGTTTTTATTCATTAGCAATATATAGAATTCCAATTAAACAAAGTATAATGCATGGAAGATCATATTGCCCTAATTGTAACCACAAACTAGGTTTTTTTGATTTAATTCCTATTTTTAGTTATATTTTTTTAGGAGGGAAATGCAGGTATTGTGAACAAAAAATAAGAAAAAGATATATTCTTTTAGAAATATCTACAGGATTAGTTTTTGTTGCATTTCTTATGTCTCTTAATTTAAATATACCATATGTAAAGCCATACGAAATATTATATTTAGTATTTGGAATTTTATGCATATCTGTTTTATACATTATTGGAGGAATAGAAAAAGAAAAACACTATATTTCAAATTCTACACTCTTAGTTGGTGTACTATTTCAATTTGTACATATAATATATTTATACATGTTAAATGTTAATGTATATAAATATGTTATATATTTATTTTTCATGCTAATTTGTATACTTGTAAACACAATTTTTTTAAAGAAAAAAGCAAGAAGATCATATACTGCAGAAATATTAACACTATGTTTTTATATAGCTACTTTTGTAAGAGAAGAACTAATTATAATTAGTATAATATTAACATTATTTTTAATAGCCATAAAAATAAATATAATTTCTAAAAAAGACAATAAAGAAAATATATTAATTAACAAAAATAATGCTAACATACCAATTGGATTTTATTTGTGTTTCACAAATATTATAATGTTAGTAATACAGAATTTTATTTTTTAGGGAGAATAGCATGGATAAATTAAAATTAAAATCAAACAAAGGGTTTGCAGGAGCAGATGCTTTAATTGCAGTTTTAATAATAACTTTGTTTGCAGGAATAATTGCAACAATTTCTTATAATATCTATTTGGCTAACAGTTCTATAAAAAGAACAAGTGTTGCTACATCATATATTGTAGATATATTTGAGTATGTAGACAAAACATATTATGATGATGTAACAATTGAAAACTTAACCAATTATTTTAACAATAAATATTATTATAAAGAAGACAAAACAACAGTAAAAGAAGATGCAAAAGCAAAAGTGGTAGCAAATAAAGATACAGAATCTGATGTTCCATATAATATAACAATATCAATTCAAAAATATAATGAAATACAAGGTAATGAGAACAAATTAGATTTAGTAAAACAAATAAATGTAGAGGTTTCTTTTAAAACAGGAACAAGAATACAAACAATAAATATGGAAAGAATTAAAACAAGAGAAAACTTAATTACACCAAATGAACCAGATATAAGCTTATTAACAAAAGAAGATAACTATAATTATTATCCTATAAAAAGAAATAACAACGAATGGGAAGTTACAAATACAGACGATACAGATTGGTATAATTACGAAAATGGTAATTGGGCATTAGTATTAAAAACAACAACTAATTTAGAGCAAAACCAAAAAATAGATATAAATAATTTAAAAACTGGAGAAGAAATTTTTGCATGGATACCTAGATATGCATATAATAGCTCAAATAATAAACTAAACTTTTTATTTGGAAATAGTAATAAATATGTAGAAGAAAATGCAAATGGATATAATATTTTAGCAGATATAGAAACAAATTTTACTATTCCTAGTGGATTCTCGGAAGGAGAAGAAAAAACAGGTATATGGGCAAAAGATGTTACTGTTAATGAATATAAAATATTAAATAATATTTATCCACTAAAACTTCAGTAAATGGAAATAAAATGTAAAATAATAAATTCTATATAAAATTATTTAAAAATATATTATAATTTATTTATAAATAAATTAAATAATAAAAAACATTTATACAAGCTTTTAAGGAGGAAAAATTATGGATAGCAAAAGAAAAGGACCAATAGGAATCGAACTGGTAAAGCGAGGCCTAGTAAGTGAAGAAGATATTAATAAAGCTCTAGAATATCAAAAAGAACATCCAGAGCTAAAAATAATAGAGATTGTTCATAGATTAAATTTGTGCGATGAATACCTTCTAATAGAGGCATTAGGAGATATATTAGATGAAAAATCTATAATATTAACAAGAAGCGATATAAATGTAAATATTTCTGATTATATTTCTATTGATATAGCAAAACAAAATAAAGCAGTACCATTTGATATAGTAGGAAATAAAATAAAAGTTTGTTTTGCAGATACTTTAGATAGAAAGTCTGTAGATACAGTTAGATTAATATTATTAAACAAAGGTTTAATAATGGAAAGATATATAACTTTTGAAAAAAATATTGAAGATATTTTAGAATCACTTGAAGGTACTGCAACAGATAATATCAACTCAAATGCCGATACAACAGGTTTAGTTGATACAATAATTAAAACTGCAATGAAAAAAAGAGCAAGTGATATTCATATAGAACCATTAGAAGACCATATGAGAGTAAGATATAGAATAGATGGTGAACTAGTAAATGCAGTTAAAATACCAAAAGAAAAACAAACACAAATTATAGGAAGATTAAAAGCAATATCAAACATGTTTCAAGAAAAGCAAGAATCACAAGATGGAAGAATTGTATTATATCCAGATTATAATATACGTGTTTCATCACAAAAAAATATACATGGAGAAAAATTTGTATTAAGATTATTAAAAAAGAACTTAAACATTAGAGGCCTTGCAGATTTAGGGTTTGTGCAAGATGAAAAATTTATAAAATCTAGCTTTAATAAAAGAAATAGTATAACAATAGTTGCAGCACCAACTGGAGAAGGAAAAACAACAACTTTATATAGTATAATAGATTATTTAAATAGACCAGAAATAAATATAACAACAATAGAAGATCCAGTAGAAATTAGAATTCCTGGACTTAATCAAATAGAAATAAACGAGAAATTAAGATTTTCGGACTCTTTAAGAACAGTTTTAAGACAAGATCCAGATATTATTTTGCTTCGGAGAAATAAGGGATAAAGAAACTGCAGAAATAGCTTTCCAAGCAGGACAAACTGGTCACTATGTTTTATCAACAATACACACAGTAGATAGTGTAGAAGTTATAACAAGACTTAGAAAAATGGGAATATCAAATTATGATATTTCAAGCACAGTAGGAACACTAGTTTCACAAAGATTAGTAAGAAAAATTTGTAAGAAATGTGCTAAAAAAAGAGAGTTTAATGAGGATGAAATTAATTTAATAAAAAAATTGGAAGACAAATATAATGTAAAATTCAACTTAGAAGGTAAATACACTTATGATGCAGTAGGATGTAAAGAATGTAATAATAGTGGATATTATGATAGAATTGGTATCTTTGAAGTTCTAGGATTAGATGATTCAATTAAAGAATTAATTGTTAATGGTGCATCTACAATAGAAATTAGGAATGCAGCTCTGCAAAAAGACTACAAACCTTTAATAGTAGACGGAATAAACAAAGTTTTAGACGGTGTAACAAATTTAAATGAATTAGATAGAAAGTTAATAATATATTAAATTTATTGAGGGGGATATTTATGCTAAACATGAATAAAGTATTAGACATTGCAATAGAAAAAGATGCATCAGATGTGCATCTAATAAATGGACTAAAACCGATATTAAGAATTGCAAGGGAATTAAAAGAAATAGAAGACCAAGACGTATTAGATGAGACAGAACTATTTGAAGCATATGATTATTTTGTAAGAGGAAATGTTGATAAAGATGAAATTTATAAAGCAACAAAAAGGTTGGATACATCTTACGAATATGAAAATATAAGGTTAAGAGTTAATATTTCTTCAGCAGAAGATATGCCAATTTTTACTTTAAGATTAATTAAAAATACTTTACCAAAATTTGAAGAATTAGGAGTACCAGACGTAGTAAGAAGAATGACATATCAACCACAAGGTTTGATATTAGTAACAGGAAAAACAAATTCAGGTAAAACTACTACATTAAATGCTTTAATTGATGAAATAAATAAAACCCAAAACAAAAAAATTCTTACACTTGAAAAACCAATTGAATATAAGCATACATGTAAAAAATCAATAATCGTTCAAAAAGAAGTAGGAAGAGGCGGAGATGTAGATAATTTTAGAGATGGTGTTAAAAACTCATTAAGAGAAGATTGTGATATATTAATAATAGGAGAAATAAGAGACAAAGAAACAATGGAAGCAGCAATTGATATGGCAGAATCAGGACACTTAGTAATAGGAACTTTACATACTAAATCTTGTGCAGAAACAATTGATAGAATGATAAACTTCTATGAAGTAAGAGATCAAGCAAGTATAAAATATTTAATGTCATCACTATTAAAACTTGTTGTATCTCAAAGGCTATTAAAAGGAATAGACGGAAAACTTGTATTAATTCCAGAAGTAATGGTAGTTGATAATGTTGTTGCAGGATGTATAAGAAAAGAAAAATTTAGTGTAGCAGAATTAGAAGATGCAATACAGGGAAATATAGATAAAGGAAATATAAGTTTAATAAATTCAATTGCTAAACTATTTGTAGAAGAAAAAATTACATTAGAGCAAGCAAAATCACAAATAGAAGAAAAGAATTACGAAACATTAAATAGAACTATTATGCAAATGAAAATTAAAAAAGCATAAGGAAGAAATGGAGGATAAGAATGCCATTATATTTATACAAAGCAGTAACTGATAAAGGTCAAGTTGTTACAAATAGGGTAGAAGAAATCAATAAGTTTATATTATTAAAAAAATTAAAAAATAATGGACTTATGCCTATTAATGTTGCTCAAATTCGTATGACTAAAAGAAGCGGTAAAATGCTAAAAAAACAGAAAAAAAATGTAGAAAGTAATGATAGTATTTTAAAGACACTAAGAGAAAGACAAGCCAATATAGACAATTTTAGCAAAAAGGAAAAATTTAAAAAAGATGCTAAAAGAGTCCTATTTAGTAATATAAAAATAACAAATAGAGATGTTGTAATTTTTACGCAAGATTTTTATTTACTAAAAAAAGCTAATTTTAATAATATACATGCTTTATCTACAATTATAGAGACAACAGAAAATCCATCTTTTAGAGCAATAATAGAAGATATATTATTAGGAGTAGAATCTGGAGAAAACATGTATACTACAATGGAATATTATACAGGAGTGTTTAATCCAATTTATATAAATATGATTAAAGTTGGAGAGCTTTCTGGATCGCTTACTAGAGCTTTAGAGCAAGCAGTTAAATATTTAGATGATTCTGAGGCATTAAATAAAAAAATAAAGAGTATAATAGTACCAAATTTAATTCAGTTTTTAGGATTATTAGCATTATTAGTAGTAGGAACATTAGTTGCAATACCAGCAATACAAAATGTATTAGAGCAAGTTGGAAGTACAGATCAATTACCAGCAATAACATTATGGTTTAAAGGAGTACTAGATAATTTGGTTAAATATTGGTATATTCCTACATTTATAATATTAGCAATTATTGGACGGAATATATGCATATACTAAAACATTACAAGGGAAATATAGATTTGATTATTTTAAATACAAAATGCCAATATTTGGACCATTAATATATGCTATAGACTTTTCTAGATTAGTAAGAGCAATACTATTAAATATTAAAAATGGAATGAGAATACAAGATGCATTACAAACAAGTAAAAGCATAACAAACAACTTAGTAATGCTTTCACTTGTTGAATCAGCAATAAATAATATTTTAATAGGACAAAGCTGGATCGAACCATTTGAGAAATCTGGATTATCAAGTCCAATGATTACAGAAATGCTAAAAATAGGAATGCAATCAGATTTGGCAGAAATGATGGAAAAATTATTAGAATATATGGAAATAGATATAGATAATATAATGGCAAAAATCATGAAAGTATTACCACAAATTGTTTACATTATTGTAGGTGCATTATTAATTTTTGTAACATTAGTAGTATTGGTACCAATGATACAAATTTACATAGGTACATGGCTATTCTCAGCATACCTATAAATTGTAATTTGCTTCGCAAATTACAGTTAAAAGTTAAGAGTGAAGAGTTAAAAGCAATTGTTGATTTTTTGCCCAAATCAACAAAAATCTTCATTTACTATTCACTTTTCACTTTTAGTTTTTCACTATTATAATTATAAGGAGGAAAATATTTGAAAATTGGAATTGATGTTGGAGGTAGTCACGTTGCCTTAGGAATAATAGACAATAATAAATTAATTTGCAAAAAAGAGCAAGATTACTTATTTTATAATGAGGATATGTCTGAAATTGTATTAGAAACAATAATAGAATTAATTTATAAAACCATTAATCAGTATAAAATAGAAAAAAAGGATATTGATTTAATAGGTGTAACTTTTCCAGGAACAGTATCTAATGGGGTAGTTATAAAAGCAGAAAATTTAGGAATAGAAAACTTGCAAATAGAAAAAGAAATTAAAAAAGAATTCAATACAAAAATTTTATTGCAAAATGATGCAAAAAGTGCAGCAAAAGCTGAAAAAGAATATGGAAGCTTAAAAAATTATGAGGATGCATTGTTTTTAATAATAGGAACTGGCGTAGGAGGAGCAGCTTTTCTAGGAGGAAATTTACTCGTACCCAAAAGATATTCTGGCTTTGAAGTAGGTCATATGGTAATAGAAAAAGACGGAGAAAAATGTAATTGCGGAAGAAAAGGATGTTTTGAAGCATATTCATCTATGAAGAGATTAAAACAAAAAATTCAAAAAGAATTTAACCTTCCAGATATAAATGGCAAAAATATAAAGAAATTCATGTTAGAAAATCGAGAAAATAAAAAGTTAAATTCTATATTAGATACATATATAGATTATTTAAGTATAGGAATATGCAATTTAATAAATATTTTTGAGCCAGAAATTATATCAATAGGAGGAAGCTTTGCTTACTATAAAGAAATATTGTTAGATAGATTAGAAGAGAAATTGCAAGAGAGAAAAGAATTATATAATAAAGATACAATTCCAAAAATAGTGGTTGCAAAATTAAAAAATGATGCAGGAATTATAGGTGCAGTAATTAAATAAAAATTTATAATTTAAAAAATGTAATTTGCTATGCAAATTACATTTTTTTATTAAAATATATACAAAAAATTTATCTTTATGATATAATTTATTCAAATTTAAGGAGGAAAATAAATTGGGTAAAATTGTATTATTAGATGATTTAACTATAAGTAAAATTGCAGCAGGAGAAGTTATTGAAAGACCAGCTTCCGTAGTAAAAGAACTAGTAGAAAATTCAATAGATGCAGGAGCAAAAAAAATAACTATAGAAATACAAAATGGTGGAATAAGTAAAATTAGAATAATAGATGATGGAATAGGAATTTCTAAAGATGACATGGAATTTGCATTTGAAAGGCATGCAACAAGCAAAATAAGAAATGCAGACGACTTAGAATTTATAAAATCAATGGGATTTAGAGGAGAGGCATTAGCAAGTATTGCAGCAATAGCAAATGTAGAAATGATATCAAAAACAGAAGAGAGTGAAATTGGAAACAGAATAGTAATAGAAGGGGGTAAAATTCTAGAGCAAGAAGAATTTGCATGCAAAAAAGGAACTACTATTACAGTTAGTAATTTATTTTTTAATACACCTGTTCGATATAAATTTTTAAAAAAAGATTTTACAGAAGCAGGTTATATAGAAGATGCAGTAACTAGAATAGCACTTGCTAATCCTAGTATATCAATAAAATTAATTAGCAATTCTAAAACAGTAATACAAACTACAGGAGATGGAGATATTAAAAGTGTAATTTACAATATATATGGAAAAGAAGTAGCAGAAGGCGTTTTACCAGTTTCTTATGAATATGAAGATATAAAAATAGAAGGAATGGTTGGAAAACCAGAGATTGCAAGAAGCAATAGAAGTTATCAGCTATTTTTTGTAAACAAAAGATATATAAAAGATAAAACTTTATCTGCAGCAGTAGAACAGGCATTTAAGGGACTTTTAACTATTGGGAAATATGGTGTGGTAATATTGAATATAGATATTAATCCACAAAAAATAGATGTAAATGTTCATCCAACAAAATTAGAAATAAGATGGTCTGAGGAACAAAAGGTTTTTAAAGCAATTTATCATGCAATAAGAGAAAGCCTACTTAAAGAAGATTTAGTAAAAAATTCAGAAAAACAACCAGAAAATCAAATTAATGATATTAATTCAGAAAAAGAAAAAGCAGATAAACAAGAAGATTTGGAGAACTTTAAAACTCAAACAATAAGAATGCCAAATTTTATTAATCATTTTAAAAAGAAAAATAATGAAAATGAATTAGAAGATGATTTAGTACAAGATAATCCAATAAGCCAAATATATAACGAAAGAAAAGACCAAGATGCAGAAAATAAAGAGGAATCAAACAGCAATTTTAAAATTCCAACAGAAGAGCAAATAGATAAAATGACAAATATGCTAAATTTACAAAAAAACATGGACACTATGATAGAAAATACAAAAGAAGGCTTTAATGAAATGTATGCAAAAACTTTTGGGAAAGCACCAAAAGAAGAGAAAGAAAAAGATAAAATAGAAAAAGTACCAGTAGATTCAATAAAAAATATATCTGTATTTGAACAAAGCGAAAAATATACAAGAATTCCAGATTATAAATATATAGGAATAATATTTTCTACTTATATTGTTTTAGAAATTAAGGATGAAGTATATATTATAGATCAGCATGCTGCACACGAAAGAATAATGTATGAAAAAGTAAAAGAAAATTTTTACAGCGATTCTCAAAAAGACTCACAAATAATGCTTTTACCAGATATAATAACACTTTCTCATAAAGAAAGAGAAATTGTAAAAGAAAATACAGACTTATTTAAAAAAGCAGGATTTATTTTCGAAGAATTTGGTGAAAATACAATAAGACTAATTGGAGTTCCATCTATGTGTATGGACTTAGATACAAAAGAATTATTTATACAAATATTAGATGAGATAGATACTGTTGCAATTACAGCTACTCAAGAAAAGGAAGAAAAATTTATAAGTACAATTGCGTGCAAAGCAGCAGTAAAAGCAAACATGAAACTTACTAAAGAAGAAGTAGATAAATTAATGGAACAATTATTAATTCTTCCAAATCCATTTACATGTCCACATGGAAGACCAACAGCAATAAAAATGACAAAATCTGATATAGAAAGAAAATTTAGCAGAAGATAAATTGTAATTTGCTTTGCAAATTACAATAGTGAAAAACTAAAAGTGAAAAGTGAATAGTAAATGAAGATTTTTTGTTGGTTCCAACAAAAAATCAACAATTACTTTTAACTCTTCACTCTTAACTTTTAACTGTAATTTGTATGAATTTATTCATACAAATTACAATTTAATGTATAAATAAAGGAATAATAAAATGAACAAACCAAAAGTAGTAGTAATTGCAGGTCCAACAGCATCTGGTAAATCTGCTCTTGCAGTTGAACTTGCAAAAAAAATAAATGGAGAAATAATATCTGCAGATTCTATGCAAATATATAAAAATATGAACATAGGAACAGCAAAAATTTCAGAAGATGAAATGCAAGGAATTAGGCATTATATGTTAGATATTATAGAGCCAGATAAAAGATATAGTGTATCTGATTTTAAAAAAGATGCGGAAAATTATATTGAAAAAATTATAAAAGAAGGAAAAACTCCAATAATATGTGGAGGAACAGGGTTGTATATTAATTCTTTAATATATGGAATAAATTTTCAGGAAGAAAAGATAGACCAAAAGTATAGAGATAAATTAAACAAAATAGCGGATGATGGAGAGTTAGAAAAACTTTATAATGAAGCATTAAAAATCGACCCAGAAGCAACAAAAAAAATAAGCAAAAATGATAAAAAAAGAATTATAAGAATATTAGAAATTTACCATACTACAGGTAAAACAAAAACGCAACAAGAAATAGAATCTAAAAAAGGAGAAATAAAATATAATTATATAGTTTTTACAATAAATATGAAAAGAGAGCTTTTATACGAAAGAATTAATAAAAGAGTAGATCAAATGATAAAAAATGGACTTATTGAAGAAGTAGCAGATATAATAAAAAAATATAAAACATTTCCTACAGCAATGCAGGGATTAGGGTACAAAGAAGTTGTTGAATTTTTAAACGGAAACATTAATAAAGAATTAATGATAGAAAAAATAAAAATGGAAACAAGGAGATATGCAAAAAGACAGTTAACTTGGTTTAGAAAAAACAAAGATATTATATGGATAGATGGAGAAAAAACAAAAGAGGAAAATTTGCAAATAATATTAAGTTATATATAGTTTGGTATTATTTAGGAGGGCTATTAAGTGGCAAAAAGTAATAAAAAGAAAAACATGCTAAATAAAAAGATTATAAATATATTAATTTTAGTATTTGCTTTAGCACTAGCAATTTATGGAATGTGTAAAATAATTGATTTGGCAATTATACCAACAGACATGGTAATGATAGAACAAGATACAATTTCAGAAGAAGAAGATTGCGTACGGATATGTTATAAGAGATGAAAAAGTGGCAAAAGGAAATAAAACTCAAAATGGCATGGTTAAAATAAAATCAGAAGGAGAAAGAATTTCGAAAGGTGACCAGATATTTAGATATAAAAGTGAAAACGAAGATGAATTAAATTCAAAAATAAATGAATTAAATCAAAAGATACAAGAAGCTGTTCAAGGAAACACAAATTTATTTCCAAGAGATATACAAGCAATTGACGAACAAATAGACAATAAAATTGACGGATTAAAGTCAAAAAATAATTTTCAAGAAATTTCAGAATATAAAAAAGATATAAATACATATATAACAAAAAAAGCTGAAATTTCAGGAGATTTAAGTAATGCAGGTACATATATAAACAATTTAATAAAAGAAAGAGAATCATATCAAAAAAAATTAACAGAAGGGTCAGAGTATGTTACTGCACCAATGTCTGGAGTTGTATCATATAGAGTTGATGGATTAGAAGAATCATTAACTATAGACAGTTTAGATAAAATAGATAGAAAGTTTTTAAAAGAATTAGATATAGAAACAGGACAAATAATATCAACAAGCACAGAGCAAGGTAAAATAATAAATAATTATGAGTGTTATATTGCAACAATTGTTGAATCTGATAATGCAAAAGAAGCAAAGGTAAATGATAAAGTTACATTAAGGTTATCAACACAAGATGAAATAACAGGAACAATAGAACAATTAAAAGAACAAGATGATAAATCTATACTAATTATATTTAAAATAAATGATTGTGTTGAAAAATTAATTGATTATAGAAAGATTTCTTTTGATATAATTTGGTGGAAGTACGAAGGACTAAAAGTACCAAAAGGAGCTATTATTTATCATAATGGATTAAGTTATGTTGTAAGAAATAGAGCCGGATATCAAGATAAGATATTAGTAAAAGTATTAAAAGAAAATGACAATTTTTGTATAGTTACTAATTACGATAACGAAGAATTAAAAAATCTTGGATATACAACTAATGAGATTAGAACAATGAAAAAAATATCAATTTATGATGAAATTATTTTAAATCCTAGCATGCAGTAAATATTACAAAAATATTACAGAGATATTAAAGTTTTATTACAAGCATAAAAACTATTGACAAGAAATAAAAAAAGTTGGATACTATTACTAGTAAATACGAAGGAGAAATTTAGGAGGTTTTTAAATGGCAGGAGCAATAATGAACAAAGTATATGATTTTTTAGGCATAGAAACAGGGAATGAAGAAGACTTAGCAGAAAACGAAAATGAAAATATGTATTCATATAATTATGATAAAGATGTAGAAGAAGAAGAACCAGAAAAAAGGAGCTTTTTCGGAAATAAAATTGGTAAAGTAGTAAACATACCACAACCACAACAAGTAAAAATGGTTATTACACAACCAACATCTTTTGAACAATCAGAAGAAATATGCAATTATTTAAAAGAAAGAAAATCTGTAATTGTAAACTTAGAATATGTAAATAAAGATGTTGCAAGAAGAATAGTTGATTTTATAAGCGGAGGAGTATATGCTTTAGATGGTCATATACAAAAAGTTTCAAATGCTATATTTTTAATTGCACCTGTTAATTATGAAATAGCAAGTGATTTGGCCAGAGAAGAAATAAAAAGCAAACTTTCAGTTTCATGGCTAAAAAACAATAATAATAATTAATAATTCTAAAAAATAGGGCATTTAACATGCCCTTTTATTACATAAATATAAAGGAGGAACAAATATGCTAACACCATTAGACATAGAAAATAAAAGATTTGGAAAGCAAATGATGAATGGATATAATGTTGACGAAGTAGATGATTTTTTAGACGAATTAACATTAGAATATGGAAAATTATATAAAGAAAATGCAGAGTTAAAGTCAAAAAGAGAAGAACTAGACAGTGATGTTGGAAAATACAAAAATATAGAAAACACATTACAAAATACTTTGGTTATGGCACAAAAAACTGCAGACGAAATTACAGCAGTTGCAAAACAACAAGCAGAACAAATAATAAAAGATGCAGAATTTTCTGCAAAAAATTCTGTAGAAGAACTTAATGCACAAATAGTTTTAAAAGAAAAAGAATTAGAAGAATTAAAAAAGAAATTTGATGTATACAAAGCAAAAATGGAATCATTGTTAATTTCTCAATTAGAACTATTAAAAGATTTAAAAGAAGACTAAAATATAAAAAAGCCCAGCAGGGCTTTTTTTTTGACTAATTGATTGTAAAAAATTAGGAAATATGCTATAATTATAAAAGTTTTCAAGAATTATATTTGGAAACTACTTTGTGAGGTGATATATATTGCCAAGATTTACCATAATTATTAGTGCATATATATATAGAAAGAGCAATAAAGGGTGTTCTACAGCAAGATTTTAAAGATTACGAATTGATAGTAATAAATGACTGTTCAACAGACAATACTTTAGCTAAAATAAAGCAATTTAATAATATTAAAATAATTGACAATAAAAAAAATGTAGGATTAGGAGCGGTAAGAAATATAGGTATTGAAAATGCAATAGGAGAATATATAGTACATTTAGATGGAGATGATACACTATATGATAAAACTGTTTTGACAAAAATTGATAAACTAATAGGTAATAAAAAATATGATATTGTATTTTTAGGATTTCAAGATGTGGGAGGACCAGGTAAACTAAGACTTTCAAATAAAGAAAATTCTACAAAAAAAGCAAGAATTACTTGTGATTCTACATTTTCTGTTCCAAGTAAATGTTGGAATAGAGAATTTTTAAAAGCCAATAATATAAAATTTAAAGAAAATATTTATTATGAAGATATGATTTATTCAATGAAAGCAGTTATTTTAGCAAAAACTTTAGGATATGGTGAATTTCCAATTTTTAAATATTATAGGAATAGAAAAGGAAGTATAATGACAACACCAAACGTAAAAAGATGTTCTGATATGTATAGAGTTGTAGCAGAAATACTAGATTTATATGAATTAACTCCTGACGATTTAAAACCATATCTATTAAGCTTTGTTAAAAATGAAACTAATAGTATTTTGCCAAAAGTAAAATTGATTTTAAAAGCTGTTGAAAACGGTGAAATAACACCAGCTTTACCAAAAAGAGATTATAAATTTGTAGAGTTATAAGAGGTAAAAAAATGTATTTAATTATAGGGTTAGGAAATCCAGAAGAAAAATATTCAAACACAAGGCATAATATGGGATTTGATGTATTAAATGAATTAGCAAATAAAAATGGCATAAAGATATCAAAATCCAAATTTAATGCTCTTTACGGTATTGGAGAAATAAAAGAAAAGAAAGTCATTTTAGTAAAACCACAAACATATATGAATTTAAGTGGAGAAAGCATTATAAAATTTAAAAAATTTTATAAAATTTCAAACAAATCAATTATAGTAGTTTATGATGATATGGATTTAGATGTGGGTGTTATAAGATTAAAAGCAAAAGGTGGAGCAGGTACTCATAATGGAATGAAATCAGTAGTGGAAAATTTAAATACAGAAGATTTTATTAGAGTTAGAGTGGGAATAGGAAAACCTGCAAATAAAGAAGATATAATAGATTATGTTATAAAAAGCATACCTCAAAAAGAACAAATTAAGTTAAACGAAAGCATAAAATTAGCATCTGACAGTATTATGGAGATTTTAGAAAATGGAATAGATTCAGCAATGAATAAATTTAATTAAAGGAGAATTTAAGTGTTAGAAATAATAATAAACAAAGAAGAAAACAAAAAAAGTATTATGCTAGTAGAAAATGGAATTTTAGTCGAAAAACACGAAGAACATCAAGATAGGCAAAGAATAGAAGGAAATATATATTGTGGCAAAGTAGCAAATATTTTAGAAGGTATGAGATCTGCATTTATTGATATAGGAGAAAAAAGGAATACTTTTATTAGGTTAAAAGACTTATTACCAAAGCATGATGAAGCAAAAGAGGAAACAATAAATTTAGATAATTACAAAATAAAAGATATAATAAAACAAAACATGAAAATATTAGTGCAAGTAAAAAGAGATGGAACAGAAAAAAAAGGAGCTAGAGTATCAACCCATATAAATTTACCTGGCAGATTTATAGTTTTTATGCCAAATAGTAATTTTATTACAATTTCACAAAAAATAGAGGACGAGAAAGAAAAAGAAAGATTAAAAGATATTGTAAAAAAAATACTTCCTCAAAATACTGGAGCAATAATAAGAACTTCAGCAAACCATATAGATGAGCAATTCATAAAAGAAGATTTAGATATATTATTAAAAAAATGGAAAGAAATAAAAAAAGATTTTGACGGATACAAATTAAACGGTCCAAAATTAATATATGACAATAAAGCATTATTAAGAAGAACATTAATAGATGTAGTTGATCAAAATTTAAACAGAGTTATAGTAAATGATAAAAAAACTTACAAGGATGTTAGTGATATATTAAAAAATATGAATATGCAAGAAAATATACAAATAGAACTTATAGAAAATAAAAACTTATTAGAAATGTATGACCTAAAAAAGCAATTAGAAAAGCTAGACAGCAGAAAAATATGGCTTAAGTGCGGAGGTTTTATAACAATAGATAAAACAGAAGCACTTACTGCAATAGATGTAAATACTGGAAAGTTTGTTGGACAAAAAAGTTTAGAAGATACAGTATTTAAAGTAAATAGTGAAGCCACAGTAGAAATAGCAAAACAATTAAGATTAAGGGATATAGGCGGAATAATAATTATTGATTATATAGATATGCATATAGATAAAAACAAAAATGAAATAGTAGAATTATTACAAAGAGCATTAAAAAAAGATAGAACAAAATCACAAATATTAGGGTTTACAAAATTAAATTTATTAGAAATGACAAGAAAAAATATGTGTAATAATGATGACTATTAAATTATAATAATTGAGGTAATAATTTATGAAAGTAGGATTTGTATCACTAGGATGTTCTAAAAATTTAATAGATACGGAAATGGCAGTAGGTTTATTTAAAAAAAATAAATTTGAAATAGTAAATACTGTACAAGACGCAGAAATAATAGTGATTAACACTTGTGGATTTATTGAATCTGCTAAAGAAGAAGCAATTAATACAATTTTAGAAATGGCAGAATATAAAAATATAGGTAAATGTAAATACTTAGTAGTAATGGGATGTTTAGTACAACGTTATAAAGAGGAATTGCAAAAATCAATTCCAGAAGTAGATTTATTTATTTCTATAAGCGAATATAAAGAATTTTGGAATAAAATTTTAAACCTTATAAAAAAAGAAGACAATACAAATATTTGCAATAATTTAGAATACATGGATAGAGTAATTAGTACAGGCAATAAAACAGCATATTTAAAAATTGCAGAGGGATGTAGCAATAAATGTACATATTGTGCAATACCATATATAAGAGGACCATATATTAGTAGGCCAATCGAAGAAATTTTAGAAGAAGCAAAAAAATTAAGCAAGATGGGAATTGAAGAAATAATTTTAATTGCACAAGACACAACAAAGTATGGCCAAGATATATATGGCAAACCAAAACTGAGTGAACTATTAGATAAAATATGTAGAATTGAAGGATTTAAATGGGTAAGATTTTTATATGCTTATCCAGAAAGTATAACAGACGAACTAATAGAAACAGTAAAGAAAAATGATAAAATATGCAATTATTTTGACATACCAATACAACATATATCTGATAAAGTTTTAAAAGTTATGAACAGAAAAATTACAGGTAAACAAATAGAAAATTTAATAATAAAAATAAAAGACAAAATACCTAATGTAATTTTAAGGACATCATTAATAGTAGGGTTTCCAGGAGAAACAGAAGAGGATTTTGAAGAATTATATAATTTTGTAAAAAAAGGATATTTTGATAAACTAGGAGTATTTACATATTCAAAGGAAGATGGCACACCAGCAGCAAGATTAAAAGATCAAATACATCACAACACTAAAAAGAAAAGATACAATAAAATTATGAAATTAGAAAAAGAAAATTCAAACAAAAAGCTAAAATCATATGAACAAAAAGAATATAAGGTGTTAATAGAAAATATAACCTTTGATGGCAAATATTATATAGGAAGAAGCTATATGGATATACCTGATACGGATGGAGTAATTATTATAAAAAATACAAAAGATAATTTAATAGGGCAATTTGTAAATTGTAAAATAACAGGCTCTAAAGACTATGATTTAATAGGAGAAATTATATAAATAAAAAAATGGAACAATTAATCTTGTTCTATTTTTTTGTATTGTACATATATAAAAAATATGATAAAATACTTTATGTGTGCAAAAAAGAGAGGTATAAAAAATGGAAGATAATATAAGCATTAAAAGACATTTAAAAATATTAAGCAAGCAATATTCTAATATAGGTCAAGTATCAGAAGAAATTATAAATTTACAAGCCATACTAAATTTGCCAAAAGGAACAGAATTATTTTTAAGCGATATACATGGTGAATATGGTTCATTTTCACATATTTTAAATAATGGTTCAGGAATTATAAAAAATAAAATAGAAGATATATTTAGTAATAGAATAACAGAAAAAGAAAGAAGTGCACTAGCTACACTTATTTATTATCCAGAAGAAAAGCTTTCTCTCATAAAAAAAGAAGTAAAAGACTTAGAAGATTTAAATGATTGGTACAGCATAACATTGTATAGATTAATAGAAGTAGCAGTAGAGGTAAGTTCAAAATATACAAGGTCTAAAGTAAGAAAAGCAATGCCTAAAGGGTTTGACTATATAATAGATGAGTTACTACATCTTCAAGGTTGCGGGCCAGATAAAGAAACATATTATAAGCAAATTATAAAATCTATAATAGAATTAGACAGAGCAGATGAGTTTATAGTTGCAATATCAGATTTAATAAAAAGAATGGCTATAGACCATCTTCATGTATTAGGGGATATATTTGATAGGGGACCAGAAGCAAAACAAGTAATGGAAACATTAATGAAATTCCATAGTTTAGATATTGAACTTGGAAATCACGATATATTGTGGATGGGAGCAGCATGTGGGAATAGAGCTTGTATTGCAAATGTAATTAGAATTTGTAGTAGATATGATAATATTTCTACATTAGAAGATGGATATGGCATAAATATTAGACCTCTTACAACATTTGCACTAGAAACATATAATAAAGACGAATGTGTAAAGTTCATGCCTAAAATATATGACTATAATAAGTATATTGGTAGTGATGAAATATCAATAGCAAAATTACACAAGGCAATTTCTATAATACAATTTAAACTAGAAGGTCAATTAATAAAGCAACATCCAGAATATGAGATGGGTAATAGATTGTTATTAGATAAAATTAATTATAAAAAGGGAACAATAAAAATAGACGGGAAAACATACAAATTAAATGATACTAATTTTCCAACAATTAATCCAGAAAACCCTTATGAATTAACAAAAGAAGAAAACGAAATTATAAATAGATTAGAAGAATCATTTAAAAATAGTGAAACATTAAATAAACATATTGCATTTTTATATTCAAAATCTTCTATTTATAGGTGCTTTAATTCTAATTTATTGTTTCATGGTTGTATACCAATGAAAGAAAATGGCGAATTTGCAAAAATAAATATTTTAGGAAAAACTTTACTAGGAAAAGAATATTTAAATTATATAGATAAAGTAATTAGAAAGGCATATGTAGAAAAAGATCAATTAGATAAAGATACAAATATTTTAGATATAATGTGGTATTTGTGGTGTGGGCCAAAATCTCCTTTATTTGGTAAAGATAAAGCAGCAACTTTTGAAAGATATTTTATAGATGATAAAGAAACACACAAAGAAGATAAAAATCCATATTTTACTTTAATAGAGAAAGAAGAAATATGTAATAAAATTTTAAAAGAATTTGGATTGAATGAAAACAATTCACACATTATAAATGGACATATACCAGTAAAAGAAAAAGACGGGGAAAGTCCAATAAAAGCAAATGGTAAGCTTTTGGTAATAGACGGAGGATTTGCAAAAAGCTATAGAGGACAAACAGGTAGGGCAGGATATACATTAACATATAATTCTTATGGATTAATACTTGCAGCAAACGAACCTTTTGATTCAAAAGCAGAAGCAATTAGAGAAGAAAAAGATATAAAATATGACATCATGGTAAATGCAAAAGCAACAGAAAGAAAAAGAGTAGCAGATACAGACATAGGAAAAGAAATACAAGAAGAAATAAACGACTTAAAGCTTTTATTAAATGCATATAAAGAAGGAAAAATAAAAGAAAGTTTCTAATTTAGAAGTTAGATATTAGAAATTAGAGATTAGAATTTTGGAATGTAGGGGCGGAATCTATTTCCGCCCGTAAACAAAACATTTCGGGCAGATATGGAATCTGCCCATGCAATATTTGCAATTAATCTCCAATCTCTAACCTCTAATCTCTAAACAACAAATTCCAATTTATTTTATAAAATTATAAATTCCGGTTGTGACTATACAAATTAAAATTCCACAAACTGTAGGAATTAAAAAAGAAAGAACTGCCCATTTCCAACTGCCAGTTTCTTTTTTTATGCTAAGCAATGTTGTACTACAAGGGAAGTGCATTAAACTAAAAAGCATTACATTTATTGCAGTTAAAATAGTCCAACCATTATTTATTAAAATATTAGAAATATTGCTAATATTTTCAATTTGGACTAAATTTCCACCAGAGGTATAACTCATAAGAATAATAGGAAGAACTATTTCATTTGCAGGAAGAGCAAGCAAAAAAGCAGTTAAAATATAGCCATCAAGTCCCATTAGCAAAGCAAAAGGATTTAAAAAAATAGCAATATGATTTAAAATACTATTTCCATATATATTAACATTTGCAAAAATCCAAATAATAATTCCTGCAGGAGCAGCAACAGCAACTGCCCTTCCGAAGAACAAATAAAGTTCTATCAAAAATTGAACGAATTAAAATTTTTCCAAACTGAGGTTTCCTGTAAGGAGGAAGTTCTAATATAAAAGAAGAAGGAAAGCCTTTTAGTATTGTTTTTGAAAGCAATTTAGATATTATTAAGGTCATAACAATACCAATAATAACTATAAAAACAACAGATAAAGCAGAAAGAACAGAAGACCAAATGCCAAAAGAACTACCTGCAATAAAAATAGATGAAATAGTAATTAAAAAAGGAAAACGACCATTACAAGGAACAAAATTATTTGTAATAATTGCAATTAATCTTTCTCTAGGAGAGTCTATAATTCTTGCACCAACAACACCAGCAGCGTTACAACCAAATCCCATACACATGGTTAATGCTTGCTTTCCAGAAGTACAAGCTTTTTTAAAAAAATTATCTAAATTAAAAGCTATACGAGGAAGATAACCTAAATCTTCTAAAACAGTAAAAAGTGGGAAAAAAATGGCCATAGGTGGAAGCATTACAGCTATTACCCATCCCAAAGTTCTAAACATTCCAAAAATTAAAATATCAATAATCCATTTAGGAGTATTAATACTACTAAACAAATAAAACAATTTATCTTCTAAAAAGTTAAAAAAATTAGAAAGCAACTGTGAAGGGTAATTTGCACCAGTTATGGTAATCCAAAAGATTAAGGCAAAAAAAGCAATCATAATAGGAATACCTGTAAGTTTTGAAGTAAGAATTTTATCTATACTGATATTTTTTTTATTATAATTAACTTTTTTATAACTTACCACATCCAAGGCAGTTTTTTCACTATAATAAATAATTGAAGAAACTATTTTATCCTTAAAAGAATTGTTTGTAAATCCAGCATCAGCCAATATTTGTTTAGCATAATCAAGACTTTCTTTAATTACTGAATTTTCAATTAAATTTATTCCAAGATGCTTTTGTATAGAAGAAATTATTTTTTTATTTCCTTCTAAGAGTTTTAAAGCTATCCACCTATAATTATTAAAACAAGGAGTAGAAATAATATTAGGCAAACTTTTTTCAACTATATTTAAAGCAGAATTAATAGCATCTGAATAATCAATTTTAAAATATTTTTTTGTATTATTAGAAGAACATATACTATAAACTTCATTCATTAAATTGTTTAAAGTCTTTCTATTTCTTGCAATAGTTCCAACAACAGGAACACCAAGCTCAAAAGATAATTTATCTAAATCAATATGAATTCCCTTTTTATTAGCTTCATCTAGCAAATTAACACACACTACAACATTATTTGTAATTTCTAATATTTGAAACACTAAATTTAAATTTCTTTCCAAGCAAGTAGAATCTACTACAATAACTGTACAATCTGGATTTCCAAAACAAATATAATCTCTTGCAATTTCTTCTTCTTGCGAATTAGACATTATGGAATATGTACCAGGAATGTCCACAAAAAGAAATTTTTTATCTTTAAATTGAGATACACCACAAGTATTACTTACAGTTTTTCCAGGCCAATTGCCAGTATGCTGATGAAGACCAGTTAAAGCATTAAAAACAGTACTTTTTCCAACATTAGGATTTCCGTGCAATTGCAATAGTGTAATCACAATTGTTTTTGAGATTTTCTATATCATTATTTAAAAGTTTATTACCAGTAGAGGCAGAAGTAAGCCCCATAAAATCACCCCAATTTTAATATTTATATAATATATGTAAAAAAATAAAAAAAGTTGAAGACAAAACGGAAAAAGCAATCAACTTGCTTTCCCATTTTGCCATTTATTTTATGAAGAAATGATTATTAATTTAGAATCTTCTTTTCTTAAAGCTATAACAGTACCTCTTATTTCGTATGCAATAGGATTTCCAATAGGACTTTTTAAAACAGCTTTTATTTTAGTTCCATTTATTAAACCTAAATCTAATAGCCTTCTTCTTAAATCTCCAGTACAATGTAATGATTTTATTGTAGCAGAATTATCTATATCTAATTTATCTAAGGATGTATTTTTCATTATATTGAAACCTCCTAAATTGTAATTTGTATAATTGTATTTTGTTTTTGAAATTTGGATTTTTGATGTAGGGGGCGCTGTCTTCGGCGCCCCGTATACCCGATTTTCGGGTCGCCCAGGAGTGCGACCCCTACAACGTTGAGGAAACGACCCATCAAGAACCGTCCCATTTGAGACACACACAAATTACAATTTGTCTTATATTAATATATGAGCCCAAAATTATAATTGACACATATTGTCAAAAAATATATAATGTAAAAGAAAAAAAGAAATTTAGAAAAGAGGTAAAATTATGGAAAGAAAACGCGGATTTGAAATTGCAAAAGGATTTGAAAATAGTAATATAAACTTACCACAAAGATCAACAAAAAATTCAGCGGGGTATGATATAGAATCAGCAGAAGACTGTATAATACCAGCATTTAAATTAGGTCAAAAGCCAACACTTATAAAAACAGGAATAAAAGCATATATGGGTTCAGATGAAGTTTTAATATTAGCAAATAGAAGTTCCAATCCAGGCAAGAAGGGATTGATTTTAGCAAATAGTATAGGAGTTATAGACAGCGATTATTATGGAAATCCAGATAATGATGGACATATTATGTTTGCTTTTTATAACATAAAATCAGAGGATATAGAAATAAAAAAAGGAGAAAGAATAGGACAAGGGATTTTTCAAAAATATTTAACAGTAGATAATGATAATGCTAATGGAGAACGATCTGGAGGATTTGGATCAACAAATTAGTAACAAAAGTTAATAAATATGGCGGGGCAAAATGCTGAGTTTTAACATTTTACTCCGCCATATTTGTTGTGCCAAAAAATCCTTTGACTTAACACCAAAAATATGATATAATTAAAAAGGTCGAGATAAGAAAAAACTAAAAAAAGGAAGTGTCATATATGTTTAATATTGGTGATAAAGTAGTATATCCAATGCATGGTGCAGGAACAATTGAAGGAATAGAGGAAAAGGATATTTTAGGTGAAAAACAAAATTATTACATAATTAAAATGCCTGGCGAAGTTAAGGTTATGGTTCCAACATCAAAAGCAGAGGGAATAGGAGTAAGAGACATAATAGACAAAGAAACAGCAGGAAAAGTTTTTAAAGTTTTAGAAACAGATTCAACTGAAATGTCAATGAATTGGAACAAAAGATATAGAGATAATATGGAGAAAATGAAAAGTGGAGACATATATGAAGTAGCAGACGTTGTTAGAAATTTAAGCTTTAAACAAAAAGAAAAAGGACTTTCTACAGGAGAGAAAAAAATGTTAGTAAATGCAAAACAAATTTTAGTTAGTGAACTTACTCTTGCAGAGAACTCAGATAAAGAAAAGGTAGAAGAATTGGTAGATGACACAATAAATCATTCTTTTACAGAATATAGTAAAAACATTTCAGAAAATCCTTCTGACAATATAGTTCAAAAATTTATTCCTTTTAACGGAGAAATCTAATTTCAGAACTAAAAAGATAAAATCCTAACATGTGTTAGGATTTTTTTGACGGCAAATACTTTATTAGCTTATTAACTAACAATATACTTATTTTATGTAGGAAGGATTTAAAGATTAGTTGTCGAATAATATATTTATGTAAAAGAAAGGCGTAAAAAAATGGTGCGATATAGTGAAGAATTAATTGATGACATAAAAAATAGCAATGATATAGTAGATATAGTATCACAATATGTAACATTAAAAAGAAGTGGGAGAAATTTCTTTGGATTGTGTCCTTTCCATAAAGAAAAAACACCTTCTTTTTCTGTTTCTCCAGATAAACAAATATTTCATTGCTTTGGATGCGGAGCGGGAGGAAATGTAATACATTTTATTAGCAAAATAGAAAATGTAGACTTTAAGGAAAGTCTAGAAATTTTAGCAGAAAGAGCAGGAATAACGCTTCCAACATTAGAGAATTCTTTTGATGAAAAAAAACAAATTCTTAAAGAAAAAATATATGAAATTAATAAAGAAGTAGCATTGCATTACCATGAATTGTTATACAAACCAATATCTAAGCCAGCACAAGAGTACGTAAAAAAAAGAAAGTTAGATAATAAAACATTAAAAGATTATTATATTGGTTATGCACCAATTAATTTCAATTTATATGGTTTTTTAAAAGAAAAAGGATTTAATGACGAAGAAATATTAGCATCTGATTTAGTAATTAAAAAAGGAAATACTTATATTGATAGATTCAAAAACAGATTAATTTTTCCAATACAAGATGTAAGAAACAGATTTATTGCTTTTGGAGGAAGGGTGCTAGATAACTCGCTTCCAAAATATATTAATTCTCCAGAGAACTTAGTCTATAGTAAGGCAAGAAATTTATACGGATTGAATATTGCAAAAAACAGCAAATTAGAAAAAATTATTATAGTTGAGGGATATATGGATGTTATTTCTCTTCACCAAAGGGGAATAGAAAATGTTGTAGCATCTTGTGGTACAGCACTTACAGAAGCACAAGGAAGACTACTTAGAAAATATGCAGAAAAAGTAATAATTTCATATGATTCAGATTCTGCTGGACAAGCAGCTACATTAAGAGGCTTGGAAATTTTAAACAATTTAGGTTGTGACATTAGAATTCTCCAGATGGAAGGTGCAAAAGATCCAGATGAATATGTTATTAAATATGGGAATGGAAGATTTAATAATTTAGTAGAAAATGCAATTTCATTAATAGAATTTAAAGTAAAAGTGCTAAAAAAAGATTTAGATTTAGAAAATGTAAATGATAAAGTTAAATTTTTAAATGAAGTTGCAAAATTGATGTCTACAATTGATAATAAAATAGAGCAAGAAATATATATAGATAAAATTTCAAAGGATTATAATATATCTAGAGAAGCAATATATGCACAAATAAATAAACTTATATATTCAAAAAATCAAGGACAAAAAATTTTAGAAAAAAAACCAATTAACAAAGAAAATAAAAAAGAAGATAATATTCCTACAAATTTATTAAAAAGAGAAAACATGATAATAGCATTACTACTTGATGGAAAAGTAGAAGTATACAACAAAATAAAAAAAATATTATCTCCAGAAGATTTTAAAAGAGTAGAAAACAAAGAAATTGTACAAAAATTGTATGAAGAATTTGAAAAAGGAAATAGTAATATAGATAATATATTGGAAATTTTTAACGAAAACGAAAAAATTATAGGAATACTTACAGGAATTATGGCAGAGGATAACGAAATAAAAGATGACCAAAAAGCAATAGAAGATTTAGTAAAAAACTACAAAAAAGAGAGACTACTAGCCAGAAAAAAAGAGATTATTAAAATTTTAGAAAGTAAAGAAAAAAGCATAGAAGAAACAAAACTTTTAGAAAAAGAATTGCAAAATTTAATTATAAACTTAACACAACTTAAGTAATATTAGAAATTAAGGAGGAGTTTTTTAAGATGGGTAGATCAAAAAAGGACAATGAAGAGATAATAGAAGAACTAAAAACAAAAAATAAAAAAGTTAAAGAAGAAAAAAATAAAAACCCAAAAAAAGAAGAACAAAAAAAAGAAGTAGAAGATGCAAACAAAAAAGTTCAAGAAATATTAAAAAAAGCAAAAGAAAAAGGTCAAATAACATATGGTGAACTTGCAAGTCAATTAGGAGATATTAACCCAGAACAAATAGATAAGGTATTTGATGCTTTTGAAGAATATGGTGTAGATGTTTTAAAGGATGATATAGAAGAACCAGATTTAGAAGATTTGGAAGAAGTAGAAGATATTAAATTAGAAGATATTAACACAATGAATTTTGATGGGATAAATATAGATGATCCTGTTAGAATGTATTTAAGAGAAATAGGAAAAATTCCACTATTGAGTTTTGAAGAAGAATTAGAACTTGCAAAAAAAGTTTTAGAAGGTGACGAAGAAGCAAAACAAAAACTTGCAGAATCTAACTTAAGATTAGTAGTAAGTATTGCAAAAAAATATGTAGGTAGAGGAATGCTATTTTTAGACCTTATTCAAGAAGGAAATATGGGACTAATAAAAGCAGTTGAGAAATTTGATTATAAAAAAGGATATAAATTTAGCACATATGCTACTTGGTGGATAAGACAAGCAATTACAAGAGCAATTGCTGACCAAGCAAGAACAATAAGAATACCAGTTCACATGGTAGAAACAATAAATAAACTTATTAGAACATCTAGACATTTGCTTCAACAACTAGGACGTGAACCAACACCAGAAGAAATAGCAGAAGAAATGGAAATACCAGTGGAAAAAGTTATGGAAATACAAAAAATAGCCCAAGACCCTGTTTCTTTAGAAACACCAATAGGAGAAGAAGATGACAGTCATTTAGGAGATTTTATACAAGACGAAGATAGTCCAGCTCCACAAGATTCTGCAGCATATACATTATTAAAAGAACAATTAGAAGAAGTAATGAATACATTAACTCCAAGAGAAGCAAAAGTTTTAAAATTAAGATTTGGGTTAGAAGACGGCAGATCTAGGACATTAGAAGAAGTAGGAAAAGAATTTATGGTTACTCGTGAAAGAATAAGACAAATAGAAGCAAAAGCATTAAGAAAATTAAGACATCCAAGTAGAAGTAAGAAATTAAAGGATTACATGAATTAAAATAAAAGAACTTAGTTAAAAGGGCATAAATTTGACAAATAGAGCCATTTATGGTAAACTATATTTAGTTTTGTATAGTTTCATATAAAAGAGGTGAAAATTTCTTAATTTATTAAGAATATGCTTATGGAAAATTATAAAAAAGAAAATATTTTTGTAACAATAATAAGAAGAATAAAAAGTGGCTGGGAAAGACTAGGAGAAGCTGATATTCAAGAATCATCAGTAGAAAAACTTACTTCTGCAGAATTAGAAGAGCTAAAAAGAATAGAAAGTATGGGAACAAGTAAAAAAGCAGAAGCTAAAATAAGTAGTTTACAAAAAAAATATAGTGCTAATGTAAGTAGTAAAGCAGCACAAAAGGCAGCAAGTTCTAAAAAAGAAAAGTATAAAACAATAGAAGAAGAAAATATTAAAGAATAATAAATAATAAAAAACCAGAAAAATTTAACAATTTTCTGGTTTTTTATTGACAAAACTATTTAAACTTATTATAATAATACAAGTTTCATATGGCGAAGTAGCTCAGTTGGCTAGAGCAACCGGTTCATACCCGGTAGGTCATGTGTTCGAATCACATCTTCGCTACCACAAAAAAACACAGGTAATTTTACACTGTGTTTTTTTGTGGTAAGGTTAAGTATTAATCAAATTTTGTAGCAATGCTAGAAACTTATCATAGTCTACAATATGCCAAGAAGATGACAAATTGTCATATTCAACATGAATTTGTATTCTCATTGTTTTTAATTTTTTGGAAAGGGCTTTAATATCTTGTTCATAAAGCCTATCTGAATTATACAATTCTAGAAGATCTTTCCTAATATCAAAACAAATGGGAATCCATAGTTCATGAACGAAAAGAGTTAAAATCACTTTTCTTTTGGCATTTTTAAAGACTGTATAATTTCCATTGCTACCATTTACATTACCTTCACCAAATGACCGTTTTAAGCTATAAAGTTCTTCTTGAGAGAGGTTATATGCACTATAAACTCCATTGACAGATACTTTTAAGCCATTAAAACTAGTCTTATACATATAATTCCCTCCTTACAGGTAATTATGGAAACTATTATATCATATATAATAAAAAAAGGCAAAAATAAAAGAGCTTTTAGCTCCTTTATTTTGGGTTTATTTTTTCTTGACCTCAGGAATAATTATTTTTTTCTTTTTTTCCTCTTCATTTTTTGGTTTAGGTTTTGCCATATTTAAATGATCATAAACAGGTGAAAATTCTAAATCTGTTCCATCACCTGTAACTATTTCTATATTCTTTTTTTCATTTTTGATATCTTCTGCCATTGATATCACCTCTATATATTATAATATCATAAAAAAATAAGAATGTCAAAAGATTGACAATTTACACTATAAATGCAATAATATATATTGTTAAATTAGATAAAATTAAAACATAAGGAGTTTAAAATTGGAAATAAATAAAGTAAAATCAATAATTGAAGCAATATTATTTTCTGCAGGAAGAATAGTAGAAGCAAAAGAATTAATGGCTATTTTAGAATTAAGTAACGAAGATATAGATGCAATTATGCAAAGTATGAAATCAGATTTTGAAGAAGAAAATAGAGGAATAGAGATAATAAAAGTTGATAATGGATATCAATTATGCACAAAAAAAGAGTACTATGATTATATTTATCCAATATTTGATAACAGAGCAAAACCAAACCTATCGGCAGCAGCACTAGAAACCTTGTCAATTATTGCGTACAATCCTAAAATAACAAGAGCAGAAATAGAACAAATAAGGGGAGTAAATTCTGACGGAACAATATATAAATTATTAGACTATAATTTAATAGAAGAAGTAGGAAGAATGGATGCACCAGGAAGACCTGCAGTATATTCTGTAACAAAAGATTTTATGAAAATGTTTGGGATAACAAGCCTAGAAGATTTACCAGAACTTCCTAAGTATAAATTAGATGAAAATGAACAGATTGTTATAGATGAAATTATAGAAGAAGAAAATAAAGACAAAGAGGCTCCATCCCCCACAGAAACAACTAATAAAGAAGAATAAATAGTAAATTACTAAAAAATAAATTAAATGGAGGATTTGAAATATTATGAGTAAAGACAATAATAATTTTGTAAAGGAAATTACAAATATAGAAGATGATTTTGCAAAATGGTATACAGATATTGTATTAAAAGCAGATTTAGCAGATTATACAGATACAAAAGGATGTATAGCTATAAAACCATATGGATATGCAATATGGGAAAACATACAAAAATATGCTGACAAAAAATTTAAAAAAGTAGGGGTAAAAAATATATATTTACCAGTATTAATACCAGAAAGCTTATTAAACAAAGAAAAAGAGCATGTAGAAGGGTTTGCACCTGAAGTAGCATGGGTAACTATGGGAGGAAATGAAAAACTAGAAGAAAAACTTTGCATTAGACCTACATCTGAAACAATGTTTTCAGTTCTTTATTCTAAATGGGTTAAATCTTGGAGAGATTTACCAATGATTTATAATCAATGGTGTAATGTATTAAGATGGGAAAAAGAAACAAGACCTTTTTTGCGTTCAAGAGAATTTTTATGGCAAGAAGGACATACTGTGCATGAAACAGCAGAAGAAGCACAAAAATTAACATTAAAAATGCTAGATACATATGCAGAAATAATAGAAGAATTATTAGCTATTCCAGTAATAAAGGGAAGAAAAACAGAAAAAGAAAAATTTGCAGGAGCGGAAGCAACATATACGGTAGAAACTTTAATGCATGATGGTAGAGCTCTTCAGTCAGGAACAAGTCACTATTTTGGGCAAAACTTTACAAAACCATTTAATGTAAAATTCCAAACAAGAGAAGGAAAAGAAGAATATGCATATCAAACATCATGGGGAATTAGTACAAGACTAATAGGTGGAGTAATTATGGCACATGGGGACAATAGAGGATTAAAATTACCTCCAAAAGTTGCACCTATTCAAGCAGTTATTGTTCCAGTTGCAATGCAAAAAGAAGGGGTAAAGGAAAAAGCAGAAGAATTATATAATAAGCTTAGTGAAGAATTTAGAATGGAAATAGATACAAGAGATAATTACACACCTGGATATAAATTTAACGATTGGGAAATGAGAGGAGTACCAGTAAGAATAGAAATAGGGCCAAGAGATATAGAAAATGGAGTTTGCGTATTTGTAAGAAGGGATACTTCAGAAAAAATTACTGTAAAATTAGAAGAAGTAAGCTTAAAATTGGAAGAAACATTAGATAAAATACAAGACAACATGTTTAATGAATGTAAAAATAGAATGTTAGAAAAAACAACAACTGCACAAGATATGGATGAGTTTATTAAAAATATAAACGAAAATCAGGGTTATGTTAAAGCAATGTGGTGTGGAAATGAAGAATGTGAAAATAAAATAAAGGAATTAACAGGGGCACATTCAAGATGTATACCATTTAAAAAAGAAAATATATCTGATAAATGTGTATGTTGTGGAAAACCAGCTAAAGAATTTGTTATTTGGGGAAGACAATATTAATAAACTAAAGAAGGTGAGAAAATGAAATCACAAAAAGGTATAACACTTACAAGTTTAACTATTTACATATTATTAGTTTTAGTTATAGTAGGAATAATTGCCACTATAACGGCAAGTTTTAGAGACAATATCAATGACATGAATTCAGAAGGTGTAAACCATTCAGAAATTGATAAATTTAGTGTATATTTTTTAAGAGAAGTAAAAAGACAAGAAAATTCAGTTATAACGGTTTCAGATACAGAAATAGTTTTTAATACAGGAAATAAATATACCTTTAAAGAAAATAGTATTTATTTAAATGATAATATCCAAATAGCAGAAAATATAGAAAATTGTGCTTTTATGAAAAGAATAGAAAACAATAAAGAAATAATACAAGTAAAAATAAAGCCAATAAATTCAGAGGAAAGAGAAATAGAATATGTAATTAATAGCGAAAATATTAGTAGTACATATAATCAAGAAAACGATTAATATTCTCATAAATAATAGTAATAATATTTATATCACCTAAATACAATATAAAATAAAAAATTGTATTTAGGTGATGTATTTTGAGTACCATATATATATCCGAAACTATGCAAACATGCGATTTTATAAAAAGATTTATATTGTATGTAAAAAAAATATTTAATATAGTAAAAATAAGTAATGTTGATGGAAAAGTAATATTATATTTACCAATATTTCAAGAACACAAACTATCAAAATATAGAATAAAAAAACTTTCCCAAAAGATAATAAAAGTATTAAAAAAAGAAAAAATAGTAAATATTGTACTTTCTAACTATTTAGAAACAATAGAGCTTTTAAAAAATAATTTATATAGCAATAATTTAAATATATTAGATGGAAGATACTTATTTAAGTGTTTATCATATAAAATAATTGAATACATTTTTAAATTAAAAAAGAAGACAATGAAACTTCGGAGAAGTTTCACTTCTAATTAATGATTTTAGTAAAATTAATGTCGAAATAATTATGCAAATAGCAAAAAATATTAAAACACTAAATATAATAACAAATGATATTTCAACTTGTAACAAGCTAGAAGAATACTTATATAATGAATATGGAATAATGTTAAATATAGCAAATAATAAAAGGAAAAGCCTTTTAAATGCAGAGCTTATATTAAATATAGATTTCCCAGAAGAATTAATAAATAAATATAAAATATGTAAAAATGCAATTATAATTAATTTTGAAGACAAAATAAAAATAAATTCAAAAAGATTTGAAGGAATAAATATTAATTATTACAAAATTGCAATTCCATCAAAATATAAATTAAACAATTTTAAGAATGAATTAATATATGAAAGCATTATATTACATCAAAATAATGATTTTAAAAATATTATGGAAAAATTAAAAAAAGATAAAATTAAAATAAAAAAACTTATAGGAAACAATGGTTTAATAAATGAAAAGGAAATTGTACAAATTAGAGTATAATTACTTGACAAATTTGTTATAGAGGAGTAATATATAAAACTAAATAAACATATAAAAAGGAGAAATGCAAAATGGAAGGAAAAGAAATATTAGTTACACAAGAAGGATATGATAATTTAGAAAAAGAATTAGAGTATTTAAAAACAGAAAAAAGAACAGAAATTGCAGAAAGAATAAAAGTAGCATTAGGATTTGGAGATTTATCAGAAAATTCTGAATATGATGAAGCAAAAAATGCACAAGCATCTAACGAAATAAAAATAGCAGAATTAGAAAACAAATTAAGATATGCAAAAATAATTGATGAATCAGAAATAGACACAAAAACAGTACAAGTGGGAAATAAAGTAAAGGTTCTAGATATGGAATACAATGAAGAAGTAGAATATACTATAGTTGGATCAACAGAAGTAGATTTATCTAAAAATAGAATATCAAATGAATCTCCTATAGGATCAGCGCTATTACGGAGCAAAAAAGAACCAAGTGGTAGAAGCTCAAACACCTGGAGGAGTAGTAAAATTTAAGGTGTTAGCAATAAAAAAATAGATTATTTTACCATTTTATGTAGACAATTCCTCCTAAAAGTAGTATAATAGTATTGTTAAATGTAAAATTTAATATTCTAAAATACTAAGGCAATGAATAAAATACTATAGGAAAAATAAAAGGGAGGAAGTAAAATTGATTACAAATTACACAGAAAATAATTATCTAGTTTTAATAGGTAATATTGTTAGTGAAAAAGTATTTAGTCACGAAATTTATGGAGAAAGTTTTTATTTATTTAATTTGGAAGTACCAAGGTTAAGCGGAAATGAAGATATTATTCCAATAACAATTTCAGAAAGATTAATTGCAAATTTTGATTTAAGTATAGGAAGAAAGGTTGTTATAGAAGGACAATTTAGATCATACAATAGCTACGAAAACGAGAGAAATAGACTAGTTCTTACAGTATTTGCAAAAGACATTATTGAATATAAAGAAGAAAGTGAAGAAACAAACAAAGAGAAAACATCTAATGAAGTTGTATTAACAGGTTATGTATGTAAAAAACCAATTTATAGAAAAACACCTTTTGGTAGAGAAATAGCAGATATTTTACTTGCAGTTAATAGAGCATATAATAAATCAGATTACATACCATGTATAGCATGGGGTAGAAATGCCAGATTCTGTGAAAACATGGAAGTTGGAACAGAAGTAAAAATAGTAGGCAGAGTTCAAAGTAGAACTTATGAAAAGAAGTTTGAAGATGGAAGAGTAGAACAAAGAGTAGCATATGAAGTTTCTATTGGAAGCTTAGAAGTAATAAATAAAAAAGATAATGAAGAAGAAAGTAATCAAGCAGAAGCAATTTAATTATTATATAAAAAAGGTTCAGTAAATGAACCTTTTTTTATATAAAATAAAAAGTATAATTTATTAAATTAAAAATTCTGCATAAACTGGATAATGATCAGAAACTTCTGATTTTATAGTTTCATATTTTATTAGTTGTAGATGTTTTGAATAGAAAAATGAATCAATGCATCCACTTCCTTCTTTAGAGAACCATGTATTTTCTGTATTGTTTATTGTTTTGAATTTTTCTTTTAAAATTTCATATTCTGGATAATTTGCCTGTGGTTTAAAAAGATATTTATGAAATCCAATTTTTTCTACTCCAACATTAAAATCTCCACCAATTATTATAGGTTCATTTTTATTTATTTTAGAAATAATTCTAAGCAATTCTTTTGAGGTCAATATTCTTTCATCTTGAAAAGTGGACATGTGGAGAGAAAAAACATTTACTTTTATATTACCAAAAGTAATTTTATTACATAAAATTCCTCTTTGTTCATGAGAAACATTAGTTAAAGGAGACAAATAGTTAGCAGAATATTCTATTGGAAATTTAGAAAGGATACCATCTCCATAAAAACCATTTTTATATTTAATATTTGTTCCAATAGCTCTGTAATTAAGTCCAGTATATTTACTAAATGTATATAATTGGTTTTTATTATATGCTCTTTTAGTATACATATCAATTTCTTGAAGGAAAATTATATCAGGTTTATATTTTTTAAGCAAAACGGCTTGCCTTCTTACATCAATTCTTCCGGTCAAGACCTTCTCCATGGCACATATTAAAAGTAATACATTTTAAAATCATAAAATATCACCAACTTTAAAATAATTATATCAAATTAATTTTAAAATACAATAAAAAATAAAATAGTTGTAAGAAAATTTTAAATATGATAAGATATAAATTGTAATTTGTGTGTCTAAAAGGGGACGGTTCTTGATGGGTCGTTTCCTCAACGTTGTAGGGATCGCACTCCTGGGCGACCCGAAAATCGGGTCTACGGGGCGCCGAAGACAGCGCCCCCTACATATCCAAAATCCAAATTCTATTCATGCAAATTACAATTTATATAATAAATATAGGAGACTAAAATGGAAGATAAAAAAAATAAAATTGATGTTAAAAATATAAGATTTAATGTAATGGTTATTTTATTAATTGCCATATTTTGTTTTGCAATAGCACCAGTAACACTTCAAAACGATACATTTTATACAATTAAAATAGGAGAACATATTATAGAAAATGGAATTGATATGCAAGATCCATTTTCTTTTCACAACTTAGAGTATACGTATCCACATTGGTTATATGATGTATTTATATACTTAATTTATAATGTTGGAGGGCAAGTTGGAATTTATATATCAACAGTAGTTTTAAGCATAATACTAGGACTTACAATGTACTATACAAATACAAAATTAACTAAAAATAAATTAACATCTTTTATAATAACAATAGGTGCAATGTATTTACTTAAAAATTTTATTGCAGCAAGAGCACAGCTTGTTACATTTATACTTTTTATACTAACAGTATATTTTATAGAAAGTTTTTTAGAAACAAAGAAAAAAAGATATATAGTAGGTTTAATAATAATACCAATAATCATAGCAAATGTTCATGTAGCAGTATTTCCATTCTATTTTGTATTGTATTTGCCATATATTGCAGAATATATGATTTATATACTTTCAAATTCAGGAATAATAATAAACAATTCCAAAATTAATAGTTTACACAAAAAAATACTAAAAGAAACAGATACAAAACAAATAGAAGACATTAAAAATAAAATATTAAAATTAGAAGAAAAACAAGAAAAATTAATAAAAAGGTATAAAAAAGCAAATGAAAACCCATATAAAATAAAAATAGTAGGAAATAATAATGTAAAATTATTAATTATAATTATGATAATATGCATATTTACAGGACTTTTAACACCTCTTCAAGAAGAACCTTATACATATTTACTAAAAACAATGCAAGGAAACACAACACAAAACATAAGTGAACATTTACCATTAACATTAATAAACAATTTAAACTTAATGTGTGTATTTATATTATTTTTAGCAATTTTAACATTTACAGATACTAAAATAAGGTTAAGCGATTTATTTATGCTTGCAGGACTTGGATTACTTACGTTTTACACAAGAAGACAAGCATCAATGTTTTTACTAATTGGCTCAATAATACTAAACAGATTAATTTGTTCTATGTTTAATAAATATAGTCCTAATACATGCAAAAATGTTCAAAACAAAATGGGTGGAATAATAGGAATGATAACAACAATTGCTATAGTAGTAGCAATTAGTATTACTATATATAAACCTAAAATAAATGATCATTTTATAGACGAAAAAAGCTACCCAGTAGATGCTGCAACATATATTTTAGATAATTTAGATATTAATAATATAAGACTTTATAATGAATATAATTATGGAAGCTATTTGTTGTTTAGGGGAATACCTGTATTTATAGATTCCAGAGCAGATTTATATTCACCTGAATTTAATAAAGGTGTAACTGTTTTTAATGACTTTTTAAATCTATCAGGAGTAAATAATGATAAAATAGAAGAAACTTTAGATAAATACCAAATTACACACTTAATTATGTATGACAATTCTAAATTAAGAACATTTATAAAACAAGATGAAGAAAAATACAGTCTATTATATGAAGATGATTACTTCTGTATATACGAAAGAAAATAATAAAGAAAAGAGTGTTATAATTGAAAAATAAAAAAAATATCTTTTTTATATTAATGGTTATTATTATAATTATATTAGACCAGTTAATAAAAGGTTTAATAATAAGTAAATTGTATAACAATACAATAGTATTGATTCCAAAAATTTTAAACTTAACATATGTAGAAAATACAGGAGCTGCCTTCGGAATTGGAAGTAGTAGTACAGCAATGTTTATAATAGTAAATGCAATAATTATTGGTTTAATTATTTATTTTATACACTCTAAAAAAGGAGAAATAAGCAAAATAATACTTTTTGCATTACATTTAATTTTAGCAGGCGGAATAGGAAATTTAATAGACAGAATATTTAAAGGATTTGTGGTAGATTACATAGATATTAATCCTATATTTAAATTTCCAGTATTTAATTTAGCAGATATATGCATTACAATTGGGTATACAATTATTGTAATATATTTAATTACTAATATAATAGAAGAAAGAAGAAAATTGTAATTTGCTTTGCAAATTACAATAGTGAAAAACTAAAAGTGAAAAGTGAATAGTAAATGAAGATTTTTTGTTGATTTCAACAAAAAATCAACAATTACTTTTAACTCTTCACTCTTAACTTTTAACTGTAATTTGTATGAATTTATTCATACAAATTACAATTTATAGGAGAATTATATGAAACAATATATTATAAAAAAAGAACAAAAAAACATTAGAATAGACAAACTGATTTCAGAATTAGAGAAAGATTTATCCAGATCTTCAATTCAAAGAATGATAGAAGAAGGAAATATTTTAGTAAATGGAAAGAAAGTAAAATCTTCATACAAGGTAGAAGAAGATAATGTAATTACAATAAAAAAAGAAGAACCTAAAGAGGTAGATGTATTACCTGAGGATATCCCTTTAAACATAATTTATGAGGATAAAGATATTATTATAATAAATAAGAAAAAAGGAATGGTAGTACATCCTGGGAATGGTAATCCTAATGGAACACTAGTTAATGCAATAATGTCAAAATGTAAAGGTAGTCTATCTGGAATAGGAGGAAAAATAAGGCCAGGAATAGTACATAGAATAGATAAAGACACATCAGGGTTAGTAATTGTAGCAAAAAATGATAAGGCACATATAAACATAAGTAATCAGATAAAAAATAGAGAAGTAGAAAAAATATATATTGCACTAGTAAGAGGAGTAATAAAAGAGAATAAAGCAACAATAAACATGCCAATAGCAAGAAGCAATACTGATAGAAAAAAGATGGCAGTAAATAAAGATGGAAAAGAAGCAATATCAGAATTTGAAGTAATAAAAAGATATAATGGATATACATTAGTTAAAGTAAAAATAAAAACAGGAAGAACCCATCAAATAAGAGTACATATGTCAGAAATTGGATATCCAATAGTAGGAGATACAGTATATTCAAATGGAAAAAATCCTTTTGGAGTAACACGGACAAATGTTACACGCATATTCCTTAGAATTTATACACCCTACAACAAAAGAAAAGGTAAAATTCGTAGCACCATTGCCAGAATATTTTGAAAATATATTAAAAGAAATAGACAAATTGTAATTTGTATAATTGTATTTTGTTTTTGAAATTTGGATTTTTGATGTAGGGGGCGCTGTCTTCGGTGCCCCGTATACCCGATTTTCGGGTCGCCCAGGAGTGCGACCCCTACAACGTTGAGGAAACGACCCATCAAGAACCGTCCCATTTGAGACACACACAAATTACAATTCATATGAAAGGAAATAGGATGGAAGAAAAAATAAGACTTCAAAAATATTTAGCAGAATGTGGAATAGCATCAAGAAGAAAATGTGAAGAATTAATAGAAGAAGGAAAAGTAAAAGTAAACGGAGAAGTTATAAAAAAACTAGGAACTAAAATAAATCCTAAATCAGATAGAGTTGAATATAACGGAAAAGAAGTAGAAAATAATACAAAAGAATATACATATATTTTACTTAATAAGCCAATAGATTATGTAACAACAGTAAAAGACCAGTTTAATAGAAAAACAGTACTCGATTTAGTTAATGTAGATAAAAGGTTAGTACCAGTAGGAAGATTAGATATGTATACATCAGGGGCAATTATTTTAACTGATGATGGTAATTTTGTATATAAAGTAACGCATCCAAAACATGAAATAAGTAAAACATACAATGTAACAGTAGTAGGAATAGTAAATAAAGAAGAAGTGGAAAAATTAAGAAATGGTGTGGATATAGGAGGATTTATTACAAGTAGAGCAGAAGTTAAAATATTAAAAATAGATGAAGAAAAAAATACAACTAGACTTCAAATTAAAATACATGAAGGTAAAAACAGACAAATAAGAAAAATGTGTGAAGCCATAAACAAAAAAGTAATAAGTTTACACAGAAGTAAAATAGGAGAAATATCAGTAAAAGATTTAAAGATAGGAGAATGGAGATATTTAAACAAAAAAGAAATAGATAAATTGTAATTTGTTGTTGTGATGTGAGAAGTGAGAAGTGGGATGTGGGAAGTGTGAAATTAGGGTAAGCCTTACGTAGCCTAGCCCTAAAAAGCACACCTCACACTTCACACCTCTCACATCACAACAACAAATTACAATTTATCCATACAAAAGAAAAGGAGAAAATGTTATATGGAATACAAACAAAAATTTATTCCAGAAGGCTGGAATAGTATAAGTAAAGCGTTTTCATTAGAAGAATTAAACAAAGCATATATAAATGGTAATATAATAGAGGCAAAAGTAACAAAATGTGATAACAATTACAATCTTTATTTAGATTTAGGTAATAATATAACTGGAATTATACCTAGAGATGAAGTAGAAGCGGTAAATATAGATGAAACTGGTTTTCCAAAGCCCAATATATGTACTAGCAAAATAAACAAATTTGTACAGTTTAAAGTAAAAGATACAAGTAAAAAAGATTCAATTATCTTATCAAGAAAAGCAGTTGGAAAGGAAGCAATAAAATGGATGAGGAATGACCTAAAAGAGGGAACTTGCGTATGTGGAATAGTAAAAAATATTAGGCCATATGGTGCATTTATAGAAATAGGCGGTCGGAATTGTAGGAATGGTACATATAGAAGATATATCTGTTGCAAGAATAAAATCCCCATACGAAAGACTTAAAATTGGACAAAAAGTAAATATTATGGTAAAATCTATAGATAGAAAAACTAACAGAGTAATTTTAAGTTACAAAGAAATGTTTGGAACTTGGGAAGAAAATGCTAAAGACTTTAAAGAAGGAATGAAAACAAAAGGAATAGCAAGGGAAATAGAAAAGCATAAAAATGGCATTTTTATAGAATTAAAGCCAAATCTTGTAGGACTTGCAGAATATAAAGAAAATATAGAGTATGGACAACAGGTGGAAGTATATATTAAAAGGATTATTCCCGAGAAGAAAAAAATAAAATTATTAATTATAGATAATACTAAATTATAAATCTAATATAGTTAATTTATGTTGAAAATATGGTAAGGAAAGATTTTCCTATACATTATAATAAAAGGAGGCCATAATTATGGTAGAAGATAGTGAAATTAAAACAGAAGTATCTCCATTTGCAATAAGAGAAGGTGAAATAAAAACATTTGATGGTAAAGATGGATATGTTTCTATGAATCAAATAATACATAAAATTAATATAGGTCATATTGGAGATATTCATTTTAAAATAATGGAATTGGTAAATGAATTTGAATTTATAACATCAAGACAGTTATATCAAATATTAGAATATAGAGGAGAAGATATAAAGTCTCAAGATAAATTAAATAATAAGCTAGAGCAACTAGTAAAATCTAAAATTTTAACAAGATATTATTTTACATCAGAAGAAGGAAAATGCATATATAGAATTTATTGCTTAGAAAAAATGGGAAAATATTTACTTAACTCAAGAGGTGTTGAATGTAAATGGCAACCTACAGATAATACAAAACCAGTTGGAATGATAAAAAAACGTTTGGCAGGAAACCAAGTAATAATTGCGTATTTAAGAAAAGTAAAAGCTTTTGATAAATACACAATAAAACCAACATTAACAGCAAAAAAACTAGGAAAGGTATTTAAAGCACAAGCTGGAATTAAACTAACAAAAAATAATAAATCTATAGATTTTATATTTGAAGTAATAAGAAGAGAAGAAGATTGGGAAAATAAATTAATAGAAAGAATGAAACTATATATTGATTTTTACGAAAGTTTTGTAACTTTTGATTCAGGATTTGAAATAAAGCCACAACTAATATTAGATGCAGAAGATACAAAACATATGGTAGAAATACTAAAAGTAATAGTAACACATAAATTAGAAATACCAAACTTAAAATTACTATTTACAACTGATTTAAGACAAAATGAAGATTCACTTGCTAAATCTTTAGTAGAATTTACAATAGATAAAGCAACAGGAAAATATAAAATGGAAGAAGTAGAATTAAAAATATTAGGATAAATATTTATAAAACGTAAAAGATGTAGAGTTAAAGCTATACATCTTTTATTTTTAAATCTGTAATTATATTTAATTTCTGGAATTTATTGACAAATAATAAAAAGGAAAATATAATGTTATAAAGATATTAAATTATCGGTTTTAAAATAGACAGGAGATGATAGTATGACTAATAAAGAAAAGATAGATAAGTATAGAAAAAAGACTATAGAAGAATTAGATTATATATTAAATGATCCAAATTCTGCTGAATCAGATATTATTATAGCAACAATTGAAAAACAGGACAAGGAAGAAAAACTGGGAATATCAAAGCATTATACAACAGAAGAAGTATTGGAGAATATATTTGGTAAAGCTGGTATGGTTAAGAACGGCTAATAATGATTTGATTCAAATTTATAATTATATCTATGAAGATTCTATATATTATGCTGTAAAAACGGTAAATGATATTATAAAACTAGTTGAAAAACTTAAAAATCTTCCATATATGGGAAGAAAAATACCAGAATACAATGAAGATAGTCAAAGAGAATTGATTTATAAATCATATAGGATAATATATAAGATTGAATCTAATACGATTTTAATTCGTAGAATTTGGCATTCTGCAAGAAAAGTGCCAACAAATTTAAATTCTTAAATTTTATTTATATTTCTTATTAAATTCAATAAATTAAAAGATAATTTAATATCTTGAACTATTTTTAAACAATAAAATAAATAAAAAATAACACAAATTCCAAATATTGACATTAAAAAGTTTTAAAAAAGAGGATATTTCTATATCCTCTTCGTATTATTAATAGACAATATTTTCATTTATTTTTTATCATTTCCTAAATTAAAACTAATTGCATCTTCATTATCAAAGAAATAAGAACTATCTGTTGTATCTGTTTGTATAGGGTCTACATCTCCTCTGTCATTTTCTTTAAATTTAACTTTTTTAGGATTCCATTTAGGTTTATCATTATCCGAATCTGTATCAGATACTGCTGATATATATTTAGTAAAATTATACTTTTTAGGTCTGTGTGGTGTTTTATATTTGCTTTCTAGAAAATCTACATTTCCAAAGTTAACAACATTTTTACCTTTTTTATTTTTAATTTTATATATAACACCTTTAAATTTAAGACCTTGAATTTTACCAAGTTTCATGTGGTCAACCCAATCCCAAGAAGGGCCATTTAATTTATCTGAGTATTCTCTGTCTGATTTATCATAACTATATCCAACTTTCCACTCTTTTCTCTTGCCAAATTCATTCATCCACCAAGACATTTCTTCTGGTGAAGCATTTCCAAATGTAATTTTTGTAGGTGCATTTGCAAGTAAAACATCTCTATTTTTACCTAAACCACTTAATGTTTGTGAAGAGAAAATAGTACCTATTTTAAATTTTCTATATAATGTATACATGTCTGAAAGTGCTTCTGTAGCATATTGACTAAATTCATCAACATATATAAAATGAGGGATTCTATGTCTTACAAGATTTCTATTGTTTTCTACTGAACACATCATAAGCATTAAGAAGAAGTTTCCAAATCCTTTGTGCCCAGCTCCACCTATTTCATAAGGCCTTGTAGAAAGTAAAACTACCTTTCCATTATTTATTACATCATTAAAATCTATGTTATTATATCTATTGCATATTATATTTTTTGCTTCAGCAGATCTTAAGAGAACATCTAAGGTCGAAGATGCAAAGTGTACATATCTTTGCATATCTTTTCTAGCAGAAGCATCTTTATAAAAGTTTTGTTTAAAATATCCAATTTGTAATTCATATTCTTCAGCAAGTTCTGGATCTTTTTCCATTTCTTCACACATTTTTTGAACTAAATCAAAATTATTAAATAGTTTTAATAAATCTTCCAAGTTAGGCATTAACCCATCATGCATTTTAGGGTACATTACTTTTAAAAGAATAACCAAATTTTGAATTGCCTGAACAGAAATATCTTCAGCATAGGCAAGTTCAGCAGTAAGACCAGCTGGGTCATATAATCCTCTAATAACTAAAGATATAATTAAACCGCACAATGCAGGATTTCCTATAATAAATGGGTTTAAGCCAATAGAATTTGGATTAGTAGGATCAATATCAATAACAGGAATGTCAAAATTTTTTGCCACATCTCTTACTCTATCAATATGATCAGAATCTGGAGTAACTACTGTTATTCCAAAGTTTTTATAAACAATTTCTCCATCAGGAGTAATTTCATAAATTAATTTATTCATATATGCCTTATAAATACGTTCTTTTCCTTCTACAGGGGTAAGCATAGATAAATTAAAGTTTCTATTTAAATAATCGTTGTCATATGGTTTATTTAAAACTGCAATATTTGTTTTTAGAGCAGTAATTCCCATTTCTTTTGAAGTTTCTCTAAAGAAATATTTTTTCTCTAAATCTCTTGCAATCATTGGTTCCATTACCATTGCTGTTTTACCAGTTCCAGAAGGACCTACAACAACAGTTGGCTGAAATCTTCTTTCTTCTATTATTTTTACTGGTTTACCAGTAGTTCTATCTTTACAAATTTCTATTTCTAAACTATATGGACCACTTTTTCCATCAGGTGCAGAAATATCTATACCTTGAAAGTCCTCAATAGATTCTTGATAATTGTTTGGGAATATTGGGTCATTAACAGTTCTGTTAAGCCATGTTAATAATTTATAAAATGTAATTAATGGTATATAAATAGAAACGGCTGTAAATGCATTTCTAATTAAATCGGAGAATTCTACAATCATAACATCATAATTTGGAAGTGACATTATTAGTATCCAAGCTAAATAATTAAGCCATTGTACAACAGCAGAAATTCCAATTATATATAAACAGATACAATATGCGCAAAAAAATGATTTTTTATTTTTATCTGATTTACAAAATTTAGAAGGGTAAGAAAACAGAAATGCAAATATAGGACAGGCAAGTGCAAAAGTATATCTTATTGGACCCCAATATGAAACTGACATACCTGTAAAAAATAAAATAAGCATTTCTACAACTCTATCTATTATTATGTATGCTGTAATCAATGTTAATACATATGTAAAAAAAGTATTTCTATCTGTTTTAAGTACTTTTAAAAATTTATCTATATATTTCAATTTAAATCCCCCATTAGTACATATTTTTACATATATATATTATCCTATAAAAACCATAAAAAAACAAGTCTTTTTAAACAAAAAGTTCATATACATTAATTAAAGAAAATTGTAATTTGTGTGTGTCTCAAATGGGACGGTTCTTGATGGGTCGTTTCCTCAACGTTGTAGGGGTCGCACTCCTGGGCGACCCGAAAATCGGGTATACGGGGCGCCGAAGACAGCGCCCCCTACATCAAAAAACCAAATTTCAAAAACAAAATTTATTCATACAAATTACAGTTTGAAAGGAGGAATAAATCATAAGAACTAAAAAAACTGGACTCATGCATGGCGTAATTGTACTCATGTTTTCACAAGTTGTTGTAAAAGTAGTAGGATTAATATATAAATTGTACTTAACAAACAAAGAAGGATTTGGAGATAAAGGAAATGCCATTTACAGCAGTGCTTTTCAGATATATGCTATGTTTCTTACAATATCATCAATAGGAGTTCCTAATGCTATTTCTAAACTTGTATCAGCCAAACTGGCAATAGGTGATAGCAAAGGGGCATATAGAATATTTAAAATAGCAATAACGATTTTTGGATTTTTAGGGTTTATAGGAAGTAGTATATTATTTTTTGGAGCAGAATATATAGCAAATAAATATTTACAAATACCAGAAGCAAAACTAACAATTCTTGCACTTTCCCCTTCAGTTTTTTTAGTATCAATAGAATCAGTATTTAAAGGATATTTTAATGGTAGAGAAAATTTAACAGTAGGGGCAAATTCTCAAAGTCTAGAACAAATTTTTAAAGCATTACTTACAGTAATAACTGTAGAACAAATTGCATTTTTATCAAACAATAATACTATATTAATGGCTGGTGGAGCAACACTTGCAACAACTGCTGCAACATCAATTAGTGTTATATATATGTATAAATATTATCAAAAAAACAAAAAAGAAGTATGGCAAGAAGTTATATCATCAAAAGTTTATAAAAAAGAAAGCATATTAAAAGTAGTTAAAAACATTTTAGAAGTGTCGGTACCAATTGCCCTTTGTGGATTTTTTTCAACAACAATAAAAACTATTGATGCAACAACAATAGTTAGAATACTAAAAAATTCCATAGGAGAAGAAACAGCAACTATGCAGTATGGAATATTAAGTGGAAAAGTGGATACTTTAATAACACTTCCATTTTCATTTAATATTGCAATTGCAACAGCACTTATACCATCAATTTCTTCTGCCATTGCTAGAGGAGATATATTTAATGCAAAACGAAAAATAAAATTTTCTATTTTAGCAACAACATTAATCGGCATTCCTTGTACTATTATAATGAGCATATTTTCTAAACAAATATTAGAATTATTATTTCCTAACGCTTCTTTAGGAGCAGAAATGCTTAAACTGTCATCATGGAGTATAATTTTTGTAGTTTTAACCCAAACTATTAGCGGAATATTGCAAGGGTTAGGAAAAGTTAATATTCCAGTAATTGCATTTGCAATAGGAACGATAATAAAATTTATATTTAATATTGTGTTAATTCCAAAAGTAGGAATAAATGGAGCAATTATATCATCAATATTGTCACATATAACATCATTTGTAGTTTGCTTTATGGTAGTAAAAAAGAAATTAAATTGGCACATAAATATAAATAAATTTGTTATAAAACACACATTATATGATTTCTTACGGACAAAAGTTTTACAAGACATTAAAAATACAAAACATGAAAAGCCGCTAATACCAACGCATACAGCTTACACAAACAATGTATCCCTAGGGAAGCAAAGGATTAATAAAAAAATAAAATAAAAAAAGAAGGATTTTAGCTAAAATTGGCGAATAATCTTAAATAGTAGAGTTGTTCTACAAAAAGAAAACAAATCTTATAGGAGGTAATTTTAAATGAACAAAGCTGAATTAATCGCAGCAATAGCTGCAAAAACAGGAGAAACAAAAAAAGGTGCTGAAGCAGCAGTTAACGCATTAGTTGATACTGTAACAGACGCATTAGTAAAAGGAGACAAAGTTCAATTAGTTGGATTTGGATCTTTCGAAGTAAGAAAAAGAGCAGCTAGAAAAGGAAGAAACCCACAAACTAAAGAAGAAATCAAAATACCTGCATCAAAAGCTCCAGTATTCAAAGCTGGTAAAGCATTAAA
>CALXWO010000006.1 GCA_944392485.1 uncultured Clostridia bacterium | reverse complement strand
TTTTGGCGGAAGCTGAGGGATTTGAACCCTCGCGGCCCTTACGAACCCTAACAGTTTAGCAAACTGTCCCCTTCAACCACTTGGGTAAGCCTCCATTTTTATTTATATTGAAAAGTGAATAATGAAAAGTACACGCTTTTTTACATTTTATTTAAATTTTATTTAAATTTAATTATACTTTTCATTATTCACTCTTTTTCTGGCGGAGAGGGTGGGATTCGAACCCACGGTAGGCTACAAACCTACGCCAATTTTCAAGACTGGTGCCATAAACCAACTCGACCACCTCTCCATATAAGAGACAATTAATAGTTTAACATGCAAATTATTAATTGTCAAGGATTTATTATTGGTTTTCTTGATTTAATGCTATTTCTAAGGCTTCTTTTTCTTCTTCTGATAATTTATTATTTGTTTTTCCTGCTATTATCTGTTTTGCATATATATTAGACATTTCTCTTGAATAAATTCCATTTAATATTACACCATCATTGTTATCATTAAGCATTGCTAAAGCAAAACTTAAATCACTACCTGTGTCTTTAAATGCACTATATCTTACCATTCCTATTTTTTGAATACATAAGCTTATATTTTTGTCTAATTTTTTGCAGTATTTTACTATATCATTATTTTTCTCGTCTACTTCTTCAACTTTATTTATATATTTTTTAAGCATTTCGTCTATATTGTTTCCATTTCCTAGCTTTTTCATAAATAATTTATAATTTTTATTTATTTTTCTTAGTTTTAATAAATTACAAATATATAAAATTAATAAAAAGATATTTATTATAGCTATTCCTATTAAAAAATATTGTGAATTTAAAATATCTTCAATCATTTGCATTTCCTCCTTTTAAAATTTGAATTTAATGAGAAGTGCGATGTGGGATGTGGGAAGTGCTTTTTAGGGTAAGCCCTACGTAGTCTAACTCTAAAAAGCACACCTCACACTTCGCACCTCTCACCTCTCAAAAACAAATTCCTTTTTACTTAATTAAATTTAAAATCCTATCTAATTCGTCATTTGAAGAATATTGTATTATTATTTTTCCACTTCTTTGTTTTGCATCTAATTTTACTTTTGTACCAAAGAAATTTCTAAATGATGCTTCTATTTCTCTATAAATAGGCTGATATCTATCGTTTGACACTTTTTTCTTTTTTATTCTAACTTGCTTTTCTGCTTCTCTTACACTATCTCCACTTTCTATCATATGAATTGCTGCTTGATATTGTTTTTCTGGATTGTCTATTGCAAGTAATGCTTTACAATGACCTTCTGTTAGTTTTCCTTCCTTTACTAATTCCACAACACTTGGTGCTAGATTAAGTATTCTAACAGTATTTGCAAGACCACTCCTGCTTATTCCTAATTTGTCTGCTAATTGTTGTTGTGTTAAATTATATTTGTCTAATAGTTCTCTTATTGCAGTTGCTTTCTCTATTGGATTTAAATCTTCTCTTTGTATGTTTTCTATTAACGCAATTTCACTATTTTTTTGTTCGTCATAATCTCTTATTATTGCCGGTATTTCTGTAAGTCCAGCTTTTTTTGATGCTCTCCATCTTCTTTCTCCTGCAACTATTTTATAATAATCTTTTTGTTTTGTTACTATAATAGGCTGTATTACTCCATATTCTTTTATAGAACTTGCTAATTCTTCTATTGATTCCTCATCAAAATTTCTTCTTGGTTGGTCTTTGTTTGGTTCAACTTCTATTAGTTTTAAATTTTGCACTACTTCTCCTTCTTGTATTTCCTCTTCTTCTATGGTATTACTTGCAAGTAATGCTCCTAACCCTTTTCCTAGTCCTGTGTTTTTTGTCATTTTGACATTCCTCCTTAAATTTATACTTCTTCTACTTTTTTACACTTTTAATAATTTCATTTGTTAATTTTTCATAACACCTTGCTCCTTTTGATCTTGGTGCATATATACTAATTGGCATTCCATAACTTGGTGCTTCGCTTAATTTTACATTCCTTGGTATTATTGTTTTATATACATTGTTTTTAAAATATGTTTTTACTTCTTTTATAACTTGTGTAGACAAATTAGTTCTAGCATCATTCATTGTTAAAACAACGCCTTCTATGTATAATTCTTTATTTAGCTGTTTTTTTACTAAATTTACTGTGTTCATAAGTTGTCCTACTCCTTCAAGTGCATAATATTCACATTGTATTGGAATAAGTAAAGAATTAGATGCTGCAAAAGCATTTATAGTAAGTAATCCTAAAGAAGGTGGACAATCTATAATAATATAATGAAACATATCTTTTATTTTGTCTATTTTTTCTTTCAATCTTAGTTCCCTTGACATCATAGGAACTAGTTCCACTTCAGCTCCTGCTAAATCTATATTGGAAGGACAAACAAATAAATTTTTAATTTGTGTTTTAAATATTGCTTCTTCCATCTCTACGTTATTTATAATAACATCATAAATTGATTTTTCTTGATTCTTTTCTACTCCCACACCGCTTGTTGCATTTCCTTGAGGATCAATATCAATAAGTAGTGTTTTTTTTCCTTTTTTAGCTAATACAGCACTTATATTGACTGCTGTTGTAGTTTTTCCTACTCCGCCTTTTTGATTAACAACTGCTATTATTTTTCCCAAAATTATCCCTCCATGTAAAAAATTCATTAACATATTAATAATATAAAAATCTAAACAATATGTCAATGAATTTATACAATATTTTATTAGTTTTTTTTGTCGAAATTTAAGTTTTGTTGTTTTTTGTCTGCCAGCAAAATTCCTTATATATCAATGGTTTCCGGCTCAAGTTGAATGTGGAACAAGCTTACAGAGGGTTTTTGGATGGTGTTCCAGGTTTTCTTGGATAACAATTAATAGTTTTTTTAATTTTTTTTACGACTATAATATTTCTTTTTAAATCGGTCTTTGGTATAACAAACTCTTCACTTGGTAATAATTCGCCTCCTAATTTTTTTATAGCATTTTTACCGTTTATTATCTCATCCTTCCAATTAGAACCCTTCATAAAAATACTTTTCCCATCTGTTTTCACAAACGGCAACAAGTATTCTGCCAATACATTTGCAGGAGCTACCGCTCTTGCAACAGCTATATCAAATTTTTCTCTAAATCTATTATCTCTCCCGGCCTCTTCTGCTCTTGCATGTATTGTTTCTATATCTTTCAAATCTAGTTCTTTTATTACTTCTTTTAAGAAATTAATTCTTTTATTAAGAGAATCTAATAAAACTGTTTTTGTTTTTGGATATACTATTTTAATTGGAATTCCCGGAAAGCCTGCACCTGTTCCAACATCTATAATACTATCTTCTTTATTTATTTTTTCTAATATTGTTAATGAATCTATAAAATGTTTCTCTATTATCTCTTCAGGTTCTGTAATTGCTGTTAAATTTATTTTTTTATTCCAGTCTATTAATAAATTCATATATTTATAAAATTGTTGTAGCTGTAAATCAGTTAATTCAATATTTAATTCTTTTAAGTAAACATTCATTTTTTCTTTAAATTGATTTATTTCCATATATATCTCTCTTTCTATTATATAAACTGGAATTTATGTAGGAAGTGAGGAGTGGGATGTGGGAAGTGTGAAATTAGGGTAAGTCTTACGTAGCCTAGTCCCAAAAAGCACACCTCACACTTCACACCTCTCACATCACAAAAACAAGTCCCAATTTATTTCCTATTTCTTTGCTCTAGATATATTAAAAGTACTGATATATCTGCTGGTGAAACCCCTGATATTCTAGAAGCTTGCCCTATTGATATTGGTCTAAATTTGTCTAGTTTTTGTCTCGCTTCTAAGCTTATTCCTTTTAAATTTTTATAATCCATATCTTCTGGTAGCATTTTTGTTTCTAGTTTTTTAAATTTTTTTACTTGCTCAAGCTGTAGTTTTATATATCCTTCATATTTAATTTGTATTTCCACTTGTTCTTGTTCTTGCTTTGTTAAATTAGGCCTGTTTTTATCAAATATTTCTAAAGATTTGTAGGTTATTTCGCTTCTTTTTAACAAGTCAAAAAGTTTTACTCCTTGGTTTATTGGCGTTGAGCCTTGTTCTTTTAAAAATTTATTCACTTCTTCTGTTGGTTTTATATTTACTTTTTTTGTTCTTTCTATTTCTTTTTCTATATTCTCTTTCTTCTTTAAAAAGTTTTTATATCTTTCTTCTGAAATTAAACCAACTTTATAACCAATTGGTGTTAACCTTAAATCCGCATTATCTTGTCTTAATAGCAATCTGTATTCTGCTCTTGATGTCATCATTCTATATGGTTCGTTTGTTCCTTTTGTTACTATATCATCTATTAAAACCCCAATATATGCATCTGATCTATGTAGTATTACTGGTTCTTTACCTTCTATTTCTAAGCTTGCATTAATTCCAGCAATTATGCCTTGTGCTGCGGCTTCTTCGTATCCAGATGTTCCATTTATTTGTCCTGCCATAAACATCCCTTTTATATTTTTTAATTCTAACGATAATTTTAATTGTAAAGGATCTATGCAATCATATTCTATAGCATAAGCAGGTCTTGTAAACTCTACATGCTCCAATCCTGCAATTGTTCTGTACATAGCTATTTGGACATCTTCTGGAAGAGAAGAACTCATTCCTTGAACATACATTTCTTCTGTGTTTTCTCCCATAGGTTCTATAAATATCTGATGCCTTTCTTTATCACTAAATCTTACTACCTTATCTTCTATAGACGGACAATATCTTGGTCCTGTTCCTTCTATCTGACCTCCATATAGAGGTGACCTATGTAAATTTTGCCTTATTATTTCGTGTGTTCTTTCGTTAGTATATGTCAAATAACACGGTACTTGTTTTATATCTTTTGGCTTGTCCTCGAAAGAAAAAGGTACTACATCTTCATCTCCTTCTTGTATTTCCATTTTTGAAAAATCTATTGTTCTTTTGTTAACTCTTGCTGGTGTACCTGTTTTAAATCTTACTAATTTTATTCCTAATTTTTTTAAACATGAAGATAGTTTGTTTGCCGGGAAAACACCATCTGGTCCGCTTTCAAAATTTGTTTCTCCTATAAATATTTTTCCCTTTAAATATGTTCCTGTGGCCAAAATTACTGCTTTTACATTATATATTGCACCAACATTTGTTTCTACAGATTTAACATGTCCATTTTCTACTTTTATATCAACTATTTCCGCTTGTTTTATTGACAAGTTTTCTTGCTTTTCTAGAGTGTGTTTCATTTCTTGTCCATATTTTTTTCTGTCTGCTTGAGCCCTTAGAGAATATACTGCAGGACCTTTTGATTTATTAAGCATTCTTGATTGTATGTATGTCTTGTCTATATTTTTGCCCATTTCTCCACCAAGAGCATCTATTTCTCTTACTAAATGTCCTTTTGATGTTCCACCAATGTTTGGATTGCATGGCATATTTGCAACACATTCTAAACTTATAGAAAAAAGAACTGTTTTGTGTCCTTTTCTACTGCATGCAAGTGCTGCCTCACAACCCGCATGTCCTGCTCCTATTACTGCTACATCATAATCTCCTGCATTGTATTTCATTTTTCTACTCCTTCTTTTATTTTCCTAAACAAAATTTAGAAAAAATTTCTTTTATCACATCTTCACTAGCATTTTCTCCAGTTATACTTGATATATCTTCCAACGTTTCTTTTATGTTTATAGATATAATATCAATAGGCATATGTGTTTCTAATGCTTTTTGAGCCTCAATAATATGATTTAAAGCCTTTTCTATTAATTCTTTATGTCTTATATTTGTTATTAAAATTTCATTATCTGCACTTATTTGCTCTAAGTTCATTTCTTTGTTTAATTCTTCATATAAAGCACTTAAATTTGTTTGTTCTTTTAATGAAATTTTTATTACCTTTTTTTGTGTGTTTTTTATTTTTTCTTCGTTTTCTAGATTCTCCTCTTGCAGATCTGTCTTGTTTAACAAAATTATAGCTTTTTTATTCTTTATAAAGTTTAGTATTTCTATGTCTTCTTTAGATAATTTTTTGGAATTATCAAACATAGCAATTATTAAATCGCTAGTTTCAGCAACTTTTCTTGATTTTTCTATTCCAATTTCTTCTACTTTGTTGTCTGCACTTCTTATTCCTGCTGTATCAATTAATTTAACAGGAATTCCTTTTATACTTATAAATTCCTCTATAGTATCTCTTGTTGTACCTTCTATGTCTGTAACAATTGCCCTCTCTTCTTTTAATAAATTGTTTAATAATGAAGATTTTCCGCTATTTGGCTTTCCTATAATTGCTACATTAATTCCTTCTTTTATTATCTTGCCATTATCAAATGTTTTAATTAAATATTTTAATTTTTCTTCTATTTCTAAAAGTTTTCCTTTTGCCTTACTTACTGTTACTTCTTCTACATCATATTCTGGATAATCTATAGATGCCTCTATGTCTACTAAAAGGCTTATAATATCGTTTTTAATTGCTTTTAATTCTCTAGAAAGTCCTCCATCTAATTGGTTTGCTGCTGAATTTAATTCTTTTTCTGTTTTTGAATTTATTATATCAATTGCTGCTTCCACTTGGCTTAAATCCATTCTTCCATTTAAAAAAGCCCTTTTAGTGAATTCTCCTGGCTTAGCAAGTTCTGCACCATTTTTTATACATAATTCTAAAATTGTTTTTAAAACAATACTCCCGCCATGTGAATTTATTTCGCACATATTTTCTGTTGTATAACTTTTTGGTTTTTTAAAATATGAAACTAAAACTTCATCTATTTTTTTATTGCTTTTTAAATCTACTATATTTCCATATTTTATAGTATACCCCTTTATATTCTCTATTTTTTCTGGATTTTTTGGAATAAATATTTTATCTAAAATGTTAAAACAATTGTCTCCGCTCATTCTAACTATTCCTATTCCACCAATTCCTGGTGCTGTTGATATTGCAACTATTGTAGACATATTTTTCCTTCTTTCTATAAAAGGCAGGGAAGTTTTTATCCCTGCCTCTTTATTATTTTAAAGTAATTACTACTTTTCTGTATGGCTCTTCCCCTTTGCTATATGTTCTTACTTTATCATGTGTTTGTAATTTTGTATGTATAATTTTTCTTTCATATGCTGTCATTGGTTCTAATGTAATAGCTTTTTTTGTTCTTACAACTGTTCTTGCAATTTTCTCTGCTAATTCTTCTAATGTTTTTTTTCTTTTTTCTCTATATCCTTCTATATCCAGGTATATCCTAGTTTTTGCAGAACTTTTTTTGTTAGCAATTGCAGATAAAATGGTTTGAAGAGCATTTATGTTTTCTCCTCTATAGCCTATTAAATAATTTACATCTTCACCCTTTATATTTACATATATATCAAAATCTTTTATTTCTACGTCATATTTTAATTCTTTATTTAAAAATCTACTTAAAAAGTCTTTAATATTTTCTGCTGATTCTTTTATTTCATTTATATTTTCATTGTGCTTTTTTTCTTTTTTTATATTTTCTTTTTTTTCTTCTTTAAGTGTTAATTCAACTTTAACAACGCGTGGAGCAAGTATATTATAAAAACTTCTTTTTTCTTCTTCTAGAACTTTTATTTCTACTTTATTTCTTGTTGTGTTTAATTCTTTTAAACCTTTTTCTATAGCTTCATTTGTTGTTTTTCCTTCTGAAATTATTTTATTATCCATTTTGCTCCCCCTCTTCTGTTTTTATAAATTTATTTACAATAATTCTTTCTAATATCATTAAAATATTATTTACTAGCCAATATAAAGCAAGTCCTAGTGGTGCAATTATTGATACACTAAGTGACATTATTGGCATAAACCAAGACATGCTTTTGTTCATTTGTACTGCCATTTCTTCTGGGTCTGGCTCTTTATCTTTATTCTTTTTATCTTTATTAATTTCTATAATTTCTTTCTTATCATTTTTTCTTTTTGTCATGCTTGTTGTTATTCTCATAGAAATTATGCTTGTTATAACATAAAGTCCTGGAATAATATAAACTGTAGGATCTTGATAATTTTCTTGTGGAATATTACTTAAATCTAATCCCAAGAAGTTTGTATTTATATATAACGGATCTTCATGAGATTTATGATTATTTACATATTTTAAAATACTAATTTCTGGATAATTTACACTAATATTATTTTCTCCTAATTCTTGCTTAATTTCTGTTTTATAATTTTCTATTGTTGTTGTATCAATTTTTTTCATATATGTAAGAGGGCTTCTTACTAAATAAAACATTGCAAATAAAAGAACTATTTGTAAAATAGCACTTAAACATCCGCTAAAAGGACTAATATTTTCTCTTTTATATAAATCCATCATTTCTTGATTCATTTTCATTTGGTCGTTTTTATATTTTTCTTGAATTTCTTTTACCTTTTGTTGAACCTTTGCTGTCTTTTTCATTGTTTTTTGCTGTTTAATAGATAACGGTAAAAGAATTATTTTCAATAATAAAGATAATAATATTATGGCTACTCCATAATTATTAACTATTTCATATATAAAATTTAATACATATCCAAACAAACTAGAAATTGAACCCATTTTTTACCTCCCAATTATTTAACAGGATCATATCCTCCTTTTGAAAAAGGATTACACCTTAAAATTCTTTTTATACCAAGCCATATTCCTTTTAAAGCTCCATATTTTAAAATTGCCTGTTTTGTGTACTCTGAACATGTTGGATAAAATTTACATTTTATTCCCTTACTTTCTAAAAAAAGAGATATATGTTTTTGGTATTTATTAATTAAATACACAAGAATTTTTTTCATTTTAAACTATTCTTCCACTTCTCTTAAAATATTTTCTTTTTTAAAAATATTTATTAAATCTTCTTTTATAATATAGTAATTTGCTTCTTTTTTATCTACTTTTTTATTCCACAAAACAACTATACTATTTCCTGTTTTAATATTTTTTTCCAATAAGCGATAATTTTCTCTAATTAATCTTTTTATTTTATTTCTATAAACACTCTTTCCTATCTTTTTACTTATTGCAATTCCTAAAAAATTTAAAGGTTCATTTTCTTTTAAAATAAAAATTTCTATTTGTTTTCCGTTTTATACATTTTCCTTTTTTTAAAACTCTTTTAAATTCATAATTTTTTTTGAGCATTTTAGTTTTTTTCAATTTTATCACTCATTTACTTATAAAAACTTTTATTTTTATGCTGATATTTTTTTTCTACCTTTTTCTCTTCTAGCTTTTAATACTTTTCTACCTGCTTTTGTTTTCATTCTTTTCATAAAACCATGTTCTTTTTTTTCTTGTCTTTTTTTAGGTTGATATGTTCTTTTCATTTATATTCCTCCTTAAATAAATCATAAGTACAAATGATTATATATTAAATAAGCCCTTTTTGTCAATATTTTTTGATAATTAATAACATTTTTTCTTTTATCTGTTGATAATTTATTTTTTTTTTGATATTATAAATGAAATTAATAGGGAAATACGACTTTCAGAGTTTTTTTTATTCACTTGTTGATAATTTTTATTGTTATTTTTATTTATTTTTAGCTGTTTTTATCAACACCTGTGGATTGTTCTGTGGATAACTAGGAGGTTTCATTAATCAATGGATTTAGATATAGAAAAAATATTAAAACAAGCAAAAGAATTATTAAAAGATGAGATGTCTCAAATTTCTCATAAAACATGGATAGAACCTTTAAAAATAGCAAGTATAGTAGATAATAATGTTACCCTTGTCTCAGAAGATTCTTTTAAAAGAGATATGGCAGATACAAAGTTTCATGATCTTATAATGAATACTTTTTCTATTATTTTGCAAAAAAATTGTACTCTTTCTATTATTTGTAAAGACGATATCCCTGCAGAAGAAAAAATCAATAATATTAATTTAAATTCTACAAATAATAGTCATTATTTTAATACAAATTTAAATCCAAAATATAGATTTAGTACTTTTGTTGTAGGAGATAATAATAGATTTGCACATGCAGCTTCATTAGCTGTTGCAGATGCACCCGCTACTGCATATAATCCTTTGTTTTTATATGGTGGTGTTGGTCTTGGAAAAACCCACCTTATGCATGCAATAGGAAATGAAATTTTGTTCAATAATAAAAATTTAAAAGTTTTATATGTAACTTCTGAAAGGTTTACTAACGAATTTATAGATGCTTTAAAAAGTGCAAGTACAGAAAAATTTAGACAAATTTATAGAAATATAGATGTTTTGTTAATTGATGATATTCAATTTATAGCAGGAAAAGAAAGATTACAAGAAGAATTTTTCCATACTTTTAACACTTTACATGAAAGTGGAAAACAAATTGTATTATCTAGCGACAGACCTCCAAGAGATATTCCTTTACTAGAAGATAGATTAAAATCTAGATTTGAATGGGGATTAATTGCTGATGTTTCTATGGCAGATTATGAAACACGTTTAGCTATTCTTAGAAAAAAGAAAGATGAAAAACATTTAATAATTGATGACGAAATTTTATCAGATATAGCTGCAAAAATTGATTCTAATATAAGAGAACTTGAAGGAGTTTTTAATAAATTAGTTGCACAATCTTCTTTAACAAATACTCCTATAACAATGGAAATGGCAGAAAGAGCAATAAATGATATTATTATGCAAAAATCTTCTGTTATATCAATTGAGTATATTCAAGAAATGATTTGCAAATATTTTAATATTACAATAAAAGATTTAAAAAGTTCTCAAAGGTCTAATGATATAGCTTTTCCTAGACAAATAGGTATGTACCTTTGTAGAATTCTTACTAATGAATCTTTTCCAAAAATAGGAGAAGCCTTTGGGAAAAGAGATCATACAACAGTAATGCATGGATATAAAAAGATAGAACAAGAAATAAAACAAAATCCAGAATCAAATACAAAATTAATTGTGGATAGTGTTAAAAAAATTATTTTATCAAAAGATAATTAATATATAAGTACTTTTATTAAATTAATAAAAAATATGTTTGTAAAACATTTATTTTATAAAAATCTTTCTTTCTATTCTTACGGAAGAAAGAGATAGGTTATCCTCAGGTACCTATGGATAATTATAAATTTTCTGTTTATAATGTTTTTTTACAAATATTTATTTAATAATGTGAATAACTTTTTTATTTATCAACAGATATATTAACATCTTTTTTTCTACGGATTTAGACTAATTTTTTAGTTTTACACATTATCCACAAGACATACTAATACTATTGCTAATATATATTAATTTATATTATAATAAAAAAGATTTTTAAATTCTTTTTTTCTTACGCAAATACAAAAGAGAGATTTTTTTAAAGGAGTAATAATTATGAAAATTATATGTGAAAAAGAAAAACTATTAAAAGGAATTAATGCAGTAGTTAGAGGAGTTCCTACAAGAACAACAATGCCTATATTAGAAGGAATACTTTTACAAACAAATAATAACGAATTAAAACTTACAACATATGATTTAGAATTAGGAATTGAATATAATATGGAATGTAATGTTAAAGAAGAAGGAAATACTGTTGTTAACGCAATAATGTTTAGTGAAATAATAAGAAAACTTCCAGATACAGATATAAATATAGAATTAAATGAAAATAATTTATTAGTAATAGAATGTGAAGGATCTTTATATAAATTATCTACAATGAATCCAGATGAATTTCCAGAACTTCCTAAAATAGTTGTTGAAAATTCAATAGAAACAGATCAAACTGTTTTAAAAAATATGATAAGAAAAACAATTTTTGCAGTAAGTATAGAAGAAAATAGACCAATATTTACTGGATGTTTATTTGAAGTTAAAAATAACAGATTAAATGTTGTAGCAATAGATGGATTTAGAATGGGATGGGTAAGTAATTCTTTAAGTAATTATAGTAATGATTTTAAAGCAGTTATTCCAGGAAAAACATTAAACGAAGTAAATAAAATAATATTAGATTCTTTTGATTATATAAAAATAGGAGTTTCTAAAAATCAAGCTATATTTGAAATGGAAAATTGTAAAATAGTTACTAGACTATTAGATGGAGAATTTTTAAATTATGAAAGTGTTATACCAAATAATTGGGATACAAGAATAAGAATAAATAAAAACATTTTACAAAACTGTTTTGAAAGAGTAAGTTTAATTTCATCATCTGTTATAGAAAAAGAAAAAAAATATCCTGTAAAAATATCAATAGAAATAGGAAAAATAATAATTTCTTGTACAAATCAAACAGGTGATGCAAAGGAAGAAATATATACAGAGACAGAGGGAAGAGACTTAGAAATAGGAGTTAATCCAAAATATTTTTTAGATGCATTAAAAGCAATAGAAGATGAAGAAATATATATATCTTTTGGAACAAATATATCTCCTTGTGTTATAAAGCCAATTGATGATACAGCAAGAAATTATACATATATGATATTACCTATTAGAATGAAAGAAGAGTAATATAAAAAGGATTAAAATATGTATATTGAAAAAATAAAACTAGAAAACTTTAGAAACTACGAAAAAGAAGAAATAGAATTTGACAAAAATATAAATATAATATATGGTGATAATGCACAAGGAAAAACAAATATTTTAGAATCTATTTTTGTTTGTAGTTTAGGAAAATCATTTAGAACTAATAAAGATAAAGAATTAATTAAAAAGAATAAAAATTATAGTAAAATAGAAATGATAAGCCAAAAACAAGATAGAGAAGTAAAAATAAAATTAAAAATAGAAGATAAAAAGAAATTTTTTATAAATGATATTCCTACAAAAAAAATAAGTGAAATAATTGGCAAAAATTATATAGTTTTATTTACTCCAGATGATATTGGAATATTAAATAATGAGCCAAGTAAAAGAAGAAGATTTTTAAATATAATGATTAGCCAATTAAGACCTATATATATTAATTTACTAAGCGAATATAATAAAATTTTAGAACAAAGAAATTATTATTTAAAACAAATAAAATATGAAGGAAAACAAAAAGATAATTTATATATATGGGACGAACAAATTGTAAAAATAGGATTAAAAATTTATGAATATAGAAAAGAATTTGTAGAAAAAATTAATAAAAAAATATATGATATACATTTTAAAACAACAGGAGAAGAAATAAAAATAAAATATAAAACAAATATACGGAAGTAATTATTTAGAAAATTTGAAAAAAAACCAAAAAAGTGATATAGAAAAAGGGTATACACAGGTAGGAATACATAGGGATGACTTTGAAATATATATAAATAATAATGAAGTGTCTATATATGGTTCACAAGGGCAAAAAAGGACAAGCATAATATCATTAAAACTTGCAGAAGCAGAAGTTATAAATGAAGAAATAGGAGAAAGACCTGTTATACTTTTAGATGATTTTATGTCAGAATTAGATAAAAAAAGAATACAAGGATTATTAGAAAACATAAAAGAAAACCAAGTTATAATTACTTGTACAGATAGTTTTAAGATAAACAATTCAAAATATAAATTATATAAAGTTACAAATGCTAAAATAGAATGCATTTAAGAAAAAGGAGCGTAAAAAAATGGAAAAATATGAACATGAGTATAAGGCAGACCAAATTCAAGTATTAGAAGGATTAGAAGCTGTTAGAAAAAGACCAGGTATGTATATAGGAAGTGTATCTGCAAGAGGTCTTCATCATTTAGTATATGAAATAGTAGATAATAGTGTTGATGAAGCATTAGCAGGGTATTGTAAAAATATAAATGTTACAATAGAAAAAGGAAATATAATAAGAGTAGAAGATGATGGAAGAGGAATTCCTGTTGATATTCACCCAAAAACAAAAATTTCTGCAGCAGAAACAGTATATACAGTTTTACATGCAGGTGGAAAATTTGGTGGAGATAGTGGATATAAAGTATCTGGAGGATTACATGGAGTAGGATCTTCAGTAGTAAATGCTTTATCTACATGGACAGAAGTTACAATCCAAAGAGATGGCGGAATATATAAAATGTCATTTGAAAGAGGAAGAACAGTAAATCCATTAAAAAGGATAGGAGACTCTAATAAAACAGGAACAATGGTTAGATTTTTAGCAGATGATACAATTTTTGAAACTTTAGAATATGAATATGAAATATTAGAAAACAGATTAAGAGAAATGGCTTTTTTAACAAAGGGACTTAGAATAACAATTACAGACGAAAGAGAAGAGACACCAAAAAAAGCAGAATTTTGTTTTGAAGGTGGTTTAAATTCTTTTGTTGAATATTTGAACAAAAATAAAGAAAAACTAAATGCAAAACCAATTTATATAGAAAAAAATGGGGAAATTCCATTAGAAATTGCTATTCAATATACAACAAGTTATTCAGAAAATATATATTCTTTTGTAAATAATATTAATACAATAGAAGGAGGAACACATTTAGAAGGATTTAAAAGATCTTTAACAAAAGTTTTTAATGATTATGCAAGAAATCATAATATATTAAAAGAAAAAGATTCTAATCTTCAAGGAGAAGATATAAGAGAAGGAATAACAGCAGTTATTTCTGTAAAAGTAAAAGAACCTCAATTTGAAGGACAAACAAAAACAAAACTTGGAAATAGCGAAGTAACAGGTGCAGTTCAAAGTGTAATGAATGAAGAACTATCTGCATATTTAGAAGAAAATCCAAATGTAGCAAAAGCAATTTTAGAAAAATGTATAAGTGCATCTAGAGCAAGAGAAGCGGCAAGAAAAGCAAGAGAATTAGTAAGAAGAAAAAATGTTTTAGATAGTACAACACTTCCAGGAAAACTTGCAGATTGTAGCGAAAAAGATGCATCTTTATGCGAAGTTTATATAGTAGAGGGAGATTCAGCAGGAGGAAGTGCAAAACAAGGAAGAGATAGAAAATATCAAGCAATATTACCTTTATGGGGAAAAATGTTAAATGTAGAAAAATCAAGAGCAGACAAAATCTATAATAATGATAAATTACAACCAGTAATACTTGCTGTTGGAGCAGGAATAGGAAATGATTTTGATATTACCAAAATAAGATACGGAAAAGTAATAATAATGGCAGATGCAGATGTAGACGGAGCACATATTAGAACATTATTATTAACATTTTTCTTTAGATATATGAGACCACTTGTTGAAAATGGAAATGTATATTTAGCACAACCACCACTTTATAAATTATCAAGAAAAGGAATGAAAGATGTATATTGCTATACAGATGAACAATTAAATGAAAAACTAGAAGAACTTGGAAGAGACGGAATGAATATACAAAGATATAAAGGTTTAGGAGAAATGAATCCAGAGCAACTTTGGGAAACAACTATGAATCCAGAAACAAGAACATTAGTACAAGTAACTGTTGATGATGCAATAAAAGCAGATGAAATATTTACAATTTTAATGGGAGATGATATTGCACCTAGAAGAAAATTTATAGAAGAAAATGCAAAATATGTTAAAAATCTTGATATATAAGAAATATAAATAAAATTAATAATTAATAGCTCGGAAGTTTTCCGAGCTATTATGCATAAAGCTCATATTAATCTTCAGCTAGGACCAAAACATATAATTTTTTCACCTAATATATATTGCTATATAAATAAGCAATAAACCATATATTTTGATTGTTCGCTCGACTATAAAAATACCAAAAGAAACTATATTCATCCCAGAGGGACTAAAAACAACCCCTTATTAATATTCGTTAAGAAAAATCTTTTAAATATTAATATATAGATATTAATATAATCTTAATCCAACTATAATACCTATATTTGAACCATATAAAAAATAAAAATAAATAAATATAGCCTACATACAAATATTATAATCTACGACGCCGACATAATAAAATCCTAAAAGAACTAAATTACATCTTTGTTCGAATAAATTAAAACCCAAAAACAAAAGAATCTCAATTTACTCTTAATTCAACTAATATAAACCTTATGATATTATTATGTTCAAAAATTTAAAAACAATTCTGGAAAAATTTATCAAAAAATTGTAATTTAGTGAAACGAAAAGGGACAGCCCCTTTCGTTTCAGTTAAAAGTGAAGAGTGAAGAGTTAAAAGTAATGGTTGATTTTTTGTTGGAACCAACAAAAAATCTTCATTTACTATTCACTTTTCACTTTTAGTTTTTCACTATTGTAATTTGCAAAGCAAATTACAATTTGTCGAAAGGTGTCAATGAAAAAATATTGACTTTTGCTGGAAAAAAATGTAATATAATAAAAAAGAAAGGAGGAATAAAAAATAAAAAAAAACAGTTCTGCACAGGATTGGTTGCCCATTGAAAAAGTATTAGAAAACGGTATTATAAAATTAAAAAACAAATCTTATATAAAAATTTTAAAAATAATACCAATAAACTATAATTTAAAATCTAATTTAGAAAAAGAGGCAATTTTAAATTCTTACAAAATTTTTTTAAAAACATGTAATTTTGATATTCAAATTTTGATTCAAAGCAACAAAGAAGACCTATCTAAACATATTTTCCAAGTTCAAACAAAAAATAAAGAAGAAAAAGAAAAAATAAAAAACATAGCTAATAACTATATCTCTTTTATAAAAAAAATAAATTTAAATAAAAAATCTTCGTCTAAAAATTTTTATATTCTAATAAAAGAAATTCCTGAAATAAAAAATAAAAAAACAAAAAAAATAAATGAAAAAATAATTTTTGATAAATTAAACGACAAATACTTTAATATAAAAGAATGCTTATCAAGATGCGGAAATATTGTAATAGATATTTCGGATAAGGAAAATACTATAAAAATTTTATATTCTTTTTTGAATTCCAGAAAAAATTTATTAGAAATTTAACAAATTGTAATTTGAATGAGAAGTGAGAAGTGGGATGTGGGAAGTGTGAAATTAGGGCAAGCCTTACGTAGCCTAGCTCTAAAAAGCACACCTCACACTTCACACCTCTCACATCACAACAACAAATTACAATCTAGAAAGGAGGGTTATAATAAAAATTTTAAAAAATAATTTAAAAAAACAAATAGAAGGACAATTTTCTGAGAAAGATAAAATATCTCCTTCTTATATTAATTTAAATAATCCAAGATTTATAGAAATAGATAACATGTTTTATTCAGGAATAATTATTGTTAATTATTATAGAGAATATAATGATTTAATCTTAAAAAAAATTTTAGATTCTAATTTAAATATGAATGTTTCCATTTTTTTTGAAAAACAAGATCCATATAAAATAATTAAAAATTTAACTTATCATATAGCAAATGTAGGAATAGATTTAAAAGAAGGAAACCAAAACAGACAAGACATTGATATAGCTGCATTTACATATAATGATGCAAAATACATAAGAAAAGAAATACAAGTAAATAATGAAGATATTTATTTTTTATATATTTATATAAATGCGTTTTCTGAAAATAAAAACGAATTAGAATATTTATTAAATAAAATAGAGGGAATATTAGAAAGTAATGGACTAAAAACAAGAAGAGCAAATTTTAGAGAAGAGCAAATATTCTTATCTTGTATGCCTTTTATGCAAAATAATGATGATATTAAATTTGCAGCAAGAAGAAACATTTTAACAAGTGGACTTGTTTCTACATATCCTTTTATTTCTTCTACTATTTTTGATGAGCAAGGTATATTTTGTGGTACAAATATTTATAACAATTCTTTAATTTTTATAGATAGATATAATGAAGAAAAATATAAAAATGCTAATATGTGTATTTTTGGAACAAGTGGTGCAGGAAAATCGTTTTATACAAAATTAATGATTTTAAGATATAGATTATTACAGATAGAACAATATGTTATAGATCCAGAAAGAGAATATATAGAATTAGCTAAAAATTTAAATGGAACCATATTAAAAATAGGTCCAAATTCCAATACATATATAAATATTTTAGATATAAGAGAAGAATCAATAGAAGAAGGAAATGGTTATCTTGCCACAAAAATAAGCAAATTAATAGGATTTTTTAAATTGATATTTGGAGAATTAGATGAAGAAGAAAAAGCAATATTAGAAGAAAAATTAATTAAATGTTATAAACAAAAAAATATTAATTTTGATGATGAGAGCCTATATAAAAAAGAAGAAGACAAAGTAAATATAAAACCAGTTTTTAAAGAAAGTAGAGATATGCCATTGTTAGAAGATTTATATAAAATATTAGGAGAAGATCGAAAAACAAAGAAAATGCAAATTAAGTTACTTCCCTTTGTAAAAGGCTCTTTAAATTTTTTTAACCAATATACAAATATAGAATTAACCAATAAATTAATAGTTGCAGACCTATATGATTTAGGAGAAGAAAATTTAAAATATGGAATGTATTTATTTACAGATTTATTTTGGGACAAAATAAAAAATAATAGAAAAATAAAAAAAGCTATTTATTTAGATGAGATATGGAGATTAATTGGAGTTACTTCTAACAAGGACGTTGCAAGTTTTATTTATAAAATATTTAAAACAATAAGAAAATATGGAGGAAGTAGTGTAGCAATAACACAAGACATATCAGATTTATTTAGTCTTGACGAGGGAACATATGGTAAAAGTATTTTAAATAATTCTAGTAATAAAATTTTTTTTGCTTTGGAAGAAGAAAATATTTTAATTTTAAGTAAATATACTAATTTATCTGAAAAAGAAAAAATAGAAATAAAATCATTAAAAAGGGGAGAAGCTTTAATGTTTGTTGGAGAAGAACATATTTTAGCAAAAATAGATGTAGCAGATTTTGAACAAAAATTGATTAATTAAAAAAGGAGAAAAAAATGAATGTTTTAACTGCATTAATGAATCCAGAAATAAATAAAAAATTAAAAGAGGAAAAAGACATACAAATAATAGGAAATGATATTTTGTACCAAGAAGGAATTTTAGAAGTACTAGAAAAAGAAGAAAAAATTGATTTAATAATTATAAGTGAATTACTACAAGGAGAAAAAACATTTAAAGAAATTATTAATAAAATAAAACAAAAAAACAAAGAAATAGAAATTATAGCGATTTTAAAAGAAAAAAATGAAGAAACAGAAAACTATTTAATTTCTAAAGGAATATTTAATATATATTATAACAACGAAATAACAATAGAAGAATTAAAAAATATAATTAATAAAAAAAATAATATAAAAAAAGAAAATGAAATTAATGAAGAAATAAAAAATCTAAAAAAAATAATTTTAGAAAATAATATAAAAAATAAAAAAATAAATTACAAAAAAATAAAAAAGAAAATAAAAATAATAAAAAATAAAATTTTAAAAAAATATAAAATAAAAAGTAAAAAAGAAGAATTCAACAAAATAATAAGTGTTTCTGGTAGCAATGGGATAGGGAAAAGTACATTTTGTGCGATTATTGCAAAATTAATTAAAAATAAAAAAATTCTAATAATTGATTTTGATATATTCAATCAATGTATAAATACTTTTTTTAACAAGAAAAAAACAGAAAATAAAAAAGAAGAAAATATTTATAAATTAATTATAAAAGAAAATAAAAATATTGATTTGTTATGTGCTACAGATTTATTATTTAACAAAAAGTTTCAAATAGAAAAAAATAAAATAAAAAATATTTTAAATGATTTAAAAAATAGTTATGAATTAATAATTATTGACACAACTTCAATATGTTTTTTTAATTATACTAAAGAAATATTAGAAAACAGCAACAAAATAATATTTTTAGTAGAACCAAATTTAACAGAAATGAAAAAAAGCAGAAATTTATTAGATATATATTTAAATAATTGGAAAATAAAAAAAGAAAAATTTAATATTGTTTTTAACAAAACAAATATAAATTCAACGAGTAAAAAAATACTGGCATTATTATTTGAAGATTTTAATATTTTAGGGGAAATTAAATTAAACACAAAATATGATCAAATAATAAACACTAATTTAAAAATAATAGACAGAAAAATAGAAAAAGAATATTTAAAAATAATAGAAAAATTGTAATTTGTTGTTGTGATGTGAGAGGTGTGAAGTGTGAGGTGTGCTTTTTAGAGCTAGGCTACGTAAGGCTTGCCCTAATTTCACACTTCCCACATCCCACTTCTCACTTCTCATTCAAATTACAATTTAAAGGAGGTTTAAAATGAGTAATGAAATTGCAATTGAAAACAATTTAAATTTAGAAAACAATAATTCACAAACAGTTACATATGATGATCAAAAGTCTTTTTTGGAAACAGATCTAGGAAAAGTAATAAATGGAGGAATAGACTTAGGACTAAGAGCCATTTTGCCAGACTTTTTAGAAGATTCGATAATAGAAATTAAAGATAGCATTATAACAGATGGATTTAAAGAAGGTATAAAAACAGCAATAGACAATGTTGTAGACTTTGGAAAAAGTATAGTGGGAGTATTTACAGGAAAATTTGAAAATGTTTCTCAAGTAAGAGATGTTGTAAAAAAGGGAGGGTTAATTGATACAGTATCTGATGTTTTAGATTGGGGAATAGATAAAGCAAAAGAAAAGGATTTAATAAATAATACTACAGCAAATATTATTGAAAAACGGAAAAGATACTATATTAAATACAGTAAATAACAACATAGAAAACAATTTATTGTCTCAAATGGAGTCTGTAGAAAAAATAGATAAATACATATCAAATTGGAATGGATATTATGAAAATAAAGATTTTAACAGTATGGAAAAAGAATATAATAAGATAGAAAAAGAACTAGAGAAAGTTATTCCTTTAGAAAATGTAATTAAAAAAGCAAGGCAAGTAGAAAACATACATAATTTAATAAAAAACAATGGAAATAATTTTAATCTTTCAAAAGAAGAATTAGAGCTTGCAAACAAGTTAGTTTAATTATTGCAAAAAAAGAAAAGAAACAATATAATAAAAAAGAAGGAAAAATATGCCAGAAATTTCAAGATTTTATGGAATTATAAATGGGGGGCTTTTATATGAAATTTCATACAATTAAATCAATAAAAACTTTGGACAATTTGATTTTATTAGTTAGTTTTGAAAGCGGAGAATGTAAAAAATATGATTTTAAACCTTTAATAAAAAAGTTTAAAAATTTTGAACAATTAAAAGACAATGTATTATTTAATAAAGCAAGAATTGACGTTGGAGGATATGGTATAGTATGGAATGAAAACATAGATATATCTTCTGAGGAGCTATGGAAAAATGGAATAATGATAGAGCAATAAAATGTACATTTCCGTATGTTTTTTTGTGCTTTTTCCTTGCATATTAAATTTAGTTAATATATAATATGAAAAGATGAAATAATAGATGAAAAGAGGGTTAAAATAATGGATAAGGCAGAAGAAAATATTATACGAAGAGACATTGAAAATGAAATGAGAACAGCATATATTGACTATGCAATGAGTGTAATTGTGGCACGTGCTCTTCCAGACGTAAGAGATGGAATGAAACCAGTGCACAGAAGAATTTTATACACAATGTATGAGGACGGTTTTACACCAGACAAACCATATAGAAAATGTGCAACAACAGTTGGAGACGTTTTAGGTAGATATCATCCACACGGCGATTCGTCAGTATATGATGCATTAGTTAGAATGGCACAAGATTTTTCTTTAAGATATATGATGGTAGATGGACATGGAAATTTCGGATCTGTTGACGGAGATCCTCCAGCAGCATATCGTTATACAGAAGCAAGAATGTCTAAAATAGCTGTAAATATGCTTACAGACATTGAAAAAAACACAGTTGATTTTATGCCTAACTTTGATGATAGATTGCAAGAACCAACAGTATTGCCAGCTAAAATACCAGCACTTCTTGTGAACGGATCATCTGGTATAGCAGTTGGTATGGCAACAAATATTCCACCACACAATTTAACAGAAGTAATTAATGGTATTATAAAAATTATTGACGAAGATGAAGTAACAGACGAAGACTTAATGAAAATAATAAAAGGTCCTGATTTTCCAACAGGTGCACAAATACTTGGAAGAGAAGGTATAAAGCAGGCATATACTACAGGAAGAGGAAAAATAACTCTACGTGCAGAAGCAGAAATAGAAGAAATGAGTGGAAACAAACAAAGAATAGTTGTTTCTTCGCTTCCATACCAAGTAAATAAAGCCAAATTAATAGAACACATAGCAGATTTAGTAAAAGAAAAAAGATTAGACGGAATATCTGCAATAAGAGATGAATCTGATAGAAAAGATAAAGTAAGAATTGTTATAGAACTAAAAAGAGATGCAAATGCACAAGTAGTATTAAATCAACTTTATAAAAACACACAAATGCAAGATACTTTTGGAATAATAATGCTAGCTTTAGTAAACGGAGAACCAAAAATTTTAACATTAAGAGAATGTTTAGATTGTTATATAGAACATAGAAAAGAAGTTGTTTTAAGAAGAACTAAATTTGATTTGGATAAAGCAGAAGCAAGAGCACATATATTAGAAGGTTTAAAAATTGCTTTAGATAATATAGATGAAGTTATTGCAATAATTAGAGCTGCATACGATGATGCAAAAGAAAGATTAATGGCAAGGTTTGGCCTTTCTGAAATACAAGCTCAGGCAATTTTGGACATGAGGTTAAAAACATTATCAGGGTTACAAAGAGAAAAAATAGAAGACGAATACAACGAATTAATGAAATTAATTGCTTATTTAAAAGATGTATTATCAAGCGAAACTCTAGTATATAATATTATAAAAGACGAATTAATAGAAATAAGGGATAAATTTGGAGATGAAAGATTAACAAAAATAGTTGCAGCAGAAGGAGAAATAGACGTCGAAGATTTAATAAAAGAAGAACAAACAGTAATTGCATTAACTAATTTTGGATATATAAAAAGAATGCCAATAGATACCTATAGAAGCCAAAAAAGAGGCGGAAAAGGAATTATGGGCATGGCAACTAGAGAAGAAGATTTTGTAAAACAAATATTTACAGCATCTACTCATGATACAATTTTATTTTTCAGCAACAAAGGTAAATTATATAAATTAAAAGGATATGAAATTCCAGAAGCAGGAAGAACAGCCAGAGGAACAGCAATAGTAAATCTACTTAGCCTAGATGCAGGAGAAAAGGTATCTGCAATTATTCCAATACAAAATTTTGCAGAAGGTAAATATTTATTATTTGCAACAAGAGATGGAATAATAAAGAAAACAGCACTTAACGAATATAACTCTGCAAGAAAAACAGGACTTCTTTCTATAACTTTAAAAGGTGATGACGAATTAATTGATGTAAGATTAACAGACGGACAAGACAATATAGTTTTAGTTACAAGGGAAGGAATGTCAATTACATTTGACGAAAAAGATGTAAGACCAATGGGTAGAGTATCACAAGGAGTAATTGGAATAAGACTTGTGAAAGAAGATAAAGTAATTGGAATGGAATCAATAATTGCTGGAAGCAATGCAACACTTCTTGCAATTACTGAAAATGGATTTGGAAAAAGAACAGAACTTGACGAATATAGAGTACAAACAAGAGGAGGGAAAGGAGTAATTACCTATAAAGTAACTCCAAAAACAGGTCGAATTGTAGGAATAAGAATAGTAGAAGATACAGATGATGTAATGCTTATAACAGATACAGGAACAATTATTAGAATAAATGTATCAGAAATAAGTATATTAGGAAGATCAACACAAGGAGTTACATTAATGAGAACAAATGAAGGAAAAGTTGTAAGTATAGAAAAAATTACTGAACAAGAGGAAGAGTAATATGGATCAAAACAGACACTATTTATCTATTATGTTAGAAGAATTATATGATCAACTAAAAACAGTACAAGAAGTTAAAACAAGTGGAGAAGCACAAGAAATAGAAAACGAAATAATTAACGGATTTTATAAAAAATATGGAAAAATATTTAACATTTTAGATACAGATCATATAAAAACAGAACTGAGTAAAATAGAAAAAACCAGAAGAGCAAGCAAAGATAAAGACGACGAGGAAAGATAAATAAAATTCTAAAAGCTATTGATTTAATTTAAAAAAAATGTTAACATAGTTAAAAACAAAGAAAAGGACAAGACAGGCAACGTAAAACTAACAGAGAGCTGGGTATTTGCTGAGAATCCAGTAAGATAATAAATTGTTTGTTATCACCTTGGAGTTACTTAAACGAAAAAAGAGTAATTTAAGTCGTAAATCTGCGTTAAAGATAAATGAGATATATAGATTTATTTATATTAAAATTTATATAAAATAGGTGGTACCGTGAGTAAAAAGCTTGCCCTATTTAGCAGGGGCAAGCTTTTTTTAGTTAATAATAAACAGTAAAAAGTATTATCAAAGAAAGGGGATTTTTAAATGGGTGAAGAAAAAAAAGATTACGGAAAAACATTAAACTTACCAAAGACAGAATTTCCAATGAGAGCAAGTCTCCCAGAAAGGGAACCTGAAATCGAAAAAGAAATTTTCGAAAACAATTTGTATGAAAAAATGCTTAAAAAGAATGAAGGTAAAGAATCATTTGTATTACATGATGGCCCTCCATATGCAAATGGTGAGATTCATATAGGTCATGCCTTAAATAAAATATTAAAAGATACAGTAGTAAGATATAAAAATTTAAAAGGATATTATACTCCTTATGTGCCGGGATTTGATACACATGGTATGCCGACAGAAAAGAAAGCAATAGAAAAGTTAGGATTAGATAGAGATAAAATTCCAGTATCAAAATTTAGAGATACTTGCTTAGAATTTACAAAAACATACAAAGATAAACAAATAGAAGGATTTAAGAGATTAGGAGTTTTAGGTGACTGGAAAGATCCATATATAACATATGAACCAAGATGTGAAGCAAGACAACTAGGAGTTTTTTATGACATGTATAAAAAGGGATATTTATATAAAGGATTAAAACCTGTATATTGGTGTACTGATTGTGAAACTGCCCTTGCTGAAGCAGAAATTGAATATAAAGATGTAGATACTACATCAATATATGTTAAATTTCCAGTAATGGATAGTAAAGGAAAATTTGAAAAAGATAATACTTATTTTGTAATATGGACAACAACTCCATGGACATTACCTGGAAATGTAGGAATTACAATTGGTGGAGAATACGAATATGCTATTGTAGAAACAGAAAACGAAAAACTAATTGTTGCAAAAGAATTAGTAGATAGTGTAATGAAAGAAGCGGGAATAGAAACATACAAAATAATAAATACTTTTTTAGGGAATGAATTAGAAGGCATTTTGTGTAAACATCCTTTCTTAGATAGAGAATCACGTGTTGTACTAGGAAGCGACGATACAATAGTAGTAGAGCTTGGAACTGGAACAGGAGCTGTTCACACTGCCCCAGGTTATGGTAAAGAAGACTATTTATGTGGTTTAAAAAATGGATTAGAAACTGTAGTAACAGTTGATGGAAAAGGATATCAAACAGAGGGTGCAGGAATTTTTGCAGGACTTAAATATGATGAATCTAATGACAAAATAATTGAATGGTTAGAAGAAAACAAATTCTTATTGCACAAACAAAAATTAAATCACTCTTATCCACATTGTTGGAGATGTAAAAACCCAATTATATTTAGAGCAACAGAGCAATGGTTCTGCTCAGTTGATAAATTCAAAGATGAAGCAATAAAAGCAGCAGAAGGAGTAAGATGGATTCCTTCTTGGGGTGCAGATAGAATATCAAACATGATAAAAGAGAGAGCAGACTGGTGCATTTCAAGGCAACGTACATGGGGAGTTCCACTTCCAATATATTATTGTAAAGAATGCGGGAAAGAATATATAACACAAGAATCTATAGAAAAATTAAAATCTATATTTAAAGAAAAAGGATCAAATGCATGGTGGGATTTAGATGCAAAAGATTTAATGCCAGAAAATGCCAAATGTGAAAACTGCGGAAGCAAGGAGTTTGTGAAAGAAAAAGACATAATGGATGTTTGGTTCGATTCTGGCTCAACTCACCAAAGTGTTTTAGTAGATAGAGGCCTTCCATATCCTGCAGACTTGTATTTGGAAGGAGCAGACCAATATAGAGGTTGGTTCCAATCTTCACTTTTAACATCTGTGGCTACAAATGGCATTGCGCCATTTAAGCAAGTGTTAACACATGGTTGGACAGTAGATGGACAAGGGAAGAAAATGTCTAAAAGTTTAGGTAACGGAATTAGCCCACAAGAGGTAATTAAAGAATATGGAGCAGATATATTAAGACTTTGGGTTCTTTCATCAGACTATCAATCAGACGTAAGTTTGTCAAAAGACATATTAAAACAAATAACAGAAGTTTATAGAAAAATGAGAAATACAGCAAGATATATTTTAGGTAACATATCAGATTTTGATCCAAATCAAGATATGCTAGAATACGAAGAATTGCAGGAAATAGATAAATATGCATTATTAAAATTAAATGATTTAATAAAAAAATGTACACATAGTTATGATAATTATGATTTTCATGAAGCATATCAGGCAATAAATGTATTTTGCGTTATAGATATGAGTAGTTTTTATTTAGATATAATAAAAGATAGATTATATACATCTAAAAAAGAATCTAAAGAAAGAAGAGCAGCCCAAACAACTATGTATATAATATTAGATTCTCTAGTAAAAATACTTGCTCCTTTAACAAGCTTTACAGCAGAAGAAATCTGGAAATATATGCCTAAAACAGCTAAAGAAAATGTAGAAAGTGTAATGTTAACAATCTATCCAGAAGTTAATAATAAATACAATGATGAAACATTAAGAAAAAAATGGGAAAAGATAGTAGACATTAAAGAAATTGTCTCTAAAAAGCTAGAAGAAGCAAGAGCTGCAAAAGAAATAGGACATTCACTAAATGCAAAAGTTACACTCTATGCAGAGGGAGATTTATATAAATTTATGAAAGAAAATTTGGAACTATTACAAACAGTGTTTATAGTATCTGGATTAGAAATTCAAGAAAACCAAAGATCTAATGAAGAAAAACTAGGAGTAAAAATTGAACAGGCAGAAGGCAAAAAATGCGAAAGATGTTGGATGTATTCTAAGACAGTAGGAGAAGACCAAGAAAACCCAACTATTTGCCATAAGTGTAGTAAAGCACTTAAATAAAATAAAAAATAACGAAAGAGAATGTTCTCTTTCGTTATTTTTTTAATCTTATATCTTCACCAAAAAACTTATAAATATCATAGTAACCTACAAATCTTGAAGCCAAACGTTCATCATAGGTTTTAAAAAGACCTTTTAAATCTAAGTTTGTAGAAATAATTGTTTTTATTTTAGGATTTAATAATCTAGTATTTATTATTTTATAAAGTTCAGTAAATTTCATACTGTTCATTGTTTCTGTACCCAAGTCATCAATTACTAACAAGTCTGCAGACAACAAATTTTTTGAAATGCCATTTTGGTTTTCTGGTTTTGCAAACAAATCAGCAATCAAATTGTCAAGCATAACAGGTGCAGTTTGATACATAACAGTTTTATCCTTTTTAATAAGTTCATTTACTATACAATTTGAAAGATATGTTTTTCCAAGGCCTGTTCCTCCAGAAAATAATAAGTTTTTTGTTTTTGGATTTTCAAAATTTAAAACAAAGTTGTGAGAGGCTTCTTTTATATCTATAATATTTTCTCTAGGAGAAATAGATGAATTGTATTTTTTTTCGTCAACTTTATCGGAAAACAAATTAATATTAAAATTTTCAAAAGTTTGATTACTTATACTACTTAAGTTTTTTTCATTATATTCTATGTTATAAATTTGCTGTTTTAAACAATTACACATTAGAGATTTGCCATTTTCAAACACATATCCTGTATCTTTGCATATTTCACAATCATATTTAGGAAGTAAATAGTCTAGAGGAACATTAAGAGATTTTAATAAATGTTCTTTTTCTTTTTTTAAATTTTCTATTTGATTTTTTAGGTCATTTAAAGTGTTTTTAGAATTATTTTTTAAAAGATTTTTAGCAGCAGTAATAGAAATAGAATTTAATTTATCATCTATTTTTTGTAATTTTGGATTTGATAAATACAAATCCTTTTTGCGTTTTTCTGCATCACGTACACTATTTAATCTTTTTTGTTCGTATTGTTTTAATAAATCTTTTAATATAGAATTGTTCATTTTATACCTTCTTTTTATTTGCATACAGATTATCCAAATCATCATAATTTCTTTGTTCATAATTATTATAATTTGTTTGCTTTTCTAACTGTTTTATATTTTTCTTTTTTTGCTTTAGTTCAGATAAATAATTAGTTACATCTGATTCTGTTTTTAAATTTTTATCATGCCAATCAGTTATTAATTTGTCTAAATAATCAAAACTTGGATTTGCCTTAGAAGTTGTTTTTTTAAGAGCAATATTAATTATATTTAAATCATAATTAAAATCGATTACCCATTTTTCGATATATGCCTCTTCAAATTGCGTTAAAGGCGAATATCGTCCTAATTTTTTTGCAATAGATTTTTTTATTTTATTTAATTTTTCAAATTTTTGATAATAAAGTTCTAAATCTTCATATGTTTTTATATTGTTTTTGCTCCAAGCTTCTGCAACAGTTTTAACATAATTTTTATGTAGAGCAGACTTATTAAAACAATAATCAAATAAAGAAATCATAACTTGCTCATCAAATCCATATTTTTTAAACCATAAATCTATATCGCTATACCATGTAGGAGACATTATTCCTTGGAAATACATATTATTTATACATTCAATTGCTTTGGCTCTATACTGGTCATTTGCATTTTTCTTTATATCTTCTGGAGAAAGTGCAAGATTTGGAGAATAGAGTTTGTTTAATTCTATTTCTTGTATGTTATTTAATATATATCCATTTACTTTTTTAGTTAAAAGGCCATGTTCTTCCCAAAAGGCAAGAGCAGATTGAATTATATTAATAGAAATATTTAATCTTTTTGATAAATCATTTAATTTTATATCTTTATCATATTTACTTAAAAAAAGAATGCATAAATATACTTTAACATAATCTCCATTTGCTTCACTCATATATTCTGTAAAAAAAACATCCGGTATTTCTGTTGTGGAAAAAAGCATGGATTTATCTTTTTTTTCTATTTTCATCATAATTTCTCCTTTAAATTAGTATATAAATTATAACATCTAAGAAGAACTATTACAATAAAATACAAGTAATTATTTTTTGCTATAAAAATATATTTTTTGGGACCTAATAAATTTTAACAAATATAATAACACATAAATAAAGTTTTCGTGATTAAAACCAACAATACTAAATATAAATAAAGGAAAACAAAAAACAATAAATAAAGAAATTTTTATAGAAAAATTAAAAATAAATAAATCTAATAGGCAATATATAAAAGCATACCAAATAATATTAGCAAACAATGTAGAATAATCTATAATTCCAAAAAGTTTGTTTTTAAAAGAATAATTTTGAGGGAAAATAAATTTCAAATTAATACCTCCTATTATTTTTTAAAATAATTTCTTGACAGTAAAGAAGAAATATTACTAAAATTATCAGAAAATCCACCAATAAAATCTCTTGCGAAGGCATTTGCTTTAATTAAAGTATATATAGCACCGATGGAAATAATTTTAGAAAGCATATCGGAACTATTTATTTCTATAGAAAACGAAATTAAAAGTATTAAAGAAACAAAAACTTGCAAAAACATAAGTGAAAAAAACATTTTTATCCAAGATTTAAAAATCCAAGCAGTGTGTTGATGCAAAAGAGATATTACAGCAAAAGGAAATAAAAGAACAAATACTTTTATTAATATATAGCGTATACTATAAGTTATAGCTAAATTTAGTAATCCAACAGAAGTAAAACTTTTAACAAGTCCATCAAAAGAAAAAATATTTAGAGTACTATCTATAAAAACATTAGAATTTATTTTTTCTATAAATTTAGAAAGACAAATACTTTCATTTATAATATCTTCACCAACTTGTCTAATGAGGTTGGTTATAATTGCAAAAAAATCAATAAAATATTCTAAAAGGAAAACAGAAGAATTTATAATAACCGCACATAAAAACAGTTTAAAAACAAATTGATATGGTTTTTGTATATTAGAAAATGTATAATAAGATAAAACAAGAGAAATAGAGTAATAAAGCAGAAAACCTAATAATAAAGAATTACAAATTAATAAAATACCACTAGAGTTAAAATTACCAATAAATTTTTGTATATTTCCATCATGAATAATTGAAGTATCCAAAAATAACAAATCATCTAATATTGTATATAACGAATTATCTATAGATGAAAATAAATTATTAAATAAATTATTAATTGTATCAATAATTACTTGTGTTAAATTTACTTCCGAAGATTCCATGTAATACACCTCAATTTATTAAGCAATTAATCCTTGTATAGCGCTTAAAATTAAATCAATTGCTAATATAAAAGCATAAGAAAAAAGACTACCTCTAATAATTTTTTTACCTATTCTAATTCTTTCTTCATCTCCGAAACTAAATTTTTTCATAAAAATACCTGTGCCGTACAGCTACAGCAGCTGCGGGAGTTGCTATTCTTATTATCCAGTCTTTTATGGTTTCGAAGCCATCTACTAAAGTAGAAACGAGTTTTGGATATGCAGAAAAACAAACAGTTGGAAAAGTAAAAATAATAACAACAAACAACATTATAAAAAATTTAATAAAAAACACGTATTTTTTATTCATTTAACATCACCTCTTTAAATAATTTTATAATTATGCTTAGAACTTACATTTTCTTTATTTTTAAAATATGGAATTAATTGAACCTTACAAGGGGGAAGAATAGAGAAGCCAGTAGAAATAAAACTAAGGCAAGTAAAGGTGGGAAGAGATTGAGTAAAAAAATTTGTATCATATACAAAATCTGTATGCGTTATAGTAGAAATGCTTTCAGATAAATTGGATTTCTTAGAATTTAGAGAATTGGTAAAGTAATTATAATTTGTCTCACTTGCACTTTCGGATATGTTTTTAGAAATTTTAATTTTGTCTTCTTTACCAATTTGTTTTTGGATTGATTCTATAGTATATATATCATCTGTTCTAAGCCAAAGCTTATTTACTAAATTTTGCACAATTACTTTAACAGAAGACTCGTTTCCTAAAGCATTAAGCAAAGAAGAATAACTTTGAGTAGAAACTATATTTATACATTTGGACTCTCGACTTTGAGCAAAAAAATCAGCATCAGACAAAGTAACATATTCATGGTATTCGTCGCACATAAAAACAGTTGGATAAATAATATTTTTTTTAGATAATTGGGACAAAATTTCCGACTGAAAATCCAGTTTTAGATAAGCTGCTATTATTTTAGATAAATTCTTATACTGTGCAATGTTCATGTTTAAAACTACAATTTTACCTTTTTGTATAACGTCATTAAAACCAAAAAAATTTATATCTTTTTTATTAGGGCAAAATATTTTAGAAACATGAAAATCGGAGACAAAAGTGGAGGTTATTCTTCCAATTTCTGATTTTAAAATGGATTTGGTTCTTTGATCTAAATTTGTAAATTCATTTTCAAAAAAAGATAGAGAAGAATACAAATCAAAGATTTGCTCAGGATTTAAGTTGCCAGATTGAAACAATTTTCTTAAACAACTTATTTTTTCCTTATAATAATTTTCGTGATTGATAAGATTATGAATTTCGTCAAAAGTAACGTATCCTCCGTTATAAATTCTGCACAATTTGATGCATTCTGTAAGGATTTCTTGAGATTTATCTAACCAGTAAGATTCTGAGTTGTTAGGAGAAAACAGTTCTAATATAGTTTTTAATCTGTTAGCTAATATTGAAGGTTTTAAGTTTGGTTTATCAAGAGGATTATACCTAGTGTTTGAGTCTAAGCTAACAACTATTATGTCGTCAGTTCTTCCATATATATTACAAAAATTTATGACTTGATTCAAAAAGTTACCTTTTACATCTAATATTAAAAAACCTATTTTGTAGTTCTTATATTTAATTAGCTGTTCTAAAAAAGGGTAGAGAACAGAACTTGTTTTGCCGAGAACCTATAGTACCAGTAACTAAAATATTTTGGTAAAGACCAGCCTCTTCAATATATAGGTTTTGTCCTGTAAGGAAATTATTTCCAACCATTAGGGATAAATTATTGTTTAACTTATGATTTTGTCTATTAAGTTTTATTTTTTTTTCTTTCTGAGGGACAAAAAAAGATAAAAAAGAATTTGTAATTACAAAAATACTAAAAAATAAATTAAACACAAAAGATATTTTTATAAATTTCCAAAAGTTGGGATATTTTTGTACTATGTCAAATGGATGAACAGCATATGGAAAAATTATAGTTTTTGCATTAAAAATAGGAGTAAAAAAACTAAAAATTAAACAAAAAATTAAAAGAGAAACAATTAAAGAAAAGAAAAGTTTTTTAAATAAAACCAATTATACCTCCTTAATATTAAAAGAATTTTTTTTGACTTTTAATCTAAATCCGTGAATATTGTGAAAAATAAAAATATCAAAAAATGAATAAATAGAATAAAAAACAATAAAAAGAGTAATAATATAAAAAAAACAGAAAAAATGGATTAAAATAAAAACACCTCCCGCTTCCAATTTTTACCATCATAATACATAAAATTAATTTTGTCTATACTTTTTTAAAAAAATATGATAAAATATTTAAAAATTGTATAAAAAAATTTTTTAGAGGAGGAAATACAATGATAGAAAAAACAACAAAAATAGGGGATTTGTTAAAAATAGCACCAGAAAAAGCAAATATATTATTAGATGCAGGAATGCATTGCCTTGGATGTCCTGCTTCACAAGAAGAAACAATTGAAGAAGCATGCGAAGTGCATGGAATAGATGTAGAAGAATTGATAGAAAAATTAAATGCATAAAATTTTTTCAATAAAATTTTTAAAAAATGTTGACAATTATAGAAAAATATTGTAATATAGTTAAGCAACTGTGCAAACAGTTGCTTATATCTTTGTAGATGGGCCATTAGCTCAGGTGGTAGAGCACTTGACTTTTAATCAAGTTGTCCCGCGTTCGAGTCGCGGATGGCTCACCAAAATAAATACTAATTTAAAATTAGTATTTATTTATATAAGGCCCGTTGGTCAAGCGGTTAAGACACCGCCCTTTCACGGCGGAGACATGGGTTCGATTCCCGTACGGGTCACCAAGAAAATATGCCGCTGTAGCTCAGTTGGTAGAGCAACTGACTTGTAGGATGAATGTTATATTCATAATCATCTTGCACCTTTATATGGAAACATATAAAGTGGACACCGCTAATTCGGGGAAAGCTAAGTTTATTTTAAATATGCTAATCCCGAGCTAGAAAAGAAATTTTCGAGTGTAGAGACTTTATACGGTGTACCTAACGCAAACAAAGCTATGGTAAAGAGAAAGTCCAGACTACAAACACAATTTGTGGCAATGAAAATTGTAGTAGTATGAATCAGTAGGTCGTCAGTTCAAGTCTGACTAGCGGCTCCAAAAGATGACAATAGTCATCTTTTTTAACGACAAACAGATAGTCAATTTGACAAAAGGAGGTAATAATATTGAGTTGTTTTAATTGTAAAAGAGAAATTCCTAAAAAAAATAAATTTTGTTCAATTAAATGTCAAAAAGAATATGAGTATGAAGAATATATAAAAAAATGGAAGGAAGGACAAGAAACTGGAATGAGAGGTGCTTATCAAACTTCTATGTACATAAAAGATTATTTATTTAAAAAATATAGTAATAAATGTGCGAGATGTGGCTGGAGCATGCAGAATGAATACACAAAAACTATACCATTAGAAATAGAACATATTGATGGAAATTATAGAAATAATAAAGAAGAAAATTTAATATTATTATGCCCAAACTGTCATTCCTTGACAAGTACTTATAAAGGTGCTAATGTAAATAATGGAAGAAAAAGTAGAAGAAAAGGAAGTGTAAATTAATGAAAACAGTTCTAATAACAGGTGGTTCGAGAGGAATAGGCAAGTGCATGGCAGAAAATTTAGCAAAAGAAGGATATAAGGTTATACTTAATTATAATAAATCAGAAAAACAAGCAAAACAAATAAAAACAGAACTAAAAGAACAGGGCATAGAAATTGAAATATATAAAGCAGATGTATCAAAAAGAGAAGAAGTAAAAAAAATGATAAAATATACTCTTAATAAATTTAAAAGCATTGATGTGCTGATTAATAATGCAGGGATTGCAAAACTTCAAATGTTTAATGACATAACAGATGAAGATTGGAATGAAATGTTAAATACAAATTTAAATTCGGTATTTTATTGTATTCAAGAAACATTGCCTAATATGATTCATAATAAAAACGGATGTATTATAAATATTTCATCTATATGGGGGTTGGTAGGTGCATCATGTGAGGTTGCATATTCGGTATCTAAAGCAGGAATAATAGGAATGACAAAAGCACTAGCAAAGGAGCTAGGGCCATCAAACATAAGAGTTAATTCAATTGCACCGGGAGTAATAGATACAGATATGAATAGTAACTTAGACAATGCTATCAAAGAAGAAATAAAAAGTGAAACTCCATTAAATAAAATTGGGAAACCAATAGATATTTATAAATGTGCAAAATGGTTAATAGAAGATGAATTTACAACAGGTCAAATTATATCGCCAAATGGAGGATATGTAATATAAAAAACCACAAAAAGTGGTTTTTTTTAATTATCATTATATAATTTTTTTTTGTAATTTCCTGAAATCAATTTTGGAACATATGTTATTATTTTGTATATAGCGAGTCTTATTTTTTTACTCCACAAATAAGATTTCCTTAATCTATTTGGTCTGTCTAAGGCAGAACTAATATTTTGTGCAACTAATTCAACACTAGGTTTTTCTAAATCAAACACATAATTTTGATAATTATTATTGTCCCATTCGTTTTTTCCATTTCTAAAACAAAAATTAAATGTATCACTTTCAATTAAATCTATTTCTGTTTGAAAACCTAATTCTGTTCTATCCATTTTAATTTCAGACAAATTGTCCCAAAAAGGTCCAAAACCATAATGAATATAAACTTCTTCTGAGCCATCTTCAAAAAATGTACCAGTATATGAAATTTTTACTTTAGAATTTTGTACTAATTTATCTGTATTAAAAAAAATATTTTTTACTAATTCCATTATTATACCCCTCTTAAAATTTATCTTTTGCTAACGATATTATAGTATTAAAAAAAATATTATTCAAGTATTTTTTACAAAAATATCTAAATTATTTACTATTTAAAACCTTTCCAACAATGTAGAAAGTATCAGAATCATTTATGCAAATTTCTTCAACATTTTTATTATCGGCTTTTAAAAATATTTTTCCTCTGCGAGTAACAAGTCTACGAAAAAGTAAAGATCCATTTAAGCAAAAAAGGCCAACCTCTTTATTGTTTAGTAAGGAATTAAATTCTATAAAAGCATACTCTCCATTTTTAATAGTAGGCTCCATAGAATTATCATTTATTTTAATAGCAAGAGAGGCACTTGCCATATTTGCAGGACAATCTATAAAACCAGTTAAAGAATCAACAGAAAGGATTTTATCATATGCAATATTATTAATAAAACCATAAGATTCTTGCTCTTCACTAACTTGTTTATCGTATGTATACATTAATTGTTGGTACGGTACATTTAAAGCTTTGCAAATATTTTTTAACGCTTTATGGCTAGGGTTTCTTTCGCCTTTTTCAATATGAGTTAAATGACCAATATTAATTCCAGTTAATCTTGCAAGTTCAGTTTTAGTCATACCTTTTTCTTCTCTAACTTTTGCAATCATATCTCCAATCATAACAAACACTCCTTTAAAGGTTTAATTTTACATTATTATATAGAATAAATCAAATTTTGTCTACTAGTAAACAAGAAAAATGTAAAAAATTAACAAATTTTAAAAAAACTATTGACTTGTCAAAAAGGTTGATGCTAATATATTGTTAAATAGACAAAAAGGAGGCCGTGTAAAATGTACAAAAATCAAATAAGAAAAATCAGAAAACAGCAAGGAATGACCTTACTTAAACTATCTGAGCTGTCAGGGGTTTCAGCAGGATACTTATGCCATTTAGAAAAAGGAAGTAGAAAAAATCCATCAATAAAAATGATGGAAAAAATTTCCGGAGCACTAAATAAATCAATAACAGAAATATTTTTTGTGGAATAAAATATAAATATATAAATAGCATATTCTATATTTTATAAATATATTGTAAAAAAATATCGATTATGATAATATTATATAGAATATACTTTATATATAAGGAGATTTTTCATGAAAAAGAAAGAAGAAGAGTTAAACAAAGAGAACTCAGAAAATGCTAAAAAAAATGAAAAAATAAAAGAAGAGAAAAAAGAAGAGAAAAAAGAAGAAAAAGAACAAAAACAAAATGAAACAAATCAAGAAGAAAAAGAAGAAGTAGAAGTAAAAGAAGTAAAAACAAGCCAAAAAGAAAAGGAAGAGAAAACAGATACAAACGAATCAAGAATTGAAAATGCACGTGAGCAACTTATAGAAAAGAAAAAGAAAAAAATAATAATAATTGTTTCACTAATTGTAGCATTAGTAATTGCTTTTTTTATTAGTACAGGATTTGCGTTGTTCAATATAAATAACTCTAATATAATGCCTAATATTACTATTAATGGAGTTGAAATAGAAAAATTATCTAAAGAAGAAGCATTACAAAAATTAAATGAAAAATATACTGCAAAAACAAATGGAACTATTTTAATTAAAGCTCCAGACTTTGAATATGAAATGCAATTAGCACAAATAGAAACAAAATATAATATAGAAAAAGCATTAGAAGAAGCATATAAAGTTGGTAGAAGTAGCAATATTTTTGTTAATAATTTTGAAATTGCAACAGCAATATTTTTTGGGAAAGACATTAAATTAGAATACACATACAATGAAGAATTACTTAATGATAAATTAAATGATATTGCGTCAAAAGTGCCAAATGCAGTAGTAGAACCAAGTTACTATATAGAGGAAGAAAAATTAATTATTAATAAAGGAATTACAGGTAATAGTATAAACAAAGAACAAACTAAACAAGAAATTGTAAATACCATATTAAACAATAATGAGAATCAAGAAATTAATATAGAATTAATAAAACAAGAACCAAAAGCAATAGATATAGATGCAATATATAAAGAAGTTTATACAGAACCAAAAGATGCATATTATACTCAAGATCCATTCCAGATTTTTGAACATGTTAATGGAGTTGATTTCGATTTAGAAAAGGCAAAGGAAATATTAAAAGAAGACAAAGAAGAATACGAAATTCCATTAGTTATAACAGTGCCAGATGTTACAATTAACGAAATAGGAACAGAAGCTTTTCCAGATTTGCTTTCATCATTTAGCACAAGATATGATGCAAGTAAAACAGATAGAACAACCAATTTAAAGCTTGCAATGAAAAAATTAGATGGGGTAGTTGTAGCACCAGGAGAAACATTTTCATATAATAAAACACTTGGAAAAAGAACAGCGGAAGCAGGATATAAAGAAGCTGGGGGGTATGCAGGAGGAAAGGTTGTGCAAACATTAGCAGGAGGAATTTGTCAAATTTCTTCTACATTATATGATGCCGTTGTTTATGCCAACTTAGAAATAGTAGAAAGACACAATCACATGTTTTTAGCAGGATATGTTGGTGCTGGAAAAGATGCTACAGTAGTATATGGAGCATTAGATTTTAAGTTTAAAAACACAAGAAAGTATCCTATAATGATAAAAACTTCAATAGGAAGCGGAGTAGCAAAAATAGATATCTATGGAGTAAAAGAAGATGTAGAATATGATGTAGATATTGTAACAAAAATATTAAGTTATACACCATATAAAGTAATATACGAAAAAGACAGTAGTATGCAAGAAGGAAAAGAAAAAGTTGTTCAAAGCGCAATGAATGGATGCAAAAGCATTACATATAAAGTATTAAAATTAAATGGCACAGAAGTATCAAGAACTGTTCTTTCGTCAGACACATATGATCCAATGAACAAAATAATAAAAGTAGGAACTAAGAAAAAGACAACTTCTTCAACAAATAATAAAAAAGAAGAAACAAGCAATAAAAAAGAGGAGACAAATAAAACAGAAAGCAAACCAAGTAACACAAATACAAAGCCAAATAATACTGCACAAAACACAACTAATACAACAACAAATAATACTATTAAAAACGAAACATAGAATATTAAAACTAGCAAAACAAAAAAATCGTCCAAAGGACGATTTTTTTACTATAGAAAATTACCAGTATTAATGATTGACAAAGAAAGAGATTGGTATTATAATGTGAAAGTGCAAAAATAAGCACCATTAGCTCAGTTGGTAGAGCATCCGACTCTTAATCGGCAGGTCCAGAGTTCGAATCTCTGATGGTGCACCATAACTTCCTTGTGAGAAAATTAATAGATAAGAGCGAATAGTAAATTTAGAAGAATAATTTTAACTTTTATACTATTGGCTCTTCTTTTTTTATCGTTATTTCTCCACTTTTATTAATTGAAAAATTTTTCTTTAAAATTATATGAGAAATTACTAACAAGTAAAACGATGCTGCAAATTGGGCTATAACTGTGCAATAAGGAGATTTTAAAAAACTTAATATAAGTCTTAATATTTTACTAGAAGAATTTATGGCGACAGCTTTTATAGTTGAATATTCTAATTGTAAGTAATATATATCAATTTTATATAGTGGACAGATAATAAAATCTAAAATATGAAATATTATAAAAATTAAAGCAATATTAATATCAAATTTATAAATACCAAAAGTGATAAAAAACATTACTAAAACACTTAAAATTAAAATAGATGATAATTTAATAGAATTTTTTAAATGCCTTTTATAATTAAATTCATTTTTACTTATATCTATTTTTGAAATTATACTTATCGAGTCTGATATATCCCACTGAGTATCAGTTATTAATGATGTTATTGTTAAAGCTAATGCATAATTTTCTCCATACGAAATAGTATTGCTTATACCAAACAAATAAGATATTAATAATAATATATAATTGCTAAGTTCTACGGAGTCATATTTTATCCACTTTAAAACATTAGAATTTAGTTTAAATTTTTGAAATGATTTAATATAAATAAAAATCAAATATATAAATAAGCAACAAAGTGTAAAAATAATCGTTAAAAACTTATTTTTAAAAGATGCAGCAGTAAAAAGTACACAAATGAAATTTATTAAATAAAATGTTAATGAAAATTTATTTGCCAAATTATTGTTTTTTTCATAATATAATTTGTTTATTATAAAACGTAATAAAGTTTGAAATAATATTTGAATAATAGAGTAGCAAACAAAAAATTTGTCAGTATCATAGTTCATAAAATTTAAATAATTGTCAACGTTAAAAAGCAAAACAGAAAATATAATTATTGAAATAATTATACCAACTGCAATTCCAGACATTACATCATTGCTATTTCCTTTTTGCTTGCTAATATTAGCACCGGTTGAAAAGATTGAACTTATTATGCAACTTAAATATTGAATCGGAAAAGTTAAACTAAAAATGTTTATTAAGCTTTTATCAAAAAATATACTTAACATTACAAAAATTAATATAGACATTAAAGACGCTGCCAAGGTGTCTAAGCTTACTCTTAATAATCTTTTCATTTTTCCCCCCGAAAGTTATTTAGAATAATGATATTTTATATTAAAACATAAAAATAAACAAAAATCTATTCAAAAAAATAAAATTATGTTATACTATTTATTGTTGTTAAAAAAACAATTAAATAAAAATAAAAGGGGTGATTTTATGCTAAGCATATACAACACAGATTTAGAAACAAATAAATTTGAAAAGATAAAAGAGTTTAGACCAGGATCCTGGATTAATTTAATTAATCCCACAGAAACAGAAATAAAAAATGTCTGTTCAAATTTAAATATAGATGATGAGTTCATAAAATATCCTCTTGATTACGAAGAACAAGCCAGAATAGATATAGAAGATGATATGACATTATTTGTTATAGACATTCCCATAATAGAAGAAGAAAAAGGTAAAAAAATATATTCTACAATTCCACTAGGATTAATTGTAGTAAGAGATGAATATTTTATATCAGTTTGTTTAAGAAAAAATAGAATAATAGATGCCTTTGAAAAAGGAAAAGTTAAAGGAATGTATACATACAAAAAAACAAGATTTTTGCTACAAATTTTATATTTAAATGCTTCATATTATTTAACAGACTTAAAGAAAATTAATAAAGAAGCAGAAAACACGGTTGTAGCATTACAAGAATCTATGCGAAACAAAGAATTAATTCAATTGCTAGATTATCAGAACAGCTTGGTATATATTACAACATCATTAAAAGCAAATGAGTTAGTTATGGAGAAAATGGCGAGAGGAAAAATTCTTAAATCTTACGAAGAAGATGACGATATATTAGAAGATGCAATTATAGAAAATAGGCAAGCAATAGAAATGGGTAAAATATATAGTGATATTTTAAGTGGAACAATGGATGCACATGCGTCAATTATTTCTAATAACTTAAATGGTGTTATGAAACTTTTAGCATCAATAACAATAGTTTTATCTTTACCTACATTAATTGCAAGTATTTGGGGTATGAATGTACCGCTTCCATTTGCAAACAACCAATATGGATTTGTAATAGTAGTAGGAATATCACTATTAGTATCAGCCATTGCATTTATTTGGCTAAAAAAGAAGGATATGTTATAGGAGGAAATAAATGTTAAACGTAAATGGGGTAACAGTTAGATTTGGTAAAAGAGTGCTTTTTGAAGATGTAAATATAAAATTTACTAAAGGGAATTGTTATGGATTAATAGGAGCAAATGGTGCTGGAAAATCAACATTTTTAAAAGTGTTGTCAGGAGAATTAGAACCAAGCAAAGGAGAGGTTTCTTTAGACAAAGGAGAAAGATTATCAAAACTTAGTCAAGACCACTTTGCATACGAAGAATATTCTGTTATGGACACTGTAATTATGGGAAATAGTGAACTTTATAAAATAATGAAAGAAAAAGAAGCTATTTATGCAAAACCAGATTTTTCTGAAGAAGATGGAATAAAAGCAGGGAAATTAGAAGAAAGATTTGGAGAATTAGATGGCTGGAATGCAGAATCCGATGCAGCTATTCTTTTAAATAATTTAGGAATTCCAAGCACAGAACATTATAAACTAATGAAAGAAATAGAAGCAAAAGACAAAGTAAAAGTTTTACTTGCACAAAGCCTATTTGGAAATCCGGACGTTTTGCTTCTTGACGAGCCTACAAATGACTTAGATGTAAAAAGTATAAATTGGTTGCAAGAATTTTTAATAGATTATGAAAATACAGTTATTGTAGTATCACACGATAGGTATTTTTTGAACAAAGTATGTACATATATTGCAGACGTGGATTTTGGGAAAATAAAAGTTTATCCTGGAAATTACGATTTTTGGTATGAATCTAGCCAGCTTGCACTAAAACAAGCAAGAGAGCAAAACAAAAAGAAAGAAGAAAAAATAAAAGAATTACAAGAATTTATTGCAAGGTTTAGTGCAAATGCTTCAAAATCAAAACAAGCAACTTCAAGAAAAAAATCACTAGAAAAAATTCAATTAGAAGAAATTAAGGCATCAAATAGGAAGTATCCATATATAGATTTTAAACCAGATAGAGAGCCAGGTAAAGAAATTCTTACAGTAAGTAATATATGTAAAAAAATAAATGGACAAGAAGTTTTAAAAAATGTTTCCTTCTCTGTAAAAGCAGACAACAAAATTGCATTTTTATCAGATAATGAACTTGCTATTACATTATTATTTCAAATAATTGCAGGAGAAGTAGAGCCAGATTCTGGAGAAATAATTTGGGGACAAACAATAACAAAAGACTATTTCCCAAAAGATAATTCTTATCTTTTTGAGAATAGCGAAATACTAGTAGATTGGCTAAGAAAATATTCTAAAGATCCAGATGAAACATATGTAAGAGGATTTTTAGGAAGAATGTTATTTTCTGGTGATGAAGCACTAAAAAATGTAAAGGTATTATCAGGTGGAGAAAAAGTAAGATGCGTATTGTCAAAATTAATGCTTTCAGGTGCAAATTTTTTAATATTTGATGAACCAACAAATCATTTAGACATGGAAAGTATAACTGCATTAAATGAAGGAATGAAAAAATTTAAAGGAAATTTATTATTTACATCTCATGACCATCAATTAACAGAGACTGTAGCAAATAGAATAATAGATTTGAGGAAAGATAAAATAATAGATAGGGAATGCACATATAATGAGTATTTAGGTATAGAATAAAATAATTTTAATAAAACAAATAAAAAAATTCGCCATATGGCGAATTTTTTGTTTATTTATTCTGATTTATATTTTTCTTGTATTTCTTTTATTTCGTTATAATGGTTATTTAAAATATCTAAAAATGCATCAGCACATTTTGGATCAAATTGTGTTCCTTTACAACGCTCAATTTCTGCTTTAACAGTGTCTATATCTAAAGAATTTCTATAAGTTCTTTTTGATGACATTGCATCAAAAGCATCAGCTACTGCAGTAATTCGTGCTAGCAAAGGAATTTCCTCTCCTTTTAATTTACCAGGATAACCATTTCCATCATATCTTTCGTGATGATGTTTTACAATTGGAATAACCTCTTTAAAAATTGTTGCATTTGATAAGATGTGGGCACCTATGGAAGGATGATTTTTAATTTCTGAATATTCATCATCTGTAAGTTTACTTTCTTTTAACAAAATACTATCAGGAACTCCAATTTTTCCAATGTCGTGGAATAAACCACCTATTTTTAGAGTATTAATTTCTTTATCAGAAAGTCCCAATTTTTGTCCAAGAAGCATAGAAAATTCTGATACTCTATCAGAGTGTCCTCTTGTATAAGTATCTTTTGCTTCTACTGTATAACGCAATACTTGTATTGTTTCTAAATATGCTTTTTCTAGTTTGTCATAAGTATCTTTTAGTTCATTATTGATATCTTTTATTAAGTTCATTTGAGAAATTGCTTTAACACCAGATTCAATAAGCAAAAGCAATTGGTCAAATTTATCACTTTTTTCACAATATCCTTGAATATCAAGTCTTTTAATAGTGTCTAGAGGTGGAGCTAAATCCTTATGACCAGTAAGTAGTAAAATATATAAATCTTTGTTAAATTTACGTATTTCTTCAACTACTTGGTCTCCGTGGATAGGGGTCATAATATAATCTAGAAGCATTAAGTCAAAATGTTCGGTCTTGACTTTTTCAATGGCCTCTAAAGGATCGCTAACTCCTATAAATCCATAACCTGCGCGGTTTAAAAAAACTTTTAAAGAGTCTAATATTCCTAATTCATCATCAACACCAATAATTTTATATTCATAATCGTCTTGTGAATGAACACCTTTACGCATATTATTCCTCCTTAATATAATTCTACAAGAATTATATTCAAATATTACAAAAAAAGCAATAAAAAAACAAAAAAAGTTATAAAAGCCATATTCACAAAAACATGTTTATATGGTATAATACAAAAAGATTTTAAGTTGCAAAAATGTTAGAGGAATAAACAGAATTCACCTCGGAGGATGTTGAAATGATTTTTAAAGATTATTATAAAATATTAGGATTAGATACAAATAAAGTAAATGCAGAAGAAATAAAAAACGCATTTAGAGAGCAAGCAAAAAAATATCATCCAGATGTAAATGGTGGAGATGAAAAAACAGAAGAGAGATTTAAAGATATAAACGAGGCATACAGAGTTTTATCTTCTGCAAATTCAAGAAGAAAATATGACAGAATGTGGAATACACATATAGGAAAGAAAAAAGATAAAAAAGCATACGAAGAAAGCAAAAGGGACAAAGATTCGTTGTTTAGTGACTTTTTTAATATGTTTTTTGGAGCACCAACAGAAATAAAAGAGGAAAAAACAAAGCAAAAGAAAAAGCCAGCAATTAAAGGTGATAATATAGAAACAGAAATAAATGTTGGAATAGAAGATGCATATTATGGAACCGAAAAAAAAATATCTTTAAGAACAGTAAGTCGGTAAAATGAAAACATTTTCTGTAAAAATACCAGAAGGAATAAGAAATGGCGAGAAAGTAAGACTTTTAGGGCAAGGAAAACCAGGGTCAAACGGCGGAAAAAATGGAGACATGTTTATAAAAATAAACATACAAAACTCAGAAAAATTTAAATTACAAGGGTATGATATTGTAACAGATTTATTTTTAACGCCTTGGGAAGCTGCTCTTGGTAAAAGAGTAAATATAAATTCAATAGATGATACAATTTCTCTATATGTTCCACCAGGAATACAAAGTGGAGAAAAAGTAAAAATATCACAAAAAGGATATAAAGATGGAAGAGGCGGAAGAGGAGACTTAATAGCAGAAGTAAAAACAGTAGTACCTAAAAAATTAACAGAAGACGAAAGAGAATTGTTTGAAAGATTAAAAAGCATATCAGATTTTAATCCGCGAAGAGCAAACAATTAATATTTAAAAGTATAAATATATTATGAAACTAATTCTAGATGTTGTAAGTAATTGGCGTCATACAAGACATAGTATTTTAAAAAGCATATAAAGGTTACATAATCCACAAAAATGGTTGACACACATATTATTTTATTGTATAATTTAATAGGAATTATACAAACGATAAAATACATTAATATATGTAGAAATGAGGTGCTAACAAGCATGGAAGAATTTATACAAGGAAAACATTTTAGTATAACAGATCCACAAAATGTAAACACAGTAATTTATGAGGTAAATAAAACAGAAAAGGAAATGGCAAAAAATGCTCCAAAATATACTGTTGAGAGATTAGATTTTACAGAGGAGCTAGTTGGGGATAAAAAGAAAAAAACATTTTACGTAAATGACCCTAAACCAGAAGGTAATAAATTAGTTATATTATCATTTGGACAAGAAAAAGTAGTAATAAATAATGGAGTTCTGGAAGGGGACCAAGTATTAATTACAAAAAAACCAATGCCATTTAAATTTAAAACATTATATAGCGAAAAAGAAACAGAATATAAAGAAGTTCAATACACACCAAATTTAAAAAGACCAATATCAATTATAGATCCAGAAACTACAGAAGAAGTAAAGCCAGTACTGTACTTTGATGAAAAAACAAATGAAGTAAAAGGAAAATGCAAATTAAAACCATTTAAAAATTATTTTGCATTTGAAATAAGAGATTTATCAGACGATAGTATAAGAATAGTAGGAGGAAATCCTGTATTAGAAAATTAAGGAGGATAAAACATGCAAGGAAAAGCAAAACCACAATTTGGAAGAGAAATGGATCCATGTGAATACGAATCAAAATGGGCAAATAAATTACCTAGCAATGAAATTGTAGTAATTAAAGCAATGGATAACAAAGCAATGGATAACAAAAAAATAGTTAAAAAAGAAGTAAACAGAAAAATGCCTGGAGATGAAGTTAGATAATTATTTACAAAAGAAAAGGTGAAGAAATATGAATTATAAAATAGAAAAGACATTAAAAAAGAGTAAAATGGTTTTTATAGTAGTTGCAGTACTATGGGTAATATTATCCATAGTATTAGTTTCGCCTATAACAGTTAGTATAGTTGAAGCAACAACAAATCGGTATTTTTAATTTTGAAACATTTATAGGGAATATGTTTTCTAGTATTACAGATGTAGGAAATAATTTAGGCAAAATTTTTCAAAGCGATTATGTAGGTACATTTTGGAAAACAGAAGGATATTTTACAATATTATTATTAATTTGTGCTGTTATTGGATTTGTTAAATCAATGCCTAAAAATGAATATACAGATATAGAGCATGGCTCAAGTGATTGGGCAACAGGTGAACAATACGAAATATTAAGCAAGAAAAAGGGAATATTGCTTGCAGAAAACCACTATTTACCTGTTGATAAAAGAGGAAACACAAACGTTCTTGTTGTAGGACGGATCAGGATCTGGTAAGTCTGCATCATATGTTATTCCAAATGCTTATCAGCTTTTAGGTTCTTATGTATTTACTGATCCTAAAGGGGAGTTATATGATAAAACAGCAGGTTATTTAAAATCTAAAGGGTATGAAATAAAAATTTTAAATCTTGTTAATCCAAAAAATAGTGACGGATATAATCCATTAATGCATATACAAAATGAAATTGATGTAGATGTTATAGCAAATACAATAGTAAAAGGACAAAGCGATATAAAAAATCAAGCAGATCCATATTGGGATGATATGGCAGAAATGCTATTAAAAGCATTGATATATTACTTGCTTGCAACAAGGCCGGAAGAAGAACAAAATTTAGCAAGCTGTGCAGAACTTGTTAGAGCTGCAAATAGCAGTGGAGCAGGAAATCTTTTAACAGAACTTATGAATCAATTACCATACGATCACCCAGCAAGAATGAATTATAAATCTATAGAAATTGCTCCTGAAAAAACATATGGATCAATTTTATCATCACTTCAATCAAAATTAGGTAAATTTGATTCTAAGGAAATTGCAGAACTTACATCAACAAATACAATAAATTTTGAAGATATAGGAAGAAAAAAGACAGCATTATATGTAATATCATCAGATACACATGCGGCATATGACTTTTTACTTACAATTTTCTTTTCTCAAATGATACAAAGATTATATGATTTTGCAGATATAAGCGGTGGAGCACTTCCACAACCTACATATTTTATATTAGATGAGTTCGCAAACATAGGTAGAATTCCGGATTTTGATAAAAAAATATCAACATCAAGAAGTAGAAAAATATCTTTTAGTGTTATTTTGCAAAATTTAGACCAGCTAGAAGCGGTTTATGAAAAGTCCCATGAAACAATAATAGGTAACTGTGATACTACATTATTTTTAGGAAGTAACTCACAAAAAACGGTTGAGTATTTCTCAAAGGAATTGGGAGAAAAAACAATAAATAGAGACAGTTGGTCTGTAAGTAAAGATAAGCATATGTGGAGACAGGGATATAACAAATCAGATCAAATTATGGCAAGACCACTTATGACACCAGATGAATTAAGAAGATTGGATAATGATTTGTGTATTATATTTGAAAAAGGTGTAAAGCCAATAAAAGCACAAAAATATTATTATTTTAAATATGATACAATAAAACTAGTAAATCAATATGCATGTAGCCATAATGATATAGATCCAATAGATAGAGGAAAATGGAGAAAATACAATCCATATAATCCTTATGTTGAAGAAACAGAAGAAAAAGAGCAAAATACAAAGATAGAGAGTTTAGATGATTTATTTGAGGACGAGATAGAAAACAAGCAAGAGACTAAGGAGAATATAAATGAAGACAATGGAGATAACGAAATTTTGTCTTATGATATACAAAAAGAATTAGAAGAAAAATTTGATGAGCTGTTTGGTTCACTGGAAGATTCAGATAACTAAAAAAATTAAAAAGGAAATACTTTTAAATAGTATTTCCTTTTTTTAAAAGAAATTTATGATGAAATTCATAAATAGTAGCTTTTTATATTATTAGTTAGGAATTTCTATGTAGAAAGAAGTTCCTTTTCCTTTTTCAGTTGTATATCTAAGGTTACCACTAAAATGAGCTTTAATATTTGAGTATGACATAAATAAACCGAGCCCTGTACCATTTTTACCTTTTGTTGTAACCATTTCTTTGAATAATTTTTGTTGAACTTCTTTTGGAAGTCCACCTGCATAATCTGTTATTTTAAATATTAAATTACTTTTTTCTTTATATATATTAAAATCAATATTCTCATTTGTTTTACCTATTTGCTGATATGCTTGAATTGCATTAGAAATAATATTATTTATAACCTGCACTAAACTGTTTATATTTCCATTTACATTTATATTAGTGTCTATATCAGCTTGTATATTTAAATTAATTAATGCGTTATTTAATTCGTGTTTCATTAATATGTTTACGTAGTTAATCAATTCTTTTATTGTAAAAGATGTAGATGTTTGGTCTGCAAAATTAACTGCTTGTCCTTTAATTGCTGTAATTACATCAGACATATAAGATAAGTGTGTACGGATTTTTTCAATCCAATCTTTCATATCAGAGGCAATTGCATGGTGATCTTCTATTGTTACTTCTGGATCGCCAATGCTAGACTCATACTCACTAATCAAATCAGAAATACCTTGTGCAGCACCAGCAATAGACATTATTGGAGTTTTTAAGTTGTGTGCAATACCACCAATCATTTGTCCAAGAGAAGCTAAACGTTCCTTTTCTATAAGCATATCTTGGTTATCTTTAATAGTCTGCATATCTATATAATGCTGAGTTACATCTTTTAAAAGTATTAGTGTTCCTAAAAAGTTTCCTTTAGACATTATACAGTTAATTTCAATATGAAAATATTTATCTATTTTATCAAAATGTTCTTCTAAAGTAATAGTTTTGTCTGTACCATTTACATCATTTAAAGCTTTTTGTAATATTTCTTCGTCAATATTAAATTCGTTATAGCTTTTTATTAATTCAAATAAATTTTTATTTCTAACATCTGGAGCAACAACTCCAAATATATTTAGAAAAGTTTGATTAAAATCAGTGACAAAATAATCTTCGTTAACAACTATATATCCATCGGATATTCTATCAACTATCCTTTGAAGAGCAATAGGTGTTATTTTTAAAAAGTCAAAATTAAAGATTGCTAATGTAATACACACAACTGATGTTGCAAAAGCTATTGGTGTTGCGTATATAGAAACCGGTATAATTTGAATGCTTCCTAAAATATTTATACTAAGAGGAATAATTGTTCCTATAAATATTAATATAGCTTGTTTTGAAAAAAAGCCAGCATTTTTAATTGTATATTTTAGTAAGATAAATAATGCAACAACAAAAATTGCAAATGAATAACAGGTATGTACATAAAAATATTCTCCGTATTCAGTAGATAAGCTAGTAGAATATTCTTTATAAAACAAATGATGTAAATCATTTGTCCATAATAAAATTAGTGAAAGAGTTGGAACAATAAATAATAAAATTAACCTTTTATTAAATTTTAAATCTCCTTTTTCAAATATAATAGCCATAAATAAATAAGCAAGTGGCAAAAAACATATGCTAATGTAGTATATATAATAAAAATATTTAATACTTATATCGAACTTATTTAAACATATAATTTGTATTGCCATAGTAAATATCCATAAAAACATCAATCCAAATATTATAACAAATATTTTTTGTAGTTGTTTTAATTTCTTTTGACTTAATACAAATTTAGAAAGTCCTATTAATACAATACATATAGCTATTAAGATACTGAAGATAATAATATCATGAGTTGAGGACATTTTTATATCACCTTCTTTAATATTTTAATAAAATTATTTAAATATCCCGTAGAAAGTTTTGGCCAGCAAAAACCAATTTTTCTTAAATAATTTTTAGTAAAATCTGATTTTACATTCATATTAGCTTCATAACTAACATGTTTGTTTTCGTCAAAATCATTTAATATAAATTCAAGCATTTTTTTTGATTGATCATCTTTCAAGATATTCCCAACCTTATTTATAAAATCATTTTCTTTTAATACATCTATATTGAAATTAGATTTTCTTAATAATCCTAGGCATCTTTTAACTGAAACTCTTTTATAGTTAAATATATGAAAAATTCTATTTAGATTTGTAGGATGTGTTATTATCTTACATATTGCCTTTGCAGCTAAATCCACAGGAGTAATTTCGAGAGAATAATTTATTAAATATGTTGGTATTGCGCCTATTCTTATAAAAGAGGCCATTTTATTAATAAATTCATTTTCTTCCACATTATCTTGAAAAATTCCATCACTATACCTTGGCATCAAATTTCCCATACGCAAAATATATCCATTTAGTCCTTTATTTATTTCATCTAATATTTCAATTTCAGCTTGAAATTTAGTGTATGTATATACAGTTTCCGGTTCTTGTCCAATATATAGGCTTGATTCGTCAAATTTAACGTCATTTCTTTTTTTGAATGAAGGATAAGACGAGTCTAAAGATAAACCTGCGATTCCCATGGTAGAAATATGATAAAGTTTTTTATTATACTTTTGGCAAAAAGCTATAATGTATTTAACACTTAATACATTTGTTTCATAAAATTTATCATAATTTCCAAAATGAGCAACATTAGCGGCGCAATTTATAACTATATCTATTGAATTTGCCAGTCTAGATATATCTTCCTGTTTTAATCCAAAATCTGTTGCACAAATATTTCCAGTTACTATAAAAATTCTTTTATCTATCAAATTATCATACTTGTTTCCAAAATAATAGTTTAATTTTTGTAATAATTTGTGTTTAGGTGTAAGTCCAGGTTCCTCTCTTATTATACAATAAATTTTTGTATTTTCAATATCTAATAACTCATTTAATATATGTATGCCTAAGAAACCAGTACTTCCCGTCAACAAGACATTATTAAATTTATATTTTTGTATTTTTTGTTTTTTTGTAGCACACTTAAGTATGTTCATTGTATCAACAGATAAGTTTTCTACCTTTTTAAAATAAGGAGTTTTTTCATTAGATTCTATTATTTTTTCTAATTCAGAAATGGTTGGAAAATGAAAAATATCTTGATATGTTACTGTATTACTTAATTTTGATATTTCTAAATTTAGGGTCATTGCTAAAAGTGAGTCTCCACCAAGTTCAAAGAAATTATCATTAATTCCTATAGGTTCTGTATTTAATATTTTTTCCCATATATTTACAAGTTGTTTTTGCAAGTTGGTCTTTGGAGCCACATAGTTTTCTTTATCTGTATTTGATAATACTGTTGGTAAAGGTAGATTTTTTTTATCAACTTTACCATTTGGTGTATATGGTAAATCGTCTAATGGCATATAATATGAGGGAACCATATATTTTGGCAAATATTTTGAAAGATATTCTCTAAACGAATTTGCAGATATTCTTTTATCTGAAACATAATATACAGAAATGAATTCTCTGTTTTGTACAGTTTGCTTTACTACAGCTGCTTTAGCAATATGTGGATATTTCAAAACAAGAGATTCTATTTCTTCTAATTCAATTCTTAACCCCCTTATTTTTACTTGATGGTCTAATCGCCCCAGACAAATTATATTTCCATCGTGTAAATATTTGCCTAAATCACCGCTTCTATACATTATTGTACCAGATAAAAATGGATTTGCGATAAAACTTTTTTTTGTTAAATCTGGATTATTTAAATATCCATTTCCAACACACTCTCCTGATATGTATATTTCCCCTGTAACTCCAATTGGGACAGGTTTCATATTTTTGTCTAAAATATACATTTGAGAATTATATATTGGTTTTCCTATCGTTATAAATTTGTCATCCATTTCTGTTAGTGTTGAATAATATGTTTCACTAGGACCATAACCATTATATACGGTTATATTAGCGAGTTTATGCAACGTTTTAACTAAGTCTAAAGGCAATTGTTCTCCTGCTAATACAACATATTTAAGATTTTTTAGTGTAGGCATATCATTTATGCAATTTAAAAAAATTTGCATAATAGATGGTGTAGCTTGTATTATATTTACACCATTTTTCTCCATTAAGCTATTTAGTAAATGTGGAGTAGTTTGCTCATTTTCGTTTGCTATTACTACCTTTAGTCCTCTTTGCAAAGATATAAGTGTTTCATATACAAATATATCAAAGCTTATAGTTGTTATTGAAACTATGGTTTGATACATTGGATTTTTTAGATATTTTACATAGTTATTACAGTAATTTGTAAAATTTGATAGCACTCTATGGGTAAGCATAACTCCTTTAGGCTTTCCTGTAGAACCAGAAGTGAAGATTACATATACTAGGTCATCAGGAGTATTAACACATTCTAGATTTTTATTTGGCAAACTATAAATATAGTTATTATTTAAATCTATAGACAATTTAGAGTTATAGTTGATCCTATTTTCTAATTTTTTTTGTGTTAACAATATTTTTGCACTACTGCTACTTAGCATATAGTCAATTCTATCTTTTGGAAAAGTTGGGTCTATTGGAATATATGCTCCTCCTGCCTTTATAACAGCAAGCATAGCAATAATAACCTCTATTGAACGTGAAATCATAATTCCTACTATGTCATTTTTATTAACTTTTGCTTTGCTTTTCAGATAATAAGCTAAACTGTTTGCTTTTTCATTTAGCTCTCTATATGTTAATTTGTTTTCTCCAAATATAATTGCAACATTATCAGGAGTCTTTTCTACTTGTTCTTCAAATAATTGAGTAATAGTTTTATCTTCTAGATAATCCACTTTTGTATCATTGAAATCATATAGAATTTTTTTCTTTTCATCTTCTGAAAGGATACAAATATCTGCTATTTTTATATCAGTATTATCCAAAATAGCATTTAAAATATTTATATAGTGATTTGATAAGTTATTAATAAATGCTTCATCAAATAATTTAGTTGCATATTCAAATGACAACTTAAGGGTTTCTGCATCAGGAATAATCTCTAAAGATAAATCGAATTTAGAGATTTTAGATTTTGGCATATAAAAATCTGTGCTTATTCCATCAAACGAAACAGGAGGATATCCATTATTTTGGTAAATAAACATTGTATCAAACAACGGGTTTCTACTTGTGTCACGAGTCAAATTTAATTTGTTTACTAATTCATCAAAAGGATAATTTTGATATTTATAACTTTCAAGACATTTATCTTTAACAGATTTCACGAAGTCATAAAAAGATAAATTGCTATCAATATTCATTCTAATTGGCAAGCTATTAACAAACATACCAACAATATCATAAAGTTCACTAGAACTTCTATTTACAATAGGAGTTCCCACAATAATATCTTCTTGAGATGTATATTTAGAGAGCAAAATATAATAAACTGATAAAAGAAGCATATAAGGAGTAACACCTAAAGTTTTAGCTAATTCATCTATTTTTTTTGTATTTAATTTATCAATTACTGCATATATTTTATTTCCCTCGAACGATTGAACTGCAGGTCTAGGCTTTGTAGGCAAGTTAAGCACAGGGATTTCATCTTTAAATTGATTTATCCAATAATTCTCTGCTTCTTGGAAATCTCCACTCTTTAGCTTGTTGTTTTCCCATACAGAATAATCTTTATAATCTATTTTTAATGCAGGAATTTCTTCATTATTATATATTTTGCAGACATCATTAACTAATATAGATAAAGAAGTTCCATCAGAAATGATATGGTGCATGTCTATTGCAAGCAATGCTTTTCCATTATTTAGATTTATTATTTTAGCTCTAAATAATGGTGCTTTGGACAAGTCAAATGGTTTTATAAAATCATCAAATATAGATTTAATTTGCTTTTCTTCAATAACATTATTTTCTAAATCTAATTTGAAATCTATATTATCTTGAATTTTTTGAACTACTTCATTATTCTCTATTGAAAAATATGTTTTTAAAGAAATTTGTCTTTTAATTAATTCATTAAAAGCGTTTTCTAATTTTGAAACATCAGGCATTTTATCTAGTATCAAACCTCCTGAGATATTGTAAAGGATCGAATTCTTCCCAGAAATATTAGATGCATAATATATTCTTTTTTGTGCAGCAGACACAGGATAATAGGCTGATTGTTCTGCCTTTTGTATTTTATTATTGGATATTTTTACATCTTTTGAAAATATTAAATCAGATAGGTCTTTTATAATTGGATTTTCCAAAACATCTTTAACAAAAATTTGCACATTTAACTTGCTATAAACTTTTGTACATAAATTTATAGCTGTTAATGAATCTCCGCCAAGTTCAAAAAAGGAATCATTAATACTAATATTATCAATATTTAATATTTCTCTTAGCAAAGATATTAACGATTTATCCGTGTTATTTCTAGGCAAAATTATTTCTTTGTTGTCTGTTTTTAGCTCAGGAACAGGTAATTTTTTTCTATCTATTTTACCGTTTGGAGTATATGGTAATTTGTCTAATTTAACAATGTATTGAGGCACCATATATTTAGGTAATTTTTTTTGAAGACTATTTCTTATCTCGTTAATTTCAATTTCACTGTTAGAGGTAAAATATGCACATAAAAATTCATGATTGTCAGGTAAAGTTTTTTTAACTACAACAGAGTTTTCTATACCTTTAATTTTTAAAATTTCATTTTCAATTTCTGCAACTTCTATTCTATGTCCATTAATTTTAACTTGAAAATCATTTCTTCCTAAATGAATTAATTCCCCATTATCATTAAAATAAGCTAAATCCCCAGTATCATATATTAGGTCGTTAGAGTAAGGATTTTTAATAAATCTTTTTTTTGTTAAATCAGAATTAGCAAAATATCCTTTAGAAACTCCTGCTCCTCCAATATATAAAATTCCAGGAGTAAATAAAGGCAAAAGATTTTTATTTTTATCCAAAATGTAACAAGTTGTATTAGCTATGGGTTTTCCTATAGTTATAATACTTGAATGTGTTAAATCTTTTACGGTAGACCAAACAGCAGTTTCTGTAGGTCCATAAACATTATAAATATTTGCCTTAGATACACGTTTCAATTTATCTAAGAGTAATTTTGGGAAAGATTCTCCTCCTACCAAAATATCTGTTATATTTTCCATGTACTCTAAATAAGTGTCATTAGAAACTAGAACGTTAAATCGAGAAGGTGTTGTTTGAATAATATTTACTTCATTTTTAATACACAATTTATTGAAAGAGTTTAAATCAGTTTGTTCATTTTCGTTAGCTATTACTATTTTTAAACCTTTTTGTAAAGGAAGAAGAGACTCAAGTACAAAAATATCAAAACTAATTGTTGTTACAGATACTATAGTTTTTTGTTGTGAAAAATTTATAACATCTGTCATGCCTTGAATAAAGTTATTAATATTTGAATGCTTAAGCATAACCCCCTTAGGCATACCAGTAGAACCAGAAGTATAAATAATATATGCTAAATCTTCTGGACTATTTATATTGTCTAAATTGTTTTTGTGATAGTTATATAAATCATTTTTAAGTTCAACGAACAATTTATTTTCAAAAGATATTTTATCTTTTAAACTTTCAAATGTTAAAAGCATTTTTGCACTACTATTAGAAAGCATATATTCTATTCTATCTTGAGGATACTCTGGGTCAATTGGAATATAGCAAGCTCCGCTCTTAAGAACAGCAAGAATAGAAACAATCATTTCAAGAGAACGATTGACCATAATACCAACAATATCGTTTCTAATAATTCCTTTTTGTCTTAGATAAAAAGCCAAACTATTAGCCCTTTCATTTAGCTCTCTATATGTTAATTGTTTATTCTCAAACACAACAGCGATATTATCTGGAGTTTTTTCTACTTGTTCTTCAAATAATTGGGTAATAGTTTTATCTTTTGGATAATCTACTTTTGTATTATTAAAATCATATAATATTTTTCTTTTTTCATCTGGTGTAACAATTTCTATATCTTTTAAGAATATTTCGTTATTTTCTAAAATTTGGTTAATAATATGTAAAATTCTAGCATGAATAAAACAAATATCATCAATAGAATATTTGTCAATCAAATAATCATAAGCAAGAGTTATATTGCCAGTATCATTCATATCGTATAGATGTACATCTATATCATCAGAAATATAACTATTGGATACCCATCTTGCTTCATATGGAATATTAGCACTTTGTTTGTTACTTCTTACATTTTGGTAAGAAATTAAAAGTTTATATAAATTTGGAATTGTATTATCTTTAGATCTTAAATCTTTTAGCAAATATTGATAAGGATATTTTTGGTGCCTATATATTTTAGAAAAATTGCTAGCCATGTCAGCTATAAATTCACCAAAAGATTTAGTATTATCTATAGAGACCTTAAAAGGAATTGTACTTATAAACATCCCCGTCGTTTGTTTTTCTTTAAAATTGCTTCTGTTTAAGATTGGGGTACCAATTACAAATTCATCTAAGCCAGAAACTCTAGATAAATAAAGCGAAAATATACCCATAAAGAAATTAAAAACTGAAGCTTTATTATTTTTACAAAAATCATTAATTAAAGAAATAGTTTCTTTAGGGATAGTAAACTGCTTTCTTTTAGATTTGCAAGAATCTGTAGCATCAGAAACAAAACTTGGAATTGTGGCAACTTCAGGTGCAGTATTAAACATCTCATTCCAAAAAGCTTTATCTTTTTCAAATTTTTCGCTATTTAAATATTTGTTTTCAGATTCAATATATTCAATATATGAAGGATTAAGCTCTTGAGAAATATTATTGCTATTTTGCATAGATTCATAATAGCCCATAATTTCATTAACAACAAGGCCTGCTGTCCAAGCATCAGAAATTAAATGGTGTGCGTTAATAATAAAACCACCATGTCCATCTTCGAATTTAAATAATTTAAAATCAAATAAGAAGTTTTCCAAGGTTTCAAATGGTGTATCACACATTTGTCTTTCTAGATTTTTAATATCTTTATCAGAAGAAACTAAAACTGTTTCTATATCAAATTCTTTATAATCATCTACATATTGTTTTACAATATCATTTTCAATTATAAATTTTAGTCTAAAACTATCATTGTTTTTTACAAACAAATTAATTGCTTTTTTTAAAGCATCAAAATTTACTTTTTGTGAAACAATTACAGAACCTGTAATGTTTTCAATCGACATCCCTTTATAAAACTCGCTCGTTTGCCATATTGATTTTTGGGCATTTGTTAATTCATATAAGTTTTTATTCATACAATCCACCCTTATTCCTGCAAATTTTATTAAATATAATATAACATATATATATCTTTAAACGGCTAACAAATCAATTGTTCTACTAAATTGTAACATAAAATACAAAATAATGTAAATAAATTGTAACAAAAATATAGAAACAAACAACATTCGACAAATTGTAATTTGCTTTGCAAATTACAATAGTGAAGAACTAAAAGTGAAAAGTGAATAGTAAATGAAGATTTTTTGTTGAAGTCAACAAAAAATCAACAATTACTTTTAACTGTAATTTGTATGAGAAGTGAGAAGTGGGATGTGGGAAGTGTGAAATTAGGGTAAGCCTTACGTAGCCTAGCCCTAAAAAGCACACCTCACACTTCACACCTCTCACATCACAACAACAAATTACAATTTATGGGATTAAAATAGTAAAATAAGGAAATGATATTATAAAGGGAGGTATTTATGTACGAATATAAAAGAAGGCCAAGTAAAATAAAAAAAATATTCATGACATTTGTATTAATAATAACTATTGCTTCAGCAAGCATATTTATATACGATATGTATATTAATATTGATGTATACTCAGAAGAATCAAATACTATTGCTAGTAGGACTTCGTATATAGATCAGACGCAAAATATTCAAGGAGAAGAAAAAAATGTAAATGTTTTAGAAAATGTAGTTAAAAGTGTAGTTGGTATTTCCAAAATAAAAAATACAGGAAACGCTATATTTTTGAATAATAGTACAGAAGATTTAGGATTAGGAACAGGAATGATTGTTTCTTCAAAGGGGTATATTCTTACAAATTGGCATGTTGCAGGAAACAAATATAGTAGTTGTTATATAACTTTAGAAAATGGAAGTATATACAATGGAACTGTTATGTGGGCAGATTCAGATTTGGATTTAGCGATTGTTAAAATTTCAGCAACTAATTTAGAAGCGGTTATATTAGGAGATTCAGACAATATAGAATTAGGAGAAAAAGCGTATGCAATAGGAAATCCAATAGGGGTTGAATTTCAAAGAACAGTTACTTCTGGAATAATTAGTGGAATTGATAGAACAATAAAAATAGATGATGAAAATGGAACATCATATATGGAAGATTTAATTCAAACAGATGCAACGATTAACCCTGGAAATAGCGGAGGACCACTTATTAATTCAAGAGGAGAAGTTGTTGGTATTAATTCTGTAAAAATTGAGAATGCTGAAGGAATAGGATTTGCAATTCCTATAAACATTGTAAAACCAATAATAGAAAGTTTTGAGACTAATGCTAGTTTTGAAGAAGCTAATATAGGAATATTTGCATATGATAAAAATGTTATTCCATATTTAAACTCTAATTTAAAATTTAATTCCGGAATATATGTAGCACAAATAACTAAAGATGGACCAAGTTATAATTCTGGGTTAAAGGAAGGAGATATAATAACAAAAATAGATAATATAGAAATAAATAAAATGAGTGAACTTAGAAAGTATATTTATACAAAAAAAGTGGGAGAAGAAGTTAGTTTAACAGTATTAAGAAACAATAGAGAATATAACATACAAGTAATTCTAGGGAAAAAGACTTAAATAAACAAGGAAGAAGATATATTACCATAAATAGCGTGTAAAATGATATATTTTACTGATAATTTATTGCAGAATAATATAAGAATGATATATAATACCAAATAAGTAGGAGATGAGATAAATGCAAAATATACAAGTTACAGATTATATAAAATATATTGGAGTAAATGACAAAACAATAGATTTATTTGAAAGCCAATATGTAGTGCCAAATGGAATATCATATAATTCATACTTAATACAAGATGAAAAAAATGTTGTAATGGATACAGTAGATAGAAGAAAAACAGACGAATGGTTTGAAAATTTAAAAAAAGAATTAAATGGAGAAAAACCGGATTATCTAGTAGTGTCACACCTAGAGCCAGACCATGCAGGCAATATACAACTACTTGCAAACACTTATCCAGAAATGAAAATAGTTGGAAATCAAAAAACTTTTGATTTTATTCCTCAGTTTTTTGAAATTGAAAATTTAGAAGAAAGAAAAGTGGTTGTAAAAGAAGGAGATACTTTAAATATTGGAAAACACACTCTGCAATTTATTATGGCACCAATGGTACATTGGCCAGAAGTAATGTGCACATACGAACAAAGTGAAAAAATATTATTTACAGCAGATGGATTTGGTAAATTCGGAAGTTTAGATGTAGAAGAAGAATGGGATTGTGAGGCAAGAAGATATTATTTCAACATTGTTGGTAAATATGGAATGCAAGTACAAGCATTGCTAAAGAAAGTAGCAACACTTGATGTAAAAATAATATGTCCTTTACATGGACCAGTACTAAAAGAAAATCTAGGGTATTATATAAATAAATATGATATATGGAGCAGCTATAGACCAGAAGATGATGGGGTATTTATTGCATACGCATCTATATATGGAAATACAAGAGAAGCAGCAGAAAAAATGAAACAAATTTTAGAAGAAAAGGGTGCAAAAAAAGTAAGCATAACAGACCTCACAAGAGATGATATGGCAGAGGCAATAGAAGATGCATTTAGATACGATAAAATAGTTCTTGCTTCTGCAAGCTATAATATGGGAATATTCCCACCTATGGAACAGTTTTTACATCATTTGCAAGGGAAAAATTATCAAAATAGAAAAATAGGAATAATAGAAAATGGTACTTGGGCACCATCAGCAGCAAAGGGTATGAAGGAAATAATAGCAAAGATGAAAGATATAAATTTGTGTAATACAACAGTTACTATTAAATCAAAAATGAATGATGTAAATATTGAAAGCATGAATAAATTAGCTGACGAGTTATTAGGATAGGAGGTGAGTAATATGAAATATAGATGTATAGCATGTGGATATATCTATGACGAAGAAGCAGAGGGAGTAAAATTTTCAGATATAGATGATGACTGGGTATGCCCACTTTGCGGAGTAGGAAAAGATATGTTTGAAGAAGTTCAAGAATAGGAGAGATATAAATGAAAGAAAAAAATATTGTATTTTATAAATGTGATATATGTGGAAACCTTATAGGATTAATTGATGGAGATATAGACCATATGACATGCTGTGGTCAAAAAATGAAACTATTAGTAGCAAACTCACAAGACGCAGCAGAAGAAAAACATGTTCCAGTATACGAAAAAGTTGAAGATGAAATTGTAGTAAAAGTAGGAGAAAAAGAGCATCCAATGGAAAAAGATCATTACATTATGTGGGTTGCACAAGTTAGCGATAACCAAACAACAAGAGTAAGACTTTATCCCGAGCAAGGAATTGCAGTAAGATTTAAATATATTCCAGGAGCAACAATATATGCGTATTGTAATAAACATGGACTATGGAAAACAGAAGTTAAATAGAATAAAAAATGCATAGTAATATTATTTACTGTGCATTTTTTTGTATTATAATACTGCTCCTAAAACAAGTATTCCAATATTATCATTATAAATTTCATTAAACTGAGATATTGGAAGCGGGTTTTCTCCAATACCTGCTTCTATTGTATATCCAGGTCTTCTATATTCTTGCAGGAACCAATCTTTATATCCTGCAAAACTAGAATTATAAGGCACATCCGCCAAGCGGTATCCACTAGCATTTGCTAAAGCAACTCCTATTTGTTCTGCTTCTTCTGTAGCATAGTTTTGAAATTGCCAGTAAATTTCTTTGCCTTGAGTATGATATGCAAGTATTAATCTAAAATTATGGAAAAGTGTAAAATTATAAATTGCAAGAGCTTCTGGCTGAGTTAAAGGACCACTTCCTACATAATCACGAGGAGCAGGAGAGGTAAATCCTTGTGCAAATTTAATTCTTCTTGCTTCTTCCCAACCTGCTGGGAATTGAAGATTTAAATCCACACCTGTGATGTTGATTAACTTCCATATAAGAAAATTATAATAATGAAATATAAAAATATTTACAGAAACAAGGTGTTTTTAAGCATCTTGTACTTTTTATTTTTATATCTATACGATAAATAGGACATACTCTATGCGATTTTTAGGACAGAGCTATGTCCTAAATGGGACAATATAATATTATAAGTATAATAAGATAGAGAGAGTATTAATTATATATAAAATATTAAAAAATGTAAAATTTTTATTGACAAAAGAACAAATGTTTGATATAAATATAAAATAAGAAATTCGAAATAAATTAAATGGATATGAGTAGAAAAAAATCAAATTATATGATAGAATACATTTGATAATATGAATAAAAAGAGGTATAAAGATGAGTTTGAAAACAATAGATTTATTTGCAGGTATAGGTGGTATTCGCAAAGGTTTTGAAATGACAGGAAATTTTTCAAACGTATTATCTGCAGAAATTGATAAATATGCATGTGAAACTTATGCTCATTTATACGGAGAAGATCCATATAATGATGTAACAAGTGAAGAATTTAAAAATAAGGTTGAAAAAACAAACTATGATGTATTATTAGGCGGATTTCCCTGTCAATCATTTTCAATTGCAGGAAAAAAGGAGGGATTTAAAGATAAAACAAGAGGAACACTATTTTTTGATGTTGCAGATATTATTGATAGAACTAAACCTAAAGCTTTTCTTCTAGAAAATGTTGAAGGTATTATAACACATGATAGAGGAAGAACATTTGAAACAATAGTTGAAACCCTAGTAAATGATTTGGGTTATCACATGATAGGGGTTGAAGAGGGAATTGGAGGATATCTTAAAATTCATAAAGATGAAATAATAAGAAATACTAAAGATTTTGGATTGCCACAAAAGAGAGCTAGAGCTTATATGATGGGATTTAGAAAGGACTTAATTCCAAATGGATATATATTTCCATCATTACCAAGAAGAAAAGAAAGAGTAATATATAAAAATTTATATGATTTATTAGATAAAAAAGTGGATGAAAGATATTATCTGTCTGAATCATATTTGGAAACATTAAAAAGACATAGAAGTAAACATCAGGAGAAAGGGAATGGATTTGGATATGTTATAGTAAACGAAGGAGAAAATCCAATTTCAAACACTATTTTAGCGACGGGAGGTTCAGGAAAGGAAAGAAATTTAGTAAAACAACCTAATTATACTTTGGGAGGTAAAATAGTAAAAAATAAGAAGTCGGAATTAAATTATGATGGGATTAGAGTTATGACACCAAATGAATGGGGAAAATTACAAGGGTTTATTGGTTACGGCTTTAAAGATGGAGAAAAAGAAAAATTTTCATTTCCAAAAGATGTTAGTGTAACACAACAATATAAGTTGTTTGGGAATTCTGTGTCCATACCAGTAATTGAAGAGATGGCAAAATATATGTATAAAAGATTGGAGGAATTCAATGCAATTTAATAGAGGAGAATGGTCTGAATTATATGCCTTATTAGAATTATTAGATAATCAAGACCTGAAGATAGTAGATGATAATTTAGAGATAATTGATGATAGCACTTTTAGAGTTATAGGATTATATGTTCAAAATAACAACAACGAATATTACTTTGATATTAAAGGGATAAATGTAGATGTACTAAAAAATAATAAAGTTATTTCAAATGTTAAAAAAACAGAAATTCAAAAATATAAAGAAGTATTATTAGAAAAAATAATTAAGGAATTGCCTGGAAATGGTAGCTTTCCAATACAAGAAATGAAATATATTCTTGAAAAATTAACAGAAGGAAATAAAATAAAATCATCATCGACTTCAAAAGAAGATATTAGTGCTAAATTAAAAGATAATAAATTAAATACAATTGTTAATAAGGTTGGATATAGTATAAAGTCTAGCCTAGGTAGTCCAGCAACATTATTGAATGCTTCGAACAATACAAATTTTAAATATTTAATAAAAGGTTTATCTGCTGAGGACATAGAAAAGGTAAATAATATTAATACTAATACAAAATTAGTTGATAGATTAAAATATATGAAAGATAAGAATGCTGAAATAAAGTTTGATGAAGTTATAAGTAGTACAATGAGTCAAAATTTACAGATGATTGATTCGAGATTACCAGAGATATTAGCAGATTTACTACTAGCATCTTATGAAGCAAGAGAAAAAAATATAGGTAAACTATTGCATTATGTATCTGAAAATAATATTTTGAATTATACTGGAAATTCAGAAATGTATTATAAAAAGAAAATAGGAGATTTTCTTTTAGCAGTTACATTGGGAATGATGCCTGGTGTAATTTGGAATGGTGAATATGATGTTACTGGCGGAATAATTTTAGTTGAAAATGATGGAAAGATATTAGTTTTAGACGCTATTTATTATAAAGAATATTTAGTAAAATATCTTATAAAAAACACTAAATTAGAATCACCAAGTTCATCTAGATATAAAATGTTTGATATTTATCCAGATAAAGGAGAAAACTATTTTAATCTAAATTTACAAATAAGATTTATAAAATAAGAAATAAGTTACAAAAGAAAAGCAAAATAAAGAAGTGATATTTATATTACAGAATTATTTTGCTTTTTTGTTGGGAGAGAAATAATGAATAAACTAAAAATATTAATAAAAATTGGAATTGAAATGTTATTGATGATATTTCTATATAGATTTGTATATGAGTTTTGGGAAGGATTAAGCAATTTTAGGTGGATTTATTTAATTATAACTATATTATTAATTATATATAATAATTTAGAAAATATATTTCTTATATTTTCTAAAAATCAATTAAATAATAAAGAATTGTTTAATACATATTATATTAATTACCCTAAAGTGTATGAAATTGCAATGTTAATTAATAATAGAATAGGAATAAAAGCAGAGGACTCATATAAACATGAAAAGCAACAAAAAGAAAGTTATGTTACGGATGGTTCAATCAATTTAAAAAGATTTAAAATAGGTACAAATTTAGGAAACGAATTGATAGAATCAACAAATCACGAGTATAAAGAATTCCAAGAAATTAAGAATACAAATTCTGTTTACTTACGTGAATTAATTAAAAAGTGTAAAGTAGTTAATACCTTAGATGGTTTAGAAAATGGTATGCTTATAAAAATTGATAATGTGGAACTAAGCATTATCAATGATGAGGAAATATTACAAGCTAATTCAATAATTAGTGGAGCATTTAATGGAAATACTCTTAATACATATGCAAACGGACAAATATTAAAAGTTAATATTAATTCATTAAGTAATATAGTGCTAAAAGACTATAAGTATTATTTAATGTGTGAGAAGGATACTGAAAAATTTTATATAGATATTCCGATGAAGGCTGAAAAAGAATTTGAAAATGAATATTCAATATATGATTTAGAAATAGGAAAGGTAAATATTATAGGAATATATAGAACTGATAAATATGATCCAAAAAATAAGACAACATTTTCAAAATTGCAGGAACTAGGAGATAGTACAAATGTTGGTTTAGATGAAATGAAATCTTCAAGAAAAGAAAGCAAAAAAAATAATAAAATAGAATTGAAAGAAGCACCATATATTGATTTGATTGCAATTATTCAAGACTTAGAATTTAAAAATGAGGGGATTAAAGAAAGTGAAAAATAAAATAATTTATACATTTACTGCTGAAAGATTGATTGAATTTAAAGATAGAAATTTAGGTCAAATTATAAATTCTACCACTTATTTAAATAACTTAGATAATAAATTAGACTTAAAAAATGATTTTAATTATTATGTTGATATTAGTAATTTATACAAAAGTAATATTGATATGAAAAATCTTCTTATTGAAAAAATATTAGCTAATTCATTTGCACAAGACAATATTTATATATTATTGGATGAAAACTCAAAATCGAAATTTAAAGAAGAGTTCATAACTTCTTTTGATGGATTTAAGACTATACAAACAATATATGGAGAAGGTAGAAATTACAATATAGATTTCATTACTATGAGCAATGAGAATTTAAAAGAATTAGGAAAATCTTTACAAAAAGATTTGATAGGACATGACAGATTTAAAGAAGATTTTTTGGAGAAGATTAAAAACTTTCCTATATTATACAAGCTCGATGAAATGAAAATATTTTCCCTATTAATTAATGGGAATCCAGGTGTAGGCAAAACCGAAGTAGCTAGAATATTGCACAAATCTCTATATCCAGATTCCAAAATGATAAAAATTAATTTAGGAAATTATAAAACTCAAGGAGCTCTTAATAGCTTAATTGGTTCGCCAATAGGATTTATAGGTAGTGAGAGAGGAGGAGAACTATCCAACAAGATAAGAAATAGCGATTCAAAAATTATCTTAATTGATGAATTAGAAAAAGCTGATACGGACATTTTTAATTTCTTTTATGAATTATTAGAAGATGGAAAATTTACAGATTTAGTTGGAAATGAATATAATTTAAATGGATATCTTATTATTTTTACTACTAATTTATCAAAGGATAATTATAAAAACGTTTTACCTTTGCCTTTAATATCTAGAATTACTTTAAAATATATTTTTGAAGATCCAACAAGTATTGAAAAAAAGATATTTATACAAAAAAGAATAGAAGAAATATTAAAAAAGTATAATGAAAAAATAAAGAAACCTAAAATTGAGAAATCAGAAATAGAAAAAAATATAGACTATAAAATAATTAATAATATTTTTGACTATAGAGTAATAAATAGGATAATTACTAATGCTTTAATAAAAGCATTAGAAGATTCTCAACGTAAAAAAAGATAATGTTTTATATTATAAAAAATGTAAATACTTAAAGCGTAGTTTTTCGTTAAAAACATTCTCCCAGCGGGTTAAAAGTTTTAGGAGAAAATTTCCTAAACAGCAAAAAGGGTGTCAAGACACCACGCTGGCGAGTATTGGGCAGTAGAAATGCCATACTATAGCTTTAATAAAAAATACTTGAAAATTTTCTTAAAAAAAGATTGTTAAATTTATAAATTAACAATCTTTTTTTGTGCCCTTTTCTCTTTTTTTGTACCCATCTAAACAATAAATAATAAAAATAAAGTATAGTAGTGTCATAGCATAAAAACAGATTTAATATTTTAAAGAAATAGAATAAATCATAAATACAATTTTAAAATTATATGAATATCATTTTATTGTAATAATAAATATTATTAAGAGGTGTATATTTTGAAAAAAGACGAGATAAAAATATACTGTAAATTTAATAAAACAAAACCATCAATAGATAAAGTAATTTGTAAAATGTTTTATGATTTTTACGATAACAAAAAACTTCATAAAAATATTGAAAAAACAGCTGACAAAAATCAAAGATAAGGTTAGAATAATTTTAATGTAAATATTTTTATGGGAAGGAGTGGTATGTTTAAGCTAATATCTCAAAATTATAAAGTACGGAATGTATATTAGATTATCTCGTGAAGATGGAGATAAACAGGAAAGTGAAAGTATTGGAAATCAAAGAAAAATTATTGAAAGGTATTTAAAAGAGCAGGATTTAAATGCTATAGATGAATATGTTGATGATGGTGTATCTGGAACTACATTTGACAGACCACAGTTTAATAGATTAATTGTAGATATAGAAGCACGGCAAAATAAATATGGTAGTAACTAAAGATTTATCTAGACTTGGTAGAGATTATATTAAAACAGGATACTATATAGAAAACTACTTTCCAGAAAATAAAATTAGATATGTTTCAATATTAGATGGTATAGATACATATAGCGAAACAATAAATAATGATATTACACCATTTAAAGCAATTTTAAATGATATGTATGCAAAAGATATATCTAAAAAAATAAGAAGTGTTTTCAAAGAAAAGCAAAAGCAAGGAGAATATTTATGTAGCACATCTGCATATCGGATATAAAAAAGATTTGAATAACAAAAATAAATTAGTTATAGATTTTAATGTCGCTGATATAGTTAAGAAAATATTTGATATGTATGCAAATGGAACGGGAACTAAACTAATAGTACAATATTTAAATGATAATCATTATTTAAGTCCATTAGGATATAGAAAGACAGGAATTGTTCAGGATAAAAATAGAACAAATTATTTATGGAATGCAACAACACTATGCAATATGCTAAAAAACGAGGTGTATATAGGTAATACAGTTCAAAATAAGGTATCAGTTGTTTCTTATAAAGTAAAAAAACTTCGTAAAGTAGAAAAGGAAAATTATATAAGGGTTAATGATACGCATGAAGCCATAATTGATAAAGACATATTTGAAAAAGTTCAAGTAATACATAAAGAAAGAAGTAAAAGAGTTATAAAACAATATGATTACTTATTGAGAGGTTTGATTTATTGCAAACATTGTCGGTTGGCAAATGCAAATTGTATTAAAAGTTAATCATCATAGCAATCGTCCAAAGATTCCATACATAGTAGATTCAGATTATAAAAAAAGAAATTGCTATGCTAGAAATTTAAATTACTTAAAATTTGAAAATAAAATTATAGAGATAGTAAGAAAAGTATGTAAAATATATGTAAATCGTAGTTTGCTAGAAGATACATATAAAAAGGCAAAAAATAAATCTATAGATATATTATCAGCTACTAAGAAACAAATTGAAGAAATGGATATTAATATAGCAAATATTAATAGAAAATTAGATAACTTATATGAGGATAAACTAAATGGAATATTGACGGATATGGATTTTAAAAGAATTTCTGAAAAATTTATATTAGAAAGAGAAAAGTTAATTAATGAAAAAAGTAAATTAACGGATAGATTACAAGAATTTCAAGGTTATCAATTGACAAACAATAAAAGTGATGAAAAGCAAATGAATAAAATAATTAATGAATTTCTAGAAATGAAGGAAATAAGTAAATCTTGTTTATTTAGAATTATTGATAAAATAGAAATAGATAAAGATAAAAATGTATTTATAACTTTTAATTTTGCTCCACTAAATACGATAAATGAAAATATAGATGAATTTATTGAAATAGACGAATTTTTAAATAATGACAAATCATTTAAAAGTAATGTTGTATAAAATAAATACAAGATTTTGTAGGTGTAGAAAATTACTACATTATTTTTTCAAAATAAAAAAGTGGAGGTTAGTGAATTCCACACCCCTAATATTTGCTTTCCAACCACTTGGAAAAGGAATAGAAGGATAATTATTTGAAATAGTCTTTGCCTGATTATATATAGAAGTGCCAGGACTTATTTTCCCTGTAACTAAATTAACACCATCTGGATTGCACATAGGAGCGATATATATAGATGTGTTTTCAAAGATATTTCTAGCACTATATCCATAAATTGTACTATTATTAACATATGCTAAGCAAAAATCTTCAACAAATTTCATAAGCAAAGGAGAAGTAATCCACTCATTTGCATGAATTGCAGCACTATAAAAAACTTCGGTGTCTCCCTTTCCTATTTTTATGTATGGAATAGAATTATTAAGCACACTATAGCCTAAAGAGCCAATTTCTAAAAATGGATAAATTTGAGAAAGAGCAGAAATATTCATTTGCAAAATATCTGAGCTGTAACTCATATTAGTTGGAACTATATTTCCAAAAGGAACAATAATTCTTTGACCAACGATTAAGTTATTTGGATTAATATTCGGATTTGCAGCAAGTATTCTATTTACGGTAGTGTTATATTTTCTAGCAATACTATATAAGGTATCGCCATTTTGAATAGTGTAAGAAGTTCTACCGTTTATGTATGGAAAAAGAGTATTCCATGTAGAAGTACCTACTATTCCATCTGGAATCAAACCAAAATTTCTTTGAAATCTTTTAACAGCGTCCTCTGTTAAATTTCCAAAAATTCCATCTATAGTGCCTCTATAAAAACCTAATTTCATTAAAGTACTCTGAAGAAGTTCTACTATTGGTCCTCTTGAACCTTTGCGTAAGTTTTCCATATAATCACCTAAACATATTATATTATAGAAATAATATATGTGTGACGAATTTAAAATAAATTATAATTTGTGTGAGGAAATTTTAGGGATCTTCCTGAATTTACTCATTTGATAACAAATTTCAAATTATTAAAATAAATTAATTTTTAAGTTCGCTCCCAGAGATTTATTTATATTTTTTCTCGCGCGCCCCAACTGCGCAGATTATGTTTAGAAATTTTAGCTGGCGCTAAATTTTCTAAACATAATCTATGCTTGTCGGTCCCCACCCGTAACCCGCTCGAAAAATATAAATGGAAATCTCTTCGCGCTACTCTATAATTGATAGAATACTAATAAAATCAGTTAAAATACATCAATTTATGAGCACCGGATGTGATTGGAGTGTTTGTGCAATTCTTAAGGAAAATTGAAGGAGGAAGCGGGAGACCGAGAGGCTCGTTCAATTTTACGTTAGAATTGCTAAAACACGTATTGAACCGAGGAGCGCAATAAATTTATGTTTTTAACTAGATTTTATGGATGGACTGCTATTAATATAATCAAGTCAAATAAAAATATAAATTATTAAAAAAACATTGACAATTGAGCGTGCATTCAACTATAATATAATAAAAGAAACGGTTGAACATATATTCAACTATTAGCAGAAAGGAGAATATAATATGTCTATAAATGAATTTATGTGTGATTGCAATATAATTCACAAAGATGTTGTTGAGAGTACGATAAAAAAAATGCCAAAACAAAGTTTGTTTGATAATTTAGCAGAGTTTTTTAAAATAATAGGTGATCTAACAAGAACTAAAATACTATTTGCATTAGACCAAAATGAAATGTGCGTATGTGACATTGCAAATGTACTTGGAATGACTAAATCTTCTATTTCTCATCAACTTGCAACCTTAAAGAAAAGTGGAATTGTAAAAAGTAGAAGAGATGGAAAAGAAGTTTATTATACATTAGATGATGAACATGTTCAGCAGGTGTTTGAAGTGGGCATTGAACATATTGAGCATAAAAAATAAAGGGGGAAAGTTATTTCAATGAAAAAGGAAAGTATGAAAATAATAGTAGCATTAATATTATATTTAGTTGCAATACTTATAAATTTTGAGAATGAATTAATAAATAATGGTATATTTATTGTTAGTTATATTATAGTAGGATTTGAAATATTAAAAAAGGCAGTAAAAAATATATTTAGAGGCAAAGTTTTTGATGAGAATTTTTTAATGTCAGTTGCAACTCTAGGTGCTTTTGGAATAGGAGAATTTCCAGAAGCTGTTGCAGTAATGCTATTTTATCAAGTAGGAGAATTATTCCAAGATTATGCAGTAGATAAATCAAGAAAATCAATAACAAGTTTAATGGATATTAGGCCAGACTTTGCAAATGTTTATAGAAATGATAAAATAGAAAAGGTAAATCCAGAAGATGTAAAAATAGGGGAAACAATAATAGTAAAACCAGGAGAAAAGATTCCATTAGATGGAATTATTGTTGAAGGAAAAACAACATTAGACACAAAAGCACTAACAGGAGAAGCTATGCCAAGAGGAGTAGCAGAGGGAGATGAAGTGCTTAGTGGATGTATTAATATAAATGGCGTAATAAAAATAGAAGTAAAAAAAGAATACGGAGAATCAACTGTTAGTAAAATATTAGATTTAGTAGAAAATGCTAGTAGCAAGAAGTCTAAATCAGAAAATTTTATAACAAAATTTGCCAAATATTACACACCAATAGTTGTTATAATTGCATTAATACTTGCTTTAGTTCCACCACTTGTAATAAGAGGAGCAGAATTTTCAGATTGGCTTTATAGAGCATTATCTTTCTTAGTTGTATCATGTCCATGTGCATTAGTAATATCAATACCTTTGAGCTTTTTTGGAGGAATTGGTGGGGCATCTAAAATGGGTGTTCTAGTAAAAGGAAGTAATTATTTAGAGGCTTTATCAAATATAGAAATAGCTGTATTTGATAAAACAGGAACATTAACAGAAGGTGTTTTTGAAGTACAAAAAGTAAATCCTATTGAAATCTCAAAGCAAGAGTTGTTAAAAGTTGCAGCATATGCAGAAAATTATTCTAATCATCCAATTTCTAAATCTATAAAACAAGCATATAATGAAGAAATTGATGAAAAACAAATTATAAATCACGAAGAATTATCTGGAAGAGGCATAGTTGCAAAAGTTGGAATGCAAGATGTTTTAGTAGGAAACGAAAAGTTAATGCAAGAAAAAAACATAGATTTTAAAAAATGCAATGAAATTGGTACTATTATATATGTTGCAATAGATAAAAAATATGTAGGATATATATTAATTTCAGACAAAATAAAAGAGGATGCAAAACTTACGATAGAAAGCTTAAAGAAAAATAATATTAAACAAACAGTAATGCTAACAGGAGATAAAAAAGAAGTTGGAGAAAGTGTTGCAAAAGAACTTGGAATAGATAAAGTGTATGCTGAATTATTACCTGCAGATAAAGTCCAAAAAGTAGAAGAATTATTAAAAACAAAATCACAAAAAGGAAAATTAGCATTTATTGGAGATGGTATTAATGATGCACCAGTTTTAACTCTTGCAGATATAGGCATTGCAATGGGAGGACTTGGTGCAGATAGCGCAATTGAAGCTGCTGATATAGTAATTATGACAGATGAACCTTCAAAAATAATAAAATCTATAAAATTATCTAAAAAGACTATGAGAATTGTTAAAGAAAATATTGTGTTTGCAATCTCGGTTAAAATTTTAGTGTTAATACTTGCAGCATTTGGTATATCTACTATGTGGCAAGCAGTATTTGCAGATGTTGGAGTTTCTATAATTGCAATTTTAAACGCTTTAAGAGCTTTAAGAATAAAAAATATAAAATAAATTTATGGGAGGTTTTAAAATGAAAGAAACTATAATTAATGTAAAAGGAATGGTTTGTGGAGGATGCGAAAACAGAGTAAAAAATGCCTTAAGCGAAATAGAAGGTGTAAAAAATGTTGAAGCAAGCTTTGAAACAGGAATAGTAAAAATTACAGCTGACGAAAAAGTCGATAAAAAAACATTAGAAGAAACTATTGATGATATTGGATTTGAAGTAGTAAAGGAAGATTAATATGAAAAAAATTGTTTTATCAATAGAAGGAATGACTTGTAGTGCTTGCTCAAATGGACTTGAAAAATATTTAAATAAGCAAGAGGGAATTAAACAAGCGTCAGTTAATTTGGTTATGGCAAATGCAAGCATAGAATATGATGAAAAAATTTTAAATATTGAAAAACTAAATGAGTTTGTAAAAAAAGCAGGATTTAAAAGTCTTGGTGAATTTAAAGAAATAAAAATAGAAGGGAAAAATAAAAAGGAAAAAGTTAAATTTATTATATTTACAGTACTTGCAGTAATATTCATGTATATAGCAATGGGACATATGATTAATTTGCCCACATTTAGCTTTATAGATATAAATAAAAATCCTATTGGATATACAATTTGCTTGCTTATTTTTGCAATTTTATTTATTATTTATGGATTTGATATTTTAAAAAATGGGTATAAAAATTTTGTGCATAGAACTCCAAATATGGATACATTAGTTGGTATAGGAGTATTAAGTAGTTTTTTATATAGTATATATAGTATGATATTAATTATAAATGGCAACACGCACTACCTTCATAATTTATATTTTGAATCAGTTGCAATGGTTATATACTTTGTAAAACTTGGTAGATATTTAGATGGCATAAGTAAAGATAAGACTAAAGAGGCTATTCAAAAACTTGTAAAAATAACTCCAGAGCAGGCAACTATAAAGATCGATGGCAAAGAAAAAGTTGTAACAATAGATGAAGTAAAAAAAGGAGATATTGTAATTAGTAAGCCAGGCGAAAGAATTTCTGTTGATGGAGAAATTATCGAAGGGAAAGCACATTTAAATGAGTCATTTATAACAGGAGAAAGTAAACCTGCAAATAAAACAGTAGGAGATAAAGTAATTGCAGGAAGTATGAATTATGACGGATATATAGAGTATAAAGCAGAAAAAATTGGAAGAGAATCAACCATATCAGAAATAGTAAAATTAGTAGTTGAAGCAAGTAATACAAAAGCACCAATTGCAAAAGTAGCAGATAAAGTTTCTAGCTATTTTGTGCCAATAGTTATAGTAATTGCTATTTTAAGTTTATTAGGATATTTAATTTTTGGATATAATTTTGCAAGTAGTATAACAGTATTTGTAACAATATTAGTTGTTGCATGCCCTTGTAGTTTAGGACTTGCAACGCCTCTTGCAATTGTAGTGTCAGAGGGTTTATGTGCTAGTAATGGGATATTAGTAAAAAAAAGTGAAGTACTAGAAAATGCTCAAAAAATTGACACAATAGTATTAGATAAAACCGGTACATTAACATATGGTACATTAAAAATTGCTGAAATTAAAAATTACAGCAATATGCAAAATGATGAATTGTTACAAATAGTAGGAAGTATTGAAAGCAAATCAACTCATCCAATTGGAAAAGCTTTTACAGATTATTTAGAAGAAAACAAAATAAAAGCATTAGAAGTAAAAGAATTCGAAAATATTAGTGGATATGGCATTGTAGGAATAGTAAATGATAAAAAAATAATTGCAGGAAGTTCAAAAATATTAAAGCATTTTAATATTGAAAATAAATATGAAAAAGACGAAAAAAAATTAGCAAAACAAGGTAATAGCATAGTATATGTAGCAAAAGAAGATGTAATTATAGCCTTAATTGGAGTAAATGATATAATAAGAGATAATGCAAAAGAAGTAATACAAGAATTAAACAAAAGAAAAATTGATACGATTATGCTTACAGGAGACAATAAAGAAACTGCAGAAAAAGTTGCAAAAGATATAGGGATAACAAAGGTTATATCTAATGTATTACCATCAGAAAAAACAAAGGTTATAAAAGATTTAAAAAGCGAAAATAAAAATGTTATTATGTGCGGAGATGGAATAAATGATAGTCCAGCTTTAGCAACAGCAGATATAGGATTAAGTGTAAAAAGTGGTACAGATATAGCAATGGATTCTTCAGATGTTATACTTACCAGCAACAACTTAAGTAGTATATTAAAATTAATAAACATTAGTAAAAAAACAATTAGAATTATAAAACAAAATTTATTTTGGGCATTTTTCTATAATACATTAATGATTCCAATTGCAATAGGAATATTAAAACCATTTGGAATATCTATTAATCCAATGATAGCAAGCCTTGCAATGGTACTAAGTAGTTTAACTGTTATTGCAAACACTTTAAGATTAAAAAATAAAAATTTAATATAATTTAAGTGGAGGAATTTAGAATGGAAAAAGAAGAAATATTAAAAAAAGTAGACCATACAAATTTAAATCAAACAGCGGTGTGGGATGATATTAAAAAAATATGTGATGAAGCAATAAAGTATAGTGCAGCATCTGCATGTATACCACCATGCTATGTAGAACAAGCAAAAAAATATGTGGGAGATAAACTAAAAATTTGTACTGTAATAGGTTTCCCTAATGGATATAATGCTACAGATGTAAAAGTTTATGAAACAAAAAAAGCAATAAAAGATGGTGCAGATGAAATAGATATGGTTATAAACATAGGATATTTAAAAGATAAAAAATATGATTATATAGAAAACGAAATAAAAGAAATAAAAAAAGCATGTAAAAATCACATTTTAAAAGTTATAATTGAAACTTGCTTATTAACAGAAGAAGAAAAGATTAGAATGTGCAGAATAGTTAAAGAATCTGGTGCAGATTTTATAAAAACATCAACAGGATTTTCGAGCATGGGTGCAACATTTGAAGATATTAAATTATTTAAAGAAAATTTAATAGGAAGTAATGTAAAAATAAAAGCTGCTGGGGGAATAAAATCTTTTGAAGATGCACAAGAATTTGTAAACCTAGGCGCAGATAGATTAGGAACAAGTAGATTAATAAAATTAATGTAATTTGTAGGGGCGGAATCTATTTCCGCCCGCTTTTCAAATAAATTATTAAAATATGAATTATAATCTGTTAAAAACATAAATTTATTCAGCTCCTCGGCTCAATACGTGTTTTAGCAATTCTATTGTTAAATTGAACGAGCCTCTCGGTTCCCGCTTCCTCCTTCAATTTTCCTTAAGAATTGCACAAACACTCCAATCACATTCGTCGCTTCTTAAATTGATGTGTTTTAACAGATTTACATTATTATGTATTACAAATTATAATTTTGTTACTATTCAAATCAAAATTATACCGAAAAATTTCTTAAATAAAAGATAATCTATTGAAATACACATCATTTTTTGATAAAATTAGACAAAATAGAGTAGGAAATAAGTAGTTAAGTGTTACTAAACGGGAAGTTGTTAGTAAACGAAAAAGCAACAAAAGCTTTGCTGACTTATTTTCGCATTCCGCTATTAAACAAAGAATTAATCTTTATTTAACGTGGAAGCTCCAAATTAGAAGAAGGGGGCTTTTTATTATGACAAAATTAAGTCTAACAAAAAGTAAAAAAATTATTTTATCAGCGATGCTTTTAAGCATTTTGCTTATTCTATCAAGATTTTTATCTGTTAAAACACCACTTTTAGTAATTAGTTTTAGTTTTATTCCAACAATGCTTGCAGCAATATATTTGCGGACCAAAATATGCAGCAGTAATTGCAGGACTTCGGAGATTTAATAGGTGCAATACTTTTTCCATTTGGTGCATATTTCCCGGGATTTACAATTAGTGCAGCATTAATGGGATTTGTATATGGAATATTCTTATACAAAAAACCAGGAAAAGAAATAAAAGATTTTAAATTTATACTAAGATTAATAATAAGCAGTATTATTGTTCTAATAGGAATAAAAATATTTTTAGAATCTGTGTTTTTAAATGTGCTATATGGTAAAGCATATTTAGCAGTTGTTGCGTCAAGATTTGTTACACAATTAATATTATTTCCAATTCAAGTAATAGTTATATTTTTCTTAGAAAAGGCGTTAAGACCATTTGTAAATAAGTATTTATACAAAGAAGAAAAAATAGGTATAGATGAATATTTAGATACATTTGATAAATTTACTAAAGATCCAAATTTGGATGCTATGAAATATATAATGGAAAAATTTGATTCACCTCATAAAAAATTAAAATTTATACATGTAGCAGGAACAAACGGAAAAGGAAGCATTTGCGAAATGCTTAGCAACATATTAAAAGACACAGAATATAAAGTGCGGAAAATTTATATCTCCACATTTAATAAAATTTAATGATGGAATATGTATAAATAATAAAGAAATTTCAGATGAAGAAGTAGAAGAAATTTTATTACCTTTATCAGAAGTAATAAGCGAGTATAATAAAACACATAAAGTTCCAGTAAAATGGTTTGAGGCAATAACATCTCTTGCAATAATATATTTTGCAAAACAAAAATGCGATTTAGCAATTTTAGAAGTAGGACTTCGGAGGATTAACAGATTGCACAAATATTGTAGATGGAGAAATTGCTATAATTGGAAATATAGGATATGACCATGTAGATATATTAGGAAATGATATAAAGGGCATAGCAAAACACAAAGCTGGAATTATTAAAGAGAATTCTCAAACTATAATTGTAAGGCAAGATGAAATTATGGATGTTATTAAAGAAGAATGCAAAGAAAAAAATAGTAAACTCCACATTATAGAAAAAGAAGATTTGAAAGATTACGAATTTAATAAAGATTTTCAGAAATTTAATTATAAAAATTATAAAAATATAGAAATAAACTTAAAAGGAAAGGCTCAAATTTATAACACAGCAGAGGTTTTAGAGTGTATAGATATATTAAAAGAAAAAGGATATAAAATCCCAGATAATGCAATATTTAGTGGATTAAAAACGGTAGTACATAAAGCAAGATTAGAAACATTAAGTTTAGATCCATTGATAATTTTTGATGGAGGACACAACGAAAATGCTATAAATAATTTAGAAGAAAATATAAAACAATATTATCCAGAAAGTAATAAGGTATATATTATTTCGCTTTTAAAAACAAAGGATTACAAAACAATAATAAAAAATATATGTAGAGATAAAAATGGGATTTTCTTCTTTACAAGTGGTAATGATAAGAAAAAATATGTATCAAAAAGTAAATTATATAATGAAGCAAAAAAATATTTAAATGATATTAACATGTATAAAGAAGAATTAGAAGATGCAATAGACATTGCAAAAAAAGCATATAGTGATAGAACTATACTTATAGTAGGAAGTTTTTATGTGTATAAAACGGTATGTGAGGCATTACGATTCGAAAGATAATTGCATTTGGCGTTGTTGGAAGTTGGAGGATGAATTTGTTTAATGATAGTATTAAAAGATGTAAATTTTAAATATAAAAATGGAAAAAATGTTTTAGAAAATATAAATTTAGAGATTAAAGAGGGCGAGTTTATTTCTGTAATTGGTAAAAATGGCTCTCGGTAAATCTACTCTTGGAAAAATAATATCTGGGTTAGAAAAACCAACGAAGGGACAAGTTATAATAGATAACATATCTACATCAAATAAAAAAGAGTTTTTAAATATAAGAAAAAAGGTAGGAGTAGTATTTCAAAACCCAGAAAATCAGATATTATTTAATAACGTTTATGATGATATTGCATTTACAATGAAAAATTTAGGCATATCAGATATAAAAGAAAAAATAGAAGTTTCACTAGACAAATTAAACATGAAAGAATTTTTAAATAAAGAAGCATACAATCTATCATTGGGGCAAAAACAGCGTGTTACAATAAGCGGTGTAATTGCAACAAATCCCAAATATATAGTACTAGATGAGCCTACTGCAATGCTTGATTCTAAAGGAAAAGAAGATGTATGCAATATGGTAAAAGACTTAAAAAAACAAGGATATACTATAATTTATATAACAAATGTTATGAGTGAAATATTAATGTCTGATAAAATTATTGTTATAGAAGAGGGAGAAATAATAAAACAATTTGCAAAAGAAAATTTACTAGAAGAAGTAGATTTTCTAAGAGAACATGGTATAAAAATTTCAGATTTTGTAGAGTTAATTTATGAATTAAAAAATAATGGGATAGATATAAAAATAGAAAATTGGGATAAGGACGAAATAATAAAGAAAATAATAAATATTGCAGGAACGGACGGAGTTTCTTGCTAGGAGATTAGAGGTGAAGGAACACTTGAAAAACATAGTTAAATTTATTCTATTTTTAATTTATACTATTTCCATATTTTTTATAAAAAATTATATTTTATTAACTTTAATTTTATTTATAAATATTAGTTTAATGATAATATCAAAAATAAATATAAATAAAGCAATAAAAAGTTTAATAAAATTAATGCCATTTATATTATTTACTGTTGTTATAAATATAATATTTGTAGATTTAAAATTTGCTATTTTAATAGGAGTAAGATTAATATTGGTATGTAATATAAGTTATGTATTTTCTAAAACAATATCATATACAGAATTTGGAGAAGTAATAGAAAAACTTTTATTTCCGCTAAAAATATTTAAAGTAAATCCTAAAGAAATAGGAATTATTATTACAATTGCATTATCATTTATGCCAATTTTAAAAGACGAGCTTTTGCAAATAAAGAATTCATTAAAAGCAAAGGGAATGAATATGACAAATATTAATTTAATAAAAAATGCAAATCTAATCTTTAAACCATTTTTTGTATCTGTATTGCAAAGAATAAACGAAGTGGAAATGTCACTAAGAGCAAAAGGGTATGAAGGATAAACACGGGGACGGACTTTTTGTTCAAAAAGTCCGTCCCCTTGTTTCGCCCTTGTTCACAGTCTATTAATTAGTTCATTTCATATAAAACTTCTAAGCCACTATTTGGGTGATATGTCCAACTTACTATTACATCATCAAATTCTTGGGACATTCTTCCATCTATTGATCTAGTTTGCCCCATTTTTTGCTCTAATGACTCTGGTAAATCTAATTCTTCATTTATACTTTGAATCATGTTCCATCCTTCTGAGGCAGAAAAATCATCTAAATCCAATGGATTTGTATCTACTTTTAAATAACTATTATCTGATGCTAACTCCACATAATACCCGTCTCCATCTATTTTACGGTAGATTCTTTTAAAACTTATACTTTCTTCCTCTTCTTCTTTATCTGGTTCCCTAGTTGCCAAAACTATTACTACAACTATTATTGCAATAATTAGAACTAGTCCTATTATTAGTAGAATTTTACTTTTTAAAATATTTCTTGGATTTTTAACGTTTCTTTTTAAAGTTTCTAAATCTTCTGAGTATTCATTGTTTTTGCTTCCACATTTAGGACAAAATTTTTCAGCACTGCTTAAATCTTTTCCACATTTACTACATTTAATCATATTATACCTCCCATATATTGGCAATATATCTTTTTTAATTATAATCTTTCATATTTATTCTGTCAACAATTGACAACAAACACAAAAAGTAAACAAGAGCAAACAAGGGGACGGACTTTTTGTTCAAAAAGTCCGTCCCCTTGTTCATTATATTCAGAGGATATCTAATATGTATTTATTAGTGAGAAAATGCATTTGTGTTGCAGTATTAGTTGCAGCATCTTTTCATTGCATTATTGTTGTACTATGTCGAAATGTGTATTAATATAATTATTGATAATACTATTTAATTATAGTATTATATTTATATATTATTTTTAAAGAGGTATATTGTATATGGATAAACACAATAACAATAATAATTCAAAGATTGATAAGTATATATATATATCAATTGGTTTTATAATTCTAGTTTATATTTGTATTGCAATTTATATTTATTTTCACGATAAAGAAATAAAGAAAAAACAACTTGAATATTTAAACAACGCATTGTTTAATAGTGAGGGCATTCCGATTACAGAAATTACAAACAACTTAGAAAATACTACAAATGATATAATTAATAAATATAAAAAATAAGAGGTGTATTATATATGGCATTGGTTAAATGCAAAGAATGTGGTAAAGAAATATCAGATACAGCAAAAGTCTGCGTAAATTGTGGAGCTAAAACGGAAAAAGCAAAAATGAAAAGTAAAAGGGTAAAATTATATACTAGTATATTAATTGTTATTGCCATAATTCTAACTATAATTATTACATTTATGATAAAATCTACAGAAAAAAATAAGCCTAAAATTATTGATGGTTCAAATATGAACAATGACGAGTTGTATGAACTATTTAATGATGAAGGCTACTCTATTAGAATAACAAAATTTAGTGATAATCTATCAACAACATATGTCGTTTTAGAAAATAAAACCGAAGGAATAACTATTCAAAGAATTTATAATAATTATGTAGGTAATTTGATGACTTTTGATGATGATAGCGTGAATAGTGAAATGGCTGATTTGTTATATCCTGATGAAAATAAAACTGAGGAAGAAAAACAACAGTATAAAGCATATCAGAGTTGGTTAAGCCATTACAATATTACTAAAACACAATTATCAGAAATGCTAGACAATTATTATGATGAAAATTTAGATAAAATTGAAATAATTGATACAAGTAAACTTTTATGAACAAGGGTGAACAAGGGGACGGACTTTTTGTTCAGCTTTTGCTCATCAGAAAAGGTTGTTGAAAATTAAAAATAAAATTGATTGATATTTATTGTAAAGAAATGTATAATTTTAGCATAAGGGTAGGGGAATAGTATGGGATTAAAAAAATGTCCAGAGTGTGGATTTAAAATTGAAGAAACTAGAAAACAATGTCCTAATTGTGGAAACCGCGATTTTAATAATACTACTGAAAACACATCAAATTTATTGGAAAATAATAATTATTATAAAAATAATATTGCCAATAAGTTATATAATTTAGCAAATACTTTATTTGGAGTAGCAATCGTTCTAGCAGTCATATTTATTATTATTTTTTTTATTTCTTTAGATGATGATTTTGAGGGGATATCGAGCTTTTTAGCATTATTTTATGGAATTTTATTTGCTATTTTTGCACCAGTTCAAAAATTAATAATAATTTCGAAAGCAGAGCAATTAGAATTGTTATATAGAATAAATCAAAACATTGAACAAGGTGAACAAGGGGACGGACTTTTTGTTCATAAAAAAGTATTGAAATAAAACAATTATAGTAGTAATATAAAAAAAGATGTATTAATGCATCGTGGGGGAATTTTATTTTAAGGAGATGATTCTATGCCACGAATTGCAATAAAAGATTATGATACATCTTTTTTTCATATTATGGTACAAGGAATTAGAAAAGAATATATATTTAAACAGGAAGAAGATATGGAAACATATTCTAGATTAATATATAAATATATAAAAAAATTTCGTGTAAAAATTATTGCCTATTGTATAATGAATAATCATGCACATTTATTAATATATGTAGAAAAAATAAATGAGTTATCGGAATTTATGAGAGTGATAAATACTACATATGCATTATACTATAATAAAAAATATAAAACGAAAGGGTATGTATTTAGAAATAGATATAAGGCAGAACCAATATATAGTGAGACATATTTAATTAATTGTATAAATTATATTCATAACAACCCAATTAATGCAAAAATCTGTAATTCAGCAATAAAATATAAATATTCGAGTTATGGAGAGTATAAAAAAGATGCAGATACAATAATAAATATAAGTAAAAAAATATTTCCAGAGATAAATTCACTTTTTATAAACAATATAGACATAAAATCTGATAACAATTATAAATTTTTAGATTATGTAGAAGAAAAGGAATTTATTAATTCAGACATTGTAATAGAGAAATTTGTAAAGGCAAATGATATAAATTATGAGGATATAGTGAAGAATAAATCCTATTTTAAAGAACTATGTTTAAAATTAAATGAAGATAGTGGATTAACACACAGCGAAATAGCAAAAATATTTGGGGTTAGCAGAGTAAAAATAACGAGAATAATAAATGATATGTGAACAAAAAGTCCGTCCCCTTGTTCGTTGTTAGAAAAACAATTTAAGGAGCTTTCAAAAAGCTCCTTCTTTTGGTCGAGGTGGACGCTTGGGTATAGCCTCTATCCTTAGAAACAAGCCATATTCAAAAATACTTGTCAAGCAGTTTG
>CALXWO010000005.1 GCA_944392485.1 uncultured Clostridia bacterium | reverse complement strand
TGGTTGATAGGTTGGAGGTGTAAGTGCAGTAATGCATTCAGCTGACCAATACTAATATATCGAGGGCTTAACCACAAAAGGAGGGACTGTCCTGAATTTCTGAAAAGAAATTCTAGGGACTGTCCCCCGAGAGAAGTTAAGTAAAGATAACGGTTAATCAAAAGTCAACCAAACATCTTTATCTATATATTTTTCAGTGTGCTAAAAAATATATAAAAATTTTGTATTATATATTGCAAAACTGAAAATAATATATTATAATACGAAATGTGCTTAAAAAAGCAATCATTGAAAAGTTAACAATTTTCTGGTGATAATTACAATGAGGATACACCTGTTCCCATCCCGAACACAGAAGTTAAGCTCATTAGTGCCGAAAATACTTGCGGGTTACCCTGCTGGAAACATAGGTCATCGCCAGATTTTATATATTCCCCAATAGCTCAGTTGGTAGAGCGCTCGGCTGTTAACCGATAGGTCGTTGGTTCGAGTCCAACTTGGGGAGCCAAAAGAATAACAGATTTGTGATATCACTTATCTGTTATTTTTTTAAATTATTATACAAACACTTGTTTTTACTATAAATGTATTTTATAATATATTTGGTGATTAAATGTTAAAGGTTTGTAAAATATGTGAAAACGAATTTGATACAGATAATTACAGATGTCACAAAGAAATACACAGTAGGTTAGGTTATAAAATATAGACATAAATTTTAATTTATTATATAATAATATTATAAATTTGTATTATAGAGGGTAATATATGGAAGAAAAAATAAGAACGTATAAGGAGAAAATGGATTATAGTACAGACCAAGAAGAAGTTTATAAATTAACTACTGCAATTAATAATCTTAAACATAAAATTATAAAAAACAGACCTTATTTAAAAGAATATATTGAGCAAATACCAAATGCAGGAATTTTTGTTAATAATAAATTAGTAGATATTATTAGAGAATTATCTGGAAAATTAAAAGGTAATAATTCAATTGTTTATGCTGCAATAAAACACGAACTATTTTCTATAGCTATAAATGACAATTTAAATGATATTTTAAATTATGAGTTTGATGAAATACATGAGACAAGGCAATTGCAAGTAATTAAAAAACCTACAATATGGGAAAGAATAAAAAGATTTATAAATCAAAGAATTTTTAATGTTTATTTAACAGAAAAAGATTTTGAAGAAATAGACGAATACATAGACAGGAGAGAAGAAGCTAGATATAAATTAGTAAACCAAGCCACAAGAAGAGCAGAAGCAATAAATGGAATAGAGTTAGACGAAGAGACAATTAAAAGAACAATGTTAAATTATTTAGAGAAATGCTATTTTAGTAAAGATTTTGATTTAGAGCTTTTTAAAAGAGAATTATCACAAGAATTAAATGAATTAGGCATGAATGATTTAACAAAAGAAATAGATAAAAAAATAGCAGAACATAAAACGTTTGAAGATAGAATAAAAGTTGATGTCCCACCAAGAGAAGAACATAGTAATAAAGAAAAACCTGAAGAAGAAAATAAATATAAAGAGGGAGCAGATAGAGATATTTAATAATGGAGTATTATAGTTACAAATAGAAGCATTTGCATTTGGAGGAAAAGAAATTCAAAGAGAAAGACTAGAAAAAGACGGAATTAGGGTTAATAACAATAAAGTAGATTTAAAAATTTACCAATGGGTAGATTAAAATAAAAGGAGCTTTATATGAAAGAAATGGATTATAGTAGCGAGTATTTTATAACACAATATGATATGGATATAATAAAAAAATTTGAAGAAAATAAATTAGCAGAGATTTTAAGTAAAGCAGATAGTAAAGAACAAGCAGAAAAAATTAAACGGAATTTTCTATAAAGGACAATACGGAAAATACAGTTGTAAAGGCTCAAGTTCAAAAGATAATGCGTACTTAGAATTTTCAAGAAGAAAAAAACTTGTAGAACTTGCAGAAAATAATAAATCTGCATTTGAGCAAATAACAAATAAGAATATTAATTTATACCATGGAACAAATATAAATGCTTTACCTGGAATTGTTAAATTTGGTGGCTTGCTTAGTGAAGACGAAATACATAATAATGGAAGTAAAGTTATAACAGGAGAAGAGTGGTCAAGAAAAGAAGGAATTAGGAGAGGATTTGTAAGTTTTACAGATCAATTAGATAGAGCTTTAACATATGCAAACCTTTCGCCATCACAAGAAGCAACATTAGAGTCATTTGGAATTATAATAGGTATTTCTTCTAGCGAAATTGCAGATTTAGAAACTTTTAAAGTAGATTCAGATATTGCAGAATTAGGAGTAATTGGAGGTGTACCTACTTCTAAAATAAAAACTATATTTGCTCCAAAAGAAAAAATTAATTTCGTTTCAAAATTAATAGGAGATAGTAATATTCCAGTAGTATCATTAGATTCTTTATCACAGACGGTTGAAAAAACTACGTACAATAAAAAAGATATAAAAAGTTTAGCAGGAACAAGAAAAATTTCAGGAATAAATAGTGTATTTAGTAAATTTAGAAATAGTAGAAACTTTAATAATAAAAGTAAGGATGAAAGATATGGAGAATATAAATAATTTAGGTACAATATCTAAAGAAGTTTTAACAATTTTATCATATTGTGATGAAGATATTATAAATAAAGTGCCAAATAGTTTAATAAAAGAATTAGTTAATTATGCAGGAGACTCAAAAGTTGAATGCTTTTTACTTCCAGAAAAGAAATTAGAAGAACAAAACATATCAAAAGAGGCTAAAGATTTAATTTCGCTAATATATTATAGTTATATTGCAAATCAGGAAGAAAAAAGAGAAATAGAAAAAATATGGTACAAAAATGAAAATAAATATCAAGAAGAATTAAGTAATAAATATAATATAGATAATTTATTTAAAACCAATGCAAAACAAGAAGAAGTACAATTGATTAAATATGAAAATGATAATTCGTTTATTAAATTTTTAAAAAAACTTTTAGAAAAAATAAAAGATAAGTTAAAATAAAATGTTTGGAGTGGTATCGAAGCGGTCATAACGAAGCTGTCTCGAAAACAGTTAGCCATTAAATTGGCACGTGGGTTCGAATCCCACCCACTCCGCCAAACTTGCCTTATGGCAACAGTTAAGAATTAAGAGCAAATAAGTTGTACAAAAACTTGCAATTTGTAAAAAAATGTAGTAATATCTGTTTAGAATAAAAGACACTATGAAATTAGTGTCTTTTAATATGTAATTTAGGGGGAGGAAAATGGAAGGAAAAAGCGATCTAATTTTAGACGTTAATGAAAAACCAAGTATTGGTAAATGGATTATACTTGCAATTCAGCATGTATTTGCTATGTTTGGAGCAACAATTTTAGTACCAATACTAGTAAATGCAGGGGCAGGTAAAGAAGTACTTACAATACCGGTTGCACTTATTTCATCAGGAATTGGTACATTAATTTATATTTTATGTACAAAAGGAAAATCACCTGTATATTTAGGAAGTTCTTTTGCATTTATTGCACCACTTGTTGCAGCATATTTAAAAGGTGGTATATCTGGTGCAATGACTGGAATTATGGTAGTTGGATTAATTTATATTGTGTTTGCAATATTAATAAGGCTTATAGGGAAAAATTGGATTAATAAATTATTACCACCAGTAGTAATAGGACCAATGATTATGATAATAGGTCTTCGGACTTGCTCCTTCTGCAATAGAACAAATTGGACTTGTATCTGGAACTGTTTTAGAATGGAAACCTATAGTAGTAGCACTAGTAGCATTTTTAGTTACAGCAATTGTTGCAGTTGCAGCAAAAGGATTTTTAAAAGTAATACCTTTTTTAGTAGGAATAGTTGCAGGATATTTAGCAGGAATTGCAGTAGGAATAGTTGATTTTACACCAATTACAGAATCTGCAATAGTGGGTATGCCAAACTTTGTTATACCATTTATACATTACACGCCAAATTTTTCTGCAATACTTACAATAGCACCAATAGCATTAGTTACAATAGCAGAACATATTGGAGACCATACAGCTTTAAGTGCAATTATGAATAGAGATTTACTAAAAGATCCAGGGCTAGATAGGACTTTGTTAGGAGATGGACTTGCAACATTTGTAGCAGGTGCAATTGGAGGACCTGCAAATACAACTTATGGAGAAAACACGTCTGTAGTTGGTATGACAAAGGTTGCATCAGTTTGGGTAATTGGACTTGCAGCAATTATTGCAATTGCACTAGGTTTCTTTAGTAAATTTACTGCACTTGTGTCTACAATACCAAATGCAGTTTTAGGTGGAGTATCACTTCTTTTATATGGATTTATAGCAGTAAATGGTTTAAAAGTATTAATTCAAAATCAAGTAAACTTTAATAATACAAAAAATGTAATAGTAGCATCTGCAATGCTAGTTTTAGGATTAGGAGGAGCGGCAATTTCTATAGTAAGTGGAGATTTATCTGTAACAATTTCTGGAATGAGTTTAGCTGCAATAGTTGGAATACTTTTAAATCTATGTTTACCAGGAGAAAAAGTTGAAAAAGAAGAAAATACAGAAAAGAATGTAGGGGTCACACTCCAGGGTGACCCGAAAACAAAGAATACAAAAAAGAGTACAGCTAAAGGGAAAAATGTAAAAGACAGCAAAGATAATAAATCACAATCAAAAGGAATAAAAAATGATGCATCTAAAACTAAAGAGATAGTAAAAAAAGAAACAACTAAAGGAAAAACAGAAACGAAAAAAGAAACAGAGAAGAAAAAATCTAGTAAAGAAAAAACTGCTGAAGAAAAACTAAAAGCAACAAGAAAAAGAACAACAACTAGTAAAACAACAGCACAAAAGAAAACTACATCAAAACCTAAAACATCAACTAAAAAATCTAGCACTCCAACATCAAAGAGAAAAACAACAAAAAAAGAAGAAGCAAATGTATAATTTGTATAATAAAAAACCGATTTTGCATATAAACAAAATCGGTTTTTTATTATGGAGAATTTTATCTAATAAAATAAAAGTTATAAAAATAATTGACAAAAGAAAAACATATAAATTATAATAAACATAAATAATAGTAATATGAAAAAAATAAATATACAAAAGAAAGGGGAAACACAAATGCAAAAATCAAATAAAAAAACAATAATAAAACCTGTAGGGGCGTTATCGGTTAGGAATACCCATGAGGAAGACCCAATTGCGCCCTCAAAAAACCACAGAGGCATAACACTAATCGCCCTAATAATAACAATAATAGTAATGATAATACTAGTAGGGGTAACAGTAAATGTAGCACTAAATGGAGGGTTATTTGATGCAGCACAAAAAGCGGCAGAAGATACGGAATACCAAGCAGATTATGAAACATTGCAAGCAGGAGTAGTAGGAGCAATGGCAAGCGAAGAAGGAATAACAAAAGAAAGCTTGCAAAATAACTTACCAGAAGGATGGAATGTAAATGGAGAAGGACCATTTACAGTAATAAGTCCAAATGGAAATAAATTTACAGTAAATTTAGATGGAACAATAGAAACAAATAATGAAGAAGATACAGAAATACCAGAAGTAGAAAAAGTAATGGATGAATATCCAGGAGATATAACAGATAATGGAACAAGGGATGGAACAGAAAGTAACCCATATATGGTAAACAGTTTAGAAGATTTAGTAGCATTTGGTGAAATGGTAGATATGGGAGAAACATATGAAGGAAAGACAATAAAGTTAGGATATAATTTAGACTTCAACTCAGACAATTCATATATAAATCCAAACGATCCATATACAAGTAAAGAAAATGAAGAACAAATTGACATAAACGAAAATGGAACTATTGAAAGTATAAAAACAGAGGTAACAACAGGAATAGGATTTAATGCAATAGGAGAACTAGAACTTGAAAATGGTGGATCAGGGGATTTAGTTAGAGAAGGATGGTTTAAAGGAACATTTGATGGTAATGGAAAAACGATTGACAATTTTTATTTTAATGTAGATATTGAAAAATATACATGGGGAAGTGGTGCTTTGTTTGGCACAAATGCAGGAACAATAAAAAATTTAGGAGTAAAGGTATCACCAAAAGCAAGATTACAGTCAGGTTTAGTAGCAATAAATGGCGATTTATATAATCCTGTAACGGAAAGTGGAGTCATTGAAAATTCTTATTGTGAATTTAAAAGTGGTTCGCAAACTTTATCTGGAATTTCTGCAACGAACATAGCTACAATAAAAAATTGTTATACAAATGGAAAGACAAGTATTATAACTATTGGCGGTAATGAATCTAATTTTGCTAAAATTTGTTTACAAAGTGGAGGTATAATAAAAAATTGTTATTCTTCTTTAGAAATAGGAACAGATGAAACAATAAAACCTATTGTTAATGAAATGCAGGTAGGAACAATAGAAAATTGTTATAATTTATCTGGTTCTATAGTTAAAGAAGGAAGTGGCGAAATTTCAATAAAAAATTGCTATGCAACAGGAAATCTTATAAGAAGCGGTTCTTCAGCGGGAGGTATTATTGAAAATTGTACTCTTTATGAAACTGGCTATGCTACAGTAGATAATTGCTATTATAAAGGAAGAATAGATTTAAATACAAGTATCTTATCATACGACATAGATGGACTAGTAGGTAAAGGAGGAAATAGAAATGCCACAATAACAAATTCAAAATATTTAGAAAAAAGCTTATATGTAAATGGGGAATTACAGCCTGACAATGAAAATGCAGCGACAGAAGAAGAAATGAATTCATATATGAAGAGTGTACTAGAAGTAGTAAATGGAGACGGAGCATTTAAAGAAGATACAAACAATATAAATAATGGTTATCCAATACTTTCATGGCAATAAATAATAAATTAATGTAATATGGAACAGTTAAAATTAACTATATTTATAAAAGAGTAATATAAAAAATAATAAGGATGGACTTTTATAAAAAGTTCATCCTCTTATTCGTTTTATCAAAAAAATGCTAAAAACCCTTTTAAAATGTAATAAAAAGATATATAATTATTGCAAATGTTTATATTAAATGGGAGAATTTATGAATAAAAAGTGGGAATATTATGAAGAAAAACAAAAATTAATAGGAAATATATCTAAAAAATTTAACATATCAAACCTTCTTGCAAAAATATTAATAAACAGAAACATAGTAGATGATTATCAAATAAAAGTATTTCTAAATCCTACTAGAAATGATTTTTATGATCCATTTTTAATGCCTGATATGGAAAAAGCAGTAAATAGAATCTTAAAAGCAATAAAAAATAAAGAAAAAGTAATGATATATGGAGATTATGATGTAGATGGAATAACAAGTATAACAGTTTTAAGACAATTTTTAAAAGAAAGAGGACTAGAAGCAGGATACTATATTCCAAATAGACTTAAAGAAGGGTATGGATTAAATAAAAATGCAATAGAAGAGATAGCAAAACAAAAATATACATTAATGATAACTGTAGATTGCGGAATATCAGGAATAGAAGAAATAGATATGTGCAATAGTTTAGGAATAGAAACAATAGTAACAGATCACCACGAACAACTAGAAGGCCTTCCAAATGCACTTGCTGTAATAGATGCAAAAAGAAAAGATAGTAATTATCCTTTTAGAGGGCTTGCAGGTTGCGGAGTGGTATTTAAACTAATCCAAGCAATATCTATAAAATTAAATTTGGACGCAAAAGAATATTTAAAATATTTAGATATAGTTTGTGTAGCAACAATATCTGATATTGTACCATTAATAGATGAAAATAGAGTGATTGCAAAATTAGGGTTAAAGCTAATAGAACAAACAAAAAATATTGGATTAAAAACATTAATAAGCGAATCAGGATATAAAAAAATAGATTCTGGAACAATTTCATTTGGAGTAGCACCACGAATTAATGCATGTGGAAGAATGGGGCATCAGGAAGAAGCATTAAAGCTATTTTTAACATCTAACATACAAGAAGCAAGAGAAATAACAGCTGAATTAAACAAATATAATGTTCAAAGACAGGCAAAAGAAAAAGAAATTTTTGACCAAGCAATTTTTGAATTACAAAAAGAAGATTTAAATACATTAAACACAATACTATTGTGCGGAGATAATTGGCATGATGGAGTAATAGGAATAGTTGCATCAAAATTAACAGAAAAATTTTTTAAACCTACTATTTTAGTATGTTTTGAAAACGGACTAGGAAAAGGCTCTGGAAGAAGCATACCAGGTTTTGATTTACACGAAGCATTAGTAGAATCTAGTAAGTATCTAGAAAAATATGGCGGACACGAAATGGCAGTTGGCCTTTCTATAAAAAAGGAAAATTATAATTATTTTAAAAATAAATTTGAAGAAATTGCAACAAAATGCAATATAAAACAAATTACACCAGTTTTAAAAATAGATGGAATAATTACATATAAAGATATAAAAAAGGATATAGTAAAAGAATTAGAACTATTAGAACCTTTTGGAGAAAGAAATAAAACACCTATATTTGTATACAAGAATCTTAAAATTGACTCAATAAGAGCATTATCAGAAGGAAAGCACTTAAAATTAATATTAAAAGATGACAATATTCTTTTAAATGCAATAGGATTCAACTTAGGATATTTATCAGAAGAGTATATGATCGGAGATAGAATAGATGTTGCAGGAACATTAGAAATAAATAATTTCGGAGGACAAGAAACAATACAAATAAATATAAAAGATATGATGAAATCAATTTAAGGAAGGAAGTATATATGCAAAGTAAAGAGCCGGTTACAATTGAAAAAATTATAAAAAAAATGGAGCAAAACAATCCAAAATCTAATATAGAACTAATAAAAAAAGCATATAAATTTGCAGAAAAAAATCACAAAGACCAAAATAGAGTATCTGGTGAAAAATATATTTGCCATCCATTAGAAGTAGCATATATATTAGCAGATTTAGAGCTTGACGATAGCACAATTTGTGCAGCACTATTACATGATGTAGTTGAAGATACACCAGTTACCCACGAAGACATTGTTAACGAATTTGGAGAAGAAATTGCTGATATGGTAGATGGGGTAACTAAACTACGGAAAAATTCAATATTCTAGTATAGAAGAACAACAAGTAGAAAATTACAGAAAAATGTTCTTAGCAATGGGAAGAGATATAAGGGTTATATTAATAAAACTAGCGGATAGACTTCATAATATGAGAACACTAAGTTATTTAACTAGAGATAGACAAATAGCAAATGCAAAAGAAACGATGGATTTATATGCTCCTCTTGCAAATAGATTGGGTATCTATTCACTAAAATGGGAATTGGAAGATTTATCTTTTAGATACTTATATCCAGAAGAATATAGAGAATTAGTATTGGGAATAGAGAAGAAAAGAGAAGAACGCCTGGAATTTATAGATAAAATAATGAAACAGATAAAAGTAGAACTAGAAAAAGAAAATATAAAAGCAGAAATAACAGGAAGGGCAAAACATCTATATAGTATTTATAGAAAAATGAAAAGAGACAATATAACTCTTGACCAAGTATATGATTTGTTTGCACTTCGTATAATTGTAAATTCTGTTAAAGACTGTTATGCTGCACTTCGGAGTAGTGCATGAACTATACAATCCAATGCCAGGACGTTTTAAAGATTATATATCAGTACCAAAACCTAATATGTACCAATCAATCCACACAACTTTAATAGGACCAAATGGTACACCATTTGAAGTACAAATTCGTACTTGGGACATGCATAGGGTAGCTGAATTTGGTATAGCAGCACATTGGGCATATAAAGAGGCAAATAATAAAACAGGTAAAAAATCTAATGTTGTAGTTACTGATGACAAGCTTGCATGGCTTAGAGAAACATTAGAATGGCAAAAAGATATGCAGGACCCAGACGAGTTTTTAAAAACCCTAAAAACAGAATTGTTTGAAGATGAAGTTTATGTATTTACTCCAAGAGGAGAAATAAAAGTATTACCAAGAGATTCTACACCTATAGATTTTGCATATTCTATACATGCAGAAGTAGGCCATAGAATGGTAGGCTGTAAAATAAACAGTAAAATGATGCCAATTGTTACAAAATTAAAAAGCGGCGACATTGTAGAAATAATAACATCAGATACACCAAAAGGTCCAAGTAGAGATTGGCTTAAATTTGTAAAAAGTTCTAGTGCAAAAACAAAAATACAACAATGGTTTAAAAAAGCTGAAAGAGAAGAAAATATTGCAAGAGGAAAAGATATTTTAGATAGAGAAATAAAAAGAATTGGTATGGCACATAGTGATTTATTTAAAACAGAATGGGTAAACAAAGTACTAGATAGGTATAATTATTCGACCACTGATGATATGTATGCAAGCATAGGATTTGGAGCAATATCTCCAGGTAAGATTATTACAAGATTATTAGAAGAATATAAAAAAGAGCATGAAGAAGAAACAATAGAGGCAAAAATACAAGAACTAACAGCAAATAAATCTGTATCAAGAAAAGCACCAAAATCTGGAGTTGTTGTAAAAGGTATAGATAATTGTTTAGTAAAATTTTCAAGATGTTGTAATCCAGTTCCAGGTGACGATATTATAGGTTATATTACAAAAGGAAGAGGTGTATCTATTCATAGAACAGATTGTAAAAATGTTCAAGAGCTATTGCAAGATGAGAATCGTATAATAGATGTTTCTTGGTATAACGAAAAAACTGATGGAGCATATAATGTTGATATAGAAGTGCTTTCAAATGATAGAACTGGCTTGCTTTCTGATATTGTAAGAGAAATAGGTACACAAAAAATAAATATAATGGCAGTAAACACTAAAACGAGCAAGGAAAGAATTGCAACAATTGAAATAACAATAGAAGTAGAAAATGTAGAGCAGTTAAATAAAGTAATAAAGGCAATTAGAAAAGTAGATAGTGTATATGAGGTTAAACGTAAAAAATAAAGTAAAATGTAGGGGCGACCTTTGGTCGCCATCGAGCGAATGAAATTTGACCCCACAGATATAATTGATTTTAAAAGGAAGAGGTACAAATGATATTAAAGAGAATTAAAATAAATGTTGGCAATGTAGGAGAAACAAATTGCTATATTGTGCAAGATGAAAAAACTAAAGAAACTATGGTAATAGATCCAGGTGGAGACATAGGTAAAATAGGTGAAATGCTAAACACATTACATGCAAAAGTAAAATATATATTGCTTACACATTGCCACGGTGACCACATAGGGGGAGTAAAAGAATTAAAAGAAAAATTTGGAGGGAAAGTTTTAATTCATATAGAAGATGAACCAGGACTTAAAAACCCACTTATTAATTTATCTAGCTATATTGGAATTGGAGAAGTTACAATAGAAGCAGATTCTAGACTTAATGATAATGATTTAATTCATATAGGGGATTTAGAGTTTAAGATTATTCATACGCCGGGGCATACAAAAGGTGGAATAAGTGTATACCAAGAAAATGAAAAAATATTATTTTCTGGAGATACAATGTTTAGAGGCTCATGGGGAAGAACAGATCTTCCAACAGGAAATTTTGAAGAAATAATAGAGTCAATAACAGAAAAATTAATGAAATTACCAGAAAGTGTAATAGTATACCCACGGCCATCGGAAAATCAACAATGATTAAAGAAGAAGAACCAATTTATTTAGAACTAAAACCAAAACAATATTAAAAAGAAGTTTATATATAGAGGGGAGAATAAGTATAATGAACAAAGTACAACCAAAAACATTGTCAGGATTTATGGAATTACTTCCAAACGAACAAGTACTATTTAATCAAATGCAAGACAAAATAAGAGCATCATACGAAAAATTTGGCTTTTTACCAATAGATACACCAGTAATAGAATCTTCAGAAGTATTACTTGCAAAAGCTGGAGGAGAAACAGAAAAGCAATTATATAATTTTACAAAAGGAGACAATAATTTAACATTAAGATTTGACCTAACTGTTCCACTTGCAAAATATGTTGCAGAATATTATAACGAAATTACTTTTCCATTTAGGAGATATCAAATAGGAAAAGTATACAGAGGAGAAAGAGCACAAAGAGGAAGATTTAGAGAGTTCTATCAATGCGATATAGATATAATTGGTGATGAAAATCTAAATATAATTAATGATGCCGAAATACCTGCTGTTATGTACGAAACATTTAAAAGTTTAGGATTAGACAATTTTACAATACATATTAATAATAGAAAAATACTAAATGGATTGTTTGAAGCAGCAGATGTTAAAGAAAAATCAGTAGATATAATGAGAACAATAGATAAAATAGAAAAAATAGGAAAAGAAACTGTAATTGCAATATTTAAAGATGACTACAATATGAGTGAAGAAAGCATAAATAAAATAGTAGAGTTTATAAAAATAAATGGAACAACAGACCAAATGTTACAAAAGTTAGAAGACTTTGAAATAGATAATGAATTATTTAATGCAGGTGTTAGTGAATTAAAAGAAGTTGTTAAATATATTAGATTATTTAATGTTCCAGAAGAAGCCTTTAAAATAGATTTAAGTATTGCAAGAGGTTTGGATTATTATACAGGTACAGTTTATGAAACATTTTTAAATAATTATAAATCTATAGGTAGTATATGTTCTGGAGGAAGATATAATGATTTAGCAGGATATTATACAGATAAAAAGCTACCAGGGGTAGGAATGTCTATAGGACTTACGAGATTGTTTTTTATTTTAAATGATATTGGATTAATAAAAGCAGATAAAAATTCTATATCTGATGTGCTAGTTATATCTATGGTAGAAGATTTAAGTAAAGCAATTGAAATTGCAAACGAATTAAGGAATGCTAATATAAATACAGAAATATACTTTGATAATAAAAAAATTAAATCAAAATTCAAATATGCAGACAGATTAAAAATACCATATGTAATTGTTATAGGAGAAGACGAAATAAAATCTGGATTATTAACTATAAAAGACATGAACAAAGGTACACAAGAACAAATGCCAATAGAAGAGATTATAAAAAAATTAATAAAATAAATTGTAATTTGTGTAATTGGCATTTATCATTTGGAATTTGGATGTGTAGGGGCGAACTGTGTTCGCCCCTACAAATATTTGCAATTAATTTAATCAGTTAAATCACAAGTTAGAATAGGACAACCTATTCTTTTTTTCATATTATTAAATTTTATGAATATATATTAAATAGTAATTATTTTTTTAGGAGAGTTACATATGAATATAGCGGTAATAAACATTAAAGATATTATAAAATATGCTATAAAAATAGGAACATTGCTATTATTAATATATATTGGAGTACAAATATTTAAAATACAAGATAAACCAGAAGAAAATGTAATATCAAAAAGTATGCAAAATAGTATTTCTAAAATAGAAAACTCTTCATTAATTAATTGCTTAGATATAGTAATTCCTTTAATGTCATACAATAAAAATAATACAAAAGAAATTAATGTTTTAACAAATGATAAAATATTAGCAATGGGAGCAGGAATATTAGATAAATCAATATTGGATGATACTGATTTAGTAATTAATGAAGATGAATTAACTCAAGATGACATAGAAGAACTTGCTAACCAGTACACACAAATTTCTAAAGATGCAAAAACAGAAGAAGTTTCAGAAAATAATATTAAAGCAAAATATACAACTTCATATGGAAGTGTGCAAATAAATAATCAAAGTAAATATGAGCTAACAGAAAAAATGTTAACACCAGATGTAGATATTAATAACAAAAAAGATGTTTTAATATATCATACACACACATGTGAAAGTTATACTCCTAGTAAACGGCTATGAATATACTGCATCTGGAAATTTTAGAACAACAGATTTAAATTATAGTGTTGCACGAGTAGGAACAGAATTAAGCAATTTTTTAACAAAAAAAGGATTTAATGTTTCGCATAATACTACTTACCATGATTATCCGGCATATTCAGGATCTTACGATAGGTCTTTGGCAACAGTGCAAGAACTATTAGTAGGCGAAGATACAGAATTGGTATTTGATATTCATAGAGATGCAGTAGGAAGCAGTAGTACATATGCACCAAGTGTAAAGGTTGATGATATGTATGCCGCACAGCTTATGTTTGTAATAGGAACAGATGGAGGAGGACTAGAACATTCTAATTGGAATACAAACTTAAAAATAGCAATAAAAATACAAGAAAAGGCAAACGAAATGTATCCAGGGCTATTTAGACCAATAATACTTAGAAATTCACGATATAATCAACATCTAGCTAAAGGTGCATCTATTATAGAGGTAGGTGCAACAGGTAACACAATGGAACAATGTATTGTAAGCATGCAATGCCTTGCTAATGTTTTAGAAGAAGTATGTAAATAAATTTTAAAAAATAGTTGTAAAAAAACAAGTTAATTGATATACTTATACTATCTTAAATAAGTATATCAATTTTATTTTAGGAGGTAATTTTAATGGAAGAAGAAAAAAAAGAAGATATAATAGAGAAAGAAGAAACATCTAATGAAAGCATAGAAATTGCAGATGATGTTGTTGCAGTAATTGCTGGAAAGGCTGTTTCAGAAGTAAGCGGAGTTGCAGGAATGGCAGGAGGTTTTGCAGGCGGAATCTCTGAAGTTTTAAGTGGAAAGAAAAATTTATCTAAAGGTATAAAGGTAGACTTATCGTCAAAAGAAGCAAAAATAGATGTAAATATTATTGTTGAATATGGTGTAAGAATACCAGATGTTGCATTTGAAATACAAAACAGAGTAAAAAAAGCTGTAGAAGCAATGACAGGATTAGCTGTATCTAGTGTAAATGTTCATGTACAAGGAGTAAAAACATCAGAAGAAAAAGAAGAACAAGCACAACCAGAAATAGCAAACAAAGAATAATTGTGCAAAGCAGAGTTAGAAGGGAGAAATAAAAAATGAAATTTTTGGACAAGTTTAATTTAATATTATTTTCAATAATTATTTTAGTATTATCGTTATTAGTTTGCCTATTAGCATTTGGATGGTTAGGTATAGACCTTGCACTAGGTGGAATATTATTTTTAGCAACAGATGTAGTAACAAGAAATATTGCATTAGGAATATCAATTGTTTTAATAATTCTTGCAATAAAATCAATTTTCTTTAATTCTTTTTCAAAAGAAAGAGCACAAGGAAAAGATGGAATTTTATTAGAAAACGACAATGGAAAATTATTAGTATCAAGAGATACAATAGAAAGCCTTACAAATACAGTTGTAAAATCTTTTGAAAGTGCAGAAAGTGTTATGACAAAGGTAGAAGTAGACGAAGAAAATCATGTAAAAATTTATATTACACTATTTGTTTACCCAGATGCAATTATTAAAGAATTATCAAGCAAACTACAAAAGAATGTTAAAGAAACAATAAAAAAATCTTTAGATTTAGATGTTACAGAAGTAAATATAAGAATAAAAAATGTTAGTGTTAAAAAAGAGCCAAATATAAAAGAATAGGGAAAAGGATGTAATATGGAAGAATTTAAAAATTTTTTAATTAAGTATAGGGGAGCAATAATTGGAGGAATTGTTGCATTAATAGCATTATTGCTAAATCTTCATAAAGTGCTATTATGGATTATAATTATAATAGCTGGTGTTTTGATAGGAAATTATGTTCAACACAATAAAGAATTTGTAAAAGATAAAATGAAATCATATATAGACAAATTATAAAATGAATAAATAACTGGAGGAAAAAATGAATAGATCAGAATCAAGAGAGCTAGCTTTTAAGTTGTTATATCAAAAAGAAATACAAAAAGAAATAAGTAAAGAAGACATGGATATATTTTTTGAAAATAATAATATAGAATCAAATGAAACTAAAAAATATATTAAAGACATTATAGAAGGAACTATATCTAACAGCGAAAGTATAACACAAGAAATTTCAAAAAACTTAAAAGAAGATTGGAAAATAGAAAGAATATCTAAAATAAATCTAGCACTTTTAAAATTGGCAATATATGAAATAAAATATAAAAAATTACCTTTTAAAGTTGTAATAAATGAAGTAGTAGAACTTGCAAAAAAATATGGAGAAGATTCATCACACATATTTATTAATGGAGTACTTGCAAGTGTAGTAAAAGAGTAATAGTTTTAATCTAGGATGGGGATTAATTTGAAACCAGAACCAATTACAGTAAGTTATTTAAATAAATATATAAAAGAAAAAATAGCGGAAGATGAGTACTTAAATAGTGTTTATGTAAAAGGAGAAATCTCTAATTTTAAACACCATTATACAGGACATATGTATTTTACATTAAAAGATGATAAATCATTAATAAAATGCATTATGTTTAAATCATCAACCGCTACTTTAAATTTTGTTCCAAAAGATGGTGCAAAAGTAGTTGTTCTTGGTAGTGTTGCTGTATTTGAAAGAGATGGTGTATACCAAATATATGTAAAAGCAATGCAAGAAGAAGGCATAGGAGATTTGTACAAAAAATATGAAGAATTAAAGTTAAAATTAGAAAAAGAAGGTTATTTTTCTAAGGAACATAAGAAAAAAATTCCTTTTATGCCCAAAACTATTGGTGTACTCTCTTCACAAACTGGTTCAGTAATAAGGGATATAATAAATGTTTCAACAAGAAGAAATCCAAATGTGCATATAAGATTATTTCCAATACCTGTACAAGGAAAAGGTGCAGAGATAGAAATAGCAAATGCTATAAATATAATGAATGAGAAAAAATTAGCAGATGTTTTAATTATTGCAAGAGGTGGAGGTTCAATAGAGGACTTATGGCCATTTAATGAAGAATTAACAGCTAAAGCTATTTATGCTTCTGAAATACCAATAATTTCTGCAATAGGACATGAAACAGATTTTAGCATATCAGACTTTGTAGCAGATTTAAGAGCACCAACACCATCAGCAGCAGCAGAGCTTGCAGTTCCAGATATAGAAGAAATAGAAAAAAAATTAGTTACATATAGGCAAAGATACAAAATATCATTAAAAAAGAAAATAGAATTTATGAAAATGAGATATCAAAAATGTATAGCATCAAAAGTATTTACAGATCCAACATCAAAAATAAAAGAAGAATATATAAAATTAGATTTAAAAATTAAGCAAATAGAAAACATAATTGTAGCAAAAGTAAAAGACGCAAAAAACAATGCAATAGAAGTAATATCAAAGTTAGATACTTTAAGTCCTTTAAAAACTTTAACAAGAGGATATATATTAGCACAAAAAGATGGAGTAATTATTAAAAGTTCAAAAGATTTAGAAAAAGATGATATAATAAATTTAAAATTCGTAGATGGACAAAAACAAACAAAAGTATTATAAAAGAGGTGCGATATGGATAAAAAAAGAAAACTTATAATTGCAATAGTAATTGCAGTAATACTAATAATTATAATTGCCCTATTAGTATGGCAATTGATAAGAATTAAAAATGAAACAACACAGGTAGCTAACACAGAAAAAAACAACATTGTAGAAAATCAAATTCAAAACAATATAATTGAAAATGAATTAGAAAATAATGTAGAAGAAAATACAATAGTAAATACTGTGCAAGAAGAAAATAATCAAACTCAAAATAATAATCAAAAAGAAGAAACAGAAGAAATTTCAAAAGAAGAACTAGAAAGTGAAGAAAATAACGAAGAAAAGGCTATAAATATTGCTAAAAAAGATTGGGGAAACGATAGTACAGTATATTTTAGATTTGCCAGAAAAAACGAAGACGGTAAATATCTAGTGGAAGTAAGAGAAGAAGAGACAACATATCTTATAACTACATATCTAATAGATATTAATACAGAAAAATTTGTAAAAGAATAATAAAAAGAAAGAGGAAAATAGAATGGAAGATAAAAAAGATTTAAATTTTGAAGAAACAATGCAAGAACTAGAAAATATAGTTCAAGAGTTAGAAAAAGGCAATTTAAATTTAGATGATTCAATAAAAAAATTTGAAAAAGGAATGGATTTGTCAAAAAAAATTAGCAATTATTTAGAAGAAGCGGAAAAAAAGATTACAATATTAGTAAAAGGTAAAGACGGAGAATTAGAAGAACAAGAATTTTAAATAAATTAGGTAAATTGTAATTTGAATGAGAAGTGAGAAGTGGGATGTGGGAAGTGTGAAATTAGGGCAAGCCTTACGTAGCCTAGCTCTAAAAAGCACACCTCACACTTCACACCTCTCACATCACAACAACAAATTACAATTTATAAAAATAATAGGAGGTAAAACAATGGAAGATATTGAAATTGCAAGGAAAGCAAAACTAAAGAATATTAACGAAGTAGCAAAAGAATTGGGAATAGAAGAAGAATATATTGAACAGTATGGAAAATACAAGGCTAAAATTTCAAACAAATTATATGAAGAAAGAAAAAACAAAAAAGACGGAAAACTGATACTAGTTACTTCTATTAATCCAACACCTTTAGGAGAGGGTAAAACTACAATATCTATAGGACTTGCAGACGGATTATCTTGCATTGGAAAAAAATCTATATTAGCATTAAGAGAACCATCCCTTCGGACCAGTTTTTGGAATAAAAGGTGGAGCAACAGGAGGAGGATATGTGCAAGTTGCACCTATGGAAGATATTAATCTTCATTTTACAGGAGATATACATGCAATAACATCAGCAAACAACCTTCTTTCTGCCATGATAGATAATCATATTTTTCAAGGAAATGAATTAGAAATTGATAAGGTAATTTGGAAAAGATGTGTAGACTTAAATGATAGAGCATTAAGAAAAGTAGAAATATGCTTATCAGGAGAAAAAAATGCAGTTCCAAGAGAAGATGGTTTTGATATAACAGTTGCTTCAGAAATTATGGCAATTTTCTGTTTAGCAGAAGACCTAGAAGATTTAAGAAAAAGAATTGGAAATATAGTTATTGGATATAACAAAAAAGGAAAAGAAATAAGGGCAAGAGATTTAAAAGCAGAAGGTGCTATGACAGTTCTTTTAAAAGACGCAATAAAACCAAATTTAGTGCAAACCTTAGAAAACACACCTGCATTAATACACGGAGGACCATTTGCAAACATTGCACATGGATGCAATAGTGTTATTGCAACAAAAATGGGAATGAAACTTGCAGATTATTGCATAACAGAAGCGGGATTTGGAGCAGATTTAGGGGCAGAAAAATTTTTAGATATAAAATGTAGACATTTACCAAAAACTCCTGATGCAGTAGTATGTGTTGCAACTATAAAAGCATTAAAATATCATGGAGGAATGCCAATAGAAAACATAAAAGAAGAGAATATTGAATATTTAGAAAAGGGAATACACAACTTATTAAAGCATATAGACAATTTAAAAAATATATATGGATTAAATGTAATTGTTGGGATTAATAAATATATTACAGACACAGATAAAGAAATTGAATATTTAAGAAAAAAACTAGAAGAACAAGGAGTTGAAATAAGTTTAGTAGAAGCTTGGGGAAAAGGTGGAAAAGGTGCAATAGATTTAGCTAATAAAATAGTAAAACTTTGCAAACAACCTTCAGAATATAATTATTGTTATGATTTAAAAGATGGAATAAAAGAAAAAATAGAAAAAGTAGCAACTAAAGTTTATGGAGCAACAGGAGTAGAATATTCAAAACAAGCAGAAGAAACAATTAAAAAATTAGAAAAAGACGGATATGCTAATTATCCAGTATGTATTGCTAAAACTCAATACTCATTATCAGATGATGCAAAAAATTTATTATGCAATGATCCTTTTAAAATACATGTAAAAGATGTAATTTTAAAAAACGGCGCAGAATTTATAGTTATACTTACAGGAAACATATTTACAATGCCAGGACTTCCAAAAGTTCCTGCAGCAGAAAAAATTGATTTAAATGCAAAAGGTGAAATAGTAGGAATATTTTAATATTTAGTATAAATTAGCCACTTTTGGAGAAAATAGTTTCAAAGGTGGTTTTTTTATGAGAGAAAAATTAAAAAATAAAAAAACAAAAAACATATTGATAATTATATTATTAATAATATCTATAATTTCATACTTATCATATAATATTTTCTTTAGAGAAGATGTTAACTCTAGTTACGCACTATCAAAGTATGGATCTAGAGGAGAAGAAGTAAGACAAATACAAACAAAATTAAAAAGATGGGGATATTACAGCGGAAACGTAGATGGAATTTATGGATCACAAACTCAATCGGCAGTAAGATGGTTTCAATCTAAAAATGGACTGGCAGTAGATGGAATTGCAGGTCCTAAAACGCTTGCTGCAATGGGAATATATTCTTCGACAAATGGAGGGGGAACATCCACTTCAAACTCAGACTTAAATTTACTTGCAAGACTTGTATATGCAGAAGCAAGAGGAGAACCCTATACAGGACAAGTAGCAGTCGCTGCAGTTGTATTAAACAGAGTAAAAAGTTCATCATTTCCAAATACTATAGCAGGTGTAATATACCAATCAGGTGCATTTTCTGTAGTTAATGATGGACAAATAAACTTAACCCCAAATGCAACAGCAAAAAAGGCTGCACAAGATGCAATAAATGGATGGGACCCAACATATGGAGCAATATATTATTTTAATCCAAGAACAGCAACAAATGGTTGGATATGGTCAAGACCAGTAACAGTTGTAATTGGAAACCATAGATTCTGCAAATAAGAGGACTTTTCGCTCGGAGCAAATTTTCCGCGAAATGGAAACTTTTCGCTCGGAGCAATTTTTCCGCGAAATGGAGATTTTTTGCTCGGAGCAATTTTTCCGCGAACTTGAAACTTTTCGCTCGGAGCAATTTTTCCGCGAACTTGAAACTTTTCGCTCGGAGCAAATTTTCCGCGAAATGGAAACTTTTCGCTCGGAGCAAATTTTCCGCGAAATTGGAAACTTTTCGCTCCGAGCAATTTTTCCGCGAACTTGAAACTTTTCGCTCGGAGCAAATTTTCCGCGAATTTGAGACTTTTTGCTCCGAGCAATTTTTCCGCGAACTTGACATTAATTGAAGATATTGATAATATATATGCGTAAATAAATGGAGGAAAATATGATTTTTTATCCTAATGCATATATAAATAATGTAAAAGAAATAACAATTGAGTTTTTAAATAAAAATAACATTAAAGGGCTTTTATTAGATGTAGATAACACACTTATAGATTTTGACTTAAAAATGCTAGAAGGAGCAAAAACATGGTGTGAGAATTTAAAAAATCAAGATATAAAACTGTGTATATTGTCTAACACTAATAAAATAGAAAAGGTAAAAAAAGTAGCAAAAGAATTAGATATACCATATATAAATTTTGCAAAAAAACCCTTTAAAAATGGATTTAAAAAAGCAATAAAATTATTAAAATTGAAACCTAAAAATATTGCAGTAGTTGGAGATCAAATAATGACAGATGTGCTTCGGAGGAAACAGAATGCAAATGTTTACAATTTTAACAAAGCCACTAGGAGAAAAAGATATATTTATAACAAGAGTAAAAAGGCCTTTAGAAAATATTATTATAAAAAGATATATTAAAAAGAACGGGAGATAAAAATGTATTTTAATGATGTACATATAATTTATTATGTTTTACTTATAATATTAGGAGGATTTATAGGACAATTTATAGACTATTGTAATAGGTGCTTTATAAAAGAAGAAAAAATATTTTCAAAAGAAACTTTTAAAAAGTATAAAAGAATAATGCTACCTAATTATGCACTAATTCTAATAACTGCTATAGGTTACATATTGTTGCTTTATAAATTTGGGCTCAAAGAAAATTTTAATGAAAATTTAGAACTAATAAAATATATTATGTTATTACCAATGTTAGAATGTGCATTTGTAGTAGATTTTAAAGAACAAATAATACCTAACAGATTAAATTTATTAATGTTTGAGATAGGATTAATTTTTGTATTTTTACAAGGATTTAGTAACATTAATATATCAACAAATATGCTTCTTGGATCGATAGCAGGAGCAGGTATTTTTATAATAATAACATTACTAGGTGGATTAATTGCAGGAAAAGAAGCAATGGGTATGGGTGATGTAAAACTTATGGGTGCATTAGGATTATATTTTGGCTTTCAAAATATAATTTTAATATCAGTTCTTTCATTTTTAGTAGGAGCAATTTTTAGCATTATATATATGATAATAAAAAGAAAAAGTGCAAATACATATATACCATTTGGCCCATTTATTGTAATTTCATCACTTATAACAATATTTGTTCCATTTAGTATTTTGTTTAATATGTTAATGGAGTTTTTTACACTGGGAATGTACCAGGTGCATTAATTTTAAAAAATTAATAAAATGAATAATGAAGAATGAATTTTAAATAAAGTAAATATGTAGATTCTAAAGAAGGTGAAGAAAAATGAATTATAAAATACGTGCCTTGAGAGAAAAATTAAAAAGCTTAAATTTAGAAGGAATGATTGTTTCTAACCCAGTTAATATAAGATATTTAACTAATATACAATCAGAGGGCATTTTACTTATAACTAGGAAAGAAAATATTTTTCTAACATATACAATGTATTTAGAAGATGTAAATAGAACTCTTACAATAGATGATGAGATAATAGTAGCAGATACAAGAGATGTGTCTATAGAAGAAGCACAAAATTTCTTTTTGTTTTGCGAAAATATTGGATTTGAAGAAAATTATGTTACATATGAACAATATAAAAAGTTAAAGCAAAAATATAGAATAAACAATATGGTAGAAACAGAGGGAATAATAGAAAAACAAAGAATGATTAAAGATGAAGATGAAATAGAAAAGACAAAAAAAGCATGTGAAATAACAGATAATTGTTTTAAACACTTATTAGAATTTATAAAAGAAGGAATGACAGAAAAAGAAATTGCATTAGAAATAGAAACATATTTTAAAAGAAATGGAGCAGATGATGTTGCATTTGAGACAATAGTTGCATCTGGAGAAAATTCTTCAATACCCCATTGGAAACCTTCAGATAGAAAAATAAAAAATGCAGATCCTATTTTAATAGATATGGGATGCAAATATAAAGGATATTGCTCAGATATGACACGAACTATATTTATGGGATGCATATTAGAAGAAATAAAGCCCGTATACGACTTGGTTTTAAAAACTCAAAAAAGAGTTTTAGAAGAAATGAGAAGTAATTATAACATAAAAACAATATCAAGGATTGTTGATGATACATTTAAATTAAGCAACTATTTTTTAATACATAGTTTAGGACATGGCGTTGGTTTGGATATACATGAAATGCCATTTATAAACCAGAGAAATGAAAGATTTTTAAAAGAAAATATGATTGTAACAAATGAACCAGGAATATATTTACCTGGAAAATATGGAATAAGAATAGAGGATACGGTTTTAGTAAATAAAACAGATTGTACCCCACTTACAAAATCTGAAAAAGGATATGTGGTAATTTAAATTAAGAGTAAATAATTAAAAGATTTTAAAGATTTTTGCTATGTATAAAGCAAAAATCTTATTTTTTTAAGCTCTTGCTAAAAAATTAAAAATATTATATAATATTTCTCGTTGTTAAAAATGTACAAAAAGGAGAATTATTTATGAGAATATTAAGAGACTTTAAAATACCAGATTTTAAATTTCCAAAATTAAAAATGAAAGATGTAGAAAATATTGACGAAGTAAAAGTAGATTATGAAAAACTAGAAAAAGAAAAAAATGAAAGAAAAACAAAACAAAAATATCATGAACAAACACAATATAAAACAATTAAAGAAATATTTGTAAGATCAAGAGAAAAATATTCAAATGATGTATGTATTTTAGAAAAATTCAATCCAAAAGATCCATTTACAGAAATTACATACAAAGAATTTACAGATGATGTTATTGCACTTGGAACAGCCTTAACAAAAAAATATAATTTAAAAGATGAAAGAATAATTATAATAGGAGAAAATACATACAATTGGTATGTATCTTATATGGCAATGCTTTGCGGAGTTGGAATTGCAGTTCCAGTAGATAAAGAATTACCACCAAATGAAATTCAAAATGTTATAGAACGTGCAAAAGCAACAGCTGTTATATATTCTGCAAAGAAAAAAGAAGTTATAAAAAAAGTAGAAGACAATTTACCAATGGTTAAATACTTTATTCAAATGAATTCTGATGACAAATTATCAGGAAGAACAGTAGGATTTAATACAGTTTTAAATGAAGGTAAAGAAATGGTTAATGCTGGTGATGATTCTTTTATGAAAATAGAAATTGATCCAGAAGAATTTAAAGTTTTAATTTTTACATCTGGTACAACTTCTAATGCAAAAGGAGTTATGCTATGTAATAGAAACCTTGCAGAAAATGTAAATGCAGTAAGCCCATATGTAAAATTAGACGAAAACGATAGATTATTTTCAGTTTTACCATTACACCATACATATGAATCATCAATAGGATTTTTATTACCTTTTGCAAATGGATGCTCTGTTGCAGTTTGCCAAGGGCTTAAATATATTGTACCAAATTTAAAAGAAACAAAACCAACAGCATTACTTGCAGTGCCACTATTAATAGAAAGCTTATACAAAAAAATAAATGCAACAATACAAAAAAGTGGTAAAGCAGGACTTGTAAACTCAATGATACATGTAACAAATGCCTTAAAAAGTGTTGGAGTAGACATAAAGAAAAAAGTGTTTGCCGAAATTTACGATAATTTAGGTGGAAATTTAAGAATAATTGTTTCTGCAGCAGCACCAATTGATCCTAAAATAGGAAAATGGGTACAAGATATTGGAATAAACTTTTTGCAAGGATATGGATTAACAGAAACAGCTCCAATTGCTGCATTAACACCAGAATTTGAACCTAAAGTTGGGTCAGCAGGCAAAGCCGTAGTTTGTGCAGAATTAAAAATAGATAATCCAAATGAAAATGGAGAAGGAGAAGTATTAATAAAAAGTGAAACATTAATGCTTGGATATTATGAAGATAAAGAAGCAACTGATGAAGTTATAAAAATAGACGAAAATGGAAACAGATGGTTTCACTCAGGTGATGTTGGATATTTAGATGAAGATGGATTTTTATTTATAACAGGAAGAAGTAAAAACGTTATAGTAACACAAAACGGTAAAAATATATATCCAGAAGAAATTGAATTAATGCTTGGAAATATATCAGAAATAAAAGAATGTATGGTATATGGAAAAGAAGTAGAAGGAGAAAAAGAACTTGTAATTTCAGCTAAGGTTATTCCAAATTATGAAGAAATAGAAGAAAAACACGGTAAAAATTTAACTGACAAACAAATTTATGATATTATTTGGAATGAAATAAAGGAAGTAAACCATAAATTAACTTCATATAAGGCAATAAAAAATTTAGAAATTAAAAAAGATGAATTTGTAAAAACTACAACAATGAAAATAAAAAGATATGCTGAAATAGAAAAGGATAAAAAATAATATTACAATTATATTACAATTATGCAAAAAGCAGTTTTCTCTATTGACAGAATAATCTAAATTGTAATAAAATAAGACTTGAAAATAGATATTGGAAAATGTTTAGTCCTATTAACATTTTAGTATTATACTCAGGACAAAGGAGGGGAGTTTACGATGTTTTTTTTCCACAAACCAGGCATTGTAAACGTAAAAATGATAATTACAGAAGAAAAAATTTTATCTAATATAGATAAAGTAGAAAAAATGATTAATCCTAATAGTAAAAAGCAAATTATACAATTAGAAGAAGATGCATATTTTAAAGATTTAATTGATTCTATAAAAACTTATTTAATAGAATATCCAAAGAAAAAGAATTTTCCTGCAAGTGTATATAAGGCATCTTATGGATTAGTAGAATTTGCAACAGATCAGTTTGAAGAAAATACAAAGCAAATAGAAAAACTAATAAGACAAAGAGAAACAAATATATCAAGGGCTGCAGAATTGAAAGATGTTTTTGAAGCAGTTCAATCTAAAGATAAAGAGTGGAAATCAAGAGTTAAGCAAATCTCTAATGTAATGTCAGATGACATAGTTGAAGCTTTAACTATAGTTGGAAAATGTAAAACAAAAAGACCAGCAAACTATGAAGATGCAGTTAAATTAATAAAAGCAAGAATATCAAATCTTGAAACGAACCTACATATAGAAATAGACATGGAAAGAATAGAAGATAGGTCAAAAGCATTAAGCTATATTGGAATAGAAATAGCAGAAGCATTAAAAGGAATACCAACTCCAATACAAACAGAAGAAAAACAAGCAAAGAAAGCAGTAAAACAAATAGAAGAAAAACCTGTTGAACCTGCAGAAGTAGACGAATATGTAGAACAAACAAGATTTGAAGTTAAACCATCATTATGGGAAAGAATTAAAAATAGCAAATTAGTAAGAACAATATCATATATAATGAAGATTAGAGTTGTATTAGATGTTCCAGCACTTCCAGAAGGTAGAGAACACAACAATTAGCATTTAGTAATAGGACGGAAGTTATCCACCCTATTTTTTTGAAATAAGTATAAGGAGGACTAGCAATATGAGTAAATATGATGAGCAATATTTAGATTTAGTTGAAAGAATATTAAAAAATGGATACTATGACCAGAACCGAACAGGCATTGCTACATATAAGTTACCACATCAAATATTACAATTTAATTTACAAGAAGAATTTCCAATTCTTACAACTAAATTTGTCGCATTTAAAGCTGCTGTTAAAGAACTTTTATGGATTTTTCAAAAACAGTCTAATAAAATAAGTGATTTACATGAGCAAAATGTACATATTTGGGACGAATGGGAAATGGAAGACGGAACAATAGGAACATCATATGGATGGGTTGTAAAAAAATTTAACCAAGTAGATAAATTAATACATCAATTAAAAACAAACCCACAAGACAGAAGAATGGTAATAAACCTATGGCAAATACCATATTTAGATACAGGAGCACTTTACCCATGCGTGTTTAATAGTTGTTGGGATGTAACAGATGGAAAGTTAAACTGTATGCTTACAATAAGATCAAATGATATACCTCTTGGACATCCATTTAATGTAACACAATATGCAGTATTTATTCATTTACTTGCACAAGTAACAAATCTAAAACCAGGTTTGCTTACAGTATGTATAAGTAATGCACATATATATGAAAATCAGGTAGAAGGAATGAAAGAGCAATTATCAAGAAGGGATAAAGCTTATCCTGCACCAAAATTATGGATAAATCCAGAAATAAAAGATTTTTATGATTTTACAATTGATGATATAGAATTAATTGATTATAAACACTTAGGAAAAATAAAAATGGATGTAGCGGTTTAGAAGTTAAAGGTTAGAAATCTAGGGGTAAGAGACTAAAAAACTGATTGCAAACGGTGTAGGGGCGACCTTTGGTCGCCAGCGGGCGAATGCAATTCGCCCTTACAGTCATAATTGATTCGAATTATAGATAGGAGGAAGACCTAAAATGCTTAGTATAATAGTAGCAATAGCAAATGAAAATGTAATAGGAAAAGATAATAAATTAATTTGGCATTTGCCAGAAGATTTAAAAAGATTTAAGAAAATAACAACAGGACATAAAATAATAATGGGAAGAAAAACTTTTGAGTCATTAGGAAGAGTATTGCCAAATAGAAAACATATAATATTATGTAATGATATGCAATTAGATATAAATGACGAAAATGTAGTAATTTTAGATGATATTACTAAATTAGATAAATATATAGAATCAGACGAAGAATGTTTTGTAATAGGAGGAGCAACAATATATAAGCTTCTTATGCCATATGCACGTACAATGTATATAACAAAAATTAATAATAACTTTGAAGGGGATGTATATTTTCCAGAAATAAAAAATACAGAATGGAAAGAAATATCAAGGGAAAAAGGATTAAAAGATGAAAACAACCCTTATGACTATGAATACATAACATATATAAGAAAATAAAACTTAAGATTTTAGGCAGAATATATTTCTGCCTGCATAAATAATTTAAAAAAAATCAATTAACCTATTGACATGCATAAAAAAATATTTTATAATAAATTTCGCGTTGAGAAATGCTCCATTAGCTCAGTTGGTCAGAGCAACCGGCTCATAACCGGTGGGTCCAAGGTTCGAATCCTTGATGGAGCACCACAAACTTGCTAACAGCAAGCGTGAAGAACTGAGAGTGAATAGTGAAAAGTATTATGCATTAGTTGAAGTAGAAATATGAATTCGTTTTTGTACTCTTCACTATTCACTTTTAGTTATAATTTTATATACGGGTAGGTGGCCGAGTGGCTAAAGGCGGCAGACTGTAGGCTTTGATTTATAATCAAAAAAATCAGAAATTGCAGCCCATACAAGTGATTGTATGGTGAAAACTAGGCTAATTCGGGGAAGTCTTAACAGATAAGCTGATGATAATCCCGAGCTAGGAAAGAAATTTCCGAGTGTAGAGACTTTATACCTGGCATCTTATATAAAGATGAAGAGAAAGTCCAGACTACAAACATTTTAAATGGTAGTGAAAACTATAGTAGTAAGAAATCTGTTCTCATTTGAGTACGATGGTTCGAATCCATCCCTGCCCACCAAAATGCAATTTTGTTATTGCATTTTATTTTAAGCAAATTGGCGAACAAAAATTCGCAAAAGGAGATAAAAATTGGTTTTTAATACAAATAAAGAAAAGAGTAATACTAGTTTAGGAATTGCTATAGCATACTATAGCTCAAACGGATATACAGTATCAATTCCTTTAAATGATACACAAGATTATGATTTGGTAGTTGATAAAGATGATGTTTTAACAAAAGTACAAATAAAATCAAGTGCTTGTAAAACAAAATATGGGAATTACCAAATTGCTTTAAAAAGTTGTGGAGGAACTAAAGGAAAAATGTATAAAACTGTTATAGAAACAAAAGTTGATGATTTATTCATATTAACAGAAGATTTAAAAATTTATATTATACCAATTAAAGAAATAACCAACAAATCAACATTAACTATTTGTAATAAATATGATAAGTATAGGAAAAATTAATACGTTTTTATTGAAAATTATAAACTAATTATATATAATTACACTAGATTGCGAAAAAATTAGGAGGGATAAAATGAGCGAAGAGGTAAATGTACAAGAGATGATTAATAGGCTGGTAGATAATGCAAACAAAGCATTAAAGGAATATATGAAGCTTGATCAAAAACAAATAAACAACATTGTATACAATATGGCACTTGCTGGACTTGATCATCATACAGAACTTGCAAAGCTTGCAGTAGAAGAAACTGGGAGAGGAGTTTACGAAGATAAAATAATTAAAAATATATTTGCAACAGAATATATTTGGCATTCTATTAAATACGAAAAAACAGTTGGAATTGTTGAAGAAAATGAATTAGAAGGATATGTAGAAGTTGCAGAACCAATTGGAGTAATTGCTGGTGTAACACCTGTTACAAATCCAACATCTACAACAATGTTTAAATCTTTAATTTGTGCTAAAACAAGAAACCCAATAATATTTGGCTTTCACCCATCAGCACAAAAATGCTCAGTAAGAGCTGCAGAAATACTAAGAGATGCCGCAATAAAGGCAGGAGCACCAGAAAATTGCATACAATGGATTGAATTTCCATCAATAGAAGCAACAGGAGCACTTATGAACCATCCAGGTGTTTCATTAATACTTGCAACAGGAGGATCTGGAATGGTAAAAGCAGCATATAGCTGTGGGAAACCTGCATTAGGTGTTGGGCCAGGAAATGCACCATGCTATATAGAAAAAACAGCAAAAATAAAAAGAGCATGTACAGATTTAATGCTTTCAAAAACTTTTGACAATGGAATGATATGTGCATCTGAGCAAGCTGTTATAGTAGATACAGAAGTACACGAAGAATTTGAACAATATATGAAAGAAAATAATTGTTATTTCTTAAATGAAGAAGAAATCGAAAAAGTATCTAATTATGTAATAAATCCAGAAAAGCAAGCTGTAAATTCAGAAATAGTTGGAAAACCAGCATCATGGATTGCAAAAAGAGCAGGAATATCAGTTCCAGAGAAAACAAAAATATTAATAGCAAAATTAGATGATGTAGGACCAGATTATCCATTATCAAGAGAAAAGCTATCGCCAGTACTTGCATATTACGTAGTTAACAATCACGAAGAAGGTTTTGATAAATGTAGAAAAATGTTAGAGCTTGGAGGCCTTGGACATTCTGCTATAATCCATAGTGAAGATGATGAAATAATTGAAAGATTTGGAGAGGAAATGAAAGTAGGAAGAATAATAGTTAATTCTCCATCAGCACAAGGAGCAATAGGAGATATATACAACACAAATACACCATCACTTACTTTAGGTTGTGGCTCATATGGAAAAAACAGTACAACATCAAATGTATCAACACAAAATTTAATAAATAAGAAAAAAATTGCAAAAAGGAGAGTTAATATGCAATGGTTTAAAATTCCACCAAAAATTTATTTTGAAAAAAATGCAATACAATATTTAGAAAAAATGAACAATATATCAAGAGCATTTATAGTAACAGATCCAACAATGGTAAAATTAGGATATGTTGATAAAGCTTTATACTATTTAAGAAAAAGAGAGCAATATTGCCATTCTAAAATATATTCAGATGTAGAACCAGATCCAGATGTAGATACAATAATGCGTGGAGTAGAAGAAATGAGAGCTTTTAATCCAGATGTAATTATTGCAATAGGAGGAGGTTCTGCAATTGATGCTGCAAAAGGAATGTGGCTATTCTATGAACATCCAGATGCTACATTTGATGGATTAAAACAAAAATTTATGGATATAAGAAAAAGAGTTGTAAAATTTCCTAACTTAGGAGAAAAGGCCAAATTTGTTGCGGTTCCAACAACTTCAGGAACAGGAAGCGAAGTTACAGCTTTTTCAGTAATAACAGATAGAAAAAACGGAAATATAAAATATCCTTTGGCAGATTATGCATTAAGACCAGATGTTGCAATAATAGACCCACAATTTGTTTTATCACTTCCAAAAAGTGCAACAGCAGATACAGGTATGGATGTACTAACACACGCACTAGAAGCATATGTGTCAAATATGGCAAGTGACTATACAGACGGATTGGCACTTCAAGCAATAGACATAATATTTGATTATTTAAAAAGAGCATATGATAATGGAGAAAATGACATAGAGGCAAGAGAAAAAATGCATAATGCAAGTTGTATAGCTGGTATGGCATTTACAAACGCATTTTTAGGATTAAACCATAGTATGGCACATAAACTTGGAGGAGAATATCATATTCCACATGGAAGAGCAAATGCTATACTTCTTCCATATGTTATAAAATATAATAGTGAAAAGCCAACTAAATTTGCAGCTTTTCCAAAATATGAATATTATATAGCAGATAAAAAATATGCAAAAGCAGCAAAATTTGCAGGAGTAGCAGGAAAAACTGACGAAGAAAGTGTAAACAATTTAATAGAAGCTATAAGAAGACTAATGAAAGATTTAAATATGCCAATGTCAATTAAAGATTGCGGAGTGCCAGAAGATGTATTTATGGCAAATCTACAAGGATTAGCTGAAAGAGCACACGACGACCAATGCACAGGTGCAAATCCAAGATATCCATTAGTTGAAGAAATAAAAGAATTATACAAAAAAGCATATTATGGGGAAGAAGTTTAAATTAAATTAAAAAAAGGCAATGCTTATGCATTGCCTTTTTTAAAAATATTTAAATTATAAAATTGAACAACAAAAAATAATGTGATATATTAATTATTATTAATAAATAGAGGAAATAAAAGTGAATAAAATAATTAAAAACTGTTTTAATGTAATATTTATAATATGTTTTGGTTATATTTTGTATAATGCAATCTTTAAAAATGGTGTAAATCTGTTTTCGTGGAATAAATTATCTATAATAATAGGTGTAATTGTATATATACTATTTCTTTTAGCTTGTTATAAATTTATTTCTACAAGAAAAACAATTAATACTAAAGTAATGCTTCCAATAATACTACTTTTTGTATTTATATTTCAAATATATGTAGGAGAACTTTTTAAAGTATCTCCAAATTGGGATATGAAAACAATATTTGATAATGCAGAGTTGTATTTAAAAGGAGAACTAGATAATTTAAATTATCTATATACTTATAATAATAATATAGGAATACAAATAATTATTATATTATTATTTAAAATATCTGATTTAATAAAAGTTATTGGGCACTACAATATTGGAATATTATTTAACATTATAATGATAGATTTAAGTTTAGTATTTACTTATTTAGTAGCTAAAAAGTTATTTAATAATAAAAAAGCATTAATGATTTTTATAATGATTGCATCAATGACTCCAATTTACTTATATGCATCTATAGTATATACAGATACAATATCTATGCTTTTTCCCGTTTTAATTTTTTACTTATATTTATTACTTAAGGAAAGAAAACCAAAAAAAGAAAGAATTATATTATCTATTTTAACAGGAATAATAATCTTTTTAGGTTCAACAATTAAAGTAACAATTTTAATTATGCCAATAGCAATATTATTGTATGAGCTATTTGCAAGCAAAAATAAAAAGAAATTTGTATTTTACGTTTTCGTAATAACAGTATCCATACTTATTACAAGTGTATTATGGATTTTAACGGTAAGAATAATTTTTAACAATTGGGATAGCAATGACTATAAAAAGTTCAACTTTCCACTTACACATTGGATAATGATGGGATTAAATGATGGTGGGCAATATAGAGAAGAAGATGTTGAGTTTACAAGTAGTTTTAAAACAAAACAAGAAAAAACAGAAAACAATTTAAAAATTATAAACAGAAGAATAAGATGGCAAAATATGAACAGTATTAGAAGAAAACTAATGTGTACATGGGGAGATGGAACATATTATGCTGTAAACACTTTAGATTTTGACCCAATAAATAATGGCATCCATCAAGAATTTATATTTAAAAGAGGAGAACATCATACATTTTACCAGTACTATACACAAATACAACATATATCTATAATTACTTTAATGATTATAGTTAGTTTATTTGCTATTAAAAAACCAGAAAAAAACGAAACAATATTAAGGTTAAGCATATTTGGATTATTTTTATTTTTATTGATATGGGAAACAAGATCAAGATATTTAGTAAATTATTTACCAGTAATGCAAATTATTTCTTTTATAGGAATAGAGTATATATGCAAAAGTTTTAACAAAATAAAGGTAAAGAATAAATAATTATAAAATGTAACACAATTAAATATTTGGCATAATATACAGTATATTAAATATAAGGAGGTAAAATTTATGCCAGAGGAAAGAAATTGTGGTTGCGGTTGCTGTAATAATGGCTTTTTTAGCGGATGTGGAGATGACTGTTCAATACTATTTTTTATAATAATATTTTTATTGTTATTTACAAATTGTGGATGCAGGTGTGGAAGATAAAAAAACATAAAATTAAAATGTACTTAAGAGGGACTGAAAAAATATTCAGTTCCTTAAATTTTGTATTAAAAATAGCATATTTTTTAATATAAATCTTGACTTGCTTTTTTTAATAATATATACTTTTTATGTATAAATTCGTAATACAAAAGAGGAGTTGAAAATGCAAAACAAACATAGTTTTAAATTTTATAATAAAATATTATGTATTTTTATTCTTTCTATAGTTATATATATGGTGTTTGGAATTGTTCCAAAGCTTACAATAAAATCAAATGCCGCAACATATACATATAGCAAGGCTTCAAATAATTTACCATCTAATTTTAATAATACTTATCCAGGATATACTTCGCTATTGCAATCACTTGCAAAATCACATCCAAATTGGACGTTTAAATTGTATGAAACAGGATTAGATTGGGATACAGTTATAAATAATGAATACACAGGGCATGGAAAATCACCAAAAAATTTGGTACCAAGTAGCTATGAAAGTGCTTGGATATGTTCAATTTGTGGCAAAAAAGAATATGATGATTCAGGAAGATGGTATTGTGCATCAAGGGCTGCTATAGAATATGTAATGGATCCAAGAAACAGCATAAATGAGGCAAAAATTTTTCAATTTTTACAACTAGCCAACGATAAAAACATAACTAAAGCACAAGTAAAAACAATGGCTAGCAAAATATCGTATTTAAATAGTGATGATATAATAAATGCAATATATGAAGTCGCAACAGAAGATAACATTAATCCATTTTATATAATAGGTAAAATATTACAAGAACAGGGAAGTGGAGCCTCTGCTTTATGTTCTGGTAATGGATATAATGGAAAATATAAAGGATATTATAATTTATTTAACATAGGTGCATCAGGAAATGGAACATCAGAAATAATTTTAAATGGATTAGAATATGCTTATGAAAAAGGATGGAACACTCCAGAAAAAGCATTAAGAGGCGGACTTGCTACAATAAAAAATTATATAAATAGAGGACAAGACACATTATATTATCAAAAATTTAATGTTACATATAAACCATATTATAATGGTCAATATGCACAAAATATATTTGACTCACAAAGTATAGCAAGTAATTTAAAAAAATACTATAACGAAGAAGGGTTATTAGAAAGCAAATTTACTTTTGAAATTCCATTATATAAAAATATGCCAACATCAGCAGTTAAAAGCCCATCAATAAATACAGAGACCGGAGAAATAGCATACATAAATGCAAATGGAGGCTTGGCCTTAAGAGATGCTCCTAATGGAAGTACAATTGCATATGTAAATGAGGGAGAACAAGTTTTAATTACAAAAAGAGCAACAGAAAAAATTGGAGGATATTATTGGGATAAAGTATCTACTCCTCAAGGAACTGGTTATATGGCAAGAGAAGCAAAAGATGGTTCTAAAACATACCTAGTTGTAATAGGCGAGCAAAAAGCATACGAAACAGAAGGAACACAGATGTTTATATCTCCAAACACAAAAATATCAGCAATTGATGGAGCAACAAATTCTAGTTCATATTTTGGAACTGGATCAAAAATAAAATTAGCTGGAAAAACATATACTTTGGTCATGCTAGGAGATGTAAGTGGAGACGGAAAAATAAGTGCGACAGACTATGTAAAAATAAAAAACAGAATAATGGGAACAAATAAATTGTCGGGTGCTTATAAAGAGGCTGCAGATGTAAACAGAGACGGAAAAATAAGTGCAACAGACTATGTAAAAGTTAAAAACCAAATTATGGGATCATCAAGTATATCATTATAAAGGAATTATACGGAGGTAAAAATGAATAAAAAAACTTTTTTAAAAAAATTTATATATATATTTTTAGGCATAATTGTATTTTTACTTATATTAGGAGTAAAATCAAACGCAGCAAGTTTGAGTATTAGTACATCAAAATCAAGTGTTTCACCAGGCGGAACATTTACAGTTACTGTTAAGGTAAGCAATGGAGCAGGAAAAGTAACAGCAAGTGTAAGTAATGGTTCAGGTGGAAAAACTGCATTTTTAGACAACAGTTCTTTTTCTTTTACTTGTACTGCAGGAAATTCTGGTAGTGTAACAGTAAAAGCATCAGGATCAATTGCAGATTATACAACTGAAAAAGAATCAAATAAATCTGCATCAAAAACGGTAAAAATAGTTAAAAAAAGTTCAAATAGTGGAAGCTCATCAAATAGGCAACCTCAGACAACACAAAAATCTTCTGATGCAACATTAAAAGAACTTACAATTAAAGAAGGAACTATAACACCAGAATTTAAAGCAGATGTTAAAGAATACCAAGTATCAGTACCAAATGAGATAACACAAATAAATGTTACAGCAACACCAACAGATAGTAAAGCAACAGTTAAAGTAGAAGGAAATAAAGATTTAAAAGAAGGAGAAAATCCTGTAACAGTTACCGTTACAGCAGAAGATGGTACAACTGCAAAATATACAATAAATGTAACAAGAGAAAGAGCAAAACTTTCTTTACAAACATTAGTAATAAAATATCAAAATCAAAATGGAGAACAAATAGAAATACCATTAAACCCTGTATTTAATTTTGAAACTACTGAATATACATTACAAGATTTGGAATACTGGGTAGAAAAACTAGATATCGAAGCAAAAGCAAACTTAGAAGGAGCAACAATAAATATAGAAGGATCAGAAAACCTACAAATTGGTGAGAATACTATAACAATAACTGTAAAAATGCCTGCAGAAGTTCAAGAAAATGCTAAAGAAACAGAAGAAGCTCCTAAAGAAGAAACTATAATATATACAATAAAAGTAATAAAAAAAGAAGAACCAACATTAATTGCAAAAATATCAGATTGGTTTAAAGGAATTTTTGGTGGAATTACAGCTTGGTACAACAATAATACACCTAAAATTATATTAGGAGCATTAGGAGTATGTATTATAGCACTATTAGGATTATCAATATATATAGTTATAGATTACAATAAATATAAAGATATAATAAAAAATGTTAAAAAAGTAAGTCAAATAAACACAACAGAAGTAGAAACAGAAAATATACTAGAACAAATACATAGTAATATAAACAAAGATAACGAAAACATAGAAACAAAAACAGACAATAATATTGTAAAACCAAAAGGCGGAAAACATTTTTAATTATAAAATTTACAACAATTAAAATATAAGGGCGGAATTTATTTCCGCCCGTTAAAATATTTAATAAGCAATACAGATTATACAATTATGCTTCTATAGCTCAGTTGGTAGAGCAACGGATTCGTAACCCGTAGGTCGGCAGTTCGATTCTGCCTAGAAGCTCCATTAACACATAAAATCACTTAATATAATAACATATATTAGGTGATTTTTATGTTTGATTTACATTATGATTTATTAACTTATATATACGCAAATAGAAAGAATTTAAAAGTAGTAAAAAAACATTGCAAAAAAATATTTAACAATAATATTGGAGGAGGAATATTTAATTTATTTTATATGTCTCCAAACGAAATGAAAGAAGAATTAGGAATAGAAAAAGAAGAAATTAATATAATAAAAAATTTAAAAACTGCAGATAGGCTAATAAAAGAAAATAAATTGATACCAAGAAACATTAAATATATTTATGGAATAGAAGGGTTAGACTATTTAAACAAGATAGATGATTTAGAAGAAATATATAAACTAGGAGTAAGAAGTGTAAACATAGTATGGAATAATGACAATAAATTTGGAGGAGGAGTGAGAGGAAATAAAAACAGAGGATTAACAATTTTAGGAAAAGAACTGGTTAAAGAATTAATAAACAAAAATATTGCAATAGATTTATCGCATTCAAATGAAAAAACATTTTACGATATAATAAAAATATGTAAAGAACAAAAAAACAAGGAAAAAAACCCAATAGTAATAGCTTCACATTCAAATATAAAAGACATATGTAATGCTCCTAGAAATTTAACTTGTGACCAAATAATTAAAATAAAATCACTAGATGGTATAATAGGAATAGTAGGAGTAAAACCATTTTGTTTAGAAACAAAAAAAGAAGTAAAAATAATTAGAAATAAGTATAATTTAGAATATAAAAATGCATATATAAAACACATAATTTGCTTAAAAAAATTATTAGGTTCAGTAGATAATATAGGAGTAGCAACAGACGATATGACATATTACAAAACAAATAAAAAATACTATAAACACTACAACGTTTTTAAACAAGAACAAATAAAAAAAGAATTAGAACAATTATTATTAGAAAACAACTTTACTATACAAGAAATAGAAAAAATAATGTATTTAAACTTTGAAAATAAAATATTAGGCAAACTGTAATTTGTATGTGAGGGGGAATTCTAGGGACAGTCCCTAAAAATCACCAAACATGGGGATTTTGGGGACTGTCCTGAATTCACCCGAACATACAAATTACAGTTAAAAGTTAGGAGTGAAGAGTTAAAAGTAAATGAAGATTTTTTGCCCCAAACCAACAAAAAATCTTCATTTACTATTCACTTTTCACTTTTAATTCTTCACTTTTAATAATATATGTGATATAATACTTCTCGAATTTAAATAAGGAGTTATATTTTATGGGTTTTTTTGACAAATTAAAAAATGGTCTTGGAAAGACAAGAACATCTCTAGGCGATAAAATGAATAATGTTTTTAGTAGCTTTAGAAAAGTAGATGAAGAATTATTAGAAGAATTAGAAGAAATATTAATAATGTCTGATATAGGTGTAGAAACTTCTGTAGAGTTAATATCAAAACTAAGAAACAGAATAAAAAAAGAAAAAATACAAGATGAAGAAGGCGTTAAAAAAGCATTAAAAGAAGAAATACAACAAATATTTGATGAAGTTGATAATAAATTAGATTTATCTAAAAAACCAACAGTAATATTAGTAGTAGGTGTAAATGGAGTTGGAAAAACTACATCAATAGGTAAAATAGCAAATAGAATAAAACAAGAAGGAAAAGAAGTTATTGTTGCTGCAGCAGATACATTTAGAGCAGCAGCTGTAGAGCAAGTTGAAATTTGGGCTAAAAGAAGCGGATCTAAATTAATAAAAAGAGAAGAGAATACAGATCCAGCATCTGTTGTATTTGATGCAATACAAGAACTAAAAAAAGATAATGCAGATGTTTTAATTTGCGACACAGCGGGAAGATTACATAACAAAAAATATTTAATGGACGAGCTTATAAAAATTAAAAAAGTAATAGATAAAGAATTACCTAATGCAAATAAAGAAATATTGCTTGTACTTGATGCAACAACTGGCCAAAACGCAATTTCTCAAGTAAAGGCATTTAAAGAAACAGTAGATATTACGGGACTTGTACTTACAAAATTAGATGGAACAGCAAAAGGAGGAGTAGTAATTGGAATTGTTGCAGAAAACAAAATACCAGTAAAATTTATAGGTGTTGGAGAACAAATAGATGATATGGAAATATTTAAATCAGAAGACTTTGTAAATGCAATACTATAAAAATATTTTAAAAAGGAGCGGAATTTATGAAAAAAAGAAAAACTAGAGTAATATTAGTAGTAGTATTTTTAATTTTATTAGCACTATACTTAGGAATAACATTAAGAGGAGAATATTTAAAAACTTTAGAGATTGGAGAGCAATATATATCTGTATTTGAGCAAAATGTAAAATACAAGTTTGGAGTAATTTTGGTAAATTTTGTAGTGTTATATATAACAACATATATAACAACTAGATTTATAAAAAGAGGATTAAAAAAATTCTTTGATGAAGAAAAAAAAGAAATGCCAAAACTTCCTAACAAATCAATAAGTTTAATATTAAGTACAGTAGTAAGTATAATAGTAGCAAATCTTTTAACAGAAAAAGTTATGCTAGCATTTAATAGTTCTTTATTTGGAATTACAGATCCAGTATTTAATATGGATATAGGATACTATATGTTCCAAAAGCCATTTATAGAAAGTATTATACTATATTTTATTATAATGATGGCAATATACACACTATATGTAGCAATATATTATATAATTGTATTTAATGTATATTTTGATAAAGGAATAAATCCAGAAACTTTAAAAAAGAATACTTTTATAAGACATATTATTACAAATATTATATTAATTGTATTGGGAATATCTGCAATAACAATAGTTAATGCACAAAACATAGTAACAGGTAAATTTATAAATTTAAATAGCGAAACAAGTTTATATGGAGCAGGATTAATTGAATCAACAATAAGAGTTTGGGGGTATAGAATATTTGCTATAATAATACCAATATGTGCAATAATGGCAATTAAAAACTTTAAAAAAGAAAACTTTAAAAGGGTAATGATATGGTTATCTAGCATTCCAGTTTATTTAGTACTTTTATTTGTTATAATGATAGGATTTGATTTGATATATGTAAACAAAAATGAAGTAGACAAAGAAAAACAATACATAGAAGCTAATATAGCATTTACAAAGCAAGCATATAACATAAACATAGATGAAATAGAAATAGAAAATAGTGGAACAATAACATCACAAGATATAAATAGCAATCAGGATGTAATAAATAATATAAATTTATTAAACGAAGACACAGTATTAGAAATATTAAATCAATATCAAACTAACGCAGGATATTATTCATATAATGTTTCAAAACCAGGATTATATAATGTAGAAGGAAGAGAAAAACTTGTATATTTAAGTCCAAGAGAAATAGTAAGTAATGAAACAAGAACATATAACAATAAAACATATGAATATACGCATGGTTATGGACAAGTTATATCATCTGCAACAGAAGTTGATGAGAATGGAAATTTAGTATATGTGCAAAATGGATTTTCAGATGAAAATAATAAAGTAGCAGTAAATGAGCCAAGAATATACTTTGGTTTAGAAACAAATGATGCAATAATTACAAATGCAAAAAATAAACAGGAATATGATTATCCAATATCTAGCACAGAAAGTAGCACAAATTCATATAATGGTGAAGCAGGACTAAAACTAAACTTTATAGACAGATTAATATTGGGAATTAAAGAAGGAAACTGGGGAATTGCTTTTTCAGGTAGTGTTACAAAAGATAGTAAAGTAATTACAACAAGAAATATAATAGAAAGAGCAAAAGCAGTAATGCCATATTTAAAATATGATTCAGAACCATATATGGTAATAACAGAAGAAGGAAAACAAGTTTGGGTATTACAAGCATATACTACATCAAACGAATACCCATATTCTCAAGAAACTATAATAGATTACAATGGTGGTAAAGAAAAAATAAATTATATAAGAAATTCTGTTACAGTAACAATAGACCCATATAATGGAACAACTAACTTTTATATTGTTGATCCAACAGATCCAATTGTAACAAGTTATGCAAAAATATATCCAAATTTATTTAAAAATGCAGAAGAATTACCACAAAGTATATCTAAACATATAATCTATCCTGAATATTTATATAATATACAAGCAGAAGTATTGAAACAATATCATAATATACAAGCAGAAGTATTATATAGACAAGATGATGTTTGGGATGTTTCAAAAGAAAATACAACAAGAACTTCTAGCACAGTAACAGGAACAGACATAAAACCATATTACACACAAGTAAAAACAGTAGACACAAGTTCTTCTGATTTAGGTCTTGTAATACCATATACAATTGCAGAAAAACAAAATATAATTTCATATTTAGTTGGAACATATGATGGAGGACAAAACAGTAAAAAGCTAACTTTATATAAATTTAAAACAGAAAATGCAATTTTAGGTACAACACAGCTAGATACATTAGTAGAACAAGACGAAAACATATCAAAAGAATTAGATACATTAAATGCTACAGGAACAAAGTTAGAAAAAAACATTATAGTTGTTCCAATAAACAACACACTTTTATATGTAGAACCAATTTATCAGGTAATGCTAAATGATGAAGCACAAGTTCCATTACTAAAAAAAGTAGTAGTTGCTTCTGGTACAAAAGTAGCAATAGGAAATAATTTAAATGAAGCACTAGACAATCTATTATCACAACAAGCAATAAACATAGAAATTGTTAGTGAAAATAAAGACGAATTAATTAAGCAAATTATAGAAGCAAATAACAACTTAAAACAATCTAATGCAAATAATGATTGGGAAATGGCTGGGCAAGACATGGCAAAACTTCAAGAATTAATTGGACAATTAGAAGGTATAATAACACAAGAACAAGAAAATGCAGAAAATAATACCAGTCAAACAGACCAAACAAATAACAATACAACAAATTCAATTGAATAAAATAAAAAAAACACCTAAAAATATATTTAGGTGTTTTTTATGTTTTTTAAAAAAATAAATGAAAAAATAGATAAAATTAATAAAACATTAGAAAAATCAAATTTAATTGAATTTTCATATATAATGGGAAGCAAAAAAGAAATTTTAAAAAGAAATTTGATTGCAGGAATATCCAGAGGTGTTGGTATAGGAATAGGAATAACAATAGTAACTGCATTAATTATTTACTTGCTTAGAAAATTAATAATGCTAAATATTCCAGTAATAGGAGACTATATAGCAGACATAGTAGAAATTGTAGAAAAAAGCAGATAAAAAACCAGAAAAATATTGCAAAAGAAAAACATATAAAATATAATAGACATAAATAAAAACGTAGGGGTGGAATCTATTTTTGCCCGCACAAAAGAAAGGGGAAACACAAATGCAAAAATCAAATAAAAAAACAATAATAAAACCTGTAGGGGCGTTATCGGTTAGGAATACCCATGAGGAAGACCCAATTGCGCCCTCAAAAAACCACAGAGGCATAACACTAATCGCCCTAATAATAACAATAATAGTAATGATAATACTAGTAGGGGTAACAGTAAATGTAGCACTAAATGGAGGGTTATTTGATGCAGCACAAAAAGCGGCAGAAGATACGGAATACCAAGCAGATTATGAAACATTGCAAGCAGGAGTAGTAGGAGCAATGGCAAGCGAAGAAGGAATAACAAAAGAAAGCTTGCAAAATAACTTACCAGAAGGATGGAATGTAAATGGAGAAGGACCATTTACAGTAATAAGTCCAAATGGAAATAAATTTACAGTAAATTTAGATGGAACAATAGAAACAAATAATGAAGAAGATACAGAAATACCAGAAGTAGAAAAAGTAATGGATGAATATCCAGGAGATATAACAGATAATGGAACAAGGGATGGAACAGAAAGTAACCCATATATGATAAACAGTATGGAAGATTTAGTAGCATTTGGAGAATTAGTAGATATGGGAGAAACATATGAAGGAAAAATAGTAAAATTAGGATATAATTTAGATTTTAAATCAAACAATTCATATATAAACCCAAATGAACCATACACAAGCAAAGAAAAAGGAGAGCAAATAGACATAAACGAAAATGGAACTATTGAAAGTATAAAAACAGAAGTAACAACAGGCAGAGGATTTAATGGAATTGGAAAAGTAGTAGGTGCATCTTCTTCAGGTCCTATTACTGGGCAAACATCATTTAAAGGAACTTTTGAAGGGAACGGAAAAATAATTAGTAATTTTTATCAAAATCTTATGATTGTGGCAGAAGAAGGAGTTAATGATATAGGAATTATTTTTTCAACTTCATTGTTTGCATCAAATGAAGGAACAATAAGAAATTTAGGAATAAAACTTGCTAAAAATTCAATATTGTATTCAGGATTTGTTGGAATTAATGGAAATTATGTTATGATGGATGATTTAGAAGAAACAAATAGTAGTGCGAGTATAGAAAATTGTTTTTGTACGGTTTTAGAAGGGAGCTTTTCAGTACCTGGATTGATAGCAATAAATGTTGGAACAGTAGAAAATTCATATACATCAGGCAAAATTTCGCTATCAAGAGTAGAAGAAATAGGATTAGGTGGTATAGGAATCTGTAATGAATCGTATGGAGGAACAATAAAAAATTGCTATTCACTTATATTAGACGAAGATGGAAACAAAATTAGTCTTCCATTAATAATTTCTGTTAATGATAGTACTAATACAAAAAAAGCTACAATAGAAAATTGTTACAATCCTTCAGGAACAATTGTTGGAAGTATACGTGGAGGATCTATAGTCGATATTAGAAACTGTTATTCTACAGGGAATCTTACTAATGTGAAAGGTGGAATAGTTGGAACTACGGGAGATAGATACAGTAATCTTACTACAATTACTTTAGATAATTGTTATTTTAAAGGAAGAATAGATTATAGCACATCTTACAATCCACCTGTTATAGATGGATTAGTTGGAAACAAAACAGATAAAACAACAATAACAAACTCAAAATATTTAGAAAAAAGTTTATATGTAAATGGAGAATTACAACCAGATGACGAAAATGCAGCAACAGAAGAAGAAATGAACACATATATGAAGAGTGTATTAGAAGTAGTAAATGGAGATGGAGCATTTAAAGAAGATACAAACAATATAAATAATGGATATCCAATACTTTCATGGCAATAAATGTATACAAAAAGAGGGCACTCGCCCTCTTTACTTTTTTAACATAAAACCATATAATGTTTATTACAAAATATTTTATATAATAAATTAAAAAGGTGATAAAAAATTGATAAAAAATATACTAAAGAAAAACAAAAAAGATGTTATATTTTGGGCAATAATATTAGCAATAACTATTATTAGAATTATTATTGTAGATGTTCAGCCACTAAAAACAGATTATTCAATGGTATATGATGACATATTAATGTTAGAACAAGCAAATAGTATATTACACGGTAATTGGCTTGGGGATTACAATAGTTTAACACTTGTAAAAGGTGTTTTCACTCCAATATTTATGGCATTTACAAATATTTTACATATACCATTTTTACTTGCTATACAAATATTTTATTGTTTGTCATGTGCCTTTTTAATTTTTGTTTTAAAAAAACTAGTAAAAAGTAAAACAGTCCTTGCAATATTATTTACTATTTTAATGTTTAATCCAGTAATGTACTCAGACAATTTATTAAGACCATATAGAGATAATATATACTCATCATTAATTATATTTTTAATTGCTTTTTTAATAGCAATATTTATAAACAGAAAAGAGAATGCTAAAAAATTAATAAAATATATGATTGGCTTAGGACTAACTATAAGCTTTATATATACGTGTAGAGAAGAAAATTTATGGATAATGCCAATTATAATTTTTTCTTCTTTAATTACTATAATATACATGTGTATTGAAAACAAAGGAAAAGAAAAAATAAAAAAATGTCTTTTATATTTAATACCTATAGTTATTTTTGGAGTAATAATAATTGCTATATGTAGCTTAAATTATTCTTATTATGGAACATTTTCTTTAAACCAATATTGGGGAAAAGAATTTAAATCTGCATATGGTGCATTAACAAGAATAGAACCTAAAAGAGATGTTGCAAGAGTTCCAGTTACAAGAGAAACAATGAATAGAGCATATGAATATAGTCCAACACTTAAAACTTTAGAAAGCTTTTTTGAAGGCGAAGAAGGTGATGTTTGGAGAAGTATAGGAGAAGGCACATATACAGAAATAAGTGGAGGATGGTTCCATTGGGCTTTAATGGATGCTATGGAGGAGGCAGGATATTATAAAGATGCAAAAACTGCAAATGAAACATATTTAAAAATAGCAGAAGAAATTAATAATGCCTGTGATAAGCGGATTATTAGAATCAAGGTCAAAAAAAAGAGTTAGTATTACGCCAGTAATTACTATGCAAGATATAAAAAATGTATTTTTTGGTCTTGATAATATGATTAAGTATCAATATAAAATGAAATATCTAAATATAGAGATAAATCAAAATACTTTTTTTAATATGCTATATAAAGACGAAGAAGATATAAAATATAGAAGCCAGTTAATGGAGCATATTACAAATAATAGTTGTACAGATTATACCCCTTACAAAGCGGAATTTGATAATTTTAGAATTAATATACTAGAAAACATATTAAAAGTATATCAAAAATTTAATCCAATTTTATTTTATACATCTGTAGTTGCATTTGTAATATTTGTATTAATCAATATTATAAATAAAAACAAAAAAACAGAAGAATTAATAATACTTTTAGGTTTAGTTGCAGTGTATTTATCAAGAATTACAACTGTTACTTTTACATACAAAACAATGTATACAGAAGCTATGAACTATATGTATTTATCAAATATCTATTCAATACAAATGATATTTGGAGTACTTGCAATATATTTTGTAATAAATGAAGTTAAAAATATAGTAAAAAATTATATTAATAATAAAAAAACGTGCAAAAAAAATGAGGGATAAATATGGAACTTACAATATTAATGCCATGTTTAAATGAAGAAAATACAATAGCAAATTGCATAAAAAAGGCGAAAGAATTTATAGAAAAAAATAAAATAGATGCTGAAATATTAATTGCAGATAATGGGAGCACAGATAACTCTGTACAAATTTCAAAGTCTTTAGGTGTAAGAGTAGTTAAGATAAAAGAAAAAGGCTATGGAAATGCTTTAAGAAAGGGAACAATTAATGCAAAAGGAAAATATGTAATAATTGGAGATAGTGATGAAAGTTATGATTTTACAAATTTAGAATGCTTTATTGCAAAATTAAAAGAAGGATATGATTTAGTAATTGGAAACAGGTATGGAGGAAAAATAGAAAAAGGTGCAATGAAATTTACACATAGATATATTGGAACTCCAATTATTTCTTTTGTAGCAAGAAAAAAATTTAAAACAAATATAAAAGACTTCAATAGCGGTTTAAGAGGATATAATAATGAAAAAATTATAAACTTAAACTGCAAAGCAGAGGGCATGGAATATGCATCCGAAATGATTATAAAAGCTAAAAAAGCAAATTTAAAAATTACAGAAATACCAATTAATTTTTATAAAGATAAAAGAAAAAGAAAACCACATTTAAACACAATAAGAGATGGACTAAGGCATATTAAATTAATTGTTAATGAAAGATGAACTGAACAAGGGACGGACCTTTTGTTCATAAATATTGATTATAAAAAAACTATACTGTATAATAGGAACGAAATAAATTTTAAGAAAAGGAGATTTATATGGTTAAAGTTAATAACTTAAAAAAGAAATTCGTTAAATATAAAAACAAAAAAGAAAAAGAAGAGTTTTATGCTAACAACGGAATTTCTTTTGAGGCAAAAGATGGAGAAATTATAGGAATTTTAGGGCCAAACGGAGCAGGGAAAACAACGCTTTTAAGAATGATAGCAGGAATATTAGAACCAACAGAGGGTACAGTTAGTTTTGATAATCTAAATTATAAAAATAACGAAATAGAAATAAAGAAGAACCTTGCATATTTATCTGGAAACACAAAATTATATGATACATTATCTACCTATGAATTACTTAGAATGTGCACAGATATATATGGAGTTCCAAAAGATATTGCAGAAAAAAGAATAAAAGAATTATCTAAAATATTAAATATGGATAGCTTTTTATATAATAAAATTGGTAACCTATCTACTGGGCAAACGCAAAGAGTAAATATTGCAAGATGCTTAGTACATAATCCTAAATATTATATTTTAGATGAGGCAACAACAGGATTAGATATTATTTCTAGTCAAATAATATTAGACTTTATTAAGCAAGAAAAACAAAAAGGAAAAACTATTTTATATTCTACACATTATATGGAAGAGGCAGAAAATATATGTGATAGAGTAATTATGATAAATAAAGGAGTTGTTATAAACTCTGGGACACCAGAAAAAATAAAGGAAGATACAAAAACAACAAATTTAAGAGATGCCTTTTTTGCAATGATAGGAGGTGTTTCTTATGAAGAGTAATTTATGGAATATATTAAAAAAAGAATTAAGAGAACTTTTTAGAGATAAAAAATCTCTTGCAATGATGCTTATTATACCAATATTTATTCCATTAATTATGCTTGGCATGTCTGCATTATTTGAAGCACAAGCAAATAAAGATGTAGAAGAATATAACAAAATTGGATTTGCTTATGAAATGACGGATACAGAAAAAGAAATAGCAAACAGCATGAATATAGAAATTATAAATGGAACAGAAGAGGAGCTAAAACAAAAATACGAGGACGCTGAAATAGACTTATATATAACTAAAGATGGAAATAAATATGTTATTAATAGTGATGCTTCAGATACAAGTGCATATGCAAAAGAATATATTGGAGCATATTTTGATACATACAAACAAGCTTTGCAACAACAATATTTGCAAGAAAATAATATTGACCCAAATGAAGTTTTAAATATAATAACTGTAGAAGAAAATTTGCTTGAGGAAGATAACTATTTTGTAGATTTTATAAAGAATTATGCATTTTTATTTATAATAATGGCAATAACAGTTTCTGCAACTTATCCATCAACAGATACAACAGCTGGTGAAAAGGAAAGAGGAACACTAGAAACACTATTAACATTTCCAATAAAAAGTAGAGATATTATAATAGGAAAATTTTTAGGAGTATCTTTATCTTCTATAATAACTGGATTAATCAGTTTAGTACTTGCAGTTATTTCTCTTGTAATTGCACAAGATACGTTTTCAATATATGAGGGAATGGATATAATGTTTACTCCTATAAGCATTGTATTTGCTATTGTAGTAATAATTGCATATTCAATATTTATTAGTGGACTTTGTATTTCAGTTGCCAGCACATCAAAAACATTTAAAGAGGCACAAAGTGCACTTACTCCATTAACGTTTATTTCATTCTTCCCAGGAATGATAGCATTTATGATAGGAGTAGTTGGAACACCACTTCTTTCAATAATACCATTCTTAAACTATACAGTTATATTTACAGATATAAATGCTGGAAGTGTGGATTTATTAAATATTTTCTTAATGTTTGCATCAACAATAGTATATATTGCTATTGTACTTACATATATAATAAAACAATACAAATCTGAAAAAGTATTGTTCTCAAAATAAAAATGAACAAAGGGACGGACTTTTTGTTCAGAAAGGAAGAATTATTATATGTTTAAATTTATTAAAGCAGAAAATGAAGAATTTAATATAACAGAAGAATACGTTAGAAATATTGAGAATAAATTAAATATTAAATTTCCAAAATCATTAAGAGAATTTTATATAGAGCATAATGGTGCTGAAATAAAAGAATGTAAATTTTTATTACACAACATGGAATTTTTAGTGTGTTCAATTTGTAATTTAAAATATGGTTCTTTACCTGTTGAAAAAATTCTTGAATATGATTCAAAAAACGAATATATTCCAAATGAATGTTATCCAATAGCTGAAGACGATATTAATATTTATTACTGGAACACTAAAGATGATAAAGTTTATTATTATATGCATGATGATATAGAACATCCGATAGAAATTTGCAAAAGTGTAAAAAAATTTTTTGAAATATTAAATAATTGTTCTGAAGGAACAGTTGAAATTAAAAATTCTGACGAAAACAGACCAAATCCTTATGCTAGCTTAACAGATAATGCAAGAATTGAAAATAAAGAGAATATAAATCCAGAAGAAGTTTTAAAATATAAAAACAAATTTATTAAATTTAGCATATTGATTTTACTTATATTAATTGCGATTTGTATTTTATTAATAAAAATTTCTGACAGCTTGTCTTTAATACTTGCTTGCATGTTAGGAATTTGGGCTATAATATTTGGGATTATAGATATAATAAATCGTATTAAAACAAAAAAGGCATTATCAAAATATGATATTAATGAAATAAAAAAAGAATTGCTAGGAAAGAATGTAAAAAAATTAAAAGGCATAGAAATATATCTTACAAAGAACTATATAATTTCAAATTCAAAATACTTAAAAATAACCAGATATGATGAAATAGATTGGATATATCTATCAAAAGCAGGAGGAACAGTAAGTCAACAAGCAATAATTAATACTGCTTATAAATATGGTGGAAAGCCATTAGTTGCCTATTTAAAGAATGGAAAATTTGTTAATGTTGCACTTGTTAAAAATACTGAACACATAAATGTAATTTTTAGTGAGGTAAATCAAAAAAATAAAAACGCATTAATTGGAAATTCTGAAGAAAATATAAAAAAATATTTTAATATTAATAAAAAATATAATAACAAACTTAATTTAGATAAGATAATAGCATATAGCATAATTATATTAATAATAATTGCTTTAATTTATAACCTTTTCAATTAAATAAAAAAATAAATGTTTGAAAAACCCTTGCATAATCTATCTTTTTATAGTAGAATATATACGTTAAAAGTTTTACCTTTTACTTAGACTAAATGAATATCCGACGTTAGTTTCAGTTTAAGGCATATTTTAGGAATAGGAGGAAAGAATAATGACAAAGGAAAGAAAACAAGAAATTATTAATACTTTTAAAAGAGATGAAAATGATACAGGTTCATCAGAAGTTCAAATAGCTCTTTTAACAGAAAGAATTAATGAATTAACTGAACATTTAAAAGTTCATAAAAAAGATAATCATTCTAGACGTGGACTTTTACAAATGGTTGGTAAAAGAAGAAATTTACTTAACTATTTAGCTAAAAAAGATTTACCAAAATATAGAGAAATAGTTGAAAAATTAAATTTAAGAAAATAAGAAAATAATTTAAAGTGGGGGCGGAGTGTAGTTTTCCGCCCTTAATTATGATTTACACAAATTAATTAGAAATGTTGTGAAAACTCATACTTCAAATAAAACGTTTATTAAATACAATAATAGAAATATAGTAGCTTGTATAATGTATTTTTAAAAAATATATTATAGAGGTTACTATTTCTAGTAAATTGTATTTGAAATATATATTTTTAGGAGGAATAGAATTATGTTTAAAACTTATTCAATGGAACTTGCAGGCAGAACTTTAACTATTGAGACAGGCAAAATGGCAGAGCTTGCAAATGCAAACGTATTAGTAAGATACGGAGACACAGTTGTAATGGTAAATGTTACAGCTTCAAAAGAACCAAGAGAGGGAATAGATTTCTTTCCTTTATCTGTAGATTATGAAGAAAAACTTTACTCAGTTGGAAAAATACCAGGAGGATTTACAAGAAGAGAAGGAAAACCAACAGACAAAGCAATACTTACATCAAGAGTAATAGATAGACCAATAAGACCACTATTTCCAAAAGATTTTAGAAATGATGTATGTGTTGTTGCAACAGTATTATCTGTTGACCCAGACAACTCACCAGAAATATGTGCAATGATTGGTTCATCAGCAGCACTTTCAATATCTGATATACCTTTTGGAGGACCAACAGGTTCAGTAGCAGTAGGACTAGTTGATGGAGAAATTGTTATAAACCCAACAGTAGAACAAAGGGCAAAAACAGATTTAACATTAACAGTTGCAGGAACTAAAGAAAAAATTGCAATGATAGAAGCAGGAGCAAATGAAATTCCAAATTATTTAATGCTTGAAGCAATAAAGAAAGGACATGAAGAAATAAAAAGAATTTGCGACTTTATATCTGAAATAAAAGCAGAAATTGGAAAACCAAAAATGGAATACAAATCATTTGAAGTAGACCACGATATATACGAAGAAATAGAAAGTAATTTTGAAGAAAGAATGTACAAAGATGTACAAGCTCAAGATAAAGAAGTACGCGACGCTAACATGGATAAATTAGCAGAAGATGTAACAAATTATTTTGTAGAAAAATATGGAGAAGAAAAGGCAGAAGAAGTAAAACAAGATATTGCAGACAGCTTGTATAAATTAGAGAAAAAATGTGTTAGAAAAATGATATTTGAAGAGCATAAAAGACCTGATGGAAGAGCAATAGATGAGATAAGACCATTATCATGCGAAGTAGGTTTACTTCCAAGAACTCATGGTAGTGCAATGTTTACAAGAGGACAAACACAAGTATTATCTGTTGCAACACTTGGAATGGTAAATGAAGAACAAAAATTAGATGGATTAGACGAAGAAGATCATAAAAGATATATTCATCAATACAATTTCCCTTCATACAGTGTAGGGGAAGCAAGACCATCTCGTGGACCAGGAAGAAGAGAAATAGGACATGGGGCACTTGCTGAAAGAGCATTAGTTCCAGTAATACCATCAGAAGAAGAGTTTCCTTATACAATAAGAGTTGTATCAGAAGTTTTATCTTCAAATGGTTCTACATCTCAAGCAAGTATTTGTGGAAGTACACTTGCTTTAATGGATGCAGGAGTTCCAATTAAAAATCCAGTAGCAGGTATTTCAACAGGAATGGTATCTAACCCAGATGACCCAGACGACTATGTAATGCTTACAGATATTCAAGGGCTAGAAGATTTCTTCGGAGATATGGACTTTAAAGTTGGTGGTACAAAAAACGGAATAACAGCAATACAAGTAGATATAAAAGTTGATGGACTAACATACAAAGTAATAGAAGAAGCTTTTGAAAGAACAGAAAAAGCAAGAAAATATATATTAGACGAAATAATGCTAAAACAAATAGCTGAGCCAAGAAAAGAACTATCTAAATATGCACCAAAAATTACTACAATGACAATTAATCCAGACAAAATTAAAGATGTAATTGGAAAAGGTGGAGAAACTATTAATAAAATAATAGACGAAACAGGTGTAAAAATAGATATAGAAGAAGATGGAAGAGTATTTATTTACACAGAAGATATAGAAAAAGCTAACAAAGCTCAAAAAATTATAGAAGATATTACAAGAGAAATAGAAGTAGGAGAAATCTATGAAGGAACAGTTACAAAAATAATGCCATTTGGAGCATTTATGGATTTAGGTGGAGGAAAAGAAGGATTACTTCATATTTCTAAAATATCAGATAAAAGAGTAGAAAAAGTAGAAGATGTATTAAAAGAAGGAGACACATTCCTTGTAAAAGTATTAGACATTGATAATCAAGGGAAAATAAGCTTAACTAAAAAAGGATTGGGAATAGAAGAAACAGAAGAATAATATTATTTTCAAAGGCGGAAATTATTTCCGCCTGTTTTTAATATAACAATAAATTAATTAAGATTTTATTAAAATATTGCAAAATGTTTTGGGTTTGTAGGGGTCGACGTCCTCGGCGACCCGCTCTCCGAAGAACTTTCTTAAAGGATACATATAATCTGTAAAAATATAAATTTATTAAGATTTTATTAAAATATTGCAAAATCTTTTGGAAAATAGTATAATAGAAAAGGTGACAAAATATTATATATTGTACAGATAATAATATTTTATATTAAAAAGAGAGGTAAAAGAATGGAATATTTATATATACTACAACAGGCATTAGTATGGATAATAACAATATTTTGGCTATATAATATAGTTATTAGTGCATGTTCATTAGTAAAATTAAAAGACAAACCATTATTAACAAATAAACAGCACAAATTTATGGCACTAATACCTGCACATAATGAAGCAGCAGTTGTAGGAAATCTTGTAGAAAGTTTAAAAAACCAAGACTATCCAAAAGATTTATTAGATATATATGTAATTGCAGATAACTGCACAGATAACACAGCAGAGGTTGCAAGAAATGCTGGAGCAATTGTATATGAAAGATTTGATGACAAAAAGAAAACAAAAGGTTTTGCAATGCAATGGTTTTTAAATAAAATGAATGAACAAGGAGCAGAATACGACGCAATGTGTGTATTTGATGCAGATAACGTAGTTATGCCAGGATTTATTACAGCAATGAACAAAAAACTTTGCCAAGGAGAAGAAGTAGTTCAAGGTTATAGAGATATTAAAAACCCAACAGATTCTTGGATATCTGCAGGATATGCATTATTTTATTGGACAATGCACAGATTTTATCATTTAGCAAGGTATAATTTAGGACTTTCTCCACTATTAAACGGAACAGGATTTATGGTAAAATATGACATTATAAAACAAGAAGGCTGGAACACTAAAACATTAACAGAAGATATAGAATTTTCGCTTATGAACATAGCAAAAGGTAGAAAACTTGGTTGGGCAACAGATGCTGTAGTTTATGATGAGCAACCATTAGAATATAAACAATCATGGACACAAAGAATGAGATGGTCTGTAGGGCATATTCAATGTGTTAAGTATTATTTAAAAGACTTAGCAAAAGGTGTAAAAGACCATAAAACATTAATGAATTTTGATGGATTACTTTATTTAATGGGTATGCCAATGCTTATAATAACATTAGGACTATTATTTGTAAATCTTGCAATATATGCAGGTAATGGAATGACAACAGGAGCTTTAATTTGGAATTATGCAAGATATTTAGGCGCAACATTCTTACTTCCACCACTTACAGCAATACTTATAATGTGGCTTGATAAAAGACCAATTAAACCAATGCTTAAAGGAATACTTTGTTATCCATTATTCTTAGGATCTTGGATATTAATAAACATAAAAGCATTAATAAAACCAGATACAACATGGACAAAAATTGAACATACTAGAAGTGTTAAAGTAGATGAATTAGATAACAAGGTAAAAGTATAAATAACTATATAATATAAATAAAAAAGATAACTGAAAAGTTATCTTTTTTTAATAGATTTTAAAAGTAAGATACAATAAAATTATGGTAATTTTGTAATATAAAAGTAATATTTAAAACATTGACAATGAAAAAGTATATAAATTATAATATAAATAAATAATAAAAGATACAAAATAAGGAGAGAAAAAGACAAATGAAAAAAATAAATAAAAGCACAGGTATTACACTAATAGCGTTAATAATTACCGTAATAGTAATGATAATATTAGTAGGAGTAACAGTAAATGTAGCATTAAATGGAGGATTGTTTAAAACTGCAAATGAGGCAAGTAGAAAAACAGAAAAAGCTATGATGGAAGAAGAATTAAATGTAATTATAGCTACAATGAATGCAAATGTTTTATCAAATCCTGAAAAATTCACTATAGATGCTAACGATTCAGAAGGCATTTATTATTTATTTGAAAATATTTTGAAAGAATTGGAAAATAATTTTGAAGTAGATAATAATATAAAAACAAATATTAATGATGGGGAGAGAGATATAGAATGTTTAGACTATGAAAAAATGCTTTCAAACGGACTGGCTAAAGTTAATGAAGATGGTACAATTACTTTTACAGCACCTTGCAAATATAAAGGAAATGATATAAATATAAAATTTGAGCTTGAACAAACGGAAGAAAATATAAAGCTTAATTCATTTTCACTAGAAGATATAAATGAAGTTATAATATCGCAAACAGCAGAAACTCCAACACTTACAGTAGGAGAAAATATTAAGTCACTAACAGAAGAGGGTGTTCCAATACCAAAAGGGTTTTATTATGTAACAGGAACAAAAGATACAGGAGTAGTAATTAGCGACAGTCAAGCAGATGAAAATAATGCTACAGGAAATAATGGTAATCAATTTGTATGGGTACCAGTAAAAATAAACAATAAGTTAAATATAAAAATAGATTCAAATAAAACAGTAGAAAATATTAGGATTTTAGATTTAAATGGATATGATGAAACCTTTAATGTTAATTCTTCATATTTTGAAAAAACTATAGATATAAATGATAATACAATTTATGAAATTATAATAACATATGAAGATGGAACAAAAGAAACAAAAATGGAGTATATAACAAATTGTTACAAAACTACAACAAAACCTGTAACGGCTAAAATTATGATGATATTAATGAATAAACAAGGCATTACATCAGAAGAAAAATTTTATGAGTATTTGAAAGAAACATATATAAAAGAACATCCAGAAGCTAATATAGAAACTAATATAGAAATCCTAATATTTACGTTATCAAACGACTCTGATTATAGTGACACTGCAATAGAAACAGAAAATGTATTAAAATATGGAGGATTTTATATTGCAAGATATGAAGCAGGAACAAATGGAACAATTAAAAAAGGTCAATCTGTAAAAACAAATATATCGTTTGAAGATGCAAAAGCAAATTGTGAAAACATGTACAAGGATAGTAACTTATATGGAGTAAAATCAGCATTACCAAGTGGAGCGGCTTGGGACGCTGTATGTAATTGGCTATTAAGTACAAATGAAAAAACTGAAACACAGATATATTTATCTGATAAAAATGGTGGATATTTTAAACCAAACGCCACAACAACTAGATATCCAACAATATCTGGAAGCTCTGAAAGCTATAAAGCAAATAACATATATGATTTAAATGGAAATGCAAGAGAATGGACAATGCAAACAGAAGGAACAAAAAATATTTCAAGAGGCTCTAGTAGCAATTCAGTGGCTACTGGTTTATCTGGTAACATGTATAGTTTAAACTCATCAACAAATACAGATTCATATTCAGGATACAGACCAATATTATATGTATTATAACAATAAAAAAGCATTCATACAGTATTTATGGATGCTTTTTTATTTTGCAAATTTATCAAGATATTAATTTATATATTAAATAGTGACAAAATACAGTTTAAATGGTATAATTTTCATGGAGTGAACCAATATGATTATAGATAAATTTATAGAAAGTAAAATAAAAACTTATGCTTTTGTAGGACCATCAGGTACAGGGAAAAGTTATAGAGCACAGATGGTTGCGAGTGAAAGAGGAATTAAGTATATAATAGACGATGGGCTTTTAATAAGAGAAAATGAAGTAGTTGCTGGAGTATCAGCAAAAAAGGCAGCAACAAAAATAGAAACCGTTAGAAAAGCTTTATTTAATAAACCAGAAGAGGCAGAAGAAATAAAAAAAGCCTTTAGAAAATATAGACCAGAAAGTATATTAATACTTGGTACGTCTGATAATATGATAACTAAAATAAGAGAAAACTTAGGATTACCAGAACTTACAGAAACAATATATATAACAGATGTTGCAACAGAAGAAGAAATGCAAGAAGCAAAAAGAATTAGACAAACACAAGGAAAGCATGTAATACCAGTACCTACATTCGAAATAAAAAAAGATTTTTCAGGTTTTATATTGGATCCTCTGCAAATATTTAAATCAAAAGGTAAAGATTCTAAACCCTATATATCAGAAAAATCTATAATAAGGCCAACATTTAGTTATTTGGGTAAATTTAAAATATCTGATACAGTGTTTAGACAAATATTAGATTATCTTGCCAAAAAAACTGAATCTATACACAGAATAAATAAAGTAAGAATAGAAAAGGTTGGAGATAACGAAGGAATTTCTATTTATATGGAAGTTACAATGGTTTATGGGTATAATGTTTTAGATGAACTTAGAAATTTTAAAAAGAAATGCAAAAAAGAAATAGAAAATTTAACTGCAATGAATATAGAAGCAATAGATATAGTTGCAAAAGGAATTTATGTACCTGAAGAGAAGGAATAAATAAATTGGAATTTGAATGTGAAGTGAGAAGTGGGATGTGGGAAGTGTGAAATTAGGGTAAGCCTAACGAAGCCTAGCCTTAAAAAGCACACCTCACACTTCGCACCTCACACATCACAAAAACAAATTACAATTTTCTATTTAATTAAATAATATAAAATATTGGAGGAAAAAATAATATGAGTTTTATAGTAGGAATTGATGGGCCAGCAGGTAGCGGGAAAGGAACTGTAACAAAAAAGGTAGCAAATAAACTAGGATTAGTAAATATTGATACAGGAGCAACATACAGATGTGTAGCATTAGAGGCAATAAATCGAAATGTTAATATAAATGACAAAGAAGCTTTAATAAAAATAGCTAAAGAAATAAAAATAGATATAAATCCAACAACAGAGGGAGATATAATATATTTAAATGGAAAAGATGTTACAAAAGAAATTCGTTCAAAAGAAGTAACAAAAACTGTTTCTCCTATTTCTTCTATAAAAGAAGTAAGATACGAAATGGTAAATTTACAAAGAAAACTTGCAGAAGGTAAAAACGTAATAATGGAAGGAAGAGACATATGCACATATGTTTTTCCTAATGCAGATGTAAAAATATATTTAGATGCGTCTTTAGAAGAAAGAGCAAAAAGAAGATATAAAGAAAATAAGGAAAAAAATATAGATATGACATATGAAGAAGTATTAGAAAATATAACAAAGAGAGATGAAAACGATAAGGCAAAAGAAATAGGTGCATTAAAAATAGCAGAAGGTAGTACTATAGTAGATACAACAAATTTGAGTATTGATGAGGTTGTAGAAAAGATAATTAATATAATAAAAGAAAAAAAGGATAATATATGAAAGAAATAATTAGAAAGATATTAAAAGCTATTTTTAAAGTTGTAGCTATAATTTTATATAGGCCAAAAATTGTTGGAAAAGAAAATATTCCACAAGACACTTCTGCAATAATTTGCCCAAACCATGTTCATGCACTAGATTCGGCTGTTATTGTTGCTATGGCAAATAGAAAGATTAATGTTTTAGCAAAGGAAGAATTGTATATAAATGGTTTTGTTAGATGGGTTGCAAGTGTTTTTGGAATATATCCTGTTAAAAAAGGAAAAAAATCATTAGAAAGCATGAAAATATCTTTAAAACTATTAAAAAACAACGAATTATTAATGATTTTTCCAGAAGGAACTAGAAAAGGTCTTGCAAAAGGAGTAAAACCAAAAAATGGAGCAATAAAACTTGCAATAAAAGCAGGAGTTCCAATAATACCTGTAGGAGTACAAGGAGATTTTAAATTATTTAGAAAAATTAAGTTAAATATAGGCAAACCAATTAATTATGCTAGCCATAAAGAAGATATAAACAACAAAGAAATATTAGATAAACTAACAAAAGGATTAATGGATGAAATAGTTAGATTAAGAGATGAAAAATTATAACATTATGTAAATACCGCTGAATTGATTGACAAATTCAGTTCCTTTGAGGTATAATTAATTGTTGTTGTAAATTGATATTAATATTTATACGGATAGAGGAGATTATAGAATGAGCAATGAAAAAATCAGAAATGTAGCAATTATTGCACACGTAGACCACGGAAAAACAACTTTAGTGGATGCTTTACTAAAACAAAGCGGAACTTTTAGAGAAAATGAGCAAGTACAAGAAAGAGTAATGGATTCTAACGATTTAGAAAAAGAAAGAGGAATTACTATACTTGCAAAAAACACTTCTGTTATGTTTAATGATATAAAAATAAATATAGTAGATACACCGGGACATGCTGACTTTGGTGGAGAAGTTGAACGTGTTTTAAAAATGGTAGATGGTGTATTATTACTTGTTGATGCATTTGAAGGAGCAATGCCTCAAACAAGAGAAGTTCTAAAAAAATCTTTAGCACTTAATTTAAAACCTATAGTTGTTATAAATAAAATAGATAGACCGGGTGCAAGACCATTAAAAGTTGTAGATGATGTATTAGAGCTATTTATTGAGCTTGGAGCAAATGATGATCAATTAGATTTTCCAGTTATATATGCATCTGCAAAACAAGGCGTTGCAAAAATAAATTTAGATGACGAAGCAAAAGATATGAAATGCGTTTTTGAAACTATTATAAATACAATAGAACCACCAAAATGTAACGAAGATGGACCAATGCAAATGCTTGTTTCTAATATAGATTATGACGATTATGTTGGAAGAATTGCAGTAGGTAGAGTAGAGCGTGGAGTTATAAAAGAAGGAATGCCTGTTGTTGTATGCAAAAAAGATAAACAAGAAAATGCAAAAGTTGTTAAAGTTTCAACATATATGGGGCTAAAAAAGGTTGAAGTTGAAGAAGCAAAAGCAGGAGATATAGTTGAAATTTCTGGAATAACAAATATAAATATTGGAGAAACAATTTGCGATATTAATAATCCAGAAAAAATAGATTTTGTTGATATTGATGAGCCAACTGTTACAATGACTTTTTCTGTAAATAATGGACCATTTGCAGGAAGAGAAGGAGAGTTTGTAACTTCAAGACATATAAGAGACAGGCTATTTAAAGAATTAGAAAGAAATGTATCTTTAAGAGTAAAAGAAACAGATTCTCCAGATTCTTTTGAGGTAGCAGGACGCCGGAGAATTGCACTTATCAGTTTTGATAGAAACAATGAGAAGAGAAGGCTTTGAGCTTTTAGTATCACGTCCAAAAGTTATTTTTAAAGAAATAAACGGAGAAAAATGTGAACCTATTGAAAGATTAGTGGTAAATGTTCCAGACGATTGCATTGGAAATGTAATAGAAAAACTAGGTAGAAGAAAAGCAGAAATGATAAATATGGAACCAGCAGAAGATGGACACACAAAAATAGAATTTAAGATACCAGCAAGAGGACTAATTGGTTATAGGACAGAATTTTTAACAGATACAAAAGGCGAAGGAACAATGAATCATATATTTGACTGCTACGAGCCTTATAAAGGTGATGTGGTTTCACGTACTAGAGGAACAATTGTTGCATTTGAAGCTGGAAAAGCAATAACATATGGATTATATAATGCACAAGATAAAGGCGATTTATTTATTGGACCAGGAACAGAAGTTTATGAAGGAATGATAGTTGGTTTAAACTCAAGAGGAGAAGATTTAGCAGTAAATGTTTGCAAAGAAAAACATTTAACTAATACTAGAGCTTCTGGATCTGATGATGCTCTAAGACTTGTTCCACCAATTCAAATGAGCTTAGAAAAAGCAATAGAATTTATACAAGATGACGAATTAGTTGAAGTAACACCAAAAAGTATTAGATTAAGAAAGAAAATATTAAATAATAAGGAAAGAGAAAGAGCTGCAAGAAGGTAAATAAAAAAATAATAAACATTCTGCCTTGTAAAGAAAAGAGAGAATAAATGAGTATTAAAGAAATAAAACAAAAAGCACTAGAAGAGCATATTCCAATTATAATGGATGATACTTTAGAAGTTATAAAAGATATATTAGTTAAAGAACAACCTAAGAGAATACTAGAACTAGGAACTGCAACAGGGTATTCATCAATTTGTTTTTCTAACATTTTAGACAATAATGTTTATATTGATACTATTGAACTAGATGAAAATAGAGCAAATGAAGCAATAGAAAATATAAAAAAGCTAGGACTAGAACAACATATAAATGTTATACAGGGAAATGCAGTAGAAGTTTTGCCTACAATAAATAAAAAATATGATGTATTTTTTATAGATGCAGCAAAAGGTAAATATCCCATATTTTTACAAGAAGCTATTAGGTTATCACATAAAGGTAGTATAATACTTGCTGATAATATTTTATATAAAGGTTATGTTATGAGTGACTATAACAAACATAAGCAAAGAACAGCAGTAAATCACTTAAGAGAATATATAAAAATGGTAACAAAGGATAAAAAATTGGAAACAAAAATTTTAGAGATAGGAGATGGATTAGCAGTAAGTAAACTGCTAGTTGAGTAAGATATATGAATGAAAAAAGAAAACAATTTATAGAACAGTTTGCTATACAAGTAAGTGGTATAAAAGAAAACAAAGAAAGGCAAAGAAAACAATTTGATGAGCAAACTAAAAATATGAAACCAACAATAGGTGAAATAGCAGATGGATATAGAAGTTTTATTTCAGACTTAGGCGAAGGTTTTTTAGAAATTGCAGAGAACTATAATATGTGTCTTGAAATAGCTAAAACCTATGAGATAATAGGAGATGTAAAATTAAAAGCTAGAATTAAAGATTTTTCTAGTTCAAGAATTAATACTGATAAAAAAATTCTTGATGATGTTTTCGGTATGGAAATTGTTACACCAACAGAAGAAGAAAAAGAAAAAATAATGTTATTTAACCATTTAATATTTGATATATTAAAAGATAAAAAGTATAGAAGACCTACAGGTTATATTGCTTATCATTGTATGGGTGATTTATCAATTAATAAAGCAGAATTAACAAGGGATGAGTTAGAAGGTAAAATTAGGGAAATAGTAAGAGATAGCAAAACCAAAGAACTAAAACGTTCAAAGAATGATCCTAAATTTAATAAAGATGAAGATATAAAAGAGGTGTCTATTTTTCCAAAATTAAAAAACACAATAAGAGATTCTAGAGAATTAGAATTAATGTTAGAAGCTTTTGAAGAAATGATAGAATATATGGGAACAATAAAATCTGAAATTATTCTGCCAATTGTTGAAATACAATTTAAAACTGCAGAAGTTGAAGCAAATGCAATAAGGGGAGCTGCAGCACACACAAAATATAAATCTAGTGATGAAAAAATGATAGTAAATAAATTTAAAAATGGTCAACTAATAAGAGGAATAAATTCACCTTGGAAATTCGAAGGTACTAAATCTGGATTAAAGCTTCAAGATTTCTATGACACATTAATGGATAACTGGCCATTCTTAAAAGATACTATCGTAGAAAGACGAAATAAAAAGAAAGAAAATAAAGACAGAAAAATGTCTAGTCAATTTGATACTTTAACTGCTTCAATATTTCCTTTTTTAAGAAAATATATACCTTCTGCTAGTTACAATGAAAGCAAAAAAGAAGAAATATGGGGTGGACTAAAAATTGCTATGATAGTAGCCAGACTCGATGAAACAGAGCCATTAGAAGATGAATTGCTTGCTCAGATTGAAAATATTTGGGGAAGAGCAGCTAGAATAGAAGACGAAAATGGAGGACATAGTTTATGATAAAACCAGAACTATTAGCTCCTGCCGGATCGTTTGAAAAAGCAAAAACAGCATTTAAATATGGAGCAGATACTGTATATATGGGAACTTCAAAGCTTTCATTACGCTCTAGAGTAAGTGTTGATGATGACGAACTTATAAAAACTATTAACTATGCACATAATATAAACAAAAAAGTATATGCAGCATTAAATATCTATGCAAGAGATAATATGTATAATGAAATAGAAGAGCAAGTTAAAAAGTTAAAGAAAGCAAATGTTGATGCACTTATAATATCTGATGGTGGAATAGTAGAACTAGTAAAAAACATTGCTCCAGAAATTCCTATACACATTAGTACGCAAGCAAATGTTACAAGCTACCACACAAGTAATTTCTGGAAGAAAAATGGTGCAACAAGAATTATTTTAGCAAGAGAATTATGCAAAAATGAAATAAAAGAAATAAAAGAAAATACAGATATGGAAATAGAAATATTTGTACATGGTGCAATATGTTACAGTTATTCTGGAAGATGCCATTTGAGTGATTTCTTAGCTGGTAGATGTGGAAATTTAGGAGACTGTGCACAAAGTTGCAGATGGGCATATAATATGTATATAGAAGAAAAAAATAATCCTGGAAATTTAATGCCTGTTAATGAAGATGTAAATGGTACGTATATACTTTCTTCAAAAGATTTATGTTTAATAAAAGAATTACCTGAAATAATAGATATGGGAATAGATAGTTTAAAAATTGAAGGAAGGTTAAAAACAGAATATTATCTTGCAACAGTTATAAGTGCATATAGAAATGCAATAGACGATTACATAAAAAATCCAAATACATATGATTATAGCAAATATTTAAAAGAATTGGAAAAAACAAAAACGAGAGGCTTAACAACATTTTACTTTAATGATAAAAACAACAAAGATTTTCAAGAATATGAAGGAAAACAATATAACCCTGACTATGAATTTGGTGGCAAAATAATTTGTAATAATGAAAAAAATATATATACAATAGAAATTAGAAATAGGTTGCAATTAGCAGATACATTAGAAGTGTTAATACCAAACAAATTAGAACCTGAAGTATTTGAGATAGAAAAAATGTGGGATGTAGAAACAAAAAAAGAAATTGAATTTGTAAATCCGGGAAGGGAAGGACAAAAAGTAATATTGGAAATACCATATAAATTAGAAGAAGGAATAATTTTAAGAAGGAAAAAAACAAAATAGAAACATATTAATTTATAATTCACAAAATTAATTGTACATGTTGTAGGGGCGGATTCTATATCCGCCCAAAATAATTTCAAATATTGTAGGGATGGCAAGAAAGACGTCCGAAAAATATGATAAAAAAGGAGTTCAAATGAAAAGGACCAAATTAAAAGATAGAGTTTTACCTATTTATACAAAAGGTGAAGAAATATTTAATATGACATCACATATAGTCGGTGCAGTACTAGGAATTATTGCATTAGTTTTTTGTGTTACTATTTCAGCAATACATAGAGATGCTTATGCAGTTGTAAGCAGTAGCATATATGGAACAACAATGATAATTTTATATACAATGTCAAGTATATACCATGGACTTAGCCCCAAAACAAGAGGTAAAAAAGTAATGCAAGTACTAGATCATTGCACAATATTTTTGCTTATTGCAGGTTCTTATACACCATTTGCTTTGTGTAGTTTTAGAGAATACAATTTAATTTTAGGATGGACTATATTTGCATTAATATGGGCTATGGCAATACTTGGTATAGTTTTAAATGCAATTGACCTAAAAAAATATAAAGTATTTTCAATGATTTGTTATTTAGTTATGGGATGGGCAGTAATATTTAGAGCAGATTTATTGCCAAAGTTATTAGGAACAAATGGTTTGATTTTATTAGTAGCAGGAGGAATAGCTTATACAATAGGTGCAATACTATATGGCTTAGGAAGAAAACATAAATATATGCATTCTGTTTTTCATCTATTTATTGTATTAGGAAGTTTTTTACATTTCCTTTGCATTTTGTTATATGTAGTATAAATTGTAATTTGTATAATTGTATTTTGTTTTTGAAATTTGGATTTTTGATGTAGGGGGCGCTGTCTTCGGCGCCCCGTATACCCGATTTTCGGGTCGCCCAGGAGTGCGACCCCTACAACGTTGAGGAAACGACCCATCAAGAACCGTCCCATTTGAGACACACACAAATTACAATTTTTCTTCTCAGATACAACCAATATATTTCGAATAATATATTGTGTTTTTTTTTATTTAAATATATAATTAAAAAGAATGTGAGGTAAAAAATGGACGAGAATTTGTTGATACCAAATTTGCAAGATGAAACAGAAGAAATTGCAGAAATTAGCTTAAGGCCTAAAAATTTAAGTGAATATATTGGGCAAACAAAAGTAAAGGAAAATATGAAAATTTACATAGAAGCAGCCAAAAAAAGAGGAGAACCATTAGACCATATTTTGCTTTATGGACCTCCTGGGCTTGGAAAGACAACTCTTGCAAGCATAATAGCAAATGAAATGAATACAAATATAAGAATTACATCAGGACCTGCAATTGAAAAACCGGGAGATTTAGCAGCACTTTTAACAAATTTATCTCCAAATGATGTTTTGTTTATAGATGAAATTCATAGGTTAAATAGAAGTGTAGAAGAAATATTGTATCCAGCTTTAGAGGATTACAATTTAGATATAATTATAGGAAAGGGACCAAGTGCAAGGTCTATTAGATTAGATTTACCTAAATTTACATTAATAGGCGCAACCACAAGAGCAGGTTCTCTTACAACGCCTCTTCGCGATAGATTTGGAATAGTACATAGATTAGAACTATATAATGTAAATGATTTAGATACAATTGTAAAAAGGTCTGCAAATATATTAGATGTTTCAATAGAAAAGGAAGGTTCATTAGAAATAGCAAAACGTTCTAGAGGAACTCCAAGAATTGCAAATAGACTTTTAAAAAGAGTAAGAGATTATGCAGCAGTTTTAGGAGATGGAACAATAACAGAAAAAATAGCAAAAATTGCTTTAGAAAAATTGGAAATTGATGACCTAGGTTTAGACAATATAGATAGAAAAATATTAAAAACTATAATTTTAAACTATGCTGGTGGACCTGTTGGTATTGAGACATTAAGCTCCACAATAGGAGAAGAAGTAGAAACAATAGAAGATGTGTACGAACCTTATCTAATGCAAATGGGATTCTTAGCAAGAACTCCAAGAGGAAGAATTGTAACAGATAAAGCATACGAGCATTTAGAAATAGATAAAGACAATTAATAGTATTAGGAGCTACAAAATGCTCTAACAGACAAAATAAATGACAGAGAAGTATATATGAAAGGCATAGATGCAAGCTATAATTACGAAGGATATAATTTATATAGTATAGAGGATTTTGACGAAAAGAAGGAGTAAAAATGAAATTATTAATGCATACTTGTTGTGCACCTTGTAGCGTGTATTGTATAGATGAATTAAGAAGTGAAGGAATAGAACCAACTGTATATTGGTTTAATCCAAATATACACCCATATATGGAATATAAAGCAAGAAGAGATTGTTTAAAAGAATATACAAAAAGTATAGGCGTAAAAGCAATATTTGAAGAAAATTATGGATTAAGAGATTTTTGCAAAAATGTAATAAGTGACTTAGAAAATAGATGTGTAAATTATTGTTATAAAGTAAGATTAGAACAAACTGTAAAATATGCAAAAGAAAACGGATATAATAGTTTTTCTACAACATTGCTTGTTAGTCCATATCAAAAACATGAAGAAATAAAAAAATTAGGAGAAAAATTAGAACAAAAATATGGAATTAAGTTTGTTTATAGAGATTTTAGGGTTGGATTTAGAGAAGGACAAGCAAAAGCAAGAGAATTAGGCTTATATATGCAAAAATACTGTGGTTGCATTTTTTCAGAGGAAGATAGATATGCCAAACAGATAAAGAGAGACAAAGAAAATAGATATATTATTCAAAAGATTTAAAAAAGAAATGAAAGCTAACTAATAATTTAGGAGATACTTATGGAAAGAAAATTTGATAAAGGAGATATTGTTCAACATTTTAAGAGAGAAAAAATGACTAAAGAGCAATTAAAAGAAGAGCCAAACTTATATTTATATGAAATTATTGGGACTTCTAGACATACTGAAAATCAGGAAGAATTAATGATTTATAAACCTTTATATTCAACTGAATGTACAGAAGGTGTTGATTTTGCTGCAAGACCATTAAAAATGTTTATGTCAGAAGTAGACCATGAAAAATATCCAGATATTACTCAAAAATATCGTTTTGAATTAAAGAAATTATAAAAGCAAAACAATAAAAGAAATTGCAAAAGAAATCTTTGAAGGAACTGATGATGATTGGAATGCTTTTGGATCTACTGCAAGATTTCCATATACAAGTTGGTTTTTTTAAGTAATTAAAGAATGGTATTGGTATATAGATGAAGGAGAAGGACAAGGAGAGAAAAAAGGAGATTGTTTAGAGGCATATTATGAAGTAAAAGCAGTAAATGGTTAAGAGGAAATATAAGGCAATAAATCAGGTTGACAATTAATAGAAATTTTTATAAAATACGAACAATAGTTCAAACGATAATAAGAATTATAATATATTGAAAAATAGAAATAGTAAGAACTAAATTTTGTATAAAGGACGTGTTCTTATGGAAGAAAAAAAGAATGAAATTATTTTATTTGAAAACCAAGGAGTAAAGTTAGAGGTAAACTTAAAAGATGAAACTGTATGGCTAACACAAGAGCAAATGTCTAAATTATTTAGAAAAGCTAAATCAACTATTAATGAACATATTAAAAATATTTACAAAGAAGGTGAATTATTAGAAAAAGAAAGTATGACTAAATTCGGAAATTCCGAATTTTCTGATAAGCCAACCAATTACTATAATCTAGATATGATAATATCTGTTGGTTATAGAGTAAAATCTCAAAATGGAATTATATTTAGGCGCTGGGCAACAAAAGTTCTAAAAGATTATATGATAAAAGGTTATGCTGTAAATCAAAGAAGATTAGAATATTTAGAAAAAACTATAAAATTAATTGATATAGCAAATAGAATAGATGAAAGATTAGAAGGAAATGATGCAAAAGGAATATTAAGAGTAATCGGAGATTATTCAAAAGCACTTGATTTATTAGATGATTATGACCATAAAACATTAAAGAAAATAGATGGCACTATTGATGAAAGAAAAATTGAATACAAAAAATGTATGGAAGTAATAAATAAGTTAAGATTTAATGAAGAAAGTTCACTATTTGCATTAGAAAGAGATAAAGGACTAGAGTCGATTATAGGCAATATTTATCAAAGTTTTGATGGACAAGATATTTACAAAAGCACCGAAGAAAAAGGAGCGAACTTTTTATATTTAATAGTAAAGAATCATGTATTTGCAGATGGAAATAAAAGAATTGCAGCAACATTATTTATATACTTCTTAAATTTTTATGGTATATTATACAAAGATGGTAAACAAACGATTGATAATAACACTTTAACAGCATTAACACTATTAATAGCAGAATCAAATCCAAAAGAAAAAGAAGTTATTATAGATTTAGTGATGAATTTCTTAAACAATGAGTAATATAATTCTAAATGAATTTATTATTAATATAATTTCAATTAGTCTTAAGGAGGTATAGTAAGCAAATAAAGAGGGACAAAGAAAACATATAATATTCTTTTCTATGTAAAATAAGGTTTTGATAAATATAAAAAGACAATTAAAAATTATTTTATAGATATGGCTGATGAAGAAATTAGAGATGGAGATTTAATTAATATATTATTCAAAAGATTTAAAGAAGAAAATGAAATATAACAAGTAATTTGCCGAGGTGAAATATGAAATTAGAAAATATTAATTTAGAGAATATTAAAGCAGTTATTTTTGATTTTGATGATACATTAGCAATACATAAGGATAAGGATTATTGTAAGCATCGTAGGAAGAGTGAAGAAAAATATTTAAGTTACTATTTAAATGCTTATCGAAATCCAGATACTTTTTATGAAGAAATTGAACCATGTATAGAATCAGAAATATTATACAACCTAATTGCAAAATTAAGAAGTAAAGGTATAAAAATGTATTGTTTATCAGGAATGAAATTTTCATTTCATTTAAAAGCAAAACAATCTTTTATTAATAAACACTATGGGAATGATATTGAGATTATATCTACTGCATCTCAAGAATTAAAACTTGATGGCACAAAAATAATTAGTAAACTTAATAATTGTAAATTAGAAGAAATATTATTTATAGATGATAGACAAGATGTTATTGATACTCTATGTAAAAATAAAATAAATTCAATTCTTATAAGTGACATGGAAAGTTAGTAGACAACTTACAAGTTGCAAAGAAAAATGAAATTACAATTCGTTCCAGTGCAGCTGAGTATTTAACTTATGTAGCAGCGCTTGGGATCATGAAATTTTAAAAGACAATGGAAAATTTCAGCAGAGATGGCAAAAATTCATGCTGAAACAGAGTTTGAAAAATACAGAGTAATACAGGACAGAATTTATATATCGGATTTTGACGAACTTTTGTTGAATATCAAGAAATTAAACAAAAGAGAAAATAAACAATAGGAGGTTATATATTATAACCACAAAAACGGACAAACCTTTATATATAAAGGAAAACTTTAGATTTTAAAATAGGCTAAAAACTTGAATTTTTAAACCAAAAATGACTCTGAATGCAGTTATAACAAGAACTTTAAGGGGTAATGTCAGGGTACGCAAATTTTGACAGTTAAATAGGAAAAGTTCAGAAGAGGAGAGGTATGCCAAACAGATATATTATTCAACAGATTAAAAAAAAGAAAGATAAGTAATAATTTGTTGTTTGAATTGTAGGTGTGATTATGGAAAATATCATAATAAGAAATATTGAAGAAAGAGATATAGAAAGTGTTGTAGATATTCAAATAGATGGTTGGAAATCAGCATATAAAGGAATAGTTGATGGCAATTTCCTGAATTCAATGAATAGAAATGAAAGAATTGAAAAAAGAAAAGAAAACTATAAAGAAAATGGTTTTATAGTTGCAGAATTAAATAATCAGGTAGTTGGATTTTGTAGATATATTGATAATAACAGATTCACTCAAGACATATTAGATATAGACTGCGAATTACTAGCATTATATGTTAAGCCAGACTTAAAATATAAAGGTATAGGGACAAGACTATTTCAATTTGTTATAAATGAATTTAAAAGCAAAAATAAAACAAAGATGATATTATGGTGTCTAAAAGATAATGAGCCGTCTAAAAAGTTTTATACTAAAATGGGTGGAGAAATTATGCAAGAACGAACAATAGAAATAGGTGAAAAAGAATATTTAGAAGTTGGATTTGAATATAATATTTAACTGCAAAATTATTTCCATTTGATTTAGAGTAAATTCAAATTTTGATGAACTTTTATTAAATGCAAAAAAATATAAAAAATAGGGGAAAAGATGAAAATTAAAAAAATAATAAAGGAAATATTAATTTTTTTGGCGTTATTAATTATGGTAGGAGCAGTAATTTTGCCAAAAGAACTCAATAATTTAGATGAAATATGGAATTTTAATTTTGCAAGAAACGTTGCAGATGGCAGATTACCATATAAAGATTTTAATATGATACAAACACCATTACTGCCATTAATATGCGGACTTATTTTAAAGATAGTGGGTAGCGAATTAATTGTAATGAGACTTCTTGCATGTATTTTGTGTGCAACTATATTATTTATGACTTATAAAATACTAAATTTTTTAAAAATAAACAATATATTTATTTTGATAATTTTAGTAGGTCTATATTTTACATATCTAAATCATTTTTGTATAGACTACAATTTTGCAATTTTATTAATTACCTTAATTACAATGTATTTAGAACTTAAAGCTCTAAATAAAGAAAATAATATTTTAAAAAGTAATATAAAATTTGATTTTGGGTTAGGAATTTTAGTTGGTACAACAATTTTATTTAAGCAAACAACAGGAATATTTATATCAATAATTTTTATAATGTACAAAATTTTAATGGTGTCAAATAAAAAAGATTTAAAAACTGCTTTAAAAATTGTATCTGCAAGATTATTTGGAATATGCGTACCTATAATTGCTTTACCTATTTATTTAATATTAAATGATTTGTGGGAAGATTTTATTAATTATGCTATTTTAGGAATAAAAACTTTTAGCAATAAAATATCATATATTTCATTGTTTAAAGAAAGTAATATTTATATTAAAATTTTAACAATTTTAGTACCTATTACAATTTTTTATATGTTTTTGGAGAGCATAGTGTTAAAGCAAAAAACTAAGGAAGATAGAAATATATTTATTCTTTTTTGTTATAGTGTAGGAAGCCTTATAGTTGCATTTCCAATATCAGATGAAATACATTTTCTTATTGGAAGTTTACCTACTTTGATTTCATTTGTGTATGTGCTATATTTGTGGCTAATTAAAATAAAAAACTTTATAGAAAAACATATAAAAATAAACATTTACTTTAAATTATTTATTAAGTATTTTTTTACAGCATTTGTAATACTATCTTCTACATATGTACTTGCAAATTTTGCATATAAAAACTCAAAAGAATATATTAGAACTGCAAATTATTATACAAAAATAAATCATTATAAATATATACCTGCAAATGACAAGTATGTAAATAAAATAGTTGATTTTATTAAAAGTAGTGAAATAAAAGGAAAAAAAGTTTATATTTTAGATGCGACGGCTGCACTATATATGATACCTGCAGATAAATGTAACAAAGATTATGATATGTTTTTAAAGGGGAATTTAGGTGTAAATGGAGAAGATGGACAAATAGAAAAATTGAAAAATTTAAAAAACAATGAATTAATATTAATACTAAATGAAAAATACCATAGAAACTGGCAAACACCAGAAAAAGTTATTAAGTATGTAAAAGAGAGTTTAACTAAAACAGGCGAAATAGGAAGTTTTGATATATATGTAGAGGGAGAAGGGGTTGGAAACTATAATGAATTATATTCATAAGTTAATTTACAACTATGCATTTATATTTATTGCGACAATACTATTTTATTATTTTTTAAATAGAAATAGAAATAAAATAATAAAAACTACTATAATTCTGGCTTGTACAGGATTAATAATGCTAATAATACCATTATTTTTATACCAAAGAGGAATTGTAGATGTAAGAGGATTATTTCAATTTATATATGAAACTATATCTATTGGAGTGTTGGCTAATGCTTTTTTATGTAAAAATAAAGATAAATTTAAATCACTTAATAATTTATCCAAAAATGAAATAATAATATGCATCACAGCTATAATTTTTGGGACATTCTCTTTTTTAAGTATTTTTTTATCAAATTATAAATATATATTTCCAGTGAGTGGAAATACGCATATAGGCAATATGTTTTTTAATGCTGATATTGAAAGAGGAATTAATGAAATTTTTGAGATAAATTTACTAACAAGTGAAATACATCCATTATACAGATATCTAATATTACCAATAATATGGCCTTTTATTTTAGTAGATAAGATGTTAATTAATTTTATTAGCAGTTATAATGCAATGATTTTAAAAGCATGCATAATTGTTGTTATTCAAATTATTTTAAATTCAGCATCTGCAATATTGTTTTATAGAATATTAAAACAATCTAAAATTAATAATAAAATCTCTATATTAGGAACACTTTTATTTATTTTTAGTTTACCTTTTATTTGGGTATCAATTATACCAGAAACATATTCATTGACATTACTTACACTTTTATTAATGATATATTATTATAGTAAAAACAATAACTTGTGGTTTGGATTTGCAGTGCTTACTTTTGGAGCTAATCTAATGACTGCCATACCTATTGGGATATTACTTATTCATTATTTAATAAAAAATTATAAAAAAATAAAAATTGACAAACGAACAAAAATTGTTGTACTTATTTTAATTACAATTATTATATTTGTTTTAGGAACAACATTATTGGTAGAATTTATAAATTATATAAATACATGGAAAGATAATACAGGGGAGTTGCCCGAAACTATTAATTATTCACTAAATAAATTTATTATACCAATGATTTTAGGACCAAATTTTATCGATATACATCCATTTTTTGTACAAACAAATTCATTTAATTATTGTGCATTAGGATTGTTTATAGTATTTGCAATAATTGCAATTATTGGATTTGGGTCAAGATTTAGAAAAGATATGCTAATAAATTTGTCTTTTATATTTTTAATATCAGGATATATGCTACATATTATAATTGGCTATGGAAAACATAATGGAATAATTTATTCACCTTTGTATTTTTGGGCATTATTGATATTAATAATTAATGGTTTAAATTTTATTTATAACAAATATAAAAAAACATGGTATCTTATAGGTATGATAATTATTTTAGTTTTTATATTTAATGTAAACTGGGTAATAGATTTCGGAAGAGCACTTTCAGAGGAGAAATTATCTCAAGACTTATATGACTTATCTAATAAAAATAAGGTAGAGTTAGAATATGAAAATGGAGAAACGGAGAGTTTTATAATTAATAATGGCAAAATTATACAACTAAGCACAGGGAACACTATTATTAGCAATATAGATTATCCATGGGTATATAGTAAACAAAATAATTTTATAACTGGAAATATAGAAGACTCAAGATGGTTTAAAATATATACACAGGAAAATGAATTATACATAAATATATGCGAAAACATATACAAAATAGAAAACAATAATAAGTTTTACATTTTTGGTATGGGATTAAGGGAGAAATATCTTTTTGTTAAAGATGAGGAAAATATAGGCAATTATTACAAGTTAATAAGATATTCAGACAAAAAAGTTATATTAAATAAACTTACATTAAAAAATATAGATTATGAAAATTATAAATTGACTGCTACAAATTATAGCAATGAAGATGTTATAATATATGAGAATGAAAATGGTATATATATTACAGTAGGAAATAAAACTACAGAATTAGGCAATAGCATAAAAATAAATATACCTACTTTTGAAGGTTATAATAACAAGAGAGAATTAAGAATGCTATTTAATGAAGTTATGGTAAATATAACTAAAGACGGACCAAAACCAAATTTTATAGTATATGAAAATTCATGGTACAGAGATGCGGCTAGTATTGCTATGGTTTTAGAAAATACTAATAATATCTCTCAGATAGAAAATTGGATACTAAATCTCGATAGTATATATGATATGAATAATGGTGTAAAAGAACCAGACAATCTTGGACAAGTACTTTTTCTTATCTCACTGGTCGAAGATAAAAATAATAAACTAATAGAAGAAGTACTAATAGAAGCTGATAAGATAAAAACAGAAGAAGGATATATAAGTGGATTAACAGATGGCTATGAGCATCCAGTATATCAAACAAAATGGCTTATATATGGACTTAAGAGTCTTGGATTAGATTACAGCAATTATAAAGTTCCAGATGTATATGATAGCTACGAAAACTTATTATGGTTTGATAAGGAATTTAATACTACACAAAAAGAATTTTCAGACAGATGGCAATATATTTATTTCGCAAATTTACATTATAGTGAAACTAAAATGGATTTAAGTCTTACTTCATATCCGATTTCTTATGAATATAGACCATCAAAAGCAAATTTCGAAAATTTAAAAATTCTTAATAACAATTTTGCAGAAAATAAGATAGTTGCTCCACATTCTTGGAGTGCATCAGAAATGTTTTTATATTTATTGTATTTAAATGAGGTAGAAATATGAAAAAATATTTAAAATTAATAAGAGTAAAGCACTATATTAAAAATTTATTAATATTTATTCCACTAATTTTTAGTCAAAATTTTTTGCAAACAAATATTTTAACTAAAACAATAATTGGGTTTGCCATATTTTGCCTATGTACTTCTGTAGTTTACATTTTTAATGATATTAAAGATGTAGAAAATGATAAAAAGCATCCAAGCAAAAATTCAAGACCACTTGCTACAGGAGAAATTTCTAAAAAACAGGCAATAATTATTTTAAGTTTTTTATTAATAATTATTGTAGTTTTGTCAATATTATTTTTAAGAAATAATATAAATTCTATAATGTTTATAATTACTTATATTGCAATGAATATCTTATATTCAATAAAATTAAAAAACATACCAATTGTTGATGTTACAATAGTAGCCTTAGGATTTTTAATAAGAGTTTTATATGGGGCATCTATTATAAATGTAGAAATATCAAATTGGTTATATTTAACAATACTTACTATTTCTTTCTATATGGCAATGGGAAAAAGAAGAAATGAAATAATGGTAAATGATATAAAATCAAGAGAAGTTTTAAAGCAATACAACCCAAATTTTCTAAATGAAAATATGTATATGTTTTTATCATTAACAATTGTATTTTATTCTTTATGGACTTTAGAGATGAGCGAAAGCTTTAAGGATATTATATATACAATACCATTAGTAATAATAATCGCATTAAAATATAGTTTAAGCATAGAAGCTAAAAATGACGGAGATCCAGTTGAAATTATTGTTGGTGATAAAATACTGCTTGCATTACTAACACTATTTGCAATAATAACTTTATTAATATTATATTAAATAGGTGAAAAAATGATAAAAAAGTTTATTGAAAATAATAAAAAAGATTTATTAATATTTATAATTATATTTTTTATAACATGCTTAGTTTTTGTTGAATTTATAATTGGACATTTTTCAACAGATACATACAATATAATAAATAGAGGATATAATGAATACGCTATAAAATACTCTTTAAATGATGGAAGACCAATTATGAGTATAATTTCATTATGTGCCAATTTTTTAAATATGCCAATTAATGTTTATATTTCTTTACTAACAGTATTGGCAATAGTAGTATCGTGTTTTTCTGTTATTTTATTAAAAAATATAGTAACACAATATAAAAAACCAAACAAACTTAACCAAGAAATAGTTTTAACTCTAATTTGTTATATAACAATATTTAATTTTATGTTTTTAGAAAATATGCAGTTTGCTGAATGTTTTGTTATGTCAGTAAGTATTTTAATATGGATAATTGCCTCAAAAGTTTTAGTAAGTAAAGAGAAAAACTATATTATAAAAACTTTTATTTTAATGATTATAGGAATTTGCTTTTACCAAGCAACTATTAGTTTTTTTGTAGTTTTAGTTATTTTATTAACTTTATTAAGTGATAACAAAAATCACACAATAAAAAATTTGTTGTTAAATACACTACTTTCTGGCTTATTTTGTATTATAGCTGTTGCATTTAATTTAGCTCAGATAAAAATTGTTGATTACTTTACTGGAATGTCACAGACAAGGATGGGTAGTATTAACAATATTATTTATATTGTACCTGCAATTTTTAAATCAATACCATCTATATTGGTAAATACATGTAGTATATTTCCTAAATACTTATTTTTAATATATCTATTTTTAATAGTTGTGGTATATAATCTAGATAAAAAGAATTTTAAATTAAATTTAGATGTATTTACAATAATTGCATCATCAATTTTGCTAAGTTTTGCAATGAATATATTTACAGCTGCAAGTTTCGGATCAGCAAGGATGCTGTATCCAATAGGCACACTTGTTGGCATTATATTTATTATAGTATTTTTAAAAACTAATAACTTTAAAGAAGGATTTTTAAAGCCAATTTTAATTATATTATTAGTAACCTATTCTATAATTACAATAGTAAATTATATATATATAATTCACTCACAAAAAATTATAGAAAATTTAAATAAAGAAGAATGTGAAATAATTAATGAGTATATGATAGAATATGAAAATAATACAGGAAACAAATTAAGAAAAATAGCAATATGTTATGATATAAATCCTACTTATTATTATGAAGAGATAAAAAATAAATCATCTTTATGTATTAGACCACTTTCAGTAGAATGGTCTGACGATGGTAGCATAAATTATTTTACAAATAGAAGTTTAGAAGAAATAAATATGCCTAAAGAAATATATTTAAAATATTTTAAAAATAAAGATTGGGAAGAACTTTCAGAAGAACAATTTGTATTTATAGATGACATAGTATATTATTGTATATATTAATTTAAGGAGGACAAAACTTGGAAAAATTACTTTTAATAGATGGAAATAGTATAATAAATAGAGCATTTTATGGAATAATGGGCAATAAAATGCTAATGACAGAAGATCGGAACATATACAAATGCAGTATATGGATTTCTAAGCATATTATTTAAGGATTTAGAAGATTTAAAGCCAGAGTATTTAGCAGTTGCATTTGATTTAAAAGCACCTACCAAAAGGCATGAAATGTATGATAAATATAAAGCAAATAGAAAAGGTATGCCTGATGAACTTGCACAGCAAATGCCAATATTAAAAGAGATTTTGAAAGCTATGAATATAGAAATTATCGAAAAAGAAGGATATGAAGCAGATGATATTTTAGGTACTCTTGCAAAATGGGGGCAAAGAAAAAGCCTAGATGTTACAGTTTTAACAGGAGATAGAGATAGTTTCCAATTAATAGATAAAAATATAAAAGTAAGAATCCCAAGAACTAAAATGGGCAAAACAGAAGACCAAGATTATACAGTAGAAAAAATAGAAGAAGAATATGGAGTAGAACCTTTAGATTTAATAGAAGTAAAAGGACTTATGGGCGATACTTCTGATAATATTCCAGGAGTACCAGGAGTTGGAGAAAAAACTGCTATAAATTTAATTAAAGAATATAAGACAATAGACGGTGTATACGAAAATATAGATAAGCAAAAAGGAAAGCTAAAAGAAAGATTAGAAGAGAACAAAGATTTGGCATATCTATCTAGAACATTGGGAACAATTAATATAGATAGTCCAATAGAAAAAGATTTAAATAAATTAAAAGTAGAAGAATGGAACAAACAAGAAGTATTAGAAATTTTTAAAAGATTAAAATTTAATAGATTTATTGATAGATTTAATCTACATGAGGAAAACAATGTAGGGGCAGACGGGGCTCTTGTCTGCCCGCTAAAAATTGAATATAAAGCTAATTTATCTAAAGATGAATTGCAAGAAATTAAAGAAGAAATATTATTACAAAAAATAATGTATTATTATTTAGATGAACAAAACTTTATAATCTACTCTGAAAAAAATAATACTTCATACGACATAGAAAATTTACTAGAATTTAAAGATATATTTGAAAATAAAGATATATTAAAATGTAGTTATAAACAAAAAGAAAATTATATTTTACTTTGGAAAAATAATATTAATGCAAAGAACTTAATGTTTGATGTTACAATTGCAGGTTATATATTAAACTCAAACATAAACAAGTATACATTAGAATATTTAGCAAATGAATATTTAGATTTTAATTTAGAAGAATATTTAAATGAAGAAGAAATAAAAGAGGAAAACACTCAATTAAATTTATTTGATAATACTAAAAAAGAAAACAAAGATACATCATATGTATATCCATATTTGATATTTAAACTATATAATGTTTTAACTGAAAAAATGAAAGAAGAAGATAGCATCGATTTATTTAAAAATATTGAAATGCCACTTACAGAAGTGCTTGCAAGCATGCAATATGACGGAATTTATATAGACAAGCAAGAACTTTTAGATTTTGGAAAAGAACTTCAAGAAAGATTAGAAATTTTAATAAAAGAAATATATGAACTTACTGGAGAAGAATTTAATATAAATTCAACTAAACAGTTAGGAGAAGTGCTTTTTGAAAAACTAAAATTAACTGCTGTTAAAAAAACAAAAACTGGTTACTCAACAGATGTAGATGTATTAGAAAAAATAAAACACGAACATCCTGTAATTGAAAGAATATTAGAATACAGACAGTTGCAAAAACTAAATTCAACCTATGTAGAAGGTCTAATACCATATATTAATGAAAAAACAGGAAGAATACATTCTAAATTTCATCAAACAGTTACAACAACAGGAAGAATAAGTAGTACTGATCCAAACCTTCAGAATATTCCTACAAGAATGGAACTTGGAAGAAAATTAAGAAAAGTATTTAAACCAAAAGAAGGTGCAATATTTATAGATGCAGATTATTCACAAATTGAATTAAGGGTGCTTGCCCATATTTCTGAAGATAAGAATATGATAGATGCTTTTAATAATAATGAAGATATTCATGCACAGGCTGCATCAAAAGTATTTAATGTGCCAATAGAAGAAGTAACAAAAGAAGAACGTTCAAAAGCAAAAGCAGTTAATTTTGGAATTGTTTATGGAATTAGTGATTTTGGTTTGGGCGAGCAGTTACGGAGTATCAAGAAAAAAAGCAAAAGAATATATAGAACAATACTTAGAAAAATATAGCGGAATAAAAGAATTTATGACAAATATAGTAGAAGAAACAAAAGAAAAGGGATATGTAGAAACACTTTATCATAGAAGAAGGTATGTTCCAGAACTAAAATCAAATAATTATATGGTAAGACAATTTGGAAGCAGAGTTGCAATGAATACTCCAATACAAGGAACAGCTGCAGATATTATGAAAATTGCTATGATAAATGTGTATAACAAATTAAAAGAGAATAACCTTAAATCTAAACTCTTGGTACAAGTTCATGACGAATTACTTATAGAAGCGACTTTAGAAGAAGAGAAAATAGTAAAAGAAATACTTAAAACAGAAATGGAAAATGTAATAAAATTAAAAGTACCTTTAGTTGCAGAGGTTTCGGAGGGTTATAGTTGGTACGAAGCCAAGTAAGGGGGAATTCTAGGGACTGTCTATAAAAATCTCCAAACCTGGGGATTTTTGGGACTGTCCTGAATTCACCCGAACCCAACAAATTACAATTTATACAAAGGAGAAAAAATTGAAAGCAATAATAAAATTTTTGATAATATTAATTTTACTGCTACTAATTTATTTTGTTTTATTTAAAGTAGTAGAAATAGATAAGAAAATAATGAAAGCAATATATCCATTAAAATATACCGAATATGTAGAAAAATATGCGAAGAAATATGATATAGATCCATACATGGTTTATGCAATAATAAAGGCAGAGAGTAATTTTGATGAAAATGCAAAGTCTGCAACAGATGCAATCGGACTTATGCAAATCATGGAGGAAACAGCATTAGAAACGGCCAATAAAATGGATTTAGATGTTTCGGTAGAGGATTTATTTAAACCTGATATAAATATAAATATTGGATTAAATTATTTTACATATTTATTAAATAAATATGATGATAATTATGCTCTTGCAATTGTTGCATATAATGCAGGCATGGGAAATGTAGATAACTGGATAAAAGAAGGAATAATTGAGGAAGATGGTTCAGATTTAGAAAATGTACCATTTAAGGAAACAAACAATTATGTAAGAAAAATTTTAAGGGATTATGAAATATATAAAGATTTATACGTGAAGGGGGAATTCTAGGGCTTGTCCTGAATTCACCCGAACAAGCACAAATTACAATTTATTATAATTAAAATTAGAAAAATGAATTAGAATAGATATATTGTTATATAAATTATTATGATATATAATATGAATAGTTAAAAATGAAAAATGAATAAAGAAGAGCATAAAAAACTCTTCGAGTTTTTGAGGAGGAGAGAAATATGTCAATTTTAGTTACTGGTGGAGCAGGATATATTGGAAGCCATACAGTTGTTGAATTATTAAACAGAGATGAAGATATAGTTATAGTAGATAATTTTGTAAATAGTAAGCCAGAAGTATTAGACAAAATAAAGAAAATTACAGGAAAAGATTTTAAATTTTACGAAGTAGATATATTAGATGAAGAAAATTTAGAAAAAGTTTTTAAAGAAAATAATATTGAATCTGTAATTCATTTTGCAGGGCTAAAAGCAGTAGGAGAATCTGTTGAAAAACCAATTGAATATTATCATAACAATATAACAGGAACTTTAGTATTATTAAAATTAATGAAAAAATATAATTGTAAAAAAATAGTGTTTAGCTCATCTGCAACAGTATATGGAGACCCTAAAATAATACCAATAACAGAAGAATGTGAAGTTGGAGGTACAACTAACCCATATGGTACAACAAAATTATTTATAGAAAGAATTTTGCAAGATGTTTACGTTGCAGACAAAGATTTTAGCATAGCACTTTTAAGATATTTTAACCCAATAGGTGCACACGAAAGTGGATTAATTGGAGAAGATCCAAATGACATTCCAAATAATTTAATGCCATATATAACAGGAGTGGCAAGTGGAAAATTAGAAATATTAAGCGTATTTGGAAATGATTATCCAACAGAAGATGGAACAGGAGTAAGAGACTATATCCATGTTGTTGATTTAGCAAAAGGACATTTAAAAGCATTAGATAAAATAAGAAAAGAAACTGGCGTACAAATATATAATTTAGGAACAGGAAATGGATATTCTGTATTAGATTTAGTAAAAACATTTGAAAGAGTAAATAATGTAGAAGTAAAATACAAAATTGTAGGAAGAAGAGCAGGAGATATAGCAACATGTTATGCAGACCCAAGCAAAGCAAAAAGAGAATTAGGATGGGTTGCAGAAAAGGGAATAGAAGACATGTGCAGAGACAGTTGGAATTTTATTATTTCAAATAAATAAATTGTAATTTGTTGTTGTGATGTGAGAGGTGTGAAGTGTGAGGTGTGCTTTTTAGAGCTAGGCTACGTAAGGCTTGCCCTAATTTCACACTTCCCACATCCCACTTCTCACTTCTCATTCAAATTTCAATTTATAATTAAAAAGGAGAATGATGTTATGAAAAGATTATTACTGGTTATAGATATGGTAAATGGCTTTGTAAAAGAAGGAGCTCTTGCCGATAAAAAAATAAATAATATAACACCAAACATCATTGAACTTATAAAGGAATCTATAAAAAACAATGACGATATAATAAGCATTCAAGAGGGACACAACAAAAATTCTAAGGAGTTTAACAGCTTTCCCATTCATTGTATTTTAGGAACTAAAGAGGCTGAACTAATAGACGAACTAAAACCATACGAAAATAATATGAAAATAATTAGAAAAAATTCAACTTGTGGATTTGTAACAAAAGAATTTTTAGAATACATTAAAGAAAACGAAAACAATTTAGAAGAGATTATTTTATGTGGATGTTGTACAGATTTATGTGTTATGAATTTTGCATTACCTTTAAAAAACTATATAAATGAAAACGATTTAGATATAAATGTAAAAATATATAAAAATTGTGTTGAAACATATAATGCTCCAACACATAATAGAGATGAATATAATGAAATGGCATTTAAAATAATGAAACAAAACGGAATTATGATAGAATAAATTACATTTTCTTTTCTAACAACTCATTTTTTAAATCCCATAATTTTTGAGATAAATCTACATAATATTTATGTGGATTTTTTATACGTTTTACTTCATTCCATAAAGTATTTAATTCTTCTTTTGCAGTATTTGCAATAGTTTTTAAATCTGGAGAGTTATATACCAAATTTCCATTATCAAATATTAATTCTTGAAGAGGCCTTATGGTATAATTTTTTAATGTTTTCTTTTTCCATGTATTTGTTGGGTCAAATATTGTATAACTGCTTTCTGGAATTTTTTCATCATTTAAAGTAATTACATCTGCTAAAGCTTTATTTGTATTTTTATCGTAAAATCTATATACTTTTTTAAAACCAGGGTTGGTTATTTTTATTGTGTTATTAGATATTTTTATTTTTGGTATTACTTTTCCATCCTTTTCAATAGCACATAATTTATATACTCCACCAAACACAGGATCACTTTGTGCTGTAATTAATTTTTCTCCAACACCAAATAGATCAATTTTGGCACCTTCATCTAAAATTGAAGAAATTACATATTCATCAAGTGAATTTGTACCACAAATTTTGCAATCTTCAAAACCTGCTTCATCTAATATTACACGTATTTTTTTAGATAAGTAAGAGAGGTCACCACTATCTAATCTTACTGCTTTTGGGCGATAACCCATTGGCAATAATACTTCATTAAATACTTTTATTGCATTTTGAATTCCTGAACCTAATGTGTCATAAGTATCAATTAGTAAAGTACAATCATCTGGGTAATTTTCTGCATAAGCTTTAAAAGCTTCATATTCAGAATCAAAGCTTTGTATAAAACTATGTGCCATTGTACCGCTAGTAGGTACATTATATTCTTTTGCTGTTAAAACACAAGACGTTCCGAACGCATCCACCTATAATTGCAGCACGTGCACCAAGTACAGCTGCGTCTACGTTATGAGCACGTCTTGCACCAAACTCCATAACAGGTCTTCCATCTGCTGCATTTACAATTCTACTTGCCTTTGTTGCAATTAGTGATTGATGATTTATTAAAAGCAAAATTGTTGTTTCCAATAGTTGTGCTTCAATGAGTGGAGCTTTAATAGTAATTAATGGCTCATTTGGAAAAACGACTGTTCCTTCAGGAACAGACCATATTGTACCAGTAAATTTAAATGAACTTAGATAATTTAAAAATTCATTAGAAAATTTATTTAAACTTCTTAAATAAGATATATCTTCATCACTAAATTTTAAATTTTTAACATAATTTATAACTTGCTCAAGACCAGCAAATATAACATATCCACCTTTATCCGGTATTTCTCTAAAAAACACGTCAAAATATGCATAAATATCACTCATATTTTTTACAAAGTATGCATTTGACATTGTTAATTCATAAAAATCTGTTACAAGTTCTAATTTTCTATTATCCATAATAAAGACTCCTTAATTAAATTTTCTTAATTATATCACTATTGTCAAGAAAATAAAAAACATTAAAAAAAGAACTCCTCTGGTTGATCCCAGAGGAGCGGAGCTTAAAATTCTGTTTCTGTTTCCAATACAACCAAAATGTACTGAAAGGCTTGCCTTGTGCGGTTATCCCAATAATCACATGTATTGCCAGAGATTCTAACATCAACAACATTATCCCAATCAAGGGAACTGTAGTTGAAAACATGGGGACACTCAGGTGACCCATGCACTTTGGTTGCAAAAGACAGAAACAACGGCTTATACGGATCTTTCTTTTTTGCTTCTTCAATGATTTGGTTTATGCCTTTTTCACCTAAGTGAATAAAGCAGTCGAGTTCTTCCTTCGGCATAACAAGCATACCGGGAAGGTTTGGGTAAACATCCTTTGGATACCGTATGTTTTCGAATTTCATTGTGTAAAACACTCCTTTAAAATATTTGATACACTAAAAGCGTACCTTATGTAAATTATAACATTTTATGCAAAATACGTCAAATTATGGTTTTGACACATGAAAATATAAACTATATTATTAATATTTTAAAATAAATATATACATTTAAAATTTATATGGTATAATTATCGTAAATTTAATATTTAGAGGGGATGAACTAAATTTATGATACAAATAAATAACATAACTAAATCATACGTAAAAGGTAAAAAATCTATTGATAATTTAAATTTAGAAATACGAGACGGTGAAATTTTTGGATTTTTAGGCCCAAACGGAGCAGGAAAAACTACAACAATAAAAATGATAACAGGAATATTAAATCCAGACGAAGGGGATATTTTAATAGACAATGTTAGTATTCAAAAAAATCCTTTAGAAGCAAAGAAAAAATTTGGTTTTGTGCCAGATAGCCCAGATATGTTTTTAAGATTAAAAGGAATAGAATATTTAAACTTTTTAGCAGATATATATGAAATACCAAGTGATATTAGAAAGCAAAGAATAGAAGAGCTAACAAAAAAATTTGAAATACAAGATGCTTTGCAAAGTCAAATTCAAACATATTCACATGGTATGAGACAAAAAATAGTTATAGTAGGAGTACTTTTAAATAATCCTAAAAATTGGATATTAGACGAGCCAATGACAGGTTTAGACCCTAAATCTTCTTTTGATTTAAAAGAAATGATGAGAAAACATAGCAGGGAAGGAAATACTGTGTTTTTCTCTACACACGTATTAGAAGTTGCAGAAAAATTATGTGATAGAATAGGAATAATTAATAAAGGAAAATTAGTTTTTGTAGGAACTTATGAAGAGATGAAAGAAAAATTTGAAGGCAAGGGAACACTAGAAGAATTATTCTTGGAGATTACAGATGAACTTTAAAAAAATATCATCTCTTACAAAAGTTTTCCTTAAAAATTCCTTCCAAAACACTCAAACAGCAAGCAATAAAAAATCAAGTAAAATAGCAAATATGGTATTGTATATTTTTGTGTTTATTTATCTTGGAGCAATAATGGGAGTTGTTAGCTACAATATGATAAGTGGCTTAGTACAAATTCACCAAGAAGAAATATTTTTAGGACTATTTTTCTTAGCAATAGCTGCATTTATAGCTTTTCAAGGTATATTTTCATGTATAAATGTATTTTATTTTTCAAAAGATATAGAATTTGTATTACCGCTTCCTGCTAGTGCAAAAGAAATTTTAATATCAAAATTTAATGCAATATTACTAACAGAATATATATTAGAGTTAATAATAGGTGTTGTACCATTAATAATTTATGGAATATTAACTTCTGCTGGGATATTATATTATTTTATGTCTGCAATTTTCTTATTATTATTTCCAATATTACCGCTATTGCTAGTAAGCATAATAGTAACAATAATAATGAGTTTTGCAAAACTAACAAAAAAGAGAGATGCCTTTCAATTAATTGCAACAATAATTGTAATAGTAATTGCTATAGCAGTATCTACAGCAACAAGTAGTACAGAGGAAGTAACAGATGAGCAAATGGTACAAAATTTATTGCAAGCAAATGGCATGGTAACAATGGTAGAAGACTATTTTATAACTTTAAGGCCATCAATAAATGCACTAACAGCTACATCTATTATTCCGGCGTTAATAGAAACATTAAAAGTGGCTGCAATAACATTAGTATCATACATAATATTTATTTTAATAGGACAAAAATTATATTTTAAGGGTGCTATTGGAAATTTAGTTCGGAGGAACTGTAAAACAAAATAAAAAACTAAATGTTGAGAAAGCCTTTAGACAAAGTAAAATTGGTTTAAGCTATGTAAAAAAGGAATTTAAAATACTAATTAGAAATCCAATATTTTTTACACAGTGTGTTCTTCCAGCATTAATTATGCCTATACTTATGCTTACTATATTTTTCTTAGCTGGAAATGGTGAAGAAACCAAATTAGAATTAAGTAGCTTATTAAATGGAAATATATATAATACAATAACAGTTTGTGTTTTAATAGGAATAATACAATTCTTTAATATATCAATATATGTTTCTGCAACAGCAGTATCAAGAGATGGATTAAACGCTACATTTATAAAATATGTGCCAGTACCATTATATAAACAATTTATATATAAAGCTATGCCAAATATCATACTTAGTGCTGTGCCAGCATTAATAGTACTTCGGAGTATTTTGGTATTTAGTACCACAAACATCAATATTATTTTTAGTTGCTATATTTGTAGTATCAATGCTTTTAAATATAATACAAAGTTATATAAACCTAATTGTTGATTTAAAGAAACCTAAACTAGAATGGGATACAGAATACGCAGTAGTAAAACAAAACTTAAATTTAGTATTTCCAATGTTATTTGCACTAGTAGCAATATGTATAATGGTTGGATTTGGACTTTTATTAAATGGATTAGATTACAAATTGTCTTTATTAATTTTAATGATAGTATTTGCAATTATTGCTTATGCAGTAGATAGAGTAGTATACAAAAACCAAATAAAATTATTTGAGAAAATATATTAACAAAAATGAAATTTATATGTGTTCGGGTGAATTTTGAAATTAATTGCAGATGTTGTAGGGGCGAACTGTGTTCGCCCGTATCAAATTGCGGGCGAACACAGTTCGCCCCTACAGCAAAAAACCAAATTCTAAAAACAAAATTTATTCACACAAATTACAATTTATAGAGCAAAATAGAGGTACATATGTTGTACCTCTATTTTTTAATTATTTATTTCTTTTCATTTTTAAATCCGTTATGTGTTACTCTGTCTTTTAATTCAGCAAGTTTTGCAGAATTCCAACGAGATGTTGTTCCAACTAAATATCCTGTTATTCTTTGTATTGTATCAATATCCTCACTACCACATTCAGGGCATTTAATTAAATTTGCATCTGCATTTTCAAATCCACAATTCATACATCTTGAACGTGTGTGGTTTACTGAACCATATCCCATATTGTATTTATCCATTAAATCTACAACCGCTTCTACAGTTTCAGGGTTATGTGTTGCATCTCCATCTAATTCTATATAGAAGATATGTCCTGCTCTTGTTAGGTTATGATAAGGAGCTTCTATTTTTGCTTTATGTTCTGCTGTACATTTATACCATACAGGAACATGGTTACTATTTGTATAATATTCTCTATCTGTAATACCAGGAATTATACCAAAATCTTTTTTATCTTTTCTTGTAAATTTACCAGAAAGTCCTTCTGCTGGAGTTGCAAGAACGCTAAAGTTTAAATTATATTTATTAGCAAAGTCATCACATAATTCTTTTAATCTAGTTATAATCTCAATTCCTAGTTCTTGTGATTTTTCTGATTCTCCGTGGTGTTTTCCAGTTAGTGCAATTAAACATTCTGCAAGACCTATAAATCCAATACTTAGAGTTCCGTGTTTTAATACTGGCTCAACACTATCTGTTGGTTTTAGATTTTCGCTGTCTTGCCACATACCAGCCATAAGAAGTGGAAATTGTTTTGCAACTGCTGTACATTGGAATTTATATCTTTCATATAATTGTTGAGCTGCAACTCTTGCATATTCTTCCAATTTATTCATAAATATTTTTTTAACAGTCTTGTTGTAAGCAGGTGTCATATTTTCTTCACTATTTATACCTAACTCGAATTTTAGTCCAGTTTTTTCTTGAGATTCATAAGCAGATTCAATAGCAAGTTTTGGTAAATTTAGAGTAGTGAAAGAAAGATTACCTCTTCCTACAGAAGTTTTTTCTCCAAATCTATTTTCAAAAACTCTAGTTCTACAACCCATTGTTGCACATTCATAATAGTATCTATTTGGATCATCTGCTTTCCATTTTTCATTTTGATTAAATGTAGAATCTAGATTTATATAATTTGGGAAAAATCTTTTTGCAGCAACTTTGCAAGAATATTTATATAAATCATAGTTTCTATCTTCTGGTAAATAATTTACACCTCTTTTTTTCTTCCAAATTTGGATAGGGAAGATAGCAGTTTCTCCATTTCCAACACCTTCATATGTAGATGTAAGCATTTCTCTAATAATACATCTTCCTTCTGGAGAAGTATCTGTTCCATAATTTATTGAACTAAATACAACTTGGTTTCCACCTCTTGAGTGAATTGTATTCATGTTATGTATAAATGCTTCCATAGCTTGATGTACTCTATCAACAGTGTTATTTATTGCAACTTGAATAATTCTTTTTTCTCCTTCTAATCCTTCTAAATCCTCTTTTATATAGTCTTCTACTTTGTAATCATATAAAGTAGAGAAGTTTTTTCCAAATGCTTTTTCTAATTTTTTAATTTCTTCTACAAATGTTGTTCTAACATATGGTGCTAAATAGTAGTCAAATGCAGGAATTGCTTGACCACCATGCATTTCATTTTGAATTGTTTCCATTGAAATACAACCAATTATGCTTGCTGTTTCAATTCTTTTTGCTGGTCTTGAGCTTCCGTGACCTGCTCTAAATCCATTTTTTAATATTTTGTCTAATGGATGTTGAAGACATGTTAAACTTTTTGTTGGATAGTAATCTTTATCATGAATATGTATATATCCTTCCCCAGAAGCTTTTCTTACTTCTGGAGATAGTAAGAAATCATCAACAAATGGTTTAGTAGTTTCTGATGCAAATTTCATCATCATACCAGCTGGAGTATCTGCATTCATATTTGCATTTTCTCTTGTAATATCATTTGCTTTTGCACCTATAATGTCTAAGAAGATATCTTTTGTTTTAGATTTTCTTGCTACATCTCTATTGTATCTATATGTAATATAACTTTGAGCAACTTCCTTTCTACTAGAAGCCATAAGTCTTTTTTCTACTAAATCTTGTATTTCATAAACACTTGCTTGGTTTTTATCTTCTAATTGTCTTTCAACAGTAGTTGCTATTTTATTAGCAAGATCTATATCTACACCTCCAGTAGTTTGTGCCATTGCCATAGTTATAGCTTTTACAATTCTTTCTTCATTAAAATTTACAACTCTTCCGTCTCTTTTTATAACTTGCATTTTTAAATCCCCCTTTAACTTTTGTATATATTTTTGTGATTGCACTAATTTTATAGATAAAAATACAAAAAATCTGTTGTAAATACCACAAAAACATAAAAAGATTAAAAAAAGTGTTAAGCAAAACATAAAAGTGTTGATATATGTATAGTTAGAATAAATATTACATTTTTGTTACATTAATATTTCAAATTAAAAAAACTGATAATTCAAGCAACTTTTATAACAGGTGTTGTTTTTGCAACACTTTTGTGATATATATTATAATAAATAATATATATGGAGATATTATTATGAAAAGAATTTTTGATGTAGAACATTTTGTAGAAGAATTAAGTAAAAATTGTGCAATAACAGAAATAAAGAAATTTAAAAAAGATGAAATTATAACTACATATCTTATTAGAAGAAGTCAAATGTTTATATTACTAAAAGGAGAAGCATATCTTGCAAGATATGATAGTGATGGTAACAGAAGAATTATATATTACTTTAAGAAAAATGATGTTTTTGGAGAAGCTTTTTATAAAATACATACAAATAGGGAACTTTTTGTTGTTGCAAAAAAAGATTGTGAAGTATTAATGCTTCCTTATGACACAATAGAAAGCTGTAATAAAGATTGTATTTTTCATATAACTCTACTTAAAAATTTACCAGATTTAATATTAAATAGAGTTGCAGATATAAATTATAGAACAGAACTTTTAACTAATAAAAGCATAAAAGGAAAATTATTATCTTATTTAAACAATTTATCTATAGAAACTAATAGTAAAAAAGTTGAAATTCCAATTTCATTATCAGAGCTTGCAGATTATTTAGTTATAGATAGAACTGCTATGATGAAACAGTTAAAAAAATTGCAAGATGATAAAATAATATCAAAAAACAAAAATAAAATTACAATATTAAAAGACGATATATTAAATGGAGTTTAAAAACGCATAAAGTATTCAAATTAGTTAATAATAAGAAAAAATAGTAAAGGAGATAAACTATGGAAAAATTATTAAATGATTTGAATACTTTTTTAAGTGATTTAAATGTTTTTTATAGAAAGTTACAAAATTACCATTGGAATATTAAAGGAAAAGATTTTTTCGTTATTCACTCAAAATTAGAAGAGTATTATGATGAAATTAATAGGCAAATAGATGAAGTTGCAGAACATATTTTATCATTAGGAGGAGAACCTTTAGGAACATTAAAAGATTATCTAAATACAACTAAAATATGCGAAGCAGAGAATAAAAAAGTAGACTGCACAGTTGTTTTTAATGAGGTAATAAAAGATTTTTCTACTTTGCTTAAAGATGCTGTTACAATAAAGGAAGATTCAGATAATAGCAAAGAATACAAAAGTTCTGCACTTATGGATACATTTATAGAAGATTATTCTAAAAAATTATGGATGTTAAAACAAACAATGGAATAAAAATTTATGAAAGAAGATTTATTAAATTCTATTAAAAATAATGAATTTAAAATATATTTGCAACCTAAATTTGATACAATATCGGAAAAAATTGTTGGGGCAGAAGCTCTGGTAAGGAAATTTGTAAATGGAAAAATTATTATGCCAGATAGTTTTGTTCCAGTATATGAAAAAACTGGGATAATAACAATTTTAGATATGTACGTTCTTGAAGAAATTTGCAAATTACAAAAAAAGTGGAGGAAATTAAACCTTCCACTTCTTCCTATATCTATAAACGAATCTAGACATCATCTAAAAAATAAAAATCATGTGCAAGAATTACAAAATATTGTTGATATTTATGATGCGGATACTAAATTAATAGAGCTGGAAATGACAGAAAATACTGTAATTGAAGATGTAATGCGTGCAAAAAGAGCGGCAGAATCTGTTAAAAAATTAGGTTTTATTGTTTCAATGGATGATTTTGGCACAGGTTATTCTTCATTTAATATTTTAAAAGATATTGAAATTGATATACTAAAAATAGATAAAACTTTTTTTAAAGATTTAGAAAAAAATAAAAGAGCAAGAATTATTATAGAAGCTATTATTAAAATGTGCAAAAAACTTGAAATAAAAACAGTAGCAGAAGGAATTGAAACAAAAGGTCAAGTAGAATTTTTAAAAGAAATAGGATGTGATATTATACAAGGATATTATTTTTCTGAACCTTTAGATATTGTTAGTTTTGAAAATAAATATCTAATAGAAAACAATTCAAAATTTGTATAAAATTTCTAAATTAAAAACAAGAAAAAAAGACATAATATTTACTATAAAAATAAAAAAGGAGGAAAATCTTTATGAAAAAAATGGTAAGTATTGTAACTGCTTTTCTTGTTTTATTTTTACTTATTTTTTCTATAAATGTTTATGCAGATGCTTTGGGCTCAGTAGATGTAACTGTAGATAAAGAAACTGTACATCCAGGTGAAACAATAAAGATTAATATATCTTTTGGACAAGACTTAGGTGCATATACTGTAGATGTTGCATATGATAACAACTTACTAGAATATGTTTCTGCAGAAGGAGGAACACCAAATGACAATGGAACAAGAGTAAGAGTTGTATTTTACGACAGTAGTGGTGGAACAAGTCCACGTTCTAGTATGTCTGTTACTTTTAGAGCAAAAGAAGGAATTACAACAAGTAACCCAACTGATTTAAGTGTTACTGCAGAAGGTCTTGCAAATCCTGATGCCTCAGTTAGCTATGACGACATAACTGTTCCAATTGATAAAAGTATAATTGTTGAACCTGTATATGTAGATTATGACATAGCACTTCAATTTTCAGGAGATGTAATTAAAAATGAAGAAAAAGATATGCAAATTGTTATTTCTTCAAGTATGGGTAAAAACTATGAACACACAAGAATAATAGGCGAAGTAACGAGTAATACTGGGGGAACAGCAAAGCTTCTTGCAACAGATGAGCAAAGCTTAGAGCATGATATTCTTCAAAGCGGTTGGGGAGATGCTGCTGGTGATCCAATTGGTGGCGTAGATGTAGTAAAAAAACTTGATGTAAGAGGGTTATTTAGTGAAGCAGGAGAATATGTAATTACCTTAAAATTAATTGATAGAGATAATTCTGATGCAGAAATAACAAAAGAAACATTTAATATAACCGTAAAAGAAGAAGCATCAGTTGAAGGTCCTGAAGAAGAGCAAAAACCTGAAACGACACCAGAAGAAAACGAAACAGTAAACAATGAAAATACTGCTATAAATAATACAAAACAACCAACAGAACTTCCAAAAACAGGTAATACTATTTATTTTGCATTAGTTTCAATTATAGGAATATTAATAATTGCATATGTTGCATTAAAAAAAGAAGAATAAACTAAACTGGCGGAATCTTACTTTTCCGCCATTACATATAATTTAGGGGTGAAAATTAAAAATGAGAGGTGAGAAAAGAAAGAAAAATAAATTTTTATCTGTATTAAAAATAATAATTTTATTATTAATTATTTTAATTATAGCTTATGTTTTAATAGGAATATATAAAGAGAATAGAATAAGTTTAAAAAATGGTCCTAAATCAAATTTAGAAGCAACTAGAACTATATTAGAAGATGGTAACAATGTAGAGAAGGTAGATATAGACTCAGAATATTTGGGATATGAGGTTTCGGCTAAGTTACAAATTCCAAACATAAATTTAGAAACCTATGTTTTTAAAAAATATTCTAAAGAAACATTAAATTTAGGACCTACTAAATTTTGGGGACCAGATGCAAATGAAGTAGGTAATTTTTGCATAGTTGGTCATAACTATAAAAAAGAGAACATGTTTTATAATTTGATAGATTTAAAATTGGGTGACAAAATTTATTTATTAGATAATAAAAATGGAAAATATACTTATACTATATATGATATCTATAAAGTAAAACCAAATGATACAACACCAATAGAACAAAATACAAATGGAAAAAGAGAAATTACATTAATTACATGTGTAAATTATTCAAATACAAGGCTAATTATAAAAGCAATAGAAAATTAAATTTAAAAAAATTGCATACGCCGTAGGAGCGGGCCTTGTGTCCGCCCGTTCATCGTAGGTATAGTTGAATAAAATATTAACGTCCTAATTAAAATACGAATGTAGGGGTCGACGTCCTCGGCGACCCGCCCTTCAGAGAAATTGCTAAAATATAATCTGTTAAAAACATAAATTTATTCAGCTCCTCGGCTCAATACGTGCTTTAGCAATTCTAGCGGCAAATTGAACGAGCCTCTCGGTATCCCGCTTCCTCCTTCAATTTTCCTTAAGAATTGCACAAACACTCCAATCACATTCGTCGCTTCATAAATTGATGTGTTTTAACAGATTTGTAAGATTTCGCATTTAATATTACAAATTATGACTTTTTATTGAATATATAAATATAAATATAAAACTCTTACCCGTTGCAGGACATCTTTGCGCCTAAATAGAATAATTTTATATTTTATATGTTTAAATATATTTTACGAAAGGATCATTAATGAAGTATATTAAACTCTGTATATCCATAATTTTTTTCATTATAATAATTTCAATTTCAAACATGAATTATGCGGCTGATAGAAGAGAGGGAATAGAGAATTTTCCTGATTCATATAAACCATATTTATATGAACTTCAAAAGAAACATCCTAATTGGAATTTTACTGCACTTTATATTAATTTAGACTGGAAATACGTAATTGATAATGAAAATGTATTTGGTAAAAATTTAGTTCCTAAATCATATTCAGATAGGTGGAAAAATACAACTCCTGGCGAATATAATGTAGAGGTTGATGCAGGCTGGGTAGATTCTTCAAGAAGGGCTGTTGAGTATGCAATGGATCCTAGAAATTTTCTAAATGAGGTAAGAATATTCCAGTTTGAAGGACTATCGTATAATGAAACAACAAATAATATAGCAGGAATTGAAAAAATTTTATATGGTACAGAGTTTTATAATAGAATTGTTGATTACTTGGACAGTAATGGTAATAAAATTACAATGACTAGTAAATATTCAGATTTAATTTTATCTGCAGGAAAAACATCAAGAGTAAATAGTTTTCATTTAGCATCTAGAATTAAACAAGAAGTAGGACCGTTTTTATCTCATAGTTCAATTAGTGGAACAGTAGAAGGCTTTAAAGGTTTATACAATTTTTATAACATAGGTGCAACTAGTTCATCAGAGCCAATGGGTGCTATAAGAAATGGACTTCAATATGCAAAAGATGGTAAAGGAGCAAGTGCTGAAACAAAAGCTAAATATTTAATACCTTGGAATACAAAAGAAAGAGCAATAACAGGTGGAGCAATATTTATTGGTTCTAGTTATATACATTTGGGACAAAATACAGTTTATTTGCAAAAATTTCACGTAACTAGTAATACGGGTGGTGAACTTTTTTGGCACCAATATATGACAAATGTCCTTGCACCATACAGCGAATCAAAATTAACATATAATGGATATTCAAACACAGGTTTATTAAATGATAGTATAGAATTTATTATTCCAGTATATAACAATATGCCAAGTACACTAACAGAAAATCCTAATATTTTAGAAAGTGATTTTACAAATGATAATACAAAAGTTTATGCAGATGTAAATACAACACTAAATATAAGAACAGGACCTTCTACTTCTTACGAATCATTAACTTTAGTAGATAGGAATGAAGTAATGACAAGAATTGCAAAAGGGAAACAGTCTGGAGAATTGTGGGACAAGGTTCAGCTTTCTAATGGTATGGTTGGATATGCTTTTCAAAGTTATTTAAAAGAAGTTCCAGAAAAACAAATAGAACAAATAAACCTATCTATTGATAACACAACAATAAATAAAGGAAAAACAAAAAAACTAAATGTAGAAATTTTACCAGAAGAGGCAAAAGACCATGAAGTAGAATATATTTCTAGTGATAGCAAAATTGCAAGTGTAGATAGCACAGGAAATATTTTAGGTATAACTTCAGGAAAAGCAACAATTACTGTAAAAGCAAAAGAAAATAATGTTTCGAATAGTATAGAAATACAAGTATATTCAAAAGTTCAAGATATGGATTTAAATGTAGAAAATTTAAATCTTCAAAAAGGAGATACATTTATTGTTAGTCCTATTTTTTATCCAAGTGATGCAACTAATCAAAATGTAACTTTTAGTTCTGAAAATGAAAGTATAGTAAAAATAGATAACACAGGACTAACAACTGCAATTAATGAAGGTAGTGCAAAAATTATTGTAAAATCTCAAGAAGGAAATATTACAAAAGAAATAACAGTAACAGTACTTCCAAAACTCCAGGATGATGAGCTTAAATTTTCTGATGAATTAAAACTAGAAGGAAATGAAGTAAGCGGTTTTGATATTTCAAAACTTAAAGTTTCTGAAATAAAAGATAAGATTAATACGATATATAATATAGAAATATATAATAGTAAAGGGGAACTTCTAGAAGATAATAAATTTGCAGGAACAGGTTCAATAATAAAAATAATAGATGAAAATAATTTAGTAAAAATGGAGTATAAGATTATTATATATGGAGATGTAAATGGTGACGCAAAAATAAATAGTGTAGACTTATTAGTACTGCAAAGGCATATATTAGAAGTAGAAAAATTACACGATGTATTTATTAAAGCAGGAAATATAAATAAAAATGGAAAAAATCCAACATCTTTAGATTTGCTTTTAATTCAAAGACATATATTGGGGTTAAAATTAATTGAACAGTGAATTAGATTTTGTTTTTGAGAGGTGAGAGGTGCGAAGTGTGAGGTGTGCTTTTTAAGGCTGGGCTACGAAAGGCTTACCCTAATTTCACATTTCCCACATCCCACTTCTCACTTCACATTACAATTCATATGAGAGGTGTTTATGAAAAAAATCAAAAAAATATATATATTAATTTTATTATTTCTTATGTTTATTTTAAAGACAAATATAAGTTCTGCAGAAGCTATGCTTGTGATTTCGTCTGACAAGACAAAAGTGGAAGTGGGAGAAGAAATTAATGTAAGTATAAAACTTAAAAGTGTAAAAGTGGCTTCTTTTACATTAGAAATTTATTGGGATACAACCAGACTAGAATATATAAGTGGTCCACAAAATTCAAATAATCTGTCTAATAGAATTTTGTATTCTTGGATTAGTGATAATGGAGAAAATAAGGATAATATTTTAATAGATGGTTTTAAATTTAAAGCCATTCAAGATGGAACAGCAAATATTGTAGCTACAGGGGAATTTTATAATTCTAATGGAGAATTATTAGACATTAATGATAATAATTTAGAAATAAAAATAGGAAATTTTAATGAACAAGCAGAACTACTTAACGAAATACAAGAAAATGTTAGTAGTGATAATACAAATTTAAGTGTTTTAAGATTAAATCATGAGGGAATAAGTCCAGATTTTAATAAGGATATAAGGAAATATTATTTTATTGCAAACACATCTATTGATAATTTAGAAGTAACTGCAATACCTGAAAATAGCAAATCAATTGTAACAGTTACAGGAAACTATAATTTAATATTGGGAGAAAATACAATTGATATTAAGGTTGAATCAGAAGATAAAACTAAAACTTCAATTTATAAAATATATGTGACTAGAACAGATAATATAGACGCAGCAAACGCAAATTTAGAAACACTCGCAATAAGAGAAGGAACACTAACTCCTGAATTTTCTAATAATATGACGCAATACCAAGTGGAAATACCAAATGGTATTGAGAATATTAATATTTTAGCAATACCCCAAATAGAAAACGCAACAGTTAAGATATTAGGAAATGATAAAATTAATGTTGGGGATAATAAAATTCAGGTTATTGTAACTGCTGAAAATGGTACTACTATTAAAAAATATTATATTAATGTCCATAGAAGAAGCGAAACAGAAGAAACAGAGTATCATATAGAAGAAGAACTACAAGCAAAAAAACTATCTTCAATTATGCAGGAAGATAATATAGAAGAAAAAATTGAAAATAATAACCAATTTGAGGAAACAGAACTGAATAATACAAATATATTATTAATAATTATAGTGGCTATTATATTAATTGTTTTAGTTGCATTTTTAGTTTACAAGCATAAATTTAGAAAGAAAACATAAAAAAACACTACACAAATTAAGTAGAATATGATAAAATACTTTTGTTTAATGAAAAGTGAAAAATGAAGAGTGAAGAATACAAAAATTCTTCGAATTTTTGAAGGAGGAGAGAATATGTCAGGACACAGTAAATGGCATAATATACAAGCTAAAAAAGGAAAAGCAGATGCAGCAAGAGGAAAAATATTTACAAAACTAGGAAGAGAACTATTAATTGCGGTAAAAGAAGGCGGACCAGAGCCAGCAGGAAATTCAAAATTGAAGGCTGTTATAGCAAAATGCAAAGCTGCTAATATGCCGAATGATACAATTAATAATGCAATAAAAAAAGCTTCATCAAGTAACGAAAATTATGAAGAGATTACATATGAAGGATATGGCCCAAACGGTGTTGCAGTAATTGTTAATGCATCAACAGATAACAAAAACAGAACAGCAGCAGATTTAAGACATGTTTTTGATAAAGCAGGCGGAAATTTAGGAACAAATGGTTGTGTATCATATTTATTTAATAAAAAAGGTGTTATTATAATAGATAAAACAAAAACAAATTTATCAGAAGATGATTTAATGTTACTTGCAATTGATAATGGAGCAGAAGATTTTAAATCTGAAGAAGAATGTTATGAAATTACAACTTCTCCAGAAGATTTTTCTGGGGTAAGAGAAGCATTAGAAAAAGAAAATATAGAATTCGAACAAGCAGAAATTCAAATGGTTCCAACAACATACGTAGAATTAGATGAAAAGGGAAGCGAAAGAATGCAAAAATTAATAGACAACTTAGAAGATTTAGATGATGTAATGGATGTATACCATAACTGGGATGAATAAAAATGAGGCGTACAGCCTCATTTTTAGTAGATAATTAATACTAAATAGTAAATAATTTTATAAGGCGTTTGTTACACTAAAACAAACGCCTTATAACTTAAAATAATACATTTAAAAGTATATATTTTCTAATTTATAATTAATTTCTTAGTATAATCTAAATTTGCTTTTGAGTCATATTCATATCCAAGCGTATATATGTTGCTTGCAAGTATATCTTTTTCTAACATATTTTTTAATATTTTGTTATTGTTAGTATCCATAAACTTTTTAACAGATGTTATAACTGGATATTTTGCCTTAGAGTTGCTTATTTGTGATAGCAATATTTTTCCTCTTTGGCTTGCACCTAAAACTCTAATATATGGCTTAATTTTATATGAATCCTGAATATCTTTTTTAGTAATATTTAAGATCGAATAGAGGAGTATCCTTTGAATTCTTGAACGAGTATATCTTTTTGATTTTATTGAACTTATTAAATCTTCTATATTGTTACAAGAATTTGCAGCTTGTTTTATCAAATTTTCTAAACCTTCTGAAACATCTTGTAAATTTGCTATTTCTTGCACACTCATTTTTCTTAAAGTGTAAATTATTTCTTTTTCAAATACAGAAATGCTACTTACGATTTTGCCATGTTTCATATTTTCTGAAAGAATATTGTAGGATGGAGAAGGCATTAATTTTTTTACATCTTCGTTATTTTCAATTAAATTTCTAATTGCTGTTGCACTGGCAAGTCTATCTTTTATTTTTAAACTATTGTATCCTGCGTCAATTCTTTTTATTGTTATAGGATTAACCTTGCTTTTTAGTCTTTTTATTGCTTTTAAATATTCTATTCCTAGTATATTATTAGGGTCTGATAAAACGTTTGCATACTTTCTAACATCATTTAAATAGAGCAATAAAGCATTTTCTCTTGCCTTAGGATATGACAATCCTTTAGACAACTCATGAGTTAAAATAGTTTTAAATTCTTTTGGTTCATCACATAAAACATTAGTAATATTATTTAAAGTATTTAAATCTCCGCATTCGCTACCAAAAGAAAGTGTAATGTCATTTCCAAAAGCATTTAGTATTTTTAAAGAACCTTCAGCAAAGTTTTCTGCACTTGAAATGCTATAAAGAACGGGAAGTTCAATAACTAAATCCATTCCACATTTAAGAGCTGCTTCTGCTTTAGACCATTTATCAATTATAGAAGTATCGCCACGCTGAACAAAATTACCACTCATTATACAAATAGAGTAGTCAGGATTAACAAGTTTTTTTGATTTTTGTAATTGATATAAATGTCCATTGTGAAAAGGATTATATTCAGCAATTATTGCTAATATTTTACTCATTATTTACTCCTAATATTGAAAAATAAATATATTTGTTGATATAATATCACATATATAAGAAAAAAACAAATTGTAATTTATCTGAGAAGTGAGAAGTGGGATGTGGGAAGTGTGAAATTATGGTAAGCCTTACGTAGCCTAACC
>CALXWO010000004.1 GCA_944392485.1 uncultured Clostridia bacterium | reverse complement strand
AGAAACCCACAAACTAAAGAAGAAATCAAAATACCTGCATCAAAAGCTCCAGTATTCAAAGCTGGTAAAGCATTAAAAGATTTAGTAAATAAAAAATAAGAATTTAATACGTAAATATAAAGTATGAATTCATATTTATTTAAAAGAGCGAAGAAAACTTCGCTCTTTTGCTTTGTTATAAAAATAAAGAAGAAGGTCTGATTACAGACCTTCAGGTGGCGATTAAAAATTAAGAAAATCATAGTTGGGGGAAGTAAATCCAATTTCCAAAAACAGAAAATCATTTTCATCTTCTGATGAAGTTAATGTTACATATAATCCATTGGCTTCCGCAATGGATTTAATATCCAATATTTCTTTTTTTGAAAAGTTGGTTGCAACCTCTTGCCCCATATCGTTGCATATGTTTACGGATACAGTGTTTGGTCCATTTGGGTCAATCAAATAGCAGATTGAAATAAAGGACGCAGGTTTGACGTTTTCAAGAAAAAGTTTTTTTGTAAATTCCCAACAAGGGGTTGATTTTACAGAAACTTTTTGCCCCTCAAAGAGGCTTTCCGTCAGTTCGCTTGCAAAAGTCATACAAAGATGTCTCCTTCTTAATTATTTAGATATTTTTAAAATCGCCAAATAAAAATATCTAAATATATTATATCATAACATTTTACATAAATCAAAAAACAAGCAAAACCATTAAATCCCTAATAAAAACTAGCAAAAAAGTATTGACAAAAAAAGGTATGAATGATAGAATATAACGCGTTAGTGTTTAAAAGTAAAATTAGCACTCTTAAATAAAAAATAGGAGGTGAAAATAAAGTGCCAACAATTAACCAATTAGTAAGAAAAGGAAGAAAAACTACTACATCAAAAGCAAAAGCTCCTGCTCTTTTAAAAGGATTTAACTCAAAAGCAAATAGACAAACAAACCACAGATCTCCACAAAAAAGAGGAGTATGTACAGTAGTTAAAACAGTAACACCTAAGAAACCAAACTCAGCATTAAGAAAAGTTGCAAGGGTTAGACTTTCTAATGGATATGAAGTAACATCTTATATTCCAGGTATTGGTCATAACTTACAAGAACATAGTGTTGTTTTAATTAGAGGTGGAAGGGTAAAAGATATCCCTGGTGTTAGATACCACATTATAAGAGGTACATTAGATACAGCTGGTGTTAAAGATAGAATGCAAGCTAGATCTAAATATGGTGCAAAAAAACCAAAAAAATAAAATTAATAAAAAATAGTGCTAATAAAAATAGAGTATAGAAATTAGAAGTTATAGGTTAGAAAAAACTATAACGGAAAATTACTAAAAAATAGATTTATTGCACTATACGGGAAGATAAAAATCTTTCAGAGTAACTTTAATACTTTATGAGTATTATTAAAAATTAAAGAGGAAAGCAATTAAAGTAGAATTTAAAACCTAAATTCTAATATCTAATTTCTAACCTCTAGAAAAGGAGTGAAGAATAGTGCCAAGAAGAGGATATATAGCAAAAAGAGAAGTTTTACCAGATCCAATATATAATAGTAAAGTTGTAACAAAACTTATAAACAATATTATGTTAGATGGTAAAAAAACAGTTGCTCAAAAAATAGTTTATGATGCATTTAATACAATAAAAGAAAAAGAAGGAAAAGATGCATTAGAAGTATTTGAAGCAGCATTAAACAATGTTATGCCAGTTCTTGAAGTTAAAGCAAGAAGAGTAGGTGGAGCAACATACCAAGTTCCAATCGAAATAAGAGCAGAAAGAAGACAAACACTTGCTTTAAGATGGCTTGTAAACTATGCTAGAAATAGACACGAAAAAACTATGGCTGAAAAGTTAGCAAATGAGATAATAGATGCTACAAACAGCACAGGTGGAGCATTTAAGAAAAAAGAAGAAATGCATAGAATGGCAGAAGCTAATAAAGCTTTCGCACACTATAAATGGTAGAAAACGAATGAAAATCGGCATCTTGCACATTTTTCTTCAACTAATAAAATCCTCAACGTACCTTAGTACGCCTCCGGTTTTATTGTTTTGAAAAATGCACAATATACCAATTTTGCTTCGCTTTAAAATTATAATTTAGAAGTGAGAAGTTGAAAATTAAAGTAGGGTTTACAAAAGTTATTTTTAAAAATCACACTTCGCACATCACACTTCCCACATCTATTAAATGTAAGTATATTGAACAGTTTTTACTTACTGTTCGCAAAAGAATAGTTAAATAGGAGGAAAAATAAATGGCAGGTAGAGCATTTCCATTAGAAAAAACAAGAAATATAGGAATAATGGCTCACATAGATGCAGGAAAAACTACAACAACAGAAAGAATTCTTTTCTATACAGGAAGAACTCACAAAATAGGAGAAGTTCATGAAGGGGCTGCTACTATGGACTGGATGGAACAAGAACAAGAAAGAGGTATAACAATTACTTCTGCTGCAACAACATGCCAATGGTTAGGACACAGAATAAATATTATAGACACACCAGGTCACGTTGACTTTACTGTTGAAGTTGAAAGATCTTTAAGGGTATTAGATGGATCAGTTACAGTTTTTTGTGCAAAAGGTGGAGTACAACCTCAATCAGAAACAGTTTGGAGACAAGCAGATAACTATCATGTACCAAGAATGGCATATGTAAATAAAATGGATATAACAGGTGCAAATTTCTTATCATGCGTTGAACAAATGCGTACAAGATTAAATGCAAATGCTATTCCAATCCAATTACCTATTGGAGCAGAAGACACATTCAAAGGTATAGTAGATTTAATAAAAATGAGAGCTTTTATTCATAAAGATGATTTAGGAAAAGTTATAGAAGAAACAGATATACCAGATGACTTAAAAGAAATGGCAGAAAAATATAGAAACGAAATGATAGAAGCGGCAGCAGAACAAGATGATGAATTAATGATGAAATATTTAGATGGTGGAGAACTATCAGAAGAAGAAATTAAAAAAGGTTTAAGAATTGGTACAATTGCAAACAAAATAGTACCAGTATGCTGTGGTTCATCATACAAAAACAAAGGTGTTCAAGAATTATTAAATGCAATTGTAGATTATATGCCATCACCACTTGATATACCACATATCAAAGGTGTTACACCAGATGGAGAAGAAACAGAAAGAAAAACTTCTGACACAGAACCATTTGCAGCATTAGCATTTAAAATAGCAACTGACCCATTTGTTGGAAAACTTTGTTTCTTTAGAGTTTATTCAGGAACACTAGAGTCAGGATCAACTGTATTAAACTCAAACAAAGACAAAAAAGAAAGAATAGGAAGAATTCTTCAAATGCATGCAAACCATAGAGAAGATATAGACAAAGTATATTCTGGAGATATTGCAGCAGCAGTTGGGCTAAAAGAAGTTACAACAGGAGATACACTATGCGATATTCAACATCCAGTTATATTAGAATCTATGGAATTCCCAGAGCCAGTTATTGAAATAGCAATTGAGCCAAAAGATAAAGTTGCTCAAGAAAAAATGGCTATTGCACTTGCAAAACTTGCAGAAGAAGACCCAACATTTAAAACATATACAAATCAAGAAACAGGTCAAACAATCATTGCAGGTATGGGAGAATTACACTTAGACATAATCGTAGACAGATTAAAAAGAGAATTTAAAGTAGAGTGTAATGTAGGTAAACCACAAGTTTCTTACAAAGAAACAATTAGAAATAAAGTAAGAGTAGAAGGAAAATTCATACGTCAATCTGGTGGACGTGGACAATATGGACATGTATGGCTAGAAATGGAACCATTAGAACCAGGTTCAGGAATTGAATTCGAAAGCAAGATTGTAGGAGGAGTTGTTCCAAAAGAATACGTAAAACCAGTAGAAGAAGGAATTCGTGAAGCTGCTGAAAGCGGAATTCTTGCAGGATATCCAGTTATAGACTTTAAAGCTACATTAGTAGATGGATCTTACCATGATGTTGACTCATCTGAAATGGCATTTAAAATTGCTGGATCAATGGCATTTAAAGAAGGATGTAAACAAGCAAAATCAGTTATATTAGAGCCAATAATGAAAGTAGAAGTAACAGTTCCAGAAGAATACATGGGAGACGTAATTGGAGATGTAAACTCTAGACGTGGAAGAATGGAAGGAATGGAAGCAAGAAATGGAATGCAAATTATAAGAGCATTTATTCCATTATCAGACATGTTTGGATATGCAACAGACTTACGTTCAAAAACACAAGGTAGAGGAACATACTCTATGGAACCAAGTCATTACGAAGAAGTTCCAAAATCTGTATTAGAGAAAATTGTGGCATCTCGTGCTAAAAAAGAAGAGTAAATTATTAATAAACAAATTGAAATTTGTTTTTGTGAAGTGTGAGGTGCGAAGTGTGAGGTGTGCTTTTTAGGGTTAGGCATTGTTAGGCTTACTCTAATTTCACAATTCCCACATCCCACTTCTCACTTCGAATAAAATTAAAAAACAAAAAAACTATTGCAAAATAACAAAAAATGTTATAGAATGCAGTTACAAAAAATTGTTATTAAATTTTTAAATATAAAATAAAAAATGTAGGGATGGATTCCATATCCATCTGGGCAGAAATAGATTCTGCCTCTACATGTAATTTGAAGGAGGAAAAAATCAATGGCAAAAGCAAAATTTGAAAGAACAAAACCACATGTTAACATTGGTACAATTGGTCACGTAGACCATGGAAAAACAACAACAACAGCAGCTATTACAAAATGGTTAGGATTATTAGGAAGGGCACAATTTACAGCTTATGATCAAATAGACGGTGCTCCAGAAGAAAAAGCAAGAGGAATTACAATTAACACAGCACACGTTGAATATGAAACAGAAAAAAGACATTATGCACACGTTGACTGCCCAGGACACGCTGACTATGTAAAAAATATGATTACAGGTGCAGCACAAATGGATGGAGCAATATTAGTTGTTTCAGCAGCTGACGGTCCAATGCCTCAAACAAGAGAGCACATACTACTTGCAAGACAAGTTGGTGTTAAATATATCGTTGTTTACTTAAATAAATGCGATATGGTTGACGATCCAGAATTATTAGAATTAGTTGAAATGGAAGTTAGAGACTTACTTTCAAGCTATGATTTCCCAGGAGATGAAATTCCAATTATAAAAGGATCTTCATTAAAAGTACTTGAATCTACATCAACAGATCCAAACGCACCAGAATATCAATGTATTAAAGAATTAATGGATGCAGTAGATAGCTACATTCCAACACCAGAAAGACCAACAGATGGTGATTTCTTAATGCCAGTAGAAGACGTATTCTCTATAACAGGTAGAGGAACAGTTGCTACAGGTAGAGTAGAAAGAGGAGTTGTAAAAATCCAAGACGAAGTTGAAATAGTTGGATTAACAACAGAGAAAAAGAAAACTGTTGTAACAGGTGTAGAAATGTTTAGAAAACTATTAGACCAAGCAGAAGCTGGAGACAACATTGGTGTATTATTAAGAGGTATTGATAGAAAAGACATCGAAAGAGGTCAAGTTCTTGCAAAACCAGGAACAATACATCCACATACAAAATTCAAAGCTGAAGTTTATGTATTAACAAAAGAAGAAGGTGGAAGACATACACCATTCTTCAATGGATATAGACCACAATTCTATTTCAGAACAACAGACGTTACAGGTGTTATTGATTTACCAGCAGGTACAGAAATGGTAATGCCAGGAGATAACGTATCAATGACAATAGAACTTATTACACCAATAGCAATCGAAAAAGGATTAAGATTTGCTATTCGTGAAGGTGGTAGAACAGTAGGTTCTGGTATAGTTTCAGAAATAATTGAGTAATATACTAGAAATTATAAATATAGAAATTAGAGGTTAGAAATAGCCTCTAATTTTTTTGCTTTGAACGAGAGCGTGTGGACGTGAGGTCATAAAATTTCATGAATATGAAATTTTTGCCTCCGCCCTAGCGACTGGATAAAACTAAATTTATTGCAAACGTTGTAGGGGCGAACTTTGTTCGCCCACCATTCGTAGAAATTGTTGAAATTAATATTAATCATCTAAAAACATCAATTTATTCGAGGAACTTAAATATTAATAAAATATTAATAAATACTTGCTTTTTTTTAAATAAAATAATAAAATAAACGAATAGAAAATATAATGTTTATAAAGAAGGGATAAAATAATGAAAATTTTGCTAGATGCTATGCGGTGGAGACAACGCACCAGAAGCAAATATTAGAGGCGCAGTAAAGGCAATAAAAGAGATAAAATCGGAAATTATTTTAATAGGAAACGAAGAAATCATAAATAAAAAAATAAAAGAAATATATAATAAAGAAAATATATCAGAAATATCAGAAAGACTAAAAATACAAAATGCAACAGAAACTATAGAAATGGAAGACATACCAACACAAGCAATTAAAAATAAAAAAGATTCATCAATGGTAGTTGGATTTAATATGTTAAAAAATGGAGAAGGAGATGTATTTGTTTCTGCAGGAAATTCAGGAGCGTTATTAACAGGGGCTACTTTACTTGTAGGAAGGATTAAAGGAGTAGACAGACCAGCTATTGCACCAATGTTACCTTCGTACAAAAAAGGATTAATGCTTATTGATGCAGGTGCAAATACAAACTGTAAACCAATAAACTTATTACAGTTTGCTGAATTTGCAAATATATATTTAAAAAATATATACAATATAAAAAAACCAGCTATAGGACTTTTAAATATTGGAACAGAAGAAACAAAGGGAAATGACTTAATGAAAGAAAGTTATAAACTTTTAAAAGGAAATGCAGAAAAATATAATATAAACTTTGTAGGAAATGTAGAAGGAAGAGAAGCATTTTCTGGAGACATTGATGCAGTAGTTACAGATGGATTTACGGGAAATATATTTTTAAAAACAGTAGAAGGCTTTGGAAAATTAGTTAAAAGATCTCTTACAGAAAGTTTGAAAAAGAATATATTAAGTACACTTGCATGTATTCCAGCACTTCCAGGAATAAAAAGATTTTCAAAAACTATGGATTATAAAGAGTATGGTGGAGCGCTATTTTTAGGCGTAAAAAAGCCTGTAGTTAAAGCTCATGGAAGTAGTGATGAATATTTATTTTATTTTACAATTAAACAGGCAGAAAAATTTGCAGAGTCAAAAGCAGTAGATATTTTAAAACAAGAGTTTGAAAAAATAAAATAAATTAAAAAAACTATTGACAATACCTTTCAAAGCATATAATATGTTAGATAGTAAATAAAAAACAAATATAAAGGGGAGGTGTAATATTACCTATGAGTTCAGAAGAAATTTTTAACAAAGTAAAAGAAATCATAGTAGAACAATTAGGAGTAGCTGAAACAGCTGTAGCACCAGAGGCATCTTTTATAGATGATTTAGGAGCAGATTCTTTAGATATAGTTGAATTAATTATGGCAATAGAAGAAGAATTTGATTTAGAAATTCCAGATAGCGATGCAGAAAAAGTTGTTACTGTAAGTGATGTAGTAGACTATATAAAAGATAATGTATAAATACATATTTATAGATTAGGAAAAGGAAGGATTTAGCCTTTCTTTTTTTGTGTACAAGAAATTAACTTTTTTAACAATTTAATAGTTGCATTTACATTTCAAAAAAATTAAATATTTATAACATTAATTAAATAAATAAAATAATATTATGGTTTTTAGAAAATTACTGTCGAATATTAATTAAACAGATAAAATTATGCGATTTGTTTTTGTTGTATTTGTTAAACCAATGTAGTATATTAGAAAAGTGCGTAAAAGCAATCATTACAAAAGAAAGGAGAAGTAAAGTGAATAATTCTAAGACTTGCTATGGTATGACTTATTTTGATGAAAATGATTTGAAAGAAACAACAATTAATCATAGAGTAGAATTAGAATATTACAAAACACAAAAGGATACAAAAGATGATTTTAAATATGGGATAGAAATACGAAAAAAAGAATATATAAATAATAATATTACTATAGAAAGTAATAATATAGAAAATATTAGTAACAGTTCAGATAAAGTAATCGAAATAATTAATACATTAAAAAAATACAAAGTAACACCAGTAGGGTTAAACGATGTATTAGAAGATTTATTAAAAGCAAATTAAAAGGAAACATATTTACTGTTTCCTTTTTCAATTATATCAGAAAACTAAGATTAATTCGCGTAAACTAAAATAAAACACATTAAGATATTGAAAAAGATAAATATATAACATATAATAAAATAAATTGTTATGGAATAAAAAACATATTCACAAAAGAAAGGAGATAAAAAACAAATGTTAAACTTAAAAAAAGCAAACGGAATAACTCTAATTGCACTTATAATAACAATAATAGTAATGATAATATTAGTAGCAGTAACAGTAAATATAGCTTTAACTGGGGGATTATTTAATACAACAGAATATGCATCAGATAAAACCAAATTAGAAATGGATAGAGAAGTATTACAAGCAGCGGTAGTGGCAGCATTGGATGAAAATTTACAAATACCAACAGCAAAGGATTTACAAGATAATTTGCCAAGTGATTGGAAAGTAACGGGAAATGATGGGGGACCATACACTGCAGTGAGTCCAAACGAAAATATATTTACAGTATATAAAAATGGATTTATTATGAAAGATGGAGAAGAACTATCAGAAACATTTAAATTTACTGTAACAGATATTGAAAAAGATGGCAATTTATATGGAAAATACGTAGCTTGGACTTTTATACCAAAACCGGAAGAAATATTAATTGGAGATGGAATATTAACAAAAGAGAATATAGTAGACGGATTTCTAACATATTCAATTAATACATCTTCATTAGAAAAATCACAAAAAGAAGAAACAAATCCAGTGGTTTATTATAATTTAAAAGAATGGATAGATAACAAAGAAGATTTAAAGGAAATTTTACCAGAAAATTTTCCGGACATTTCAAATATTTCAACAAAAGAGGAGTTTTATAAATTATTTGCAGAATTTTCAGGAATATCATCTGAAGAAGCAGGAACTATAACATCAGAAAAATTTTATGATATGATATTAGGAACTTCAGGAATGAGTATGTATGAAATTTATTCAAAATCATGTCAGATATATATTTTTAAAGATGGTGTACTACAAGAAATGAGATCACAATTATTTAATTCAATGCATTATGAAGATGAATATCTAATAGATTCAGAAAACAAGCGGAAACTATAAATTTATAGCTATATCATTGGCTGGAGAAGAGTTAAAAACAGAGGAAATAGATGCAACTAGTGTAGTAGAAGATATAAATAATTTAATATTAACAGAAGAAGAAAATTATTGGTATCAACATGGAAGTGTTATTTATCATTGGGATGTTGATAAAAATGGAACTTTAACAAGTGTTAATGGATTATCTGATGAAGAGATGAAAGAAATTGTTATTCCTATGGTAATAAACGGACAACTAGTTACAGCATTAGGAAATAATGTCTTTAAAAATAAGACATCAATTAACACAATATCTATACCAAACACAGTAACATCAATAGGAGAAAGTTGCTTTAGTGGTTGTACAGGTTTAACTGATGTAACAATACCAAACTCACTAACATCAATAGGAGAAAGTTGCTTTAGCGGTTGTACAGGTTTAACAGATGTAACAATACCAAACTCAGTAACTACAATAAGTAAAAACTGTTTTGATGGATGTACAAATATAGCAAGTATAACAATACCAGAAGGAGTAACTGTTTTAGAAGAAAGAGCATTTAATGGTTGTACTAATTTAAATAATATAAATTTACCAACTACACTTAAAACAATAGGTATAGGATGTTTTAATAACTGTACAAATTTAACAAGTATAACAATACCAGAAGGAATAACAACAATAGAAAGTGAAACTTTTTCTGGATGTGAAAATTTAAGTGAAGTAATATTACCAAATAGTTTAACAACAATAAATGCATATGCATTTTTAAGTCAAGGTGGAGAAGGATTATCTAATTTAAGGGAGATTTATATACCAGAAAATGTAACTTATATTGCAACTAATGATTTCTATGTGGTAGATGGTGAAATACATAATGTAATACAACCAGGAGCTTTCTTTGGAAACAATACAAATATAAATGTAGATGAAAATAATAAAGTATATAGTAGCGAAGATGGTGTGTTATTCAATAAAGACAAGACAGAATTGTTATTTTTCCCTACAATGAGGGAAGGAACGTATACCATTCCATCTACAGTTAAAACAATAAAAAATTGTGCATTTTCATATTCACAATTAACAGAGATAAATATTCCAGGAAATGTAGAAACTATAGGTTTGGGTGCATTCTGCTATTGCAATATAGAAAAAATTAATATAGAAGAAGGATTAAAAAACATAGAAATGTTGGCGTTTTCGAAATGCTATGGTTTTACAGATATTTTAATTCCAAATAGCGTAACACATATGGCAGAATATATATTTGATAATCATAATACCCTACTGGAGAACATTTATTTTGCAGCAGGGAATAATCCAATACCAGAAGGAGCACCATGGGGAGCATCATCTGGAGTAAATATAGAAAAATTAACGCAATAAAATGAGAATAGAATATTTATTAAAAAGGAAATATATTTAATATTTCCTTTTTAAATTGTAATTTTTAAGTTTATCAAGCAAATTACAATTTATCTAATATTTTTATTTACAGAGTAATTTATTTAGTATATAATGCAACTAAAATAAATAAAAATAAAATAAAAGAGGTGGATATATGCCAAGTTTTATTAATTTAAAAAATACAGATAAAGAAATATATGATGCAATTGAAAAAGAATTGCAAAGAGAGCGTAATAAAATAGAATTAATAGCATCAGAAAATTTTGTAAGTAATAGCGTAATGGAAGCAATGCGGAAGCTATATGACAAATAAATATGCAGAAGGATATCCAGGAGCAAGATATTATGGGGGATGTGAGTATGTAGATATTGCAGAAAGTTTGGCAATAGAAAGAGCAAAAAAATTATTTGGAGCAGAATATGCAAATGTTCAAGCACATTCTGGAGCACAAGCTAATATGGCGGTGTATTTTGCAGTATTAAATCCTGGAGATACAGTGCTTGGGATGAATTTAGCACATGGAGGGCACTTAACACATGGAAGTAAAGTTAATTCATCTGGAAAATTATATAATTTTATTCCATATGGTGTAGATAAAGAAACTGGGAGAATAGATTACGACGAATTAGAAAAACTAGCAATAGAAAATAAACCTAAATTAATACTTGCAGGTGCAAGTGCATACCCAAGGGAAATAGATTTTAAAAGAATTAGAGAAATAGCAGATAAAACAAATAGTATATTTATGGTAGATATGGCGCATATTGCAGGGCTTGTTGCAGCTTCTTTACATCAAAATCCAGTAAAATATGCAGATATAGTTACAAGTACAACTCATAAAACACTTCGTGGACCAAGAGGAGGATTAATATTATGCAAAGAAGAATATGGTAAGGCAATAGATAAAGCATTGTTTCCAGGAACACAAGGTGGACCATTAATGCACGTAATTGCAGCAAAAGCAGTTTGCTTTGGAGAAGCATTAAAACCAGAATTTAAAGAATATCAAAAACAAATAATAAAGAATGCAAAAGCATTATCAGAAGAGTTGCTAAAATATGGATTTAATTTAGTATCTGGTGGAACAGATAATCACCTAATATTAATAGATTTAAGAAATAAAGGAATAACAGGAAAAGAATTAGAAACAAAACTTGATGATATAGGAATAACTGTAAATAAAAACGCGGTACCATTTGATACAGAAAAACCAAGTATAACAAGTGGAATAAGAATTGGAACACCAGCTGTTACAACAAGAGGATTTAAAGAAGAAGATATGATAAAAATAGCAGAGCTTATAAACATGACGGCAGAAAATTACGAAAGTAAAAAAGAAGAAATAAAAAATGAAGTTGCAAAAATTTGTGCAAAATATCCATTGTATGAAGAATAGATAAATTGGAATTTGTATGTGTCTCAAAGGGGACGGTTTTTGATGGGTCGTTTCCTCAACGTTGTAGGGGTCGCACTCCTGGGCGACCCGAAAATCGGGTCTACGGGGCGCCGAAGACAGCGCCCCCTACATCAAAAATCTGAATTTCAAAAACAAAATACAATTTATTTAATCATACAACAACAGAGGAGAAAACAAAAAAACGAAAGGAGGAGGCAAGAATCAAAAACGAGCAGTACTAGGCAAACAAATAAAAATTTTTGAGATAGTACATAGGTACATCGAAAAAATTTTTATGCAGTTTAACAACGTAATGCGAAGTTTTTCATTATTGCCATAAAGAAAATGGCGGATAAATTAGTAATAGTCGAATCTCCAGCAAAAGCAAATACAATAAAGAAGTTCTTAGGAGGTAGTACAAAAGTTATTGCATCAATGGGACATATAAGAGATTTGCCTAAATCAAAATTAGGAGTAGATACAAAGACCTTTGAACCTCAATATATAAACATAAGAGGGAAAGGCGATTTAATAAAAACATTAAAAAAAGAGGCAAAAAATGCAAAAAAAGTATATCTTGCAACTGACCCTGATAGGGAAGGAGAAGCAATAGCATGGCATCTATCAAACATATTGGATGTAGAGCCTTCAAAAATGTGTAGAGTAACATTTAATGAAATAACTAAAGATGCAGTCAAAAAAGCAATAAAGAATCCAAGAAAAATAGATATGGATTTAACAGATGCACAACAAGCAAGAAGAGTATTAGATAGAATAGTAGGATATAAAATAAGCCCAGTACTTTGGAAAAAGGTACAAAAAGGATTATCTGCAGGAAGGGTTCAGTCTGTTGCTGTAAAATTAATTGTAGATAGGGAAGAAGAAATAGAAAAATTTATTCCAGAAGAATATTGGAATATTTATGCACATTTGAGAACAAAAAAATCTAAAAAGACTTTTGAAGCAAAATTTTTTGGAAAAAACAATAAGAAAATAGATATACATTCAAAAGAAGAAATAGATAGCATATTAAAAGATTTAGAAAATGCAAAATATATAGTAGATGAAGTAAAAAAAGGAGAAAAGAAAAGAACACCTGCACCTCCATTTACGACAAGTACAATGCAACAAGAAGCCTCAAGAAAGCTTAATTTCGCCATTAAAAAAACAATGCAAGTAGCACAGCGGACTATATGAAGGAATAAAAATACCAGAAAAAGGTACAGTTGGATTAATTACATATATGAGAACTGATTCAACAAGAATATCAGAAGAAGCAAGAGCATCTGCAAAAGTCTATATAGAAAAAGAATATGGGAAAGAATATTACGAAAACAGATACTATAAGACAAAAGCAGATTCACAAGATGCTCACGAGGCAATTAGACCAACATATGTGGATTTAGTTCCAGATAAAATAAAAAATAGTCTAACTAATGACCAATATAAATTATATAAACTTATATATAATAGGTTTATTGCGAGCCAAATGTCTTCTGCTATATATGATACATTATCTGTAAAAATAAATGCTAGTGACTATAATTTTAGAGCAAATGGTCAGACTTTAAAATTTAAAGGATTTATGACATTATATGTTGAAACAGAAGACAATGAAAAGAAAGAGGAATTTTCTAACATTCCTTTGTTAAAAGAAAACGACGAATTAATAAAAGAAAAACTTGAACCAAAACAAAGCTTTACAGAGCCACCTCCAAGGTATACAGAAGCAAGTTTAGTAAAAGCATTAGAAGAAAAGGGTATTGGAAGGCCAAGTACTTATTCTCCAACAATTACAACAATTCTTGCAAGAAGGTATATAGAAAAAATTCAAAAACAGCTTCATCCAACAGAGCTTGGAAGAATAGTTAATAAATTACTTATAGAAAATTTTAGTGATGTAATAAATGTTAAATTTACAGCTCAAATGGAAGAAGAATTTGATAAAATTGCTGAACGGTAAAGAAAAATGGAAAAAGGTCATTTCTGATTTCTATGGACCATTTGAAAAAGTAGTAGAAAAAGTTGATAAAGAATTAGAACATGTAAAATTGGAATATGAAGTATCTGATGTACCATGCGAAAAATGTGGGCGTATGATGGTAATAAAATATGGTAAATACGGAAAATTTTTGGCATGTCCAGGATACCCAGAATGCCAAAATGCAAAACCATATATAGAAACAATAGATGTGCCATGCCCAAAATGTGGAGGCAAAGTTCAAATAAGAAAAACAAAGAAAAAAAGAAATTATTATATATGTGAAAATAATCCAAATGGCGGATGTGATTATATATCATGGACAAAACCAAAAAAAGAATAAACATGAACTAGGGGACGGACATTTTGAACTAGGGGACGGACATTTTGTTCACTTTTGTAAAAGTGAACAAAATGTCCGTCCCCTAGTTCATGCGCGGAAAAATTGCTCCGAGCGAAAAAGTCTCATGCGGAAAAATTGCTCCGAGCGAAAAAGTCTTGTTTTTGCATAAAAAATCTTTAAACTGGCAAAAATATGTACAAATTACATATTGAGGTGAAAAGATTTTGAGCAAATATAGATATTTAAATATAAAAGGGACTGTTCTAGACAATTATCAAATTCAAAACTACATGGAAAAGATAGCAAGTAGTCACGAAATAAATAGAAATTCTTTAAAATCTACTTATCCAATTCCAAGGTTAAAAGACAATTTTATTTTTATAGAAAAAACATATGAATTATTAAATTCACATGCAAAATTAGGAATAGAAATTCATCCGGCGGGAGAATGGTTACTTGATAATTTTTATATTATAGAAGAAACATGTAAAACAATTTTAAGAGAAATGAATTTAAAAAAATACAAGCAATTTCCTGGGCTCGTTGGAGGTATATATAATGGATATAGTAGAATATATGTCTTAGCATCAGAAATAGTTGCTTATACAGATAATAAAATAGATGATGAAATATTAAATATAGCAATTACTTCATATCAAAATAAAAAATTACTTAGCATGGAAGAAATATGGAATTTATGGATATTTTTAGATATAGCTATAATAGAAAACATAAGAAACATATGTGAAAAGATATATGCTTCCCAAAATCAAAAATATAAAGTAGAAAACATTATTGAAAGATTGGTAGAAAGAAAAGAAAGTAAAAAACAGATATTTAAAAATGTAAATTTAAATAAAAATAAAAAAATGTCTTATAAAGAGATGAGATATCCATTTATAGAGTATATGTCATATAAATTAAAAAAATATGGAAAACAAGGAGTGCCATATTTAAATATTTTAGAAGAACAAGTAAATAAAATGGGGATGACCATTTCGGAAGTAATAAGAAAAGAGCATTATGATATTGCAATTTTAAAAGTATCTTTAGGCAATAGCATTACAAGTTTAAAAGAAATTTTAAGGGTTAACTTTTTAAGCTTATTTGAGCAAATAAATGGAGTAGAAGAAATTTTAAAAAATGATCCATCAGGAATTTATTCAAAAATGGATTATAAAACAAAAGAATATTATCGAAATGTAATAAAGGAAATATCGGAAAAAACAAAAATTTCTGAAATATATATATCAAAAAAACTTATAGAATTATCTAATTTAGAATTTATAAAAGATAAAAATTATAACAATAAAAAATCTCATATAGGGTATTATTTAATTTCTGATGGAAAAGAAGAATTATTTAAAAGTTTAGGAATAAAAACAAAAAAGCAAATTGCAGAAAAGCAAAAAGTTTGTAGATATATTATAGCAAATATTATAGTTAGTATATGTTTATCTTTTTTATTTGGATTATATTTTTATAATATGTCTAGAAATATATTAATATCTATAATATTTGCAATTATATTAATAATACCTATTTCTGAAATAGTAATACAATTAATTAACTATATTTTAAGCAAAATTATAAAACCTAAGTTATTACCTAAATTAGATTTTATAAAGGGAGTTCCAAAAGAATATAGTACAATTGTTGTAATACCAACAATTTTAAAAGACAAAAACCAAGTTAAAAATTTAATGAAAAAATTAGAAGTATATTATTTAGCAAATAAAAGCAAAAACATATATTTTACATTGCTGGGAGATTGCACATCAAGTAAAAATGAAATTGAAACATATGATGAAGAAATAATTAAAGAAGGTTTAAAAGAAACAGAAAAATTAAATAAGATATACACAAATAGTGAAAGTGATATTCCTAAATTTAGTTTTTTATATAGAAAAAGAATATGGAATCCTAATGAAAAATGTTATATGGGATGGGAAAGAAAAAGAGGGTTATTATGCGAATTTAATGAGTTTTTAGTTGAAGGCACAAACCATTTTAGAGCAAATACACTTACCAGATGCGTAACTAGTGATATTAAATATGTAATTACGCTAGATTCTGATACTAATCTGTGTCTAGAAACAGGACTAGAACTGATTGGTACAATGGCACATATTTTAAATAAACCAGAAATAGATTTAGAAAAAAAAGTAGTAACAAAAGGACATGGAATTATACAACCTAGAATTGGAATAGATTTAGAATCTAGTAGAAAAACTCTTTTTACAAAAATCTTTTCTGGAACACGGAGGAACAGACTCATATACAAATGCAATTTCAGATATTTATCAAGATAATTTTGATGAAGGAATTTTTACTGGAAAAGGAATTTATGATTTAAAAGTTTTTCATACAATACTAAAAAATGAAATTCCAGAAAATATGGTGTTGAGCCATGATTTATTAGAAGGAAATTATTTAAGATGCGGGCTTGCAACTGATATATTACTACTAGACAATGTGCCTAGCAAATATAACAGTTTTTCTCTAAGGGATAGTAGATGGATTAGAGGAGACTGGCAAATTATAATGTGGCTAAATAAGAAAATAAAAGATAAAAAACAAAATGTAAAATTAAATCCATTAAATACTTTATCAAAATTTAAAATATTCGATAATTTAAGAAGAAGTCTAGTACCAATATTGGTATTTATAGGGATTTTGTCTGCAAGTATATTAAAAATTTTATCTAATTTTAAAATATGGCCAATAATAGTTATAAGTATAATAGCATATGTTTTTCCAAACATATTAAATTTTGTTGATTATGTTATTTTTAAAAAAGGAAAAACAGCAAACTTTGTTTATGCATATAAAAGTCTAATACCAAATATAAGCTCATTTAAATCAAATATTTTAAGTGGAATTTTAAAATTTGCTTTTTTACCACATAAAGCATATATAAATTTACAATCTATTTTAAAAACAATTTATAGAATGGCAGTAACTAAATCTAATTTACTAGAATGGATAACTTCAGAAGAGGCTGAAAAGCAAGTAAGTACAAAACTAAGTGGATATTGCAAACTAATGAATATAAATATAATTTTTGGGATTTTGTATCTTTTTTTTGGTATATATTTAAAAAATATATTATTAATAATAACTAGTATTTTGTGGACAATTGGCCCTATAATTGCTTGGTATATTAGTAAAGATACAAAACAAAAAAATGCAGTTCAAGAGATATCAAACAAAGAAAAGAAGTACCTTGTTAAAATAGGAAAAGATATTTGGCAATATTTTGAAGATACAATGAATAAAGAAAATAATTATTTACCACCAGATAATTATCAGGAAGAAAGAAAAAATAAAATAGCAATCAGGACTTCACCAACAAATATAGGGTTAGGTATGTTAGCAATTATTTCTGCCTATGATTTAAAATATATAAAATTAGAAGAAGCAATAGAATTATTAAGAAAAATGTTGGATACGATTTTAAAATTACAAAAATGGAATGGACATTTATATAATTGGTATAATACAAAAACACTAGACCCTCTTTATCCAAGATATATTTCTACAGTAGATAATGGAAATTTTATTGGATATTTATATACAGTAAAACAATTTTTAATGGAAAAAATACAGGATAGTATAGACAAAAGAACTATTGAACTACAAAATAGCGACAGTTTAGTTGTAGGAGAAAGCGGGCATTTAGAACGTCCTAATATACAACAAATGATTAATATTATTGACAATATAATAGAAAATACAGATTTTTCAGTCTTATATAATGATAAAAAAAGTTTGTTTTCTATAGGATATGATATAGAACAAAATAGACTTACAAATTCGTATTATGATTTATTAGCATCCGAAGCAAGACAAGCCAGCCTAATTGCAATTGCAAAAAAAGATATTCCATCTAAACATTGGAACAGTTTAAGCAGAACTTTAACCAGTCTAAAAAAATATAAAGGTTTAATATCGTGGTCTGGAACAGCATTTGAGTATTTAATGCCAAATATAAACATATCTGAATATGCAGGAAGTTTGTTAGATGAATCATGCAGATTTTTAATTATGAGTCAAATAGAATATGCAAAAAAACTAGGGATTCCTTGGGGAATTTCCGAAGCGGCATTTAATTTAAAAGATTTTAATAATAATTATCAGTATAAATCATTTGGAATTCCATGGCTCGGATTAAAAAGAGGCTTAGAAGAAGATATGGTAGTTGCACCATATGCTGTATTTTTAAGTTTAAATTATGTTCCAAAAGAAGCAATAAAAAATTTAAAAGAATTAGAAAAAGAAAATATGTATAATAAATATGGATTTTACGAATCAATTGATTATACAATTTCCAGATTAAAATATGGCAAAAAAAGTGAACCCGTAAAAACATATATGGCACATCATCAAGCACTAAGCTTATTATCAATTAATAATTTAATAAACAACAATATATTGGTAAATAGATTTATGCAAAATCCACAAATTAAAGCAGTAGATATATTGTTACAAGAGAAAATGCCAGAAAAAGCAATAATTACAAAAGAAAAAAAGGAAAAAATAGAAAAAGTAAAGCCAAAAGATTATGAAAATTATTTAGAAAAATCGTATACAAAGATTAATTCTAAATTAAATATAGCAAATACAATATCAAATGGAAGTTATACAATTTGCATAAAGCAAAATGGAGAGGGTTATAGCAAATACAAAAATATTTTAATAAATCGTTTTAAAGAAACAGCAGACTATAAACAAGGAATTATATTTTATATAAAAGATGTTTCTAACAATAAAATATGGATAAATACTCCATTAGACAAATCAAACAAAGGAGACAAATATTTAATATCATTTATGCCAGAAAAGCATAAATTTGTAAGAATAGATGCAGACATAGAAACAACAACTAAAATTATAGTTTCTCCGGACGATCCAGTAGAAATAAGAAGGTTAGAAATAAAAAATAACGGAACACAAGAAAAAACATTAGAAATAACAAATTATTTTGAACCTGTGCTATCTACAGCAATGCAAGACTATGCACACATGACATTTAACAATTTATTTTTAACATTTGAAAGATCAAATGAAGAAGAAATAGTGGTAAAAAGAAAAAAAAGAGGGATAAATGAGCAAGATATATATATGGGAGTTTCTTTTTACGCAGAGCACGAGACAATTGGAGAATTTGAATACGAAATAGATAAAGAAAAATTTTTAGGAAAAGAAAAAAATTTAATTCCAGAAATGGTAAAAAATTCTAAGCCCTATTCTAAAAACATTGGATTAGTAACAGATCCATGTTTAGCAATGAAAAGAACAATTAAAATAATGCCAGGAGAAAAAATTACTTTAGATCTATTAATTAGTGTATCACATAATAAAAATACAGTTCTAGAGTTATTAAAACAATATAAAAATACAAATATAATTACAAAAACATTTGATTTAGCAAAAGCAAAAGTAGAGGCTGAGGCTATATATTTAGAACTTAAAGGAACGGATATAGAAAATTATCAAAAATTATTATCATATATACTTTTTAGCAACCCATTAAAAAGTATATTCCTAAAAAAACTTCCACCAAAAGTATATGAACAAGACGAATTATGGAAATACGGAATTTCTGGGGATTTACCTATTCTATTAGTAGAAATAGAAGATTTAAATGATATGTATGTAATTAAAGATATTTTAAAAGCTTTTGAATTTATAAGAAGTAAAAACATAAAAATTGATTTAGTAATTTTAGACAAAGAAGAAAATTCTTATGATCAATATATAAATTACGAAATAGAAAATGCAATATCAAATAGTCAAATGGAATACCTAAAAAATATAAGTGGTGGAATATTTATTCTTAACGCAAACCAAATAGAAAAAGAAGATATAAATTTATTAGAATTTAGAGCAAATGTAATATTAGACGCAAAAAAAGGAGATATAAAAACAGAAATTGAAGACCAAGAAGAAGAGTATTTAAAAACAATAAAAGATATTGGATTAGATTTAATAGAAGAACAGAAGTTACAAGAAAATTTTAATTATCAAAATATAGATTTAAGCAATTTAAAATATTTTAATGAATACGGAGGATTTTCTGAAGACGGATTAGAATATATAATAAAACTAGATAAAGAAAATAAACTTCCAACAGTTTGGAGTACAATACTTGCAAATGAGAATTTTGGAACTATAGTGACACAAAATTTAGGAGGTTTTACATGGCATAAAAATAGTAGACTAAATAGACTTAGTGCTTGGAATAATAATCCAGTAAGTGATTTACCATCAGAAATAATTTATTTAAAGGACTATAAAACAGGTAAAAAATGGACACTGTCAGATAATTTAAATAATGATGAAGAAGAAACATACTTAAGATATGGATTTGGGTATGTAAATTTAAAAACTATAAAAAACAATATTTCTCACGAATTGAATATATTTGTTCCACAAAAAGATAATGTAAAAATAAATATTTTAAAATTAAAAAATCTAGAACCAAATAGAAGAAAATTAAAATTATTTTACTATATTAAACCAGTTTTAGGCGAAGACGAAATAAAAACAAATGGGTATATAGAAGTTTTAAAAGAAGGAAATTTAATTAAAGTAAAAAATTTATACCAAGATAACTTTAAAGAAAATATAACATTTGTGTCAAGCAGTGAAAAAATAAAATCATATACAGGAAATAAAAATTCTTTTATAGGTGATGGAGATATAAAAACCCCAGAAGCTTTAGATAAAGTAAGTTTGGATAATGTATCTGGGTTAGGTCAAAATTCATGTATAGCAATTGAGATTGAAATAGAATTAGAAAGCTTTGAAGATAAAGAAATAATATTACAATTTGGAGAAGAAGAAACATTATTAGATGCAAAAGATGTAGCATATAAATACTCTAAAATATCAAATTGTATTCAAGAACTAAACAAAGTAAAAACTTACTGGTATGATCTTTTAAATAAAGTTCAAGTAAATACTCCAATTGAGTCTATTAATATAATGTTAAATGGTTGGGCAGAATACCAAACTATAGTATCAAGGCTATGGGGCAAAAGTGCATATTATCAATCAGGTGGAGCAACCGGATTTAGAGACCAATTACAAGACACACTTGGATTAAAATATATTGATATAGAATTTATGAAAAAGCAAATTCTTATTTCATGTAGACATCAATTTATAGAAGGAGATGTAGAACATTGGTGGCATAAGGAAACTAAAAGAGGCATTAGAACAAGATTTTCAGATGACTTATTGTGGCTTTGCTATGTAGTATGTGAATATATAAAACAAACAAAAGATTATTCTATATTGGAAATAGAAGAGCCATATATAAAGGGAGATTTACTTCCAGAGGGGACAGACGAGAAATATGATTTATATTTAGAATCTAATATAAAAGAAAATGTATATATGCATTGTATAAGAGCAATTGAAAAAAGTTTAAATTTTGGAGAAAATGGACTTCCTAAAATAGGTTCAGGAGATTGGAATGATGGTTTAAATACTGTAGGAAACAAAAATAAAGGAGAAAGTATTTGGTTAGGATTTTTTATTTATGACATTCTAAAAAAGTTTATACCAATTTGTGAAAATATGAATGACACGCAAAAGGCAAATAAATATAAAACAATTATGGAAGAACTAAAAAAAGCACTAAATAATAATGGCTGGGATGGAAGATGGTTTAGAAGAGCATATATGGATAATGGCAAACCACTTCGGAAGCATAGAAAACGAAGAATGTAGAATAGATAGTATTTCACAAAGTTGGGGTGTAATATCAGGAGCGGCAGATAATGATAAAAAATATATTTCAATGCAATCTTTAGAAAATCATTTAATAGATCAAGAAAATGGAATTATAAAATTATTAGACCCACCATTTAATAAAACAAAAATAGAACCAGGATATATAAAGGCTTACTTGCCAGGAGTAAGAGAAAATCGGAGGACAATATACACATGGTGCAATTTGGGCAATAATTGCTTTTACAGAACTAGGATTTGGAGAAAAAGCTGTAGAATATTATAGAATGATAAATTCTATAGAACATGCAAGAACTAAAGAAGCCGCAAGAAAGTATAAAGTAGAACCATATGTAATTGCTGCCGATGTATATGGAGCAAATAATTTAGCAGGAAGAGGCGGTTGGACTTGGTATACAGGTTCTAGCAGTTGGTTTTGCAAAGCTGGAATAGAAAATATATTAGGCTTAAAAATAGAAGCTGGAATGTTAAAAATTGAGCCATGTGTTTCTAGCAAATGGGAGCAATATAATATTAGATATAGGTATAAAACAAGTATATATAATATCAATATAAAAAATCCAGAAGGAAAATGTACAGGAGAAAATCAAAAATTTTATTTTAACGGTATAGAAATACCAGAAAAGCAAATAAAATTAGAAGACAATGGTTCAATAAATGAAATAGAGGTAATCTTATAAAGAATAGGGAAAAAGGAGAAAAGCCCTTTTTCCCTAAAAATATATCTTGTCATATTTTTGTAATAATTTTGTAAAAAAATCTTGTCTAAAATTTTGTTATATGATATAAATAAATAATAAAAGTCAAAGATAAGAAAGGTGGGACTTTTGTGGAAGAAATGGACGATAAAAAAACAATATTAATAGTAGATGATGAAAAACCAATAGTAGATATTTTAGTATATAACCTTGAAAAAGAAGGATATAATACTTTAGAAGCAAATGACGGGGTTACGGCAGTAGAAATTGCAACAACAAAAAAACCAGATTTAATTTTACTTGATATTATGCTTCCTAAAATGGACGGGTTAACAGTATGCAAAAAAATTAGAAGTTCACTAAATGTTCCAATACTTATGCTTACAGCTAAAGATGAAGAAATAGACAAAATATTAGGATTGGAATTAGGTGCAGACGATTATATTACAAAACCTTTTAGTGTAAGAGAATTAATGGCAAGGATAAAAGCAAACTTAAGAAAATCTGAAATAAAAGAAAATGCAAATAATATAGGAGAAGATGGAAAAACTAAAAAAATTGTAGTAGGTCCATTAGAATTAGATTTAGATAAATTCGAAGCAAAAGTAGACGGAGAAGTAATAGACTTAACAATAAGAGAATTTGAAGTCTTAAAATTTTTAGCAAGCCAAGCAGGACAAGTAATTACAAGAGAAGTATTGCTTGAAAAAGTTTGGGGATATGAGTATTATGGAGATATTAGAACAGTAGATGTTACAGTAAGAAGAATAAGAGGAAAAATAGAAAAAGACACAGCAAACCCAAGAATTCTTATAACAAAAAGAGGAGTAGGGTATTATATAAGAAACAACTAAAAGTTAATAGTGAAGAGTTAAAAGTATTGGTCGATTATTTGTTGATTTCAACAAATAATCTTCATTTACTATTCACTTTTCACTTTTAGTTTTTCACTATTGTAATTTGCGAAGCAAATTACAATTTGTTTTTGCGAGGTATAAAATGTTTAAAAGTGTTCAAATAAAAATAATATTAATAATGGTAGTACTTGCATTGATTATTTTTGTAATTCCGGGATATATATATATAAATCATTTACAATATATAAATTTAAATCTAGGAAATATAGAATTAGTAAATGAAATAAGCAAAGGAAATTTAATTTTTTCAATATTATCTATTACATTTTTAATTATAGCATTAATAATAATGCTATTTATATCTAAAACAATTGTAAATCCAATATCTAGATTAATAAAAAATGCAAAAAAAATGGCAGATGGAGAAGATGTATCAGAAGAAATAAAGTTGTTAGAAGATACAAAATCAAAAACTGAAATAGCAGATTTAGTAAATGCATTTAATCTTATGACCTCTGGATTAAAAGAAAACTTAAATGAAGTAACAAGGCAAAAAAAACAGATAGAAACTATTTTACTTCACATGACAGATGGTATTATTGCATTTAATATAGAAGGTGAAATTATACATATTAATCCTGCTGCAACAAGACTTTTAGAAATAAGCTCAAGTGAAGATACATTTGAAAAAATATTTAAAAAATTAAAAGTAGATATAAATATGGAAAAAATAATATACTTAGAAAACTGGACATCTACAGAACAAAAAGTTAACATAGATGATAAATATTTAAATCTATTTTTTGCACCATTTAAGGACGAAAACGATAGACCCGCAGGCGTTATGGTATTAGTACAAGACATAACAGAACATGTTAAATTAGACAATATGAGAAAAGAATTTGTTGCAGACGTATCACATGAACTTAAGACACCACTTACTTCAATTTTAGGATATACAGAAACATTAGCTACTAGTGAATACGATAAAGAATTGCAAGAAAAATTTTTAAATGTAATATCTTCAGAAGCTGTTAGGATGACAAAACTTGTAAATGATTTATTAACGTTATCTAAGTTTGACAATAATAAATCAGATTGGGAGAAAACAGAATTTGACTTAGGAGAGCTAGTAAAACAATGCCAAGAGAACCTACAAATAGAAATGGATAAAAAGAAACAAAAGGTGGAATGTTTTGTTACAGCTAATGTTCCTAAGGTTTATGCAGATAAAGATGGTATAGAAAGAGTAATATTAAATGTATTATCAAATAGTATAAAATATACAGGAGAAGAAGGAACAATAAAAATATATGTAGGATTTGTATATAATGATGCATATATAAAAGTTATAGATAATGGAATTGGAATACCAGAAAAGGATTTAGATAGAATATTTGAAAGATTTTATAGAGTAGATAAAGCAAGAACAAGAGCAATGGGAGGAACAGGACTTCGGACTTTCTATTGCAAAAGAAATACTAGATAAAAACAATGGCAGGATAGATATAAAAAGCAAAGTGCATGAAGGAACAGAAGTTGTAATAACAATACCAACAAAACAAAAATAGATTGAAATTATGAAGTTTGCTTGAAAGAAGGAACAAAAATGAAATTTAAAAAACCAAATATAAACATAAGCCCTAGAGCAAAAAACATATTAGAATGGATATATTGTATAGTAATAGCAATAGTACTAGCATTGCTATTTAGATATTATATTGGAACACCAACAGTAGTACAGCAACCTTCTATGTACAGTACGCTAGAGGAAGGACAAAGGCTAATTTTAAACAGATGGGTTAGAACAGTTAATGGTAAATATAATAGAGGGGATATAATAACATTTGAGGCACCAAGTGAGCCTATACTTTCTGCATATGAAATAAATTATGATAATCCTGTAGCAATATACGACTATAATCCACAAGGATTATTTGAAAAATTCACATATTATGTATTAGAATTTACTAAAACAAGTTATATAAAAAGAGTAATTGCCGTAGAAGGAGACCATATAAAAATAGAAGATGGAAAAGTATATTTAAATGGAGAAGAATTAGATGAACCATATTTAAGAGAAGGAATAACAACAAGTGGAGAAATATATAATGATATTATTGTTCCAGAAGGTTGTGTTTTTGTAATGGGAGATAATAGGCCACATAGTACAGATAGCAGGAGTTTTGGATGTATACCAATAGAGAGAATAGAAAGTAAAGTATGGATCAGATTTTGGCCACTAAATAAATTTGGTACAATAGATTAAAAATAAGGAAATTAGTATGATGTTTGAAAATATAATAGGTAATGAAAATAACAAAAAACTATTTCAAGATATAATAAAAGAAAATAAAATAGCAAATGCTTATATGTTTATAGGCAGAGAATCTATTGGGAAAATGTTATTTGCAATGGAATTTGCAAAAGCCATATTATGTATTGGACAAGAAAAACCATGTAACACATGTAAATCATGTATAGAATTTGATTCTTCGAACAATCCAGATTTTTTTACAATTAATCCAGAAGGTAATGCAATTAAAATTGATACAATAAGGGAAGTAGTTAAAAAAGTTTATGAAAAGCCAATTGTTTCAAAAAGAAAAGTATATATAATAAATGATAGCAATTTAATGACAAAAGAAGCCCAAAACAGTTTATTAAAAACATTAGAAGAACCACCAGAATATGTTACAATAATTTTAATAACAACAGATGATAATCTTTTCTTACCAACAGTAAAGTCAAGATGTACTAAAATATTATTTAACAAATTAAATAATGACCAACTACTAAAAATTTTAGAAAACAAATTTAACTGTAAAGGCGTATCAGATTTAACATTAAAAATTGCAGATGGAAGTATAAAAAAAGCATTAATATTAAAAGACAAAGAAAAGGATTATAAATTAATAGATAATTTATTTTCAAATATTGAAAAATTTGATATAATAGATATGTTAGAAAAAAAAGAAGATATATTTGTAGATAAAGAAGAAGCAATAGAAATATTAGAATATATAAATTTAATATTTTTTAATAAGGTAAAAACAAATACAAAATATATAAATTGCATGGAAATAGTAGAAGACACAAAAAATAGAATAAAAAAAAGTAATAATTTTGATATGGCAATAGATCACTTTATGATAACAGTATGGGAGGAAATAAATGGCTAATATTATAGGAGTTAGATTTAAAAAACCAGGAAAAATTTATTTTTTTGATCCTGATGGAATAAAAATAGAAAAGGGTAAAAATGTAATAGTTGAAACATCTATGGGAAAAGAATTTGGAGAAGTAGTTATTCCAAACAGAATATTTCCAGATGAAAAGCTAGAAAAACCATTAAAAAAAATAATTAGAGTTGCAACACAAAAAGATGAAAAACATCACGAAGAAAACAAAAAAAAGGAACAAGAAGCGTTAAAAATATGTAATAAAAAAATAAAAGAACATAAATTAAATATGACATTAACAGACGTAGAATATAAATTTGATAGAAGTAAACTTTTATTCTTTTTTACTGCTGAAGGAAGAATTGATTTTAGAGATTTAGTAAAAGATTTAGCATCAATTTTTAAGACTAGAATAGAATTAAGGCAAATAGGAGTAAGAGACGAGGTAAGAAAACTTCGGAGGAAACGGAATGTGTGGCAGGGAGCTATGCTGTTGTTCTTTTTTAAATAATTTTGAAACAGTTTCAATAAAAATGGCAAAAGAACAAAACATATCTCTTAATCCATCTAAAATATCTGGAAATTGTGGTAGACTTAAGTGTTGCTTAAAATACGAGCAAGAGGTGTATGAGGAAAAACTTGCTAGGTTACCAAAAATAGGAGCAATAGTAAAAACAGAAGAAGGCGAAGGTGAAGTTTGCCGGAGTAGAAACATTAAAAGAAACAGTAAAAGTAAAATTTAAAGATGGAGAAGATACATATTTTAAGAAATATCAAGCAAATGATGTTAAAATTATAAAAAATATAGAAAAAGAAGATGATACTTTAGAAGTAGAAAATCCAGAAGATTTAAAAGAACTAGAAGAACTAGAAAAGTTAGAAGAAATTGACAAAAAAAATAATAATTAAAAAGAAGTGCGAAGTGTGCGGTGTGAAGTGTGAAAAAATAAATACACACTTCACACATCCCACTTCCAACCTCAAAAAATTATATAAAATGTTTGAGAGAGGAGGAATTTTAAATGTCTTATAAAATTACAGATAAATGTATATCTTGTGGAGCTTGTGCAGCAGAATGCCCTGTTGGATGTATATCACAAGGAGAAGATAAATACGAAATAGATGCATCTGCATGCATAGGCTGTGGTACTTGTGCAGGAGTATGTCCAGTAGAAGCACCAGAAGAAGAATAAAAAAGACAAAAAAATAAGTATGGCTTTAAATTTGCCATACTTATTTTTATATGTTTATTTAATGCTCTAAATCATTTTCTGTTTTTTCTTCAAAGGAGTTAATATATTCTTGTTTTAAAGAATTTGTTAATTTATCAGATTCTTTAGCTCGTATTGCAACTTTACATGCAGTTATTAAATCTTCTAATGTAGAATCTTTAGGATTTTTAAGATCATTCAAAAGCGAGTCTAAATCTTTACTACTATATACAGGGCTTGCTATATATCCATTTTCTGAAAAGAAGGTAGCATATGTTTCAATTGGTGAGTCAGTACGTGAATTTATAATCTGAATTAAATCAATATTACCAGTTGAAGCGGCAGTTTTTTTATAATCACCATATTTATCTAATACATCTTCTGTTTCATAAGGAGTATTTCCATGAGTTATAAACTTACCATCACTTGTTTCATATAAATAATTAGGATGTGTTAAATTTACAGATATTTGCGAAGGAGCATAGTTTGTACCATTTTTTTCATTATATGCTTCAACATAACGTTCTTTAAAATCATCAAGGATTGCATCGCCACTATTTAAATAATCATATTCGTCTATTGTTGTTGATTGACTAGTAGCAGGAGTATTAACAGTAGGCTCTTCATGTGCTTTTCGAGCACAACCTGCAAATCCAGTTATAACAATTGCGACCATTAATCCAACTGCAATTTTCTTTTGAACATTACCTTTTAATTTATTAAAATCTAATTTTTTACCACTATACTTTTTAGGATCGTTATTTCTTACCGATAAGCTTTTTAAAAAATCTTCTCTACTCATAATTCAACCTCCTATAATATAATCTTATTATACATTATTTTATAAATATATTCAAGTTTTGTCAAAAACATTAAAAATAGTTAGTATTGACTTTTAAAATAAATAGACATATACTAAATTTAAATTTAAAATAAGAAGGAGGCAAGCTTAATGAATGATTTAATCGAAATCAGATGGCATGGAAGAGGAGGCCAAGGAGCAAAGACAGCATCACTCCTTTTAGCAGATGCAGCATTCAATACTGGAAAATATATACAAGGATTTCCAGAATACGGCCCAGAAAGAATGGGAGCACCAATTACCGCATATAACAGAATAAGTATAAATCCAATAAGAATACATAGCAATATTTATGAACCAGACTATGTAGTAGTAGTAGATGATACACTTTTAGAATCTGTGGATGTAACAGCAGGATTAAAACAAGAAGGAGCAATAGTAATAAACACTACAAAAGATAATGACTATATAAGAAAAGTTTTAAAAGGATATAAAGGAGAAATATACAAAATAGATGCAAGAAAAATTTCAGAAGAAGCTTTAGGAAAATATTTTCCAAATGTACCTATGCTTGCAGCAATAGTAAAGGTAAGCAAAATTATGACAGACGAAGAATTATTAAACGATATGAAAGGATCATTTAAACACAAATTTGCTAAAAAACCAGAAGTAATAGAAGGAAATATGAAGGCTTTAGAGATTGCTTTAAAGGAGGTCGAAAAAATATGACAGAAAAAATAAATAGCAATACACCAATGCAAGAATTAACTCCAGGTGGAGATATATATGAAGCAGGAAATGCAAGAAACTTTAAAACAGGAGACTGGAGAAGTCAAAAACCAATATATTTATCAGAAAAATGCAAACAATGTGGTTTATGTTTTCCAGTTTGCCCAGATGACGCAATACCAGTTGGAAAAGACCAAAAGAGAACAGATTTTAATTATGACTATTGTAAAGGATGCGGAGTTTGTGCTAAGGTTTGTCCTTTCGGCGCAATTGTGATGGAGTAAACGAATGAAATTAGGCATCTTGCTGTGTCAAACTTCTTAAAAAATTTTTCGATGTACCTATGTACTATCTCAAAATTTTTTAATCGTTTTCCTTGCAATATACCTAATTTGCTTCGTTTCAAAAAATAATTTGTAGGGGCGACCTGTGGTCGTCCTCCAATCGAAGGAATGACTTAAAATTATAAAAATATAATGAAAATTAAGAGAAAGGAAGAAAAAGTATGAGTATTAGAGAACGTTTAAGTGGTAATGAAGCGGCAGCTATTGCAATGAAGCAAATAAATCCAGATGTAGTAGCAGCATTCCCAATAACACCATCAACAGAAATTCCACAATATTTTTCTAGCTTTGTAAGTAATGGAGAAGTAAATACAGAGTTTGTTGCAGTTGAAAGTGAGCATAGTGCAATGGCCGCTACAATAGGTGCAGAAGCAGCAGGAGGAAGAGCAATGACTGCTACATCTGCAAATGGATTATCATTAATGTGGGAGATGATATATATTGCATCTAGCTTAAGACTTCCAATAGTTATGTCTTTAGTAAATAGAGCAGTTTCAGGTCCACTAAATATTCATAACGACCATTCAGATGCAATGGGAGTAAGAGATGCAGGTTGGATAATGATGTTTTCAGAGAATAACCAAGAAGCATATGATAATTTAATAATGGCACATAGAATTGCAGAAAATAAAAAAGTAAAATTGCCATTAATGGTATGCCAAGATGGATTTATAACATCACATTCTATAGAAAATATAGAGCTATTAGAAGATGATGTAGTAAAAAAATTTGTAGGTGAATATAATCCAGATGAATATTTATTGAACAAGAATAATCCAATTGCTGTTGGACCATTAGATTTGCAGAGCTATTTATTTGAACATAAAGCAGCTCAAGCAGAGGCAATGAGAAATGCAAAACAAGTAATATTAGATGTAGCAAAAGATTTTGAAGAAATTACCGGAAGAAAATATTCTTTCTTTGAAGAATATAAATTAGATGACGCAGAAATAGCAATAGTATGCATGAACTCAACTGCAGGGACTACAAAATATGTAGTAGATAATTTAAGACAAAAAGGAATAAAAGCAGGACTTTTAAAACTAAGAGTATTTAGACCATTCCCAGCAGAAGAAATTGCAAAGGCTTTAGGACATTTAAAAGCAGTAGCTATTTTAGATAAGGCAGATTCACTAAATGCTGTTGGAGGAGCATTATTCCAAGATGTAACATCAGCAATGTATGTAAACAAAAAAGAGGTACCAATGGTAGATTATGTTTATGGAATTGGTGGAAGAGATACAAAAGCAGATGACATTGAATCTGTATATAATGATTTAGCCGAAATTGTAAAAACAGGAAAAATAGATAATCCATACAGATATTTGGGTTTGAGGAGATAAATTGTAATTTAAATATGAAGTGCGAAGTGGGATGTGGGAAGTGTGAAATTTGGGATAAATCTTACGAGGAGTAATTTTAAAGACACACTTCACACCTCACACATCTCACATCTATATTAATAGAATTCAGGAGGTAAATATTATGCCATATAATTTAAAACAAGTAGTGGCTGAAAAGTCATCAAGATTTACAGCAGGACATAGAATGTGTGCAGGATGTGGCGCACCACCAGTAGCAAGAATGATTTTAAGAGCATTAAAACCAGAAGATCACGCAGTTGTTAGTGTTGCAACAGGATGTATGGAGGTATCAACATTTATATATCCATATACATCATGGACAGATTCATTTATTCATACAGCATTTGAATGTGCAGCAGCAAATGCAGGAGGAGCAGAAGCTGCATACAAAGCTTTAAAAAGAAGAGGAAAAATACCAGAGAATGAAACAACAAAATTTATTGCATTTGGAGGAGATGGAGGAACATATGACATAGGACTTCAAAGTTTATCAGGTGCAATGGAAAGAGGACATGATATGGTTTATGTATGCTATGATAATGGAGCATATATGAACACAGGAATTCAAAGATCAAGTGCAACACCAAAATTTGCAGATACTACAACAAGCCCTGCGGGAACAGTAGTTCCAGGTAAAATGCAAAGTAGAAAAGACTTAACAAATATAATGGCAAGTCACCATATACCTTATGCTGCTCAAACAATTGCAGTAAATAACTTTAAAGATTTATATGAAAAAGCAGAAAAAGCAATATATACAGAAGGACCAACATTTTTAAATGTGCTTGCACCTTGTCCAAGAGGCTGGGGGTATAACACCGAAGACTTAATGAAAATAAATAAATTAGCAGTAGAAACATGCTATTGGCCATTATATGAGGTTATAGATGGAAAATATAAAGTAAACTACAAACCAAAAAATAAATTACCAGTTGAAGAATTTTTAAAACCACAAAAAAGATTTAAACATATGTTTAAACCAGGAAATGAGTGGATGATAGAAGAATTCCAAAAAGAAGTAGACAAAAGATGGGAAGAATTATTGAATTTAGAAGAAATAACAAATAGAGAAGAATAACTATTGACAAATATTGTAAGCAATTATATAATATATTTAGCAATTGCGAAAATTTGCTTAAATTTTCATTTGTAAGGTAACTTAAAAATGCACTAGCTGTCACTAGTGCATTTTTTTCGCATAATACCAATTGAAAAAAACGTACTTTTATGCTATATTATATACGTAAAAGCTAAAAAACGGAGTGATTTTATGAGTGATAAATATGATGTAATAATTGTTGGAATGGGGCCAAGCTCTATTTTTTGTGCCTATGAATTAATACAGTTAAATAAAAATAAAAAGGTATTATTAATAGATCAAGGGAAGAGAGTAGAAGATAGAAATTGTCCAATAGAAAAAACAAAAAAATGTATTCACTGCAAACCAATGTGTAATATAACAAATGGTTTCTCAGGGGCAGGAGCATTTTCTGATGGAAAATTATCTTTATATAATAGCAAAGATGATGATATCCATGTAGGAGGAATACTTCATAAATACATAGGAGTTCCAAAAACAAAAGAACTAATAGATTACGCAGACAAAATATATTTAGATTTTGGAGCAGATAAAAAACTAGAAGGCATAGAATATCAAGAAGAAATAGCAAAAATTTCTAAAAGAGCAGAAAAAGATGGAATAAAATTAATAAATATTCCAATTAGACATTTAGGTACAGAAAAAAGCCATGAAGTATATGGTAGATTAGAAAAATATATAGAAGATAATGGTATAGAAATGAGATTTAATACAGCTGTTTCTGACTTGATAGTAGAAAATGGAGAAATAAAAGGCGTTAAGGTAAAAGAAGCTAAGTATATAGATAATGAGGAATATCCATTAGAAACAATATATTCAAACAAAGTAGTATTAGCAGTAGGAAGAAAAGGTGCAAACTGGCTAGTAGAAATGTGCAATAAGCATGGGATTAAAGCAGAAACAGGAATTGTAGACATTGGTGTAAGATATGAACTTCCAGACGAAATAATGAAAGATGTAAATAAATATATGTACGAAGCTAAATTCGTAGGAAGAGTAGGACCTTTTAGAGATAAAGTAAGAACATTTTGTCAAAATCCAAGTGGATTTGTTTCAGCAGAAGTTTACGACAATAACCTAACCTTAGTAAATGGGCATTCATATAAAGAAAGAAAAAGCACAAACACTAATTTAGCAATACTTGTATCACATCACTTTACACATCCATTTAACCAACCAATTAGATATGGTAGAAATGTTGCACAAAACCTAAATGACTTAGGAGCAGGAAACATTGTAGTACAAAGGCTTGGAGACATACATAGAGGAAAAAGAACATGGGATTATGAGCTCCAAAGAAATTCAGTAGAACCTACACTAAAATCTGCAGTAGCAGGAGATATAACATTTGCATTAGGATATAGAACAATGACAAGCATATTAGAATTTATAAGAGCGATAGACAAAGTAGTAGAAGGATTTGGAAATCCAGACAACCTACTATATGCACCAGAAATAAAATTTTATAGCAACAAAGTAGTAATAAATAGTGAGTTTGAAACAAACATAAAAGGACTATACTCAATAGGAGACGGAGGAGGAATGACAAGAGGGTTAATGATGGCATCATGTTCAGGAATCCAAATGGCAAGGAACATATAAAATTTGTGATATTATCAAATTGTATATTTAAATAAAAAAGAGCAAATACTGAAGATTAGGGTAAGATTATGGAAATAGAAGAAATTGCAAAAATAATTGAAAAAAATGGTGGTAGGCTTTATTTAGTAGGAGGGGCTATAAGAGATAGCATACTTAATAAGCCTATTTTTGATAGAGATTATTGTGTTGTTGGGCTAGAAAAAGAAGAATTTATGAGGCTGTTTCCAAATGCACATATAAGAGGTAAGTCTTTTGAAGTATTCGATTTAGAAGGATGCGAATTTGCACTAGCAAGAACAGAAAAAAAGATAGGAAAAGGACATAAACAATTCGAAATTACAACAAGTAAAAAAATCACAATTGAAGAAGATTTAAAAAGAAGAGATATAACGATAAATTCTATTGCACAAGATGTTTTAACAAAAGAAATTATAGATCCTTTTAATGGTACTAAAGATATAAAAAACGAAATAATAAGGGCAACAAGTGATAAGTTCTTAGAAGATCCATTAAGAGTATATAGAGTGGCACGCTTTGCAAGCCAGTTTGAATTCAGAGTAGAGAAGAATACTATAAAAATGATGAACAGTTTAAGAGAAGAACTTAAAACATTATCAAAAGAAAGAGTATTTTGCGAATTTAGAAAAGCACTTGGTGCAAAAAAACCATCAATATTTTTTAATGTATTAAAAGAAGCCGGTGTATTAGATGTGCATTTTAAAGAAATATATGATTTAATTGGAAGTCTTCAGCCATTAGAATACCATCCAGAAGGTGACAGCTATAACCATACAATGATTGCAGTTGATAATAGTGCAGAATTAACTGATGATTTATTAATAAGGTATGGGGTATTAGTACATGATTTAGGAAAAGGATTAACACCAAAAGAAATGTATCCACATCATCATGGACATGCTGAAAAAGGTGTGGTTCCTGTAAGAAACTTATCAAATAGAATAGGTGTGCCAACATCTTGGAAAAAGGCAGGAATTACATCAAGCAGGGAACACATGAGACGGTGGAATTTTTAGTAAAATGACTGCAAGCAAACAAGTAGAGTTTATTGAAAGAGTAAGTAAATCTATTTTGGGTTTAGAAGGTCTGCAAATAATAGTATATTGTGACAGAAATAGATTTGGTATTTTAAGTGAAGAAGAAAAGAAACAATGCTCGTTTCTAGAGTCAGGAAAGAAATTATTATCTGAAATTGATGGAGAATATATAAAACAAAAATATAACATAAAAAATGGAAAAGAATTTGGAAATAGATTGCATGAAGAGAGAGTAAGATATTTAAAAAAATTGTAATTTGTGTGTGTCTCAAATGGGACGGTTCTTGATGGGTCGTTTCCTCAACGTTGTAGGGGTCGCACTCCTGGGCGACCCGAAAATCGGGTATACGGGGCGCTGAAGACAGCGCCCCCTACAGCGAAAAACCAAATTCCAAAAACAAAATACACTCATACAAATTACAATTTTTTTTGGGGGAAAGGGGGCTTCCCCCTTTTTCCCTGTTGAAAATCATTTATCATTATGCTAGTATAATATCTATAAAAGCTATAAAAGGAGAAAATGATGTCACTAATTGAAGTAAAAGATCTAGTTAAAACTTATAAAATAATTGAAAAAGAAGATGGATTATTTGGATATTTTAAAAACTTGGTAAAACCAAAATATAGTGAAATTATGGCAGTTAAAGGGGTAAATTTTAATATTGAAGAAGGAGAATTAGTTGGCTATATTGGAGAAAATGGTGCAGGAAAATCAACTACAATAAAAATGCTAACACGGACTATTAACCCCAACTTCTGGAAGTGTTAAAGTAAATGGATTAACCCCATATAAACAAAGAATAGAGAATAATAAAAATATTGGAGCAGTTTTTGGGCAAAAAACACAATTATGGTGGGATTTACCAGTTATAGAATCGTTTAGGTTAATCAAAAAAATGTATAAAATGTCTGAAAGCGACTACAGAAAAAATTTAAAAAAGTTTACTGAAATTTTAGATTTACAAGATTTGTTGGACAAACAAGTAAAAAATTTAAGTTTAGGACAAAAAATGAGATGCGAGATTGCAGCAACATTTTTGCATAATCCTAAAATAGTATATTTAGATGAACCAACAATAGGACTTGACGTTTTTGTTAAAGAAAACATTAGAAAATTTATAAAAGATATAAATAAAGAAAAAAATGTAACAGTAATTCTTACAACACATGATTTAAATGATATAGAAGATGTATGTGATAGAATTATTCTCCTAGACAAGGGAGAAATAATTTATGATGGTGCAAAACAAAATTTTAAGTATAAATATGGAAAAGATACTGTAGCAGAATTTATTATAAAAGATAAAAACTCTGAAATTAAAAATGTCAAAGCAAATAAATTTGAGGTTATAGAAGAAACAGAAAACAGTTTAAAAGTAAAATTTAAACATGATGAAACAACAATAATGAATGTTATGGAAGATATATCTAAATACTGCACAGTTTTAGATATACATATGAGAGAAGCAGAACTAGAAGATATATTAAAAGAAATATATAAAGGAGCACATAAATGTTAAAAAGCATGTTAGCTATTCGGGAAAATGCAATTTAGGCATTATACTATATATAAATCCAACTTTTGGCTATTTACATTTAATAGAATAATAGAAGTAGTAGTTTATATTTCTGTATGGAAAGCAATATATAATCAAACAGGTGATGCTGGGGGATTTACAATCAATCAAATGGTTACATATTATGTTTTAGTTACAACTATAAAATCCTTTGCACTTTGGGGTACAAATGAAGATATGGCGCATTCAATAAGAAACGGTAAGATAAATAAAGAATTGTTAAATCCATTAACATATTTTGAATATTATTTTGGAATAAATTTAGGAGAGATGGCATTTGCATTTGTTATAGGTTTTGCAACATTTATTATATGTTCACTTATTTGGGGTATAACTTTGCCAATAAATTTTGCAAATTTTTTATTAGCCATACTTGTAATAATACTAGGTATACCAGTCACTTTTTTTATACAAATGATAGTAGGAACAGTTGGATTTTATAGTAGTTCTATATGGGGAATGCAAATATTTAGAAAATCTATAATATCAATATTTTCTGGTGTTATTGCACCAATTACATTATTCCCAAACTGGTTTCAAAATTTATCTAAAATTTTGCCATTTAAAGAACTGATTTATACGCCAGTTAATATTTGGCTTGGACAAGTCCAAACAAGTGAAATAATATTTGTAATTATAAAGCAAATATTGTGGGGAATTTTCCTATATATTATAGCAAAAGTATTTTTTAATCATGCAATAAAAAAGATAACAATAAACGGAGGATAAAATGTCAAAAATATTGAACAATATAAAATTATATTTTTCATTTCTTCAAGCATCTTTAAAAGAAATGCTTGTTTATAGATTAGATTTTATTGTAGGCATAATATCTCAAATTATAACGCAAGCAGTTGAAGTGATTTTTATATTTATAGTTTTTCAAAACACAGAAAATTTAGCAGGTTGGAGTTTTAAACAAGTTTTATTATTGTATGGAATAACTTTAATATCTGTCGGAATAAAAACCTTTTGCACTGATGGGTTATATGAATTTGGACCTAAATATATAAAAGAAGGAGAATTTGATAAAATATTACTAAGACCAGTGCACCCATTAATATCAATATTTGGTTCAACTAAAGAATTTGTTGCGATGGGATATTTGGTATTAGGAATTGCAATAACTATAATGATGCTTATAGAGCTTTCTATACCAATTACAGTGGTTTTAATTTTAAAAATATTATTTTTTAGCATAATTGGGGCAATAATAATTTCTGCAATAAACACAATTTTTAGTATCGCATCATTTTGGACATATAGATCAAATGAAGTAATATGGTCATTTGATAGAATATATACTTTGGCACAATATCCATTAGATATTTATAGTGCAGTAATAAAAATATTAATAACATTTATATTGCCATTTGCATTTGTTGCGTATTATCCAACAATGTCTTATTTAGGAATGAATAAATATATGATTTATATATCACCAATAGTTGCGGTTATTCTATGGATAATAGCAGTAAAAGTGTGGAACTTAGCTTTAAATAAATATAGAAGTACAGGAAGTTAAAAAATGAGACAAAGTAGGCGGGGGGGGTATTGTCGCAAGATTAAAATTACGATAATATCCCCCGCCTATTTTGTCTCATTTTAAAGTTACAACAGTTACTCCCATTTCGCCTTCGCCATATGTACCTATTCTAAATGATTTTATGTCTTTTCTTTGTTTTAAAAAGCTGTGAATGCCGGTTCTTAATTTACCAGTTCCTTTGCCATGTACTATTCTTATAGTTTCTAATTTGGAAAGCTTTGCATCATCCAAGTATTTATCAATAATTTGAATTGCTTCTTCTACATTTAAGCCAATTACGTTTATTTCTGGCGAAATAGTCTTTGATTTAGTTATAACTGTATTTTTTACCTTGCCTGCTGATTTGTTTTTATTTGTATTATTTTTAATCTTTAGTAATTTATCTATTCCTATATTTATTTTTAAGTTTCCAACTTGTACTTCTACTTCTTGCGAAGCATTTGGCATAGAAGTAATTATTCCATTTTGAGAGAGTGGAATAACAAAAACATTCATACCTAATTTTATATCTTCTTTATTTAAATTTCCTTTTTCCTTTTTTAAATTACCGTATGTAGCATCTTTTATCTTGGTGTTTAAACTATTTTTTAAGTCATATAACTCTTGCATAGAGCCTTTGTTTTTAGATAAACTATTCATTTTCTTTATAATTTCATCTGCGTTTTCTTTTGCTTCTATTAAAATATCTCTTGCTTCATTCTTTGCATTTATTAGAGTAGTTTTTGCTTTTTCTTCTAAATCTGAATAGTCAGTTTCTAGTTTTTTCCTTAATAACTCTGCTTGATTTAAATTTTTAGTAGTTTCTTCTTTTTCTTTTTCAATTTTTACCTTATTATCATAAATACTTTTAAGTAAATCCTCTATATCAATATCATTTTTTTCTACCAATGACATTGCTCTTTTAAGAATATTTTCATTTAATCCAAGTTTTTTACTAATTTCAAAAGCATTGCTTTTTCCAGGTATTCCAATTAAAAGCTTGTAAGTAGGAGATAGAGTATCTATATTAAATTCAAAACTTGCATTTTCAAAACCTTTATTTGCTAGGGCATATTCTTTTAATTCTTGATAATGTGTTGTACTAATTGTAGTTGCACTTAAATTATAAAAATATTCTAAAATACTAATTGCAAGTCGGCTGCCTTCAATTGGGTCTGTACCAGATCCGAAGTTCATCTAATAATATTAAACTATTTTTTGTTGCTTTTTTTGTTATTTCTACTATATTTAGCATATGAGACGAAAAAGTACTTAAAGATTCTGCAATGCTTTGTTCATCTCCAATATCTGCAAATATTTCGTCAAAAATATATATACTACTTTTTTCGCTTGCAGGAATAAGCAAGCCACTATATGCCATAAGAAGCAAAAGGCCCACAGTTTTTAAAGCAACAGTTTTACCACCTGTATTTGGACCAGTAATAATAAGAGTAGAGTAATTTTTACCAATACTTATATCTATTGGTATTACCTTGTTTTTATCTATTAGTGGGTGCCTTGCTGATATTAAATTTATATTTTTATCATTATTTATTTCTGGTTTTATACCATCAATACTTTTGCTATAAGAAGCTTTAGCAAATATAAAATCAATTTCTCCAATTAGTTTAACATTATTTTTTAATTCATTTGTAATTGCCCCAAACTTTTTAGAAAGTTCATCTAAAATTCTTAATATTTCTATTTGTTCATCTGCTTTTAAATTGTTTAACTGATTATTAAGTTCAAAAACAGATAAAGGTTCAACAAACACAGTAGAACCGCTAGAAGAAACATCATGGATGAAACCTTTAATTTGTCCCCTGAATTCTTCTTTTACAGGAACAACATATCTTTCATTTTTGATGGTTACAACAGCATCTTGAAGATATTTAGAATATGTTGCTGAATGGATTATTGTATTTAATTTATTTTTTATTTCTATACCTAAATTCTTTTCTGCTTTTCGAATAGAATTTAATTTAGAAGAAGCAGTATCTGCAATTGTATTTTCATCTAAAATTTTACTATTTACTTCTTTTTCTAAAGATTTATTAATATATAGCATAGAAAAATATTCAGAAATATTAGGATAATCTTCTAAATTAAAAGCAAAGTATTCTTTAAGGTCACGAGAAGTTTTTAATATATGTGTAAGCTTTAATAAATCACAAGAACTAAGTGACAAATTAGATTCCAAATTTTTTAATAATATATCTACATTATCTATTGAAGAAATTGGAAGACTCCCATTTCTACAAATTAAATTATATGCTTCATATGTTTGGTTTAATAAAAATGGTACATTATTAGAAGGAAGTAAATTTTTACATTTACCTATACCAATATACGTTTTAGCAAAACTGCAAAGAATTTCTAAAATTTTATTATATTCTAATTTATCTAAATATTTTTTGTTCATGCTTTTAATCTCCTAAATAAATTGTAATTTGTATGTGAGGGGGAATTCTAGGGACTGTCCCTAAAAATCACCAAACATGGGGATTTTGGGGACTGTCCTGAATTCACCCCAATTAAAAGTTAAGAGTGAAGAGTTAAAAATATTTGTTGATTTTTTGTTGGAACCAACAAAAAATCTTCATTTACTATTCACTTTTCACTTTTAGTTTTTCACTATTGTAATTTTACCATTTTTATAAATAATAGTAAATAACTATTAAAATATATTGCAAAATGTAAAATGATTAAGATATAATATAAATAGTATTATTTTATTTCTCTTTATTGGGGGTAACTAATGAAAAAAATAAAAGAACAAAAAGGTGCAATAACAGTAATTACACTTGTATCCATATTGTTTATGGTATCTTTTTTAATAAGTTCATTTATATTTATATCTAATAAATCTCGTGCACAAAAAGAAATGGTTGCAGAAATAAGAAAAATATATGAAAGCAAAGCAACAATGGAGGAGATATATAATTCTTTTACAACTACAGCAGATACTATTCCAATATATACAGTAGAACAGTTACTTAGCATTGGTTCAGAAAAAACAATAGCAATTGCAGAAGATGATGGAAAAATATATAATTTTTCTAAAAATGCAAACTATGAATTAATGAATGATCTTAGTTTTAACACAGCTAATTGGACAGAAATTTTAGGAGAGGGAAAAGAATGGACACCAATAGGAGAAGTTGTAAAAGATAATATTGGAGGTTTTACAGGAACTTTTGAAGGAAATAATTACACAATATCGGTTACAGATTTAAATGGAATTTTACATGAATGTAATAATGAAAACAGCTATTACTATTATAGAAATATAAATATAATTATAGGTTCAACAGAAAAATTTAATGAAACTGGAGAATTTTCGCTTACTGTTGAACATAATGGAAAAGAAACAACATTTAATAAAAATAATTTAGTAACAGATTCAAATCGGAAAATTACAATTACAAACCAAAGCAGATTATGGTGATGAAATAACTTATAGTGTAAATATTGGGTATAATGACTATTCTGCAGTTGCAGATACACAAAAGAGCGCAACAATCATATTACAAAATGATTTAACAAAATCATTTGAATTAAAAACTGAGAGAGTGTTTAGAGATTGGTCAATAGCTGAAACCAAATTTGCAATACCATATGATGGGATATATGAGGTAGTCCTTGTTGGAGGCGGAGGCGGAGGCTGTGAACTTACTACAATCGCAGGAACACTACAGGGAGGTGGAGGAGCATGCTTCCAGGGCCTTGTAAAATTAAACCAAAGTACTGAATATGCAATTGCAATAGGAGCTGGTGGAAAATATGGAATAAGTGACGGCCAAAATGGAGGAGACACATATTTGAACTTAAATGGAAACAGGCTTATAACTGCAGGCGGTGGTGCAAGAGGAGGTTCAACGGCGGTAGTATCCTCGGGTCGTGGAAAAGGAGGAACAATATCTGTTAATAGGGATTTAGTAGAAGTACTAACTGCTAAAATAGAACAAAATGGTAATGATTCACCAAGTCGTAATACTGCAGGAGAAGGATTGTATACAGAATATAATGAATATGGAGAATTAAAATATTGTGGTAATGGAGGAGTTGGATACGAATACGGAGAAACAGGTTTTGCGTTAATAACATATATATATATTGAAGAACAATAAGTATATACAATTTAACTAGTTCCATTGACTTTTTACAAAAAAAATTATAAAATAACTGTATTGAAAAAATACAGTTATTTTGTTTAGGAGGAGTAATTTTATGGGAGAAGTTATAGTAATAACATCAGGAAAAGGTGGAGTTGGAAAAACAACAACAACTGCAAATTTAGGTTCAAGCCTTGCGGAAGCAGGCAAAAAGGTTGTATTAGTAGATACAGATATAGGATTAAGAAACCTTGATGTTGTTATGGGATTAGAAAATAGAATAGTTTACGATATAGTAGATGTAATAGAAGAAAAATGTAAATTAAGGCAGGCACTAATTAAGGACAAGCGTTTTGAAGAGCTATTTTTACTCCCAGCAGCACAAACAAGAGATAAAACAGCAATAAATGAAGAGCAAATGATAGATTTAACAAAAAAACTAAAAGAAGAATTTGATTACATATTAATAGACTGCCCAGCAGGAATAGAACAAGGATTTAAAAATGCAATAGCAGGTGCAGATAGAGCAATAGTAGTAACAACTGCAGAAATTTCAGCAATTAGAGATGCTGATAGAATTATAGGATTACTAGAAAGTTCTGATATAAAAAATCCAGAATTAATAGTAAATAGATTAAGACCAGCAATGGTAAAAAAAGGCGAAATGATGGAAGTAGAAGACATTGTAGATTTATTATCTGTAGACTTAATAGGAGTTGTACCAGATGATGAATATATAATTACTCAAACAAATAAAGGAGAACCAGTAATAAGAAACAAAAGAGCTCCATCTGGAAAAGCATATATAGAAATAGCAAGAAGAATATTAGGAGAAAATATTGAAGTAACAATACCAGGTAGAGAAAAAGGATTATGGGCAAAAATTAAAAGTTGGTTTAAAAGAAAATAAAATAAACTCGTAGAAAATATATCTAGAAAGGAAAAATAAAATGTTTGAGAATATAGCAAAGTTTTTTAAAAAATTAATTAAATCAGAATCAAAAGAAGCACCTAGCAAAGAAACAGCAAAAGAAAGACTACATTTAGTACTAATGCAAGACAGAGCCAATGTTTCTGCCGACTTTTTAGAGCTTATGAAACAAGAAATTATAGAAGTAATAAAAAAATATATTGATGTAGAAGAATCGGCAATAGATGTTAGACTTACAAACGAAATTAACGAAGATGGTACAACTGGTGCCCCTTCTTTATATGCCAATATACCAATTAAAAAAATAAAAAATGAAATGAAAAAGGAAGTAAAAGCAGAAAACAAAGACCAAGAAAAAACGGAAAACAAAGAAAATAAAGAAAAAGATAAAAAAGAGGAAAAACAAAACGAGGAAGAAGAAAGCAAAAATAAAAAAGAAGAACCTACAAATAAAGACGAAAAAGAAAATTTAGAAAAAGAAGAAAACAAAAAAACAAGTGATGTTAGTACTGAAGATAAAAATATAAAAGAAAAGGAAGATGCAAAAAAAGAAGATAAAGAAAATACAAATAATAAAGAAGCAGAAAAAACTGTAGAAAAAAAAGAAAACAAAGAAAATGTAACAAAGGAAGAAACAAAACAGGACAGCAAAAAAGAAGAAACAAAAAAAGAACAAAGCCAAACAAAAAAGAAAGAACAAAACAAAAATAACAAAAAATAGAAAAAAAGCCGATTTATAAATCGGCTGATTTTATAAACAAATTGTAATTTGCTTTGCAAATTACAATAGTGAAAAACTAAAAGTGAAAAGTGAATAGTAAATGAAGATTTTTTGTTGATTTCAACAAAAAATCAACTATTACTTTTAACTCTTCACTCTTAACTTTTAACTGTAATTTGTATGAATTTATTCATACAAATTACAATTTATAGAGAGGTAATATGAATAAACGAATATTTAAAAATATAGAATGGAAAATATTAATATGTGTAATTTTACTTACTATTATTGGCCTTGTTGCATTATATAGTGCAACAATAGATGACAATTTAGAAGAATTTAAAAAACAATGTATATGGCTAGCAGTAAGTATACCAATAATGGTAGCAATAATATTTATAGATTATAATATTATTGTAAGATTTGCACCATATTTATATGGGCTAGCAATAATAATGCTTATTATAGTATTATTTACAAATCCTATAAATGGTGCAAAGAGTTGGTTTACAATAGGAGGGTTTACATTACAACCAGCAGAAATATCTAAAATATTTGTAATATTATTTTTAAGCACAATACTTGTAAAAGTACAAAAAAATTCAAAACAAGAAATTAATAAACCTCTTAAATTATTAACAATTATAAGCATTGTATTATTACCTACAATTTTAATAGCAATGCAACCAGACTATGGAACAGCAATTGCATATATAGTTTCTCTTATTATGATATTATTTGTTTCTGGAATAGATAAAAAATATATTATAGTTTCTTTTTTAATATTAATTATAGCGCTACCAATAATGTACTTTTTTATTTTGCCAGAACATGCAAAATCTAGAATAGATGTGTATTTAAATCCAGAAATAGACCCAAGAGGTGCAGGATACAATATTATACAATCAAAAATTGCAATAGGTGCTGGAAAATTATTTGGTATGGGTATGTTTAATGGAAACCAAACTCATTTAGGTTTTTTATATCCTAAAACAACTGATTTTATATTTTCTATGATAGGGGAAGAATTTGGCTTTGTAACTTGTGGACTAATAGTAGTACTTTATGTTGTTTTGATTACAAGAGCAATAAATGTTGCAAAAACAGCAAGAGACGATTTAGGATCATATATAGCAACAGGAATAATACGGAATACTATTATTTCATATTTTAGAAAATATAGGAATGACAATAGGACTGCTTCCAATAACAGGTGTACCATTACCATTTATTAGTTATGGAGGAACATCTTTACTTACAAATTATATATTAATAGGTTTATTATTAAATATAAGTAGCAGAAGGAACAAAAATATTTTTGTAGAATAAAAGGAGAAAAAATTGTACATACATAAATTAAAAATAGGAGACGTAGAATTAGAAAACAATATAATACTTGCACCAATGGCTGGAATAACTGACCGAGCATTTAGAATTATATGTAAAAAATATGGAGATATTGGGCTTACTTGTACAGAAATGATAAGCAGTAGAGCACTATATTATAATGACCAAAAGACAAAAGCACTTTTAAATACAAGTAAAGAAAAAAGGCCAATATCTTTTCAAATATTTGGTAATGACCCAGAGATAATGGGATATGCAGCAAAAATAATTTCTAAACAAGCAGATATCATAGATATAAATTTTGGTTGCCCTGCTCCAAAAGTTGTAAAAAATGGTGATGGAAGCAGGTTACTATTAGACCCTAAATTAGTGGGAAAGATAGTAAAAAGTGTAGTAAAAAATACAACAAAGCCAGTAACTGCAAAAATTAGAAAAGGATGGAACAGCGAAAATATTACAGCAGTAGAAGTTGCAAAAGAAATAGAACAAGCAGGAGCATCTGCAATAACAGTACACGGAAGAACTAGAGAAGAATATTATTCTCGGGCATGTAGATTTAGAAATTATTAAAAAAGTAAAAGAAAATGTAAATATTCCAGTTATAGGCAACGGAGATATAAAAAGCAAAGAAGATGCAAAGAAAATGTTTGAATATACTGGGGCAGATGGAATAATGATAGGAAGAGCAAATCTTGGAAATCCATGGATAACAAAAAATATAGTAAATGGATTAAATGGAAATAATAATAATAATGAGTATGTAATATCAAATAAAGAAAAACTAAAACTTATAAAAGAACATTTAAAATTACAAATAGAAGAAAAAGGGGAATATGTTGGAATACGAGAAATGAGAAAACATATTTGTTGGTATATAAAAAACTTAAAAGATTCTAGTAGATTAAGAGAAAAGGTAAATAGAATAGAAAGTGTTCAAGAATTGGAAGCTTGTTTAGAAGAATATTTTAGTAGCATATGAATAAATTTATAAAAGAATAGCAATTAGCTATTCTTTTTTTGTTAGACAAATTGTAATTTGTATGAATAAATTCATACAAATTACAGTTAAAAGTTAAGAGTGAAGAGTTAAAAGTAATTGTTGATTTTTTGTTGGAATCAACAAAAAATCTTCATTTACTATTCACTTTTCACTTTTAGTTTTTCACTATTGTAATTTGCGAAGCAAATTACAATTTAAAGGAGGATTTTATGAAAAAAATTATAACTATTGCAATTATAATTATCATAATAATTTCTATTTTTTTTATTAAAATAAATTATAAATTTTTAAAAACTGGAAATAATATGAGTAATAAATCAGCTGATGAAATTGAAAAATATATTTTAGATATTAGCTCATATACGGCAAAAATGGAAGTTACTATTAATTCTAATAAAAGCACTAATAAATATATATTAGAAGAAGAATATATAAAAGATAATAATGTTTTTAAAAGAAAGATTATAGAACCTGAATATTTAAACGGAGTTTCTATTATATATGATGGAACAAATTTAAAATTAGAAAATAGCATAATTAATGTATCAAAAATGTACGAAAATTATCCATATATAGGGGAAGATACAATAAGCTTATTTAGTTTTATAGAAGATTATAAAAATTCGGATGAAACAAATATTAGTAGTGATGAAGCAAACATTATATTAAAAACCAAAGTAAAAAATGGAAACAAATATATAAATCAAAAAAAACTGTTTATAGATAAAAAAACAGGAAGGCCTATTAAATTAGAAATAGAAGATATAACACAAAAAACAGTAATTTACATATTATATAATGAGATAAAAATAAATAATTTACAAAAAGAAGATATATTAGCATTTAAATTAAAAGAAATTTCGAACAATATATAAAAGTAAATTATATTCTTATTTTCTCAAATTCATATCTAAAATATAGATTAAATGAACCATTATAAAAAGCAGGAGTGAAGAATATGATAGTCAAAAGAGGAGATATGTTTTATGCAGATTTAAGCCCAGTAGTAGGTTCAGAACAAGGAGGAATAAGACCAGTTTTAGTAATACAAAATGATACTGGAAATAAATACAGTCCAACAGTTATAGTATCAGCAATAACATCACAGCTTAATAAAAACAAGTTGCCAACTCATATAGAATTGGATTCAAAAGAATTTGGTTTAAAATCTAATTCGGTAATATTAGCAGAACAAATAAGAACAATAGACAAAAGTAGATTAAAAGAAAAGATAGGGCATATAGATGATACAAAAATTATGAATAGAATTAATAATGCTTTAGGTGTAAGTTTTGGATTAGAAGATTAAAAATAGATGGATTATTAATCCATCTATTTTTAATTATTATTAATTTTTAAAATCAATGCAATTAAAATTAAGTAATTACAAATATACATAAAAACCATTCAAAACAAAATACGCAAATGAAAAAATTTAAAAAATAAAAATGTGTTAAAATCTTGCAAAATAAAAACATATAACATATAATAAACATAAATTATATTTATGCAAAAACATAGGGGCAGATGATTTTTATATCTGCAAAAACAATTGTAGGGGTGGCATTTATTTCCACCTGCACCAAAGAAAGGATTGATGCACAAATGCAAAAACCAAACAAAAATCACATATCAAACAACAATAAATCTGTAGGAAAAAACAACCCTATCTGCCTGAACCATGTAGGGGAAAACTGTGTTTTCCCGCACTCCAACGGCATTACCCTAATTGCCCTAATAATAACAATAATAGTAATGATAATATTAGTAGGGGTAATAATAAATGTAGCACTAAATGGAGGATTATTTAAAACTACAGAAAAAGCAGCTTACCAAACAGATGTAAGCGTAATAAAAGAAGCATTACTTGGAAAAACAGCAGATTTATATGCTAAAGGTGAAGATATAGGTTCATTAACAAGTATAGAAGATTTGGATATAGATGATAGTTTAAAAGATGCTTATAAAGATAAATTAATAATAAGTGAAGGAACTTTATATTATGACCCAGATGTAGTAACAGACGAAGAAGAAAGAAAATGGCTAGAAGGAATAGAAGTATATCCATATGAAGGAGAAACTTCTGGAGGAGATGATGTTCAAAAAGCAGAATTAAAAGTCGGTGACTACGTAGACTATGTTTCTACATCAGGTTTAATATCTTGGTGGCATGGAGATGAGTCAGGATATTATTTAACAGGTATTAGTAGAGATATAGGTACAAATTCAGGTGGTTGGAGAGTTTTAAAAATAGATGGAGATAAAATTACTTTAATTAGTGCAACTGCATCAAACCCAGGGGGAAGATTAAGTGCAGGAGAAAATAGCAGTGGAAGATTGTTATTAAAGGGACAACAATTATATAATAATGGAGTTGAAACACTTAACAGAATTTGTGATGAATTATATACAATCGAAGGAAGAGGTAAAGCAAGAAGTATAAATTTAAAAGATATAAATGATTTAGTTGGTTTTGAAGAACCAGAAACTAAATTCTATAAAGTGACTTCAAATAATTTATTATATTATCCTGTTAGATATATAGATGATAATGGGTCTGCAATAGATACAGATGTAGTTAAAACAGACGGATTTTCAAGAAATGATTCGGGAGTTAATGTTTCTAATATTCATGCAACCACTTGGGACATAAATACAGGAGCAACAGGAACTGTTTCAGGTTATGGGATTGCTACTGCAAAAGCATCTACTTCACTAGGTGTAACAGATAACTCATATTCATATAATATCTCAGATGAATTAGAAGATAGGCAAGATTTAAATGAAACAGATAAAGAACTTATTAAAGAACTTGTTTTGGGTTCAGCAGGAGGAGACAAAGGCAATTATCCTCAAAACACCTATTGGATAGCTTCAAGAGTTGTACATTATAACAAAAATGATAGTAATGCATGGTATACTATGGCATACTGCAATCCTAGTGCAACAAATAATATTACGTATGATGATTATCCATATACAAATACTAATTTTGGAGCAATTATTGTAAATGATGACGGAACAGACAATCGCGAAACAGTTATATATAATCAAAAATCACATTTTATTAGACCAGTAATAGAATTAGATGCAAATGTAACAATTGACACAACAATTACAGATACCACAGATGGAACTTATGCAAAACCATGGACAATAATAAATAAATAATTTATATAAAAAAAATAAACCGCTAAACAAAACGGTTTATTTTTTTATTATTTTATTTTTTAGTTTTTTTACTATTGTCTGTCATTACTTCTTTAATTGCACCTAAACTTGAAAGTGCACTTGTTGCTTCGAATGGAATAAACACTTTATTTGCTTCGCCATCAGCAACTTTTTCAAGAGCTTCTAAAGATTTTAATTGAACAAGTTTATCATCAGGATTTGCATTTTTAATTGATTCATAAACCATTTCAATTTCTTTTGCTTTAGCTCTTGCTACTTCTCTAATTGCTTCGGCTTCACCGGCAGCTCTTCTAATTTGAGCTTCTTTATCAGCTTCTGCTTGTAGAATTGCAGCTTCTTTTTCACCTTCTGCAATAGTTATAGCAGCTTGTTTTTCACCTTCTGCTTGTAGAATTGCAGCTCTTTTATTTCTTTCTGCATTCATTTGTTTTTCCATGGCATCTCTAATATCTTCTGGTGGTCTAATGTCTTTAATTTCAACCCTATTTATTTTACAACCCCATTTGTCTGTAGCTTCATCTAAAAGCAACCTTAATTGATTATTAATTAAATCTCTTGAGCTGAAAGTTGAGTCTAAATTCATTTTACCAACAATATCACGGATAGTAGTTATTGCCAAATATTCAATACCTCTTTTTAAAGATTGAATTTCATATACTGCTTTTGCTGGATCTGTTATTTGGTAGAACACAACAGTATCAATTGTAATAGTTACGTTATCTTCTGTAATAACGCCTTGTGGTGGAATATCCATTGTTTGTTCTTTTAAACTTACAACACTTCTTACATGGTCAACAAAAGGAATAATTATTGTAAGCCCTGCGTCAGCAATCTTATGAAATTTACCAAGTCTTTCTATAATATATACTTCAGATTGCCTAACAACTTTAATAGATTTAAATGCTATAATAACAATTAAAACTAATAGTATAATTAAAAAAACCATTTTTTGCCTCCTAAAAAAATATATATATTAAATATTAAAAACTAATTTATGGTAGATACTTTAAGCGGTGCAACAATTAATTTAACACCTTCAATTCTTAGAACTTTAATTTCAGTATCTTTTTTTATTATTGATTCGTCCTCTGTACTAGCAGACCAAATTTCTCCATTAACTTTTACTTGCCCTGTTGCCTCTATTGGGTTTATATCAACAGTAACAATTCCATGTTTATTAATAAGAGAATAACTATTTGTTGCAACTTTTTCTTTACTTGTAAATTTATCTGCAAGTGGTTTAGTAAGAGGAATTAGTATACATGAACTTACAGCAAAAACAACAGTCTGAGCAATTAAACTATCTGTTAAAAAGCTTGTTACCATTGCAAAAAGTGCTCCAATTCCAAGCCAAAACATTAAAAAACCAACTGTTGCAATTTCAATTATAAAAAATATACCAGCAACAATTAACCAAAAAGACCACATATTATTTCCCCCTAATAATAAATTACTATACTATTATACAATAAATATGACAAAAAATAAAGAGATTTTATAAATTATTTGCTACTATTCAGTAAATAATAAAATATATAATTTTAAATAAACATAAAAAACATTAAAAAAGAAGAAAATAAATGATAAAATTATTTTTAATAATATTGCAAAAGAAGAATATATAACTTATAATAAACATAAATAATACATATATAAAAAATACACAAAAGAAAGGAGAAACACAAATGCAAAAAAGAAATAAAATTGCAGAAAAAACCGTAGGGGCAGACGCCTCTGTCTGCTCGAACTCCAAAGGAATTACCCTAATAGCCCTAATAATAACAATAATAGTAATGATAATTCTAGTAGGAGTAACAGTAAATGTAGCATTAAATGGAGGACTATTTGATACAGCAAAACAAGCAGCAGAAAATACAATAGCAGAAAGAGATAAAGAATTAGAATTATCAACAGGTGCAATAATAGATGAATGGGTAAATGGAGGGCCAATATCGTTACCAGAAGGATGGAGTGTAGCAGAAAAACCAGCAGACTGGGATAATGAAAAAGTAATAGCTGTAACAGACGGAACTAATATTATTCCACTTCCACAAGGATATGAAATATCAAAAGAAGAGGGAGAAAATACAATAGAAGAAGGAGTAGTAATAAAAGATAGTAAGGAAAATGAATTTGTATGGATACCAGTAAGCATAGATTTTACAGAAACATATAGTGGCAATACAAATTATTCAGAACCTACGGAATTAACATATAATTATTCATCAACTGGAGCTCCATATGATTCACAAACTACATTAGACTATTTATATGGAGAAGAATATTATAACTATCCAGAAACAGAAGAAGAAAAGCAGAATCTAGAAAACGATTTTTCATATAAAGCACATTATGAAGAAATGGTAGGAAGTGTAAATAAGTATAATGGATTTTATATAGGAAGATATGAAACAACAATATATGAGAACAACCAAATAGGAAGTGTAGAAAACACAACAGTATTAACAGAAGATAAAAGAATTCCACAAACAAATTATAAGCAAGTAAGATGGTATGGCTTGTATTATATACAAAGAAATAGCAATGTAGAAGGAAATAAAGATTATATGCAAACAAATATGATATGGGGGCAAGAGTGGGATGCAATGATTAAATTTTTTGATAGTAAAGCAATAGATTATTCAGAATGGGGCACAAGCACACAAAGAGCAATAACAAATTCAGGAAACTCTACAAATGATAGCGGATCAAAAGATGAAATATATAATATATATGATTTAAGGACAAATTGTTTTGATTTGACAGCAGAGGCATACCTTAATGGTGGTCGCAGTTTGCGAGGAGGATCTTATAATACTATCGAATCAGCATTAAATCGTAGTTGCAACGGAGATGCGACAATCAATGACAGTAATAATTCTTCACGCCTTACACTTTATATAAAATAAAATGTAGATAATTAAAAAATTACCTTTAAAACAGATTAAAATTTTTAATAAAATAATTATATTTGTTTTAAAGGTTATTTTATATTTTAACTTTCTACAATTACTTTTGCAATACTATAAATAAGGCTTATTTTTTCTGGTGGACAACTTTTAAGCAAATTAGAAAAATCTTTATTTAAATAACTATTAGAATCTTCAGAAACACCATTTAATATTTCTCCTTCAGAAACATCTAAAATAGCACAAATTTGATTTAATCTTTTTAAACTAATTAGGGAACTGCCACGCTCAATTCTACTTAAAAAAGCAACAGAAACGTCTAATTGTTCAGCAAGCTTTTCTTGAGTAAGCTTTTTATTTAATCTTGCTTGTTTTAATCTTTCACCAATAATATTATAATCTAAAGCCATAACTACACCTCTTTTTACGGTATACGAAAATCACTTAAAACAATATAAAATAAAAGCGATTTTTCAAATTGAATATAGCATTAATAGGTATAACTTTACAGAAATATATAGGTTAATATTTACTAACACACCTATCGTTGCTTATAAATATATTATTGGTAAAAATAAAAAAATATTCCCACATTTTATGGGAATAAAAAATTATGCAAAGCAGGAACTTTCCAACATATAAAAATTATAATAGCAACAATTATTAAAGTTAAAACTAAAGCAATTAAATCTTTAGATCTTTCTTCTTTTGGTTTTTTAAATTCATTTCTAATAAGAGATTTAAAATCAGTAGAATATTGCTTAAAAACAGATTGGCTTTTTCCTTCACTATCAAGCTTATTAGATTTAAAAAAATCTTTAACATCTCTAAACTTCATATTATTTACCCCCTGCAATAACATGCATCATTTAAAATTAAATTCGTATAAAAATTTTATTTATATATATAATACCATAAAAACAACAATTGTAAAACACATAAATTGTAATTTGCTATGATTGTATTTTGTTTTTGGAATTTGGTTTTTCGCTGTAGGGGCGGAATCTATTTCCGCCCGCCTACAAACAAGCCATTTCGGGCAGATATAGAATCTGCCCCTACAATGTCTGCAATAAATTTGCATATTTATTATCGGGCGAACACAGTTCGCCCCTACAACGTTTGCAATTAATTTCCAACCTCTAACATCTAATCTCTAAACAGCAAATTACAATTTAGACTTGCTTCAAAAATAAAATTAATATAATATAATAGGGTATAATAAAAAAATCTTTAAATATGGAGGGGTAAAATAAATGTGTGGAATTGTAGGGTATATAGGTAATAAAAAAGCAATGCCAATATTGGTAAATGGTCTTTTGAGATTAGAATATAGAGGATATGATTCAGCAGGTATTGCAACAATAGAAGACGACAAAATAGTTGTAATGAAAAATAAAGGTAGAGTAAATAATTTATCTAATTTGAGTGGAATAGATAAACTTGTAGGAACAATTGGAATAGCACATACAAGATGGGCAACACATGGTAAGCCTTCAAAAGAAAATTCGCATCCACATTTAGATAATAGTAAATCTTTTGCGGTGGTGCATAACGGAATAATAGAAAATTATCACGAATTAAAAAATTTTTTAATAGAAAAAGGGTATGAATTTTTATCTACCACAGATACAGAAGTTATTCCAAATTTATTACATTATTATTTTAACCAAGACAGTAAAAATGATGAAAAAAAATTGTTAAGAGCTGTAAAAAATACTTGCAAAGATTTAAAGGGAAGTTATGCAATAGAAATTTTATCTACATATAATAAAGATAAAATGATAGTAGTAAGAAAAGATAGCCCGCTAGTAATAGGAAAGGGACTAGAAGAAAACTATATTTCATCAGATATTCCTGCAATCCTTTCATATACAAAAGATTTTTATTTAATAGATGATAACGAAATCGCAGAATTATCAAGGGATAAAATAAAATTTTATGATAGCGAATTAAATGAAATTATAAAACCAGTAAAAAGCATAGAATGGGGAGCATTATCTGCAGAAAAAGATGGATATGAAGATTTTATGCTTAAAGAAATACATGAACAACCAAGAGCAATTAGAGAAACTGTGGGAGCAAAGTTAGATAACGGAAAAATAGAAATAGAAGGGTTAGAATTTAGTAAAGAATACTTAGAAAATTTAAATAAAATATATATAGTAGCTTGCGGAACTGCAATGCATGCAGGATTGGTAGCAAAAGCAACATTTGAAAAGTTTTGCAAAATACCAGTAGAAGTTGATATTGCATCAGAATTTAGATATAGAGATCCATTAATAGACGAAAGAACTTTATGTATTTATATAAGCCAATCAGGAGAAACAGCAGATACAATAGCTGCATTAAAGCTTGCAAAATCAAAAGGTGCAAAAACACTTGCAATTTCAAATGTAATTGGAAGTTCAATAACAAGAGAGGCAGATTATTCAATATATACACATGCAGGACCAGAAATTGCAGTTGCATCAACAAAAGCATATACATCACAAGTTGCACTATTAGTAATTTTGGGGATGTATTTTGCAGAAAAACTTGAAAAAGTAGATAAATCTGAAATTAATAATTTAAAATCAGACATTTTAAAAATACCAACACAAATAGAAGAAATATTAAAAAATACAAAACAAATACAAGAATTTGCTAGAAAAGTATATAAAGAAAAGGATATGTTCTTTTTAGGTAGAGGAACAGATTATGCAGTAAGTTTAGAAGGTTCTTTAAAATTAAAAGAAATCTCATATATACATTCTGAAAGTTATGCATCAGGGGAATTAAAACATGGGCCAATAGCTTTAATAGAAAATGGAGTAACAGTTGTTGCAATAATGACTAACCCAAGCTTAGTAGAAAAATCAATTAGTAATATACAAGAAGTTGTAACAAGAGGTGCAAAAGTACTTGCAATTACAAGTGAAGATATAAAAAATGATGGATTAAACGAGGTAATAAAACTTCCAAAAACGAATCCTTTAATATCACCAATATTATCAGTAATTCCAATGCAATTATTTGCATATTATATTTCAAAAGAAAAAGGGTTAGATGTAGATAAACCAAGAAATCTTGCAAAATCAGTAACAGTTGAATAATAAAAAACTATTGCAAAAAAAATTAAATGTGATAAAATATGAACAGAAAATTTGTTTGCAAGGAGAATAAAAATGATTGCATATGTAAAAGGAACTTTAGATACAAAAACAGATACATTTGTAATAATCGATGTACAAGGGATTGGGTATAAAATATTTATGCCAACTAATTCAATTGAAAATATAGGAGAAATAGGTAACATAGTAAAAGTATATACATATTACTATGTAAGAGAAGATAACATTAGTTTATATGGATTTTCTTCAAACGAAGAACTAAGAATGTTTGAACTTTTATTATCAGTAAGTCGGAGTCGGAGCAAAATCTGCAATTGCAATGTTATCTCAAATTAGTCCTTCGAGTTTTGCACTTGCAGTAATTTCAGATGATATATCAAAACTTGTAAAAATACCAGGAGTTGGTAAAAAAACAGCAGCAAGAATTATTTTAGAATTAAAAGATAAATTAAAAACAGAAAATGCAATAGAAGAAAACAAAGAAATAAACAATATTATCGAAAGAGAAAGTGATGCAGAAGAAGCAGTAGCAGCATTACAAGTTTTAGGGTACACAAGAAAAGAAATAGAAAAAACATTAGAAAAAATAGATATTAAAAATCTGGAATTAGAAGAAATAATAAAACAAGCATTAAAGTATTTAGGAAAATAAATTGTAATTTGTATGAGAAGTGAGAAGTGGGATGTGGGAAGTGTGAAATTAGGGTAAGCCTTACGTAGCCTAGCCCTAAAAAGCACACCTCACACTTCACACCTCTCACATCACAACACGCAAATTACAATTTGTTTGAGAGGAGAATACCATGGATTTAAATATACCTTTAGCCCACAGAGTAAGACCAAAAACACTAGAAGAATTTGTTGGGCAAGAAGAAATATTAGGAAAAGATAAAATATTATATAGAACAATAAAAGCAGATAGATTATCTAGTATAATTTTATGGGGTCCAACAGGTTCTCGGGAAAACATCTCTTGCTAAAGTTATAAGCAATACAACAAAATATAAATTTATAAAATTAAATGCAGTAACAAGTGGTGTAAATGATATAAAAAGAGCTATAGAAGAAGCAAAGAATCCACTTCTTAACCCTAGTGGGAAATGTATTTTATTTATAGATGAGATACATAGGTTTAATAAACTTCAACAAGATGCATTGCTTCCATATGTAGAAGATGGAACAGTTATATTAATTGGAGCAACTACAGAAAACCCATATTTTGAGGTGAATAAGGCATTAATTTCAAGATCTATGGTATTTAGGTTAAAACCATTAACAATAGAAAATGTATTTACAATATTAAAAAATGCAATAAAAAATCCAGAAGGATTAGGAAGTTATAATATAAATATAGAAGATAGCACATTAAAAAAGATAGCAGAAATTTCAAATGGAGATGTAAGAACAGCATTAAATAGTTTAGAAGTTGCAGTACTTACAACGCCAATAGACCAAAACGGAAAAATAAATATTACAAACGAAATTGCAGCAGAATGTGTAGGGAAGAAAAAGGCAGTATTTGATAAATCTGGAGATAGCCACTATGATAACATTAGTGCATTTATAAAATCTATGAGAGGAAGCGACCCAGATGCAACAGCATTTTATTTAGCAAGAGCAATAGAAGGCGGAGAAGACCCAGTATTTATTGCAAGAAGAATAGTAATTGCAGCAGCAGAAGATGTTGGACTTGCAAACCCAAATGCTTTGGTTGTTGCAAATAGTGCAATGCAAGCAGTAGCAAGTGTTGGAATGCCAGAAGCAAGAATAATACTTTCAGAAGCGGCAATTTATGTTGCAAATTCAAAAAAATCAAATGCAACATATTTAGCAATAGATAGGGCTTTGGCAGATGTAAGAACAAAAGACACAGGAGAAATTCCAATGCATATTAGAAACGCACCGGCAGAAGGAATGAAAGACTTTGGTTATTCGGTAGGATATAAATATCCACATGATTATCCAGGACATGTAGTTGAGCAGCAATACTTGCCAGACAAAATGCTTGGAACAAAATATTATATAAAAGATGATACAATAGAATAAAACAAAAAGGGACAGACCCCTTTCGTTTCAATTAGCTTTTGAAACGAAAGGGGTCTGTCCCTTTTTGTTTTTCTTATTTCTTTTCATCTGGAATATATTCTAATAATTCAGAAATTTCACAATTAAAAGCCTTGCATATGTTATCTAAATGCTTTACATCAATTCTTTTTATTTCTTCATAATACATTTTTGAAACGGTTGCTGGTCTAATGCCTGTTATATCTGACAAAGCTTTTTGAGTCATCTTGTTTTTACCTAATAAATCGGATAACTTTATTTTAATCATGAAAACTCATCTCTCTTTATATATTAATTTTCAATAAATTTTATCATCTAATGTTTTAAAATAACATGGAGTAAAACTAATATAACGATAAACGTAATAAAATATTGCCTAACAGTAAAAATATTATTATAATGTGCACTAATATTTTATAAAATCGGAGTATAAAAAAATTTGTTTTAGTAAAAATAAATATATAAAAAGAAAAGAAATTAAAAAATATGAAAAACATGATTAAAAAAATTTTATTGGGAATTGTTGCGGGTTTGATAAGCGGATTGTTTGCAGCAGGAGGCGGAATGATTGTAGTGCCTATACTTACTCATGTATTTAAAATGGATGAAGCAAAAGCAAGGGCAACATGCATATTTGCAATACTGCCAATGGTTATAACTAGCGGATTTTTTTATTATAGTAATAATTTTATAGACTGGCAAACAGGAGTAAAATGTGCATTAGGAGGAATTATAGGTGGATTTTTAGGAGCTAAATTATTAAAAATAGCATCTAATAAAGTATTAAAAATAACTTTTATAATATTTTTGGCTTATGTATCCATAAAATTAATTATTTAAGGTGTAATTATGATGGAGGTTTTAACAGGCGTAATTTCTGGAGTAGTAAGTGGTACAGGTATGGGAGGAGGAACAATTCTAATTCTTATACTATCTGTTTTTATGGGAATAGATCAGCATATTGCACAAGCAACAAATTTAATATTTTTTGTACCAACATCTATTACAGCAATTATAACTACAATTAAAGATAAATTAATAGATTGGAAAATAGGAATACCAGTTGCAATATCTGGAATAATAGGTGCAATTGTAGGGGCTAAAATTTCAGTAAACATGGATGTAGAACATTTAAAAAAATATTTTGGGTATTTTTTAATATTAATTACAATTTACGAAATTTATTCTTTAATAAAGTTGTATAAAAAAGATTCCAAAAGAAATAATAATGTAAATTACAATTTAGAAAGGAGATTTTAATTATGAAATTTGTAAAAGGTATGTTAATTGGAACAGCAATAGCAGCAGGTGTTACATTTATGTATAGCGAAGGGATGATGAACAAAAGAAAATTAATGAAAACAGGAAGAAAATTGGCTAAAAAAATGGGAATGGCATAAAAAAGTGGCTTATTATAAAGCCACTTTTTTTATGCCTTATTTACAAGGATTTTCGCAATTATCTTTGCAATCCTTTTTATCGCAATCAAGTTTAACGCCCTTTAAACATTTTCCTTTTCTTTTGCATTCAGCACAAATTTTAACATGTTTAACTCTATTTACCCAAACTTGTATTTCATATGATTTATCTGGACAAAGAGGTCCAAATACAAATTCACCATTTTCATCAGTAAATGTATGAGAAACAGGCTTTCTTTCTTCCTTACCATATTCGTAACACACTTCAATTAATTTTACAACAGCATCTTCTACAGGATCTTTATAGCAGTCTTTTATTACACCATAAATTACATTTCTGTTATCTTCTGGAAGATTAATTTCTAAATCAAATTGTTTGCCTTTTTCTATAAAACCGTCAACTTTAACAACAGGACAAAAATCTTTTTCAAAATCCATTAATATCATTCCTTTTATATTATAATTAGCATTTAGCTTAATATATACTATGTAAAAAACAATAAAAAAGTGACAAAAATTGTAGATATAAAAAACTTGATATGATATAATTTAAAAGTAAAAATATTGTATTAAATAGGAGAGGTAACATATGAAAAAAACTCAAATTATAATTATAACATTAGTAGTTATGCTAGTGTTGTTATGTGGAATATTTGTAGCATTATATTTTGCAACAGATATTTTTAAATCTGAGCAAGAATTGTTTTACAAATACATATCACAAATTGATTTGAAGGAATTAATTGATTTAGAAGAATATAGTAATTATACAAAAAGATTATCAAGTAATCCTCATTCTACTAGCGGAGAAATTAATATAAATATAGCAGAAGGAGAAAATAGCAATAGAGAAACAATAACATACAATGGAAATTCTGACCCTACAAATCAGAAAGAAGAATTACAAATTGCAATAAATAGAGATGATAACAATTTATTAACACTAAATTATTTACAAAATCAAGATTTAATTGGAATACAGTTTCAAGATATAATAAATCAATATATAGTAATCGAAAACAATAATCTAAAGGAATTTGTAGGTAAGTTAGGAGCAGAAAATTTAGATGCAATACCAGATAAAATAGATTTTAATAATGTAAATTCTAGTATAAATTATGAAGAAATAAAACCAATAATAAATAAATATTTAAATAACATTATTGAAGAAATTCCACAGGATAATTATTCAAAAATAGAAATGAACAGCATATTAGTTGGAAATGCTAAAATAAATGCAGATGGATATGCTGTAACAATAAAATTAAATGATTTTAGAAATATCTTATTAAATGTTTTAGAAACAGCAAAAAATGACCAAGAAACATATAATTTATTTAATAAAACAAATAATATATCTATTGAAGATTACCAATCTACAATAGATGGAATGATAACAGATTTATCTGGAGAAATAAGTAGTGAAGAAAATATAGATTTTATAAAAATATCAGTATATAAAAAGGAAAAAAATACAGTAAAACTAGCAATATCAATTTTACCAGAAAATAATAAAACAATAGAATTATCATTAGATAAAATAAATTCTGGATTGACATTTTCAGCATATGTTATAGATAATACAGCTAATAGTCAAATAAGCATAGTAGCTACAAAAACAATAAACACTCCAGAACAAAAAACTATTAATGCAAATATTATTTTAAAAGAAAATAACCAAGAAACAGGAAATTATAATATTTCTTTAAATAGAACAGGAGCACTTACATCATCAAATATTACAAACAATATGTCTTTTACTACTAGCATAGAAGGAACAGATGTTGCGTTTGAATTAAGTAATACAACTGATTTTTCTCAAAACCAAGAGATACAAGATTTTACAGAAGGAAATTATTTAGTAATAAATAATTTACCACAAGAACAATTAAACAATTTATTTATAAATCTACAACCAATGGTATTAGAAAAATTGGAAAACGAAATTATTATTTCTACATATAGAGCATTTACGAACGGATTATTCGAAACAGCACAAGAGGCAAGTGAAAGTACAACGCAAGCTATAGAAGAAGAAAGAAACCTTAGTAGCGGTACAGTAAGCATAGATGGACAAGAAGTGCCTATAGAAGAATTTTATACATAAAATATTTGTATTAGTTTAAAATTTTAAGGGCGAACTTAATTCGTCCTTAAAAAATGCAAAAAAATGTTGATAAAAACCTTTTTTTAATATATTATATATAATATTAGTTTTTAAGAAAAAGATGCTATAGGCATCTATTTTCTTTGAAGGAGAGAAAAATGTACTTAAAAAGATTAGAATTACAGGGATTTAAATCATTTGCAGATAAAACTGTACTAGAGTTTATGCCAGGAATTACAGCTGTTATTGGACCTAATGGTTCAGGTAAAAGTAATATATCTGATAGCATAAGATGGGTACTTGGTGAACAAAGCATGAAATCATTAAGGGGATCAAAATCAGAAGATATTATATTTGCAGGAACACAAAGTAGAAAATCCCTAGGGTTTGCAGAAAGTTCAATTGTAATAGACAATACAGATGGAAAACTTCCGATAGAATATTCAGAAGTTACAGTAACAAGAAGACTATATAGAAGTGGAGAATCAGGATACTTTATAAACAAAACACCTTGTAGATTAAAAGACGTATTAGAACTTTTTATGGACACAGGTATAGGAAAAGATCGGTTATTCTATAATAGGGCAAGGCAAAATAGATGAAATACTAAGTAATAAATCAGAAGATAGACGTGCTATTTTTGAAGAGGCAGCAGGTATTGTAAAATATAGAGTAAGAAAAGCTGATTCTGAAAAAAAACTAGAACAAACAAAATTAAATCTTCTTAGAATAAATGACATATTATCAGAAATAGAAGTAAATTTAGATCCATTAAAAAAACAATCAGAAAAGGCAAAAAAATTTTTAGATTTAAGAGAAGAATTAAAAGGAATTGAAGTAGGACTATTTTTATACAATATAGATAATTATAAACAAAAAATAGAAGAAATAGCAAAAGATATAGAAATATTTAATAATCAAACAGCTCAAGAGGATGCAAAACAGCAAGAAAAGCAAGAGTTAAAGGAGATGCTTAAAGCTAAAATAGATGAAATTACGTCCAAAATAGAAGAAACACAAAACTTAGGTTTTGAAACGAGCAAAAAGCAAGAGAAAATAAATTCAGATATAAATATAGCAAAAGAAAGAATAGCAAATAATAACGAAAACTATGATAGATATTTAAAAGAAATAGAAGAAGTAGGCATAAGAATAACAGAATTAGAAGAAGAAAAGAAACAAAGATTAGAAAAAAAGACAAACCTATTTTCTAATAGAGAAAAATTTGCAAAAGAATTAGAAGAAAAAGAAAAAGAGCTAGAAAAAATAAGTGCAAAATTATCAGAAGAAGAAAAAAAGATAGAAGAAAAGAAAAAGAAAGTAGAAGAAAACATAGACTTAAAATATGAGAAATCAAGTTTAATTAATACTCAAGAAATAAATTATGAAAATTTTGAAAAAAGAGAAAAGGTAGTAAAAAACGAAATACAAGAGACCATTTCAGAATTAGACCAAAAACGTTTAGAAAAAGATGAAATATCAAAAACATTTTATGAAATAGAAGCACAAAGAAATGAGATAACTAAAAAACTAGAAGAAATATCTACAAAAAAAGAAGAAAGTTTATCTAAAATACAAGAATACGAAAACAAAATAAATAATATGTCTAGTGAAATGAGAATAAAAGATTCAAAACTTAAATTTTTAAATGACATGGAAAAAGAAAAAGAAGGATATATAAGAAGTGTAAAATCATTATTACTAGATTGCGAAAAAGATACAGGCTTAAAAAAAGGAATGCATGGAGTTCTTGCAAACATTATATCAGTAGAAAAAGAATATGAAACTGCCATAGAAATGGCACTAGGGCAAGCATTACAAAATATTGTTACAGATACAGAAGAAGATGCAAAAAAATTAATAGAGCATTTAAGAAAAAACAATTTAGGAAGAGCATCATTTCTTCCAATTTCTGCTGTAAAAGGAAGAAAATTAGAAAAAATAAGTAAAACAGATGGAGTAATAGGAATTGCTTCAGACCTAGTAAAAGTAAATAAAAAATATGAGGATATAATTTTAAATTTATTAGGACGTACAGTAATAGTAGAGACAATGGAAAATGCAATTACACTTGCAAGAAAAAACAAATATTCATTTAGAATTGTTACATTAAAAGGTGATGTAATAAACCCTAGCGGAGCAATAACAGGAGGATCAAATAATACTAAATTTAATAACATTATAGGGAGAACTTCGCAAATACAAGAATTAGAAAAAGAAATAAAAAAACTTGCAAAAAAGATAGAAGACATGCAAAAAGAAAAAGAAAATTACGAAAAAGATAATGAAGAAGTTCTAGAAGAAGTTATGGGACTAGAACATACTATGCAAGATACAGAAATAGTATATGCTACAGAAAAGCAAAAAGTAGTAGCAATAGAAGACACTATAAAAAGGCTAGAAGCAAAATTAGAAAAATTAAGAAATGAAATAAAAGAAATAGGAGAAGAAAAAGAAAAAAGTAAAAAAACAAAAGAGGATTTAAGCAGGGAAATCGAAATAATAGAAAAAGAATCAGAAGAATTAAATACACAAATAAAAGCGTTTAGTGAAAAAAATAAAGATAAACAAAAAGATATAGACGATTTAAATTTTGATATAACAAACTTAAAAATTTCTGTTTCTTCTTTTGATGAAAGTAGCACATCTATTGATGAATTAATAAATAGAATAGACCAAGATATAGAAAATAACAAAAAAAGCATAGAAAACAAAAAAACATTAAGAGAAAAAGCTTTAGAAGACAATAAAAAATTAGAAGAAGAAATAGAAGAATTAAATCAAGAAATAGAAAAAATGAAAAAAGAAGTACAAACTAGTGGTAGCAAGGTAGAACAATTAAAACAAGAAAGAATAGAAAAAAACAGCGAACTTGAAAAAGCAGAACTAGAAATATCAGAAAAAATAAAAATAATAGACAACTTAAAAGAACAAACAAGTAAGCAAGAAGTTAAAAAATCTAAACTAGAATATGAACTTGAACAAACTATAAACAAAATGTGGGAAGACTACGAAATTACACCAAACAATGTAGACGGTTTATATAAAAAACCAGACAATGTTGCAGAAACAGCCAAAAAAGTAAAAACATTAAGAAACCAAATAAAAGACTTAGGAAGTATAAATATAGATTCCATAGAAGAATATAAGCAAACAAAAGAAAGATATGACTTTATGTGTGAGCAAAGGTTAGATTTAGAAAATTCTAGTAGTAACTTAAAGAAAGTAATACAAGATATGACAAAAATAATGAAAGATCAATTTGCAAAACAATTTAAAGTAATAAATAAAAATTTTGGAGAAGTCTTTAGAGAATTATTTGGCGGAGGAAATGCTGAAGTTAAATTAACAGACGAAGAGAATATATTAGAATGTGGAATAGATATTGAGGCACAGCCACCAGGAAAAAAACTCCAAAACATGTTGCTTCTATCAGGAGGAGAAAAAGCATTTACAGCAATAGCATTATTATTTGCAATATTAAAAATAAATCCAGCACCATTTTGTGTATTAGATGAAATAGAAGCAGCCCTAGATGATGTAAATGTGTATAGATTTGCAGATTACTTAAAAAAGTTTACAAAAAACACACAATTTTTAGTTATAACACACAGAAAAGGAACAATGGAAGCGGCAGATACAGTATATGGAATAACAATGGAGGAAAATGGAATATCAAAACTGCTTTCAATGAAATTGAAATAATGGAAAATAAATTCTTGAAAATGATTGACAAATATTCATATATTATGGTAAAATATTCATCTGTAAGCCGCATAAGTTAGGTTTTAAAAACTATAAAATTAATAGTTACCTAAATTTAAACTTAGCGAGTATTAGAAAAATGGAGGTCGTATTTAATATGTACGCAGTAATCGAAGCTTGTGGAAAGCAATACAAAGTAGAAGAAAAAGATGTAGTATTTTTCGAAAAATTAGATGCAGAAGAAGGAAAAAAAGTTACTTTTGATAAAGTAATGTTAGTATCTGATAATGGAAAAGTACAAGTTGGAAACCCTTATGTAAAAGGAGTTAAAGTAGAAGGAAAAGTAGTTTCTCATGGTAAAGGAAAGAAAATAATAGTTTTCAAAATGAAACCTAAAAAAAATGAAAGAAAAAAACAAGGACATAGACAACCATATACTAAAGTAGAAATTACAGCAATAAAAACAGCTAGCACAAAAACAGCTACAGAAAAAGAAACAGTAGCAAAAAAAGAGCCAGCAAAAAAAACTACAACAACAAAAAAAGAAACAACAGCAAAGAAAACAACAACTAAAACAACAACAGCAAAGAAAACAACAGCAAAAAAAGAAACAACAAAATAGAATTTATATAATTAGGATAGATAATTTTAAGCATAAGAAGGGAGTGAATTATAAATGGCACACAAAAAAGGTCAAGGTAGTGTTAAAAACGGAAGAGATAGTGAATCAAAACGTTTAGGTATAAAAAGAGCTGATGGACAATTTGTTTTAGCAGGAAATATATTAGTAAGACAAAGAGGAACAAAAATGCATCCAGGTACAAATGTAAATAAAGGTAGTGATGACACTTTATATGCATTAGTAGATGGAAAAGTTAAATTTGAAAGATTGGGTAAAGATAAAAAACAAGTAAGTGTATACCCAGTAGAAAATAATTAATTTGTAAAATTTATATGGGCGACCTTTGGTCGTCCTTTTGCATTATATATTGTAAAAATTAATTTAATAATATATAATATATAGAAATTATTACAGTTGAAATCAGAAGGAGGATAATCTTTATGGGTAAAAAAATAATATTGAGTGGAATTCAATCAACAGGAAAATTAACATTGGGGAATTATTTAGGAGCAATAAACAACTGGGTACATATGCAAGAAGAATATGATTGCTATTATATGATAGCAAATCTTCATACATTAACAGTTAGAAATGACCCAGAAGAGCTAAGGAATAATACTCTAAAAATTCTTGCAACATATATAGCTGCAGGATTAGATCCAGAAAAAAACACTTTATTTATTCAGTCACAAGTAAAGGAACATGCAGAACTTGGATGGATATTGGATTGCTACACATATATGGGAGAATTATCAAGAATGACACAATTTAAGGATAAAGCAGCAAAACACGCAGATAATATTAATGCAGGGCTATTTACATATCCAGCATTAATGGCAGCAGATATATTGCTTTATAAAGCAGATTTAGTTCCAGTTGGAGAAGACCAAAGGCAACATTTAGAAATTACAAGAGATATAGCAGAAAGATTTAATAAGCTATATGGAAAGACATTTGTAATTCCAGAAGCATATGTAAGAAAAGAAAGTGCAAGAATAATGGGACTTCAAGATCCAGAAAGCAAAATGAGCAAAAGTGCTACAAATCCAAATGATGTAATATTTGTAGAAGATGAACCAGAAGTCATTATGAAAAAATTTAAAAAAGCTGTAACAGATTCAGAAAACAAAATAAAATTTGATCCAGAAAACAAACCAGGTGTAAGCAATTTAATGCAAATTTATTCTGCAATTACAAATAAAAGTATGCAAGAAATTGAAATAGAATTTGAAGGAAAAGGTTATGGAGATTTTAAAGTAGCAGTTGCAAACTCTGTAATAGATAAATTAAAACCAGTACAAGAAAAATACAAAGAGATTTTACAAAATAAAGATTATCTAAAAGAAATATATACAAAAGGTGCTGAAAGAGCAAGAAAATTAGCATCAAAAACATTAGAAGAAGTTAAAAATAAAATAGGTATTTTATAAGGAGAGATATATGTTTGTAGACTATACAAAAATTATAATTAAATCAGGAAATGGGGGAAACCGGAGCAGTTACATTTAGACGAGAAAAATATGTAGCAGCAGGAGGACCTGACGGAGGAGACGGTGGAAAAGGTGGCGACATATATTTTGTAGTAGACCCAGATTCAAACACCTTAATTAATTTTAGATACAATAAAAAATATAAAGCAGAAAATGGACAAAATGGTAGCGGAAATAGGTGTTTTCGGAAAATCGGGAGACGATTTATATATAAAAGTACCAAGAGGGACAGTTGTAAGAGATGCTAAAACTGGCAGGTTACTTGCAGATTTGTCAAAAGAGGGACAATGTGAATTAATACTTCCAGGTGGAAGAGGTGGCAAAGGAAATTCACATTTTGCAACATCTACAAGACAAGCACCAAGATTTGCACAAGATGGAGAAAAGGGAATAGAAAAAGAGGTAATACTAGAATTAAAATTACTTGCAGATGTAGGTTTAATTGGATTTCCAAGTGTTCGGTAAATCTACAATACTTTCAATAGTAACATCTGCAAGACCTAAAATTGCAGAGTATCATTTTACAACATTAGAGCCAAATTTAGGAGTAGTAAAAACAGAATATGGAGATAGTTTTGTTTTAGCAGATATTCCAGGAATAATCGAAGGAGCAAGCGAAGGAGTAGGGCTTGGACTAAGATTTTTAAGGCATATAGAAAGAACAAGATTATTATTGCATGTAATAGATGTATCTGGTTTAGAAGGAAGAAATCCAGTAGAAGATTTTAAAACAATAAATAAAGAACTCAAAAAATATAGCGAAAAATTGAGTACAAGAAAACAAATTATTGTTGCCAATAAAATAGATGTTATGCAAGATGAAAAACTATATTTGGAATTAGAAAAATTAGCAAAAGAAAAAAAATTGGAAATTTTCAAAATATCAGCTGTAACAGGAGAAGGACTAAAAGAATTATTTACCCATGTATCTAAAGTCTTAAAAACATTGCCAGAAGAGGAATTAGAAGAAGTAGAAGAAAAGAAAGTATATACTCTAACAGAAGATGAAGAACCATTTACAATAAAAAAAGAAGACGGAATATTTATTGTAGAGGGACCAGCAATAGAAAAAATAATGAGTAGAGCAAATTTAGAAGATAGTGAATCACTTTATTATTTCCAAAAAAGTATTAGATTTTTAGGAGTAGAAGATAGACTAAAACAGATGGGAGTAAAAGAAGGAGACACAGTTAAATTTATAGATTGGGAAATGGAATGGTTTGATTAAAACCATTCTTTTTTTTAGAAGTAGCAAAATTAATTTTAAAATTATTTTATAAAAACAAAACTTTTGTTTGACATTCATTTGTTTGTGTGATAAGATATATGCAAATAAATTTTCGGGAGGGATTTTATTGAAAAGCGAAGAAATAACCGATTTAAACAAAAGGGAAAGAGCAATATTAAAATTTATAGAAAAACAAATAAAAGATAAAGGGTATCCACCATCAGTAAGGGAAATAGGAAAAGCAGTTGGACTTAGTTCTACAGCAACAGTACATGGGTATTTAGCAAAACTTTCAAAAAAAGGATACATTAGAAAAGAAGATCAAAAAGGAAGAACTTTAAAGGTATTAAAAGGAGGACTTGCAGACAGTAAAAAATCTACACCAAAGCCTTTATACAATGGCAAAGAATTGGTAGATGTTCCAGTAATAGGTAAAATTACAGCAGGAGAACCAATACTTGCAGTAGAAAATGTAACAGACACATTTCCAATTCCAATTGACTTTGTTGGAAACAGCGAAAGCTTTATGCTTACAGTACGTGGTGAGAGTATGATAGAGGCAGGAATTTTAGACGGAGACTACATATTAGTAAAAAGGCAAAATACTGCAAGAAATGGAGAAATAGTTGTTGCATTAATAGAAGATGAAGCAACAGTTAAAACATTCTACAAAGAAAAAGATTATATAAGATTACAACCAGAAAACAGCACAATGGATCCAATAATTGTTCCAGATTGTAAAATACTTGGAGTTGTGGGAGGAGTATTTAGAAAATTATAAAATAAACAAAAATATAAAAATTGCATCTAAAATAGATGCAATTTTTTTTGTCAAAATTATGCATAATTTTCAGTATAACACAAATAATAAAATTAAATCCAAATTAAAAAAGGAGGGGAAAAATTGAAAGCAACAGGCGTAGTAAGGAGAATAGATGATTTAGGAAGGATAGTTATTCCTAAAGAAATTAGAAGAACATTAAGAATAAAAGAAGGAGACCCTTTAGAAATTTTTACAGATAAAGAGGGAGAAGTTATTTTAAAAAAATATTCACCTATCGGAGAACTTTCCGAATTTGCAACAGGATATGCAGAAACTCTTTCTAAAACAACTGGGCATATAGCATGTATTACTGATAAAGATTCGGTAATTGCAGTTTCGGGTGGATCCAAAAAAGAATTTTTAGAACAATCTTTAAGTTCTGAATTAGAAAAACTTATGGAGAATAAGGAAATATATACAAGCAAAGAAAACAACGAAATTTCTATTCCAATAACTCAAAATGATAATAAAGAAAGAAAATATAATTCTCAGGTAATATATCCTATAATATCTGATGGAGATGTAATAGGAAGTGTAATATTACTTTCAAAAGAAGGAAATACAAAAATGGGAGAAACAGAATTAAAAGTAGTACAATCAGCGGCAGGGTTTTTAAGTAGTCAAATGGAAATATAGCAATAGGGACGGAGCAAAATGTAAATTTTTTAACATTTTGCTCCGTCCCTATTGACCAAGTTTATTATTAGATATAAAATTATTTTGAATTATTTAAATAAATTTGGGAGATACAAATGAAGGAAGAATTTGATTTTTATAACAGAGCGAATCTAAAATCATATAATTTAGATGAATCTATGAGATATCAACTAAGTATGTTAGACACACTAGACCCTTTTACTCGTAAACATTGCGAAAATGTAGCTAATATTACTTGTAGACTTTGCGAATATATGCATTTAAAGACAGACTTTGTAGTATACTGTACTACATGTGCATACTTGCACGATATAGGGAAATTGTTTATTCCATCTAGAATACTTCAAAAAAATGGACCTTTAACAGATGAAGAATATGAAATTATGAAAACACATACAACTATAGGCTATAAAATGTGTATGGAGGATCCTAAACTTAGGCCATATTGTGCTGGTACTATTTATCACCACGAAGCATTAAATGGAACAGGTTATCCAAAAGGATTAACAAAAAAAGATATCCCAATAGAGGGACAAATAATTCGTGTTGCAGATGAATTTGATGCAATAGTAAGTAAAAGACAATATAAAAGCCATATAGGAATTACAGACACTTTAAAGCTTTTAATTCAAGAAGCTCAACCTACAGTTCCAATGTCTGTAGCTTTAAAAAGTATGGAAGAGAACACAAAAATAGGAAAGCTAAATCCAAAAGTTGTTAAAAAATTATTTAAAGTAGTAATAGATGATATTAACTATGAAATTAGTTGTATTTTTGAATATACAAATTATTTAGACACACAAATAAAAAGACTTGAAACAATTAGCAACTATAATTTTAAAAGGGAAACAGCAAAAAAAGAATCTAAAAAAGAATATTTTGAAGCATGTATGAAGTCAATGTTCGAAAAAGGAGAAGACTTTAGAAATTACAAATTTGTATTAGAGGAGTATAGAACTGCATATCTTAAGAGAAAAGAAATAATAGACAATCTATTTGATGAAATTAAAACAATAAAAAAACTAAGAGTGTAATTTGTGCGGAAAATATAATTGTGATTTTAATTTAAATATTCTTTCTTAGAGATTTAATTATTTGAACTAAAGATTCAATTAAATATTTTGTATCATCCATTGTATTTTCTTTTCCAAAAGAAATTCTTAAGGAACCCTTAGAAAAATTTTCTTTTAAACCTATTGCTAATAAAACATGCGAAGGACTGCTTGAGCCAGAGCTACAAGCAGAGCCTGCGGATGCACATATTAATTTTTCATCTAATTTAAACAATAGTTCTTCTCCATTAATACCTTCAAATGATATATTACTATTTCCAGGTAATCTATTATTTCTATTGCCATTAAATTTTATATAAGGTATTCTTTGTTCTATCTCATTTTCATAAAAATCTCTTAATTTTCTAATTTTACAGTTATTATATTCTAAATTATCATATGCCTTTTCTATTGCCTTACCCAAGCCTACTATTTCAGCAACATTTTCTGTACCAGCCCTTTTATCTTTTTCTTGATGGCCTCCATCCTGAAGTTTTTTAAAGTCAATATTTTTTCTTACATATAAGGCTCCAATTCCTTTAGGACCATAAAATTTATGGCCCGACATTGAAAGTAAATCTATATTCATTTTTTTAACATCTATTTGTATGTTTCCAACTGCTTGAACTGCATCTGTGTGAAATATAACATTATGTTTTTTTGCAATTAATCCAATATCTTTTATTAACTGAATCGTTCCTATTTCATTGTTTGCAAACATTATGCTTATTAAAATAGTTTTGTTAGTTATGTTATTTTCTAAATCAGATAAGTTTATAAAACCATTTTTATCAACATCTAAATAAGTTATATTAAACCCTTCACTTTCAAGAGATTTACATGTATTTAATACAGCAGGATGTTCTATTTTGCTTGTAATAATATGATTCCCTTTACATTTATTTGCATAGGCTATACCTTTTATTGCAAGATTATCACTTTCGCTACCACAACTAGTAAAATATATTTCTCTTGGAATTGAATTTATAACTCTTGCTACTTTTTGTCTAGATTCTTCTACAGCTTTTTTAGCATGTCTGCCTATACTATAAATAGATGATGGATTACCATATTCAATCGAAAAAAAAGGCAACATTTCTTTTAAAACATCTTCATCTACAGATGTAGTAGCTGCATGGTCAAAATATCTAATTTTCTCCATAAAATTCTCCCCTTATATATTATATGTAATATATAAAAATATTTTCATTTTAATACAAATTTGAATATTTAAATTAATATATATAAATAATAATTAAGAGGATGATTTTATGAAAAAAGATGATATGGATAATATTAAAGAAAACACTACTAAATACGGAGAATTTGTTTGTTCAGCTTTTCAATGGCTTCCATTAGACAAGCAAAAAGAGCAGGCAGAAAAATTGGCAAAAATAACTAAGAATAAAAAAGATTAAAAAAGTGTAATAATACTTTAACTTTCCTAATATACATTTATTAAAGTTTAATTGTACAAACATTTTAAAATTAGGAGGGTATATTAATATGGAAAATTTAGAAATATACGAGGATATTGCTAGCCGTACAGATGGAGATATATATGTTGGAGTAGTTCGGTCCTGTTAGAACTGGTAAATCAACATTCATAAAAAATTTTATGGATTTATTGGTTATACCAAACATACAAAATGTTTATAAAAAAGAAAGAGCAAGAGATGAGCTTCCACAAAGTGCAGCAGGAAGAACCATTATGACAACAGAACCTAAATTTGTACCAAATGAGGCAGTAGAAATTACGATAGGGGAAAATTTAAAATTAAAAACACGTTTAGTAGATTGTGTAGGATATTTAGTAAATAATGCACTACGGATATATGGAAAATGACGTTCCAAGAATGGTAAAAACGCCGTGGTCAGAAGAAGAAATGCCTTTTGAAGTAGCGGCAGAAATGGGAACAAAAAAAGTAATTACAGAACATTCTACAATAGGAATACTTGTTACAACAGATGGAAGCATAACAGAAATTCCACGAGAAGATTATATAGAAGCAGAAGAAAGAGTAGTAAAAGAATTAAAAGAATTAAATAAACCTTTTGTAATTGTATTAAATACAAACAACCCTTATTCAGATTATTGCAAAGAACTTGCAAAAGAATTAGAACTAAAATATGGAGTAGCAGTAATTCCAACAGATTGTACAAATTTAAATATGGAAGATGTAAATAATATATTTGGCAAAATTTTATATGAGTTTCCAGTAGAAAGAATCAACTTAAACTTTCCAGGTTGGATAGATGGATTATCAGAAGAGCATGAATTAAAGAAAAATCTTTACAAAAATATAAAAGAAGCCTTTAAAGAAACAAATATAATAAAAAATATAAAAGTAGGAATAGATAAAATTAATTCAGTAGAAATAATAAAACAAACTACAATTAAAGAAATAAATTTAGGAAAAGGATCTGTATGTTTAGATATACAACTAAATGATGATCTATTCTATAAAGTATTAACAGAAATAACGGGTGTAGATGTATTAAACGAGGCAGACTTATTTACAACAATTTCAAATTTGGCGAAAGTAAAAAAAGAATATGATAAAGTATCTATGGCATTAGAAGAAGTAAAACAAAAAGGATATGGAATAGTAATGCCAGCAATGGAAGAATTAATTTTAGATGAACCAGAAATGGTAAAACAAGGTTCAAGATTTGGTGTAAGATTAAGAGCAAAAGCACCATCAATACATATGATTAGAGCAGATATAGAAACAGAAGTATCACCAATAGTAGGAAGCGAAAAACAATCAGAAGAATTAGTAAACTATTTATTATCAGAATTTGAAAATGATCCTCTAAAGATTTGGGAATCAAACATATTTGGCAAGAATTTGCATGAATTAGTAAATGAAGGACTCCAAAATAAGCTATATAGAATGCCAGAAGAAGCACAAGAAAAATTGCAAGAAACATTAGAAAGAATCATAAACGAAGGAAGCGGAGGATTAATCTGTATAATTTTATAAAACAATCATAAATAGGAGATGAATTAACATCTCCTATTTTAGTTGCAAAAAAGAATAAAGCATAATATAATTAGAAAAAATATGAATATATATGTAAAACAAATAGATTAAAAATCAAAAAAAGTAAATATAAAATTATAAATCTCTCTATTTTTTTTACAAAAAAATACATTAGATTAATATATAATTAGGAGGAGAAATGGATAAATTTAAATCAGGTTTTGTTTCTATAATTGGAAGAACAAATGTAGGGAAATCAACATTAATAAATAGTTTGGTTGGAGAAAAGGTTGCAATAACAACAGATAAAAGGCAAACAACAAGAACTGCAATAAGAGCAATAGTAAACAGAGAAAATTCCCAAATTATATTTGTAGACACACCAGGAATACATAAACCCAAAACAAAATTAGGAGAAACAATGAATGAAACAGCATGGACATTTTTAGAAAATGTAGACATAGTTTTATTTATAGTAGAAGCAACATCAAATAAAATTGGAAAAGGAGATAAATTAATACTAGAAAAAATAAAAGAAAAAAATCCTAAAACTATTCTTTTAATAAATAAAATAGATTTAATAAAAAAAGAGGAACTATTTTCGTTAATAAAAATGTATAGCGAAGAATATAAATTTCAAGAAATAATACCAATTTCAGCATTAAAGAATGAGAACACAGAAACAATATTAGAAGAAATAGAAAAGAACCTTCCAGAGGGACCAGCATATTATGATATAGATGAATACACAGATCAAACAGCAAGGCAACTTATGGAAGAAGCAATAAGAGAAAAAGCATTAAAATTGTTAGACCAAGAAGTACCACACGGAATACTTGTAGAAGTAGAAAAAATGCAACTTAGAAAAACAACAAAAGGAAAAGATATTTATGATGTAGAAGCAACAATATATGTTTTAAGAAAATCCCATAAAGGGATTGTAATAGGAAAAGATGGAGCAATGCTTAAAAAAATAGGAATGTATGCAAGACAAGATATGGAAAGAACTTTAGATACAAAAATTAATTTAAAATTATGGGTTAAAGTAAAAGAAAATTGGCAAGATAATGAAAGCTTATTAAAAAAATTTAAAAGCGAATAAAAACTAAAAAAATACAAAAGATAAAATTAAAGGTTTAAATGTGTAATTTAACAATTTACATATTTTGCAAGGAGATGAGGACATATGATAAAACAAATAGCATGGAATACCTTTAAAAAAACTGGAAATATAGATACATTTTTAGAATTAAAACAAATAAGTAATATAGAAGAAGATATAAGGGCGGAAAACTATGAAATTATTAAAAGTGAAAGGAATAGTAATAGCAGAAAAAATAGTATCAGACTTTGATAAAATTGTAACAATATTAACTCCAAACATTCGGAAAAATTGAAGTGGCAGCAAAAGGCTCAAGAAGGCCAAAAAGTTTGCTAATGGCTGCTACTCAATTTTTATGTTTTGGAGATTATTTATTATATAAAAGTGCAAATACATACTCAATAAACTCATGTGAAGTAATAGAAGTATTTTATAACATAAGAACAGATTTGGACAAATTAAAATACGCATCACATATTACAAAAATAATAAATGATGTTACAACAGAAAACCAGAATACATATAAAATTATGCAATTATTCCTAAATACACTATACATGATTTCAGAAACAAATAAAAACTTAAAATTAATAAACTCTGTATTTTCATTAAGACTTTTATCAATAATAGGCTACAGACCAGTAATAGAGGAATGTAAAAATTGCAAAACCAAAGAGAATTTAACACATTTTAGCTTTAAAGATAGCGGATTTAAGTGCAAAATTTGTGCAAAACAAGATAAAGGTGCAATAGAAATTTCTGAGACAACAAAAGATGCAATAAGGTATATAATACTTGCAAATTCAAAAAAAATATTTTCATTTGATGTACCAGAGGAATCCATAAAAGAATTAGAAATTATATCTAAAATTTATCTACAAGAAAAATTAGAAAAAGAATACAAATTGTAATTTGTATGAATAAATTTTGTTTTTGAAATTTGGTTTTTGCTGTAGGGGCGAACTGTGTTCGCCCGCAATTTGATACGGGCGAACACAGTTCGCCCCTACAACATCTGCAATTAATTTCTAATCTCTAACCTCTAATCTCTAATCTCTAAACAGCAAATTACAATTTTGACAAATATTTCTTGCCTAAATTATAATATTAATATATAATTAATTATAACATAAGAAGAGGAGTTGGTTATTATGATGAATATAAAAATAACAGGTAAAGAGGTTAAAGCAACAGAAGCAATAAAAGATTATGTTGAAAAGAAAATGGAAAGAGTAGAAAAATATTTTGATGGAGATATTGATGTAACAGTTACAATAAGAACAGAAAGAAATGAGCAAATAGCAGAAATGAGTGTAAAAGTAAAACAAGATACATATAGAGCGGTAACTTCACATAAAGATATGTATGCATCAATTGATAAAGACATAGATATATTAGAAGGGCAAATTAGAAAATGGAAAACAAGAAAAGACAAAGCAAATAAAGACGACTCAATAAAAGCTATAGCAGGAAATTTTGAAGAAGAAGCAAAAATAGAAAACGAAATAATAAAAACAATTTATTATGATATAAAACCTATAACACCAGAAGATGCAAAATTAAAATTACAAGAAAAACCACAAGATAGATTTATAGTGTTTATAAACCAAGAAACAAATAAAGTTAATGTATTATTTAAATTAAAAGACAATGTAAATTATGGATTATTGGAACCAGAAAATTAATTTATATATAATTTAAAAGACAGAATCTTGTATAAGATTCTGTCTTTTAAAATTTGATAAAAATAAATTATTGCAAAAAGAAAAATTTAATGTTATATTAGAAGCAAATAAAAGAAAAGGATAATGTTATGAATAATATGAGCAATGAACAAATATTAAAAAAAGGAATAAAAGACTCATTCACAATAAAATTTAACGAAGGAGAACAACCACAAGCAATAGTAGAAAGACTTTCAAATCAATTTTACAAATTTATAACAAAAGAACCGGGCTTTACGCGTGCACATATATCAAGAGGAATGAGAGATATTGTAACAGAGGAAAATCGAGGAGAGGTTATAACTGCATTATTTAATATATACTTTAATCACATAAGTCATGCTAGCCAGATTAGCAATGAAATAGATAATTATGTAAAAGATATAATAGGGTCTTCTGGAGATATAAACAAGCTTGTGAGTATTATTTTACATAATAAAGAAATGACTTATAGAGTACGGTAGAGTAGCTGTTGAATCATCAGTGCAAGAATTAATAAAAAGCCAAAACAAAAGCAGACAATATTTAGAAAAGACAGCACAAAAATCAACTTCACAAAATAATGTAGTAACAGTAAGTACACTTGCTTCTGCACAAAAATTGTTAGGTGAGTTACAGGACTATTCTAAAGACTTTGGATATGATGATGTACAAAATCCAATCAAACTAAATTCTGTTAGTTCAACACAAACAAAGCCTAAAAACGGATTGTTTCAAGAAAACGGAATGACAGGATTATTAAATATTGGGACATCAAAAGGAAAACCTAAAAAATCTCAAGAAGATTCTATTCTAATGTTAACACATCCAGACAATAAAGATTTTAGAATAGCTGTAGTTGCAGATGGTATGGGAGGAATGGGCAATGGAGATGCAGCAAGTTTTATTGCTACTTCTCTAACAAGTAAGTGGTTTAAAAACCTGCCAAAACAATTTTATAATTCTGATGTAGTTAGACTTAAATATCAAAATGGGAAAACATTAGATATTACTTTGCAAGATGCAATAAAAGAACTTTTAGTTGATATAAATAATAAAATAGTTGAGTATTTAGGAGATTCTCCTGGAACAACATTTTCTGCAGCAATTACAAGAAACAAAGGCGGAAAAGATGTTGTTACATCTGTTTCTATAGGAGATTCAAAAATACTTAGAATTTCAAAAGATGGCAAAGTAACACAACTTTCAAAAGATGACAATATGCTTTCTGAAGGGATGAGAAGAGGTAGTTTATATGTAGAAAATTCTAGACCTAATGATGTGTTTTCATCTAAGCTTCAGTATTCTTCTTCAAGTGTAAAATATAAACAAAGGAAAAATACTAGTCAAGAACATACCCTTAATGAGGGGGATGTAAGATTTCATAAAAAGAACAATCTTATAACTGGATATTTAGGCTGTGGTCAAACACGGAAATAAATTGAGAAAAAAATTAGATAGTAAACCAACTGATTTTATGTCAGAGTGCTATTTTCATAAAGGAGATAAAATATTTTTATGTAGTGATGGAATAGCAGATAATCTTTCTAACTTAGAGATATCAAATTTTGTGTATACGTTTAGAGATTCTAGAGAATGTTTAAAAAATATAGTTAATGGTATATATGAAATAGAGAAACAAAAATTACAACATAGAACTAATAATCCTCCATCGTATTTAAAAGATAATAATAATTTTACATCTACATTAAAAGGAAGCGAAGATAATATAAGTGGCATTATTATTGAAAATGAAAGTGAGGGAAGATAATATGGACTATTCTATAGCTTGTGCAGATGTATGGCACATATTACAAAGCTTAAAACAAGAAGACCTATGTAAAATTCCCAAAAAACTATTAGAGCTTATATATACTTTAAAAGAAGATAACTATAATTCAAAAATAGATTTAAACAAACCTTTAGAAGAACAGGAGTTGTCAGAAGCTACAATTGGACTAATATCATTTATATACAATAATTATTTAGGAACAGCAGAAGAAAAAGAAAAATATGAAATAACATATAAAGAGAATTTAAAAAAATCAGAAAACAAATCATATGAAATAGAATTTAAAAACCAAGATAAAACAATTGCTGAAAGTAAACAAACGGAATTAATGGATTATAGCAGTAAAAGAAATATATTTCACAAAATAATTAATAAAATAAAAGCAATTTTTAAAAAATAAGTATATAAAAAATCAATCGCAGAGAAAAAGCGATTGATTTTTATATAGAATTAAAAGTTATTTCATTTGGTTTTCAGCTTGTTGTATCATTTTTTTAACCATGTTACCACCGATTCTACCAGCATCTTTTGCTGATATATCACCATTGTAACCATTTTTTAAGTTAACCCCAACTTCTGAAGCTACTTCATATTTGAATTTATCTAAAGATTCTTTAGCTTCTGGAACTAATCTTCTGTTTGAATTAGATGTTGCCATTCTTTTCACCTCCCGGGATATTAAATAAATCATTTAAAAGCATTATTTTGCTTTTCAATAGTTATGATGCACATATATGCAAATTTTAAACTAGAAATTTTTGTCAAATATTTTTTAAAAATAAAATCTATTGAAAATAAAAATAAAAAAGGTATATAATAATAAAAAATGATTACGGAGGATAAAACAAAAAATGTATAAATTAATAGCAATGGACTTGGATGGAACATTACTTAATTCATATGGAGAAGTTACAGAAAAAAATAAAAAAGCAATAAAAAAAGCAATTGAAAAAAACATAGAAGTTGTACTTGCATCAGGCAGAATGCCAGAAGCAATATTACCTATTGCTAAAGAAGTAAGTGCAACAAATTATTTAATTTCTGGGAATGGTGCTGAAATTTATGACATTAACAAAAATGAAATAATATACAATAATTATTTAAGCAAGAAAAAAGTATTAGAAATAATTGATATTTGCGAAAAAAACAGTATGTTTTATAATATATATACAAATAATTTTGCATTAACTAAGTCACTTAATTATAATATATTATTTTACCACAACGAAAATAAAAATAAACCAGAAGATAAAAGGATAAAAATTAATATAGTAGATAATATGTATAATTATATTAAAAACTATCAAGGAGATGATATACTTAAGATTACAATATGTGATAGTGACGAATTAATTTTTAAAAGTATAATGAATAAATTAAAAACTCTTAGGGATATAGATGTTTTAGAAGTTGCACACATGTCTAGAAAAATAATAAAACACGGAACAGAAGAAATAGAAATAGCATATTACTATACAGAAATAACAAACAAAAATGTTAATAAATGGTCAGCATTAGAAAAATTAATAGAAAAGTTAAATATAAAAAAAGAAGAAGTTTTAGCAATTGGAGACAATATAAACGATAAAGAAATGGTAGAAAATGCAGGAATGGGAATTGTAACAGGAAATGCATCACCAGACATGAAAAAAATTTCAAACAAAGTTGTTGCAACTAACGATGAAAGCGGTGTGGCTCAAGCGATAGAAGAATTTGCGTTTTGATTATTACAAATATATTACAAATATATTATATTTAAATTACAATCACCTTAAATGTTGTTTTTAAGGTGATTTTGTTATAAAATATAATAAAATACTATGTTATAGGAGGAGTTTAATATGGTAGCAAATCCAATGCAGAAAAAAGCAAGGAATTCTTTTTTATTAGGAGTTTTAATCACACTTATAGTGTGTATATTGATATTTATATTATTTTATTTTTTAGTAATAGACAAACCAGCTGATGAAGAAAGAGGAGAAGAAGTTAAAGCATATGTACTAAGCCAAGACGTAGATTCTAATGGAGTAATTACACCAGGAATGCTAAAACAAATAACAGTATATCAATCAATGGTACCATCAAATTATGTAGATGCCTCTTCTTTATCAAACCTTCAATCACAAACAACAGATGGAAATTTGGTTGCTAAAGTTGCAATGAAAGCAAACACAGTAGTAACAAGTGATATGCTAACGACAAGTCAAAGTAAAACAACTAATGATGTTAGATATGTAGAATATAATATGCTTACCTTACCAACAACATTAGCAGTTGGAGATTATATTGATATAAGATTTACACTTCCAAATGGACAAGATTTAATAGTTGTTTCAAAAAAAGAAGTAAAATCAATAGTTGGAGATACAATTGGATTAGAAATGTCTGAAGGCGATATTGTAATGATGGAAAGTGCAATAGTAGAAGCATATATTATGACTGCATCAAAATTATATGTAACACAATATATAGAACCAGGAAACCAAGAAGCAGCAATTGCAACATACACACCAACAGATGAGGTAAAAGCATTAATAGAAAGAAATTCTAATATTGTTGATGAAGCAAGAACAATATTGTTACAAAGATTTAATTCAGGAATAAGAGATTTAACAAATACTCAAAGAAACAGTTATTCAGCAACACAACAAGAAAATTTAGAAACAAAATTACAAGAAGAAATAGAAAATGCAAAAGCAGCAAGAGAAGCATACTTATCAGGATTAACAAGTTATTAATATGTAGAAGATATTAATAACTGTAGGGGCAAGGTTTAATCATTGTAAGTGATGTAGCCGATAAATATTAAAACAAATCAACAAAAGAATACGTTAGCTTAGGAGGCAATTAAAATTGAAAAAAATAGGATTTATAGGAGCATTTGATAAAACAGATTTAATTGTATATACAGCCAAAATATTAACAGAAACAGGACAAAGAGTATTGGTAATAGATACTACTATTTTACAAAAAGCAAGATATATTGTTCCTGCAATTGCTCCAACAAAATTTTATGTTACAGAATATGAAAAAATAGATATAGCAGTTGGATTTGAAAATTTGGAAGAGATAGATAAATACTTAGGAGGAATCGATAGAGAATATGATATTGTATTATTTGATATTGATTCACCAGAAAAATTTGATTTATTTAATATGATAAGTGCAGATAAATTATATTTTGTTACGGCATTTGATAACTTTTCACTAAAAAAAGGAATTGAAATTATAGGAAATATGAGACCAAAAATTAAAATGGAAAAAATTCTTTTTGAAAGAGAAGTATTAGAAGAAAACAACCAATATTTAAATCTTTTAACACTAACTTTTCCAATAGAATGGGATAAAGAAATTTTGTATTTTCCATATGACCAAGGAGATTTAAGCGAAATAATAGAAAACCAAAGAGTATCAAAAATAAAATTTAAAAATTTAAGCGAACAATATAGAGAAAGCTTATACATGTTGGCACAAGAAATAATTCCAGAAACAAGATCTGGAATCATAAGAAAAATAATTAAAAATACGTAAGGAGATAAAAATAAATGGCAATAATATCATTTTGGAGTAATGGAACAGGAGAAACAGCAAAATCAGCATCAATAGCTGCAATAACAACATATCTTTCAATAAACCACAATTATAAAATATTAATATTAGATACAAAATTTAATGATTTTTATTATAAAGATTGTTTTTGGAAAGAAGATAAAGTTGTTAGGCTAATACATAGTCAAATGGCAAAAACTAATATAGCATCAGGGCTAGGAGGATTATCAAAAGCAGTTTTAAGTAATAAGACATCTCCAGAAATAATTACAAATTATACAAGAATTGTATTTAAAGATAGACTAGAAGTTTTAATGGACGAAGATTTAGATATTGCCGAATACAATATTCACAAAACAGTATTTAGAGATATTGCCAAAATTGCAAGCAGATATTATGATTTAGTTTTTGTAGATATAGATAGTCATTTAGAAAAAAATATAGTTGATCAATTGTTAGAAAGTTCAGATATTATAGTGGCAAATTTATCACAAAAAATGAGAAATATAAACGATTTTATGAATTTAAAGCAAGAGAATATTATTTTTAAAGAAAAACCAATTGTACCTTTAATAGGTAGATATGATAAAAATTCAAAATATTCAGCAAAAAATATATCAAGGTACTTAAAAGAAAAACAAAGAGTATGTGTAATTCCATATAATACACTTTACTTTGAGGCTTGTAACGAAGGAGAAGTTGCAGACTTTTTTATAAAATTTAGAAAAATAAATGCAAAAGACAAAAATTCATTATTTATAGAAGAGGTAAAAAATGCATCTGAAAGAATAATATATAAATTGCAAGAATTACGAATGAGAATGTAAGAGAGGTGTTCTTAAAAATGTCAGGAATTGTAAACATTATATTGACACTAGTTGTGCTAGTGATTGCAGGAATACTAATTAAATATTTTATAGAAAAAAACAAAAATGCTCCTACTGAAGGTAATGTAGAAGTAGATGATAAAACATATACAATAGAAAAAATGACTGAATTCGTAAAAAAAAGATTAGATGAAATAACAAAAATTAATCTTTATGATATAGGACTTTCAGAAGAAGAATTAAAAAGAAGAAAAGCAAAAAAATATGAATTAAAAAGAGCATTAAAAGGTTGTACATATGGAGACGTAAATGATAAAAAATACGTAAAAGAACTAATATATGATTTATTATCGAAAGAATACGGAGTAACAGAAGTAAATATTTCTCAGGCAATACCTTTTGATATACCATCTCTCTTATCATCACAAGATAAATTTGATATTTTAATATATATGTACAAAAAAGATTTTGGTTATGAAGCTTTAACACAAATAATAAAAAAATATAACTTAGCAACACTAAAATACATTGCAGGAGAAGCAAAACCATGTTATGTAATTACAAAAGAAGAAATAAATGAGATATTTGAAAAAGAGGCACTAGTATTAAATTTTCAAGACAAATTAAATGTTTTAGTACAAAGAATATACCAACACTATAAAGGGTATAGCAGTATTGACGAAATAAGAGATATGAATATAGATGGAGTTTCTGGAGGTGTATCTGGACTTCCAGAGAGTTTTTTAAGCCAAGTTGCCCAAACAGATGGAGATTATTTAGAACAAATTACAGAACATAAAGTACCAAGAGCATGTGATAGTATTTGGATATTTTTCCAAGGTAAATCAATCCGCTTAGCATTTCTTTCGTTTGGAAAAGAAAGCGAACTTAAAAGAGTATGTCAAAATATATATAAATATAATAATCCAGGACAATTATCAGATACAAATGGATATAAAATAAATGAAATGAAAGACGGCTCTCGTGTAGTTGTTGTAAGACCAAGCTTTTCAGAAACTTGGGCATTCTTTGTAAGAAAATTCGACGTAAAAAGAGCAACACTAGAACAGTTAATAACAGCACCAGGAAAAGAAAATGCTATTGATTTATTAAAGTTTTTAGTAAAAGGTGCAAGAATTGTATCACTAACTGGTGAGCAAGGATGCCGGAAAAACAACTATGCTTATGGGTATGATAGAAAACATTTATGAAACAATGAATATAAGGGTTCAAGAAACAGCATTTGAGCTTCACTTAAGAAAAATATATCCAACAAGAAACATATTAACATTTAGAGAAACAGAAACAATATCTGGACAAGAAGGATTAGATGTTCAAAAGAAAACAGATGGTAGTGTTAATATTATAGGTGAGGTCGCAACAGACCCTGTTGCATCTTGGATGATACAAGCAGCACAGGTAGCATCTAAATTTACATTATTTACTCACCATGCTAAAACATTTCCTAATTTAGTCACAGCACTTAGAAACTCAATGTTAAGAACTGGCGTATTTACAGACGAGAAAACAGCAGAAGAGCAAGTTGTACAAGTATTAAACTTTGATGTTCACTTGGTAAAAGATTTTAGAGGTAGACGTTATATTGAAAGAGTTACAGAATGTATACCAGTAGAAGATAAAAATGAATATACATATGACCACAGAAAAGAAAAAACATTAGAAGGCAAATTAGACAAATTTATAGATAATGCAACAAATTATTTTTCAAAAACAACAAATAGAGAATTATATAAATATGTAAATATAATGGAATATATAAACGACGAATATGTTATGACAAATAAAATATCAGATTACAACTTAAAAGAAATGCGTAGCAATATGGACGAAGCTGATATAGAGGCATTTGATGAATTTATAGAAAGAAACTGGGGAAGCAAATCAAAAGCAATACCTGTATCTGCAACTGTATCTGCAAACTCAGCAGATGCACAACAAAAACGTAGAGGAAGACCAAGAAAAAATTAAAAGATAAGAGTGGAGAGTTAATAGTAAATAATAGATTTTGTTTAAAAACAACAAAATCTAAATAAAAATATTTACTATCAATTCTTACCTGTTTACTAAAGCAAACCGAGGTGAGTAATAAACCATGTCAAACCAAATAATTTTTTACATTATGGGAATAAGTGGTGGGCTATTTGTATTAATATTAATAGCTTATTTTATAATGCGTAGCACCTTAAATAGATCAGATGTAAAAAGAATTCAACAATTAAGAGAAGGAACCAAGCAAAAGAAATTCACTTCTGATATTTTATATCAAAAACTATATATATACTTTATAAAAATTCCATTCTTAAATAGATATGTTAGAAAACTTAGGAGAAGACTTGAAATAATAAATGTAGATGATGAATATTTAACAAGAAGACAAACAGCAAAAATTATGCTAAATGCAATATTAATAATTGTACCACTTACAATATTTATAATAGTTTTAACTTATAGTGACAAGTTATTATTAGCAATTTTATTACTATTTGAAGTATTTTTAATAGAAACAATAATGAGTGGAATGGTTGACAAATTAGATACTAAACTATTAAAGCAACAAATAGGATTCTTTGCTGAAATTAGACATGCTTACCACGAGTATAACATGGTAGAAGAGGCAATATATGAAGTTTCACAAAATGACCAATTAGAAATATCAAGACAAGGAGAAAAAATTTACGAAATATTGATATCAGACGACCCAGAAACGGAACTAGAGAAATATTATGATATTGCGCCAAACAGTTACTTAAAAGAATTTGCTGGAATTTCTTATTTAACAAAAGAATTCGGAGACAGAACAGATAGTAATGGAGCATCATTATATTTAAAAAATTTAAACAACATAACAGAAGAAATGCAATTAGAAATACTAAAAAGAGAAAAATTAGATTATGTATTTCAAAGCTTATCAGTGATATCATTAGTACCAGTATTATGTATGGAGCCACTAAAGAACTGGGCAGTATCAAACTTTGCATTTACCGCTAGTTTTTATAATGGAAAATTAGGATTTATAGTACAATTACTTTTAATAGTTGTAACTTTTATTTGTTATCTTTTAACTAGAAAATTAAAAGATAATGGGTCAACAGCAAGCGAATACAAAGATCCAAATAATACTTGGCAAGTAAAGGCATATAAAAATCCAATAATAAAAAAAGTAGTTGATTTGTTTATACCTAAAAAAGGAACAAAAGAATACAAAAAAGATATAAATCTTTTGAAGGATGCAGCGTCAAAACAAAAAATGGAAACATTCTATATAAATAGGATAACTATATGTATTTCGGTATTTTTTGTATCATTAATATTATTTGCGCAAATACATAATGTTGCAATAGATTATATATACGAAAATCCAACATCAGAATATAACATATTAGGGACAATGAGCGAAAGCCAAGAGCAAGAAGCAAGGAATCTTACAGCACAAGACAATTACTTTTTAGATAGATTAAAAGGAAGAGAAGTGACAGTTGAACAGATAAAGGCAGAACTCATGTCATCACAATACTACGAAGACGCAACAGACGAAGAAATACAAGCTGCAGCAGAAAGAATAGATGGAAAATTAAAAGTTGTAAACAAAGAGTACTTAAAATGGTTTGAATGGTTACTTGCGTGCGTATTTGCTGTAGCAGGATATTTTGCACCAAAATGGATGCTAATGTTCCAAAAAATAATGAGAAAACTAGAAATAGAAAACGAAGTAATGCAATTTCAAACAATTATACTAATGCTTATGAAAATTGAAAGAGTAAATGTTGAAATGATATTAGAATGGCTAGAAAGGTATTCTAATATATTTAGAGAACCAATAACAAGATGTGTAAATAACTATGAAGCAGGAGCATGGGAAGCATTAGAAGAATTAAAAAATGAAATTAATTTCGAACAAATGGTACGTATTGTAGAAGGACTACAATCAGCAGTAGAAAAAATTCCAATAAATGAAGCATTTGATGAATTAGATAACGAAAGAGAATACTACCAAGAAAAAAGAAAAGAATCAAATGAAAGACTAATAAAAAGAAAGGGAATGATAGGAAAAGCAATAGGATTTACACCTATGGTAGGATTATTTGTTGGATATTTAATAGTACCTTTAGTAGTAATAGGACTATTTAGTATGACAGATACATTTAACACTGTATCAACAATGATGTAAAGGAGAAGTATTATGGAGAATGCATCAAAAGCATTAATAATTGCGGGTGGAATATTACTTGCTTTGCTTATACTATCGGTATTAATATATGTTGGAACAACATTGAGCAACATGGCAAACCAACAAAATCAAAGCAAACAACTAGAACAAACAGCAGAATTTAACAGAACATATGAAGCATATAACAGATCTAGATTATATGGAACAGATGTAATCTCAGTAGTAAATAGAGCAATAGATTATAATAAACAATTAGATGCAGATGAAGAAGAATATTTTATAAATATAGTAATAATAACGCTTGAAGGTAAAACATATACAATTACAACTGACGCAGGAATGGATTTAAATAATTATAAAAATTCAAAGTTTACTTGTACAGGTTTAGAAGATGGAACATCTGGAGTGGTATATGATAGCAATGGCAAAATAAAGCAAATGACATTTAAACAGAGACAATAAAGATTTTTTAGGAGAAATATTATGGAAAATGCATCAAAAGCATTATTAATTGCGGGTGGAATATTAATAGCAATTTTAATAGTTACAGTAGCAGTATATTTATTTGAAAACTATGGTAGTATAGGTAAGTCTTATGACCAAACACTTCAAACAACAGAAATACAAAAATTTAATGAAAACTTTACAAGGTATGAAGGAAGAGAAGATGTAACTATACAAGAAATAGTAACACTTTACAATTTTGTTGAAGAATATGAAAAGAAAATAGGGATAGAGGACGAAATAACTATAAACACATCTTTAAATCTTAGTAATCCAGCAGAAGCAATAGATAAAAATCAATGGCAAAAATTTAGTGTACAAATAGTAGGATATGATTCATCAGGACGAATAAATAATATAAGCATTCAAAAAAAATAGATGTACTTTGTATATTAATTTGCTATCTAAAAACAATTACGCAAATCAACAAAAATTTCCAATAAAAAAAGGACTAAAAATGTTGCATAATGCAATAAAAACAATTATAATAAAAGGAGGAGAATGCATTATATGAAACATTCATTACTTATAATACTTGCAACATTTTTTATTATAATTTGTATAACATGTGTAATTATTATAAATTGGCAAGCAGAAAACAATGAAATAAAAAAAGAAAATGCAGTATATGAAGAATATTTAAATAAAGAAATTACAGGAACAGAGCTTGCAACAATAATTAATAAAGCAGTAGATAATAACGAAAAAAATAATGTGCAAAAAGATAAAAATGGATATTACATAGATAATGAAATAAACAGTATAAAAATAGACTTAAAAATGTCAACAGTAAAAAAAACATATCCAATGGAAGAAATATATAATAATGAAATTGCTACATTTGTACAAAATTTTAATACAATAAAATTTAAATGCACAAATATAGAGTACCATGCAAAAACAAAAAAAGTATCTAAGCTAATTTTTGCAGAAATAGAAGAATAGTTTTTTAGAGGTATAACCTTTAATACCTCAAAGATAATAAAAATGTTTTTAATTTTTAGAATAAGACATTCTAAAGAAAAATATAAATAGAATTTCAAAGGAGGAAATATTATGGAAAACGCATCAAAAGCATTAATTATAGCAGGAGCAATTTTAATTGCAATATTATTAATAAGTTTAGGAATTATTATGTTCAATTCATCAAAAGGTACAACAGATCAAGCTACAGGAACAGCAAATGCAATGGAACAAGGAGCACAACAAGGAGTAAACAGTATTAGAAATTCATTAAATTTAGACTAAAAAATGAGAGGTAATACATATGGAAAACGCATCAAAAGCATTAATTATAGCAGGAGCAATCTTAATTGCAATATTGTTAATAAGTGTTGGACTTGTAGTATTTAACTCAACTAAGGGAGTTACAGATCAGGCAGGAGAATTAGGTAGGACTATGAGTGCAGAAGTTTTTAATAATCAGTTTACACAATATTTTGGAGATAGAGTAAGTGCTTCAAATGCTAACCAACTCTTGAATCGAGTTAAATCTTATAATTCTTCCAAGGGAACTAACGAACCTGAAATAACAATTAATCTCAATTCAGCAAGTAGCTTGGGACAATTTAGTTATCGGAAATTATGAAATTTCAGCAGGAAGTTATGACTCTGGTTATATTAAAGATATAAGCATAAAAAGTACAAATTAGGAGAAAGTCATGGAAAATGCAGCAGACGCTTTAAAAATTGCATTTGCAATATTTGTATTTGTAGTTGCAATCACAGTTACATTTTCAGTTATTGGACAAGCAAAGTCTACAGCAGATTCAGTGCTTTATTTTAGTGACGATACAAATTTTTATGAGCACTTAAGTTCAAAAGAACCAAATAGAACAGTATCTGTATCAGAAGTAATTTCAGCATTATATAGATATTATAAAGAATCGTTATGTGTTACAGTCGATTTAAATGGTGATTCTACAACATTTGATTTAAGCAATTCTTATGCAACAACTACAGCTATAGAAAATAATATTGCTAAATATGTAGAGGACAATTTATTAGAATTAGGAGACGATGCAAAATTTACAGAGGAATTTGTTGAAGTTCCAATTAGTGGTATTTATGATGAAGGAGAAGATGGTTCAGAAATAATTGTGTCATCAGGTGGAAACAAAGTATATGTTACATATACTCTTCAATCTTAACCTAAAACATAATTACAGGGCAAGGTTTAACCCTTGCCCAAATACAATAATTAATAATGAATGATGAGTATAAAAATATAGTCATTATTCACTATTAATTATTATAAATGCGTAGTAGTAAAAGGTACAAAAGATATAATAATTAATTATTAAGGAGGATATTAAATATGAGTGATACACTAATTACCATTATAGCTATATTTTTAGCAGCAATACTAATGTTTATATTTCCACTCATGTCAATTTCAGAAAGAAATGATGATATAGCACAAAGCGTAGTGCAAACAGCAACTTCAGAATTTGTTGATACAGTTTCAACTGTAGGAGCAATAAAACCAAGCGATTACGAAGCATTTACTCGGAAAACTTGCAGCTACTGGAAATACATATGATATAGAAATAGAAGTACAACACTTAGATGAAAATCCGGGTAAAAAATCTACAACAACATCTGGAAACCTAATAGGAGAAAATATTAGCTATTCAACATTTACAACAGAAATTTTAGGTAAAATGTACGAAGGTAGCACTACTCCACAAAATTATATCTTAAAAAAAGGTGATAACATTATAGTAACAGTAAAAAACACAAATCAAACAATGGCAGAAACTTTAAGAACATTTTTCTATAAAGTTACTGGACAAGATACGTACGAGATTGCAGCAAGTAGCTCAAGTATGGTTCTAAATAATGGAATTTAAATTTATTAAAAAATAAAAATTTAAAGTGAGAGGTGATATGGAATATAAAATAAATACTCCATTTTTCGCATCTCACTTTATTAAAATATATACATGGGGGCAAGAAAGGATTATAATGAACAAATTGCCCCAAAGAAAACAATTAAGATTAAAAGAATATGATTATTCACAAAACGGATATTATTATATAACAATATGTACAAAAGATAGAAAACAAATATTATCAAAAATTATAGACAAAAAAACAAATATTGATAATAAACAAATTGAATATAAAACTGTAGGGGTCGCTACTTACGGGCGACCCGCAAATAAAATTAACCAAAGAAGGAAAAATTGTAAAAAAACATATAGAAAATTGCAATAAAAGATTAAAAAATATAAAAATTAATTATTATATTATTATGCCAAACCATGTTCATTTGATAATAGAATTATTAGAACGGGTCGCCGAGGACTGCGACCCCTACAATACCAAAAATAATAAATTCATATAAATCAATTGTTACAAAAGAGATAGGATATCCTATATGGCAAAGAAATTATTATGAACATATAATACGAAACGAAAAAGAATACAACCAAATAATAGAATACATTTATAATAATCCAATAAGGTGGATAGAGAAAAACTTGCAATCGAGGTGAACAAATGAAATTACAGAATTTAACAGTAATATTTATAATAATAGTATTACCACTTGTATTAATACTTTCATATTATATATCTCTACAAATAGATACTAGCAATATGCAAACATCATATAATACAAAATTATTAGATGCAACAAAAGAAGCAATGGAAGCATTTGAAATAAACACAGTAGAATGGAACGAAGCATATTCAGAGACAGGAGATTCAAAACGTAGAGATGTAATGGCATCTATTAATACATTTACAAACTCGTTAGCAAATAGTTTAGGAGTTGGAGGAGCAACTAAAGATTATGTTTTACCATATGTTCCAGCAATATTATTTACTATGCATGATGGATATTATATTTATTCACCTTCAGAAACAAAAACAGTAATAAAAGACGAAAACGGTGTAGGGGTTGTTATGTCTGAAAAACTTTTGAATGAAGGAGTTATTGAAGAGTATAGTGAAAGTAAATTAGAAAATGATCAAGGTAAAATATTATATCAACTTGATACTAGTAAAGGTAGTGCAGATGGAACATATAATGGAACAGAATTTACATTAGATGCAGGCAAAGCGCAGGTAGAATATTCCCACATCTTAAAACCATTTAATTCTTATTCGGCTAAATATGGAGATATAACAATAAATTATACATTAGATAATTATATAACTGTATATGGAGATACAGGTGGAGAAAGTTATATAAAATCCGGGTATTTAATAGATACTAATCCTGATAATCTGAATATAGATGAAAGAGATAAATTAAATACAATTGAAGTAAAAATAAACAATAAATATGTTACAATAGGACCAGAGACTTTAACAGAAAACGTTTATATTAAAGGAGAAGGGGTAAAAAATTATCATTATGTATATGAAGCAGTAAACAATACAAAAGTATATTTTGACGGAGATACTCCATTTCAAGTAAGTAGTACTGGAGAAAGTACCAATTTAGAAAAAACAACAACAGTAATGTATAAAAAAATTTCAATATTATCTTCAGAAAATGAAAACAAATATTTTGAAATCTTTCAAGCCTTAAATGATGGAGAATCTACGAATGCTAATGGAAGTACAAGAACTATAGAAAAAGGACAATGGTATTTAGGAACTGAGCTTTCATCAGGAGATATAAGAATAACAGATGAAGCAGGAGATTATGGACAAGAAAACTATAGTTTAACAACTGACTTTAGTGCTATGAACTATTATGTTGAATCCTATGCATTTACAAAGTGGGTAGAAGAAAAATTAGGTGGAATACAAGCAGAAAACATAAAACAAACTATAGAAGATTCAGATGTAGAAGGGGCAGAAGAACAAGAGCAAACATTTACAGTATCAGGACCAATATTCAATGGATACTACGAAGGTGAAGATTCTGTTTTTCAACTTCATAAAAAAGAAGTAATGAGGAATTTATTAATAAATAATTTAAACCAAGCTATAACAAGCTATGCTGGAACAAGTACGGAAACAGAATACAAATTGCCGGTATTACAAGAAACAGATTGGGATCAAATATTAAATAATGTATCAATAACAGCATTTGTGCAAGGAATTCCAATAGGAATGAAGTACTATAACAATTATGCTGTAGCAACAAGTACAAACAATAAAGAATATGTAAATCCAGATGGAATATATTTAACCGGAAGTAATGAAGATGAATATTATCATACTTATGGATGTGATAAAATAAAGGGTGATACCTTAATTGGATATAGAAGCGCAGATTATATAGTAAGATCATACGAAGAAGGAGAAGAACCAAATACTACAACTAGCTATTATTCAAAACATCCAGACCATACACAGCTATGTTATTATTGTTTAGTAGACAGAAATCAAATGGAAAAAGCAAAGGAAGGATCTGATTTAGAAAAACAAGAAGATACTGCATATTTAACTGCATTAGCAAGAGAAAGATATAATGCAGGAAAAACAAGATTAGAAACAGTTGAGGCATATGTACCACCAGAACCAGAGCCAGAACCAGAGCCAGAGGTTTATATGCAGATTATTCCATACAATGAAGATGAACAAATTACAAAAATGGATAAAAATAATGTGAAATATGTAACAACAACTAATGCAATTGATAAAGGAGAAGACCAATATGCTTTCGCTAGAATAACTGTTGATACATTAGGCGATTTTGATTATTATCAGTATCAATATAGAATAAATAATGGTGAATGGATTAATGTGACAGAAAAAGAAGTTGACACTACTAGTTGGACGGGAGAAGGAGAATATAAAATACAGCTTCGAGCATTAAGAAATGGAGAAATAGTATCAACTATTACAAAGATAATAGTAATAGATAATACTGGTCCGAAAATAACTAATGTAACAATCAAACAGGATGGGACAATATTAGGATTTCCAAAATATTATAGATATGCGACTGTTGAGGATAAATATACAGAGTTAAAAGGTAAACCTAAAATTAAATTTGATACAAATATTTTTAATGACATGGATCTAGTAGGTGATAACCAGTATAGAAAATATTTAGTTGGATTACTTGATCATAGTTATTGTACAATAACAGCAACGGATGAATTAGGAAATACAACAACAGGAACATTTAACTGATGCCATTGGGGACGTATTAAAATGGCAACAAAATGTTCAAAATTCGACAAAGTTTTATAAATAAAAGTGATAAACTAATAGATATTTTTAATCTATTAGTTTATTTTTTTTCTAGGAGGATTTTATGCCACGTTTAGCACGAAAATATTTAGAAGGAAGTTTTTTTCATATTATGTCTCAAGGGATAAATAAAAATTATATATTTAATCAAGAAGAAGATAAAAAAATGTACATATATCTTATGTATAAATTAAAAAAGAAATATAATATAAAAATAATTGCTTATTGTATAATGAGTAATCATGTACATATATTATTAAATATTGAAACAATTGATGATTTGAGTTCTTATATGCATAAAATAAATACAAGTTATGCACAATACTATAATAAAAAACATGATAGAGTTGGATTTGTTTTTAGAAATAGATTTAAGAGCGAAAGTATAATAAATGAAGAACATCTATATAATTGTATTAAATATATTTTTGATAATCCTGTTAGAGCCAAAATCTGTAAATATCCAAGAGAATATAAATTTTCAAATTATGAACAATTTAAAAACAATCAATATATAGGAGAAAATAATATAGAATATGATTTTATTGATGTGTATGAGAACTCAGAAGAGAGATCTAAATATTTAATAGAAAGATTTTTAGAACAGAAAAAAGTTAGTTTAATATCAATTAAAAGAGATAATATTTTATTAGGAAAATTAGTAGATTATTTATATAAACATAATATATCATTTAGAACTATGGAAAAAAATTTATGTATTAGTAGAGAGAAGTTAAGAAAATGTTATAATAATTATATAAAATTGCCAAAATAATACGTCCCCAATGGCAAAGTTTAAAAAATTTAAAAATGGTTATCCTAAAAATAGGGTGACCATTTTTTATGAAAAAGTTTTTTTTAAGAATTTGCTTAATAATTTTTTTACTAATAATACTAGCATATGTAACAAATATAACATCTATACCAGAAAGTATTATTTTGTTTAAAGGAGAAAATTTACAACTTAGTACTATTTTTGGAATTTATCTTAATGAAGATTCAAACAAGCAAAAAGCAATGCAAACTTCAAGTACATTAAGCAATAGCAATATTGTAGAAAAAAACACAATAACTATTAGTTTATTTAATTTAATAGATGTAAAAAAAGTAGAAGTAAATACAATTCCAAAAACAACTGTAGTTCCACTAGGAAATTCAGTAGGATTAAAACTATATACAAGTGGAGTGTTAGTAGTTGGTATGACAGAAATAGAAGGACAAAAACCATATGAAAATTCAGGAATTGAAGAAGGAGATATAATAGTAGAAATAGATGAGAAAGAAGTAACATGTACAGCAGATTTAATAAATTGTGTAAACGATTCTAATGGAGAGGATTTAGACGTAAAATATGTAAGAGATGGAGTAGAATATGTTGCAAATATTGAACCTATAAAAACAGAAGACAATGAATATAAACTTGGATTTTGGGTAAGAGATGGAGCAGCTGGAATTGGAACAATAACTTATTATGAGCCTTCAACCCAAAAATTTGCTGCATTAGGGCATGGAATAATAGACATAGATACAGAAGATTTAATAAATATTTCAAGTGGAGAATTAGTAACGGCAAAAATATCTTCTATAGTAAAAGGAGAAGAAGGAATCCCGGGAGAAATAAAAGGAAGTATTGTAAATGAAAAGAAAGTAGGAAATATAAATGCAAATACAGAATTTGGAATATATGGAAAATTAGATAATACATCTAAATTAAATATAGATATAAACAATCAATTAGAAGTAGCATCAAGAGACGAAATTAAAGAAGGAGAAGCAAAAATATTGCTAAATTTGGAAAACGGAACAAGAGAAGAATACAAAATAGAAATAACAAAAATATATAGAAATAATAACGCAGATAATAAAAGTATGCTAATAAAAGTAACAGACGAAAGATTATTAGAGCTAACAGGAGGAATTATTCAGCGGAATGAGTGGAGCACCAATAATACAAAATGGAAAATTTATAGGAGCAGTAACACATGTATTAGTAAGTGATCCAACTACTGGATATGCAGTATTTGGCGATCTTATGATAAAGCAATCAAGAATGTCCAATTAGTGATACCTCTTTTAATTTTAGCAAAAAATTAAAATTATTCTACACAAAAGTTGTCACAGAAAGCAGAAAACTGTCATATTATATACTGTATCCTAATATGGCAGGAGGTGCTTTTATATTATGGAACAACAAGTTGATATATGCTTTAAAAAAGAAAAAGATTGTAAAAGAAGATGTTGTGTAGATTTAGTAATATTTATAATATCAATTTTAATTGCATTTGTAATTGGATTAATTATAGGTGCATTAACAGGATTAGTAACTTTCTTAGGAATTGGAGCAATTGTATTGTTCTTAATAACATTATTGGCTCTACTTGCAATACGTATAATAATGCTAATATGTTGTGGAAAGAAAGCTTGTTAGTTTAATTTAAAGGTTACCTATGTAAAAAAAATTGCATAGGTAACTTTATTTTTGCAACAGAATTAATTGGATGCATATAATATTAATTAGATAAATATATAAAACAGGAGCGATTATATGTGTGGATTTGTTGGATTTTGTAATTTAAAAAAGAAACTTCCCAAAGATAATAATATTATAAAAAATATGAATAAAAAGCTAAAAAAAAGAGGACCTGATGAGGAAGGATATTTTTGTGATGATAATATAAAAATGGGACATAGAAGATTAATTATAATAGATGCAAAAAACGGAAAACAACCAATGAGTGCAAGGTATAACGATAACACTTATACAATAGTATATAATGGACAAATATATAATAAAGAAGAAATAAAAAAGGAACTTCAAGAACTAGGTTATGAATTTATGCGGATATTCGGATACAGAAGTTCTTTTAAAGGCTTTTATAGAATACGGAGCAGATGTATTAAAAAAGTTAAATGGAATTTTTAGTTTTGCAATTTGGAATAAAAGAAAAAAAGAATTGTTTTTAGCAAGAGACCAATTCGGAATAAAACCATTATATTATAGCATTGTAGATAGCACAATTATTTTTGCATCAGAAATAAAAGCAATATTAGAATACCCTAATATAGAAATTAAAATAGACAAAATGGGAATAGGTGAGCTGTTTGGAATTGGTCCTTCACATACACCAGGTACAGGAATATTTAAAGGAATTAATGAATTAGAACCAGCTCATTTTTTGGTATTTAATTATAGTGGCATACATGTAGAAAGATATTGGAAATTAAAATCTAAAGAACATAAAGATAGTTTTGGAAAAACTTGTGAAACAATAAGAGATTTGTTAGAAGATTCAATTTCTAAACAATTAATATCAGATATGCCAATTTGCACAATGTTATCTGGAGGATTAGATTCAAGTATAATTACTGCATATGCAAGTAATTATTATAAAAATAAGAACTTAGGTTTACTAGATACTTTTTCAGTTGATTATGTAGATAATGATAAAAATTTTGTGAAAAGTGATTTTCAGCCTAATTCCGACAATTATTACATTGATATAATGAAAAGAAAATTTAATACTAATCATCATGAGGTAATAATAGATACACCAGAACTTGCAGACACTTTAGAAGATGCAATGATTGCAAGAGATTATCCACGGAATGGCAGATGTTGATTCTTCACTTTTTCTATTCTGCAGAGAAATAAGTAAAAAAGCAAAAGTCGCTATATCTGGAGAATGCGCTGATGAAATATTTGCAGGCTATCCATGGTTTTTTAGAGAAGATGCATTAAACAGCAATACTTTTCCATGGTCTATTGCAATAGAAGAAAGACAAAGAATTTTAAATACAGATATTTCTAAGGAAATAAATTTAAAAGAATATATAGATTTTAGATATAAAGAAAGTTTAAGAAATGTGGAAATTTTAGACACAGATTCGAAAGAAACTGCAGAAAAAAGAAAGGTTTCATATCTTACTTTAAATTGGTTTATGCAAACACTTTTAGATAGAGCAGACAGAATGTCTATGCAAAATGGATTAGAATTAAGAGTACCATTTTGCGATTATAGAATAGTAGAATATATGTGGAATATACCTTGGGAAATAAAAGCTTTAAACGGAAGAGAAAAGGGACTTTTACGATATGTTGTAAAGGATTTACTTCCAGAAGAAATAGTAAATAGAAAGAAAAGTCCATATCCAAAAACGCATAACCCAACCTATCTTTTAGCAGTAAAAAACAAACTAAATAAAATAATGTGCAATAAAGATGCACCAATAAATAATTTGTTAAACAGAGAATATATAATGGACATAATAGAAACTGAAGGAAAAGCATTTACAAGACCATGGTTTGGTCAGTTAATGACAGGACCGCAACTCATGGCATATCTTTGCCAGGTTAACATGTGGCTGGAAAAATATCAGCCTAAAATTGAAATATAAACTGTAATTTGAATGAGAAGTGAGAAGTGGGATGTGGGAAGTGTGAAATTAGGGCAAGCCTTACGTAGCCTAGCTCTAAAAAGCACACCTCACACTTCACACCTCTCACATCACAACAACAAATTACAATTTTTATAACCCTATAAAAACCATATTTCTTAAAATATCCTTAATATATATTGTAAAAAAAGCATGTTTAATATAAAATTAACATTGTAAAAATAGAATACACAATTAATATAAAAATGTAAAATACTTTAGGAGGATTATTATGGCTAAAATTATAGATGGAAAAGCAGTATCACAAAAAATAAAAAATGCATTAAAAGAAGAAGTAAAAGAATTAAGAAAAAACGGTATAATTCCAAAACTTGCTGTAATTATGGTAGGAGAGGACCCAAGTTCCAAAATATATGTTAGAAACAAAAGTATAGCATGTAATGAATTAGAAATAGAATATGAAGAACACATATTAAGCAATGATACTACAATGAAGGAATTACTGGAATTAATTAATAGGTTAAACAAAGATAATACTGTAAACGGAATATTACTCCAAAGTCCAATACCAAGAGGATTAGATATTAACGAAGCCTTTAAAGCTATTGATCCTAAAAAAGATGTTGATGGATTTAATCCTGTAAATGTAGGAAAACTTTGTTTAGGACAAGATTCATTTGTATCTTGCACGCCTTATGGAATAATAAAATTATTAGAAGAATATGGAATTGAAATAGAAGGAAAAGATGCAGTTGTAGTAGGAAGAAGTAATATTGTAGGAAAACCTATGATGCAATGCTTGCTTAATAAAAATGCAACAGTAACAATTTGCCATTCAAAAACAATTAAATTAGAAAGAGTAACAAAAAAGGCAGATATTTTAGTGGTTGCTATTGGACAACCTAAATTTATAAAATCTAATATGGTAAAAGAAGGGGCAATAGTAATAGATGTTGGAATAAATAGAGGAAAAGACGGAAAAATCTGTGGAGATGTTGATTTCGAAGAAGTATCAAAAGTTGCATCATATATTACTCCTGTACCAGGAGGAGTAGGACCAATGACAATTGCAATGCTTATGAATAATATTGTAAAAGCAGCAAAGGACCAATCTAAATACTAAATAAACGAAAGAGTAGGAATACGAAGTGAAGAGATTACAAAATTTGCTATGCAAATTTTGATGGGGGCTAAATTTAAGGAGGTAACATGGAAGAATTAAAATATTGGATTTGGCTCTCAAGAATAGAAGGATTAAACCCAAAATTGTTATGGGATTTAATAGAAAAATATAAAAATCCTAAAGAGATATGGAATAAAACAAAAGAGGAATTAATTTCAGATGGGATTAAAGAGATTTATGCAGATAGAATAATAAACAATGAGTTTAGAACAAATTTGGATAAATATTTAAAATATATGAAAGAAAACGATATAGAAATTATTACTATATATGACAAAGATTATCCAGATAAATTAAAACTTATTTATGATCCACCAGTTGTTCTATATTTAAAGGGTAATAAAAAAATACTTAATCAAAAGGCTGTAGCAGTAGTAGGATGTAGACTATGCTCAAAGTATGGCGAAAAGGTTACAAGAATTTTATCATATAACTTGTCTTTGCATAATATTAATGTGGTAAGCGGACTAGCAAAGGGAATTGACTCATTCGCACACAAAGGCAGTTTAGAAGGCAATGCACATACAATAGCAGTAGTAGGATGTGGTTTGGACAGAGTTTACCCAGAGGAAAATGCAGATTTATTTAAAAAAATTATAAATAAAGACGGTTTAATATTATCCGAATATATTATAGGAACAAAACCAGTAGCAAAAAATTTTCCTAGAAGAAATAGAATTATTAGTGGATTATCAAATGGAGTTGTTGTTGTGGAGGCAAGAGAAAAAAGTGGCACACTAATAACAGTTGATTTTGCTTTAGAACAAGGTAAAAATGTTTATGTTATTCCTGGAAATATAGACAGCAAAAATTCTTACGGAACCAACAATTTAATAAAAGAAGGAGCTAAAATTGTAACAAGTATACAAGATATTTTAGAAGATTTTTTTTAAATATTTGAATTTTATAAATATATATAATATAATAAAATATATTTTATTAGGAGGTCATATAATGGCTAATAAAAAAAGAAAAAAGAATGTAGATATAGATAAAACAAAAAGATATAAAATCAAAGGGAAAAAGAATAAAAGAAGAAAAATGGATCCAAAGAAAAAGAAAATAATTATCACAGTAATTTTGCTAATATTATTAATTATGATTGGAATTGTTTTTGGAGTTTTATATGGAATAGTAAAAGAAGCAAAATTAGATGTAGAGGATTTAGCATTAGATTATGAAAATTCAGTAGTAAAGGATATTGATGGCGAAACAATAGCAGTTTTAAGTGGAAACGAAAACAGAGAGTTTATAGCAAAAGAAGATATGGCATATTACCTTCCAGTAGCTTTTGTGTCAATAGAAGATGAAAGATTTTATGACCATATGGGGGTAGATATTAAAAGAACTGCAGCAGCAACTATTACATATATATTTAATGGAGGAGAATCGTCTTTTGGTGGAAGTACAATAACACAACAAGTTGTTAAAAATTTAACAAAGGAAGACGAAAGAACTTGGAAAAGAAAAGTTAAAGAAATGGCAAGAGCATACTATCTAGAAAAAGAATTATCAAAAGACCAAATTTTAGAGTTGTATTTAAACCTAATATTTATGGGTGGAAAATGTTATGGAGTAGAAGTTGCATCTAATTACTATTTTTCAAAAAGTGCTAGTGAACTAAATTTAGCAGAATGTGCATTTTTAGCAGGAATAAATAATACTCCAAACAGTTATAATCCTTTTGCAGGAAACAATGCAGATAAAATAAAAACTAGAACAAAAACCGTACTAGAAAAAATGCATGAATTAGGAAAAATAAATTCAGAAGAAGAATATAACCAAGCTATGGCAGAAGTAGATAATGGATTAAACTTTAAAGAAGGTAAAATTACAGAAACAATATTTTCTTATCATACAGATGCTGCAATATCTCAAGTAATAAATCAAATTATGGAAGAGAAAGACTTAAATTATAAAGCTGCACAATTATATTTATATGGTGGAGGATTTACAATTTATACAACCCAAGATTCAGATATACAAGAAGCTATGAATGAGGAATCTTTAAAATCTAAATATATAAATACAAGAAGCGGGCAACAGTCACAAGCAGGAATGGTATTATTAGACCATAAAACAGGTTATGTTTTAGGTGTAATAGGAGGATTAGGAGAAAAAACAGCTATGGGATTTAATAGAGGAACACAGCTTGTAAAACAAACTGGATCTTCAATGAAACCGTTAGCAGTTGTAGCTCCAGGAATTAACGAAGGAGTAATTACAGCAGGAACAGTATATGATGATGTACCATATAAAGAATTTAAAAATTATAATTACTTTAAAGGGTTACTTACAATAAGATATGCAATAGAAAGCTCACAAAATATACCAATGTTAAAAGGAATACAAACATTAGGTGTAGATAAATCTTTAGAATTTTTACATAGTTTAGGATTTTCTAAATTAGATGATGAAAAAGACAATAACATAAGTTTAGCCTTAGGAGGATTAACAAACGGAGCAAGTCCACTTGAAATGGCAGCAGCATATGGAGCAATAGCAAATGATGGAGTATATATTGAACCAACATTCTATACAAAAGTTGTAGATAAAAATGGAAATACAGTAATGGAACCACACCAAGAATCAAGAACAGTAATGTCAACATCAGCAGCATATGTAGTAAAAGAAATTTTAACTCAACCAGTAAAATCTGGTACAGCAACAGCTTGTGCAATTTCTGGAATGAGTGTTGCTGCAAAAACAGGAACAACAGATGAAGATTATGATAGATGGCTATGTGGATTTACACCATATTATACAGCAGCTACTTGGTACGGATATGATGAAAACAGAACAGTTAGTGGCTGGTCATTAAGCCCAGCAACACAAATTTGGGCATCTGTTATGAAACAGGCACATAGCGGATTAGAAGGAAAGAAATTTTCAGATACCAGACCAGATGGAGTTGTTACACAAAAAATATGTAGAGATTCTGGACTTTTAGCAACAGAAGAATGTAAACATGATCCAAGAGGCAATAGAACATATACAGAGTATTTTGTAAAAGGAACTGTTCCAAATAAACAATGCGAAACACATGTAAAAGCAGAAATATGTAAAGAAACAGGAAAACTAGCAACTGAATTTTGCCCAGAAATAGAAGAAAAAGTATTTATAACAAGACCAAATGCAGATGAGGATACATCATGGAAAAGTGCATCAGATGCAAAATACATGTTAACAATAGAAGAAGAATGTAATGTTCATACAGAAGAACAAGATAAAGAAAAACCTGTAATAAAATTAAATGGAAGTGCTACAGTTACAATAGACTTAGGAGATAGTTTTGATGACCCAGGAGCAACTGCAACAGATAATAAAGATGGAAATATAACAAATAAAATAAAAAAATCTGGAACAGTTAATACAAATAGAGCAGGTACATATAAAATTACTTATACTGTCGAAGACTCATCTGGAAACAAAGCAACTATAACAAGAACAGTAATAGTAAAAGGTAATACTACTAGTTCAGGTAATGACAATGAAAACACTTCTTCAGGAGATAATCAAACTGGGAACAATACATCTGGAGAGGGAAATAATGTTGTAGACAATACAACAACATAAAAGATAAATTGTAATTTGTATAATTGTATTTTGTTTTTGAAATTTGGATTTTTGATGTAGGGGGCGCTGCCTTCGGCGCCCCGTATACCCGATTTTCGGGTCGCCCAGGAGTGCGACCCCTACAACGTTGAGGAAACGACCCATCAAGAACCGTCCCATTTGAGACACACACAAATTACAATTTGTATAATAAAACAATATAAAATTGGAGGATTAATTTGAAAATATATTTTTATAATACTTTAACAAAAACAAAAGAAGAATTTGTTCCATTAAATAAAAATGAAGTAACAATATATACATGCGGACCAACTGTATACAAAGACGCAAGTATTGGAAATATGAAGTCATATATATTTATGGATAATTTAAGAAGAGTTTTAAAATATAATGGTTATAAATTGAAACATGCAATGAATATAACAGATGTAGGACATTTGGTTTCTGATGGAGATGAAGGGGAAGATAAAATTCAAAAATCTGCAGAAGAACAAAATAAATCACCATTAGAAATAGCTCAATTTTATACAGATAAATTTTTAAAAGATTTTGACAGATTAAATATAGATAGACCAGAAATAATATGTAAAGCAACAGATCATATAAAAGAAATGGAAGAGTTCGTTCAAAAGCTAATAGATAATGGATATGCGTACGAAACTTCTACTGCAATATATTTTGATGTATCTAAATTAGATGAATATGGAATTTTATCAGGAATAGATTTACGAAATCAAAAAGCTGGTGCAAGAGTAGAAATAGATAAGGAAAAAAGAAATCCATATGATTTTGCACTTTGGATTAAAGCGCCTAAAAATCATATAATGAAATGGGAGAGCCCATGGGGGCTTTGTTATCCTGGTTGGCACATAGAATGTTCTACAATGAGTAACAAATATTTAGGAAAAGTATTTGATATACATACAGGAGGAATAGATTTAGTTCCAACACATCACGAAAATGAAATAGCTCAAAGTAAAGGTCGCACACGGAGAAATTCCAGCAAGATTTTGGATGCATTGTGAATTTTTACTAATTGACGGCGGGAAAATGAGTAAAAGTTTAGGAAATACATATTTAGTACAAGATATTATAGATAAAGGTTATGAACCACTAGCATTTAAAATGATGTGCTTTACCGCACATTATAGGAACAAATTAAATTTTACTTGGGATGCATTAGAAAGTAGCCAAAATTCTTTAAATAGATTAAGAGAAGGATATAAAAGGCATCTTGAAGGCAATTCAGAAATAGAAGAAAATATAATAGAAGAATACAAAAACAAATTTTTAGAAGCTATTAATGATGATTTGAATATGCCTGTTGCAATGAGTGTAGTTTGGGATATAGTAAAAAATCCAAACAAATCTAAAAAACTAGCAGAGCTTTTATTAGATTTTGATAAAGTTTTAGGAGTAGATATACAAAAAGAAAATAAAAAGGAAATAGATATACCTCAAGAAATAAAAGATTTAATAGAAAAAAGAAAAATAGCTAGAGAAAACAGAGACTGGGCATTATCTGATAAAATAAGAGATGAACTAAAAGAAAAAGGATATATAGTAAAAGACACAAAAGAAGGAATGAAAATAGATATAGAAAACAAATTGTAATTTGTATAATTGTATTTTGTTTTTGAAATTTGGATTTTTGATGTAGGGGGCGCTGTCTTCGGCGCCCCGTATACCCGATTTTCGGGTCGCCCAGGAGTGCGACCCCTACAACGTTGAGGAAACGACCCATCAAGAACCGTCCCATTTGAGACACACACAAATTACAATTTATAGGAGGAGATTTTATGCCAAAAAGAAAAGACTATATAAACTGGGATGAATATTTTATGGGAATAGCATTGCTTTCTGCCGAAAGAAGCAAAGATCCCAATTCTCAAGTGGGAGCATGCATTGTAAGTGATGATAATAAGATATTATCAATAGGTTATAATGGATTTCCAATAGGATGTTCAGATGATGAAATATCCTGGGAAAGAGAAGGAGAATTTGCTGATACAAAGTACCCATACGTATGCCATGCAGAATTAAATGCAATTTTGAATTATACAGGAACAACACTTAAAGGAAGCAAAATATATGTAGCATTATTTCCATGTAATGAATGTGCAAAAGCAATAATACAAGCAGGAATAAAAGAAATAATCTATATGAGCGACAAATATAAAGACACAGAAGCAGTAAAAGTATCTAAAAAATTATTTAAAATGGCAGGAGTAAAATACACTCAATATAAATCAAGAGGAATAAAATTAGAATTAAATTTATAGGATTAAATATTAATTTGGTCCTATTTTTTGTGGGATTTAATTAATAAAATTGTAATTTGTGTGTGTCTCAAATGGGACGGTTCTTGATGGGTCGTTTCCTCAACGTTGTAGGGGTCGCACTCCTGGGCGACCCGAAAATCGGGTATACGGGGCGCCGAAGACAGCGCCCCCTACATCAAAAATCCAAATTTCAAAAACAAAATACAATTATACAAATTACAATTTATTTGAGATATTAATTACGCTATATGTATTGTAAAAATGGACAAACTAGTATAAAATATATCGTGGATTATAAAAGCAAACTAAATGATAAGTGCGGAGGAGTAGGATGAAATTAGTAAATAAAGATAATATAGAAAAGTATAATGAATTTTTAAAAAATCATGATAGATGTAATTTTCAACAGTCAATAGAATGGGGTAAAGTAAAAGAATCTTGGAAAAATGAAATAGTTTTAGCAGAAGACAAAGATGGAAATATAATAGGTTCAATTAGTGTATTAATTAGAAAAATACCTATATTCGGCAATTTAATGTATTCTTCAAGAGGACCAGTGTGTGATATACATGACCAAGAGGTATTAAAACAATTAACAGAAGGTGTAAAAGAACTTGCTAAAAAATATAATGCTTTTGTTTTAAAAATTGAACCAGATATAAAAAGTGATGATAAAGAATTTAGAGAAATAATTACAAAATTAGGATATAAAATAAAAGATGATGCAAAAAATTTTAGTGAAGAAATACAGCCAAGGTATGTATTTAGGTTAGATATAAAAGGAAAAACAGAAGACGAAATTTTTAAGGCTTTTCACCAAAAAACTAGGTATAATGTAAGGCTAGCTACAAAAAAAGGAGTAACTGTAAAAGAAGGAACAAGAGAGGATTTAAAAGATTTTCATGAAATAATGAAAATAACAGGTAAAAGAGATGACTTTATAATAAGGCCACTTTCATATTTTGAGAAAATGTATGATGAATTAGGACCAGAGCATGCAAAATTACTTATGGCATATTATGATGAAAAACCTATATCTGGAATTTTTAATATAGATTATGGAAATAAAGTTTGGTACCTATATGGAGCAAGCAGTAATGAACATAGAAATTTAATGCCTAATTATTTATTGCAATGGGAAGGAATAAAATACGCAATAAAAAATGGAAAAGATATGTACGATTTTAGAGGAGTATCTGGAGTAATAGATGAATCTCACCCACAATATGGGCTATATAGATTTAAAAAGGGATTTAACGCAGAATTTACAGAGTTTATTGGAGAAATTTATTTAAACTTTAAACCAGTAACATATAAATTATATAAAATATCTGAAAAAGTGTTTAAAAAAGTTAGATTTCTACTAAGAAAACTAAAAGGAGAAGTATAATTATGAAATCATTAGTAATAAATAAAGATGATTTAAAGCATAATATAAAAGTAATAAAAAAAATAGCTCAAATGGATATTCCAAATGATAACGGAAAAAGCTATAAAATAATAGGAGTAGTTAAAGGAAATGGTTATGGATTAGGGTTAGTAGAATATTCTAAATTTTTAATAGATAACGGAATAGAAACTTTGGCAGTAGCAACAGTAGAAGAAGCACTTTTATTAAGAAACGAAGGCATAAAAGAAGATATTTTAATGCTTTCAGCAACAAGTATAGAGGAAGATTTAAAGGCTTTAATAGATAATAATATTATTCTTACAATTGGATCAAAAGAAGATGTAAAATCTATATTAAACTTATATGATAAAAGTAAAAAAATAAGAGCACATATAAAAATAGATACAGGTTTTGCAAGATATGGATTTTTATATACAGATATAAAAACAATAGTAGATTCAATAAAAAAATTAAAAGATATATCTATAGAGGGAATTTATTCACATTTTTCTTTAGCATATTATAAAAATGATAAATGGACTATAGAACAATTTAATAGATTAGTAAATGTATTAGAAGTATTAAAATTAAATGATATAAACATAGAGACAATACATATGTGTAATTCTCCAGCTTTTTTAAATTACCCAGAAATGCATTTAAATTGTGCTAGAATAGGATCAGCTTTTTTAGGGAGAGTAGATTCTCAAAATAATGTAGGACTTAAAAAAATAGGAAAATTAAAAACAAATATAACAGAGATTAAAACACTTCCAAAAGGATTTAATGTAGGTTATTTAAATACATTTAAAACCAAAAGAGAAACAAAAGTAGCAATTATACAAGTAGGATATATGGACCGGATTTAATATTGGAATGAAACAAGACATGTTTAGATTTGTAGATAAATTAAGAAATTTATCCCATAGTTTAAAAAACTTTTTAAATAAAAATAGGCTTAAAGTTACAATTGAAGGAAAAGAATATAATATAATTGGAAAAGTAGGAATGTATCATGTTGCAATAGATATAACTAATTCTAATATAAAAATAGGAGATATTGTTTATTTAGATATAAATCCACTTCATGTAGACGAAAGAATCAGAAGGGAGTATATATAAATGGAAAAAAAGAAAATAAATTTTTTTATTAAAGCAAAAAGGGCAATGACTAATTTTGATGAATATAGAAGTTTTTCCGAAGAAAAGATGAAGGATTCTGTAAAATATTTTATAAAATTAGTACTGCTATTTACATTGGTTGTAACAATTGCACTAACAATTAGGGTTATAAATGAAGTAAGTGTAGTATCAGAAGGAATAAAAAATACATTTCCCGAATTTAGTTTTCAAAACGGTAATTTGTTGCTAGAAGGAGAACAAACAAGAATTGTAAAAGGAGATTCAAGTGGCTATTTTGGGCTAATTATAGATAGCAAAGAAGAAAGCTTAGAAAATATTAATGAAGTGGGAGACTACCAAAGGGTAATTGCATTTTTAAAGGATAAAATGGTTGTAAAAGATACTTCTCAATTAGAAACAAGCATGACATATGAGCAAATAAACAATCAAATAAATTTAAATAACATTAATAAACAATCAATTATAAACTTCCTTTCTCGGGAATAGCATGTATCCAATATATGCAATGTTTATAATAATCTCATTAGTATATTTATTTATAATATATACATTAGAAATTCTTATAGATGTACTATTACTATCAGTTGTAGGTTATTTAGTAACTAAAATAGTAAATGTTAAATTTAAATATAGATCAATATTTAATATGAGTATATATGCTTTAACACTTTCAATACTATTGTATTTGATATATACAATAGTAAACATATTTACTATGTTTACTGTAAAATATTTTGACATAGCATATAATGCAATTGCTTATATTTACATGATAACAGCAATTTTAACAATTAAATCAGATTTAATAAAACAACAAATAGAACTTCAGATGATACAAAAAGAACAAAAGAAAGTTAAAGAAGAAAACAGAGAAGAAAAAGAAAAGAAAGAAGAAAAGGAAAATAGTAAAAAGCCAGAAGACAAAGAAAATAAAAAAGAAAAAAAAGAAAAGAATAATGGAGAGCAAGCACCAGAAGGAAATAGAGCTTAAGGAGGAAAAAATGAAAGATAAGCAAAAAAACAAAAACAAACTTTATTATACAATACTTGCAATAGTAGCGGTAATTTGTATTGCTGTAATTATAGGAGTATTATTATTTGCAAATAATAATAACGAAAACAAAAATGAAAAAGAAATAGCATATACAGATTTAATTAAAAAAATAGAAAATAACGAAGTAGAAGAAATAGAAATGACAGTTGGAAGTACTACTGCAAAAGTAAAATTAAAAAACGAAGAAGAAGAAAAACAAGTAATACTTCCAAGTACACAAGCATTTATAGAATTAATACAAGAAAAAACACAAGATGGAAATGAATTTAAATTAATTCAAAATCCAACAAATGTACTTGTAAAAATATCAGAAACATTACTATCACTATTACCAACAATATTAATATTAGTATTATTTATACTTTTATTTAAAATGCAAGGATTAGGAGATAAGGGAAAAATATATGATTCAGAAAAAAGCGAAAATACACACACAACCTTCGAAGATGTTGCTGGATTAGATGAAGAAAAAAATGAGTTAATAGAAATAGTAGACTTTTTAAAGGAACCAAAAAAATTTCAAGAGATGGGTGCAAAAATACCAAGAGGAATACTTTTATGTGGAAAACCAGGAACTGGTAAAACATTAATTGCAAAAGCAATTGCTGGAGAAGCAAAAGTTCCATTTATATCAATGAGTGGTTCAGAATTTATAGAGATGTTTGCAGGACTTGGAGCATCAAGGGTTAGAAAATTATTCGAAAAAGCAAAAAAAATTGCACCATGTATAATATTTATAGACGAAATTGATGCAATAGGAGCAAGAAGAACAAATGCAAGTGGAGCAGAAAGTGAAAACAATCAAACATTAAACCAATTGTTAGTTGAAATGGATGGATTTGAAACAAACGAAACAGTAATAGTGCTTGCTGCAACAAATAGACCAGAAATGCTTGATAAAGCATTATTAAGACCAGGAAGATTTGATAGGCAAATAACAATTGCAACACCAGATGCAAAAGGAAGAGAAGAAATATTAAAAATACATGGGAAAGATAAAAAATTTGCAAGTAACATAGACTTAAAAGAAATTGCAAACGATACTGCCGGATTTACTGGAGCAGAACTTGCAAATGTACTTAATGAAGCAGCAATAATTGCAACAATAAAAAAACATAAAAAAATAGAAGAAGAAGATTTAGAAGATGCAGTAAAAAAAGTAACTGTAGGATTAGAAAAACATAGTAGAGTTATATCAGATAAAGATAAAAGACTAACTGCATATCATGAAGCTGGACATGCAATAGTAAGCAAATTTTTAGAAACACAGCAAGACGTAAAGGAAGTATCTATTATTCCAAGAGGACTTGCTGGTGGATACACAATGTATAAAACAAATGAAGATAAATACTATATATCAAAAACAGAAATGGAAGAAAAACTAATTGCATTACTTGGAGGAAGAGCTGCAGAAAAAATAGCCTTAAATGATATATCAACAGGAGCAAGCAACGACATAGAAGTAGCAACAAAAATTGCACAAGATATGGTTACAGTATATGGAATGAGTGATAATATAGGACCAATATACTTAAAACAAAAAGATCCATATGAACCACAAGTATTTGGAGAAAACATAGACGACGCAATAGGGTTAGAAGTAAAAAAATTAATAGACAATGCCTATAAGAAAGCACAAGAAATAATTTTAGCACATATGGATAAGTTACAAGCAGTAGCAGAAAGATTATTAGAAAAAGAAATAATTTCTGCGGAAGAATTCGAAACATTTTTTTAATTCTATAAATAAAAAAACTTTGTCAAATTAATTGACAGAGTTTTTTGTTTCTACAAACTTATTTCTTTACCATTTAAATAATTTAAAATTCCAGCATCTGTTTTAAAATTAAATTTTATCTTATAACTACATAATTCTTGAGTTTTTTTATTAAATTTTTTATTTATTTCATTTTTTCCATATTTTCCGGTCACCTATTATTGGATAGCCTAAGTATGCAAGATGTGCACGTATTTGATGAGTTCTTCCAGTATGAAGAGTAACATCTAGCACGGAAGTGTTATTTTCTTTATTAATACTTATAATTTTATAAGATGTAATAATTTTTCTATATCCTTTTTTTGGCTCATCTAAAATGTATACGGTTGACTTTTTACTATCTTTAAATAAATATGCAATTGCAGTATCTTTAGATTTTTTAGGTATCCCATATACAGTACATTTATAATGCTTTTCAATTTCAAAATTTTTAAATTTATCAAGCAAAATATCTAAAGCTTCCTTATTTTTTGCAAAAACTATTAAACCACAAGTGTTTCTGTCTAATCTATGACATGGAGCCGGGAAATTTGAAGAAGAAAAATAATCTAAAACTAGTTTTGTTAAAGTAATTTCTTCTTTATTATTAGAAACAACCTCAATTCCAGTAGGTTTATTAACAATTAGAATATTATCATCCTCAAATACAATATCTAAGTCAAAAGTTTTATATAACAAGTCATCATTTAAAAAGATTGTGATTTCGTCTCCTTCTTTTACAACATAGTTTTCACTGATTTTGATATTATTAATTCTAATATCTTTTTTTCTAAGAGTTTTATATATTGCATTTAATGTTAGACCATTAAAACTATCCATTAAAAAAGTATTTAATTTTTTTCCATCATATTTTTTATCAACAATTATTTTTTTCATACATTTATTATACAAAAATAATACAAAATAATCAAACAAATTGTAATTTGTGTGTGTCTCAAATGGGACGGTTCTTAATGGGTCGTTTCCTCAACGTTGTAGGGGGTCGCACTCCTGGGCGACCCGAAAATCGGGTATACGGGGCGCCGAAGACAGCGCCCCCTACATCAAAAATCCAAATTTCAAAAACAAAATACAATCATACAAATTACAATTTATATGCATAAAAAAATAGGGTCGATAAAAAAATGTTGCATTTTAAAAATTAGTGTGCTAAAATATATTAGTCAAATTAAATCGGAGGGATACAAAGTGGATATATTTAAAAATATAATGACTATAATTTATGTAATAAATTGTTTAGCTTTAATTGTAATTTGTTTAATGCAATCAAAGGATGACGAAGGTGCTTCAGGTGCAATTGTTGGAGGAAGTTCTTCAAGCTTTTATGAAAAAAACAAAGGTAGGACAAAAGAAGGTAAACTAAAAAGATGGACAATAATATTAGGAATTGTATTTGCTATACTAACTATAGTGTTGGGTATTTTATATATGTTATAAATTTTAAAATAAAAGGATAAACTATATGTTTATCCTTTTTAATTTATTCCTTTTATAAATAAAACTAGGTTTGTAAAAATAAAAGTAGCTAATGAGAATGCAATAACACTTATTCCACCTGTTTTGTTGTTATTTTCTTTTATTTCGTATAGTCCATAAGAAAGAGTTTTTATAAAAATTATTGTAGTTAGAATAATAGTTAAAATTTTCAAAATAATCACAACCTTTAAGATTTAGTAGATAATTCACCACTTCTAATATTTGAATTTACATTCACAGAAAAAAATGAATTTTGGTAATTGTATAACCAATCGGAGCTAATCCAATCATCCCAAGTTAAATAATTTCCTATAACATGGCGACCAAAATTTGAAATATCAGAATTATATTCTTTAGCGGTTTTATAAAGATATGATGATATATTGTGTTCTAAATATGAATTAGTATATTTTTCTATTAATTTTAAGTTTTCTTCATTTGAATAATCTAAGTTTTCGTCTAAAGATGTTATATTTCCAGTAACATACACATTGCACTTAATATATGGAGTTCCGTTAATAATTTCTACAGAGCTTTTTGATTCTTTTGGAGTTGTTAAATACAAATTAATGGTTGAATTTGAATTAAAAGGACTAGGCACAGAAATTGTAGCACTTTGAAATTTATTTACAATTAAAAGATGACAAAGAGCTTCCATTCCAGTTAATTCACCAACCAGTTTATCATGGTAAAATACTGCAAGCCCCATATTTTCTAAAACAGTTTTGCTTTCTATAGGAGTTTCTCCTGCCTTGTAAGATCCTTCGGTATCATAAGGGGGTGTGTTATATGTGCTTTCTGTTTCAGAACCATCGTTAATACCTCCTAAAATAGCATGAGGTTGTGTTGTTGTACTAAGCATGTCAGAATAAAAGTCTGATAATGTTATATCTTCTGTAAATCCAGTATATTCACTTGAATTTAAAGTAAGTTCATAATATCTTGCAGATACACTTTCTAGAGTTGGTTTAGAATTTTCTAGGTATTCAGAGGCTTTACAACGGCTTATTATAACATTACAATCTGGTCTCATTTCTAAATCATTTACAAGAGTAAAAATATATTCTGAAACTCCTTCATAAGCTAATTCTTCTGAGATTATAATAGCCTTGCAATGCGAAAGATTTACTTTTTTACTTATATAATTATCAACAAGATTAATACCAGAATCAATAGAGGAACACTCTACACTGGTTACTGTTGATTCTTGAGATTGACTACTTCCGCTACCACTACTGGAGCTATCACCTAAAATAGCAAATTGAAAAGAAAGGTTTAATTTATCATTTTTACCTTTGTCAATGCCTATTGCAACTGCATAGGCAAGAGTTTCTAATCCTTGGGCACTGTAACACCCTGATAAAGAAAAAGAGCATAATATAATAATAATTAATAATGAAATGAATTTTTTAATTTGCATTAAAATGTCTCCTTTTTAATTTTAAATTTGCAAATATTAAAATAAGCAAGCTAATTATAAAAACTAATATAATAGTAAAATATTTTAAAATATAATTTTGTAAATATTTTAAAATAGCAATATTGTTATATATAAGTGCTAATGCAAATATAAAATTAGTTATAACATAAATTAATTCTTTTTCATCTTCAATTTTAGTTATCTTTTTAAAAATATTGCCTATTAAGTGTGTAGTAAAAGCAAGAAAGGATAAAGTAGATAATATCCATATAAATATAAATAAAGCATCTACTCTTTGAAAAAATTTTCCAAATTCAATTATTCTAGTAAGCAGGTATACAGAAAGCATTTCCTCTGTAAAAGATATAAAAGGAAATACCATAATTAAGCAAACAACACTTAAGAACAAATATATAGATGATATAACTGTAGAAGATATTGCTATTTTTTTAAATTCATCTGGATTTTTAAGGTATGGTATTAAAAAATAAAGATAAGAAAAAGAGCTAAAAGCAAATATATTACTAATACCACTTATAAAAGTTTTATTTATTCCAAAACCTAAAATAGGGTATATTTGTTGTGGTACAAAATTTACAGAAGTAAATACTAGAATTATTAATAAACTTATAGATAAAATAATTGTAATAATTAAATTTACTTTAGCTATTGATTTAATACCAACTCTTGCAACAATAATAACAGGCACTAAAAATAGTAAAAGTATAAATACAAGAGGAGAGTTTTCAAAATATATAAGTTTTAAACTACTAGAAAAATATCTAACAACAATAGAGCTAATAAAAATAAAAAATAAAATATAAAGTATAGAAATTGTAAATTTTAAAATTTTTCCGCCCAAAAACTCAGATATATCTATAATATCTGAATTCGAGAATGGATTAAATAATTTACAAATTAAAAAGCAAAATAATATTGCTATTATGCTAACATATAAAACATTTAGCCAAGAAGAAGAACCAGTATTTATAATAATAGAGTTTGGTAAATTTAAAATAATTTGAGTAATAGTAACCATTACAACTATAGAGATAGCTTCAAATTTTCCTATTTTTTGTATATTATTCATACTATTTATTTCCTTTCAAAAATTTCCATACCATACTTATTTTTTCTTGAGAATTAGGATTTTTAGTATTTAAAAAACTAGCTCTTTTTTCTCTGTGCCACGCAGGTCTTACAAAATATGAAGAATCGCTATTTAATGATTTAATTGGTAAATAAGGAGACAAATAAGGTACACCAAAAGAATTATAGCTTGAAAGTAAGACTAGTTGTACAAAAACCCCTATTGCTATTCCTAAAAAACCTGCAATATATCCTAAAAATATATACATAAATCTAAAAATTCTTAATGAAAATCCAAGAGAAAAATCTGGTATTGCAAAAGAGCATATTGCAGTAATTGCAACTACTATAATTAAAATAGGACTTACTAAATTTGCACTAACAGCAGCTTCTCCGAAGTATTAATGCACCCACAATTCCAATTGTTGGACCAATAGGAGTAGGAACTCTAAGGCCAGCCTCTCTTATTAATTCAAAAGAAATTTCCATTAATAATATTTCAAATATTATAGGAAAAGGTACAGTATTTCTAGAGGCTGCGATTGTAAATAAAAGTTCAGTAGGAAGAAGTTCAGTATGATAATTTGTAATTGCAACATATATTCCAGGCAAAAATAAAGTTATTATAAATGCTATAATGCGGACAATTTTTAATAAATTAGAGTATTGAAATTTTAAATTCACATCTTCTGGAGAAGATAGAAAATCTATAAATACACCAGGCATAATAAGAGAATAAGGACTGCCATTTACTAATACAACAACTCTTCCTTCTAAAATGTGATTTGCTGCTTTGTCTGGCCTTTCTGTTGCAATTATTTGTGGAAATACAGTATAGCTATTGTCCTGAATAAGTTGTTCTAATTGACCAGAAGAAGTAATATGGTCTATATTTAAATTATTAATTCTATATTTTACTTCAGCAACAAGATCATTGTTTGCAATATTTTTTAAATAGCATACAGCAATTTTGGTTTTACTTATTTTGCCAACAGTTGTGTCTTCTATTATTAAGTTTTCATTATTTATTAATCTCCTTAGCATGGAAGTGTTTGTTCTTAGTTTTTCTACAAAAGATTCTTGTGAACCTCTAATTACAGTTTCATTTTTAGGTTCAGAAATGCTTCTAGATTCAAATCCTTTAACATCAATAACAAATGATGTAGGTATTGTATCAACAAGTAATGCACAATCTCCAATATTAACTCCAGAAAATATTTCTTCAAAGGATTTTACTTTTTTCATAGTATTTTGAGGTACTAAAGAATTATATATATAATCTTCTAAATTAAATTTTTTTATTTTTCTAACACTAATATTGTTTGTAATTGCAGAAGGAATAGGTGATTGAGGGCTTTTATTTTTTGACATTAAAGGTTTTAAAATAAAATCATTAATACTTTCAGAATTAATTAGTCCGTCAATAAAGAGTAAAGCAGATTTATATAGCTTTCCATTAATACTAAGGTCAAATTCTCTTATTTTAATATCACTATTAATAAGAGAGTTATATTTAACCTTTATATAATCTAAATTAACCTCTAAATTAGGGTATAATTGTTTTGTATTACTATCAGTAGTAGTATTATCATTTTTGGGTTTTGTTTTCTCTGGTAAGTTAAAAGAATAGTTATTAGAGGATTTATTATATAAAAAGATTTTTTTTAATATGTTTTTCAAAACTACCTCCATATTAAAGAATGGTAAAACTTAATATTTAATAACATTTTTACCAAAGTATAAAAAAATATGTATTATTTCAAGTAGATGTTAAAATTTTATTTATAAATTAATAGGGAATATATATAGCAAAAGTGTTAAAAAATATAAAATATATAGAAAAAAGCAGATAAACGAATAAAAACAAGAAAAAACGGTATAAAAGAATAAAAAAACAGGGTAAAATAAGAATTGTATTATAAATAAATGATGATATAATATTAATAGTCAAAGAAAGTCAAAGTCAAAAAGAGGTGGTTAAATGAGAATATCAGATATTATTGAGGAATTTATAAAAGATTTATTCAAAGGAGACGAAGAATATGTAGAAATTCAAAGAAATGAACTTGCCGAAAAGTTTAATTGTGTACCATCTCAAATAAATTATGTTATATCTACAAGATTTAGGCCATCACAAGGTTACTATGTAGAAAGTAAGCGTGGAGGTGGAGGACACATAAGAATAAAAAAAATAAACATAACAAAAAGTAATTATTTAATGCATATAATAACAAGTATGGGAGACACAATAACATCAAATGAAGTTGATATATTTATAAGTAATTTTTTATCATATAATATAATAACCAAAACAGAGGCAAAACTTTTAAAAGTGGCAACAAGTGATAATGTTCTTACTGTCCCACAAGAATATAAGGATATTTTAAGAGCAAGTATTTTTAAAAATATGATATTAAATCTTGTAGAGGATTGAAATAAGTGACTGCCATCGAAAATAGTAGATTAATTAGAAAAACTATAGATGAGTTATTTAAGAGCGAAGAGTGAAGAGTACAAAATTTGCTCTTTGCAAATTTTGAAGGAGGTAATTAGTATGTTGTGTCAAAAATGTAATAAAAACGAAGCAAATGTAAAATATACAGAAATAATAAATGGAGAAAAGAGAGAAATGATGCTATGTGAAGAATGTAGCCATAAGCTAGGATTAGATAATATTAATCTTAATATGCCTATTGATTTTTCAAGCTTTTTTGGAGGTTTATTAGAAGACGAAGCATATAGTAATGAAGATTTTATGCCATTATTTCAAAGTGTAAAAGAATTAAAATGTGATAATTGCAATATGACATATGATGAATTTATAAATCAAGGAAAGTTTGGTTGCCCAGAATGTTATGACGTGTTTTCTAATAAAATAGATTCATTATTAAAAAGATTACATGGAAGTAATAAATATACAGGAAGAAAAGCATTAAATAGTACAAAACAAGCAGAAAATCATGTAGAAGTTGATAAAGACAATATCTATCAAAATAAAAAGAGTGAAAAAAAAGAAACAAAAATAGAAAAATTGCAAAAAGATTTAAAGAAGGCAATAGCTGACGAAAGGTATGAAGATGCAGCAAAAATAAGAGACGAAATAAATAGTATAAAAAACAAAAAATAGAGAGCTAAAAAACTGACATTAGCAAATCACATTAGGGACATACCTCTTCAAGCAAAGAAGAGCTTCCAAGATAAGATATGTCCCTATACTATAAAGAGATAGGTCCCAATTGGAACAAAATGCCCAATAGTGACTGTCCCAAAAGGAGGTAAAATATATGTTAAATTGGTATTTACAATCAGGTAAAGAATCAGATGTAGTTTTAACAACACGCATAAGATTAGCAAGAAATATAAAAGGTTTTACTTTTGTTAATAGGTATACAAAAAACGATGCATTAAAAATAATTAAAATAATGGAAAATGCTATACCGAATTTAGGGTATGGATTAAAACTAATAAGGCTTTCTGACTTAGACGATATTACAAAAATAAGTTTAGTAGAAAAACATTTAATAAGTCCAGAATTTGCATACAACAAATCAGAAACAGGTGCAATAGCAATAAATGATGACGAAAATATATGTATAATGATAAATGAAGAAGATCATTTAAGAATACAAGTTTTATCTGCAGGTTTGGAACTAGAAAATTCTTTGAATTTAGCAATAGAAATAGATAAAAAACTAGAGGAACTTGTACCTTATGCTTATAATGATAAATATGGTTTTTTAACAAGCTGCCCTACTAATGTGGGAACAGGACTAAGGGCTTCAGTTATGGTACATTTACCAGCTCTTACTAGAACAAAAAACATAAGAAAAATTTTAGAAGTAGTAAATGGTTTTGATATGAATATAAGAGGACTTTATGGAGAGGGAAGTAGCTCAAAAGGAGATATATATCAAATATCAAACAAACAATCTCTTGGAATTTCAGAAGAAGAAATAATTAGAAATTTAAAAATAATTACCGACAAAGTAATAGAGCAAGAAAGATTGGCAAGAAAAATTTTAGCCAAAAACCAAGTAGAATTAGAAGATAGAGTTTATAGAGCATTTGGAATACTATCTAATTGTAGAAAACTATCTTCAGAAGAATGCGAAACTTTACTTTCTGAAATTAAATTAGGCACAGATTTAGGCATAATAAAAGAACTAAATGATTTAAAAGTAAAAAAAATAGAAGTATATACAAAACCGGCAAACTTACAAAAATATATTGGACAAACTTTGGAAACATATGAAAGAGACGTAAAAAGAGCAGAAATTGTAAAAGAAATAATAAATGAGTAAAATTGTAATTTGTATGTGAGGGGGAATTCTAGGGACTGTCCCTAAAAATCACCAAACATGGGGATTTTGGGGACTGTCCTGAATTCACCCGAACATACGCAAATTACAATAGTGAAAAACTAAAAGTGAATAGTGAAGGGTACAAAACTCTTCGAGTTTTAAAGGAGGGATTTTTATGACATATAAATTTACAGCAAGAGCAGAAAAAGCTCTTGAGATAGCAAATGAAATTGCAATAGAACTAGGACATAGTTATATTGGAACAGAACATTTACTTTATGGTTTAGTAAGTGAGGGAACAGGAATTGCAAGTAAAGTTCTTGAAAATCAAGGATTGACTGAAAATCAGGTGTTAGAGAAAATAGAAGAATTAATTGGAAGGGAAGATAATACATCATCTCAAACAATTGGTTTTACACCAAGAACTAAAAGAGTAATAGAAAATGCTTTTAGGGAAGCTAGAAGATTAGGATCTGAATTTATAGGAACAGAACATATATTAATAGGTATTATGAGAGAGGCAGATAGTATTGCAGTTAGAATAATGCTTGATTTAAATGTTAATCCTCAAAAATTATATAATGAAATTGTAAAAATTATAAATGAAAATGGAGGAGAAGAAGAATCAAGTAGGGATAGTCAAAGACCGAATAGTTTTAATTCAACTCCAACTTTAAATCAATTTGGAAATGATTTAACTAAAAGTGCCAAAGAGGGAAAATTAGACCCAGTTATAGGCAGAAAAAAAGAAATAGAAAGAATCATCCAGATTTTATCAAGAAGAACAAAAAATAATCCATGTTTAATAGGTGAACCTGGTGTACGGTAAAACAGCTGTTGTAGAAGGCTTAGCACAAAAAATAGTAGAAGGTAACGTTCCAGAAATATTAAAAAATAAAAGAGTTGTAACATTAGATATTTCAGGCATGGTAGCTGGAGCAAAATATAGAGGAGATTTTGAAGAAAGAATAAAAAAAGCTCTAAAAGAAGTAAAAAAAGCTGGGGATGTTATTCTTTTTATAGATGAAATCCATACAATTGTTGGTGCAGGTGCAGCAGAAGGGGCAATTGATGCAGCAAATATTTTAAAGCCACTACTTGCAAGGGGAGAGGTTCAAATTGTAGGTGCTACAACTTTAAATGAGTATAGAAAATACATTGAAAAAGATAGTGCTTTAGAAAGAAGATTTCAACCTGTTATTGTAGATGAACCTACTATTGAAGATAGTATAGAAATTTTAAAAGGATTAAGAGATAAATACGAAGCACATCATAATGTTAAAATTACAGATGAAGCAATAGAGGCTGCAGTAAAAATGTCAAGTAGATATATTAACGATAGATTTTTGCCGGATAAAGCAATAGACTTAATAGACGAAGCATCATCAAAAACAAGATTAAAATCATACGTAGAGCCAGACAATGTAAAAAAGATAGAGGAAAAGATTGAAAAAATAGAAAAAGAAAAAGAAGAAGCAATTCAAATTCAAGATTTTGAAAAAGCTGCAGAATTAAGAGATAAAGAACATAGAGAAAAAGATAAATTGGAGAAGGAAAGAAAAACATGGAAAGAAAAAAACATAAAGGATATAAAAAATGTTACAGCAGAGGATATTGCAGAAGTTGTTGCAAATAGTACAGGAATACCAGCAAACAAAATTAACCAAGATGAAAATGAAAAATTAAAAAATCTTGAAAAATTATTACATGAAAGAGTAATTGGACAAGAAGAAGCAGTTTCTGCTGTTGCAAAAGCAATAAAGAGAAGTAGAGTTGGGTTAAAAGATCCAAACAGGCCAATAGGTTCATTTATGTTCTTAGGGCCAACAGGTGTTGGAAAAACAGAATTATCTAAAGCTTTAGCAGAAAATCTATTTGGAGATGAAAATGCAATTATAAGAGTGGATATGTCTGAATATATGGAAAGTCATTCAACTTCTAAAATGATTGGTTCACCTCCAGGATATGTAGGATTTGACGAAGGTGGAGGACTAACAGAAAAAATAAGAAGAAAACCATATTCAGTTATACTATTTGATGAAATAGAAAAAGCACATCCTGATGTTTTAAATATGTTATTGCAAATATTAGACGACGGAAGGCTTACAGATTCACATGGAAGAACGGTTAATTTTAAAAACTGTGTAATTATTATGACATCAAATATTGGAGCAAGATTAATAACAGATAAAAAAATGTTAGGTTTTTCTAAAGATAATGTAAAAGAGGAACAAGAAAAAGAATACCAAAATATTAAAAAAGAAGTAATGACAGAGTTAAAGAAAACTTTTAGACCAGAATTTATAAATCGTATTGACGAAATTATAGTGTTCCATAAATTAACAGAAGAAGAGCTAACAAAAATTGTTGACATTATGTTAGAACAAATAAAGAAAAGACTAATTGAAAAAGAAATAAAAATTGAAATAGATAAATCAGCAAAAGATTTAATAATAGAAAAAGGAACAGATACAAATTACGGAGCAAGACCACTAAGACGTGCAATACAAACAATGCTTGAAGATAAAATTGCAGAAGAAATTCTAGATGGGAACTTAAAAGCTGGAGATACAGCTAAAGTAACAGCAAAAAACGATGAAATACAAATAAAGGTTAAAGTGAAAAAATAAAAATAAAAAGGTATTCCTGATTTAGGAATACCTTTTTATCTTAAAGGAAATATACAAGGCAGTTAAAGTCATATTCGTGAGTTCCAACACGTTTAACACGAAAATGATATTCGCTTGTTAATCTCCTTAGGTTTTCCCTGTGCTCAATCCACAGGTGAAATTCTGCCGGGCCTTCTCTTGGAAAATTTTTTTCCAATAAGGATTTAGCTAAAGAGTAAATTCTTATCTCAATCCTAATCCACTCCCGAGAGATTTTGTCGGTTCCTCCTGCATTGTTTTGTATTTCTTCAGCAGAAAGCAGTGATTTACCTTCAGGTAAAAGGCAATAGTTATAAATATACCTAAAATCTGAAGAGCTCAACATAACAAGACCTCCTATATAATTTGAATAAGAAAATATTAACATCTTTTTAAAATAATGTCAACATAACAATCATACTGGATTTACATGTATAATTGCATCTGCAACATTATCCAAAGTTTTTATATCTCGTTCTAAGCAATCTGCCAAGTTATGACTATCAAATGTAGACATATTTCCATCTAAACATATAGTTAAAATAATTATATATTTATATCCCGAAGGAGTAGAATATATATTTTCAACACTTCTAATTTCTTTATAATTATGTACTAAATCCAATATAATATCTTTAGTATGTTCATCAACAGATATATCCATAAGAACATTATAACTTTCTATAAAAATTTTTATTCCAGTATAGAAAATCCACAAAGCTATTCCAAGACCTACAATTCCATCTACCCAATACATACCAAAATATGCAAAAACGATAGAAACTAATGTAAATGAAGTTACAATACAATCGTTAAAGTGATCTTTAGAATTTGCTTTTAACAAAATGTTATTATACTTTTTGTAAGCTCTATTTGTATAAAAGAATAAAAATATTTTTGTTATAATAGTTACAATACATACTATTATTAAATATATAGAGAAGGTAAGTTCATTTTTTAAAACAAGAGAATTAATTGCATCAATTAATAATTTTACAGATAAAGCCATCATAGAAATACTAATTAGTAATGAAAAAATGTATTCAGATTTTCCGATGTCCAAAGTTATGATCTTCATCTTCTGGTTTACTTGCAATTTTATTTCCTATAAAAGTCATTAAAGATGCAAAAATATCGCTAGCACTATTTACGCTATCTGCAATCATTGCTTGGCTGTTACTTATAAAACCAACAAAACCTTTAATAACTAATAAAAAAACATTACCTATAATTCCAAAGATTCCAGCTATTTTAGTAGTTTTGTATCTATCCATAAATTTCCTCCATTATTATTAACTATTCACTTTTAGTTCTTAGCAATTGTAATTTGCAAAACAAATTACAATTCATTAATTATACCACAACAAAAAAACAAAATCTATTATTTGCCAAAATAAAAGGCATATGTTATAATAATTTCATACATATGAAAAAGAAGGTGCAAAAAATGGCAATACTAATATTAATATATATATTAATATTTATAATATTCGCATTGATTTTATTCGCTATCGCACAAATAAAATTGGCTGGTATTAAAGTGAAAGATTTTTGGAGCTTTATAGAAGCAAACCAAATTTTAGATAAATTATATAGATTTGCAAAAAAATATGATAAATTAACAACACAAGAACAGCTAATGTTTTTAACAGAAGCAGAAAAGGTATTTGATGCGTTTGACAAAGTGCCAAACATGCTTTGGGAAGAAGAATATCAAAAATATATGGATGTATTAGACAAATACAAAAATATAAAAGTAATAAGATGGGAAAACAATTAAAAATTTTATATAGAAGGTTTCTATTATGAAGCCTTCTTATTTTTTATTTAAAATTATATTGCGAAACAATTATTTGTAAAAAATTGTAAAAAATATTGACTTTAAATAATTATAAATGATAAACTATTATCATAAATAAGGAAAGGAGGGGAAAAGAATATGTCCAAAGAGTTTGAAGAAAAAGTATTGACAAAATTAGAAGAAATAGGTGTAGTAAAAAATGAATTAATTAACCTAAACAAAAAAGTAGATAGACTAACAGAAACAGTAGAAGGAGAAAATGGAATACTAAATAAAATAGAAGGAAAAGATGGAATAATAGGAAGACTAGACAGATTAACAGAAACAGTAGAAGGAGAAAACGGAATATTAAATAAAATAGAAGGAAAAGATGGAATAATAGGAAGACTAGATAGATTAACAGAAACAGTAGAAGGAGAAAACGGAATATTAAATAAAATAGAAGGAAAAGATGGAATAATAGGAAGACTAGACAGATTAACAGAAACAGTAGAAGGAGAAAACGGAATATTAAATAAAATAGAAGGAAAAGATGGAATAATAGGAAGACT
>CALXWO010000003.1 GCA_944392485.1 uncultured Clostridia bacterium | reverse complement strand
TATTAGATGAAATAGATGATTATTATAATATGCTTGAAACTGAAGAAGGTGTGGAAGATTATAAAATAGCAGAATCTAAAAAAGAAATGGCTAAAATGGAACAAATTATAGAAGATCCAGATAGGCTAGAAATGATTGTTAAAGATATTATAAATCATTATGAAGATATACAAACATCAGTTGCAAATAAGGCAATGGTAGTTGCATATTCAAGAAAATCTGCATATACAATGTATAAGAAACTTTTAGAGTTAAGACCTAATTGGGAAAATAGAGTACATATGGTAATAACATCAAATAATAAAGATGATGAAGAAATGCAAAAAGCAATAGGTTCTAAAAAAGATAAAAAACAATTAGAAGTAGATTTTAAAGATATGGATTCAGAATTTAAAATAGCAATAGTTGTAGATATGTGGCTTACAGGATTTGATGTACCAGGACTTGGAACAATGTATGTAGATAAACCAATGAAAGCTCACAATTTAATGCAGGCAATAGCAAGAGTAAACAGAGTATATAAAGATAAACAAGGTGGATTAATTGTTGATTATATTGGATTAAAAAGATGGTTATTAGATGCATTAAAAACATATACAAAACGAGACCAAGGAAAAATTGTTGATAATAGCGAATTAGTAAAAGTTTTAATGGATAAAGTAGAATTGATAAGAGATTTATTTAATGGATTTTACTATGGACATTTTGCTACAACAACAGATAGTGATAAATATGAAATTATTATGGCTGGAGCTAACTGGATATTTAAAACAGAAGAAATTAGAAAAGCATTTATGAGATATAGTTATGATGTAAAAAGTTTATATTCATTATGTACAGGAGAATTATCACAAGAAATAAAAGATGAAATATTGTTCTTTATATCTGTAAGGTCATTTATTTCAAAATTATCAGGAGATAAAATTGATGTAAAAGAAATAAATGATAATGTAGCAAAAATGCTGGAAAGAGCTATCCAAGATGATGAAATGTTACAAATAGGAGAAGTACATAATAGTAATAGATTAGCAATATTAAGTGATGAAATATTAAATAAACTTGCAAAAATGCAAAAGAAGAATATAGCAGTAGAAGTATTAAATAGAGCATTAAAAGAATATGTAGAACAAGTTGGAAAAGAAAATGTTGTTTTAATGGAAAAATTCTCTACTAAATTCCAAAAGATAGTAGCATCATATAATGAAAGAACTAGTGTAGAGGATATAGAAAAAATTATACAAGAAATGATAAACTTGAAAAATGAAATAGAAAATGAATTAAAAGCTGGAAATGAGTATAATTTATCAACAGAGGAAAAAGCATTTTTTGATGCTTTAGGAGATGATCCAGAAGTCAAGGAATTAATGAAAGATGAAACTTTGGTACAAATTGCTAAAGAATTAGTTGAAACAGTAAATGAAAATATGACAATAGATTGGGACATTAGAAAAGATGCAAAAGCAAGAATGAGAATTGAAATAAAGAAGTTACTTATAAAATATAATTATCCACCAAACAAAAGTGAAAAAGCAGTACAAACTGTTATAAGACAAGCAGAGCTTAAATGTAAGGAAATGATAAATTAGTAATATAGAAGGAGTAAACATGAACGAAAAAATTACTGAAGAATTTGTTGTAAATCAAGTTATTAAATTTATGATAAATAAAACAAATGGTAATTGGCATGAAGAAAAAGTAGAAAAGAGTGAATTGCATAAGCATGGCGTTGATATTAAATTAGTTGGTGGCAAAAGAAATAGTGAATACTTTTTTATTGAGTGTAAAGGTAAATCGTATGCAAAGTCAGCAAAATCAATTAATAGGGAAGGATGGCTTAATGCATTAGGACAGATAATAACAAGAATGGATGTAAAAAGATATTCTATGTCTAAAGAAGATGGTAAAATATCAGGAATAAACCATGCATATAAATATGGTTTGGGATTATATTGGGAATCTGCTCAAGTAGCTTTAAGAAGAATCCCAAAAGAAGTTGCTAAAGTTTTGTGTTTGCATATTTTTTCAGTTAATGATAATGGAGAAGTTAAGTATTTTACACCTAGCATGTTTGGAAAAATATATGAAAAAGAATACTTTTAAAAAGTAAATAAAATAGAATCTAAGCTAGAAAAAATGATAAAAATAAGGAGAATTTATTTTATGATTAAATGGCAAAAAAGAGAAAAAGTAATATTTATTACTTTGCTAGTTTGTATAGTTATTATCCCACTAATAATTCATATATTATTTAAAATAGATATAAAAATAAAATTTTTATATGCTAATTGGAGTGCAGGAGATATTCTACAATATGCTGGAACTATATTAGCATCACTCTTAGCAATTGCAGGAGTATACTTTACAATAAAAGAGGGCAGAAGTAATAACTTGGAGAATAAAATAATAGAAACAAAACCATATTTAAAAACAAAAATTACGCAATTGATTTCTTTTGAAGAGCAAGAAACACTAGATGATAACAATAATATAGTATGTATTTGGGATTTTTGTGGAACATCGAGTTTTAATTTAGTAAATATTCAAGGAAAAAGAGATTTTTATAAATATCACCAAAAAAATGATGTTAATAATTATTTTATATTTAAATACGAAATAAGTAATATAGGATTAGGAAATGCTATGAATTTAGAATTTAATTTGTGTCATTCTAAGTTTTTTCCTAAGACCATTATATGCAAAGGGCAAGTTTTGGAATTATATATTGTTCTAGATAGAAATATAATTAGTACAAATGGACTAATGCTTGAAATGAAGTTTGAATATAAAGATATATTAAATATTAATACATATGAGCAGCATGAAAGATTATTTGTTATATATAATGAAAAGGAAAAAAGATATGAATATAATAGAGATTTTAAAGATGAGATTTCAGAACCAATAATTATTGAGAAGAAAATATTTATTTAATATATTTTGTAAGTAGTAAGCCGAGCATTAGCTCGGCTTCTTATATCTACTCCTTAAAACATCCCATAGCAATCTGACTTCTATCCACAAATCCATTCCTATAATATTTTTCAATCCAATAACTAACATGCCAAAGGGACGGGGCATTTTGACACATATACTTGAGGAAAATATTAAAATAAAATATAAAACAGAGCAAAAATTGACACGAATTTAATAGAGAAAAGCTTATAAGAATATTTAATAATAAACAATGTCAAAATTCTCCGTCCCTATTGACAAAGTTGTCTTTTCTCATATTTACTACAAATTTCGATAAGATTTTCGCAATATATATGATAGTATAAAAATAAAAAAGGAGAGAGAGTAATGGAAAATAATCCAATAATAGCACAATTGGCAGTTAATTTAGCTGAAGCGACAGCTAGAAACACAGCGAGTTTTATATCAGGTAAAATAAAAGCAATAAAGGCAAAAAATGAAGATAAATCAACTATTGCGGAACTTGAAGAAATAATATCAGATTTATTAAATGATAAAATAGAAATTCAACGTATTGCTCAAGCATATGAACAGGAATTAGTATCTCAAAAAATTACAGAGGATGATATAAAATACATAACAGACAATTTATTACCTATATTTAAAGAATTTATTCCAGAACAAGTTCAAATTGAACAAATGCAGAAAATATTATCCGTAGAAACTCTAACTATTATGCAATTAGTAGGTTTTAATTATAAACAAGCTATAGGCGAGCCATTAACTTTATTGTTAAAAAAAGTTATTGAATCTAAGATTCCAATGGATTCACAAACAAATGCTCAATATATTTTATCTATGGCAAAATTAGCTCAAGATGAAGAAGCAACTCAAAGATATCTCAAATTAACTGGACAAAAAAACGAAGAATAAAAAGACTAAAATTCTAAAAAAGGAGGAACTATGTTTATCTCGAAAGTAGATATTAATAATTTTAGAATGTTTTCAGAAGAAGATAAGTATCAAATAGGAGAATTTAATATTCCAAAAGCTAATAAGGAGGGTTCGGGATTAACTGTATTAGTAGGAGAAAATGGATGTGGTAAAACAACAATTTTAGATTCTATTGCTTATTCTGTAATAGAGTACAAAGCAGATTCATTTTCAATATCTGATATGACAGATATTAAAAAGTCCACAGATATTAAAGTTTATTCTAAAGAAAATTTTGAAGTTTTAGGAACAATGCCTAAGGCTAAATTCGAGGCAAAAGGATTTAAGTTTGTTGGAAAAATGAGAAATAGGGGAACAAAAAGCTATTTACAATCATTATTAGTACATGATCAACTTTTTATAAAGTCTGATCCTGATAAACCTGCAGATGGAAGTCCAGATCTTAGATTAAGTGTTAATAATCCGTTTGCTGGAAAAAGATTCAATGATACTGATATAATTTATATAGATAAGAATAGATTATTTCAAACTCGCTCAGGAACATATAATGATACAAAATTTGATAGATTAATGGAGGATTTTAGTTTTCAGTATAATAAGAAAATTACAGAAGTTGAAGATTTAAATTTTAATTTGAGTCAAACAATAAAAAAAGATAAAGTCGAAAGCGACATGCTAGAAGAAGTAATAAAAAAATTCCAAGAAATTAGTCAACTTAAGGTACAACTTGATTTTATAGATAATTGTAAGCCATTTGATAATGCTAAATTTGTTATTAAAAAAAACAATAATCAACAAATAGGTTTATCGAATTTGGGGTCTGGGTATGAAATGATGTTTTCGTTATTATATTCTTATTATATGTCTATACAACAAGGTAAAAATACAATTATTTTAATAGACGAGCCAGAGTTACACTTACATCCAAAAATACAACAAAAATTTGTGGATTTTTTATTAGAAATATCAAAAGATACTCAAATAATAATTACTACTCATTCACCACTCTTAGTAAAGCAATTAGCATATAATGATAATGTTAAATATTTTATTTTAAATAGTGATAAAACTTATGCAAATAAGATAGAAATAAAACTTCCATACATTTCAGCAAATGAAATTAACTATCTGGCATTTGCAGTAGTGACAGAAGAATATCATAATGAATTATATGAAACATTATACAATAACTATTTAGCAAATGGTGGAACAAGTGGCATAAAAAATTTTGATAATACTTTTTTTGTACAAGCCAAAGGAGAAAAAGCTATCTGGCCGTGGAAAGGAAATGCTAATCAAGTGAGTTTAAATACATATGTAAGAAATCAAATTCATCATCAAGCAGATATGGGAAAAGTCAATGAAAAAGATTTGGAAGCATCAATTAAACAAATGAGACAGTATATATAGAAATAAAGCCGAGACTTAGTCTCGGCTTCTACAATCTACACAATCTTCGTAATTTCACTTCTTACAAACTCTTCCACCATGCTATCAATCATTTGATTATACTTAGCCATAACAATAAATTCATGTGTTTTAGGTTCTGGGTAAGTATCTTTTAAATACAATCTAACAACATCAGCAAATTTACATAAATACTTTTCTTCTTCTAAAAGATAATCCATTAAATCTCCATCAATAGTAAGTTTGCTATACTTAATGGGTTTAACTTCTTTTAAATAACTTTTAATAAGTATGCCATATCTTCTTAAACTCATTTTCCTTGCCCTCCAAGACTCATTATTACTAAATTTAAGCAGTCACCAAAACCTGCTCTGTAATATTTTTCATTGTAATAACTACAAAAGTCTATAAAGTCATCATATATTTTTGCAAGTACAATTCTTGTATATTCTCTATTTTTATAAGGCAAGCTTTTAACTAGTTTTTCCTCAAATTCATCAAACCTTAAAGGATGTTTTTTATCTTCCTTTGTTAAAGTAGATAATTCCTCATCTCTAAATATAATCCATTGCTTTAATAAATCATTCATTTCTTTTTTTGATAATTTAAATTCCATATTTTTACCTCCATAATTTTCTAAATATTTCCAATAATTCTTGGGGAAATTTTGGGGAAATAAATTCAAAAAATTTCCCCAAATCACACAAATGTTCCGAAAATGAAAATCTCTGAAAGTATATTAATACCAATAAAAACTTAACTTTTCTTAAAAGTTCAAAAACAGAGTTATGTAAACTCATAACCCGAAGGCCTATGAGTTGTATTGCAAACAAGCATATGGTAGAAATATGCCTGTATTCGCTTGCTTATATAAGTAAAGTTATTTGTTAAAATTGAATAATATATAAGGAAAGAAAATAAATTAAGGATTATGGAATTATAAGTAATTAGAATCTTAAAATATAAAACAAAGAAGTATCATACTAAAAATAAGACAATATAGAATAAAAGAAATATAAAAAGCTTATAACCCCTTTTTATATTTTTAAAAACATTTCTATCAAATCCCAGTATTCTCCATTATAATAAAAAGCATTTTTCTTAACTTCTCTTTCTTTAAAGCCAACTGATTTATAGCATAAATATGCATTTTTATTAATACCAAAAACACATAAATTAATTTCTTTGGCATGTAAATCTTTTCTTGCAAAATTAATAGCCATATTAAGTAATATTTTACCATATCCATTTCCTCTTAGCGAAGGATCTACAATAATAAAGCCAAAACGCACAATATTTTTATTAACGGATGGATTCCTTAATATTAAATGTCCAATAATTTTATTATTATCTACTAAAGTTTTGGCCCAAAAACAATTAGAACTATAGTTATTATTAATATCATTTGCTGTAACAGGATAATTTTTATATATATTTGCAGACCATAACTTTAAATCTCTTTCATTGTTTATCCACTTAATTATTTCAAACGCGTCAGTTTCTTGATAATCTCTTAAATTCATTTAACCACTCCCCAATAATTAAGTTACCGCATTTTCCAACAAAGTTATTCTTTTATTATCGCAATCTAACTCACAATTTATTCCAAAAGGAATAATGCCAATAGGCTCACTATGACCAAAATTACAATTGTAAATTATAGGTAAATTTTTTCTTTTAGCTTCATCACTAATCACTTTAATATATGATTGCTTATATTCTTCATAATAGGTTTCATTTTGAGGTTTACCTACAATAATTCCATTTATAACATCTAAAATTCCCTGAGCGTGTAAATTTCTTAAAAAATAAGTAACATATTGAGGACTAGGTTTTTCTTCACTAGTCTCAATAAACAGAATTGTATTTTCCCATTTTTCTAAAGAAGGCCAAATTTCAGTATTATTAATCATATTTAAAAGCTCTATACAGCCACCTAAAAGTTTCCCTCTAGCTTTGCCAGTACCTTGCAAAATTTCATAACCTTTTGTATCTGGTAACTTAGTTTTAACTTTGTCTATATTTTTTTCATCCCAATCTATATGTTCATTTGTCCAATAATCACATTTTTTAATTTTAAAATTAGTGCAATCATTAAACAATATATTTTCTACTGAATTTAGAGTATATTCATCCATACCACCATATTGAGCAAAATTATGCATTAGGCAAGGACCATAAAAAGATGTAACCCCTGCTTTATACATCATAAAATGATTAGCAGTTGTATCCGAAAAACCTGTAAAGATTTTGGGATTGTTTCTTATAATATCATAATCGATATAAGGTAACAACCTAATTGTATCATCACCGCCAGTTGAAGCAATTATTGCTTTTATAGTAGGATTTTTAAAAGCATCCATCCAATCTTTTGCTCTAAGTTCAGGATGTTCGTATAAAAATTTACTACCTTTTAAAGCATTAGGCATAGCAATTAAATTTAAATTAAATTCATTTTTCAAATAATCTTTTGCAATATTAAATTTATGTATAAATTTATCGTCACCAAGTCCACCCCAAGATAAGCTCACAACTGCAACAGTATCCCTATTTTTTAATCTTTCAGGTTTAATCATAAAAACACCTCGTATTTTTTAGTTAATTGTATAATATTTATATTGTATAGTCTAGATTATGAACAAAAAACAGTAAATTTGTTGTAAATAAAATAATAATATAATAAAATAAACTTACAATATAATTAGAATTATATATAAAATTTGGAAGGATATAAATGAGTACAGTAAATTTAGATGAAGCAATTGTTATGAGAGAAAATTTTTTAAAACAATTAAACCAAGCAATGGATAAAGTAATAGGAGAAAAGGAAGAGTTAAATATAGATTACGATTTATTAGAGCAAGCTCTAGGCTACATGCTTAAAAACTGTACTAGTGTAAAAACTAGTCCCATATCAGTTATTACACCATTAAAAAAAAGCGAAATGTTAGGGGTTACGCTAGATTTTTTTAAATCGATAGATTTAAGTGTATATAGGCAAGCAATAGAAACAATACTTCAGCAACACGAAAATATAAAAATGAAGATATATAATATTCACGAAGTAAAAGATTTTAATAAAAAAGATGAATTCAACGTATTAGAATATACTTCTGATGGTACTGTTCAAAGTAATAAAGGAAATGCCATAGTAAATGTGCCTACTAGAATGAAAGTAAATTCAAAAGAAGAGAAAATTTTAGATGAAAACGAGTGTACTTTAGAGGATTTATATATCGTTGTACATGAGATTTCTCATTTATTTGATTTAGACTTAGAAAGTGAAAAAACATCTAATGAAGAATTAAAAGGCAAAAGACCAGAATCAAAAGTAAGTAATACAAGAGAACTACTTGGAGAAGCAACAACTATTGCTTTCGAGGGAATGCTTACAGATTATCTACTAAAAAATACAGATTATTCAAAACAAACAATAGAAGAAATTAGTAGCATAAGAATAAATAGTTTTATGCAGGATGCAAGATTAGTGTATGCTAAATTGTTATTAGCAAAAGAAAAAAGTAAAAACGGTGAAATTACATTGCAATATATAGAAAAATTTATGAGAGATAATAACTTTTCTACTCAGTATGTAAGACGTATGGCTAGAAATATAATTGATGATCCAAGAGGTATGAATTTTGAAAAAAGATATGCACTTGGAGGGTTAATTGCTCCAACAATAATTAAAAAATATAAAGAAGATGGTCCTAGTATTTTAAAGAAGTATTTGGAAGAATCTAAAAATGGTAATTTTAAGGGTGCCATGAGTACATTAGGAATACAATTAAACGATGATGGACTTAAAGTTTTAGTAAATAATTTGAAGGAACAGATTTTGGGCTTAAGCAAAGAAGAAAGATAATGATTAAATTATTAAAGTCTTTGGCGAAAGTTCAAAACACTTATAATTTCATCAATAAAATAAAAGGCTTTTTTAGCCTTTATTTTATTTTCTTTGAAACAATATAATCTCTTACTATATAATTATTTTGGGTGTAAAAGTTTAATCCCTTTTTGTTAGGACCAAAAACTTCTATGTTAATTCTTGAGCAACCTATATCTTTAAAATATGTTTCCACTTTATTTAACAATAATTTTCCAACACCATTTCCACGTATGTTATTTTTTACAATTAATTCTAAGACTTCTCCTGTTTTAGCACAATCATTGGTTAGTTTATCTATTTCATCCGTTTTAGCAACTACACCAATAATTAAGCCAATAATATCATTTTCGCATTTTGCTAAATATACCTTTCCACTTTGATTTTGTACTTTTTTCATATCCATTTTAAATATATCTTCTCTATAATTATCTAGTAATACTTGTGTATGCCAGTCATCTACATCTATTAAATAATTTTGCAATTCAACAAGCAAATCCTTAATTTGTTCATCATATTTTGAACTATATTCAATAATTTCAAATGTTTTGCAATTGTTTGTTATCATTTTAATCACTCCAAAACAAATTATTTAACAACATTATATAACATTTAAAAAACAATAAAAATACTGAGAGCTAAAAAACATAAAGAATTCTATTTAATTAAAATAAATAATTATTATTTATTTATCATAACAATTATGGTATAATATTTATATTAAAATTTGAAAGGGGATTTTTCTATGACATTACGGGAAAAGCTTAAGTATTTACAAGAAAATTATCCCGAAGTCTACCAAGTGCTAGAGGAAGTGGTGCCTGAGCTTGTCAAAAATCCTGAAAGTCCTTGTTATAATGATGTTGATCATTATAATTTTTGGATTGACAGTATTGACGAAGATGAAGCACAACCACTCTATCACTTCCTAAAGTAGATTATTAACCTCAGCTATTGCTGAGGTTTTCTTTTGATTTTATTAATGTTTTCATATTTTGGGTAAAAAATAGCTATGTCTATTGACAAATTTTGGAAATTATATTAATATAATATATATTTAATTCAAACAAATTTAATTCTTAAAAATTTCCCAAAAAAGAGGTAAAATATGTTATCAATAGTAAAAAGTATGTCACTTGCAGGGCTAGATGGCTACCTTATTTTTGTGCAAGTTGATGTGTCTGGAGGAATGCCACGGCTGGGATATTGTTGGGCTTCCAGATGTAAGTGTAAAAGAAGCAAAAGAAAGAGTGCGAACAGCCATAAAAAATTCAGGGTATGAACTGCAAAGCAGAAAAATAATTGTAAATCTTGCACCAGCAGACACTAAAAAAGGAGGTTCATTTTTTGATCTTCCAATTGCAGTTGGTATACTAGTGTGTACAGAAGTAATACTAGAAGAAATACCACAAGACATAGCATTTATTGGGGAATTATCACTAGATGGGAAACTAAACAAAATAAATGGAATACTCCCAATGTGCATAGAAGCAAAAAAGCTAGGTATTAAAAAAGTAATAGTTCCAATAGAAAATGCCAAAGAAGCGGCTGTTGTAGATGGCATAGAAATTTATGGAGCAACTACTCTAGTAGAAGTAGTAGATTTTTTAAATGGTACCTTAAAAATAGAGCAAACAAAAGTAAATTTAGAAGAATTATTCAACACAAATAGCAAGTATTTGCTAGATTTTAGCGAAGTAAAAGGACAAGAAAATATAAAAAGAGCGTTAGAAATTGCGGCAGCAGGAGGTCACAATTGCCTTCTAATAGGAAGCCCAGGTTCACGGTAAAACAATGATGGCAAGAAGAATTCCATCAATTCTTCCAGACCTAACATTTGAAGAGGCACTAGAAACAACAAAAATACACAGTATTGCAGGAGTTTTATTAAAAGATATTCCACTAATTACCAAAAGACCATTTAGAAGTCCACACCATACAATTTCTAGTAGCTCTCTTGTTGGAGGTGGCAAAATTCCAAAGCCAGGCGAGATTAGTCTTGCACATAACGGAGTTTTGTTTTTAGACGAACTTCCAGAATTCAATAAAAACACATTAGAAGTTTTAAGAGGACCCTTAGAAGATGGAATAATAAATATAAGCAGAGTAAATGCATCACTTACGTATCCATGTAATTTTATGTTTGTAGCATCAATGAACCCATGCCCATGTGGATATTTCGGCTCAAAAGATAAGGAATGTACTTGTTCTACAACTAGCATAGAAAAATATATGGGAAAGATAAGCGGCCCACTATTAGATAGAATAGATATACAAATAGAAGTATCACCAGTAAAATATCAAAAATTAGAAGCAGAAGAAAGAGCCGAAAGTTCAGAAGCAATAAAAGAAAGAGTAAATAAAGCAAGGAAAATTCAGCAACAAAGGTACAAAGAAGTTGGAATATATGCAAATTCACAGCTTACTCCAAAACTAGTAAATAAATATTGTAAATTAGATAAAGAATCAAAAGAAATATTAAAAAGCGCATTTGAAAGATTAGGACTAAGTGCACGAGCACACGGAAGAATTTTAAAAGTTGCAAGAACAATTGCAGATTTAGATGGAAAAGAAAATATAAATTCTAGCCATATTGCAGAGGCAATACAGTATAGAAGTTTGGATAAAAAATATTGGAAGAATTAGGAGAAAAATGAAAAAGATAAAAATACTTAAAAGTACAGATAAAAAATATCCTTCAAAACTTTTAAAAATAAAAGATTATCCTAAAGAGTTATATGTTTTAGGAAACGAAAAATTATTAAATAAAAAATCTATTGCAATAGTAGGCTCAAGAGATTGCACAGAATATGGCGCAAAATATGCCGAAAGTTTTGCAAAGCAAATATCAAAAGAAAATATATGTATAGTAAGTGGAATGGCTCTTGGAATAGATTCATTTGCCCACATAGGAGCATTAAAAGAAAAAGGAAATACTATTGCAGTTCTAGGATGCGGACTTAATCACATATATCCAGAAGAAAACGAAGAGTTATTTAATAAAATAATAGAAAATAACGGATGTGTTATAACAGAATATCCACCAGAAACTATAGCAGATTTATCTAAATTTCCACTACGAAATAGAATAATAAGTGCTCTTTCAATGGGAGTATTAGTAGTAGAAGCAAAGCATAGAAGCGGAAGCACAGTTACCGCCAAATACGCAAAGGAACAAGAAAAGAAAGTTTTTTGCATTCCTGGAAATATTGATGCAAAAACAAGCGTGGGAACAAATAGGCTAATTCAAGCAGGTGCAAAGCTTGTAACAAGTGCAGAAGATATCTTAGTTGAATATGGATTTCCTGCAGAAACAAATGAAACAGAGCAAGAAATATCAGTAGAAGAAGAATATTTAGATATATACAAAATTCTTACACATATGCCAACAAATATAAATATAATTGCAAAAAAGTGCAATTTAGATATAGCAAAAGTTAGCCAAAAACTATTAATGATGGAAATAAAAGGCTATATAAAAAGTATGCCAGGGAATGGATATGTGAGGTTATAGATGAATAAAGATCATGAACTAGGAAAAATTGGTGAAGATATTGCTGCAAACTATCTTACGAGATTAGGATATAAAATAATAGAAAGAAATTTCGAATGCAAACAAGGCGAAATAGATATTATAGCTCTCCATAAAGAAGAGCTAGTTTTTATAGAAGTAAAAACTAGAACTAATACTTTTTATGCAGAAGCAAGCGAATCAGTAAATAAATTTAAAATAAAACATTTATTAAACTCTATTAAATACTACATCTACAAAAGAAACCTACAGGATGAATATATTAGAATAGATATAATAGAAGTTTATATAAACGGCGAAAATATCAAAATAAACCATATAAAACAGGCAATAGAATAACTATAATAAGAATTGTAAGATAAAAACATATGTGATAAAATATCTAAAAAAATAAAGGAAAAATAAAATGCAAAATAATCAAGAAAGAAACTTGCTTATAGCAAAATGTATAGACAAAATAAGAATAAGTAAAACACAAAACAAAATAACAAATACAGATTTTTTAAATTCATATCAAATAAGTGTAGTGGAAAAAGAGTTGTTTAAAGAGAAAAGTTTTTTCTTTTATGGAGGATACGAAGAGGCAGAACGAAAAGTATTAGTAGCATATCCAAATAAACTAGAAAAAGAAGACGTTTTAGAAAAAATAGATGACATTATAACTGCAATAAAAATAGAATTACCAAACGAAATAGTAGGTAAATTAAAACACAAAGATTACTTAGGAACAATAATGAGCTTTGGGCTTACAAGAGAGCGAATAGGGGATATTATTGTATATGATGATAAAGCATATATAGTAGTATTAAAAGAAAATGCTGAATATATAAAAAATTCAATTAATCAAGAAAGAAAATTCAAGAAGGCCAGCGTAGAAATAATTGATATTAACAAAATAGAATCCAAGCAAATAGAATTTGAAGAAATAAAAATAAGTGTAAATTCCTTAAGATTAGATAATGTAGTAGCAGAAATATTAAAAACATCTAGAAAAATCGCGCAAGATTTCATAGAACAAGAAAAAGTAATTATAAATTATATTGGAGAAACTAAAAATACAAAGGCAATTAAGCAAAATGACGTATTAGTAATAAGAGGAAAAGGAAAGTTTATTATAGATGAATTTTTAGGAAAGAACAAAAAAGGAAAAGAAATTATAAAAATAAAAAAATATAAATAGGAGGAGAAAAATAAAGCTTCTTTCAAGTAATGGAATGCTTATTAAAAGGCCAATATTAGCAACAAAAAACAATGTATTAATTGGGTTTAAACAAGAAGAGTGGTCTAGTGCTTTAAAATAAAATGTATGATACAATTCGGATTGCAGTTTTATGTAAAATATGGTATAATTATAAGTACTAAAATTTATTTGGAGGAAATTAATATGCATTTTTACAAAGTACATTATGAAAAGAAAAGGTTATTTCATATTTCTGGTTACTACACAACTGTAGTAAGATGGGATAAAGAAATAACTACAGAAAGCGAAAAACGCAAACTTGAGAGATTCCTTCGGAAAAGGAGTATATGCTGTTTGAAATGCACCATTGATAGCATTATACCCATAAGTGAAGAATTTTATCAAAGATGCGTTGGAGCCTAACTCCAAAAAAGCCTTTACGAAATGTAAAGGCTTTAACTATGTTTTATAAATACATTCCTTGCTCTTAATAATCAATTCAAGTTTACTCTATCAACAATTAAAACTAAATAATTATAGAATATTTTAGGATGTTGTGATATATTAAAAATAGTTATGTTATTTATACAAACACCATTCTGTACGATGATAGGACAGTTAGTGATAATGGCATATCAGATGATGTTAAAAAAATTAGAAAAAAATATAGTAAAAATGTATAAGAATAGGAGTAAATATGAACTTTTCTACAACAGTAAGAATATTAAAAGATAAAAATTTAGAAAATTCAAGAAAAGAGTTAGAGTATATGCATTAAAAAAATATATTAATCAAACAAAATAAAAGGAGTGATTAAAATGACTAGAGAAAAAGCAATGGAACTATTAAAAAAATATAACAAGGAAGAATTCCATATAAGACATGCAATAACTGTAGAACAGGTAATGAAATACTTTGCAAAAAAATATGGATATGATGAAGAGTTTTGGGGTATTGTTCGGCTTGCTACATGATGTAGATTTTGAATGCTATCCGGAAGAGCATTGCAAAAAGGCACAAGAATTATTAAAAGAAATAGATGCAAGTGAGGAGCTAATACATGCAGTATGTAGTCATGGATATGGTATATGCTCAGATGTGGAACCAAAGCACGAAATGGAAAAAATATTATTTGCAACAGATGAACTTACAGGATTAATTTGGGCAGCAGCTAAAATGAGACCATCAAAGAGCACAAAGGATATGGAACTATCTAGCTTAAAGAAAAAATTTAAAGATAAAAAGTTTGCAGCAGGATGCTCAAGAGATATTATTAAAAAAGGAGCAGAGCTTTTAGGTTGGGAACTAGATAAATTACTAGAAGAAACATTAGAAGCTATGAAAAACGTGGAAAATAGCGTAGAAAAGGAAATGATTAAATAATGCAAATTTGAAAAATGCGTTTAAATTTGATATAATATATACATAAAAAATTATAAGGAGGGAAAGAAATGTATTTTTATAGAATACATTACCGCAAAAATACTTTGCTTACCGAAACTCGGATAAGCAAAGTCGTAGAATCTTCTGTTCCGTTGGACGCCGAACTTCTCCAAACATTTGTAGAAGAGAAAGAGCATAATAAGCTTGTAGTTCTTTCAGTAGAACCTATAAGCAAAGAGGAATATGAAGAAGTAAAACGCATTAACTCCTTCTTCCAATGATAATTCATTGGAGGGAAAATCCTAGCGTATGCTAGGATTTTTAATTATAATAATTATTAAAAATGTTTTTGAAGTCCAACATTCGAGCTTGACAAATTATGTTAATTACAATATAATATGTATTACTACTAACCGGCTTTGCTGGATTTTAAGGAGTGACGAAAGTGGAAAGAAAAATTTCCGAGATGAGCTACGAAGAGTTAATGCTGTACAAACTACAGCTGACTGAAAGGCTCACAATGGTAAATTTCTATCTACGGCAAGTTCAGAAAGCTACTCAAAAAGGGATAACAAAACAAAGCATACCTTTACAAGAAGTAGCCAAACAAACTGTCTCTTCTCAGGAAAAAAGTAGTGAAGAGGTATAAGGTAAAATATCCTTGCTTATTAAGCAGGGATATTTACTTTTAAAAACTATTTTTTCCTTGATTTTACAATAAAAAAATGTTAACATGAGGTAATAAACAAATACAGAATTGCAAGAAAGAAGAATAATATTACAAGGAGGCAAAAATGCAAGAAATCTTACATATATTAGAGCATACTTTAACAGATACAATAAAGATATTACCTTTTTTGCTAATAGCTTATCTTATAATGGAATATATTGAGCATAAAACAACAAAAAAAACCAAAGAAGCAATTAAAAAGTCTGGAAAATTTGGACCATTAATAGGAAGTGTTTTAGGTGCATTTCCACAATGTGGTTTCTCAGTTACTGCAACAAATTTATATGCTGGAAGAGTTATAACTCTTGGAACTTTATTTGCAGTATATCTTTCTACATCTGACGAAATGCTTCCAATATTAATTTCAAATGGTGTATCAGGAACATTAGTATTTAAAATACTAGGAATAAAAATATTAATAGGAATAATAGCTGGATTTATTATAGATTTAATAGCAAGTAAATTTTATAAAAATAAAATGCAAGACAGCAAAATAGAAAGTATATGCGAGCATGACCATTGCCATTGCGAAGAAGGAATATGGAAATCAGCTTTAAAACATACTATAAATATATTTATCTTTATTTTTATAATAACTTTAATATTAAATGGCATAATGGAATTTATTGGAGAAGACACACTATACTCTCTAACAGCAAAGGAACCAATATTTAGTATATTAATTGCATGCCTAATTGGACTAATACCAAACTGTGCATCATCTGTTGCCTTAACAGAACTATATTTATCAAATATATTTTCATTACCAATAATGATAGGAGGATTGCTTGTAAATGCAGGGGTAGGATTACTAGTACTATTTAGAGTAAACCATAACCAAAAAGAAAATATAAAAATTGTATTGGGTCTATACATAATCGGTGTATTATCAGCAACAATATTACAATATTTAATTTAATAAATTGTAATTTGTGTGTGAGGGGGAATTCTAGGGACTGTCCTGAATTCACCCGTTTCCGTAGATATTTCCTTGAAAAATCTAAAAAAATAATGTACAATATGTACAAACTCATAAAAGGGGCAATTATGAAAAAAACATTATCAATTTTCTTAATTTTTTTAACATTTATAATCATATATTTTCTACAAATAAATTTTTTCAGTTGGTTTAATATAGCAGGAATAAAACCTAATCTTTTTATAATTTTTTTATTATTTATAGGACTTTTCATTGGAAAAGTATATGGAGCCACAATAGGAGTTGTTTTTGGACTTTTAATAGACTTATTTATAGGTAAAGCATTAGGCATAAATGCTATAATATTAGGCTTGGCAGGATTATTACGGAGGGATTTTAGACAAAAGTTTTTCTAAAGACAGTAGAGTAACAATTATGCTTATGGTGGCTACAACAACATTTATTTGTGAAATTTTGTCATACATTATACAAATTTTAGTATTTAAATTGCAAATAGAAATTTTGCCATTTATAAAAATATTATTAATAGAAATATTATATAACATAATAATAGTAATTATTATATATCCATTAATAGAAAAAGCAGGTAATTTGCTAGAAAAAGCATTTAAAGAGAAAAAAGTTTTAACAAAATATTTTTAAAAGAAAAGGAGAGTTAAAAAAGTATGGACAAAAAGAATGTAAGATACAACATATTAACTATAATAGTTTATATTATAGGCATTATACTAATAATACAACTTTTTAACCTCCAAATAGTACATGGAGAAGAATATTTAGAGCAATCTAGTTCTAGGTTAACAAGAGAAACTACAATAGTTGCAGCAAGAGGAAACATTTTAGACAGAAACGGAAATGCACTAGCATCAACAGTAAATCAATATAATTTAGATATATATAAAAGTAAAATAGATAACAAAACACTAAATAACACTATATTACAAGCAATAGAAGTGTTAGAAAAAAATGAAGATATATACAAGGACAATTTTCCAATAACAATAAATAATAATGTAGCAGAATTTAAAATAAGCGATCAAGAATTAAAAAATTGGTTAACGAGTAACGAGTTTTCAGAAAAAGCATCAGCACAAGAAGTCCTTAAAAGTTATATAGATAAATACGAAATTGAAGCAGAAAACGAAGCACAAGCAAGAAAAATAGTTGCTATAAGATATGGAATAGAAAAAGAAGGATATAGCAGTATGAGTGCATATACTATAGCAGAAAATATAAGTACAAAAAGCGTAGCAGAATTCGAAGAAAAAAATTTGAATTTTCCAGGAATTGATATATCAACTACATCAGTAAGAAAATATTTAAGAGGAAGTTTGGCATCACATACGATAGGATATGTAGGAAAAATAAACGAAGATGAACTAAAATCAAATGAAGGATATAGTATGAATGACTATATAGGGAAAACAGGAATAGAATATGTATTTGAAAAATATTTAAGAGGCACAAATGGAAAAAAACAAATAGATATGTCAATTGACGGAACAACAACAGGAGAGTATATAACAGAAGAGGCAATTCAAGGTAATGATGTAGTACTTACTATAGATGCAAATTTGCAAGAAGCAACAGAAACAGCATTAAAAAATAATATAGAAAAAATAAGAACAGGAGGATTTAGCGAAACAAGAGATGTAAATGCTGGAGCTGCAGTAGTTTTAGACGTTAAAACAGGAGAAGTCCTTGCCCTTGCAAGCTATCCAGATTTTGAACCAGATTTATTTGTAAACGGAATAAGCACAGAAAAATGGAACGAATATACCAAAGGAGAAGAAAGTGCATTAGTAAATAGGGCTATACAAAGTGCTTATGCACCAGGATCTACATTTAAAATGATTTCTGCAATAGCTGGCTTAGAAACAGGGGCAGTAACCAGAACGGAAACAATTTATGACACAGGAGTATATCCAGGGGGATATCATCCAAAATGCTGGTATTATACAAGATATGGTAGAGGCCATGGAGCATTAAACGTATCAGGAGCAATAAAAAATTCATGCAACTATTATTTCTATGAATTAATAACCAGAATGGGAATTGAAAATTTAGAAAAATATGCAACATATTTTGGATTAGGGCAAAAAACAAACATAGAATTACCAGGAGAGGTTTCAGGAACACTTGCAGGAAAAACACTATACGATAAATTAGGACAAACTTGGTACTATGGAAATTCCCTATCGGCAGTAATAGGCCAAGCAGAAAATAATTTTACACCAATTCAAATGGCAAGGTATATAGCAATGCTTGCAAATGGAGGAAAATCAGTAGATGTTAGCATAATAAAAGATATAATAAACTCAGAAGGAACATCAACAAATAAAGACGAACTAAAACAATATGTTGATAATAGATTAAATTTAACAGAAGTAAACAGTGAAAATTTAAATATAAAACAAGAAAATCTAGACGCAGTATTAGATGGAATGAAATCTGTTACCACAGAAACGGGTGGAACAGCATATGGAGTATTTAAAGATTTTGATATAGAAGTTGGAGGAAAAACAGGGTCTGCAGAAGTAGGCAACGACAAAGTTAATGCATGGTTTGCAGGATTTGCACCATTTGACGAACCAGAAATTGCAATAATAGTAATGGTAGAAAACGGATCACATGGATCTTATACTGCAGAAGTAGCAAAAGAAATAATAGAACAATACTTTAAGCTACAAGAAGAAAGTACAGAAGATGTAACAGCAGTTCCATATACAGAAGAACAAAATTAATAAAAACAAAATAAATTTTAGGAGGAATAAAAATGAGAAATCCAGTAGGAATAAGCATGAAAAAAGATGAAATAATAATAAGAATAAGCGAAAAAGCAACACATGACGAAACAATAGAATGTTTAAACAAAAAAATACCAGCATTAAAAAAACTTTACAAAACAGAAAAAACTCCAATTTTTGTAACAGGTAAAGTTTTAAAAAACAAAGAAATAGAAGAAGTTAAAAAAATTATAACAGATGCAATTGATGTAGAAGTCACTTTTGACAGTCCTAAGGTATTAGGATTATATGGAATTAAAAAAGCTTTCGAAAAAGAAGTTAAGACTTCAGAAACAAAATTTTATAAAGGGAGTTTAAGATCTGGGCAAAAAATAGAATTTGAAGGAAGCTTAGTAATATTAGGAGATTTAAATGGCGGAGCAGAGGCAATAGCAGGAGAAAACATAGTAATACTAGGAACACTAAGAGGCCTTGCACACGCCGGAGCAAAAGGGAACAAAAAAGCAATAATAGCAACAAACAAAATAGAATGTCCACAATTAAGAATTGCAAACATAGTAAAAGAAATAGAAAAATCAGATTTAGAATCAGAGCAAGAATACAAATTTGCATATGTAGACGAAGAAAATCAAATTACATTAGAATAGGAATTGTAATTTGTACGAATGTATTTTGTTTTTGGAATTTGGTTTTTTGCTGTAGGGGCGAACTGTGTTCGCCCGCGATTTGATACGGGCGAACACAGTTCGCCCCTACAATGTTTGCAATTAATTTTCTCATGCAAATTACAATTTACGATAGCAATAGCATAATCAAAGAAATAAATAAAAATTGATCCTTTACTCCTTCATTATACAAAAAAAGTAAAAGACAAATTAATAATATATCATCAAAATGTAAATCAAGACCAAAAAACTGGAAACAAAAATCCTGATTACCCGAAGGCAAAGCATTAACAAAAGAATTCATTATTTCTTTTTATCACCGCCCATAAAAGGAAAAACATCCATGACCTTACTCATATTCATAAGCTGAATATATTGATCAATCTTTGATTTTCTATTTTCATTCAAATAAGGTTTTAAAGACTGCAAAAGATTAGCCCTTGGGTCATCTTTTGCATTAATTTTATCTATAATTGTTTTCATTTTCATAATAGTTTCAAAATCAAATCCATCATCATTAAAAGAACTATCTTGAGCCTTATAAGAATTACTAGAATTTTGAGAAGCATTTTTAGATTCGCTATTAGAGGATTTATTAAACATATTAACTAAATTGTTTAACATATCAGGCGAAATATTATTTTGGCTAGCCATGTTATTTATTTTTTCAAAAACACCTGACATATCTTCATTGCCCAAAATTCTCAACTCCCTACATAATTTTATAAAACATAAGAAACAAACTAGTCTTTACATTATTTAGAATGTTGGTTATTAATTTGTTTTAAAATATCTTCTTTATTGTTGGACTTTAAAATTTGATTTGCCTTTGCAATGCCTGCCTCTAAATCTTTTTTATCCATTTTAGAAAGCATAGACATTAATTTTGCCATATCTAGATTATTATTGTTATTATTCAAAATAACCCCTCCTAATTAAAATATATGTAATAATATAATATAATATGATATTCAATTAAATAAGAAATGTGAATTTAAATTACAATATTATTACAATGTTATTACAATACTATTACATTATGAATAGTTTTGTTGAATATTACTTTAGAATATGTTACAAATAAAATGGAGTGATGTAAAATGAGCAAAAAAGTAATTAAAATTATTTTTATATTATTAACTGCTGTTTTATTAATACTAATTGGACAAATAATTCCTGCAAAGGCAGCAGATGGGGAATTCTCTATAACCGAAGAGACATTAACTTTGGAACTAAATTCTTCTAGAATGCTAACATACGAAAATAGACCTACACGGAGAAACTATAAAATGGGAAAGTAACAATACAGATGTTGCAACAGTTGATGAGTATGGTAATGTAAAAGGAATAAGTATAGGGGAGGCTACAATAACTGCAACAGTTGGCACTCAAACAGCAACCTGCATAGTTTCAGTTGTATATGGGGACATGGACATATCTGCAAATTATGGAAAAAATGTAAGTAGTGTTAACTTAGTATTAGGGGAACACCCAACTGAAAATTTATCAGCAATTGTTAGAGATGGAAAATACGAAGAGGTTAGCAATGCAAAAGTAACATGGGAAAGTAGCAATACAGATGTTGTAACAGTAGATAGTAATGGGAAATTAACAGCTGTAAATGTTGGAACAGCAGATGTAACTGCAAAAACAGCAGGCATATCTAAAACTTGTAAAATAAAAGTAGTTTCAGCCCCAGAATTTACAGACTTTTCTAAGGCAAAATATGAACTTCTTTTTGATTTAGATACAGACTTAAAAATTAGTGGAATTAATGCAAAAGATGATACTAAAAACACATACTATTACATAATAACATCTAGCAATACAAAACCAAACATATCATATAGCACATATGGTGGAGTTGATATAGAAGCAACAAGCGAAATAAACTACTTAAATGTTAATTCTGATGACAACTATTTATATTCAAGAAATTTAGATAAATATGTAGAACTAAACAAAGATTTATATTTATGGGTAATTCAAGATGTAAAATTAGAAGATATATATTATAATGATGAAGGTTCTTATATTTCACACGCTACAAAATTAGTTGTAGAAGGGCAAAAACTAACAAGACCTACTTTGCCACAATTAAATTTAATATTAAAATCATTTAATATAGGAAATTGGGAAAGTAATTCACAATCAGATGCATATACATACATAAACTTTAGGTTCCCATCAGAAACAGAAAACAGAAAATTTAAAATAAAAATAGGATTAGTTACCGACAAATCACTATTGCAAAAAATACAAAAAGGTGATTATTCCGGAATAACAGAATTACTAGAATATGCTAAAAACAATAAAGCAATATATACAGCAGATTTAACAACAACAAGTGCAAACTATTTTAAAAGCGAGCAAGCACTATTTGACGGAATTAAATTATTACAAGATGATGCATATTATTTTATATATGTAGAATTTGATGACGAAAATGGAAAATACTATCCAATAGAAGGTGTTACATTAGGACAAGCATATATTTCTGAAACAAATAGAAATAATTGGGATTTATATGCATATACTAGCGAAGATTTTAATTGGAATGATTTATCGAGTACAAACACAGATACAAATACAAACAATACAGATACAACAATAGCAAAAGATAAATTACCAAACACAGGAACAATGAGCATACTACTAGTTTCTATAATAATACTTGTAACAGCTACAGTATTTTTCAAAATAAAGAAAGACAAATATAAAGATATATAAAAATATCTTAAATAAAAAATGGCTAGGATTTATTTCCTAGCCATTTTTTATTTGATTTTATCTAACAATCATATCATTTCTTCCTGCACCAGTTCCAATAAATTTAACAGGAACACCAGTATATTCTTCAATTCTTTTCAAATAGATTTTTGCGTTTCCTGGGAGATCATCAAATGTTTTGCAATTGCTGATATCACCAAAATTACCATCAAATTCTTCGTAAACAGCAGTTGAATTATTTAAAAAGTCACTATTAGTAGAAAAATCTTTTGTTTCCTTTCCATTATAATTGTATGCAACGCAAAGTTTAATTTTATCTAATTTCCCTATAGTATCAACATGATTTACAGCAAGACCAGTTAAGCCATTTAAACGGACTACATATTTTAAAGCAACTAAATCAAGCCAACCACATCTTCTAGGTCTTTTGGTTGTAGTACCATATTCGTGACCTAATTCTCTTATTAAATCACCAATTTCATTACTTTGTTCTGTAACATATGGACCTGCACCAACTCTCGAAGAATAAGCCTTTAAAACACCATAAACTTCTCCTATATCTTTTGCACTAACACCACTACCAGTACAAACACCACCAATTGAAGGATTAGAAGAAGTAACAAAAGGGTAGCTACCAAAATCAATATCAAGTAGGCTTGCTTGAGCTCCTTCACAAAGAACTTTTTTGCCATTGTCTAGGCTGTTATGTATTAAAGTTATAGTATCTGTAATATAAGGTTTTAAGATTTTAGCATATTCTTTATACTCATTAAGAGTCTTAGTTAAATCAATTTTTTCATGTCCATAAGCTTCAAAAATTTTATTTTTATTATTTATATTAAAAGTCAAAAGTTCTTCAAATCTATCAGAAATTAAATCCTCTGCACGAATTCCAGATCTTTCGTATTTATCGCAGTATGCAGGACCAATTCCTCTTGCAGTAGTTCCAATTTTATTTGAACCTCTGTTTTCTTCCAATAATTTATCCATTTCAATATGATATGGAAGAATAATATGGGCTTTATCACTAATACGCAAGTTATCAACTGAATAGCCATTTTCCTTTAAATTATTTATCTCTTCAATTAAAACTTTAGGATCAACAACAACACCATTACCAATTATAGCTAAAGTGCCTTCGTTTAAGATACCAGAAGGAATTAAGTGAAAAGCAAATTTTTTACCGTCAACTTCTATAGTATGTCCAGCATTATTGCCACCAGAACACCTAATAGCAATATCAGAATTTGTTGCAAGATAATCAATAATTTTCCCTTTCCCTTCATCACCATAAAAGGTACCTAAAACAACATCAACTTTTGACTTTGCCATAAGATCACATCCTTTAAATAAAATATGTCCTTCCTACAAAGAAGAACATAAATATTATCATATAAAAACCCTAAAAAGTCAAGACAAAAAAATAAGGGAAAAGGGAGCTAATTCCTTTTTCCCTATAAGTTAAAACTATTAGGCAGTAAATCTTCCATTGTATATTCTTCTATCTTGTCATTTTCAGAAAGTGCATAAATTTTAAAATTCTTATCTACAAATTCATTTATAAACTGTCTACAATAGCCACAAGGAAGGCAATTTTCTAATTTGTCTATATTACTTCCTCCGCACACTACGACATGTTCAAAACTTTTTTCACCATCAGATAAGGCTTTTACAAAAGCAACTCTTTCAGCACATATTGCTTGGATTCCGTCATTTTCTATGTTACAACCAGAATAAATTTTGCCAGATTTAGTTTTTAAAGCGCAACCTACATAATATCTGCTGTAAGGTGCATAAGAGTTTTTCCTAACATCTTTAGCAATCTCAATTTCTTTAGATAAATCCATAACACACCATCCTTTAAATGAATTATAAACAATAAAAATACCAAAGTCAAACAAATTGTAATTTGCATGAGAAAATTAATTGAAAACGTTGTAGGGGCGAACTGTGTTCGCCCATATCAAATTGCGGGCGAACACAGTTCGCCCCTACAGCGAAAAACCAAATTCCAAAAACAAAATACAATCATACAAATTACAATCTGTAACCCTTTTCGTAAACCCTTCATAAAATATAACATAAATAAAACAAGGGAGGAAAAGCATATGGCTAGTTACATAATAGAAGGCGGAAAGAAATTGGAAGGAGAAGTAAATATATCTGGGTCTAAAAATGCATCACTTCCCATAATTGCTGCAAGTATTTTAAATAAAGGAATTAGCAAATTATACAATGTTCCTAATATACATGATACGCAAATAACATTAAAAATATTAAAGATTTTAGGTTGCAAAATAGATAAAAAAAATGATAAAATAATAATTGACTCTAGTAGAATGAATAACCATGAAATACCGGAAGATTTAATGAGACAAATGAGATCATCTGTGGTTCTCGCCGGAGCAATTATTGCTAGATTTAAAAATGCAACATTTACATATCCGGGAGGATGTGATATAGGTTCAAGGCCAATAGACTTGCATTTAAAAGCATTAAGAAAATTAGGCATAAACATAGAAGAAGAATCAGGATTTATTAAATGTAAATGTGATAAAATACTGGGGGCAGAAATACATTTAGATTTTCCTTCTGTTGGAGCAACTGAAAATATTATTTTAGCATCTGTATTTGCAGAGCGGAGAAACAATTCTTACAAATGCTGCAATGGAACCAGAAATAAAAGACTTACAAAACTTTTTAAACAGAATGGGAGCAAAAGTAGAAGGAGCAGGCACAAATGTTATAAAAATAACAGGAGTAAAAAAATTAAGAGATGTAAGTTATAATATTATGCCAGACAGAATAGAAGCAGGAACATTTTTATGCATAACGGCTGCTACTTTTGGTAGAGCTAAATTAAACAACCTAATTTCAGAGCATATTGTACCAGTAATTTGCAAACTAGAGGAATGTGGATGTAAATTTAAAATAGAAAAAAGAAGTATAGAAATTGAGGCACCTAAAAGATTAAAAAGCGTAGATATAAAAACAATGCCATATCCAGGATTTCCAACAGATATGCAATCTGTATTTACAAGTATGCTTTGTACAGCAAAAGGAACATCAATAATTGTAGAAAATATATTCGAAAATAGATATAGATATACAAATGAGCTGAAGCGAATGGGTGCAAAAATAAGTATAGAAGGTAAAATTGCAATTGTTAAAGGTGTAAAAAAATTATCAGGAGCAACAGTAGAGGCAACAGACTTAAGAGGCGGGGCGGCGGTTGTTTTGGCAGGGCTTACTGCAAAAGGAAAAACAAAAGTAGATAACATAGAATATATATTAAGAGGTTACGAAAATTTAGACAAAAAGCTAAATAAAATTGGAGCAAATATAAAGATAGAGAAGGGAGTGTCCTGAATTTTCCAAAGGAAAATTCTAGGGACTATCCCCATTGGAGGAAACCTATGAAAAAATCAAAAGGACAAACTATTGATTTGTTATATGTAAATAAGGCCGAAAATAATAAAAAGAAAACAAAAACAGATAAGAATAAAAAGCGTCCTTCTAAAAAAGAAAAAACAAAAGCAAAAAAATCTAAAAATAACAACAATGAAAAAATAAATTTAGATAAAGAAATTATAATAGGACTAACTCCAAAACCAACAGAAAATAAAAAGCCTGAAAACAAAAAAACAAAGAAAAACAATAAAAAATCAAACAAAAAAAATAAAACCAAACCTAAAAAAACGCAAAAAAACAAAACAAATAAAAAACAAACTCAAAAACAAAAAATAAGAAATAAAATTATAAAATGGGTAGTAATATTACTGTTAATAATAACAGCAATTACATTATTTATGCTATCTAGTATATTTAATATAAAACAAATAAATGTTACAAATAACAGCAAAATAACATCACAAGAAATAATAAACTTATCAACATTGCAAACAGGTGTAAATATGTTTAAAACTACAAATAAAACCATAAAAAATGCAATAAAAACAAATCCATATGTTGATGATGTTAAAATAACAAGAAACATAAATGGAACAATAACATTAGAAATATCAGAAAGAACAGTAACATATATGTTAAAACTAGAAGATACGTATGCATATATAAATAATCAAGGATACATATTAGAAATATCAGAAAAACAAGCAGAAGTTCCAGTAATTTTGGGATATAAAACTCCAAAAGATCAAATAAAACCAGGAAATAGACTTATAGAAGAAGATTTACTAAAATTGCAAGATATTATTAAAATAGTAGAAACAGCAAAAAATGTGTCTTTATCAGATAAAATAACACAAATAGATATAACTAATACAAATGATTATATTTTAACTTTATCAAAAGAGTCTAAAACAGTACGAATTGGAGATACAACTAATATAAACATAAAATTAGGACTAGTAAATATCATTATAAACGAAGAAAAAGGCAAAAGTGGAGAAATATATTTTCAAAATGATGGAAAAGCAGTCTTTAGAGAAGAAGTTTAGAGGTGAAGATATGGACAAAAAGAAAGTAGCAATAATATTGCGGTGTAGTATGCATGTTGCTTACAGTAGCAATATGTGTGCAAGTAAAAACTATAAATAAAGCAACAGAAAAAGTAGGCGCAACATTAGATGATAATAATGGATTAAGGGACGAATTATTAAGTTTGCAAGGAACTTATGAAACATTATATAAAGAATTAGAAAAAAAAGATGCAGAACTCGAAACAATTAGGGAGCAGGCAGCTAATAAAAGTGACGAAGACGTAAAAAATGAACAAGAAATTACAAACAACCAAAAATTATTAGGATTAACTGATGTTTCTGGAGCAGGAGTAATAATAAATTTAGACGAAAATAGAGAAATAGATAGCTCAGAAGTACTAAATATAAGCGAATATTTGGTACATGAAGAGGACTTGCTTTATATAGTAAACGAACTATTTAACTCTGGAGCAGATGCAATATCAATAAACGACCAAAGGATTGTAAGCACAACTTCCATAGTATGCGATGGAAATATAATTAGAATAAATGGAAAAATGGTAGGGGTACCAATAACAATAAAAGCAATAGGATTTCCAGAAAGAATGGAATATGCCTTATCAAGACCTGGAGGATACTTGCAACTTATGGCTGATGGAGGAGTAAAAGTATATATCGAAAGAAGCGACAATATAGATATTCCAAAATACGAAGGAGTATACAGTAGCGAATATATATCAAGAGGTGATGAGTAATTGAAAAAAGGTAAAATAACAATAACAATAACAATTGGGCTCGTAATACTAATACTTACTGCAGTTATATTTTTGCAATTTAAAACCATCAACCAAACAGATATTACAGCATTAGAAAACATGAGAGAAGATGAACTTAGAACAGAAATAAGTAATTTCAAGCAAAAAATAGCCGAGATTTCAGGTCAATTAGATGAAACAAATGCAAAAATTTCAGAATACCAAGAAGCAATAGCATCAAACGAGCAGGCATCTGATCTTTTAGTTCAAGAATTAGACCAGCAAAATAATATAATAGGAAAAAATGCTGTAAAGGGAAGCGGAGTTGTAATAACACTTACAGATACAAGGGCACAAAAAATTACAGCAGAAGATTTAAGAGAATTAGTAAATGAGCTAAAAATAGATGGAGCAGAAGCAATATCAATAAATGGACAAAGAATAGTATATGATTCATATATAGTTGATATAGGAAACACATTTATAAGAATAAATGGAGTAGAAAGCATAGTATCGCCATATGTGGTAAAAGCAATAGGAGATCCCACATACCTAGAAAGTGGACTTTCTAAAAAACAATATGGATATATAGACTCAAAACTAGAAGAAGGAAAAGATGTAACACTTACAAGACAAGACAATATTGTAATAGAAAAATATAATGGCGATTTAAACATGGAATACGCAAATTAAAAGGAGGAAAATATAAAATGATAGCAATAGCAATAGTAATAGGATGTGCTTTAGGAGCAATAATTGGAATTAATCTTCCAAACATATCTTATACATATTCAGGATATTTGGCAATTGCAATAGTGGCAGCACTAGATTCTGTATTTGGAGGCTTAACATCTGTATTAAAAGGAAACTTTAATTTAAAAATATTCTTATCAGGATTTTTTGGGAATGCAATTCTATCAATGCTTCTAACATGGTTAGGGGTTAAACTAAATGTAGATATATATTTAGCAGCAATAGTAGTATTTGTAGGAAGAATGTTTACAAATTTAGCTATAATACGTAGGTATTACATAGAAAAATGGAGCAAAAAAGAAGTAAAAGAGGAAATAAAAAATGAGAATGAGAAGGAAACCATGGGTAAGGACTGAACTTGCAGAAAGTGAGTTTTTCATAGACGACCCAACTTTAAATATAGGAAACTGGCATAGTAAATACAAAAGAAAAGGGCCTTTGCATTTAGAATTAGGATGCGGAAAAGGTAGTTTTATTGCAAAACTTGCAGCTAAAAACCCAAACATAAATTATTTAGCAATAGATATAAAAAGCGAAGTGCTAGGATTAGCAAAAAGAAATATAGAAAAAGAATATTTGCAGGCAAAAAGAGAAATTGATAATGTGTTATTAACAGCATACGAAATTGAAATAATACAAAACATATTAAACGAAAAAGACATTGTAGATAGGATATATATTAATTTTTGCAATCCATGGCCGAAGCCAAGGCACAATAAAAAAAGACTAACATATCCAAGGCAACTAGAAAAATACAAAATATTTTTAAAACAAGGACGGAGAAATATACTTTAAAACAGACGACTACAATTTATATAAAGCAACAATAAAATATTTGCAAGAAACCGGGTTTAAAATAATAAAACAAACAGAAGACTTGCAAAATGAACCAATATGGGAAAACAATATAAAAACAGAACACGAGAAAATGTTTGAAGAACAAGGAATTACAACAAAAGCCATAATTGCAAAATTATTGTAGGAAATATGACTACATCCAAAAATAAATTAATTGTAAACGGTTGTAGAGGTCGAGGCGTCCTTAAGCGACCCGCACTTCGAAGGCTTACCCAAACATCTATTGAACTGTAAAAAAATTGTCAAAAAGTATTTACAAAAAATAGAAATATGATATAATAAATTAAGAAATAGGAATCCACAAAAATGTGGTTGCCATCAAAAAGGTTTTTTGAACACATCTCTAATGGCATGCAGAGATGTGTTCTTTTGTTGCCAAAAAAACAATAAAAAATATAACTGAAATACATTGAAAAAAATGTCGTTATATAATATAATCATACTGTAAAAAAATGTAGGGACAGCAACCTGCTGTCCGTCCGTTGATAAAGGAGGATATTCATGGAAAAGAGTTTTAGCGAAAGCTATAAAGCAGCAGGAGTAGACGTTACAGCAGGATACAAAAGCACAGAACTAATGAAAAAAGCAGTACAAGCAACATACACAAATTCAGTTATATCAGACATAGGAGGATTTGGAGGTCTTTATGCGCCACAAATTAAAGATATGAAAGAACCAATTTTAGTTTCAGGAACAGATGGAGTAGGAACAAAACTAAAATTGGCTTTTTTAATGGACAAACATGACACAATAGGAGAAGACTGTGTAGCAATGTGTGCAAACGATGTAATTTGCACAGGAGCAAGTCCAATGTTCTTTTTAGATTACATGGCACTTGGTAAAAACATACCAGAAAAAGTAGCAACAATAGTAGCAGGAGTAGCAGAAGGTTGTAAAAAAGCAAATTGCAGTTTAATTGGTGGAGAAACAGCAGAAATGCCAGGATTTTATCCAATAGATGAATATGATTTAGCAGGATTTTGTGTTGGTGTAGTAGATAAAAAGAAAATAATAGATAATAAAACAATAGAGGTAGGAGATAAAGTAATAGGCCTTGCATCATCAGGAGTACACTCAAATGGATTTTCATTAGTTAGAAAAGTATTTGATATTAACAAAGAAAACCTAAATGAATACATAGAAGAATTAGGGACAACACTTGGAGAAGCTTTGCTAAAACCTACTAAAATATATGTAAAACCGATACTTAAATTAATAAAAGAAGTTAAAGTAAAAGGAATATCACATATAACAGGTGGAGGCTTTTATGAGAATATGCCAAGAATGTTAAGAGAAGGAGTGGCATTAAAAATAGACAAAAACTCATATAAAGTACCAGCAATATTTAATCTAATTGCAAAAAAAGGAAATATTCCAGAAAGAGATATGTACAACACATTTAACATGGGAATAGGAATGTGCGTAATAGTTCCAGAAAATGAAGTAGAAAAGGCAATAAAAATACTAAACGAAGCAGGAGAAGAAGCATATTTGATTGGAGAAGTTATAGAAGGGAATAAGGAAATCATAATAAAATAAATTGGAATTTGTATGTGAGGGGGAATTCTAGGGACTGTCCCTAAAAATCACCAAACATGGGGATTTTGGGGACTGTCCTGAATTCACCCGAACACATACAAATTATAATTTGTAAAAAGGAGGAAATTTAAAAATGGTAAGACGTATCTATGTACAAAAAAAACCAGGATTTGATATTGAGGCAAAAGGATTATTAGAAGACCTAAGACAAAACCTTTTAATCGAAAACTTAAAAGATGTAATTTTATTAAATAGATATGATGTAGAAGGAATAAGTAAAGAAGTATTTGACCAAGCAAAAAACACAGTATTTTCAGAACCACAAGTAGATGAATACTTCGAAGAAGAATATCCATTCCAAAAAGAAGATAAAATATTTGGAGTAGAATATTTACCAGGACAATTTGACCAAAGAGCAAACTCTTTATCTGAATGTTTGCAAATACTAACAGAAGGAAATAAACCTGCATCAAAAAGTGCAAAAATATATATTCTTAAAGGAAATTTAAGTACAGAAGAAGTAGAAAAAATTAAAAAATATATAATAAATCCTGTAGACTCAAGAGAATGCACATTAGACAAGCTTGCTTCAGTTGAAGACGAGCAAACCGTGCCAGAAGATGTAGCAGTAGTAGAAGGTTTTATACATATGACAGAAGAAGACTCAAAAAAATTCTATGATAAATACGGCTTTGCAATGGACATGGAAGATTTAAAATTCTGCCAAAAATATTTTAGAGACACAGAAAAAAGAGACCCTACAATTACAGAAATGAAAATGATAGATACATATTGGTCAGACCATTGTAGACATACAACATTTTTAAGTAAATTAGAAAAGGTAGAAATCGATTGGGATTTAGCAAACGAAATATATGAAGACTATAAAAAATCAAGAGAATATGTATATGACGGAAAAAAAGCAAAAGATATATCTTTAATGGATATTGCAACAATAGCAGTAAAAGAACTAAAGAAAAAAGGAATGCTAAAAGATTTAGACGAATCAGAAGAAATAAATGCATGCAGTATAAAAGCAGAAATTCTAATAGATGGAAAACCAGAAGAATATTTAATAATGTTCAAAAACGAAACACATAATCACCCAACAGAAATAGAGCCATTTGGTGGAGCAGCAACTTGTTTAGGAGGTGCAATAAGAGATCCGTTATCTGGAAGAGTATATGTATACCAAGCAATGAGAGTAACAGGTTGCGGAGACCCAAGAACATCAGTAAAAGATACGCTTCCAAATAAACTACCACAAAGAAAACTAACAAACGAAGCAGCACGTGGATATAGCTCATATGGAAATCAAATAGGACTTGCAACAGGAGAAGTTGTAGAAATATATCATCCAGGATATGTAGCAAAAAGAATGGAAATAGGAGCCCTTGTTGGAGCAGCACCAAAAGAAAATGTAGTAAGAAAAGTACCTGAGCCAGGAGATGTAGTTGTTTTACTTGGTGGAAGAACAGGAAGAGATGGTTGTGGAGGAGCAACTGGATCTTCAAAAGCACATAATAGTAAATCACTTACAACATGCGGAGCAGAAGTACAAAAAGGAAATGCACCAGAAGAAAGAAAAATACAAAGATTATTTAGAAACCCAGAAGTAACAAAACTAATAAAAAGATGCAATGATTTCGGTGCAGGTGGTGTTTCCGTAGCAATTGGAGAACTTGCAGACGGATTAGAAATAAATCTTGATAAAGTTCCAAAAAAATATGAAGGATTAGACGGAACAGAACTTGCAATATCAGAATCACAAGAAAGAATGGCAGTAGTAATAGAAGAAAAAAATACGCAAAAATTTCAAGAACTTGCATCAAAAGAGAACTTAGAATCAACAGTAGTTGCAAAAGTTACAGAAGAGCCAAGAATGAAAATGTACTGGAGAGGGAAAATAATAGTTGACCTATCAAGAGAATTTTTAAACACAAATGGAACAGTAAAAATAGCAAACGCTAAAATAGAAAAACCAGAAGGATTAGAAAACTACTTTAAAGGAAACAAAAGGGAAAAGACCTCTTTCGTTTCAGAAAAACAAAACTGCATAAAAACCACAGGAAGCAATTGTTCTAAAACAGAAAGATGGAAAAAAGTTGTATCAGATTTAAACTGCTGTTCACAAAAAGGATTAGTAGAAAGATTTGATAGTACAATAGGTGCAGGAACAGTATTAATGCCATTCGGAGGCAAATACCAACTAACACCTACAGAAGCAATGTGCGCAAAAATACCAACTTTAAAAGGCTATACAAATTCAGGAACAATAATGAGTTTCGGATACGACCCATATTTATCAGAAATTAGCCCATTACATGGAGCAATATATGCAGTAATAGACTCACTTTCAAAATATGTAGCTTGCGGAGGAGACTACAAAAAAGCATGGTTTACATTCCAAGAGTATTTCGAAAAATTAAGAAACGAACCTACAAGATGGGGAAAACCTCTAGCAGCACTATTGCGGAGCATATTTAGTACAAGAAAAGCTTGGACTTGCATCAATAGGTGGAAAAGACTCTATGTCAGGTTCATATAACGAACTAGACGTACCACCAACACTTACATCATTCTGCATAGGAGTTGTAGACACAAATAAAGTAGTATCAAACGAATTTAAAAATACAAACTCAAAAGTGTACTTACTAAAAACTAAATACACAGAAGACTTTATACCAGACTTTGAAGACTTAAAAGAAAACTATGAAATAGTACACAAATTAATAAATGATAAAAAAGCAATCTCAGTTGCAACAATAAGACAGTATGGAATAGCAGACACATTAAGTAAAATGTGTTTTGGAAATAAAATAGGATTTGAATTTAAAGCAGATAAATGCTTATTTAAACCACGTTATGGTTCATTTATAATAGAAGCAAAAGAAGAACTAAACACAGATAAATTAGAACTATTGGGAATAACAACAAAAGAAAAAATAATAAAAATATCTGAAAATGAAATCTTAGATTTAGAAGAGCTAATAAAAATTTGGGAAGAACCACTAGAAAAAGTATTCCCAACAAATGCAAAATCAAAATACACAAAAATAGAAAATGTATTAGGAAAAGAAAAATCTATATTAATTGCAAAAGAAAAAATAGCAAAACCAAAAGTATTTATTCCAGTATTTCCAGGAACAAATTGCGAATATGATTTAAGCAAAGCCTTTGAAGACGCAGGAGCAGAAGTAAACACTTTAGTATTCAAAAACTTAAAACAAAACGATATAAAAGAATCAATATTAGCAATGGAAAAAGAAATAAACAAAGCACAAATAATAATGTTACCTGGAGGATTTAGTGCAGGAGACGAGCCAGACGGTTCAGGTAAATTTATAGCAACAATATTTAGAAATCCAAGACTTAAAGAAGCAATAAACAAACACTTAAAAGAACAGGACGGATTAATCCTTCGGAATATGTAATGGATTCCAAGCATTAATAAAACTAGGACTAGTACCATATGGAGAAATAATAGAAACAAATTCGAGTATGCCAACACTAACATATAATGACATTGCAAGACACCAATCAAAACTAGTAACAACAAAAGTAGTATCAAAACTATCACCATGGTTTAATAAAGTACAACTTGGAGAAGAATTTGTAATACCAATATCACATGGAGAAGGAAAATTTGTAGCAAACCAAGATGTATTGCAAGAACTAATAAAAAACGGACAAATAGCAACACAATACGTAGATGAAAAAGGGAATGCAACATACGATATAGAATATAACCCAAACGGCTCAGTATATGCAATAGAAGGAATAACAAGCAAAGACGGAAGAATACTTGGAAAAATGGGGCACTCAGAAAGATGTTACAGAGGAAATATAATAAACGTACCAGGAAACATGAACCAAAAACTATTCGAATCAGGAGTAGAATATTTTAAATAGGAACGCATGGGGAAAAGGGGACGCGCACCCTTTCCCCAAAAAAAATCAAAAATGACTGGAAAAAAATGGAATAATATAATATAATAAAATAAATTAAGGTGTTAAACACTTGGGGGTATTATATATAAGGAGGTCTATATGCCAAGAATACCAAGAAGTAGTTTAGAAACATCTTTTTTTCATATTATAGTTCAAGGTTTAAACAAAGAAAAAATATTTAACAAAGAAATATATATGAAAAAATATTTGCAACTAATAAATGATAACAAAAAAGAATATGATATAAAAGTAATATCATATTGCATAATGAATAATCATGCCCATCTACTAATATATACAGACAAAACCGAAAATATGTCCAATTTTATGCAAAAAATAAATTCAACTTATGGAAACTATTATAATTTTATGGAAAATAGAGTTGGTTATGTATTTAGAAATAGATTCGTAAGCGAACCTATATATAGTGAAGAATATTTATTAAATTGTATATCTTACATACACAACAATCCAGTTAAAGCTGGAATAGTAGAAAAATGTAATGAATATAGGTATTCAACATATAATGATTATATTCAAAATAATATAGAAGAAGATATATTAAAACTCGTGTTTGGGAGTTCAAAAAATTATTTAGAGCAAATCAACTATGTTCATAAAAACGAATATAAATTTAAAGATTATGTAAAAGATAATATGGAAGACTTTGATAAAATATTAAGAGAATTTGAAAATAAAAACAATAAAAGTATTGAAGAAATAAAGAAAGATAAAAAGTTATTAAAAAAATGTTTAATGGAAATACAAGAAAGAAGCGGATTGTCATACAATAAAATTCGAATTAAGCTAAATATTGGGAAACACAAAATGTATACAATATTAGAATAGGAGAGAGTATAAAAACGGGGAAAAGGTGCGCGTCCCCTTTTCCCCGTTTTCCCCGTTTGGGTAAATAAATCTATTTTATTTTACCACTATATTATAAATCTTATTTTTTACATATATTTCTTTAACAATATTTTTTCCATCTAATAAATTACTTACTGCTTCGTGTACTTTTTCTTTAACCAAATTTTCTTCACTATCCAAAGCAATTTTAACAGTTGCCTTAACTTTTCCATTTAACTGAATAGGAATTTCTATTTCACTATCTATAGTTTTAGACTCGTCATATTCTGGCCAAGAGCTTTCACAAATTGGCGTATACCCTAAATTTTCGTTTAATTCTTCAGTAATATGAGGAGCAATTGGGTTAAGTAAAGTCAAAAGCAAATGATAATCATCTTTAGTAATAGATTTTTCATCATCAAAGCTATTGGCAAGTATCATTAAGCTTGAAACTGCTGTGTTATAAGCCATAGTTGTTAAATCATTTTGTACTTTTTTAATAGTTTTGTGAATAATAGATTCTAATTTTTTAGAATATCCATCTCCATCGCCAATTTTATCTTTTAAACGAATAACTTTATCTATAAAACGTTTGCAACCTTTTAAAGAATCTGTACTCCATGGAGCATCTTGAGTATAATCTCCCATAAACATTTCATAAACCCTTAAAGTATCTGCACCATATTCTTTTACAATATCATCTGGATTAATAACATTACCTTTAGATTTACTCATTTTTTCATTATTAGAACCTAAAACCATACCATGACTAACTCTAGTCCAAATCATTTCCTTTTTAGGAACTAATCCAATATTATATAAGAATTGAACCCAAAATCTAGCATATAGCAAATGCCTTGCAGTATGTTCCATTCCACCATTATACCAGTCAACTCTATTCCAATATTTCATAGCTTCCATAGAAGCAAATTCTTTGTCATTGTGAGGATCCATAAATCTTAAGAAATACCAGCTAGAACCAGCCCAGTTAGGCATAGTATCTGTTTCCCTTTTTGCAGGTCCACCACAATGAGGACAAGTTGTGTTTACCCAATCAGAAATATTTGCAAGAGGACTTTCACCATCCTCGGTAGGTTCGTATTCTGCAACATCAGGAAGAAGCAAAGGCAAATCTTCCTCATTCAAAGGCTCCCAACCACATTTTTCACAATAAACCATTGGAATAGGTTCTCCCCAAAATCTTTGGCGAGAAAATACCCAATCTCTCATTTTATAATTATTTACTTTCCTTGCAATACCTTTACCTACAAGTTTATCTGTAATTGCTTTTTTAGCCTCTTCCACAGTAAGACCAGTAAATTCTTCAGAATTAATTAATTTGCAACCTTTTCCTAAATAATCTTGCTTTTCAAAAGCACTTTTGCTAACATCTCTTCCATCAATTACCTGAAGCATTTCCAAATTGTGTTCTATAGCATACTCAAAATCTCTTTGGTCATGAGAAGGCACAGCCATAACAGCTCCAGTTCCATAATCTCCTAAAACGAAGTCACCAAGGAAAACAGGAACCTCTTTTCCATTAACTGGGTTAATAGCCATAATACCTTCTACTTTGCAACCAGTTTTCCCTTTGTTAAGCTCAGTTCTATCCATAGCAGACTTTTTAGCTGTTTCTTTAATATAATTATTTACTTCCTCTTTATTTTTAACTCTAGGCATTAACTCTTTAATTAATTTACCATCAGGAGCAATAACAAAAAATGTAATACCATAAACAGTTTCAATACAAGTTGTAAAAACAGAAAAACTTCCGCCACCAACAATTTGAACATCTAATTCAACACCAGTAGATTTACCAATCCAATTAATTTGCCCAAGTTTTACTCTATCTGCAAAATTAGTATCATCAAGCCCCTTTAGTAAATCCTCTGCATAATCACTCATTCTAAGCATCCATTGAGATTTTTCCTTTTGTTCAACTTGGCTTCCACATCTTTCACAAACTCCGCCTGCTGCATCTTCATTAGACAAAACAGATTTACAAGTAGGGCACCAATTTACAGGAACAGTATCCTTATATGCCATACCATGTTTATAAAATTGTAAAAACTGCCATTGAGTCCACTTATAATAATCTGGATCTGTTGTAGAAAACTCACGAGACCAGTCAAAAGAAAATCCTAAATCTTTCATTTGTCCTTTAAAAGTATGAATATTTTCTTTAACTGCATCCTTTGGGTGAATATGATTTTTAATTGCATATTGCTCAGCAGGAGCGCCAAAAGCATCCCAGCCCATTGGGTAAAGCACATTATAACCTTGCATTCTCTTCATTCTAGCCAAAGCATCTTGCGCAGTATAACTTCTTACATGCCCAACATGAAGTCCCGCACCAGAAGGATAAGGAAACTCTACCAATATATAGTAAGGCTTTTTAGATTTATCTCCAGTAACTGCCTTAAAACTTTGTTTTTCATCCCAGTAATTTTGCCATTTTTTTTCAATTTCACTATAATTATATTCCATTACAAAATCTCCTCCATTAAAAATAAAATTAAGAAATTGCTCAAACTGCTAATTCCGTAAATAATATTGAAAAGATTATATAACAAAAATTAAAATAAATAAAGTAAAAACTGTTAAATTTTAAAAATATCTGATATAATCATATAAATCAAATAGGTAAATTGTAATTTGCTTCGCAAATTACAATAGTGAAAAACTAAAAGTGAAAAGTGAATAGTAAATGAAGATTTTTTGTTGAAGTCAACAAAAAATCAACAATTACTTTTAACTGTAATTTGTATGAGAAGTGAGAAGTGGGATGTGGGAAGTGTGAAATTAGGGTAAGCCTTACGTAGCCTAGCCCTAAAAAGCACACCTCACACTTCACACCTCTCACATCACAACAACAAATTACAATTTAGAAAGAAGGAGTATTTATGAAAGCATTAATAACAGGAGCATCATCAGGAATAGGAAAAGAAATGGCAATATATTTAAGCGAACAAGGAATAGACCTAGTATTAGTAGCAAGAGAGCAAGATAAATTAGAAGAAGTACAAAAGCAAATAAAAACAAAAAGCGAAATAATTTGTATGGATTTAGGAGATGCAGAGAATTGCATTAATCTGTACAAACAGGTTGGCAAAGTAGATATATTAATAAATAATGCAGGATTTGGGACATGTGGCGATTTTACAGAAACAGACTTAATAACAGAACTAAATATGATAAGCACAAATGTGTGTGCTGTTCATACTTTAACAAAATTATTTTTAGCAGATATGAAAGAAAATAATAGTGGGTACATATTAAATGTATCTTCAATAGCAGGATTTTTACCTGGGCCACAAATGGCAACATACCATGCGACAAAAGCATATGTATTAAAGTTAACACAAAGTATTTACGAAGAATTAAAACAGGGCGGATATAATATAAAAATTAGTTGCTTATGTCCAGGTCCAATAAAAACGCCATTTTTAGAAAAAGCAAATGTAAAATTTAAAACAAAGCTTATGACGAGCAAATACGTAGCAGAATATGCAATAGACAATATGTTTAAAGGAAAATATATGATAATTCCAGGTGGAAACAATAAAATCATTAGATTTTTAAGCAAAATTGTACCAGAAAAAATTGCAGGAAAGATAGTAGGAAAATCATTAACCAAAAGAAATTCATAGAGAAAAAGTGTAATTTATTCATGTGAGGTGTGAGGTGCGAAATGTGAGGTGTGCTTTTTAGGGTTAGGCTACGTAAGGCTTACCCTAGTTTCACACTTCCCACATCCCACTTCTCACTTCACATTTAAATTTCAATTTAAACTGTAAACCGAAAGGAAGAGATTTTATGAAAATTGGTTTAGCCTTAGCAGGAGGAGGAGTAAGAGGAGCAGCACACATTGGAGCAATAAAAGCTTTGCAAGAAAATGGAATTAATATAGATGCAGTAGGTGGAACATCGGCAGGAAGCATTGTTGCAGCCCTTTATGCAATGGGGTACACAACAGATGAAATGATAAAAATATTTAACTATTTTTCAAAATCTGTAATGGCTATATCACCAAAAGATATACTTAATGGGATGAGAGAAGTAAGAGGAATAAGACTCGGAGGAATTACATCAAGTCATAACATAGAACTTGCAATAGAAGAAGCTGCAAAATTAAAAGAAATAAAATACATAAAAGACATTAAAATGCCAATAACAATACCAACAACAGACCTTTTATCAGATAGAGAAATAATATTTACAAATTGCGAGGGACTACAAGGGGAAGAATACATACATGATATAGAAATAGGAAAAGCAGTAAGAGCAAGTTCAACATTTCCAGGAATGTACAGTCCATTTGAATATAAAGGATACCAATTTGTAGATGGAGGAATTTTTGATAATCTTCCAACAATAGAAACAAAAAAATTAGGAGTAGATAAGGTAATTTCAATAAGGTTTAAATTAAAAAGCCCAAGAAAACAAAAAACCATATACAATATAGCAATGCAATCATTAGATTTAATGACAGAAAATTTAATTAGAGAATCAATAAAAGCAAGTGATTATTCAATAGAAATAGACCTAAAAGATGTAAAACCTTTTAGCATAAGTAAATTAGAATTTGCATATAGAGAAGGATATATGCAAACATTAGATCATATTATAAAAATAAAAAAAAGTATTAAATAAAGGACGTATTATTTTGGCAAAAAAATTATGCCAAAATAATACGTCCAAATTGGTAAAAAAAGTAGCAAAAACACTTGAAAAAGTTTACATAACCGGTTATAATTAATATGTATAGATATGTAAATTTAAATAATACAAATATTACAAAAATGTCATATAAATGTAATTTTAGGATAAAAAATCCTCAAAAACAAGTACCCGTAAACTAAAACAAAAGAAATTTACAAAAAAAGTAAAATTAGGAAAAAACAAATATTGACAACAAATGATAAAAATGTAAGAATAATGCTATATAAATATATATAGCATTAAAAGAATTTAATTTTATCAGGAGGAAAAAGATTATGTTTAATAATTTTAAAAATTTTAATAAAGGGAGAATAAGAGTAAAGGTAATTGCAACAATGCTTGCTATAATCTTAACACTAGCAAACTTTACTCTACTTGGCACGTATTTAAACAGGGTAAATGCAACAGAAATAGACTTGTCAAACCAAGACAATAAAACAAACAATGAAAATGTAAAGTTTGAAGTATATCTTGATGCAAACGACAGAGGAATAAAAGAAAAAACAGCAGATATAAATTCATCAGAGGAAAAGTTATATATATCAGCAAGTGTTCAAGGTACAGGAACATTAAGAAATGCCAAAATAGAATTATTAAACACAAACTTTAGCCTAAAAAATAACCAAGCAATAACAAACATAGGAATTGGAACGATAGAAGCAGAAAAAGGTTTAAATGCAGCATTAGAAATAACAGCAAAAAAACAAGATAAATATAATTTAGCTTTATTAAACATGGTAAGTGAAATTAAATTAACAGGAGAATATATAGACGGAAGCGGAAAAGTAACAGATATAGATGTAGTAAAATCAGTAAAAATAGAATGGACAACAAACGAAATAAAAGGAGAAGACATAGAATTAAGCCAAGAAGTTATAACAAACAAAATATATAATATAAATGGTGCAGATAAGAGAGTAGTACAATTATTAGTTACAACAAGCTTAAAAGATAATAAAGCACCAATAAAAACATCAACAATAGAAATTCCAAATCCAGAAACAGGAATTAATCCAGAAGAAGTAAAAGTGGCATCATATGGAACAGAAAGCACAAACGGAAAGAGCAGTATAGAGTTTGCAGATGGAGAAAATAGTGCATGGGAATATAATGAGGAAGAAGAAAAAACATATATAACAGTTAACAATAATATAGTAGAAGAAGATAACACAGTTTCATGGGTAAAAAATAGTCAAGATAAATATGTAGTTACATATATATATGGTGAAACAGAAGAAATTACATCACCATCTATTAGTAATGTAAAAAATACAATGGAGATATATGGTAGATCAGGAGGAATAGAAAAATCAATTTCTATTGAATTAGGGAAACTAGAAGAAATAGGAGACGTAGTAACATTAGAAAACAGCATAACAAACAACATATATAAAGGAAAAATGTATATAGGGGAAGAAACAGAATACAAAACTAAAGAAAATATATATGTTCCATATAGCCAATTAGCAAGCAAAATAACATTAGAAAGCCAAGCTGACCAAACAAATATTGAAGGAGAAGCAAATACATATTATAAAGAAACAATAATAAATAAAGCAGAAGCTTTAAAAGTTTTAGGAACAGAAGGAACAATAACAATATATAACGCAGAAAATAAAACTGTGCCATTAAAAGAAATTAAGCTATCAGAAGAAACAGAAGAAGAAAACTACGTAGTAGAATATGAAGGTACAGTAAGAAGCATAGTAATAGAAACAAGTAAAGCTGTTTCTGAAGGAATTATAGAAATAACAAACACAAAAGCAATAAAAATTGATAATCTAGACAATATAAAAGAAATACAAACACTAACAAACACAAGCAATATTATAGTAGCAAACGAAGAGGAAACAGCAATTGTAAATACAAATAAAACAAAAACAGCAAACTTTGTAGAACCAACAACATCATTTGACATATCAATTGACAAAACTACTTTAACAAGCCAAGCAGAAAACAACGTAAAAATAACAGCAGAACTAAAAGCTTTAGACGAAAGCAATAAATTATTTAAAAATCCAGTAATACAAATAGAAATGCCAAAAGAAATAACAGAAGTATCTTTAGGAGAAGTAAGCTTATTATACGAAGATGAACTTTCAATAGTAAGAAAAGAAGTAAAAACTAACGAAGCAGGGAACAAAGTAATAGAAATAGAATTACAAGGAGAACAAACAAAATATAATGAAAATTCTGCACAAGGCGGAGCAAATATAGTAATAGAAGCAAACTTAAAAACAGAAAAATTTATGGCAAGTAAAAATGTAGAAATAAAAGCTACATGTATTAATGATGCAGAAACAGTAGAAAGAACAAAAACATTAGAAATTAAATCAAGAGAAGGATTAGTAACAAGAAGTGTTATAACAGCAGGGGAAAATTCTGTTCAAGAAATAAATAAAAATACAATAAATATAGAAGCAAATAATGGAGAAGAAATAACAGTAAAAACAGATATTATAAACAACTACGGAGACAAAATTAACGGTACAAATATAATAGGAAAAGTATCAGAAGGAACTACTTTAACAGGAGCAGTGGCAGAAGTAGAAGGAGCAACTATATATTATTCAGAAGAAGAAAGCCCAGCAGTAGATTCTGAAAGTTGGAAAACAAATGTAACAAACTTTAACAATATAAAATCATTTAAAATAGAATTACTAGAAGGCATGGAGAATGCACAAACACTAACAGTGCAATACATAGCAAAAATATTAGAAGATGCAAGTACAGCATCAAATACATTAACATTAAGTGGAACAATAGCAGAAGAACAAATAGAAAACACAATAAAATATAATGTAATTCTTCCAGGTGCAGAAATTCCAGAAGAACCAGGAGAGCCAGGAGAAGAAGTTGTAAATAATGCTTTAAGAATTAACATGGAAGTTACTGCTGGCGGAGAAGATATAAAAGACCAAAAAGAAGTAAATAACGGACAAGTAATAAGATATAAAGTTACAGTAACAAACATATCAGACGAAACTCTTAACAATGTAAATTTAACAGCAACTATAGAAAATGGTGTGTTCTATGATTTGGTTCAATGTGGAGTTATAGAAGATGATACAGTAGATGAAAATGGAGATTTTATAAACCCAGATGGAACACCAGTATATACTTATGACGAGGATGAATCTTTAAAAGCTAAAGATAAACAAGTAGAAAAATTAGAACCAGGTGAAAGTGCTAATTTAGAATATCAGGTTGTTGCATATATAGGTGAAGGAGAAAATGCAAACAAGTTTAATAACAACATTGTAATTAGTGCAGACAATATTGAGCCTGTAAAAGCAACGGACTCTAAAACAATAAAGGAAGCATCTTTAGGTTTAAAATTAAAATATGGATATAATGAGGAAGTAAATGTATATAGTAATTCAACTATGAATCTAATAATAGAAGCAACAAATTTAACAGATTCACAATTACAAAATGTAAATGTAAAAATGAATTTACCAGAGGGATTAGATTGTAACGTAGATGAACAATCATTTGTACAAGACGTAGAAGGAATAACTTTAACAAAAAACGGTAGACAAATAAACTTGTTGTTTGAAAAGATAGAAGCTAATACAACAGCTTCTGTAACAGTAGAATTAATAACAGATGAAATGCCAGTAAGTGAAACTGAAAGAAGCATAACATTAAAATTAAATGGAACTGTTAATAACGATGAAAATGAATATATATCAAATGATTATACAAAAACAATTTTACAAAGAAATACAGATATTATAGCAACTTTAACATCTGACAAGATGAATAAAACTTTAAAAGAAGGTGATGAAATCACATATACTGCTATAATAACAAATAACGGTTATATAGATGTAAAAAATGTAAATATAATTGATTCAATACAAGAAGAATTACAAGTGCTAAGTGCAAAAGTAATAAATAGCGATGGAGAAGAGAAAGATATTTTAGCTGATAGTAATAATCTAATATTAATAAATGAAGACATCAATGTTCAAGAATCAATAAAAATAGTTATAAAAGCTAAAGTGAATGAAATATTTAGCAATGCAACTACTATAACTAATTCAATGGAAATTATAGTAAATGAAGATAATGTATTTGAGACAGAAAAATTAGTAAATATGCTTGATAATCCAAATGCAGATAATCAAGAAGACAATAAAGATCCAAATAGTGTTTCAGGACTTGCTTGGATAGACGAAAACAAAGATGGTATAAGAGATAATCAAGAACAAATATTACAAGGCGTAAGAGTAATATTATTAGATAGTAAAGGAAATTTAGTAAAAGAAACAGAAACATCATTAACAGGAACATATAAATTTACAGATTTAGAACAAGGAGATTACTTAGTAGTATTTGAATACGATACAAGTAAATATGTTGTAACAAAATACCAAGCAAGTGGAGCAACAAATAGTACTAACTCAGATGCAATATCAAAACAAATACAAATAGGTGGAGACCAAATATTGGTTGGAGTAACAGATATAATTAAAATAGATGGTTCAACAACTAACGAAAATATAGACATAGGTTTAATAGAAAATGCAAAATTTGATTTAAGCTTAAATAAATACATAAGCAAAGTAGTACTATCAAATAGCAAAGGAACAACAACATACGAATATGATGATACAAACTTTACAAAAGTAGAAATTTCTGCAAGAAGATTAGCTGGAACAGTACTATTGGTAGAATATGAATTACAAATAACAAACGAAGGAGATGTAGATGGTTATGTAACAGACTTATTAGATTATTTACCAGAAGGAATGGTATTTACATCAGAAACTAACCCAGATTGGTATATGGACGGAAGTGGAATATTACATAACGAATCTATAGCAGAAGAAGCAATAAAACCAGGAGAAAGCAAGAGTGTAACACTTGTACTAACAAGAACATTACAATCAAATTCAACTGGAGTAATTGATAATATTGCAGAAATAGGAGAAAGCACAAACCTAGAAGGTATAGCAGAATATGATTCAACTGGAGGCAACAACCAAGCCGGAGAAGACGACATAAGCATAGCAAGTTTATTAGTATCAATAGCAACAGGTTCACCAATAATGTATATAGGAATAGCAATAGCAAGTATGCTGGTGCTCGGAGCAGGAATATACTTAATAAATAAAAAAGTACTGAGAGTAAGAATATAAGAAGGGGGGAATAGTAATATGAATAAAGATAAAAAAATATTAATAAAAATATTAATAATAGAAATAATGGCATTGATAATGTTACTAGTTCTTCCTAAAACTGAAAATGCAGCAAGCTATACATTTAATCCATATGGAGAAGAATTTACAGTAAGCGGAAAGGATGTTACTGAAAATGATGAATATGCTTTATCATATGACTTATATAAAGCAAATAGCATAAGTGCAATTCCTTCAAGATGGACTGTTGGAAAAAAAGTATCTGCAGGATTTAGTAAAGCAGGAACAGATGGGTATTATATGATGCGGAGGTTCTGGAGTTCATAGTGTAGAAGGAGGAGTGGATTTTGTAAACAATGCTTATTGTGGAGCACTAGAAACTGGTGGAAAAGGATACTTAAAGATTGAACATATCTTAGATATAACTCCTAATACAATAACATTAAAATATATTGAAGACACAAAAACTGTAACAAAAACTAAAGATAATTCAATCTACTTTGATACACTTAATAAATGGGCTAATGTTTTGTATCAGGTACAAGATTCTGGTTTGGTATGGAATGGACCATTCTCTTTAAGAAATGGTTTGGCGTATTCACACCAATATTCGAATTCAATAAAAACCGCAATTAGCAAATTAACTGGACAAACAGTAAGCTTTTCTGCTGATGGAGGAAGCGGAAATATTTATGCAAAAGGTACAACAGAAAACGCTATAAGAAACAGTTGGAACAATTTAGGGCTAAAGGATGTTCACGCAAGGATATATTTTTTAAAAGGTAATGCAAGTCAGGCGAGACTCATGTTCAAAACAGAAGAAGCAGAAAACCCTAAATTTAATGTAAATGTTATAAAAAAAGATTCTATTTCTCAAAAAACTATAAGTGGTGCATATTTTGACGTAAAAATTGAAAATATTTCTTATATAGATAGAAGAAAATATAACTTTGAAATAAACGATAATGTAGCAACTGGAATGGTAAGCGCAGGAGAAATTAATTTAAGGGATATACAAGGTGATGGAAGTAGTAACCCTATTATAATAACTATAAAAGAAACAAAAGCTCCTACAGGATATAAGATATTAAAAGAAACAACAAAAATATATGTAAAACAAGATTGCAGTAAATATAAAATAGATGAAGGTACCTGGACGACTTTACCTGGAGAAAGAACTATTAGCATAGGTATAGAAAATCAACCATTAATCAATATAAATGGCTATGTATGGCAAGATGCTCAAAAAGGAGATAAATTAATATCAGGACCTAACGGAGTAAGAGATGAATACTATATATATGAAAAAGTAGAGACTGGGAATGGAAACTATATAGCTGTCAAAGATGATCAAGGAAATATCACATATACAGAAGTTGGAAAAGGACAAGGAGATTATATAAGAGTAACAATTACAGAAGAAGGACTTGAAGGAATAGATGTTGAATTGAGAACAACTTCAGATGGTTTTGTCGCTGCAGACACTACAACAGATGAGAATGGATATTATAGCTTTGAAAATATACCAATAGCACAATCAGATTATAAAGTTGTTTTCATATATAATGGGATTAAATATGAAGATACTACAGCAGGTAATGACTCTAAAGCTAGTGAAAACAATACAAGATCTTCTTTAAATGATAGGTTTAAAACAATAAGTTATGGACAATCTAATGATACAACGCCGTTAGAATATGATTATGATGGAGAGAATAATACATCAACATTAAGAGCTAATAATGATGGAACAAACCCAGCATCTAGTGATCCGAAAAAACAATTTAAAGTCGAAGCAGAAGTTAATTTATCTGAGCTAGGATATAAGTCTGATTCTGGACCACAAACTTTTAATAATGTTAATTTAGGACTAATAGAAAAAGAATTTGATTTAGCAATTGGAACAGATGTTAAAGAAGCCAGACTAACAATAAATGGCAAGGAAACAACATATTCATATGCTAAGATAATGAATGGAGAATGGGAAGATTTATGGTTAGACGAAGTGTTGGAAGAAAATTCTTCAGATAATAAAGATGTAACATATAACTTGTATTTATATAAATCAGATTATAACTATAGAATAGGTGATTACAAAACAGATAATAGTGCAATAGCTAATACTGTAAATGCTGCTGATAATAATGTTAATAATTATGAAGAACAAAGTGAATTAGAAGCATATGTTACATATTCTGTATATTTAAAAAATCAAACATATACAGATGCGCAAGTAGATCAGTTTGTATATTACTATGATGAAATATATGAACCATATAATATCGTTCCAACAGATGAATATGATGTTGTAATAGATGAAAGGGAAAGAAAAATAACAGTTACAGCTGTAGGGGATGGACTTTCTGTAGGTAAAGATAACGGTTATATAAAACAAATTGACTTAACATTTAGGGTAACAAAAGATGAAGATGGAAATGTAGAGTTAAAAGAAAACTGTACAAATATAACAGAAATTACAAGATATTCTACTACAAATGGAGGATTAATTGACATAGATTCAGCACCAGGAAATGGAATAACAAATGGAGCAATAACACAATATGAAGATGATACAGATGAAGCAAAAGGAATAACTATAAGCTTAAAAGATGAAGAAAGAACAATAACTGGAACTGTATGGGATGACGGTAAATTTAATAATGCAAATGGTGTAAAAGACGGTGGAGAAAATCCAGAAGACGGAGTAAATGACGTAATAGTACAATTAATAGAAATAAAAACAATAGGCGGAAAAAATTACGAATACATTTGGCAAGAAACAAGGTCTGGAAGTGGAACTGTTAAAAAGCTAAGTGAGGATGGACAATCAATAACAGAATATACAAATCAATATCCTACAGGAGAGGGTTATGATGGATACTATGAATTTGAAGGCTATATACCAGGAAATTATATTATAAGATTCATCTATGGGGATGGAACAACATATGACTTAACAGGAAATGTACAAACTTATAATGGACAAGATTACAAATCAACAGTAGATGACCATTATAATGCTCCTTGGTATAACACAGCAGGATATACGGATGGAGAATCAGTAGCAAGAGATAATGAAGCAAGAAGACTAGAAGTAATGGCATATTCAAGTACAATAGATGAAACTATTGGTCAAAGTCTTGAAAATAGAGAAGAAGGCGATTTAAGAAATACTTGGATGGCAGCAGAAACATCAAGAATAAATGTTCCAGTAGATGAAGATAAAGATGATGGTAAAGCAACTTCTAGCAATACAACAACAGTTGAATATGAGAATATTAATAATTCACTTTCATTTGATAATATGAACTTTGGACTAGCATTAAGACCAGAAACAAAATTAATACTAGAAAAACACATAACAGGATTAAAAATAACACCAAATGGAACAGGAGTACAATCTATAATAGATGCAAAAGCTGATATATCACAAATAATTAATAATACTGGTATAGATGTATCAGGAGTAACAGAAGGACTTGCAACAATTAAATCAACAAGAGATAATAGAGGCTTCTGGCAAGTAGCAACAGATGTAGAAGAATTAGCACAAGGTGCACAACTGGAAGTAGAATACACTTATGTAATAAGAAATGATAGTGATGAAGATTACTTATCAGAAGCATTAGTAACTGCATACACAAATCAAGACATAAAGTCATATAGTCAAACTTTAGGAGAAATACGTGACACAGTAAAAACAACAATGAGAAGCGGAACTTACTCATATTCAGATAGTAATGTAATAGGAACGTATTTAGGACAATTCTATTATACAGGAATACGAGGTGAAAATGACACACCAGTACTATCAAGAGTAGAAACAATAGAAGAAGCACTAAACAATGACCTAAAATTTGATGCAAAAGAAGGAACATCAGGAAACGACTTTGAAGAAAAAGTAACGAACGAAGACGAAAAAGTAAAAACAGAACTCAATGCTGATGGTATTGGAGAAAACACAACAATAGAAACAGTAATCCAAAATACTTCTGTAACTGATTTCCTAACAAGATATACTGGCAATGGCGATGAATATCATGAAGCTGGAACAAATGAAGATGGTACAAAAAGAGTAGCAAATGCAGATTATAGTAAAACAGTAACATTAAGAACAGTATTAACATCAAACAGTAACGGAGAACTAGGAGGAAACTACCAAAGCTATATAGCTGAAATTATGCAATACTCAAATGCAGCAGGAAGAAGAAATATGGAAGCAGAACCAGCAAACCTAAGCTATGTGAACAGTGAAGACACAAATGTAACATTAGATAATAGTTGGATTTATGAGATAGAAAATGGAGATGGAACAACAACAAAACATACAACACAAAATGAAAGTGAAATTCCAGAAAATGCTATAAATGTAAGATTAGCTAATGAAGTAGACGAGTTCTGGGGAGAAACAATAATTATAACAAAACCAACTGGTGAAGACAGACTTTCTGCACTTGCAATAACAATAATAGTAATAAGTAGCTTGGCAGTAATAGCAGTAGGAATAGTGCTAATTAAGAAATTTGTAATAAAAAAATAGCACATAAAAAATAAAGGGAGAAAAATCTCCCTTTATTTTTATGCAATCGTATGAGTAGACTGCCGTGTATGCTATATGCATAGCCTTTGATTTAACAGATTATGTAAATTATAGTATAATATACTTAGCAAGCCATTGGCTTGACTATATTTTTTTTGGAGGCTCCACATGCTGGAAAGAGAAAACAAAGCAGAAAACATCAAGGCGATTCTTGAGGAATGCCGGAAAAGAGAGGTAACAGTTGATGATTTACTTTGCGTTATTGCAAAAGCAATGGATGAAAAGTCTATCAAAAAGATTGAGAATGAAGGTGTCAAAAATACATCTAAAGATATTGAGTATGAAATTACTCAAATCTTAAAGGAAATTGGAGTTCCAGCACACATTGTTGGATATGATTTCCTAAGAATTGGCATTACCTATATATGGAAACATGGTAGGTGCTCATTGACTAAAACATTATATCCCAGTATCGCAAAAGAACAAAAAACAACTCCCACAAAAGTTGAACGTGCCATAAGACACGCAATAGAAGTTGCTTGGGATAGAGGAAAGACAAAAGTATTTGAAGAATATTTTGGATATTCAGTTAATCCCTCAAGAGGAAAGCCAACTAATAGTGAATTTATTTATATGATAGTTGATTATTTAAATTACAACAAAATATAAATAAATACTCCAAAAAAATAGCTCCAGTAAAATACTGGAGCTTATTCTTTTTCAAATAATAAAAACAGTGGGAAAGAGTATATAAAAAATAAAAATTACATATAATAAAATTATTACCATATATTGTATGAAAAAATTGCTTGTGCTATAATAAATATGAATTTAAATTATACATGTTGTAAGGGAGAGGTTCCACCCTCGCACGCAAAAAGAGGGGCAACCAGCAAGCCAGATAACAAATACAAAGAAAGGAGAAGATTATGTCAGAATACGAAAGTTTAAAAGAAAGATTATTTAATCAAAAAAAATGCGGATGGGAAAGTGTTAGTGAAGAGGAAAAAATAAAAATAAATACATTTGGAGATGAATTTATTTATTTTTTAAATAATTGCAAAACAGAAAGAGAAGTAGCAGATTTTGTGCAAGAAGTTTTAAGCAAAAATGGATTTACAGATTTAAGAGAAAAAATGATATTAGAGCCGGGAGATAAAGTATATTATATAAATAGAGCAAAAAGCATATATATAGCAGTAATTGGAACAGATGTATTAGAAAAAGGATTAAACATAGTAGGGGCACATATAGATTCGCCAAGGTTAGATTTAAAACCAAATCCTTTATATGAAGATCAAGGCTTTGCATATTTAAAAACCCATTATTATGGAGGAATAAAGAAATATCAATGGACAACAATTCCGCTTAGTATACATGGAGTTATTGTTAAAACATCTGGAGAAAAAATAAAAGTAAATATAGGAGAAGAAGATACAGATCCAATATTTACAATTACAGATCTTTTGCCACACCTAGCACAAGAGCAAATGGAGAAAAAATTAAAAGAAGGAATAGCAGGAGAAGATTTAAATCTTCTTATTGGAAGTATTCCATATGGGGACGAAAAAACAACAGAAAAAGTAAAATTAAATGTATTAAGAATATTAAACGAAAAATATGGAATAACAGAAAAGGATTTATTAAGTGCAGAACTAGAACTAGTACCAGCATTTAAAGCAAAAAGTTTAGGATTTGACAGAAGCATGGTAGCAGGATATGGTCAAGATGATAGAGTATGTGCATACGCAGAATTAAGAGCAATGCTTAATATAAATAATCCTAAAAAAACAGCAGTATGCATATTATCAGACAAAGAAGAAATAGGAAGCATGGGAAATACAGGAATGGAATCACATGTATTTGATACATTTGTTGCAGAACTATTAAACAAAACAGGAGAAAACAGACCAAACTTACTAGACAAAGTATTTTGCAATTCAAAAATGTTATCAGCAGATGTAGATGCAGGTTTAGATCCAATATATGCAAGTGTTTCAGAAAAAAACAATGCATCTTTCTTAGGATATGGAATAGGATTTAATAAATACACAGGAGCAAGAGGAAAATCTGGAGCATCAGATGCAAACGCAGAATATGTAGCAGAAATAAGAAAACTACTAGAAGAAAATGGAATACTATACCAAATAGGAGAATTAGGCAAAGTAGATGTAGGAGGAGGCGGAACAATAGCCTATATCCTAGCAAACAAAGGTGTAGACGTAATAGACTGTGGAGTACCAGTATTATCAATGCACTCACCATACGAAGTAACAAGCAAATACGACATTTACTCAGCATACAAAACATACGAAGCATTTATGAAATAAAACGAAAGGGGACAGACCCCTTTCGTTTCAGACAGAAGATTAAATAAGTTTTAGGGGGCAGAAACAAAAGGGGTCTGTCCCCTTTCGTTTTGGTATATAAAAAGGAGGGAACATATGCCAAGAATGGCTAGAAAGATTAGCAAAACTGGATTTTATCACATTATAATAAGAGGGGTGAATAAAACAGAAATATTTGTGGATGATGAGGATCGAAAGACGTTTTTACATTTATTAAAATATTATAGTATAGGATTAAATTGTAAAGTTTATGCATATTGCCTGATGGACAATCATGTTCATTTGTTAATAGAAGACAAAGAACTTAAAATAGGAGAATTAATGAAAAATATTACATGTGTATATGCAGGAGAATTTAACAAGAAGTATGGAAGAGTGGGACATTTATTTCAAGATAGATTTAAAAGTCAAAACATAGAAAATCAAACTTATTTATTACGATTAATAAGATATATACATAGAAATCCAGAAAAAGCAGGTATTTGTAAAACAGAAAACTATAGATGGAGTAGTTATAGTGAAGTTATATATGGTTCTAAAATTATAGACAGAGATTTTATATTAAGTACATATAATGATAATAAATTTTATGCAATAAATGAATTTAGAAAGCAAATGACGGAAAATAATGATGATGTTATTGATGATGTTTTTATAGAAGAAAATATAACAGATGCACAGGTAAGAAGCTTTATAGACTATGTAATAAAAAACAAAGAAATTCCTGAGATAAATGAGAAAAATTTGGTAGAAGTAGTCTATAGAATAAGAGAGATAAAGAAGATAAGTATAGAACAAATTCTTAGGGTTTTAGAAGTTAGCAAGACAAAATATTATAATCAGATAAAAAAATAAAACGAAAGGGGACAGACCCCTTTCGTTAAAAAATAAAACGAAAGGGGTCTGTCCCCTTTCGTTTTTATGTCCCCTTTCGTTTTTATAAATTATATAAGTTATTATCTATGCATAATTTTGCTCTTGCTGCTGTTTTTTCGTCTGATTTAAGTGCGTTTTCTAAAAATTCTGGATGTGCTATTAAAAATTTTCTCATTGTTTCGTCTGGATTTTCGTAGAAGTTTTTTAACATCTCGAATTGATTTTCATTTATTATGTTCATGTTAAGTGCTTTTTCAAATAAGCTTTCGTCTATATTTATCATTGATAAAGATTTTACATTTTCTTTTTCTAATTTTTCTTTTCCACCTTGCATTCTGTCTACTACTACTGTGCTCCATTTTATTTCTGCTCCTAAGCTCTTAATTGCAGGTATCCAAGCTCTTAAATAGCTAGATGCTTCTGTTATTAAGTCTGCTATATGTAGTACCTTTGCATTTTTTACATTTTCTACATCAACAATTTCTTCAAATTCACTATCTGTTACGACCATGCTTAAGTCTTTGTAGATAGTAATGTGTGGTTTTGAAAGTTTATTTGCAACAATATTAGAGAAAAACCAGTCTCTTCTTTCTCCACCAGAGATATAGTCAATCTCATTAATATCAATATTTTCTTTTATAAATTTAATCATTTCATCAATTACGTGTTTGTAAATTTCATTTGTTTGATAATGTTCGAAAGTTTTTTCAAAAACTTTTTTAGGAAGATTTTCTTTATCTTGTTTTTCGAAATCTATGAATTCTAGTAGTTCTACTGCATCTTGCTCACTTCCATATAAAAAGTGTGTGTTTATATAGTATGGTCCTATTTTGCCAGATGTGTACCAAAATGGTTTGTTGTCGGGACAGATTCTTAATGCATTTGTTTTAAATAAATATGATACTAAATTACTCATAATATTTACCTCCTATGGAAAATTTGCTCGGAGCGAAATTTCCACATACATATTAAATCAAAAAATGCATAAAGTCAAATAAAAATCTTGAAAATAGGATAAAAAAGTGATAATATTGTAAAAATACCAAAAGGAGGGTAAAAAGTGACAATTCTTTTAAAAAATGGAAAGTTAATTGATTATAAATCAAAAACAGATGATTATTTTGACATTTTTATTGAAAATGGAATTGTAAAAGAAATATCAAAAGAAATAAATAAAACAGCAGATGAAATTATTGATTGTACTGATTTATTTATTATACCAGGTATGATAGATATGCATTGTCATTTAAGGGAGCCTGGCTTTGAACATAAAGAAACTATAGAAACTGGAATGAAAAGCGCTGTTAAAGGTGGATTTACTACTATTTGTCCTATGCCAAATACAAATCCTACCTGTGATAGTGTTTTTATTTTGCAAAAAATTTTAAACGAAGTAAAACGTGTAGGTGTTTGCAACGTTCTTCCGTATGCGAGTGTTACATTAGGAGAAAAAGGAGAGAACCTAACTGATTTTGAAGCTTTAAAAAAAGCAGGTGCAATAGCTTTTTCTGATGATGGAATGCCTGTTGTAAGAGCAAAAATTATGAGGGATGCACTAATTAAAGCAAATAGTTTAGATACTTTTGTTGCTTCACATTGTGAAGAAAAGGAGCTTGGAAAAGGTGCTATTAATGCAGGAGAAATTGCAGAAAAGCTAAATGTGCCAGGAGTTTTACCAGAGGCAGAAACATTAATGGCAGCAAGGGAAGTAGAACTTGCAGAAATAAATAATATACATTCACATGTATGCCATATAAGTGCAAAAGAAACAGCAAGGTTAATTAGAGATGCTAAAAAAAGAGGAGTAAATGTTACTTGCGAGACTTGCCCACATTATTATAGCTTTACAGAAGAGGAAGTTTTAAATTCAGGTTCAAATGCAAAAATGAATCCTCCTCTTAGAAAAAAAGAGGATGTGGAGGAAATAATAAAGGCACTTCAAGATGGAACAATAGACACCATAATTACTGACCATGCACCGCATGCTAAAGAAGAAAAAGAAGTAGAACTTGAAAAAGCCCCAAATGGCATTATAGGATTTGAAACAGCACTAGCTGCAACGGTTACAAATTTAGCGGATAAGGGATATATTTCTTATTTAGATATGGTAAAACTAACAAGCTATAATGCAGCTAAAATATTAGGCATAGATAAAGGATATATTGAAGAAGGAAGCATAGCAGATATTACAATATTTAATCCTAACGAGAGATACATATATAAAAAAGAAGATATAGTGTCAAAATCTAAAAATACGCCATTTATAGGTAAGGAACTAAAAGGCAGAGTATATTACACAATAGTAAATGGAAATGTAGTTTATAAAAGATAAATTACAATTTAATAAAATAAAAGGAGAGATAAAAATGAATAATGCAATGGACAAATTAATTAAAAAAATTAAAGAGACAAATAACCCAACTGTAATGGGGTTAGATCCAAGGTATGATATGATACCAGAATGTATAAGAAAAAAATATTCTTCTGATGTGGAGGGAGCATGCAGAGCAATAGTAGAATTTAACAAAGGTTTAATAGATAGTGTATGTGATATAGTGCCAGCTGTAAAGCCTCAAATTGCTTTTTATGAAATGTTTGGAGTAGAAGGGTTAAAAGCATTTGCAGAAACAGCAAAATATGCTAAAGAAAAAGGAATGATAGTAATTGCAGATATAAAAAGAGGAGATATAGGATCAACAGCAGAGGGCTACTCAAATGCATTTATAGGGAAAACGCCAATAGGTAACGAAAAAGTTGCAATATATGATGTTGATTTTATAACAGTAAATCCATATTTGGGAATTGATGGAGTAAAACCTTTTATAGATGACTGCAGAGAATATGGAAAAGGAATATTTATATTAGTAAAAACATCTAATAAATCATCTGGAGAATTGCAAGACTTAAAACTAGAAGATGGAAGAAGCGTTTACGAAAAAGTAGCAGAACTAGTAAGCTCATGGGGAGAAGATTTAGTTGGAGAATATGGATATAGTAGTGTAGGAGCAGTAGTTGGAGCAACATATCCGGTACAAATAAAAGAATTAAGAGAAATTATGCCAAAAACATTTTTCTTAATACCAGGATATGGAGCACAACGGAGGAAAGGCAGAAGATATAGCGCTAGGATTTAAGGACGGAATAGGTGGAATTGTTAATGCATCAAGAAGTTTAATGGCAGCATACAAGTCAGATAGATGGAAAAATGAATATTCAGAAGAAGAATATGCAAAAGCAACAAGAGCAGAAGCAATAAGAATGAGAGATGAACTAAATAGTGCAATGAATTAATGGGGCTGTTGTTTAAAGTTGGGAGGAATAAAAATGCCAGTACAATTGCAATCTAAATTAATAAAAAAAGAACAATTAAAACCTGATATTTTTAAGTTTTCTTTATTAGCAAAAGAAATTGTAGATGTAGCAAAACCTGGTCAGTTTATTGAGATTAGAGTAACAGATGGATTAGATCCTTTTTTAAGAAGACCAATTAGCATATATAACATGGATAAAGAAAATGGAGTTTTAGAAATAATATTTAGAGTTCAAGGAAAAGGAACTGAGATATTATCAAGAAAAAAAGAAGAAGATTTAATAGATATAGTAGGACCATTAGGGTATGGCACATTTAAATACGAAGGGTATGAAAATATTGCAATTCTTCGGTGGAGGAATTGGTGTGTTCCCATTGTACGAACTTGCAAAAAATGCTAAAAAAAGTGCGAAGGTAAATACATACTTAGGTTTTAGAAATAAAGAAGCTGTGTTATTAGAAAAAGAATTTGAAAGTGTATCTAATAAATTAGTAATTACAACAGATGATGGAAGTTACAAGATACATGGATTTGCAATAAATGAGCTTAAAAAAGATATAGAAAATAGCAAAATTGATGCAATATTTGCATGTGGACCATTACCATTACTTAAAGCAGTTAAGGCTCTAGCAAAAGAAAAAAATATTCCATGTCAGATTTCATTAGAAGAAAGAATGGGATGTGGACTTGGTGTATGCCTTGGCTGTGCAGTAGAAATAGTAACTGGCGGATATGAACATGTGTGCAAACAAGGACCAGTGTTTGATAGCAATAAAGTTATAATATAAATAACATCAAAAAAATGTAGAAAAATGTCAAGCTTGGGGAAAAAGGGGCCAGACCCCTTTTTCCCCAACAATAAAAAGAGGTGTAAATATATGAATACAGAAGTTAATTTTGCGGGTATAAAGATGAAAAATCCAGTAACAGTTGCGTCTGGAACTTTTGGATATGGTAGAGAGTATAGCCAGTTTTTTGACTTAAGTAAACTTGGAGGAATTATTACAAAGGGTACTTCTATTAAACCAAGAGATGGAAATAAGCCTTCTAGAATTTGCGAAACTCCTAGCGGAATGCTAAATAGTATTGGGCTTCAAAATCCAGGTGTTGAGTATTTTTTACAATATGATTTGCCATGGCTAAAACAGCAAAATACGGCGGTAATTGTAAATGCTTGTGGAAGTACAATAGAGGATTATGTTGAGGTTTGCAAGATATTAAATAATGCTGATATTGATGGAGTAGAACTTAATTTGTCTTGCCCAAATGTTAAGGCAGGTTGTCTTGCTTTTGGCACTACATACGAAGGCGTGAAGGAGGTTACAAGTAGAGTTAGAAAGGTTTTGGACAAACCTTTAATTGTAAAGCTTACTCCAAATGTTACGGATATAACTCTTCCAGCAAAAGCTGCAGAAGATGCAGGAGCAGATGGAGTATCTTTAATTAATACATTACTTGGTATGAGTATTAATATAAATACAAGAAAGCCTTACCTTGCAAATAATACTGGTGGTCTTTCTGGACCAGCTGTAAGACCAGTTGCTGTAAGAATGGTATATCAAGTATCTCAAGCAATAAATATTCCGATTCTTGGAATGGGTGGTATTGTAAACGGTAATGATGCAATAGAGTTTATGCTTGCAGGGGCATCAGCAGTTTCTATTGGTGCAGGTAATTTTATTGATCCATATACAAGTGTAAATACAGTAAAGGAAATAGAAGAGTACATGATAAAAAACAAAATAGAAGATATAAATGAAATAGTTGGAAAAGTAGAAATGAATTAAAAAATAGAGCAAAAAGGCTCTATTTTTTTAAAATAAATTTTTAAACAATACTTCCTCCATTTACATGTATTATTTGACCAGTAACATACCTTGAGTCGTCACTTGCAAGGTATAGGTAAGCTGTAGCTACTTCAAACGGTTGCCCTGCCCTTTTTAAAGGCACGTCTGTTCCAAATATTTCTACTTCTTGTGCGCTAAAAGATGCAGGGATTAAAGGAGTCCATATTGGACCTGGTGCAACAGCATTGACTCTTATTTTTTGCTGTGCAAGAGAAAGAGAAAGTGATTTGGTAAAAACAGTAATAGCTCCTTTCGTAGCCGAATAATCAATTAAATTTTTCTTTCCTTCGAATGCTGTAACTGAAGAAGTATTAATTATACATGAGTTTGGGAGTAGATATGGAACTACTGCTTTTGTAAGATAGAAAAATGAAAATATATTTGTTTCAAAAGTGTTTTTTAGCTGTTCTGATGAAATATCTAGTATACTATTTTGAGGGTATTGCACACCACAATTGTTAATTAAAATGTCTATTTTTCCAAGTTTTTTTATGGTTATATCCACAATGTAATTTGAAAAATTTTCGTTTTTTAAATCACCTTTGATTAATATACATTTTCTGCCGTATTTTTCTACTATTTGCTTAGTGAGGTTAGCATCTTCTACTTCGTTTAAAAACGGAATAACTATATCTGCTCCTTCTTTTGCAAAAAGTACTGAAACTGCTCTACCAATTCCGCTATCTCCACCAGAGATAATTACAACCTTATCTTTTAATTTACCACTTGGAACATATTCTGGATTATCAAAAATAGGCGATGGGTTCATCATATATTCCATTCCAGGCTGAATATCTTGATGTTGTGCAGGAAAAGTAATTGGAATTTTAACATTTTCATCCTTATATTTTAAATATTGATATTCTGGATACATATATATACCTCCTTAATATTTTATTATATGTATAATAAATACAATTTACTTTAATAAAAAAAAAAATAATCTTGCATAGTTTAACAAAAAATGATAAAATATTTTATATTAATATTAAAATGATAGATTTTAAAAAAACCCCTTTTGGGAAAATTTTTTAAATCTATTTTTTATTTGGAGGAGAAAGAAATGAATACTAAGTATATTTTTGTAACAGGTGGAGTTGTATCAGGGCTTGGAAAAGGAATAACAGCAGCATCTTTAGGAAGACTTTTAAAAAACAGAGGATATAAAGTAACAATTCAAAAAATGGATCCATATATAAATGTTGACCCAGGAACAATGAGTCCAATAGAGCACGGAGAAGTTTTTGTTACAGATGATGGAGCAGAAACTGACTTGGATTTGGGTCATTACGAAAGGTTTATAGATGAGAATTTAACTAAAAATTCTAGTATTACAACAGGTAAAATTTATTCTAGCGTAATTGAAAAGGAAAGAAAAGGAGAGTATTTAGGTAAAACTGTTCAAGTAATTCCTCATATTACTAATGAAATAAAAGATAATATTTATAGTTTTGAGAATACTGATGTAGATATAGTTATAACCGAAATTGGAGGAACAATTGGAGATATTGAGGGACTTTCTTTTATAGAAGCAATAAGGCAGGTTGGAATAGAAAAGCCAAAAGGTGATGTTGTATATATTCATGTAACACTTCTTCCATATATTTCTGGCTCAAATGAACTTAAGTCTAAACCAACACAGCACTCTGTAAAGGAACTTCAGTCTTTAGGAATTAAACCAGATATTTTGGTTTGCAGATCAGAACTTCCAATAAGCGATAGTATGAGGCAAAAAATAGCATTGTATTGTAATGTAAGACCAGAAAGTGTAATACAAAATTCAACTGTAGATAATCTATATGCAGTTCCTCTAATGCTAGAAAAAGAGGGATTAACCAAAGAAGTTTGTAGGTGCTTAAATTTAGATAAAACAGAACCTAAAAATGAAGAGTGGCAAAAAATGATAGATAATATAAGAAATATAGAGAAAGACCCTGTAAAAGTTGCAATTGTAGGTAAATATGTTAAATTAGAAGACTCTTATTTATCTGTTGCAGAAAGTTTAAGACATGCAGGTTTTGCAAATGGTGTAAATGTAGATGTAGAATTTGTTGATTCTGAAGAAATAAATGACGAAAACGCAAAAGAAAAATTAAGTAAATTTTCTGCAATTATAGTACCAGGAGGATTTGGGAACAGAGGTATAGAAGGAAAAATTGCAACTATTAAATATGCAAGAGAAAATAAAGTTCCTTTCTTAGGAATTTGTTTAGGTATGCAAATGGCAGTAGTAGAATTTGCAAGAAATGTACTTGGGTTAAAGGATGCAAATTCAGAAGAATTTGATAAAAATACATTAAATCCAGTTATACATATTATGGATGACCAAAAAGAAATAGAAAATAAAGGTGGAACTATGAGACTTGGAAGTTATCCATGTGTTTTAAAAGAAGGAACACTTGCATACAAATTATATGGAAAACAAGAAATAGCAGAAAGACATAGACATAGATTTGAATATAATAATGATTATAAAGAAAAAATGGAAGAAGCGGGTTTAATATGCAGTGGAACCTCGCCTGATGGAAGATTAGTTGAAATAGTTGAATTAAAAAATCATCCATTTTTTATAGCTAGCCAGTTCCATCCAGAATTTAAATCAAGACCAAATAGACCAGGGGCATTATTTAAAGGCCTAATTGCAGCAGCAACTATATAAACTGTAATTTGTATGAATAAATTCATACAAATTACAGTTAAAAGTTAAGAGTGAAGAGTTAAAAGTAATTGTTGATTTTTTGTTGGAATCAACAAAAAATCTTCATTTACTATTCACTTTTCACTTTTAGTTTTTCACTATTGTAATTTGCGAAGCAAATTACAATTTGTATTATGAAAAAATATATTGCAAAACTAAAGATATAGTGATAATATATATAATAATTAAATGATAAATTATAGATTTAAAAAAAACCCATTTTTTAGGGCAATTTTTAAATCTATTTTTGTTTGGAGGAAAAAATGGAAAAAGGTTTTGATAGTGAATTATATTTAAAAGTACAAACAGAAAAAATAGAAGAAAGAATTAAAATGTTTGATAAATTGTATATAGAGTTTGGGGGAAAAATTTTTGATGATTACCATGCAAGCAGGGTGCTTCCTGGGTTTGAGCCAGATGCCAAAATTAAGCTATTAAAAAGACTAAAAAACGATATGGAAGTTATTTTTTGTATTAGTGCAGAAGATATGGAAAAAAGTAAAATAAGAGCAGATTATGGTATAAGCTACGAAATGGAACTTCTCAGATTAATTAATAATTTAAAAGAAATAGATATAGATATAAATAGTGTAGTAATAACAATGTATAAAGGAGAAGAGTGTGTAAAAAAATTACAAAACATTCTCAAAGAAAAAAATATAAAAACATATATACATACGCCAACAGAAGGCTACCCAAGTGATGTTGAGCTAATAGTAAGTGATAATGGATATGGAAAAAATCCATATATAGAAACAACAAAAAAATTAGTTGTTGTAACTGCACCAGGTCCAAATAGTGGTAAATTAGGTACTTGTTTATCACAATTGTATCACGAATATAAAAGAGGAATAAAAGCAGGTTATGCAAAGTTCGAAACATTTCCAGTTTGGAATTTAGGATTGATGCATCCAGTAAATGTAGCATATGAGGCAGCAACAGCAGATTTGGGAGATGTAAATATGATAGATTCATTTCATTTAGAAGCATATAATATAAATGCTGTAAATTATAATAGAGATTTATCAACATTTCCAATATTAAAAAATATATTAACAAAAATAATGGGGAAATCCATATATAATTCTCCAACTGATATGGGAGTTAATATGATAAAACAATGTATTACGAATGATGAAGTAGTAAGAAAAGCAGCGGAAATGGAAATTATAAGAAGATTTTATACTGCTTTATGTGATTATAAGCAAGGATTATGTTCAAAGGAAGTTGTTGAAAGAATAGAAATATTAATGAATAAATTAAACTTAACTACAAAACAAAGGGAAGTAGTAGATGTAGCATTATCTAAAAGTAAAAAAGAAAAACGAGAAGTAATTGCAATAAAATTAGATGATGGCAAAATAATAACAGGGAAAGAATCTGAGCTTTTAAGTGCAACAAGTGCAATGCTAATAAATGCTTTAAAAGAGATAACGAATATTCCAGATGATGTTTATATGTTATCACCAGAAGTGTTAGAAGCAATATTTAATACAAAAAAGAAAACATCATATAAAACATCATATTGTTTAAATATACAAGAAACACTAATTGCTTTAAGTATATGTTCTGCAACAAATCCTGTAATAAAACAGGCTTTAAATAAATTAGATGAATTAAAAGGAACAGAGGCACATTCTACTTATATAATAGAAAAAAGTGAGCTTAATGTTATAAAAAGTTTGGGAATTAATTTAACATGTGAACCAAAAATGTAGGAAATTTTATATGACAAAGTTGTTTTTTTAATTTGTTTCCAGAGAGATTTATAGAATAGTAACAAAATTAGTTAAAACATGTATTGAACCGAGGAATGCAATAAATTTACGTTTTCAGTTAGATTTTATGAGCGTCTTGCAACAAATTTAATTACATAAATTCTAATTTACAAATTTAAATTTAAGAATGCAAAATTCTTTAAAATAATGTACGTGTATAAGGCAGCAAAAGAGCCTTGAAGTAATTTTCCAATTAAATATGGTTTTATAGATATTTTTTCTTTAGATATAATACTAAGAATTTGTAGGGCTATTGATACTCCACCAAATCCTAATAAAAAAGCACAAATTATAATGCCAGTAGAAATTTCTTTATTAGGAATTACAGATATAATGGAAACTCCATTTGTTAGTTCTAATATTCCTGTTAAAATTCCTTTTGAATAACTATCTGGGATTCCAAAAAAATTAGTAATAGGAGAAATAAAATCAGAAGCTAAATTTAATATTTTACTAGCATTTAAAATTGATATTATTACAGAAAATAGAACAATAAAACCACCTATTAAAAAAATAGTATTAACTGCGTTAATTATAGATGAGGCTAAAATTTCTCCTAAATTTGTAGCAGAAATAAACGGTATGTAAGAAATAGAATTTTCTATGTCCTTTTTATTTCTTTTTTTTGAAAATTTCCACCATCTAAATAAAAAGCCTACAGTTAAACAAGCTAATATATGAGTTATAAACAGTAAAACACCTGTAGTTGTATCTTTAAATAATCCAACTCCAACTGTACCTATAATAAAAAGGGGACCAGAATTATTTGTAAAAGCAAGCATTCTTTCTGCCTCTACATTTGTGCAAATACCATGTTTTTTAAAATTAGATACAATTTTAGCACCCATTGGATATCCGCTAATAATACCCATAATAAAAGGAAAAGCACCTTCTCCGTGGTACATTAAAAATAGGTTTCATAAATTTATTTAAATATTTTCCTAAGAGAGGAATTATATTTGTATGGCTCAACAGCTCTGTTGCTATAAAAAAAGGAAAAAGTGAAGGGACAACAGAATTTGCCCAGAGGCTTAAACCATTTTTTGCAGCTAAAAGATTGTTATTAGAAAATACAACTAAAAATATAGTAAAAAAACATATGCATAAAGGGAAAAATATTTTTTTAAATTTAAATACAAATATTTTAATATTATACATGCATACACCTCTAAAATATTTATATTAATTTATTATACAGATATGATAGGTAAATTGTAATTTGTTTTTGTGATGTGTGAGGTGCGAAGTGTGAGGTGTGCTTTTAGGGTTAGGCTACGTAAGGCTTACCATAATTTCACACTTCCCACATCCCACTTCTCACTTCTCATTCAAATTACAATTTATATAATAGTAGACAAAAAATAAAAAAAATGTTATATTATGTAAGTATTTAGCCTTTAGGAGGTTTAACAATGATAGATAATTATGAAAAAGCTAAACATATTCTAGAAAAATACAAACAAAGCCATATAATACCTTTTATAGATAAAGCAGATGTAGATATAAAAGAAAAAATAATAAATCAAGTTTTAAGAATTGATTTTGAAGAATTAAAAGATTTATATAATATGACTTTTGAGGATTTATTTGTGGATTTAGAAGAATTACAGCCAATAGCAGGAGTAAACCCAGATAATATGGAAAAGGAAAAATTGCAATTTTATACAGAAATAGGAGAAAATGTTATAAAAAACAATAAATTTGCAGTTGCAACTATGGCTGGTGGACAAGGAACAAGACTTGGACACCCAAGAGCAAAAGGAACATATAAAATAGATTTCGAAACAGGAAGTAAATATTTATTTGAAATTATTGTAGATACTTTAAAAAGAGCCAATAAAAAATATAATGTAATTATTCCTTGGTATATAATGACTAGTAATGAAAACAATGCAGATACAGTTGAGTTTTTAAAAGAAAAAAATTATTTTGGATATCCAAAAGAGTATGTTTATATATTCGAACAAGGGAAATTGCCACTAATAACAGAACAAGGAAAGTTGTTAATAGGCGAGGATGGATTAATAAAAGAAGCATCAAATGGTAATGGAGGAATATTTAATTCTATGTTAAAACAAGGAGCCATTTCAGACATGGAAAAAAGAGGCATAGAATGGGTGTTTATAGGTTCTGTTGATAATATATTGTTAAAATACGTGGATGTTTTACTATTAGGATTAACAATAAATGATGGTAATGAAATAGGTACAAGGACTGTTTTAAAAAGAAATCCAGAAGAAAAAGTAGGAGTTTTATGTAAGCAAAATGGTAAAATTAGAGTTATAGAGTATACAGAATTACCAAAAGACATAGCAGGAATAAAAAAAGAAAATGGAGAGCTTGTTTTTGGAGAGTCACATATAATGTGTAATCTATTTAGCATAAATGCAATAAAAAGATCTAGTACAAAAGAACTAGAATATCATATTGCATTTAAAAAGAGTGATTATTTAACAGAACAAGGGGTTTTAGTTAAGCCAGAAAAAGAAAATGCATATAAATTTGAACAATTTATATTTGATAGTTTTAAAATATTTAACAATATTTCTATATTAAGAGGGAAAAGAGAAGAAGACTTTGCCCCAGTTAAAAACAAAAGTGGTGTGGATAGCCCTGACACAGCAAAAAAACTATACGAAAATTATTGGAAAAACAATAAAAATGTGATATATTAAGATAAATGTAAAAAATATACTTGTATATAAAAGTACTTCAAATATTAAAACTTGTAAAACATATAAAAATAAATAAAATTTGTTAAAGCAAATTTTTAAGGAGGAAAATTGATGAGTAGTAGAGGTAGAAGATATGATAGCCAGCCTAAATTAAATGTAAAAAAAATTATTGGTGTAATAGTTGCTATAGCAGTTATAGTAATGATTATAATCTCTATCGTTAATATAGTAAAAAATAGTAATAAAAATGTAGAAGTTAAAACATATACATATTACACTGCATACGAAAATGGAAAGTTTGGTGTAATAGATAGTGAAGGTAAAAAAATAATAGATACAACATATGACGATATTATTGCAATACCAAACAAAACAAAACCTATATTTATTTGCACATATGATGTAAATGACGAAAATGGAACATATAGCACAAAAGCATTAAATGAAAAAAATGAGGAAATATTAACAGGATACGATAAAATAGAAGCAATAGATAATTTTGATTCTAAGCAAAATATATGGTATGAAGATAATGTATTAAGAGTAAGCAAAAATGGTAAATATGGAATAATAAATTTTGAAGGAAAAGAAATTTGTGCTTGTGAATATGATGAAATTACTGCACTAAAAGGTGTAAAAGGTAATTTTGTTGTAAAAAAAGATAATAATGTTGGATTAATAAATGATCAAGGTCAAATAATAATTAAACCAGAATATAAAGAAATTCTTACATTAGAAGAAGGATATAAAAATGAATATATAGTTGTAAACGCAGAAAATAAATACGGATTAATTAGTACAACAGGAGAAATTTTATTAGAAACAAAATATGAAGCTGTAAAATATTTAGGAAATTCTAGTTTGTTTGCAGTAAAAGAATCTGGAGTATGGAAATTAATAAATACTGAGGATGGAAAAATTTTAATTTCAGAAGGATATGAGGATATAGTAGAGGCAAAGTCTGAAAATATTGTAGTAATAAATGATGAAGGATTATACGGACTAGTTTCAAAAGAAAATAGTGTTATAATTGAGCCACAATACGAGGATTTAAAATATGCATTTTCTATATATTATATAGCAAAAAAAGACGGAAAATATGGAATTATTAACCAAGAAAATGAAACAGTTATAGATTTTGAATATATTAACATGATATATGTGGAAAATGGAGGATTTATTGAAGCAGATAAGAGCGAAACAGAAACAGTAATTTTTGATAATAATTTAGCACAAAAAGTAACTGGAATAATATCAGAAATAAATATAGATGCAGGATATATAAAAGTTTACACAAACGATGAATATAAATATTATAACTTTAAACTAGAAGAAAAAGATTCTAAAGATGTACTAACAACAAACACTTTATTTTTAAGCAAAAAGGACGGAAAATACGGATATTTAAATAAAAACGGAGATGTAGTTGTAGATTATATTTATGATGATGGAACAGAACAAAATTCTTGTGGATATGCTTCTGTAAAAAAAGATGGTGTTTGGGGAAGTATAGACAAAGCAGGAGTGGTTGCAAAAGAGCCTTCTATTAATTTAGATAATAATATTTATACAGATTTTATTGGAGAATGGCACTTAAGTGATAATGGACTATATTATGAAAAATAGAACAAAAGAGGAGCAAAAAAATGGAGTTAAAAGTAAAGTATCAATATACATATTTTATAAAACCATTTTTGATTAAAGAAAATAAATATGAAAAATATTTATTTTCTTTATTAAGCAATAAAAATTATAAATTAAAAATATTCGAAAAAGAAAGAGATTTAAACTTATATTCTTATTTTATACAAAATGCTAGAGAGTATTTTTTCCCAACATTTGCTTTTAGCAAAGGAAATATAAGAAATTTAGAAGAAATGGATATTAAAACTAAAACCAAAATTTTATCTAAATTTCATTGCAATATTTTTGAATATAAATTTGATTCTAAAATTCAAGGGAAAATAAGTGACGAAAAGGGAATATTTTTTAATATTAGTAAAGTACAATTAATTTGTTTTGATAGTGGAATATGTTTTTTTGTAATAAAAACATATATAGAAGATTCAGAAAGATTTACCGACTTGTTAAATTTTAACTATAAGTTTAAAGATATAAATTCAGATTTTTCTAAGTTAAAAGATTTTTCAAATATTAAAATACAAACAGGAAAATTCAGCAATATGGATGAGCTTTCAGAATTTATAGATAAAATTATTGGAACAAATAGTGATATAGAAGAATTAAAAAATATAGACTTATACAATAAAAGATTTTTTGTTTACAGTTATTGCTGTATAGACCAAGAAAATTGGAACAATGTAACAGATTTTGAAAATTTAAAAACAGATTTTCTAAAATTTAGTCATGCACTACCAAGCGGTAAAACAATAGATTTTGATTTGCAAGAAATTAATAATACTATAAAAAATGCAGAAAAATTTAAATATTCAGCATTTGGGTTTACCAAACAAAGTATGGGGCTAATGACATCAAATATAGATATTTACAATTATACAAAGCTTCCTTTCGAGTATGAAAATGAATATTTATATACATTAATTATTTGTTTATACCAAAGGATTTATCTAAAAAAATTAGAAAGAGATTTTAAAGATAAAAAAGATATTTTAAAAACAAGGCAAAATTTTTCTAAGTTTACCAAAGAAATATGGATGAATGAAATAACAAATTCTTCAAAAGGAACAATAATTTACAATCAATTAAAAGAAAACTTTGAATTAGAAAAAATTTATGTAGAAATAAAAAACAAATATAATGTTATTTATAAAGAATTAAATATAGACAAAGAAAAAAGAGCAAATAAAATTATTTTAATAATATTAGCAATATCAATAGCTTTTAATATAATTAATTTTATTACATTAGTGAATATTTTAAAATAGAAGACAAACTGTAATTTGTTGTTGTGATGTGAGAGGTGTGAAGTGTGAGGTGTGCTTTTTAGAGCTAGGCTACGTAAGGCTTGCCCTAATTTCACACTTCCCACATCCCACTTCTCACTTCTCATTCAAATTACAATTTAGTAGGAGGAAATAATGAAAATACTTTGCGGAACAGACATAATAGAAATAAGCAGAATAAAAGACTCAATAGAAAGATTAGGGAATACATTTATTAATACACTTTTTACACCTGCAGAGATAAAATACTGTGAAAGTAAAAGAAATGCAAAATATTACCATTATGCAGGAAGATTTGCGGCAAAAGAAGCTATTTTTAAAGCAGTATCTCCTTTGTTAAAAGATAAATTTGATATTTCATGGCATAATGCCGAAGTTATAAATGATAAAAACGGAAATCCTAAAATAAATTTTTTAGATATAGAATTTAAAAATATAAAAAACATAGATATTTCAATATCACATTGCAAAGAATATGCAGTAGCAACAGTTGTAGCAATAGTGGACTAAGAGGAGGCAAAATGGAACTTTTTGATTCACATGCACATTATAATGACGAAAAATTTAATGAAGATAGAGATTCTTTAATTAAAGCAATATATAATGAAGGTGTAACAAAAATAATAACTGCAGGATATAGTTTGGAGTCATCTAAAAGAGCAATAGAAATTGCAAATATTTATGATTTTATGTATGCAACTAGTGGCATTTCGCCTAATGATATAGATAAATATAAAAAAGAGGATTTAGAAATTATAGAAAAGTTGGCTAAGAACGATAAAGTTGTTGCAATAGGAGAGATAGGATTAGATTATTACTGGAATAAAGAAAACAAAGAAATACAAAAAGATGTTTTTGTTTCTCAAATAAAAATAGCAAATAAGTTAGAACTACCAATAGTTATACACACAAGAGAGGCAATTTATGACACATTAGAAATATTAAAAAATAATGTTTGCAATAAAAAAGGAGTATTTCATTGCTGTCCACTAAACAAAGATTTAGTAAGAGAGGGATTGAAACTTGGATTTTACATTTCTTTTGCAGGACCAATTACTTTTAAAAATTCTAAAAATGCAGAAGATATAATTAAAATGGTACCAACAGAAAAAATACTTATAGAAACAGATTCACCATATTTAAGTCCAGAACCACTAAGGGGAAGAAGAAATGACTCTAGAAATGTTAAATATATTGCACAGAAAATTGCAGAAGTAAAAGAAATTACTGTAGAAGAAGTTGCAAAAGCAACATACCAAAATGCTAAAAATATCTTTAATATAAAATAAAAAACAAAAGTGAGAATTACTTTTGTTTTTTATTTTACTTAATAATTTAATATTGAGCTAATCTTATTTTCCAAAATCAACTTTAACATTTTTTCTTGCTTCTTCACTATCTGTTGCAAATAAATCTTCTGGCTTAAATCCAAACATAGAAGCAAGGATATTAGAAGGGAACACTTCTAATTTTGTGTTATACAATGTAACACTATCATTGTAAAATTGCCTTGAAAATGAAATTTTGTTTTCTGTATTTTGTAATTCTTGTTGCAATTCAGAAAAATTTTGATTAGCTTTTAAATCTGGATAATTTTCTGATACAGCCATAATACTTTTTAAAGTTTCTGAAAGTTCATTATCAAGTTTTGCCTTTTCGGAAATAGAATTTGCTCCAGCCCAAGAAGTTCTAAGTTCTGCTACTTTTGTTAAAACAGCATCTTCATGTTCCATATAAGATTTAACTGTTTCTACTAAATTTGGAATTAAATCAAATCTTCTTTGTAATTGAACATCAATTTGACTCCAAGAATTTCTAACTTTTTGTCTTAGAGTAACCAAATTATTGTATATAGCAATAACAGCAATAATTAATAATGCAATAACTATTAATGCAATCCACATAATAAAACCTCCTACTTTGTAATAAATTTACAATTCGATTATAACATAGTAAAATTTACATATCAATAATTAATATAATAAATTGTAATTTGTATGAGAAGTGAGAAGTGAGAAGTGAGAAGTGGGAAGTGTGAAATTAGGGTAAGCCTTACGTAGCCTAGCTTAAAAAAGCACACCTCACACTTCACACCTCACACATCACAAAAACAAATTACAATTTATATGCATATTTTAGTACAAGCCACATATAATAAAATAAGGGATTTTACAGAAAAATTTTACCAAATTTGACAAATCCTTCATAAAAGAGTATAATATAAGAGATTGCTTAAAGGAGGGATTTATGAATAAATCAAAAAAAGCATCAATATCTTACAGAAAGATTATTGCAATAAGTGTAATATTTATAATTATACTTGGTATATCAGTAATCGCTGGAAATGCAAAAGTTAATAATATAAAAATAAAATTCTCAAATAATCATGAAATTACTGTTTTAACATCAAAAACAAAAGTTTCAGAAATATTAGAAGAAAACCATATAATGTTATCATCAGATGAGTCTATAACACCAAGTTTAGAAGAAAATGTAACTGATGCTAAAACAATAATAATTACTAAAAAAGGTGAAGAACCTACAAAAATAGCTCAAATTTCAGAAGAAGAATTAAATAGCAATGTAGATGAATTAGCAGAAAATTATTCAAATATAACAGAAGAAATAATTACAGTAGAAGAAGAAATACCATTTGAAACCATAACAAAAGATGTTTCAAACGGAAGTGATACAACAAATAGAGTTATTCAAGCTGGTAAAAATGGTATTAGAGAAGTAACATATAAAGTAAAATACAAAGATGATGTAGAAATAGAAAGAATTGAGTTGTCATCAGAGATAATTAAAGAACCAGTTGATAAAATTGTACAAATACAAACAAAAGTAACATCAAGATCAGGATCAAGAGGATCTGGTATTACAACAGCTTCTTCAGGAAGATATAAAGTAACAGCATATTGTTCTTGTGCAAAATGTTGTGGTAAAACAAATGGTATTACAGCATCTGGTAGAAAAGCAACAGCTGGACGTACAGTAGCTGCTCCAAGAACATTCGCATTTGGAACAAAATTATTAATCAATGGAAAGACTTATGTTGTAGAAGATAGAGGTGGAGCAATTCAAGGAAATAGAATTGATATTTATATGAATTCACACTCAGCAGCTTTATCTTGGGGAGTAAGATATTTAGATGTAGAAGTAGTAGGTTAGAAAAAATTAAAAAATAAAGGGGGTGCATATATTGCATCCCTAATTTTTTTAGCAATGTAAATTGTAATTTGCATGTGAGGGGGAATTCTAGGGACTGTCCCTAAAAATCACCAAATATGGGGATTTTGGGGACTGTCCTGAATTCACCCGAACAGACGCAAATTACAATTTAAATAATTATTGTAAAAAAGAAGCATATGTGATATAAATAAAATGCAAATTAATAGGGAGGTTTTAAGTGGGTGCAGAAGAAAAAATAAAAAAAGAATATAAAACATCTTTTATGAAAAATGTTGCAATGCTTATGGCAGCTCAAATTTTAATAAAAATATTGGGCTTTATATATAGATTAGTAATTGTAAATGTAGAAGGCTTTGGGGATGTCGGTAATGGCTACTATGATGCAGGTTATACTGTATATTCATTGTTACTTACATTATCGTCTGTAGGTATACCTTCTGTTATTTCAAAACTTGTTTCAGAAAGAGAAGTAAAAGGAGACCATAAGGGAGCATATAGAATTTTTAAAGTATCACTTACAATGTTTACAATTATAGGTGCAATACTTTCTGTTGCATTATATTTTGGTGCAGGTTTTATCGCAACAAATATATTAAATGTACCAGATATTAAATACATATTAATGGTTCTTGCTCCAGCAATAATGTTTGTTGCATCATCTTCTGTAATAAGAGGATATTTTGCAGGATTAGGAAGTCAAAAAGCAACAAGTGTGTCTCAAACTTTGGAACAATTTTTTAACTGCATACTTACAATTACATTTGTATATGCATTAGTTGGAAAAGACCCTGCAGTAATGGCAGCAGGAGGAAATTTATCTACAACACTTTCAATTATAATTTCATTTACATATTTATTTATTTTCTATAAAAGAAGAAAAAAAGGAATTATAAAAGAATGTAATGAGCAAACTGTAGAACAAGAGAATAAAACAATAGGAAAGCTTATAAAAACAATTCTTGCAATTTCTATTCCAATGACATTAGGTTCTTTAGTTTCTGTAGTAAATAATACAATAGATACAGTTACAATAAGTAACTGTATACAAACAGCATTTCAAGGAATTTTAGGTACAAAAGAAGAATTAGAGAAGCTTGCAATGGAACTTTCGGGACAATTATCTAAAGTAGTTACAATAATTCATTTACCACTTGCAATAACTGGGTCATTCTGTACTGCTTTAGTTCCAGCAATTTCATCAGCAATAGCATTAAAAGATTATGAAACAGTAAATAAAAGATTATCATTTTCATTTTTTGCATCAATTTTAATTATAATGCCATGTGCAGCAGGACTTGTTGCCCTTGCAAGACCAATACTTGAGCTTATTTATCCAGCAGCATCAGAGGGAGCTGGAATACTTATGCTAAGTACAATTACAATGATATTTGTAACACTTAATTACGTAGTAAATGGAGGACTCTACGGATTTGGTAAGGTCCATATTCCAGCAATTGCACTTGCAATAGGTGCAGTATTAAAACTTATATTAAACATCATATTAATTAGTAATCCAGCAATAAATATATATGGTGCAGTAATAACAGCAATATTATGCCAAGGATTATCATTTGTAATATGTATTTATTATTTAAATAAGCTAGTAAAACTAAAAATGAATTTTAAAGACCATATTTTAAAACCAATACTCGCATCAGCAATAATGGGATTAATGGTGTATATTACATACAGACTTTTAATTCTAGTTATTGGAAATTCAATATCAACAATTATATCTATAATATTTGGTGCAGTGGTATATGTATTAATAGTATTATTAATGAAAATATTAAAAAAAGAAGATATATATATGATACCATTTGGTACAAAAATATATAAAGTTTTAGTTAAATTAAGATTATATAAAGAATAGGGTAAATTGTAATTTGCTTCGCAAATTACAATAGTGAAAAACTAAAAGTGAAAAGTGAATAGTAAATGAAGATTTTTTGTTGAAGTCAACAAAAAATCAACAATTACTTTTAACTGTAATTTGTATGAGAAGTGAGAAGTGGGATGTGGGAAGTGTGAAATTAGGGTAAGCCTTACGTAGCCTAGCCCTAAAAAGCACACCTCACACTTCACACCTCTCACATCACAACAACAAATTACAATTTGTAAAGGAGAATATAAATGAAATTAGTATCTTGGAATGTAAATGGACTAAGGGCAATATATAAAAAAGGGTTTGAAGAAGCATTTAAAAAACTAAATGCAGATATATTTTGTGTCCAAGAAACAAAAATGCAAGAAGGTCAAATAGAATTAGATTTAAAAGGATATTATGAATATTTTAATTATGCAGAAAGAAAAGGATATTCGGGCACAGCAGTATTTACAAAAATAAAGCCAATAAATGCAAGTTATGGAATAGGGAAAGAAGAACATGATAAAGAAGGAAGAGTAATAACTTTAGAGTTTGAAAAGTTCTATTTAGTAAATTGTTATACACCAAATTCAGGACGCGAACTTGCAAGATTAGAATACAGAATGGAGTGGGAAGACGAGTTTAGAAAATATTTAAAGAATTTGGATAAAATAAAACCTGTAATAATATGTGGGGATTTAAATGTAGCACACACAGAAATAGATTTAAAAAATCCTAAATCTAATAGAAAAAATGCAGGTTTTACAGACGAAGAGAGAGGAAAAATAGACGCACTTTTAAAAAACGGTTTTACAGATACATTTAGAAAAATTTATCCAGAAAAAGAAGGGGCATATACTTGGTGGTCTTATATGTTTAATGCAAGAGCAAATAATGCTGGATGGCGTATTGACTATTTTTTAGTATCTGATAGAATAAGTAATAATATAAAAGATGCATATATCTATTCAGAAATAATGGGAAGTGATCATTGCCCAATAGGGTTAGAAATAGCAAACAAATTGTGATTTGTTTTTGAGAGGTGAGAGGTGTGAAGTGTGAGGTGTGCTTTTTAGGGTTTGACTACGTAAGGCTTACCCTAATTTCACACTTCCCACATCCCACTTCTCACTTCTCAGATAAATTTCAATTTATATATTAATATACACTAGTAAAGTAAAAAAGGAGAGAAAAATGAAAGAAATAAAAAACTGGACTAAATGGATATACTGGTTTACTTTTGCAGTAGCAGTTATATTTGTATATAACACATTAGATAATTTTAATGATATATCTAATTGGATTGGGAAATTAATATCAATATTAATGCCATTTCTTTTGGGAATATTATTAGCATATATTTTTTATATACCTTGCAAAAAAATAGAAGGGCTATATAAAAAAATAAAATTTAAATTTATGAAAAAAAGAGCAAGAGGATTATCTGTAATTACAGTATATATAATTGCATTATTGTTACTAGCATTGGTTATATATATAATAATTCCAGCATTATCAAAAAGCATAGTAGAACTTGCAAATAACTTACCAGGATATTATCAAAATGCTATAAATTACATAGATAATTTACCAGATGATTCTTTAATAAAAAGAGAGTCAATACAAGAAATAATAAGAAATTTACAAACTATAGATATCACTAAAATATTAAGTTTTGACAACATATATGCATATATTAAAGGAGTAGTAGGTGTTGCAAGTGCAATCTTTAGTGTGTTTGTAACTATAATAATGTCTATATATGTATTGTTAGAAAGAAGTCAAATTTTAGAGTTTTTAAAGAAGTTAAATTATGCATTATTTAAAAAAGAAACAGCCAAAAGAATAGGAAACTATTTTTTAAAAGCAAATGACATTTTCTTTAAGTTTATATCTAGCCAGTTATTAGATGCTATAATAGTTGGTATTATAGTTTCAATTGCAATGTGGATTATGGGAATAAAATACTGGGTATTACTTGGATTTATGATAGGACTATTTAATATGATACCTTATTTTGGATCAATAATAGCAATTACAATAGCAACTATAATAACGGTATTTACAGGAGGATTTTCACAAGCTATATGGATGCTTATTGTGGTTATAATATTACAACAACTAGATGCAAATATAATAAACCCAAGAATAGTAGGAAATGCATTAAAATTAAGCCCAATATTGGTAATCTTTTCAGTTACTGTATTTGGTGCATACTTAGGAATACTTGGAATGTTCCTAGCAGTACCAATAATTGCAATAATAAAAATACTTGTAAATGACTTTATTGAGTATAGAATATCAAAGAAAACTTAACATTTGGGACGGAGCAAAATTTCAAAAGTAATATTTTGCTCCGTCCCAAATGTTAATTCATAATTAGTTCATATTTATTTGCTAATATAATTAATATGGGAGGAAATAAATGAGTTATATAGAATTAAAAAATGTTGTAAAAACATATAATAATGGAAAAGTAAGGGCAGCAGACGGAGTATCTTTTTCTGGAGAAAAAGGAGAAATATTGGTTGTTGTTGGACCAAGTGGTGCAGGTAAAACGACAGTTTTAAATTTAATAGGAGGAATGGATAGTGTAACAGAAGGACAAATAATAGTAGATAAAAAAGATATAAGTAAATATAACGAGAGACAACTTACAACATATAGAAGAAATGATATAGGTTTTGTGTTCCAGTTTTATAATTTAATTCCAAACTTAACAGCAAAGGAAAATGTAGAACTTGCAAGTCAAATTTGCAAAGATGCTTTAAATCCTACAGAGGTTTTAAAAGAAGTGGGATTAGAAAAAAGAATGGATAATTTTCCAGGACAGTTATCTGGTGGAGAACAACAAAGGGTTTCTATAGCAAGGGCAATTGCTAAAAATCCAAAGTTACTTTTATGTGATGAACCAACAGGAGCATTAGATTATAATACAGGAAAAGAAGTTTTAAAATTATTACAAAATACAGCAAGACAAAAAAATATAACAGTTATAATAATTACACATAATCAGGCAATAACTCCTATGGCAGATAGAATTATAAAAATAAAAAATGGAAGAGTTAGTGAGAATAGAATAAATGAAAACCCAATTTCAATTGACCAAATAGAATGGTAGAAAGGAAATTTTAATGAAAAAGGCATATCTAAAGGACATTGTAAGAGAAATTAAAAAGACAAGAAAAAGATATATCTCTATTATTGCAATTGTAATATTAGGGGTTGCTTTGTATGTGGGAATAAATGCTTCAAGCCCAGATATGCTACGTACTTTAAACAAATATTTAAATGATTATAATGTATATGATTTAAATTTTGTGTCAACAGTTGGATTTGAGGATAAAGATATAGAACAAATTCAAAAAATGGAGGATATTAGTTATATAGATAAAGTTAAATCTACATATGTGATTGTAGAAAAGGAAGAAAAAGAAAAAGTTATAAATGTAATTTCAATTCCAAAACAAACAACACAAAATACAATAAACAGATATGAAATGGTTGAAGGAACATATCCTACAGAACAAAATCAAATTGTTTTAGATAGCAAATTAAAGGGAGAATACAATTTAGGAGACACCATTGAATTTGTTGATGCAGAAGCGGGAGATTTAAAAGATGTATTTAAAACTACTAAATATACTGTTGTAGGCTTTGCAAATAGTCCATTATATATTTCTATGTCAAGAGGAAATACTACACTTGTAGATGGTACAGTCTATGGATTTGCATTGGTTCTAGAAAATGCTTTTTCATTAGAGCAATATACAAATATTTATGCAAGAGTAAACACTAATAATATTGATAGAACATCAGATGAATATATACAGGAAATAGAAAGTGTGCAGGATAAAATAGAAGGTAAAATTGATAGCCTAGCAGAAAATAAGGCTCAAGATATTAAGCAAGAGGGAAATGACAAAATTGAAGAAGCAAAAAAAGAAATACAAGACGCTAAAGATGAGCTCGAAAATGCAGAAAATGAAATTGAAAATGCAAAGATTAAATTAGAAGATGCAGAAAACGAACTTGTATCACAAAAGCAAAACTTTTACACTCAAATAAATAAGTATGAAGAACAAATAGAAGAAGGAGAAAAAACCTTAGCTTCTACTAAAAATATGTTAGATAGTAAACAAGAAGAGTTAAATAACGGATTAGAAACATTAGAACAAAAGGAAAAAGAATTACAAAACGCAGAAAAACAATTATTAGAGTCAAGTGGTGTAAATGATTTAAACACATATTTAGAATATTTACAAAGTATTTCTGCTCCAGAAGAATTGATTTCTAATGTAAAAAATTTAATAAGTGGAAAAGAAGAAATCAAAAATCAAAAGCAAATGCTAAACGAATATGTAGAACAATTAGAAGAAGGAAAAGAAGAATATAGCAAAGGTGTAGAAGAATTAGGAGAGCAAAAACAAGAATTAAAAAACAATAAAAAAACAGCAGAAAGTAGATTTATATCTGCACAAAATGAAATAGATAATGGTTGGAAAGAACTAAAAGAAAATGAAAGTAAATTTAACGAAGAAAAAGAGGAAGCTTTTAAAGAAATAGAAGATGCAGAAGAAGAAATTGCAAAAAATGAAAAAGATTTAGAAGATTTAAGTGTAAAGATTTATGCTTTAAATTTGGAAACTAATGAGGGGTATGTTTCATACAAATCTGATTGTGACTCTGTTTCAACAATTGGAAAGGTTTTTCCTATAATATTCTTTTTGGTTGCAGCATTAGTTTCATTAACAGCGATGACAAGAATGGTAGAAGAAAACAGAGGGAATATTGGAACTTACAAATCTTTGGGATATAGTAAATATAAAATTTCATTAAAATATTTATTATATTCTATTTCAGCAACACTTTCTGGAGCAATATTAGGAACAATAATTGGTTCATACACATTGCCATGGATAGTTGCGAAAACTTATGGTATTTTATATACAACCATGCCAAGTGTGTTAATGAATATAAATATGAAATATGCATTAATTGCAGGAGTGTCTGCATTTGCAGCAACAACACTTGCTACAATTTTAGGGTGCTATAAAATATTAAGAGAGACACCAGCTAATTTAATGAGGCCTAAAACACCAAAAGAAGGTAAAAAAATATTTTTAGAAAGGATTCCATTTATTTGGAAACACTTAAAATTTATACAAAAAATAACTGCACGAAATGTATTTAGGTATAAAAAACGTTTATTTATGACAATAATAGGAATTGCAGGGTGTACAGCTTTAATATTTACAGGATTTGGATTAAGAGATTCAATTGCTTCAATTGTAAGTAAGCAATATGGAGAAATAAGAAATTATGATTTTGAATTAACTTTAAAAGATGGATTAACTGATAAAAAAATAGAAGAATTAAATAAATATATACAAAAAGAAATTCCAAATGCAAAATACACATATTTAAGACAACAAACAAACAATGTTTCTGCAAATGGAAATGAGCAAAACGTTTACATTGTAGGAGTAGATGACAAAGAAGAATTAACAGACTTTGTTAATATGCAAGATAGAGAAACAAAGCAACATATATCTATTCAAAAAGATGGAGTTATAATAACAGAAAAATTATCTAAATTATTAAATGTTACTGTTGGTAGTGAAATTACAATAGAAATTAGTGATGATAATTATAAAAATGTTAAAGTGACAGGTATAATTGAAAATTATATATATCACTACATATATATGGATAAAGAGGTATATGAACAAACATTTAATGAAAAAATGATTGATAATCAAATATATTTAAAAGCAAATGAAGAATTAGGAGATGAACGAGAAGAACAAATTTCAAAATATTTATTAGAAAATGACAATATATCACAAGTTTTAAAAATTAGTACAATTAGCGATAGTTTTACAGACATGATAGGAAGCTTAGATATTATAGTAATAGTATTAATAATTTGTGCAGCATTACTTGCGTTTGTTGTATTATACAATTTAAATAGCATAAATATAGAGGAAAGGAAAAGAGAACTTGCAACAATAAAATTATTGGGATTTTATAATAAAGAGTTATCGAGTTATGTATTTAGAGAAAATATAATATTAACACTTTTAGGAGTAGTTATTGGATTAATTTTAGGTGTGTATTTATTATTCTTTATAATTTCAACTGCAGAAATGGATATAGTAATGTTTGGCAGAGAAACATATATTACAAGCTATATATTTGCATTTTTAATGACAGTAGTATTTGCAATATTAATTAATTTAATAATGAATAAAGAACTTAAAAAAATAGATATGATAGCAAGTTTAAAAAGTGTAGAATAAAAAAATTACCAAAATATAAAAAATTATAAAATTGATTTAATTTTATACTTTTTTTATTACATATTAAATATTTTCAATTTGTTGTATGTTATTTTGGGTGTTTATTTCTTTAGAATTAGACGTAAATGAACTAGCGATATATCCAGCAAAAAAACCAACCAAAAATACAATAACAATTAAAAGGGTAAACTTAATACTTTCCTGTTTTTCATATATTTCCTTATCGTATACTTTCATCATACATCACTCCTTTTAATTGAATATAAATATATTATATATTATATATTATTATTTTAATTCTTTCAAGAAGAAAATGTAATTTGTTTTTGAGAAGTGAGAGGTGCGAAGTGTGAGGTGTGCTTTTTAGGGTCAGCCTACGCAAGGCTTACCCTAATTTCACACTTCCTACATCCCACTTCTCACCTCTGAATCAAATTCCAATTTGCATTTTACAAGAAAAAGATATATTATTATAATACAAAAATGTTTAAAGCAAGGAGAAAGCATATGAAAAAATTTAGCTTATTATTTTATTATATTTTATTTATAATTTATCAAGAACTTGTATTTTCTTTTTTAATATATAAAGAATTTCCAAGTAGCTTTTGGCTAGTTGTTTTATTTTCTATTCCTATTGCTATAGTGTTAAATATTATATCAAGTTTATTTAAAGAAAAAGCAAATAAGGTAATTACATATATTATAACTATTTTTTTAATAGTACTATATGGAGCACAAATTGTGTATTATAGCATGTATGAATCAATACTTTCGTTTTATTCAATAATGAATGGTGGGCAAGTTACAGAATTTATGGATGTAATATTTGATATGATTTTAAGAAATTGGTATGGAATTTTATTATTTATGCTACCACTTATTCCATTAATAATATTACACAAAAAGAAAGTAATTAGTTTTGAAAAACAAAAATTTAAAAATATATTAATAGAAATTATTATATTAATTTTAGTGCAAGCAGTTGCAATATTGTGTGTAAATTTTATAGGTAATAATGATATATATTCGAATAAAAATTTATATTATAATACACACGTTCCAAAGCTTACAGCAAAAAGAATGGGATTTTTAACAGCAATGAGATTAGACTTCCAAAGATTTGTATTTGGATTTGAAGAAAATCTATCTGTTGAAGTAGCAGTAGATAACAACAAAGAAGAACAAAATATAGAATACAATGTAACAAATATAGATTTTGACAAATTAATTCAAGAAGAAAATGACCAAACAATTAAGCAAATGCATGAATATTTTAAAGAACAAACTCCAAGCAATAAAAATGAATATACCGGTATATTTAAAGATAAAAATTTAATTGTGTTAGTTGCCGAAAGTTTTAGTTCTCTTGCAATAAGAGAAGATTTAACACCAAACCTATATAAGTTATATAAAGAAGGATTCCAATTTGACAATTTTTATACGCCAATATTCCCAGTAAGTACATCAGATGGAGAGTACATAACAGACACTTCGCTTTTGCCAAAAGAGGGTGTGTGGAGTTTTAAGGAGATTGATGGAAATTATATACCATATTCATATGCAAATGTATTTGAGAGTTTAGGGTATTCTTCAAATGCTTATCATAACCATACAGCAACATTTTATGATAGAGACAAATATATAGAAACAATGGGGTACAATTCTTATTTAGCAGTAGGAACAGGGCTAGAAGATAGAATGGATACAAGCAAATGGCCCAATAGTGACTATGAAATGGTAGATGTAACAATTGATGACTATATAAATAATGATAAATTTTTAGCATATTATATGACAGTTAGTGGACATTTAAACTATACTAAAAGTGGAAATTGCATGGTAGATAGAAATTGGGACAAAGTAAAAGATTTGCCATATTCAGATAAAGCAAAAAGTTATTTAGCAGCAAATATTGAACTTGACAAGGCAGTAGGAAGAATTCTTCAAGAACTAGAAGAAAAAGGAAAACTAGAAGACACAGTAATTGTAATTAGTGGAGATCACTTTCCATATGGACTAACATTAGACCAAATTAATGAGCTTTCAACTTATGAAAGAGATGACACTTTTGAAAAATACCATATGCCTTTGCTAATATGGAGTGGAAGTATGAAAGAACCTGTGAAAGTTGAAAAACTAGGTTCAAGTTTAGATATTTTACCTACAGTTTTAAATTTATTTGGTGTAGAATATGATTCGAGATTATTAATGGGAAGAGATTTGTTATCAGATGCAGAGTCTATTGTTATATTTTCAGACAGAAGTTTTATTACAAACAAAGGAAAGTATAATTCAATAACAGGAGAATTTTTTGCAAATGATGGAGTAGAAATAGACGAAAATTACATTAAACAAATAAACGAAATAATTTACAAAAAATTTGAAATGTCTAGACTAATATTAGAAAACGACTATTATAGAAAAGTGTTTAAATGAGACCATTTTGCTCGGAGCAAAATTTCCGCAAAACGAGGCCTTTTCGCTCGGAGCAAATTTTCCGCAAAACGAGGCCTTTTCGCTCGGAGCAAATTTTCCGCGTTTTAAGAGAAAAGTGCAAAAACAGAATACAATTTATTTTAAAAAGGAAATGAGATAATTATGAAATCAAAATACGCAGATTTAAAACAAAATGCTAATTTAGATAAAATAGAGGAAGCAGCACAATTCATAAAAGAAGGAAAATTAGTTTTGTTTCCAACAGAAACGGTTTATGGAATTGGTGCAAATGCTTTAGATACAAATGCTGTAAGTAAAATATTTAAAGCAAAAGGAAGAGCATCAGATAATCCTTTAATTGTGCATATTTGTAATACTCGAATGTTAGAAAAATTAGTGCTAGAAGTTGGAGAAATAGAAAAAACGTTAATTGAAAATTTTTGGCCAGGTCCATTAACAATTATATTTAATAGAAAACCATGTATACCAAACAATGTAACAGCAGGTTTGGAAACAGTTGGAATTAGAATGCCAAGTAATAAAATTGCAAGGAAATTAATAGAACTTTCAAACTTGCCAATTGCAGCTCCAAGTGCAAATGTTTCTGGAAAGCCAAGTGGAACAAAAATAGAGGATATAATAGATGAATTAGATGGAAAAGTAGATTATATTTTAGATGCAGGAATGGCAGATATAGGTGTAGAATCAACAGTTATAAGAGTTGTAGAAAATAAAGTACATATATTAAGACCTGGGAAAATTACAAAAGAAGATATTGAAAGCTTAAGAATACCAGTAATAATAGAAAAACAGATAATGGAAGAGTGTGATCCTCATGAAAAAGTAATGTCACCAGGAATGAAATATAGACACTATGCACCAAATACAAAATGTTTGTTAGTATATAGTGATGATAATAATAAACTAGTAGATAAAATAAATGAAGAAATAGAGCTAGAAAAGAATGTTTTAGTAGTAGGAAAAACGAGTAATTTAAACAAGTACAAAACAGAAAACAAATTAGATATGGGAGAAAGCCTAGAAGAAATTAGTAAAAATATATTTACATTACTTAGAAAAGTAGACAAATATAAAGTTAATTTGGTAATTATAGAAGGAGTAAAAAAAGAAGGGCTAGGGCTTGCAATAATGAATAGACTGATTAGAGCATGCGAACATAATTACATTGAGATAAGTTAGAGACAGTTCCAATGTGGCAACAGATAAAAAGAAAAATACGCTTAAAGTTTGAATTTAGGCGTATTTTTTTGCGTAAATACTTGACAAAAGGCAAAAAATAGTGTAAAGTAATATAGCATTACGTTTTTAAATAAAGGTAATGCTAAAAATACTAATGATAACCGGGAATTATAAGTATCCCTAAGCAAAAATAAAGGAAATAGTAATATGGAAAAGAATGTTAAAGTAAGTATGTTATGCCAAATTTATGGTAAATTATTAACTAAAAAACAATTATCAATCTTAGAAGATTACTATAATCAAGATTTATCTCTTTCTGAAATTGCAGAAAATAAAAATATCACAAGACAGGCAGTTAGAGATATTATAAAAAAGGGGGAAAGTAAACTTTTCGAGTTAGAAGAAAAGCTTGGAATTATGAAAAGGATGTTTAAACAAGAAGAAAAAATAGCAATTATATTAACAGAACTTACAAAAATTCAAGAAAAATCTAGCGATAAACAAGTAGCAAAAATATTAACTCATGTAAAAAAAGAGTTAAATTGTTTAGTTTAGGAGGTGTCATATGGCATTTGAGGGTTTATCTTCAAGACTACAAGCTATTACAAGAAAACTTGGTGGAAAAGCAAGAATTACAGAAGGCGATTTAAAAGAAGTAATGCGAGAAGTAAAGCTTGCTCTTTTAGAAGCAGATGTAAATTATAAAATTGTAAAAGATTTTGTAAATACAGTAGAGGAAAAAGCTTTAGGACAGGATGTATTAAAATCTTTAACACCAGGCCAACAAGTTATAAAAATAGTAAGAGATGAAATGATAGAATTATTTGGTGGAACTTTAAGCAAAATAAATTTTACGCCAAACCCTCCAACAATAGTAATGCTCGTAGGACTCCAAGGCTCACGGAAAAACAACAACAGCAGGAAAGCTTGCCAATCTTTTAAGAAAGCAAGGTAAAAAACCATTGCTTGTTGCGTGTGATGTATATAGACCAGCTGCAATTAAGCAATTACAAGTAGTAGGTAGCAGTTTAAATATACCAGTTTTTGCAAATGAAAATACAAAAGATGTAGTTTTAATTGCAAAACAAGCAATGTCGCAAGCAATTTCTAAATTAAATGATGTAGTAATTCTAGATACTGCCGGAAGACTTCATATTGATGAAGAATTAATGCAAGAACTTAAAAATGTTAAAGCAAATGTAAAACCACATGAAATACTTTTGGTAGTAGATTCTATGACAGGTCAAGATGCAGTAAATGTTGCTGAAAGCTTTAACGAAAATTTAGGAATAGATGGAATTATACTTACAAAATTAGATGGTGATACACGTCGGAGGTGCTGCACTTTCTGTTAAGAAAGTTACAGGAAAACCAATAAAATTTGCTGCTACAGGCGAAAAACTAAGTGATATAGAAGAATTCCATCCGGATAGAATGACATCAAGGATTTTAGGAATGGGAGATATGCTTTCTGTAATAGAAAAAGCAGAAGAAGCATTTGATTTAGAAGAAGCTCAAAAATTAGAAAAGAAACTAAAAAAGCAAGAATTTGATTTAGATGATTACCTAACGCAATTAAGACAAATGAAAAAAATGGGTTCATTTTCATCACTTATAAAAATGATACCTGGAATGAATAAATTTGGAGACATAAAAGTTGATGATAAAGAATTCGTAAAAATAGAAGCAATAATTTGTTCAATGACTAAAAAAGAAAAGCAAAATACTAAATTATTAAATGCAAGTAGAAGACAAAGAATTGCAAAAGGCAGTGGAACTAATGTTTCAGATATTAATAAATTTATAAATTCATACGAAATGACAAGAAAGTTAATGAAAAAAATGCAAAATAATAAAGGCGGAATGAAAAACATGATGAAAAATTTAGATATGAATTCAATAAAAGGTATGAAATTTTAATTGATATTAATTTTTTAATTTTATAAATAATAAAAGAGGCTTGTATGAAATACTTTGAAACTTTATTACTTATAATCATTTGATGAAGAGTGAAAAGTTAAAAGTTAAAAATACAAAATGCTTCGCATTTTGAAGGAGGGAAAATTATGGTAAAAATAAGACTACAAAGAGCAGGGAAAAAGAAAGCACCATTTTATCACATTGTTGTTGCTGATTCTAGATCTCCAAGAGATGGAAAAATAATTGAACAAATAGGAACATATAATCCTATGGTGGAACCATCTGAATTAATATTGGATAAAGAAAAAGTAGCTGAATGGATAAAAAACGGAGCAAAACCAACAGATACAGTTAAACGTCTAATTGATAAGGAGGCTAAATAGATGAAAGACTCATTGGAAGCTATAATTATTAGTTTAGTAAATGATCCAGCACAAGTTTCTATAAAAGAAACAGAGAATGAAAAATCAGTGGTTTTAGAAGTTAAAGTTGCAGATAGTGATATGGGAAAAGTAATTGGTAAAGAAGGAAGAATAGCAAAAGCCATAAGAACTATAATGAAAGCTTTAGCTGCAAAAGAAGGTAAAAAAGTATCTGTAGAATTTATTGATTAAGGTATTTAAAATGGAAGAATATTTTGAAATAGGTCAAATAGTAAATACATCCGGATTAAAGGGTGTTATAAAAGTAAAACCATTTACAGATGATATTACAAAGTTTAATAATCTAAAAACAATATATATATTAATAAAAAAAGAACTTAAAGAATTTAAAATAGAACAAGTAAGAATTAACAAAAATATGGTATTTTTAAAACTAGAGGGAATAGATACTATAGAAGAGGCAGAAAACTTTAGGAATCTTTATTTAAGAGTAAAGAGAAGTAAAAATGAAAAATTAGAAGAAGGAACTTACTATGTAGTAGATATTTTAGGTTGTGTTGTTTATACAGATGAGCAAAAAGAATTAGGCAAAGTTTCTGATGTGTTTTCAACAGGAAGTAATGATATATATGTTGTAAAAGACGAAATGGGGAAACAAATATTATTACCAGCAATAAAAGATGTAGTAAAAAAAGTGGATGTTAAAAATAAAAAGATAACAGTTCATCTATTAGAGGGATTAATATAATGAAAATAGATATACTTACACTTTTTCCTGAAATGTTTGATTCACTAAATCAGAGTATTATAGGAAGAGCAATAGAAAAAAATTTAATAAAAATTAATTTAGTAAATATTAGAGACTTTTCGAAAGACAAGCATAAAAAAGTAGATGATACTCCATACGGTGGAGGAGCAGGAATGGTAATAAGGCCAGATGTTGTATATGATGCCTTTAGCTCAGTAAAAAAAGAAGGGGCAAAAACAATATATTTGTCTCCACAAGGAAAGGTGCTAAATCAAAATAAAGTAAAAGAATTATCTAAAGAATCGCATATTATATTATTATGTGGACATTATGAAGGAATAGACCAAAGAGTTTTAGATGAGATTGTAGATGAAGAAATATCTATTGGAGACTACGTTTTAACAGGTGGAGAAATACCAGCCATGGTATTAATAGATAGTGTATCTAGATATATAGATGGTGTAATAAATAAAGAATCTATAAATGAGGAATCATTTACAGAAGGATTACTAGAATATCCACAATATACAAGACCAGAAGTGTTTTTAAATAAAGAAGTACCAAAAGTCTTAAAATCTCGGAAACCACGAGAGAATAGCAAAATGGAGAAAAGATAAATCTATAGAAATAACAAAACAAAAAAGACCTGAGTTGTTAAATAAAATTTTTGATAAAGGTATAATAAAATCAAAATAAGTGTAGGGGTCGCACCCCAGGGCGACCCGTGTTAAAGGGTAACGTCCAAATTCAAATAAAAAGGAGGAAAGATAATGGACATAATTAAATCAATAGAACATGAACAAATGAAAAACAAAATTCCAGTACTTAATGTTGGAGATACAGTAAGAGTTCATGTAAAAGTAAAAGAAGGAAACAGAGAAAGAATACAGGTATTTGAAGGAATTATTATAAAAGTACAAGGTGGAGGAGTAAATCAAACATTTACTGTAAGAAAAACATCTTATGGAGTAGGTGTTGAAAAAACATTTTTAGTACATTCACCAACAGTTGAAAAAGTTGAAGTAACAAGAGTAGGTAAAGCAAGAAGAGCAAAACTATTTTATTTAAGAGATAGACTTGGTAAATCTGCTAAGACTAAAGAAAAAGTTGGAGCAAGAATTGAAACTAAAGAAGTTACTATTAAAGAAGAATTAGCAGAAGAGCCAGCAGTAGAAGAAACTGCACCTGTAGCTGAAGAGGTTCCTACTAAAGCAGAAGAGACAGTAAAAGAAGAAACACCAGCTGTAGAAGAAAAAAAAGAAGAACCAAAAGCTGAATAAAAATAACAAACAAAAAAAGATTTAATTATTTAAAAATAGTTAAATCTTTTTATTTTTCATGTAAATTGTAATTTATTTTTTCTTGCTATTTTCATTATATTGTTTTAATTTTTCATAAGCTAGATATTTAATTGTACCAGTTGTATATTTTCCATCTTTATTTTTCTTGCCTGCAGGTACGCCTGTTAATATTTCAATTCCCTCATCAATAGTAGAAATTGCATATATATGAAATTTACCTTCTTTTACGCTATTTACAACTTCATCATTTAAGTGAAGGTTTTTAACATTTTGTATAGGAATTATTACTCCATGCTCGCCATTTAATCCTCTCATTTTACAAATTTGATAAAATCCTTCTATTTTTTCATTTACACCACCTATAGGTTGAATAAATCCTTTTTGATTTACAGAACCTGTAACTGCAATTGATTGATTTATTGGTATTTCTGATAAACTTGAAAGAATTGCATAAAGTTCTGTACTAGAAGCACTATCTCCATCAACGCCACCATATAACTGTTCAAAACATAAACTTGCAGAAAGTGATAGAGGAAAATCTTGTGCAAATGTTTCTCCTAAATATCCAGAAAGTATTAAAACACCTTTTGAATGTGTAGGACCAGACATTTCTGTTTCACGCTCAATATTTACAATTCCGTTTTTCCCCATAAAAGTTGTTGCAGTTATTTTAGAAGGTTTACCAAAACTGTAATCTCCAATTGTCATTACAGTAAGGCCATTTATAACACCAACTTCAAAACCAGAAGTATTAATTAATAAAGTATCTTCTTTAATCATTTCTAAATATTTTGAATCATATTTTTTAATTCTATTTATTCTTTCTGATAAAGTTTTATCTATATATTCAGAAGTTACTACTTTTTTCTTTGCAATTTTTGCCCATGTAGAACTCTCTGATACAATTTCGCCAATTTCGTTAAATCTTGTAGATAATTTTTCTTTATCATCTGCAAGTTTTGATGTATATTCTACAACTTTTGCCATAGCACCTTTGTCTAAAGGAAGCATTTTTTCTTTTTCGCAATAGCTATGTACAAAATTTGCAAGTTTTAAAATATTAGAATCTGTTCTAGGTGCTGTTTCTTCAAATTCGGCTTTTATTTTAAATAATTTTTTAAATTCTGGATCTAAAGCAAGTAATGTATGGTATATATTGGCATCTCCTATTAATAATACTTTTATATTAAGTGGTATAGGCTCAGGTTTTAGGGATATCATTACCATATAAGAACGTTGTTCCATATTATTTTCTATACTTAATTCTTTTACAAGCAAAGCTTTTTTTAAGGTATCATAACAAATTTGATTTGTTAACAAATCACTTGCTTGGAGAATTATATATCCTCCATTTGCTTTGTGAAGTAATCCTGGTTGAAGCATGGTGTAATCAGTTTTAAGCATACCATATTGGTTTTCGTATTCTAATTTACCAAACAAATTTTGATATTGGTAATTTGAGTCCATTATAACAGGAGCTCCTGTTAAAGAACTATTGTCAACAAATAAATTTACTCTATAATTAAGCCATGGTTTTGGTTTGTCTTGCCTTCCAGGTTGGTTTGGAACTGAAGGCTCGTCTTTTATAAATAAAGAAATATTTTTTAATATATCTGTTTTAATTCCTTCTAGAAAAGAAATAATTTTTTTAATTTTTTTATATTTTGTTTTTATTGGATTTATATGTGCATTAATAGTTATAAGTGCAATATTAGATTGCCATTCTTCTATTCTTTGGTTATTTTCTTTTTCCAATATTTTAATTTGATTTATAGCTTCTACTATTTGATCTTGAACTATTGAAGAGTTTTCTTCGAATGTTTTTTTAGTTTCTGGATCTAATTTTTCAAATTCTTCTTCTTCTATTGTTTTACCATCAATAACAGGCATCATGTAAACACCATTATTTGTTGCTTTAACTTGAAAACCACTTTTTAAAGATTCTTTATTTAGTTTTTCAAGCAAATCGTTTTTCTTTTCTTCAAATTTGTTTTGTAATAAAACTTTTTGTTTTGTAAAATCATCATTGCCAAAAGTTAATTTCATATCTTTTTTTATATCAGTTATAAAAGAGTCCATGTCTTTTTTAAACTCTTTTCCCTTACCTGCTGGTAAAGATACTGCAATTGGTTCATTTGGAACATCAAAATTATAAACATAGCACCAATCATCTGGGATTTTTTTCTTGGAAGCGATTTTATTAACATATTTTTTAGTGTACATTGTTTTTCCAACACCAGAAGGACCTTCTATATAGATATTATATCCTTTAGAATCAATACTTAATCCAAACTCTAAGGCCTTAATTCCTCTATCTTGTCCATAAATAGAATCTATACCGTCTAGTTCATCTGTTGTATCAAATTTAAAAGTATTTGGATTGCAATATTTTTTTAAATCCTTGTAACTCAACTCATTTTTTTTCATTTGTTTTCCTCCTTGTCATAATAATGGCATCATATGTATTATTATAATATTTTTTCCTTAATCCTACTTTTTTAAAACCAAATTTTTCATATAATTTTATTGCTGGCTCATTATTAGCATTTACCTCTAATGTTATTGAATTTATTTCTTTTTCAGTTTCGGCCATTTCTATTAATTTTAAAAGCATAGTACTGCCAATATGATGTTTTCTAAATTTTTTTGCTGTAACAATATTTGTTATGTGTATATCATCAACAGCTTTCCAAATTCCTGCAAATCCAACAATTTTCTTATTTACTTTTGCAACTATATATTTAGAATTAGGATTTAATAACTCAGTTTTAAAAGTATTATAATTCCAGAAATCATCAAAATCTAATAAAAGAGAATCTTTTATAGAATCTAAATCAGATATAGTCATTTTTAAAATTTCAAGCTTATCCATTTTTTTGTTTCATCCTTTCAGCTTGAGATTTTCTTAAGTAAAGTGGAGTAATGGAATCCGCAGTTTGTATTTGGTTATTTTTAAATTTGGTATAAGCACATTTAGCTATATTTTTAGAATGGATAACATTTTCATATGAAAAATCATTAATATTAAGTAATTCCTTATGGTTAATTGCACCATCTCCAACGAATATAATATTATTGTATTTTTTTAACACTCCTAGTACATTATTTATATCATCTGCTAAATAGCCTTCTAACAAATTATAATTACTATCAAATATACCCGAATATACTTGATTATTTCTAGCGTCTATTAATGAACAAATAATTTTGTTAGTAGCCACGTGTATATTATAAGCAAGAGCTTCTAGTGAAGATATTCCTATTACAGGAATATTTAAAGATTCAGCTATTGCTTTTACTGTTGATATTCCAATTCTAATACCTGTAAATGATCCGAGGACCAATATCACAGGCAATTAGGTTTATATCAGAAAGCTGTATATTGGTTTTTTCTAATAATTCTTTAACTAAAGGAACAATAGTTTCAGAATGTGTTTTTGGCACATTTATATTTAATTCTTTTATGCATTCTAAATCTTCTGATACTGCTACAGTTGCAATATTACTTGATGTTGATATACTCAAAATTTTCATTTATTAAAAAGCTCCTTAATTGTTTCTTTTATTTTTTCTCCAACAATGTTAAATTTTAAATATCTAATATTTTCATTATTTGAATCTTTTGAAAATATTATTTGAATATAATTATTTGGCAATATATCTTTTATTAATTCTCCCCATTCTATTATGCAAATACCATTTTCAAAATATTCTAAGCCTCCAATAGCAAGAAATTCTTCTGAATCTTCTAATCTATATACATCAAAATGATAAATATTTACATCATTTGAAGTGTATTCATTTACAATAGTAAAAGTGGGACTAGAAATTTCATCTTCTAATCCCCAAAATGAAAGAAACCCCTCAGTAAATTTTGTTTTACCAGAGCCTAAATCTCCAGATAAAACCACAATATCGCCATGACTTAACTTACTTGCTAATTTGCAAGCAATTTCTTTTGTTTCAATTTCATTATGTGATATAATTTCAAACATAAATTCACCTTTATTAAACTTATACACATATTTTATATTACTTAATTTCATTTGTAAACATTAATTTAAAAACTTTTAAAAAAAATTAAAAAATAGTCTTGACAAAATAAAATAGGTAGTTTATAATCTATAAACGTAGCAGATAAATGCAGGTGTAGTTCAATGGTAGAACCTCAGCCTTCCAAGCTGATGACGTGGGTTCGATTCCCACTACCTGCTCCAAAAATAAAAATCCAAATGTTTTGCATTTGGATTTTTATTTTTGTATTATTTACTTTTCATCTATTTAATATAGATTTAAATGTTTTGTTTCTGCTAATTATTATTTCACTTTGAGTATATATATAAATTTACTTGAAAATATGTAGATAGATATGTTAAAATAAATATGAAAGTGCGGGTATAATTTAGTGGTAGAATGCCATGCTTCCGACCTGGTAGCGAGGGTTCGATTCCCTCTACCCGCTCCATTGAAAATAAAGGGGTACAGCAATTTAACTGTATCCTGTTTTTACGTTTTGACGTAATTTTGACGTAATTATGGGTAAAAAAAATTAAAATAAATCATCTAGTTTTTGACTTGCTTTTTTATCTTCTTCTGAAACTGCATGCAAATAATAAGCAGAAGCGGTTGCAGGAAGATGTCCAAGCCTTTTAGCAATTGTTACTATATCAACTCCCTTAGAAGCCAGTAAACTTCCGTTAGTATGTCTTAAATCATGTAAAGTAATATATTTTAAATTGTTTTTCTTAACAAAGTTAGACCAATTTCTACTATATGTTGAAGGATATATGTTGAATAATAATTCTTCTTCATCTTGATTATTATAAAATTCTTTTAGCTTTTTCATTAATACTTCAGGAGCAACAAATTCTCTTGAACGTTTATTTTTTGTATCTTTAAATGTTGTTCCATTAACAGTTCTAACTTTATTTTGTTGTATTTTAATAATGTTGTTATTAAAATCTATATCTTTCCAACGTAAAGCTAATACTTCGCCACGTCTAGCACCAGTATAAAAAGAAACATATACCATAGTTTTAAATGGATCATCTTCTTTATCTAAAGCATCAAATAATAGTTTTATTTCTTCATTATTATAAATTTCTTGTTCTTTTTTAGGTTTATTTTTGTTGTTAGGAATAGCAACCTTGTGAGCAACATTAGATTGTAATAATTCCCATTCGATTCCTTTTTCTAAGATAGCTGAGATTAGCTTTATATCGTTTTTGATAGTTTTAGATGCTAAATTATATTCTTCGCACTCTTTATTTGCTAAATCTTGAATATGAAGCTTTTTAAGAGTATTTATTTTGTAATGACCTATTTCAGGAAGAATATGTTTATTAAGTTGATATTTATAATTTATGACTGTAGTGTCAGATAAGTTGTTTTTTGCATATTTATCTAAAAACATTTGAGCCAACTCTGTAAAAGTTATATCTGAAGAAATATAAGCACCTTTTTCCACTTCTGCAACAAATAAAGCTAACTTTGTTCTTGCCTCAGATAGAGAATTAGCTTTTACAGATTGACTATAACGTTCGCCATTGCACATATATTCAAGATAATAGCTATTTTTTCCTCTTTTTCTTAATGTTCCTGCCATTATTTCATCTCCATTTTACCTATGTATTTCCCAATAACTTTTATTTCTGTATCTTTTCCATATACTTGAGTAGTAAAGCTTGGGTCAGTACTCATGGGTTCCAATATAATTAAATCATTTTGTTTAGAAAATTTCTTTAATGTAGCATCATATCCATTAACAAGTACTACAGCTATTTCTCCATTTTTTACAAAATCAGTTTTTCTAATAAGAGCGTAAGCACCGTTTTTTATTTCTTTATTCATGCTTTCGCCGTTTACTCTTAAGAAAAAGCACTCTTCTGGATTTGCAATGTTCATTAAATCTGGGTCTAGTGGAATACGACTTTCGATACATTCTTCTGCCCAGTTAGGTTGTCCAGCTGCTATGCGACCATAGACAGGGCACATATAATATCTAATTTGAGACTGTTCTCTTTTTTCTTTATTTTCTACTAGGTCGCTTTTTAAAATATTAAAATAATTTGCTAACATTTCAATTTTATCTATTCTTGGATAATATAAAGCATTGCACCAACTTGAAACAGTAGAATAAGGAACGTTTGTAATTTTAGCAATATCGTTCCTACTTTTATTATATAACTCCATATAATATTTTAAATTTTTTGCAAATACTTCTTTATTACCTAAATCACTCATTAAAGTACCTCCACATACTAATATTAGCATACTTTTTGAAAAAAAGCAAAAAAAATTATAGAAAAACTGAAAAATTTTTAAAAAACCTATTGACATTATAGTTTAACTATAATATAATGCGATTAATTTAAGAGGAAGGAGGAAATACAAAATGCAAAAAGCAACGTTAAAAGCTTTAAGAATTAATAAAGGTTTAACTTTAGAACAGGCAGCTAAAGAGCTGGGAATCAATATTGTTACATTATCAAGTTATGAAAATGCTAAAACCTTTCCTGATGTTCCAACAATTAACAAAATGTTAAAGTTATATGAAACTAATTTTGACAATGTTAATTTTTTATGCAATTAAATTATAGTTAAACTATAACAGAAAAACTAAAAGGAGGTCAAACATGGAACGATTATGGGACATGGAAGAAACAAAACAATTTTTTAAAGTAAAAGACACAAGAACAATAATCAAGTTCATACATCAAGGGCTACCTTGTTTCAAAATCGGAACAAAAGATTATAGATTTGACCCAGTAGACATCAAAAAATTTGTAGAAACACAAAAGGAATTAAATCAAGAAACTTTAGAAATAAAACCTATAAAAAGGAAAACAAAATCTAAAACAATAAATGTAGATTTTCAAAAAAGAAAAATAAATTTGGAAATGAACAGAGTAATTTAAAAGGAAGTGATTACAAGTGAAAAATAAAAAAGAATTAAGGAAATACATATTCAGAATTACGGCAGGTTTAAGTATATACGTAGGCATATTTATATTAGCGGCAGTTAGAGCTGGAATATATGTAGTAGGGTAGGTAACAAAATGAATTATTTTAGAATAGTTTTAGGAATGGTAATTATAAGCATTATTGGGATAGCAGGATTGGTATTTTGGCATAAAAAAATAGACCGCGAAACAACTTGGATATATGCAGTCTATGTAATATTAAATATTATTTTTTCACTATTTGTTTTGATAGGGTTTGAACAATTTTGGTTAGTTCACGGTTAGCTTTTTTGAAATTTTCTTGAGTATCGTTTTTAGCAATTTCTTTTCTAGCAAGCTCTAGTCCTTTTACGGTATCAAGAGAAATATCGGAAAAGTATATAAATAATTTATCAAAAGCGGTGCAATATTCATACATTGCATCAGAGTCAGTAGGGTTGTAGTTTAAAATTTGAGCAGTGTCAATAAAATTACTTAATGCTTCTTTTTTGGCATCTTCATATATATCAATCTTCTTCAATTCTTTTTGATGTTTGTTGTTCATATAAGTTGTTATGATAGGAGAAACGATAGAAGCTACTAAAAGAATTACAGCTACTGTATAAGAAAACCATTCCACAGATAATACACCTCACTTTCGAGGATTATTATATAACAAATTAAATATAAAAGAAAGGAGTTGATAAGTATGTTTAATAGGAAGCTAATTAAAACGTTAAAGGCAACAATAAATAGCTTAGAAAATGACTTAGAAAACGAAAAACAAAAGAACAGCTATTTAACAAAAGATTTAGTTGTAATGATACAAAATCAAACAAGAAGTAGAAAAAGAATTATTGATTTAGAAAAAAACATAGAATTTTTAACAAATAACATAGGCTCAAGAAAATTAAAAGAACTAGTTCAACGTTCAAATCAAAACTAGTTCAAAATTTAATACATAAATATAAGTATTTATATTTATATTCTACAAAATAAAGGAGGAATTGTCAAGTATGGACTTACAAGACAGTTACGACGAATTAAACAACATAGTTAGAACATTAGATGACTTAATTGATGAAATAACAAACAAAGAATACATACAGCAACTAGAAGAAACAAAATATCAAGCACAAGAAGAATTAAATAAAATAAGCGAAATGCTTTTAAAAGAACAAGAAGAAAATGAAAAAATGGACGTATATGAGTATCAAAGGAGTGTATTGTAGTGAATTTAAAGGATTTAGATATTGATACATTATTTAGACAGTATGGATTTTGTTTAAAAAATTTAGAATTAGCACATAAGCAAAAGAAAGATTTTGAAGAAGAAATAAAAAGAAGATTTGATGAAAGGAAAAGTGATTAATATGGAATTTATAGCAAAAAGCGAAGGAAATACAAGTGTACCAAAACTAGAAAATGGAGTATATACAGCAATAAGCAGTATGTTAATAGATATAGGAGGACAAAAAAGTCCAATAGATAATAATGTTAGAAGAAAATTTATGATGGTTTGGAATATTGTAGGAGAGTTTATAGAAATAAATAATGAACAATTACCAAGAGTAATGAGCAAAGAATATACTTTAAGTTTAAATGAAAAAAGTAATTTAAGAAAGGATTTGCAAGCATGGAGAGGACAAGCATTTACAGAAGAAGAACTTAATGGATTTGACTTATTAACAGTAATGAACAAACCTTGTCAATTACAAATAATTAATGAAGAAAAAAACGGTAAGACATACAACAATATAAGTGCAATTATGGCAATGCCAAAAGGAATGAAAGTAGATCCATTAGACGAAGTAGTAATATTTATAACTAACAATCCTGAAACATGGATTAACTGGGAGAAGATACCAAAATGGATTAAGGATAAAATTAAAAAAATGGAAGGTTATGATAACAGCGAGTTAAAACAATATGTTGAGGATTATGAAAAGGCTGAAAAAGAAAATAGTGCAGATATAAACAGTAAAAATACAGAAGGAGTTATAGCTCCAGATGATGGTTTACCATTTTAAGAGGGTGATCAAATGTGGCACGAAATAGAAGAAGTAATGAAGAAAGCAGAACAATCATTAAGCGAATATAAAAGATGTCAAAAAGATTATGCTGTAAAAGAATATAATTATCGAACTGCATTATCAAAAAGGCTACTAGAAAGAAGAGCACAAGGACAGCCAGTTACACATTTAGCAGATATTGTTAAAGGAGAAGAAGATATAGCAAAACTAAGATTTGAAAGAGATATCGCAGAGGGATTAAAAAATAGTGCGGAAAAGGGAACTGATTTTTATAAATTATATGCAAGATTAATGGAATCACAATATGCACGTGAATGGGGTGCAACTAAATGAAACGATACAGCATACTAAATAACTTAGATAAATGTTTCTTTTGTGGTAGACCAGCAGAATGTATTCACGAAGTATTTTTCGGCACAGCAAATAGACGTATTTCAATTGAAAATGGTTTCTGTGCAGGTTTATGTCATAGAGAACATAATTTATCTAATAAGTCAGTACATAAAGACAGAGAAATGGATTTAAAGCTAAAAAGAGCATATCAAAAAGAATATATGAAAACACATACAAAAGAAGAATTTATTAGATTAATAGGAAAAAGTTATTTATAAGGAGGAAATAGAGATGGCAAATAAAAATGAAGTAACAATAAGTTTAGAAGAATATAAAGAATTATTATTAAAGGACAAACCTAATAACAAAGATACAATGTTATTAGAAAGGATCAAAGAATTATTGTATGAACATATAAAGTATGAAAAAGACTGGAATGATAATATCACAGTGGATTTTAAGTACGACAGTAAATTCTGTGATGAATTGATAACAACAATAAAGGTAGTAGATAAAGAGTTTTATAAAGAAATGCTTAAATATGTTTGTGATGAAAAAGCAAAGAAAGATGCTGAGAAAGCTAAAATGGAAAAAGCAAGAGCTATAAAAAATATAGATAAAGATTAAGCAACAGGGTTAGACATACAGTTTAACCCTTTAGCTGTAGAAAGGAGAAAGCATGGATATATACAAATTATATGATGAATCAGAAATATATCTACAAGAATTTTTAAAAGCACCACAAAAGGCACAACAGATAATGTTAATTCCACTTGTAAACTTAAAACATTATCCTACAATAATGTGCGAAGAAATTAAAAGTCCAATAGAGCAAATTTTCATAACTGCTTTTGATTTATATCAGCAAAGTAAAAAGGAAAAATTTTTCTTATTTTCACAAGCTCCTATTAAGATTAAAAAAAAGAAATATTTTGCAGATTTTTTATTTGAAACAGATGAATATGTAAATAGATACAACACAAATGCAAAGATTGTAATTGAATGCGATGGATATGAATTTCATCAAAAAACAAAAGAACAAGTACAACATGATAATGAAAGAGAATACGATTTAAAAATGGCAAATTATGAAGTAATAAGATTTAGTGGTACGCAAATATTTAATAGTCCAATTAAATGTGCAGAAGATGCATACAATTATATATTTAAAAGAATCAAGGAGGATAGCTATGGCAAGGAAAAGAATGGTAGATCCTAGTATTTGGCAAAGTGAAGATTTTAGCAAATTATCTACTTTAGCAAAATTAGTATTTATTGGATTATTTTCTCTTGCTGATGATGAGGGTAGAGGTAGAGCTAACCCAACGTATTTAAAGTCTAGTTTATTCCCTTACAATGAAAATTTGAGAAGTACCGATATAGAAAAGACCTTATCAGAGATAAGCTCTAATATGTCCGTAGTTTTCTATGAATGTAACGGAAGTAGTTATTATAGCCTTTTAAGTTGGTATACTTTCCAAAGAATAGATAAGCCTACAAGCAGCCAGTTGCCTGCATTTGATGAAAACAATAAAGAAATTCGCAGACTATTCGTAGAGGGTTCGCCGAAAACTCCAAGAGGAGTATCTCCTAAAAGAATAGAAGAGAAAGAAATAAAAAATAAAGTAAAAGAAGAGAAGTTTATTGCTCCTACTCTTGATGAAATAAATAAGTATATTGCTGATAAAAATTTAAAAAAAGTAAACGCAGAACACTTTTATCAATTCTTTACTGAAAGCAACTGGGTTGATAGCAAGGGCAACAAAGTTAAGAACTGGAAATTGAAGCTATTGACATGGAATAACTACGGTAATGAAAATGCTGCACAGAAAAAGCAAACAAATTATAACAACTACGAACAAAGAAATTATGATAATTTAGATAATTTATACGCAAACAAAGGAGGGTAACTTATGATAACGGCAGAAACAAGACAATTAAGTTTTGAAGATATAAAACCAAAACGAAAAATAAGATATGAGCAAATATTAGACAGGTTAATGACAGGTAGTAAAACAGCAAAAGAAATAGCAGTAGAATTATTTGAATTAAATTTAATACCTAGCACAGAAAGAAATTACACAGCACCTAGGCTAACAGAATTAGAGAAAATGGGATTTGTTGAAACCATAGATAAAAAGAAATGTGAATACACAGGGAAAAAAGTAGCAGTGTATGAAAGAACGCAAAAAGGTTTTGAGGCAGTAAATTACCAGCACATTCCAAGAATAGATTAGGAGGTAGTTATGATAATAGTAAGTCAGGACAGAAGAACAATAGTAAATTTTGATAATATGAAAACCATTGAATTAGATAGCGAAACTAATTTTACATCAATAAATATATTTAGAGAAACAAATGAAGTAGAAACAGGCGTGTGTGGTTTATTCATTGGACATTATGCAACAGAAGAAAGAGCAAAAGAAATACTGCAAGAGATAGCACAAAGATATACCAATTGGGAAAACCTAAAAGTCGGTCAACCTAGTGGAATATGTAGTCCAAGATATGTAATGCCAGAGGACTAGCCTATGACGTGTAAAGAGATAATAGAAGAACGGATTGTGTCTAGGCTGTGGAAGATTAGAATTAGAAAATCCAAACGCAGACAACTGCGAATACAGAGAGAAGTCAGGACTAGAGCAATGTAAGAAAATAATAGAAGGAGTACAGATGAAAATATGAAGTATAGGTTTGAAATACCAAAAAGGCTAATAGGTTTAAACGAATATACAAACGCAAACAGATACAACAAATATGCAGGAGCAAAACAAAAGAAAGATGAACAAAATTTTATAAAAATATATATTAAACAGCAGTTAGGAAATTTAAAGATAGAAAAACCTGTAATAGGGCATTTTACTTGGATAGAAGAAAACAAGAGAAGAGATTTAGACAATATATGTTTTGCTAAAAAATTTATATTAGACAGCTTAGTAGAACTAGGAATATTAAAAGATGACAACAGGAAAATGGTATGTGGATTTATAGATAAATTTGAATATGCAAAACAAAGTAAAGTTGTAGTTGAATTGGAAGAAATTTAAAAAAAGGAGTGAAAATAAAATGGCACAAGAGAGAAAAACAATAAAAGAATGGGAATTAGAAAGTGGAGTAAAAGTAAAAGATGTAAAAGGTTTTTGGGGAAAGAAAAACGAGAAATATACAAATACTTATACAAAAGAGCAATTTAGAAGAGCTTGTAGAAGGACAAATATAGTAATAAAAACCCAAAAAGGATTAGATTTTATAAACAAAAATCAGGAGGGAAAATATGAACAAATTTAAAGAAAGCTTAAAAGTAGATTTAAGTGAAAAAGAACAAAGAGAATATGAAGAATATAAACGCAAGAGATTTGCAAAAGAGGTACAAAAAAGAGACTTTAAGATACAAACAATAATAACAGTTATAGTATCAATATTAGCAATAATAGTATGTTTTAAAGCAATGAGTTTAGCAATAGATTATGAAGCATTAGAGAAAGAAAAACAAGCACTAGAAGATACTGTAGAAAAATATATGTGGGAAAAGTAGAGGAGTGATAGAAAATGCAACAATGGTGTAAAAATTGTAGATATTATTCACCGTTTGAAGAAGAAAAGGAAAAAGGTTTTGGAAATTGCAATTGCTCAAAATTTAAGTATGAGGGTGCATATAATTGGAAAGAAAAAGGATTAGAGAAAGATAATTTATTATATATGGACTATGACTGGTATAATGCATCAATTGAAGTTGGAGAAGAATTTGGTTGCATTCATTTTAGGGCAGAGGAGTGATAGAGTTGGAAGAAGATATAGAAAATTATAAATTAGGAAGTACAATACAAGAATTTGAAGAACTGTTTGGGAATACACCTTTTGAAGATATAGAAAAAATAAAAAAATATATATTTAACAACTACATACCTAAATCAAAAGTAAAAGAAAAGATAGAAGAATTAGAAAAAGAATATAATGAAATTATATCTGAATATGGAAACATAGATACAGATGTAATAATAAATGTACCAAATAAAAATGTAAGAAAATATTTAGATGAACTGGTAATTAAAATTAGTGTTTTGCAAGAATTATTGGAGGATAAATAATATGTGTAAATGTTGTGAAGATATACAGTTTATAAAAAAATTAAATAAAACAGATATTCCTAATATAAAACGTAAATTGAAAGCAACAATAACAATTATAAGTAAAAGAAAAGGGCAGAAAGGAATTGCAGGAAGAGTAGGTTATGGAAGCTATGATTTGAATTACTGCCCAATGTGTCGGAAGGAGGTTAATATAGTGGATAAAGAAATAGAAATAGGAGAATATATAAGACTAGCAAGAAATCAAGGAATTAATAAAATTACAGATATAGATGAAGATGGTTTTTTAATACTAGAAAATTATATAGCAGATGAATGGGGAGATGAATGTATACAAATTTCTCCACAAGATATAAAGAATGAAATAATAAAACATAGCGAGGACATATTTGATTTAATAGAAGTAAATGACATAATACAATATAGAGTTAATTCTTTGAGCGAAAGAAAAGTTGATAGAGTAAAGAAATATATAGATGCTAGGAGTAATAAAGAATATTTAGGAGTTGAAGGATTTAACATTGAAGAAATATATATAGAAAAAATATTAACACATGAAGAATTTGAAAGAGATTGTTATATGTTGTAGGAGGAATAAACTATGTTATCAGAAGAAGAAATGAAAGCTATTAATTATTTAGAAAAAGAATATAAAAAACTTAAAGAAGAAGGAAATATATTATTTCCATTATATAAACAACAAGCAAAAACACTTTTAAACCTTATAAATAAACTACAAAAAGAAAATGAAGAACTTAAAAGAAATGGTATTCAAAATTTATTAGATGATGAATTAACAAGTTTAATTAATGAATATTTAGGAGAGAAATTTAAGTTATTAATAAGTCATGAATATATTTCTAAAAAATCTATAAAAGAAATGATTTATAAAATAAATAAAATTATAGATACATCAAATGATGGTGATTTATTACATGAATTAATAGTAGAACGTGAAGCATATAAAAATTTGTTAAAGAAGGTGTAAAAGATGAGTAAAGCAGATACTAAACCTTTAAATGAAATTATCAAAAAAAGGAATCTAACATTAAGAGATTTATATTTCAAAATAAATAAAGAAATTGGATTAGCTAGATTATCAGATATTAGAGTAGCAAGAGAAATAATTACAGACAGAGAGATAAAAATATTAGATAAATATTTAGATTTAACAGAACAAGAAATAGAAGAACTTGAAGATATGAAAATAAACAAAATTTTAATAGAAAATTCAGATAAAATAAATAATTTATTGAGCTTAGTTCCTAAAGATTTAAAATCAGGAGAATTTATAATAACAAGATGTCCAAATTGTGATGCAAAATTAAAAATAGCAAAATCAAGTATGAACGGGCATCTATGGATAATTTGTCAAAAGGAAGGAGTGCTGTTATGTCAATAATAAGAATAAGTTAGCAAGAAGCAATAAATACATTAAAGGAGATATTAAGTAAACAAATATTTATTAATAGTAATCCTGAAAATACAACGATAAATCCTTATGATGCAATAGAAATAATCTTACAATACATAGAACAAATAGAAAACAAAGTAAGAATAAAAGATGAAGCATTAAAAGAGTTCGGACAAGTAGTAAAAGATATGTGTTCAGATAAGCAAAAGCTAATAGATAAGTTAGAAAAAAGAAGAAAACAAAATAATAACAGATATGGTATAGCAATAGATAATGATGAATTTCCAGAAATGTACAAATATAGTGGACAAGTAGAAGAAGATGAATATATTTTAAAAATAGTGAAAGGAGAAAAACAGTAATGGAAGAAACGCTTGGAATTGATTATAAATCAGAATATGAGAGATTAAAAAATATTGAAAAAGAAAACATGGAACTAAAAGAAACTATAATAGAAATGTCAAAATATGTGTTTAAGAGAGATAATGCTCTAGTAAAAACAATTAATGACATAGGAAGAGAATTAAGAAGAATTGATAAAAAATTGAAGTAACGGAGGACAAAAGACAATGAAAATACCAAAAGAGTTTAGAGGAATGAAATTAGTACAAGATTATCCAAAACAAAAATATGCTAGATATAAGAATGATTATTATTGTGAATGTTTTAGTTATTACGAGTTAGGAGAGAGAACACCACAAATAAAAGTAAAAGATGTACATATAGATACACATATGTAAAACAAAAGAAAGAGGTGTAATATGGAATACATAAAAGAAGATTTAGAAACAATGCTAAGAGAGCATAGAGATAATGAATCTAAATTGACAGAACTAGAATTAAGACTTGAAGAATATCAAGAGAGACTAAATTATGCAGGAACGGTATATCAAGAAAGCGAAAAAGAAGTAATAGAAGGAATGCAGTTATCAGGACAAGCTATATCTGATATACCACGAAGCAATACCAATAAAGTGTCTGACACAACATATAATACAGTGGTAGCATACAACAGAGAAATAAATCATATAAACAAAGAAGATAGAGAATATTTAGAAAGAAAAATAGAACAATGTAATAAAGAAATAGATAGATTAAACAAAATAATTGTTAGAGTAAAAAATATAATGAATCCATTATCAAAAGAAGAAAAATTTGTAATACAGGCTTTTTATATGGATGAATTAAAATGGGATAGTATTTCAGACGAGTATTATGAAGAATTTAGAAAACCGAAATCAATAAAACGATTACAAACTTATAGAGATACAGCACTAAAAAGAATGTTAAAAATCTTAAATCCTGAAATATTAAAAACTTCGTAAAAACTTCGCAAAAATTACGCGAAAACTTCCTTTTAATTTCTTTTCTGAAGAGTTATAATTATAATAGCAAAAATGATGAGAACAAACAAAAAAAGACAGCCTTCGACATACAATAAGTGATATATTGTTGTTGGAGGTGGATAAAATGAAAGTTGAATGTGTAAAATGTGGAAATAATTATAATGCTTATAGAAAAAAACATCCTAACACAGGACAAGTAATTGTTGAAATAGCATTAAAAAGTAATGAAGCGTACTATGATATAATAGGTATAGATAATAAATTGAAAGCAAAATCTAAATGTCCACAATGCGGAACGATTAATATAAATAATGAAGATTAGATATAAATATTAAGAGTTAGAGAAATCTAGCTCTTTTTAAATTACTGAATTTGAAATAAAAATGATTGGTAAATATTGACAAAGTGTACATAAAATGATAAAATACTAATTACAGTCTAGAAATAGACGAGTAATTTAATAGGAGTGTTGTATATGTCTTGGGACAATAACAACAAAGCTAATTTAGCTTCTTGCCACAGCACGAGTGACGGCACAAAGCGCACAGATTCTGATGGATATTCATGGAGCAACTACTCTGGAGTTAAGGGTAGTCGTGACGTGAATGTAAACCAGATGAACTCTAAAGACTATGAAGGTTCTCATACCTTTTACAGTCCGAAGAGCGGTGCACAAGGCGTAAAAGGTCCTCATGCAAACGACAAGTAACCTATGCAAAGGGAGCAGTCTAATGGCTGCTCTTTTTGTATGCAATTTAAAACGAAGGAAAAAGGAAAAATGGTAAATGAACTATGTCTCGTATTCAAATGCAAAGAATGTCCAGAACAGCTAAGATGTGTCGGATGTGAACACAACTATATATTAATAAAGCAAGAAACAAGCACTAATGTTTACAAATGCAGCAAATGTGGAAACAAGTTAAGACTAAATAAAGATAATGCTTGCTGTGAATGTGTAAACAACTGCAAAGGTAAAGTGCAGGCTGTTATTGACAAAGAAAAAGAAATATATCAGAAATGCAGTAGTTTTAGTAAAGGTGATAAAGAGGAATAGAGGTGACAATATGGCGAGAGGAAAGAAAACGGACAATGAAACCATATATAAAATAATGATATCAATGTTTTCTACAAACAATTTTAATGAAACATCTAGGCAGTTAGATATACCTGTAAAAACTGTAGAAAAGATATATAAGGAAAATAAAGATAAAGAAGAATTTACAAAACTATGCATAGAAAAAAAAGAAGAGTTTGTAGAAAATGCTACAAGAATCATAAACAAGGCAAGTCAATTATTAGAAAAGAGGTTAGATACAGCACTAAATAGTCAAGATGAACTAGAAGAAATAATAGATAAAGTGTGGGAAATGGATAAAAAAGATTTTAATGAGACTCAAAAGAGAGCAATTGTAAACAAAATAGCGAAAATGCAACTAAATAATTTATCTGAAATAACAACGGCTATAGGAACAATGTATGATAAAAGAAACCTTGCTGAAGGTAAAAGTACAGTTAATACAGATATAAATATAAAAATGGATAAAAAAGTAGAGGAATTAGCGCAATGACAGAATATAATGTTCCAAGTTTATATCCTAAACAAGAAGAGTTCTGTAAGAGTAAAGCAAAATATACTTGTTATGGCGGAGCTAGAGGAGGAGGAAAATCATTTGTTGCTAGAATAAAAGCAATTTTACTAGCTTTATATTATCCAGGTATACAAATATTATTATTAAGAAGAACTTATCCTGAACTATATAAAAACCATGTTTTACCACTACAACAGGAATTAAGAAGTAAACAGAAGGATAAAGTAGCCACATGGAATACGCAAGATAAGATATTTACTTTTTCTAATAGTAGCAGAATTGTATTAGGATATTGCGATACTGAAGCTGATGTTCTTCAATATCAAGGACAAGCATATGAGGCAATTTTTATTGAAGAGGCAACACATTTTACAGAATTTCAGTTTAATTGTTTAAAAGAATGTAATAGACTATCAGGACAATGTAAAAAGCAAATTAAACCAAGAATGTATCTTACATGTAACCCTGGTGGAGTAGGACATGTATGGGTAAAAAGATTATTTATTGATAAAGATTATACAGACAATGAAAATCCTGAAGATTATAAATTTATACCAGCATTAGTATATGAAAATGAATATATTATGAAAAACGATCCTGATTACGTAAAAGCACTTGAGAGTTTACCAGAAGACAGAAAAAAAGCAATGCTTTATGGCGATTGGGATATATTTGAAGGACAATTTTTTACTGAGTTTAAAAGAAGTGTTCATGTTATAGAACCATTTGAAATACCGAAAGACTGGTATGTATATTTTGTAATGGATTATGGGCTAGATATGTTGGCGGGTTATTGGATAGCCGTAGATTACAATAACAATGCTTATGTATTTAGAGAAGTGTATGAAAGTAATTTACTCGTATCGCAGGCAAGGGATAAGATAAAATCAATGACTAATGAAGAAATATATATATATCTAGCTCCACCTGATATGTGGAATAAGCATAAGGAGACAGGCAAAAGTACGGCAGATATATTTGCAGAAGGAAATATATTTTTATATAAAACAAACAATGATAGAATACAAGGTTGGTTACAAATGAAAGAATGGCTAAAAGTATTCAAAGATGAACAAGGAAAGGATACAGCAAGATTAAAAATATTTAGTACTTGCAAAAACTTAATACGATGCTTGCCACAATTACAGCACGATGATAAAAGAATAGGAGATGTGGCAAACGAACCCCACGAGTTGACTCATGGACCAGATGCAATTAGAGGCTTTTGTGTTTATTGGACACAAGAGCCTATTTTAGTTTCAAAAAAACAAGAATTACCTTTTGAATTGCAAGTAGATGAGCCAGATAATGAGATTTGGTGGTAAGGAGGCAAAATGATATTAGTAGCAGTTGTAATAGGTTATATATTGGGAATAGTGCCATATGTGTTACCTAAGTTATTAGAAAATAGAAAAGAACAGATAAAGAAAGATGAAGAAGAAAATGAAAGCAATAAGCAAATAGAAATATTTAATGAATGGTTAAATGGACCTAAAAATAAAGGAATAAATCAAGAAGATATATATAATGAATACGTGACAGGAAAAGAAACTCAGAAAGGAGATTAATAATGTCAAGTAGAGAAGAAATTGCTAAAAAAATATGGGGCGATTGGCAAAATGGACTAGAATATCAAAACAAACTACACTTAAAAGAAACTTGTGAACAATGTGTAGATTTTTATGAAGGTAGACAATGGCCAGTAGCAACTGAAAGGACAAAAAATATGCCAAGACCAGTTATAAATATTGTAAAGTTTATAATAAATGGTAAAAAAGCAAACATATTATCAAGTAAAATATCTATGATTTATAAACCGTTAATATATAATGCAGAAGAAGGGGAAGTTGCTACACAAGGAGCGACTTCTTTTACTAATTTTGCTAAACATATTAACAAAGAGATAAAACAAGAAGATTTAGATAATCAAGCTATTGCAGATGGATTAAAAAAAGGAACTTATATATATCATTATTTTTGGGATACAGAAAAGAAAACAGGAATGGCAAAATTTGATGGAGGACTAAATGGACAAATAATAGATTGTTTAAGCGTAGTATTTGCCAATCCAAAACAAAAAGATGAGCAAAAACAAAAATGGATAATAATACAGAGTAGAGAAAATGTAGATACCTTAAAAAAAATAGCAGAAAAAAATGGTGTATCTAAAACAGAGTTAGAATTAATAGTTCCAGATGATGACGTTGAAAAAAATTATGACGGAGAAGAACAGGACGGAGAAGAATATGCAACAGTTCTAACTAGATATTTTAGAAAAAATGGAGAAGTGTACTATACAAAGAGTACACAAAATATGATTGTTCAAGACGAGACGCCACTTACTCCTGACGCAAAGAAAATTAAGTTAAATATAAATGAAGAAGGCAAAACAAACGAAGATGATGAAGATATAGGACAAGATAGGCCAGAGATAGATCCATTTAAAATTAGGTTGTATCCTGTTATTGTATCTTCTTATGACGAGAGGGAGAAATCTATATATGGAATAGGAGAAGCTGAACAGTTAATAGCTGTACAGAAGTCGATAAATTTTAATTATGCAATGATGCAAATGGCAAGCCAAAATATGGGATTTCCTAAAGTGTTGTTAAGACCTAGGGCATTGCAAGGAAAACAATTAACTAATGCACCAGGAGAAGTTATAACAGATTATAGCCCAGGATTTGATGGAATAAGATATTTAAACCCTCCATCGTTTAGTAGTACTCCATTATCAATAGCAGATAAATTGTTAGAAGTGACAAGAGTAGTAACAGGTGCAACAGAGGTGGCTAATGGAGAAGCACTAGGAGCAAATATGAGTGGTAGTGCTATAGTAGCATTGCAAACACAAGCAAAAGTACCTATTGAAGATATGCAAAAAAGATTTTGGAGAACGCATGAAAAAATTGCTAGAGTATGGGAGCAATTTTTTAAAGCATATTATAGATTTGATGTACCTTATGTATTAGAGGATGATAACAATAAGGAAACAAATATATTTAACGGAAGTCAATACCAAGATGTAGATTTTGAAACAACAATAGATGTAGGAGCAGGAAGCGCATACTCAGAAAGCTTAAGTATTAATTTATTAGAAAGTGCATTGCAACGAGGAGATATAACATTTGATGATTACATAGAATTATATCCAGATACAGCAATGCCATTTAAAGCACAACTAAAAGAAATAAGAAAAAAACAATTGTTGCCTCCTGAGATAAGCCAAAAGATTGCACAAAACCCGCAAATATTAGAGTATGTGATGGCAATAATACAACAAGCGGATACACCAGCTCCAGTAGGACAGACACAACAAAATATGATATAAGTAGTAACTTTATTGATAAAATAAAGTTATTTTTTATATAAATTCGCAGGAATAGCGCAAAAATCCAAAGCAGAAAGGAATTATTTATGGAAGAAGAAGTAGTTGAAAGCGCAAACAATCTTGAAGTCGCTGACCAAGAAGAAACAGTTGAAAGTACTGTTAATGAAAATGTAGTAAATGGAAATGAGGAAAATCAAAAAGAAACCTCAATAGAAGCTACAAAACAAGTTTCCGAAGAAGCTCAAGAAGAAACGAAAGAAGTTCAAACAGATGAAGAAAATTCAAAGTATAGAATTGCTAGAATTAAAGCTGAAAAAGAAGCTGAAATAAAGATAGAGCAGGCTAGAAAAGAAGCTTATGAACAAGGTTTAAAACAAGGGAAAGTGCAGTCTTATATAGGAAAGCAAAATCCTTATACAGGCCAGGAAATAAGAGATAATTACGATGTAGAAGAATATCTCGAGATGTATGAGCTAGATTCTAAAGGAAAAGATCCCATTGATGGATACAGAGAACTACAGAAACAAAAGGCTAGAGCAGAAGCGGAAAGAAAAATAAAAGAAGATGAGGAATTAAAACAAAAACAATGGTATGAAGAAGATACTAATAATTTTTTGGAAAAATACTCATCAGAAAAGCTACAAGAGCTTACTAAAGATGAAGATTTTAATTTATTTGCAAGTGGAAAAATAGGGAAATTACCTTTATCACAAATATATGAGGACTATCAAAAACTTATAGGCAAGTATGAAAAAAAATCTGTAGAAACAGCTAAACAAATTGTAGCAAATAATACGACTACTCCTGGAGCATTAGAAGATGGAGAAACTAAAGAATTGAACTGGGAGACTATGTCAAAAGAGCAATTTAAAAAATATTTAGAAAAAGCCAAAAATGGCGAAATGAGATAGCTTAGTAGACAGAGCTATCTTGTTTTTTATGAAAGGATAGTGATGTAATATGCCTACAAATTTAAATAGTATGACATCAGGAGAGGGATTAAATCAATTAGCTCCTGAAGATAAAAAATTTTATATAAGAGCTTTATTAGAAAGATTATTACCAGAATTGTTTTTATATAATGATGCAATGAAAAAGAAGCTGCCTAGAAACCAAGGAAGAACTACAAATTGGAGAAAATTTAATTCTTTACCAGCTGTAACAACGCCTTTAACAGAAGGTAAAACACCAGATGGAAGAGATTTAGATGTAACACAAATTGAAGCTATATTAAAACAATATGGGGACTATGTAATAACAACAGATATGTTACAAATGACAGGAATAGACCCTGTTGTAACAGAGGCTTCTGAATTATGCGGAGAACAAGCAGCTTTATCTGTGGAATTGGCTTTAGCTGAAAAACTTTTCAGTGGAACTAATGTAATGTTTGCAGGTTCTAAAACATCAAGAGCAACTTTAGTAAAAACAGATATTATTACTGGAAATGATGTTAAGAAACTAAGAAGACAACTTAAAAAGAAAAATGCGAGAAAATTTAGTGATGGATATTTCCATGCAGTTATAGATCCAGATATGACATATGATTTAACTAATGATCCAGCTTGGCAAGATGTTGCAAAATATGCTAAACCAGAACAAATGCTAAAAGGGGAAATTGGTAAAATGCATGGATTTAGATTTATGGAAGCAACAGCATTTGAGCCAGTTGCAGGAGAATCTGAATTACAAGTACACAGAGCTTTATTTTATGGAAAAAATAGTTATGGAGCTGTAGACCTAGAAAATGGAGGAGGAAAACCAGACATTATAGTTAAGCAGTTAGGATCTGCAGGAACAGATGACCCATTAAATCAAAGAGGTTCAGTAGGATGGAAATTACCATTTACATGTGAAATATTGCAACCAGATGCTTTAATAAGTTTTGAGTGCGCAGTAACAGAATAGTTTTATTTAGAGGCTCTTCTGAGCCTCTAATATTTTTAAAAGGAGGTGCCAATTATGGCAAAGAACACAAATAAATCAGCAGGGGCAAATGATGAAAATAAAAAGGTATTAGAAAATAACAATTTAGAAAAGAACACAAATAAATCAGCAGGGGTTAAAGTTGTTGCTATTCCCGTTGACCCATTAAATAAAAAAAATGATACAGTAAAAGTTACTATAAATGGAAAAGAAACAAAAATAAAAAGAGGAGTGCAACAAACTGTATCGAAAGATGTATACGATAGATTAGTTATAGCAGGTTATGTAATAGAGGGGTAATACTCCTCTATTTTTATCACTTTAAGGGGAAAGCTAGTTCGACTCTAGCAAAAGTGAAAGGAGATTCATTATGACTTGGGGAGAGATTCAAAAAAGTTCGTTAGAAAAAATGTTTGCAAAAGATGAACCAATAAGTGTAGAAGATATAGAAGAATTAAAAGAAGATGACGACTGTAAATGGTATTTAAGTGCAATGCCTGCAGTGTGCAATGAAGCAATAGAATTAATAAAGCCTTATGCAATGAATACTTATAAATACAACGAAGAAACAAAGAAATATGATAAAACGACTGTAAAACATATTTCTTTAGATACTCCTATTGATGAAGAAATAGAGTTAACGGAAGATGCATGCGTGTTAATTCCGCTTTATATAGCGAGTCAATTATATAAAGATGACGATATTTCTCAAGCTACGGCATATAGAAATGAATTTGAAGTAGGCTTACAGAATTTATATTTTAATGTAGAAAATCAAGAAAGTATAAAAGAGGTATATTAATATGGCAAATTTTAGCGTTCCTTCTTCTCCAGCTATATATGAATCTAATTTGTCTGGATTTTTGGGCGTTGATTTTTCATCTTCTATAACTGATATAGATAGAAGGAGAAGTCCGAGAGGATATAATTTCATAAATAACAATGGAACAATTGAAAAAAGAAATGGATACAAAGTATTAGCTTTTTTAGGAGAAAAAGCTAATATAAATGGAGTTTGGAATGTAGATACAGTAAATGGAGAATATTTTGTTGTGCATTGCGGGACAAAACTTTATGAAATGAAAACTGATTTTAGCAGTTATACAGAAATACTTACTGGGTTAGACGATAAAATATCTCAAGGAGCTATAATAAATTCTAAATTACTAATATTAGATGGTAAGAGAGCAATAGTATATGATTTGTTAGAGAATGATAACAAAGTTAAATATTTGGACGAAATAGGATATATTCCAACTACTCAAATAGCAAGAGCTCCAAATGGGTTAGCAAGCCAAATTTATGAACAAGTGAACTTATTACAAGATTCAAGAATAAATTTATTTACAAGCAATGAAGAAGATACAAAATATCAGTTAGATGCAACAAATATTAGCAGTGTAGAAACAGTAGAAATAATGAATGATGAAGCAGAGTGGGAACTCAAAGAAAAAGATAAAGACTATACTGTTGATGCTGGATTAGGACAAGTAATTTTTAAACAAGTGATAGGAAAATCTCCTGTTGATGGAAGAGATAATGTAAGAATTAAGTATAAAATATCAAGTCCAGCAAACAAATCTCAAGTAAATAAATGTACTATAATGAATGTATATGGCTATGCGGGAGCAAACAATAGGGTATTTCTTTCTGGAAATCAAGATTATGCAAATATTGTTATGTATTCTCATATAGAAGATATAACATATATTCCAGTTGAAAATGTAATAAAAATAGGATTAGAAGTATCTCCAATTACAGGGATTGCAAAATTAAATAATGGTAAATTAGCAGTATTAAAAAATGTATCAGATACAGATAGCACGATTTTCTATATTGGATATGGAACATATAATGGAGTAGAAGCTTTTCCTTTAGAGGGAAGCACAAAAGGAGGAGGAAATATATCACAATATGCACATGATGTTTTAATAAATGAACCTTTAATATTAACTAAAAATGGTATATTTGCATTAAATACTGCAACTTTAACAGATGAAAGATTTGTATATCACAGAAGTTATTATATAGATAGTAAATTAAAACAAGAAGAAAATTTGGAAAAGGCAATTGGTATAGTAAATGATGGGAAATATTATCTAGCTATAAACGACCATGTTTATGTTGCTGATAGTAGATTTAAAAGTACTAACAATAATAGTAGGTATAGTAACTATCAATATGAATGGTTTTATTGGATTAACTTGCCTGTGCGAGTATGGTTTGTATGGAATAATGAACTATATTTTGGCGACAAATACGGTAATATATGCAAATTTAGAGACAATAACGATAAAGATAGATTTAAGGATAATGCGGATAATGTAGAAGCAGAATGGAACTCAATTATATTAGATTTAAATAGTCCATCACATAAAAAGAATATAAAAAGAGTTTCATTATCGAGCAATCCAACAAATTCAGAGTTAACAATAGGTTATAGATTAAAAAAAGGAGATAAGCAAGTTCTAACTAAAATCTATACAAATTCTACATATCCGAAAACAACGATGATAAGAAAGAAAGCTAAAAAACTTTCTTTCTTTTCTTTATATGTTGAAAATAAAGAAAATACTAACATGAGTTTTAATTCTATTTGTGTGGTTTATTCAGTAGGAAGCTATTATAAAGGAGATTAATATGTTAGAACCAGTTTACGAAGAAGATCCAGTAAATTTAGGATATTTAAAGAAGACTATTTCTGAAACGGAAGAGAGTATAAATAATGAATATGCAAATGTTAGTAGACATTATGCTAGCAAACCTACAACACCTTATTATAAAGGCGATACATGGATTGATGGCAATATTGTTTATACATGTATTAATAGTAGGGAGATAGGTCTATATACAGATAGCGACTGGGTAACTGAAAGCGGAGCAAAGAAAGAAGCAGAAAGTAAGAATAAAGTCTATTTAACACAGCCAAGTAATTATAATGTAGGAGATATGTGGATACTTCAAAGTGATGAAGACCATAAGTCAGGCAAAAAAGGGGAAATACTTATCAGTATAGCTGGAAGAAAAGATTATAATGAAGCCGACTGGGTAAATATGCTTGATTATGGAAATATTTCAAGCATAAATGAAGTATCAAATAATTTGAATGATGCAATTAACAGAATTGAAAATGTAGAAGAAGCTTTAGAAGACGGATTAATTACAACCTTTTATCAAAATACAGTACCAGAAGGAAATATAGGAGACTTATGGTATGTAACAGAAAACACAGGAGAGTATTTAAAAGGAAAAATATATAGATATGATGGTACTAGTTGGCTTATATTAAATGATCCATCAATTCAAGAGGCTTTTGAAGAGGCGAATGAGGCGAGAATTGTAGCAGATGGAAAAATACAAAGCTTTTATTCAGAAGAAGAACCTACTCAAGGTATGGGAGTAGGAGATTTATGGATTGATACAGCTAATAATAATCATTTATACAGATACAATGGAACAAATTGGGTGGCAGTATACGACACTAGAATTGAAGAGGTTGTAAAAGATTTAGAAACAATAACAGAAAGAACAGTTACAATTGTAACAGATTTAGGAGAGATATCTCAAACAGTTGCAGAAACGACTACAACAACAGACCAATTAACTGGCACAATAGAGTCTATTAATGAGGAAATAAGTAATATAAAACAAAATCAAGAAAGTTGGGTTGCTAAGTTTAATAAAACTGGTGGAAACAATTTATCTTATTATAGTTTAGAGTTCTGGGAAAGCTATAGCGGAATAGAGGAATATTCAGATAGTGAAATGCAAATTAATTCTGTAAGTGGAAAGGGTTATTTAATAGGATCAGGAACATCTAAACAAAATATTAAAGTTCAGAACGGAACATATACAATAAGTTTTAGATACAAAAAAATAGGACCTGAATTGGCAAATGCTGTAGTAAGAATAAATGGAGAAGAATATTCTTTAACAGAAACAAATTGGACTGATTTTGTAAAAACAATAGATGTAACTACTAACCATATTGAAGTAGAGCTATCTTCTGATACTAACGATACACTTTATGTTACAGATTTATTAATAACAATAGGAGCTAATCAAGAAGTATGGACACAAAATCCTAATGAGGTCCGTACAGATACAGTTACAATTGGAAAAGGAATAAAAGTAGAAAGTTCAGAAACCAATACTTACACGAAAATAGACTCAGATGGAAACAGGACTTTTAATAAAACTACTAATGAAAGAGTTGCAGAAATGACAGATAAAGGTGTTTATGCTAAAGAAATAGAATGTGAAGGACAAGCACAGATAGCAGGACTGTTAATACAACAAATACGGAAATCAAACATGGCTTTCAAGCTTATTATAATAGCTTAAAAATGAGCAGTAATTTTTATTTTACTGCTCGTTTTTTAATAGGGAGGAAACAATGGCATATCATGGAGAGGTCACAATAACACAAGGTTCACAAAGTATATCAGGAAATTATACATCTGTTACAGCAAAATTTTATGCCGTAAGAGATAGTGGATATGCTTATAGCGGATATACTACTCATGCTAAATGTACTTTAGATGGAACAACTGAGTCAAAAACTGTAGATGGATTTGATTTGAGTTCTAGCAATCCTAGAGTTCTATTAGGAACGATTACTAAAAATGTAAAGCATAATGCTGATGGAAAGAAAACAGTTTCAGCTTCTTTTACATGGGACTCAGAAAACAGCTATGTTGGAACTTTAAAGCGGAAGTGCAACTAAAACATTAACTACTATACCAAGAACATCTAAAGTTTCTTTGAGCGATACTAATTTTAATATAGGAGCAACAATAAAAATTAATACCAATAGGGCAAGTTCAAGCTTTACACATACAGCAGTAATAAAGTTCAATGGAAGTACAGTAAGAACACAGAAAAATATAGGAGCAAGTTATAGCTGGAATACAACAGAATTATATAAGTACATAACAAAAGCAAATAAAGCAACAGGAACAGTAACTTTAACTACATATAGTGGAAGTACACAAATAGGTACTAGTTCAGTAAACTTCACAGCAAACGTAACAAACTCAAATCCAACATTTAGTAATTGCGTATATGAAGATACAGGAAGCGTGTCAACACAACTTACTGGGAACAATCAAATATTAATAAATGGATATAATGTGCTTAAAGTTACTATTTCTACAGCAAATAAGGCGGTAGCTAAAAATAGTGCGACTATGTCTAAATATAGGTTAGTATGTGGAAATAAATCTGTAGAAGCATCGTATAGTTCTACTGCCGATGTTACATTAAGTTTAAGTTATGTAACTGATAGAACGTTTGTTGTATATGCGATAGATAGCAGAGGGAATAGTACAGCTATAACAAAATCTGCTGAAGAGTGGAAAGATTATTCGGCTATAGCAATTAAATCTGGTTCAGTTGCAAGAACTGGTGGAGTACAACAAGAAACTACTTTAATATTTGAAGGAGAGTTTTGGAAAACCGAAGAATTATTAGACTTCGGAGCAGTAGCAAACGAAATTACAGCTTGTCAATATAAATATAAAAAATCAAACGAAAGTGAATATGGAGAGCCAATAGATATTACTCCAACAATATCAGAAAATAAATTCAGTTTTAATGGAACAATAAAAGGAGATGCAGGAGCAGAAGGATTTGACTTATCTTATAGTTATAACATTCAAATAACTGTATCAGACAAAATAAAAACTGCTACATATAACATTCTTCTTGGTACAGGAGTTCCACTAATGGCAATGCACCCTAAAGGAGTGGCATTTGGACAACCATACAATGAAAGTATTGGAGGCTCAATACAAAGTGCAGATACTATACATGCAGGTACAAATAAGTATTTCGCAAATGGAAATATTGATGCAGGAATAGACATGCACAATTCAGATATTATTGAGATGAATGGGCTTTGGATGAATGATACTGCAACAGGTCACGAAGGTATAAATTTTTTAAAAACTGGTGGAGACAAAACAAATTTATCTAGTTATGAGTGCCTGAGAGGATTAGATGGGAATTTATACTATGCTGACATAAGCATGAGACAAAATAATATTTGTACTGTATATAGAAGTGCGGATTTAGCTAATCGAACAAAAAACGATTATGTAGCCTTTACCTCTAATGTTAGAGTAGGAAATAAACTTGCAGCAAAAGCAGCAGGAATAACTATAGGAACAGGGGTGTCTAAAGTTTTAGTGAGTGGTTCGTGTTTTATTGATACCCCATTGACAGGAGGATATATATGGTTAGGAATAAGAAAAAATACACAAGAAGCAGCTAAAGTTTTAGCAGGAGAAGGAAGCACCTTTAAAAGTGCTTCTATAAGCCCAAGACTTCTAAGTGTTGCAGAAGGAGATGTAATAAGAATGTATATAGATAATACTGGTGGTACTCCATATAAAATAAGAGGAACAGTTAATACATGGTTGACAGTAGAAGTGGTTGAATAAGCAGTTGAACAAGAAAAAGATTAAGAGGTATAAAAATGGAAGTTAATATATTGCATATAATATTAAATTATTTCATCCCTTTAATATTAGGAAGTATTTTAGGGTTCTTAAGTACAAAATTAAAATCAAGAAAAAAGAAAGATATAGCAATAGAAGAAGGCGTACAAGCATTGCTTAGAAATGAGCTTATACGAAGGTATAGAGAATATAAAACAAAAGGAGAAATGACAATACTAGATAGAGAAAACATAGAGGCAATGTTCAAACAATACAAAAATCTTGGTGGGAACGGAACAGTAAAAGAGCTCATGGGCGAACTTTTAGATGTTCCTACGAAAGTAATTAGAAGTTAGGGGGTGTAGATTATGGAAATAACAGTAGCAATAATAATAATGGCATTAACTTTAATAGCAGGAGAAATAACTAAGCTAACTAGTTTAGATAATAAGTGGATACCACTTCAAAATATAATAATTGCGGTTATAGCAAGCATAATATGTATAGCATTTAAAGTAGAAGATATGTCTGTATTAGAAACAATAGTAACATGTATATTCGGTACAATGTCAGCAGGAGGAATTGCAGACTTAAAAAAAGTAACAAACAAGGAGGAAAATTAAATGGAAGAAGTAGACAAAGATTATCAAGGCGGAGACTTTGAAGATGTAACAGTAGGAGAAGAAATAGTAAAGGAGAGTGAAGAGTAATGAATTTAGCAGATTTCGGAAGTTGGGCTTTAAAACAAGGAAGTGTAGCAAACCCAGCACCAAATAATAAATATAAAGGACAATGTGTAAGCTTAATACAACAATACTTATATAAAGTATTTGGAAAATCATTTAAGGCGTATGGTAATGCAAAAGACTGGGCAACAAATTACCCAAAAGACTATTTTACAAAATTAAGTAAAAGCACTAAATTACAACCAGGCGATGTATTAGTATATGGAAGTAATTATGGCGGAGGATACGGACACATAGCTTTAATAGATGTAAACGGAAAATTCTTTGACCAAAACGGAGTAAAAAAATTAGCAGTAGGATATAGAGATAAACCATTTACGGGTTATGTATGTGTGCTAAGACCAAAAAATCAAGCAAAATTAGGCTTAAATACAAGCAGATACAAAGTAGGAACTACATATACTACACAAGTAATATTAAAAGTAAGAGCAGGGGCAGGAATAGGTAATAAACAAAAAACATATTCTCAACTTACTGCAAATGCAAAAGAAAATGCATACAGTTCAGGAGTAAACGCAGGTTGTTTGAAAGACGGAACAAGAGTAACGTGTCAAGCTGTAAAAAATGTTGGCAATGATGTTTGGATAAAAATTCCGTCAGGTTGGATAGCAGGATACTATGATGGCAAAACATATGTAAAATAAGAAAAGAGCTAGAAAAATCTAGCTCTTTTCTTATGTGATTAATTTATAAAAGGAGATTAAGATATGAGTACTTACACAATTAAAAGAGGAGATACTTTAAGTGGAATAGCAAGTAAATATGGAACGAGTGTATCAACCCTTATGAGTTTAAATCCATATATAAAAAATGCTAATTTAATATATACAGGGAATAAAATAACTTTACCAGGATCAAGTTCATCCAAAAAGAGCTCTACAACAACTACTAAAACAAAAACTCCAACTAAAACAACTCAACAATTGGCAGAAGCATATGCAAAATCACAAACAGCGAATGCATCTGATGAAACTAAAAACTTATTAGCGCAATATGAAAAAATCGCAGAACAGCAAAAATTAGCACTGCAAAAACAACAAGAATTAACAAATAACCAGATAAATGCTCAAAGAGAAGATGTAATGCAAACATATAATGACAATGCTAGACAAGCATATATTAATTCTATGTTAGGTAAAAAGACTGTAGAACAACAATTATCTCAAGCAGGTTTAAATACAAGTGGATTGTTAGGTAGCGCTTATGCAAATGTAGAGAATGCTTACGGAAATAATTTAGCCACATTGCAATCATCTAGAGATAAATCTATAAATGATATTAACACACAATTAAATAACGCACAAATAGAATATGCAAGGCAAGAAAGTGAATTGTTGGCAGATATTGAAAATGCTAAATTAGAATTACAGAAGTACGGAAATGAATTAGCATATAAAAAATATCAAGATGCATTAACAAATTATATGAATTTTGCAAATTACGACTATACAAAAGCAAAAGATGAACGAGATTACAATTATCAAGTAGAAAGAGACAAAATACTTGATAGTCAATGGCAACAGGAATTTAATCTAGCTAAAAAAAAAGCTAGTAGCTCGGGTAGCAGTTCAAGAAAATCAAGTAGTAGCAATAAAACAGGATCATTTAGCGGTGATTACGGAGAGACTCTAAGTGCTAATGCAGAAAAAATATTAAATGTTTACAAAGCATCTCAAGGTAATGATGGAATTATAGGAAAAACATTAGGAACTATAACTAGTAACAATATAAGACCATATATATTATCACAATATAAAGCAGGAAACATTAGCAACTCAGATGCAGATAAATTGTTCTCTATGTTAGGCTTGTAAGGAGGTATTTTATGTCTTCATGGGAAGAATATAAAAAGAAAAATGGAATTAATCAAACAACAAATTTATCATCGGGAAATTTTGATAAATCAAGTTCTCAAAAAAATTCTTCATGGGAAATATATAAAAGACAAAAGAAGGAGGAAGAGGAAGAAGAAAAAAAACAAGAAAAACAAAAAAACGATAAAAAAAGACAAGAAATAATTGCTGAAATGGATAAAAAACAAAAAGCATCTGAATATCAAGAAAATAAAGAACAAAATAAAAATGAAGAAATTTCAAAAAATATAACTTATGGACCTGTTACAAAAGGTAATTCTCAAAACAAAAAACAAAGTTTTGAAGAAAGAAAAAATAAAGAAAATATAAAAAACACAAAAGAATCACGTAAAGTTACCAAAAAAGCGAATGAAACATCAGAGCCATTAATGTCAACAAGTAGTCTTGGAAATCTAAAAGAAATAGGAACAGTAGTAAAAGCAAGCAATGACATTTATTCGGAAGATTCCTCTAAAAGCATACCTGCTACAATAAGATATGGGTTAGATAGATTTAAAAATGCAATTGCAGAAACACCTAATAAAATCCTAAATTGGACAGATACTTTGTACGGACAAAGACAAGAGTCTCAGACAGAAACAAGCGAAATGCTTCTGAAAAATATACCAAATGATGCATTGAAGAATTTTATTGAGGAAAATCAAAAGGAGGGGCTTTCAAATACAAGTCAAAGAATAAAGCATAGACAAGCAAATACAAATGCAAATCAATTATATAGTTCTTCATTACCTGAAACAGCACAAACTATTGGAAATTTAGGAGAGACAGTAGGAAGAATGATTCCTACAATAGGATTGTCTGCAATTAATCCAGTATTAGGGGATGTAGCAATGTTTACTACTTCAGCAGGAGATGAATCTGGAAGATTAATTGATGAAGGATATAGCTATAAAAAAGCAGGAATAACAGGAGGTTTAAAAGGTCTTACAGAGGTAGGAACTGAGAAAATAGCAGGTGGAATTAGATTTAGAGGTAAGGGTGTATTAGATGATATAGTTGGAAATGCTATAGCAAACAAGACTAAAGGTAAAGTATCAAATTTCCTAGCAACTAAAGGGTATCAGATGGCAGGAGAAATTGGAGAGGAATACATTTCTAATATAGCAGGATATGGAATAGACAAAATGGTATTGAATAAAGATATCACATTAAATCAGGCATGGGAAGATGCAAAAGAAACAACAAAAATGACATTTTTAACAACACTTACATTAAATTTAATGGGATTAGGTGGAACAAATTATAGCAATAATAAAACCGTAAATCAACAACTTGTAAATGAATATGAAAATATAACAAACACAAGATTAAATGAAGAGCAAAAAAATGATTTGTTAAATAATGTAGAACAAATAAAACAAGAAATAGAAAACGAAGGAAATCTGATACAGCAAGAACAATTGCAACAAAATTCAGCAGAAGAAAGTAATAAGATTATACAAAATGAAACTTTGCCAGTAGTAAACGAAGAAAATAGATTACAAAACTATACAGAACTTGCAAAAGAAGAAATAAATAATAGCAAAATGAATCAAGAAGAAAAGAATCAGTTCTTAGATATAATAAATTCAAAAGGAATGATAACAGAACAAGAATTATCTGGAATACAAGAAATGATAAATAGTATAAATACAGAAGTAACAAAACAAGAAGATTCAATATTAGATACTACAAAAACTTCTGACAACAGAATAGATCTTTATAAGAAATATCTAAAAGACAATAGTAGTTATGATAAAACTGAATTTAATCAAATACTAGAGTGGAGTAAAGCAAATAATCAAGGAAGAAGAACAAAAGAACAATGGATAGGAATTGCAAAACAACTAGGCTCACAAATAGCTAACAAGAGTAATCAAGAAATAGAACAAATAGCATATAAAACATGGCAAGAAACAAAACCTAACTCAAGAGAATTATTGAATAGGCAAGGAAAGAAATATGTAGCGTTTAATTCAAGTGAATGGGTAGATACAATATATGATGCTGTAAAGGAACAAAGAAATAAAGTACAAAACAATAATGTTGTACAAAATGCTAAAGTAAATAGTATTGATAATAAGCAAAATCTATTGTATAATATGAACGAAAGTGAGAGTGGTACGAATGAAAACAGCAGAGGAATTGAACAAGATGACAAGCGAAGAGTTCAGGAGTTATTTAAGGAATACCAAAGAGGGCAGAACAATGGTGCAACAAATAGCCAAGAATTACGCGGAAATCAAATCCAACAAAACGTTACCGAAAGCACAATCAAACAAGAATTAATTAATTATGCAGATAAATACCAAAAAAACAATTTAACAGAGAAAGAGAATAAATTAAAAAATATTATAAATAATCTTGGTGGAGATGTAATTTTTTATGAATATGGAGATGAAAATTTTTATCAAGGTTTAGCCAATAAGGAAAAATTCTATATTGATACTTTAGGAGAAAGTAGCATAGAAAATGTTTTTTATCACGAATTAACTCATTATTTAAGACAAAACAATAATAAAATATATAATAATGAAATACAACCAATAGTAAACGAAATAGCTTCTGATTATAACTATCAAGAAGCTATTTTTAATTATGCAAATTCATCGGAAAATTTTGATATAAGAAATTTAGATGGAAATAGACAAGTAGAATTAGCGGAAGAAGTTGTTGCAGATTATGTTGCTAGTTTCTATGGAGATTTACAAGTCGATTATGGACTACCTATTGAAATGGAACAGCAAATAAGAAGTTCTATGGATAAAATATTAAGTGTAAATGACATACAAGAAAGTAAAAACAACACATATTCTATACAAGAGAAAATATTAAATCCAACAGAAATTTCTCAATTAACAAAAGAAGATGCAAACACAACACCTAAATTATCAACCAAAGAATATGTGAAGGGAAATAAACAAAGTAGTTTTTTCCAAAACATTACAAACAAATCAAGGTTTTTAAACGAAGATTTTAGAAATGCAATGAAAAACGAAGAAAATATAGAATATTATAAGACTGTAAGCAATAAAGAAACTTTAGAGAATGCTTATAATAAATTAAATGAAAATGGACAACAAGAAGTAGTTAAATGGCATTCAAAAGATAGTAAAAATGCAACGGCAGAAGATGTTGCAGAGGGTTGGATTTTGTTAAAACAATATCAAGATAATGGAGACTACCAAAGTGCTGTAGAAGTGGCTAAAAAAATGCGAGATATGGGAACTAAAGCAGGACAAGCAGTTCAAGCTTATAACATTCTTTCTAGATTAACTCCAGAAGGAATGTTTTATTATGCACAAGGAGAATTAAGTGAAGCTTATAATAAAATGGTGCAAGGAAAGTCAAAGAAATGGATTGAAAATAATAGATCTAAATTTGAGTTGACACCTAACGAAACACAGAATATTTTGGATATAATGAAAGACGTTTCAACAATGGAAGATGGATATAATAAAAAGGTAAAATTAGCAGAAATTCAAAAAATAATTACAGACAAAATTCCACCGACAGCAGGACAAAGCATAAAGTCATGGATGCGAATATCTATGTTGTTTAATCCAAAAACTCAAGTAAGAAATGTAGCAGGAAATGCAACTATTTTGCCAGTAAATATGTTTAGCGATAGTGTATCTGCAGGAATAGATAAGTTAATTTCTAAAAAAACAGGCGTAAGGACAATGGGAAATACAAACGTAAAAGAATATGCAAAAGGATTTAAAAAAGGACTTTTTGAATCATATAATGACTTTAAAAAAGGAATAAATACAAGGAATATAGAAGGCAATAGATTTGAAGTATCAGAGGGAAGAAATTTTAAAAACAAAGGTATTGGAAAGGCTTTAAACAGAGTAGATAATCTTTTATCTTTTATGCTAGATGCAGGAGATAGAGGTTTTTATGAAGCTAGTTTTACAAATTCAATAAATAATCAATTAGTTTTAAATAATACTACACAGGTTACACAAGATATGATAGATATTGCTACAAATGAAGCTTTACAACGAACATGGCAAGACAATAACAGCTATACTCAATCTGTGTTAAAAATAAGAAACATATTAAATAAGGCAAATATTAAAGGTTATGGATTGGGAGATGTATTAATTCCTTTTGCAAAAACACCTGCAAATCTTACTAAAGCCATTGTAGATTATTCTCCTGTAGGATTAGTAAAATCACTTACTATGGACGCAAGAAAATTTAAAAATTCATTAGAGAATGGTCAATATACAGCAAAAGCTCAACATGATTTTGTTCAAAATTTAGGTAAAGGAACAGCAGGCAGTTTTTTATATGTATTAGGATATGCGTTAGCAAAAGCTGGAATAGCAACAGGAGAAGCAGATGAAGATAAAGATGTAAAGAACTTTTTAAAAAATTCTTTGGGAATTAATAGTTATTCAATAAAAATTGGAAATAAAAGTTTTTCATATGACTGGGCACAACCAATAGCAACGCCACTAGCAATTATGACAAACTATGTAAAATATAATGAAAAAAATCCAGATGCAAATGTACTAGACAAAGCTATTCAATCTATTAATATAGGTACAGAACAGCTGTTACAACAATCATTTATGGATAGCTTAAATACCGTTCTAAATGGAAATGGCACAACTTTAGAAAATTTATCCCAGTCGGTGTTAGAATTGCCAGCTAGAGCAATACCAACATTTAGCAAGCAAATAGCAGATATGGTAGATGGAACTCAAAGAACATCTTTTGAATATGAAAAACCTGTACAAAGTGCTATAAATTCAATTAAAGCAAAAATACCAGGATTAAGTAAAACTCTTCCTGCTTCAATTGATACTTTAGGAAATGAAATAAAGAAGTATGGAGGAGAAAACAATTTCTTTAACGTATTTATAAATCCTGCAAACACAAATAAAGGGGAATTAAGCAAGGCAGGTCAAGAAATATATAACCTTTATCAAGAAACAGGAGATACTACGATATTTCCAAGAACTGCACCGTATTACATTAACAATAAAGGCGAAAAAATTACTATGGATTCCACACAAAGAAGTAAATTTCAGAAAATTTCAGGTTCTTATGTAGAGACTACAGTGGAAGGATTATTAAAAGATAAAGACTATAATAAATTAAGCAGTGAGAAAAAGGCAAAAATTTTAAATGAAATCATAAGTGATTCATATTCAAAAGCAAAGTATGATGTTTTAAAAATTGACTCAGAAGAATATGAAAAGTTAAGAGAAACTTTAAAAAATGTAAAACCAACTTCTTATTATGATTATAAATTTAAAACGGAAGGCATGAAAAAAGATAGTGAAAAAATTGATGTAATAGTAAATTCTAATTATTCTAATAAGGAAAAAACTTTATTGTATGAAAATTACATATTAAATGACTCAGATAAAAAATATTCTATTATAAAAGAAACAGGAATGAATATAAATGAATATTTAAAATATAAAACACAAGAGTTCTCCGCAGACAAAAAAGATGATGGAACACTAGAAGGGAAATCAATATCTGGAAGTAAAAAAACTAAAGTCTGGAACTATATAGAAAATATGGATATAACTTATACACAAAAGCTTGTTCTTTATGGCATGGAATATACATTATCAGACAGAGAACAGAGCCAAATAATAAATTATATAGGTAATTTGCCAAACAAAACAAACAGAGAAAAATTAGAAATGCTAAGTCAGTTTAAAGGTTTTACAATATATAAAGATGGAAGTTTTACCTACTAAAAGAGGGTGTCCTAAAACAGGAACCCTCCTGAGGTATTATTCAGAATAAGCTTGATAGCCTTCTGCTATTGCAGCTTCTTTATTATATGCCAAGTATGAAAAACTTTCTCCGTTTGTAATTTGTTGAACTTGATCATATGTATAATAATAATTGCCATAACCTTCTAAAACAAATACAATATTTTCATCGAAAAACTCTAATTTTTCCTCGTTTTTTAGTCTTTCAATTTTTTGGTCTAAAGTTTCTTTTGATTGGTTGTATGTATTTTCTAGTTCATTATATTTGATTTTAAGAGATTTAATATCATTTTTTAAAGAATTTATATAATTATTTAAACAATACATTCCAATAATTATAAGGATAGTAGTAATAAGCAATGAAATAATTAATATTAATCTTTTTTTATTTATACTAAAAGTAATATTTTCTTGTTTCATATTTTTTGCTTTTGAAGAATTTTTATTTTTTTTTGCTGAAAAATAAGCACTTTGATTTGAATTATTTACTTTATTTTCTTCTAAAAACAATACTTTTCTATCTTTTAAATAAACAAAATTAGGATATATCCATAGCACCGAAAATATAAATACTAAAGGGATAAAGGTTACAAGAAAGTCTGCAAGCGGGTTTTCTACATATAGGGACACATTATTTAAACAAGCAAACGCACAATTAAAGACTACTTCTGCAACTAAAAAAATTTTTAATAGATAATAGCCTTGTTTTTTGTATTGAATGCAGTATCCGAGTACAATTAATGGAAAGACTATTGCTATTAAGCCATAAAAGATTTCAAATAAAACAGAAAATAGGCTATTTTGAGGGAGATAAGTTATTAATGAATTAAAAGATATTGCGTTTAAAATTATGCCGATAGGTATTAGCCAATTTACTAAGAATTTTAACCATTTAATAGGAATGTTATTTGTTTGAGATTTATTCATACGTATCACCCATTCAATGATATATTAATATATACTAAATTTCAACAAAAATTGCGTGTCATATTTCGACAAAATATAAAAAGAATAAAATAGTCAATTTGAAGTAAAAAAGCACAAAATCAAGACATATAAGTACTCTAATTAAAAATAAAAACGGCTTAGAATTGAAATATGAGCTTTAGTTTTTAGCTTTATTTCAAGAAAATTTTAGAAATAATTATTTTCCAAAATTCGACAATTTTGTCGAACGATTTTCCTTGACAAATTTATTTTGAATGGTATAATATTACATTACAAATAGAAATATTTGATATTATGTTAAATTCGTGCTATAATATACATAGTATTATTTTCTAATATATGGGAATATTATATATTAGAAAGAGGTGTATATTATGAAACATATATTTAACATAAGAGGGAGAATAAAGAAAATGATTGAAGTAATAAGAGCTAAAAAAGAAAATGTAAATATTGTATCTAATATAAAACCTGAATGGGAAGAATTGTGTAAAGAGTGTTCTTCTGTTGCAAAAGCAGTGGGATGGACTAAAAAAGATAGTAGAGAATTGTTAAAAAAAGTAAGAAATGAAGCAAAACAACTCTAGTTGTATCGATGTAGTAGTAGATACAAACACATTGGTAGATGCAATTTTTCATGAAGATACTGAATGTCAAGATTTATTTCAATACAAACACGACGGAGAAATATGCTTTTGTATGAATATAAGAACTTTCCAAGAAGCTTTTAGAATTTTTTCTAGAACATTAGAAGAAATGGATGCAAGAGCAAAAAAATCAAAAATTGAAATTGATAAAATAGAATACAATAGATTGTTTTATAAGTTATCTAATGCATTATGGGAAATAAAAAAAATAAATGGGAAAACTAGAACTAATTATTGTAAAAAAGACCCTGATGACAATAAATTTATAGATTGTTGTATAGACGGAAACATTGAATATTTAGTAACAAGTGATAAACATTTATTAAAATTAAAGGATAATAATGATATCAAAGAGTATGGAATACAAATAATGACACCAAAAGAATTTGGATTAGAATTATTAAGATTAAAATTTCAAAAGAATTATTAAATTAGAAGACTAGACACATCTAGTCTTTTATGTTATAATAAAACAAACTTTAGATTAAAGTTTATGGGGGCAAGAGGCTAGTCGTTCGGTTTGACTAGTCTCTTTTTTTCATTTTAACATTAATTAATAAATCTATAATCTGTGATACTTCAAGAGCTTCTTTAGAATTGATGCCGTACACATCAATTTTATTATACATTTCTTCTTTTAGATCTTCTATATCCAATTCAGAATAAAATAAATCATCTACTTTTACTTCGAGAGCAGTCGCTATCTTATACATAGTTTTTAGACTAGGATTAAATACTTTGTTGTTTTCTAATTCTGATAAATAAGAATAAGATAATTCAGTTGACTTAGATAATTTATATAAACTTATATTCTCCTTTTTTCTTACACTTTTAATTACAAATACAAACATTATATTACCTCTAGAGTTATTATAACCATAGTTTAATATAAATATTTATAAATTCCAATACTTCGCTCGGGGCGAACTATTAAATCTATGTAAGTATTGCAAACAGCCACTTTTGTTTTGTCGAATTTCTCAAAAACGTTGCAAGAGTAAGATTTTGTCGAACGGTTATTGTTGACTTTGTCGAAAAAAGTAAATATAATCTAATTAGTTTAAGAAACGCGTTTCTCTGATAAGGAGAAGTAAAATGGAAAAATTAGTTGTAGAAGAAATAGAAATAATAGAAGAAGAAAAATATCAGAGAATAAAAAAAGAAATAAATAAAACAGATAATTGGTTTACTCTAGAAGAGTTGAAAATACTACAAAAAGCAGACAAAAAAATTGACGTAAATTTGACGTAATTTGTGTGAAAAAACATGTTTTTTTATGCTTTTCCATGCAGTTAGATAATTATAATGAAATCCTACAACCACAACAGGTTTATTGATTTTAAATAAATTTAAAAAAGCACTAATTACACCTTCCGACCTGGTAGCGAGGGTTCGATTCCCTCTACCCGCTCCATTAAGTAAAATCGTCGCACCAGACGAAAGTATTGATAAATCAACTGTAAAAGGTTGATTTTTTTGTTGCCTTTAACTTGAAAAAGAAAGGATGGTGTGATATGATTAGAATTGTAAAAAAGAAAAACAAAATACGAGAAGAATTACTCTCTAAAATTGAATGG
>CALXWO010000002.1 GCA_944392485.1 uncultured Clostridia bacterium | reverse complement strand
GCTGTAGGGGCGAACTGTGTTCGCCCGCAATTTGATACGGGCGAACACAGTTCGCCCCTACAACATCTGCAATTAATCTCTAATCTCTAACCTCTAATCTCTAAACAGCAAATTACAATTTGTATTCAATAAATTTATGTGTTTTTAGTGTTGGCTTTAAATCAATTATTCTTTGGTTGCTTGAACCTCTAAATTTAAGAGTTGGATCTTTTTTGCTTTGAATAAATTGTCCATCAACTAATACGTCAATTTCGTTTAAACAATTATTTGTTATATTGTCATTTCTATCTAGTAATTGTTCAAGTGTATATCCAGAATAACACCATACGTTAAATTCTGGTCTAATTTTTTTTACATCTTTTATAAAATCTAAAACATCTGCAATATTTTCTTTACATAGAGGTTCTCCACCACTTATTGTTATACCTTTTAAAATTGAATTTTCCTTTATTCTATCTAAAATTTCTTGTTTGTTAAATTCACTACCATAACTAAAATCTTGTGCTTCTTGATTATGGCATCCTGGGCAATGATGAGGACAACCACTAACAAACAATACTGCTCTCCATCCAAGACCATTTGATATACTTTCATCATAAAAACCAGCTATTTTCATAATAAATCATCTCCTAATTTTAATTATGTGTTACTCTATCATGCAATTCTGCAAGTTTCCCTTTGTTCCATCTTGAAGTTGTTCCAACTAAATATCCTGTTATTCTTTGTATTGTATCTATATTTTCTCCTCCACAAAGTGGACATTTCTTTAAACTGCTATCTGCATTTTCAAATCCACAATCTAAACATCTTGAACGAGTATGGTTTATTGAACCATATCCCATATTGTATTTATCCATTAAATCTACAACTGCCTCTACACTTTTAGGGTTATGTGTTGCATCTCCATCTAGTTCTATGTAAAAAATATGTCCTCCCAAAGTTAATTCATGATAAGGGGCTTCTATTTTTGCTTTTTCTTCTGCAGTACATTTGTACCATACAGGAACATGGTTACTGTTTGTGTAGTAATCTTTATCTGTAACTCCAAGTATTGTTCCAAAATCTTTTCTGTCTATATTTGTAAATCTTCCAGATAAACCTTCTGCTGGTGTTGCAAGAAGAGAATAATTTAAATTATATCTATCAGAATATCTGTCACATGATTCTTTCATTTGAGTAATAATTTCTACACCAAGTTTTTGTGATTTTTCAGATTCTGCATGATGTTTTCCTGTAAGAACGGTTAAACATTCTGCAAGTCCAATAAAGCCTATTCCTAATGTTCCATGTTTTAATACAGATTCTATTTTATCGTTAGGTTTTAATTTTTCACTATCTTGCCACATACCTGCCATAAGAAGTGGAAATTGTTTTGCAACTGCTGTACTTTGGAATTTATATCTATCATATAATTGTCTTGCTGCAATATCTGTATATTTTTCAAGCTTATTTAGGAATATTTTTTTTACTTCTTTATTATATTTTTCTGTCATATATTTTTCGCTACCTTTTCCTAAATCAAAATTTAAACCTAAATTTTCTTGTGCTTCTTTTGCAGATTCAATTGCAATTCTTACTATATTTACTGTTGTAAATGAAAGATTACCTCTTCCTACTGAAGTATCTTCTCCATGTCTGTTTCCAAATACTCTAGTTCTGCATCCCATTGTTGCACATTCATAATAATATCTATTTGGATCATTTTCTTTCCATTTTGGATGTTTATTAAAACTAGCATCTAAATTGATAAAGTTTGGAAAAAATCTTCTTGCAGTTACCTTACAAGCATATTTATATAAATCATAATTTTTATCCTCTGGTAGATAGTTTACTCCTCTTTTTTTCTTCCAAATTTGAATTGGAAAAATTGGTGTTTCTCCATTTCCAACACCTTCTTCTGTTGAAGATAACATTTCTCGTATAATACATCTTCCTTCTGGAGAAGTATCTGTTCCGTAATTTATAGAACTAAATACAACTTGATTTCCGCCTCTTGAATGAATTGTATTCATATTATGTATAAATGCTTCCATTGATTGATGTACTCTATTTACGGTATTGTTTATTGCTAGTTGTACATATTTTTCTTCTCCCTTTAACCCTTTTGCATCTTTTTTAATATAGTCTTCTATTTTATACTCGTATAATTTTGATAAATCTTTTTCTGTTAATTCTTCTATTTTTTTTATTTCTTCTATATATGTTTTTTTAACGTATGGGGCAAGGTAATAGTCAAATGCAGGAATTGCTTGTCCTCCATGCATTTCATTTTGTACAGTTTCTAAAGAAATACAACCAATTATACTTGCTGTTTCTATTCTTTTTGCTGGTCTTGAGCTTCCATGACCTGCTCTAAACCCATTATTTAATATTTTATCTAATGGATGTTGTAGGCATGTTAAACTTTTTGTTGGGTAGTAATCTTTATCATGAATATGTATATATCCACCTTTAACAGCATTTCTTGCTTCTGCTGAAAGTAAGAAATCATCTACAAATGGTTTAGTAGTTTCTGATGCAAATTTCATCATCATACCAGCTGGAGTATCTGCATTCATATTTGCATTTTCCCTTGTTACATCATTTGATTTTGTCTCAATTATTTCTAAAAACATATCTTTTGTCTTAGATTTTCTTGCTACATCTCTGTTGTACCTATATGTAATATATTCTTGTGCAACTTCTTTTCTTGATGAACCCATTAATTTTTTTTCAACTAAATCTTGTATTTCATAAACAGATACTTGTATCTTATCTTTTAACTGATTTTTAATGCTATCTGCAATTTTTGTTGCTAAATCTATGTCTACTCCTCCTGTTGTGTGTGACATTGCAAGGGTAATAGCTTTGATAATCCTTTCATTATTATATTCTGATATTCTTCCGTCTCTTTTAATAACTTGCATTATAGATCCCCTTTCTTATCCCGTGTATTTTAATAAGATATTTGTTAAAAGATAATATAATAAAAACTTCATCTTTTAGGATGAAGTACAAAATTAAAAATGCTTAAAATATTTGTATTCATAATAAAAGATAATAAACTTTTTAGGCTGTCTTTTTACTATATAAATGTAATATTTTAAGCAAAATAATACTTTTTATAATATGCCTAATTACTCTTTTGTGTCGTTTGATGACATTTTATCTTAAGCATTTTTTAAAGTCAATATTAATTAAAGTTTTGTAATATTACATTTGTGTTACAAAAATATTACTTTAATTTTACATTTTTCTCCATGCCCAGTTTACCTGCTCTTGTGATTTTTTCATAACCATATTTTTCCTTTATTTTGTCTAAGGTTTCATCTAATTTTTCTTGTTTTTTATTTTCTGTTGTATTAAATAGTGATAATTGAGCTTCATTTTTATCAGATAATTTATCTACTTTTAAAGACACAAGTCTAATTGATTCTCCCTTATATAATTCTTTTAAAAGCTCTTTTGCTTTTAAATATATTTCTTTTGTATTTGATGTTGCAAAATCTAATTTGCTTTGATGAGAAAAGTCTTTAAAGTTGCTAGTTCTAAGTCCAACATTTACAACTCCGAGCTACCATATTATATTTTCTTAATCTAAATGTAACATGCTCTGCTAGTGTTAGTAAAATTTTATTTAACTCTTCTAAGTTTTGAACATCTTTTGCAAGTGTAGTTGAATTTCCAATACTTTTTGGTGGTTCATATTTATATATAACTTCCGAATTATCAATTCCATTTGCATATTCCCACATCATTTTTCCGTGTTTTCCAAATTTTTTAATTAGCTCATTTTTATCATATTTTGCTAAATCTCCTATTGTTTTAATATGCATATTGTATAATTTAGGAATAGTTTTTCTTCCAAGCATAAATAATTCTCCAATTGGAAGAGACCACATTTTACTTTCTATTTCTCTTGGATATAATGTATGAATTTTATTTGGCTTTTCAAAATCAGAAGCCATTTTTGCAAGTAATTTATTTGAGCTTAGTCCTATATTAACAGTAAACCCTAATTCCTCATTTACTCTTTTTTGTATCTCAATTGCTTTATCTAGAAGTGTTGAATTCATTAGATATTCTGTCATATCTAAAAAGCATTCATCTATTGAAAATCTCTCTATTTTATCTGTATATTCTAATAATAAGTTATATAGCTTATTAGAATATTCTCTGTAAACTTTAAAATCTCCCTGAAACACTTTTATTGCTGGACATTTTTTTCTTGCTTGGTATAAAGGCTCTCCGGTAACAATACCAAATTTCTTAGCAAGATTACTTTTAGCAAGTACAATTCCCGCTCTTCTTGTTTCGTCTCCTCCTATAACTGCAGGAATTTCTCTAATATCAAGTGTTTCGCCATTGTTTAATCTCCATATTGCAAACCATGATAAAAATGCATTATTAACATCAATATGCATAATTTGTCTATCCATACTATCACCAAATTTATTATAGAACATTTGTTCATATATGTCAACAAAAAAATAAATTGATATTGTGATATGTGATTGAGAGCGTTGGACGTGAGGTCATAAAATTTCATGAATATGAAATTTTTGCCTCCGTCCCAGCGATTGGGTAACACAAAATTTATTGCAAATGTTGTATTGCAATAAATTTAACCGATATGTATTTATCTATTGCTTCTGCAGCATTTTTTCCTGCCTCTATTGCTTTGCAAACGGTTGCTTTATTTTGAGATACATCTCCTCCGGCAAATACTCCTTCTATATTTGTCATGTAATTTTCATCAACTTTTATTAAACCTTTCTCATCTAGCTCTATTCCTTGTTTTTCAATTAATTTTTTATCTGGTTTTAAACCTATTGCAAATATAATTGTACCAGCTTTCAAAGAAAATTCACTATTTTCTATATCGGTTACTTTCTCAGTAGATGAATCTGTTCTTATGCAATTAACACTTTTTATTTCTTCAGAATTTACATCTGCGCTTAAAACTTTGGTATTATATATTACTTTTACTCCGTCTTTTATTGCTTCTTCTAATTCTACTTTTCGTGCAGGCATTTTATTTTCATCTCTTCTATAGACTATTGTACTAGATCTTGCTCCCATCCTAATTGCAGCTCTGGCAGAATCTGTTGCAACATTTCCGCCACCAATAACAATTACATCTCCTAAATTTTCTACAATTCTTTTTGCATTATATTCTTTTAAAATGTAATTTGATTTATATATATTTTTGCATTCTTTATCTGTTAGTTTATATGTAGAAGGAATATCTGCGCCTATTCCTAAAAATATAGCTTTATATTCTTTTTTTAACTCATCTAATGTTACATCTTTTCCAAACTCAATATTTGTTTTTATCTCTATGCCCAAACTTTTAACTCTATTTGTTAAATTTTCTGTTATGTTTCTTGGTAATCTAAAGCCAGGAATACCATATGTTAAAAGCCCACCTATTTTTTCTTCTTTTTCAAGGATAGTAACCTTATACCCTTTCTTGGCAAGTTCTACTCCGACATTCTATTCCAGCAGGTCCAGATCCTATTATTGCAATTTTTATACCGTTCTGTTTTTCTATATCATATACATATTTAACATTATTTTCTCTTCCCCATAAATTTACGTATTTTTCTAATTTTGAAACTTTAATAGGCTCACCTTTAAATCCTTTTATACAATGCCCGCATACAATATTCTTCATAAGGACATACATTTGAACAAATATCACTCATTATGTTGTTTTCTTGTAATATTATATATGCCTCTTCTAAATTATTATTTTTAATTGCATTTATAAAATCCGGAATTCTAGTTCTAATTGGGCATCCTGTTCTACATAATGGATTTTTGCAATTTAAACATCTATTTGCTTCTTCTAATATTTCTTCTGTATCGTTCAATTTAATTCTCCTTTTTTCATGAATTGGAATTTGTGCGAGCTTTTACATCTTAAAATTATGTAATTATTTATTTATTAAATCTGTTAAAACACATCAATTTATGAAGTGACGAATGTGATTGGAGTGTTTGTGCAATTCTTAAGGAAAATTGAAGGAGGAAGCGGGATACCGAGAGGCTCGTTCAATTTTACACTAGAATTGCTAAAACACGCATTGAGCCGAGGAGCTGAATAAATTGATGTTTTTAACAGATTATGTTTTATTTTAGCAATTTCTTCGAAGAGCGGACGACCACAGGTCGCCCCTACAGATTAAAATAAATTTAAGCATCGAAATTACAATTTATATAATTTATTTCTATCAATATATTCATATACCTCTTTTGGTAAATATTGCAACACTTTTTTATCATTATTTTTTAACATTTCTCTAATTGTAGTTGATGAAATTTCTTTTTCATCTCTATTTATAACTATATAATTATATTTATCTTTTATTTTATCATAATCTTTCCAATTAGGCATTTTTTTGAAATTATCTGAACCCATAATTAAATATATGTCCCTTTTGCGACATTTTGTCGCATGGGGACTGTCCCCAATTACTTCAAATGCATCTACTGCAAATAATGGCCTATTTTCTTTTATTTCGATATCATCTACTTCTAAGTTCTCATATTTTTTTGTTGCTAATTTTAGCATGTTAAATCTATCTCTTGCGCTTGCTAAATTTTCTTTTTTATAATAATCGTTTACTGGCACAAATACTACTTTATCTAATTTACCTTCTTTAATTAAATTATTTGCTATGTTAATATGTATGTTTGTTACTGGATTAAAGCATCCTCCAAAAAATCCTATACGTTTCATTTTTATATTATTCCTTTTACAAATTTACGGACGGCAATTTGCCGCCCCTACATTAATTATTCTATTTTTTTATCAAATCCTTTATTTTATTAAATATATCTTCATGTATTTCTTCTATTGTTCTAATTTTTCCATTATTTACGCAATTAATTTTTTCCCAGTCATATTTTTTTGCTACTTCACACGCTGCATTATAACTGTCTATAATGTGATTTTTGTCTCTTTCATGTATGTCTTTTTTAGCTTCGTGTGTAAATTTGTTTTCTCTGTTTTTCATAAGTTCAAATGCAAATTCTGGTGGCATATCCAAAAAAAATACTTTTGTAGGAATAGGTAATTTATATAAGTTAAATTCGAAATCCCAAAGCCAATTTAAATACTTTTCTCTTTCTTCTTTATTTTGTATTTTTCCTGCTTGGTGCACCATGTTTGCTGTTGTATATCTATCTGCAAGTATTATTCCACCTTCATTATAGTATTTTTCTAAGTCTTTTTTAAATGTAGCATATCTATCTGCTGCAAAGAATGTTGATGCAATATATGGGCTCACATCTTTTGCATTCTCTCCAAATTCTCCAGATAGATACATTTTTACTAGAGCAGATGATGGACTATCATAGTTTGGAAATGATACTAATTTATATTCAATATTTTCTTTTTCTAATCTTTCTTGCATTTTTTTTAGTTGTGTTTGTTTTCCACTTGCATCTGTTCCATCTATTACAAATAATTTTCCCATTTGTTTGCTCCTTTTCTAATGTATGGGGACACAGCTTGTCTTCGAAGTTTACTTTCGCTCGAATAGTAATGTCCCCCGTATGAATTAATTTCTTATTCTCTTTTAAATTCTACTAAATAATGGCTCTATTTCTTTTAATTCAATTGGGTCTATTTCTTCAATTATATTCCATGATGGTTTTGTAATATTTAAGTATTTTCTTATTTTTTCACAAGCCATAGGCATAAATGGTTCAAATAGATTAGATAAATTTGCAATAATTACACCACAAGTATATATTGTGTCATTAAATCCTTCAATATCTTCTTTTTTCTGTATCCATGGTTGTCTTTCATCATAATATTTATTTGCAAATTCTACAAGTTCCATTACTCTATCTGTTGCATTTTTAAATTCTAAATTTTCTATTGCAAATTCTGTTTCTTTGTAAGTTTTTTCTATTTCTTCTCTTGCTTTTTCATCTAATTTACCTGTTGGCATGCTCTCTAGTCCTTTAAATCTTAATGTTCTATTTACAAGATTTCCAAACTTATTTAATAATTCATTATTATGTGTTCTTTCAAAGTCAGCAATGGTAAAGTTTGTGTCTTTCTTCTCAGGTCCATTATTTATTATATGGAATCTTAAAGAATCTGAATTGTATTTTTCAAGCATTTCTAATGCTGTAATTCCATTACCTTTACTTTTTGAAATTTTTTCGTCATTTATATTAAGATATTCTGTTGAAACAATTACATCAACTAAATGGAAATTATCTTCTAATCCTGCAAGTAATCCATTAAATATAATGCTATGAAATACAATATTATCTTTTCCATGACACATATATATTTTATTATTATGTCCCTCTTTCCAGTAGTCTTCCCAGTTAAAGCCATTTTCTTCTGCAAGCTTCATTGTATCTGTTAAGTATCCAAGAACTGCTTCTATCCATACATACATTCTTTTTGCTTCGTATCCTGGAACTGGTATTTCAATTCCCCAGTCTAAATCTCTTGTTACTGCCCTATCTTTTAATCCTTGTTTTAAATATTTTTCTGTTTCATTTCTTGCATTTACTCTCCAAAAATTTTTACATTTATCTGTGTTTGATTGAATTATATCTTGAAATTTTGAAAGTGCAAAATATAAATTTTTGTTATCTCTTTCTACTGTTTTGCTTCCGCAACTTAAACAAACACCGTTTTTTAATTCTTCTATTGAAGGAGTATGTCCACAATTATCACATTGGTCACCTTTTGTTATTTCTCCACATTCTGGGCATTTTATTTGTATTTCTCTATCTTGAAGAAATTTATTGCATTTTTCGCAATATGCTTGTGGTTCTATTTTTTCGTATATATAGCCATTGTCATATAATCTTTTAAAAATTTCTTGCACTTTTTTAGAATGATATTCTGTTTCTGTTTTAGAATATAAATCATAAGAAAAGTTCATAGCATTAAATGTTTTAACAAATTCTTCATGATAATGCTGTGCAATTTTATCTGGACTTGTTCCTTCTTTTTTTGCTCTTTCTGTAATTGGTGTTCCGTGGCAGTCTGTTCCAGATACATAAAGTACATTATCCCCTTTTAATCTATGATATCTTGCTAATAAATCTCCTGATATAAGTCCTGCTAGATGTCCTAAGTGTAAAGAATTATTTGCATATGGCCATGCGCCACCTATTAAAATGTTTTTGTTCATTTATCTTCTCCCCTTTTTTATGATTTACAATATTTTAAATTTTATCATAATAAAAAAAATATAGCAAGTATAAGGGCAGATATATAATCTGCCCTTATGTACTAATTATTATTTATACTTGTTTCCAAAACCAATCTAAACTGTTATCGATGCTTTTCTTTTTATAAAATCTACATGCAATATCATCAACCCATAAATATCCAAAAAATGTTATAAAAATCATAATTAAATCAACTGTTATGCATCCTAAAAGTGTTGATTTGTAAATTTCTGAATTAACTGAATTTAAAGATGCAAGTTGAACACTATGAATTACAACAAAAACTAAAAATATTGCTAATGCAAAAGCAGGTGCATATGGTCTTTTTATTTCCTTTCCTAGGAAAATTAATAGCACTGTAGCTGTAAGCAATAAAATTAATGTTAGTGGATTTGTTACATCAATTATAAACATCTTTTTTTCCTCCTTTGTATTTTTTTATTAAATTTTAAATTTAACCAAGTTTTTCTTCTATGTATTTAGCTAGTTCATTTGCATATTTTGTGATTAATTTAATATCTTTTCCCTCTATCATAACTCTAATTAAAGGTTCTGTTCCAGAAGGTCTTATAACAACTCTTCCATCTTTTAATATATTATTTTTTAAATCTTCTATTTTATTTTGTATATCTTTATTACTTTCAAATTCATTCTTTTTGTTTGAATTAATTTTTGCATTTATTAAAACTTGAGGATATATTTCAATAATATTTGCAAGTTTTGATGCACTAATATTTTTCTCCAATAAAATTTGTATTAACATTAAAGATGTTAAAATTCCATCTCCTGTTGGATTGTAATCTAACATTATAATATGTCCTGATTGTTCTCCTCCTAAATTATATCCGTTTTTTAACATTTCTTCAAGTACATATCTATCTCCAACTTTTGTTTGTTTTATTGTTATTTCATTTTTTTCACCAAATTTGCTTAACCCTAGATTACTCATAATTGTTGCAACTACTGTATTTTTATTTAGACTATTTTTTTCTTTTAAATAATTAGAAAAAATAGCAAGTAAAACATCTCCATTTATTTCGTTTCCCTTTTCATCTATTGCAAGGCACCTATCTCCATCTCCGTCATATGCTATTCCTAAACTAAGTTTGTTTTCTAAAACGAATTTTTTTAATCCTTCTAAGTGCGTTGAACCACAATTTTCATTAATATTTATTCCATTTGGGTTATTGTTTATTATTTTATACTTTATTCCTAATTTTTTAAATACATTCTCTGCAACTTTGTATGTTGCACCATTTGCTACATCTAATCCAACTACAAAATCTTCTTTGATATATTTTTCTATATTATCTTCAAATATCTTTCTAAACAAAAATATGTATTCGTCTATTAAATCTGTTCCGTCTTCTGATACACCTATTTTATTGTGAACTGCATTTAATTCCTCTATTTTCCCGAGAATCCATAACTTCTTCTATTTCTTCTTCTATATCATCAGATATTTTCATTCCCTTATTGCTAAAATATTTTACACCATTAAACTCAAATGTGTTATGTGAAGCAGATATAACAACACTTGCATCTGCTTTCATCTTTTTTGTTAAGTATGCTACTGCTGGAGTTGGTATAACTCCTAGTAATTTAACATTTGCTCCATAACTTAAAAATCCTGCTGTCATTGCACTTTCTATTAAAGTACCAGAAAGCCTAGTATCTCTGCCTATAAAAATAGTTGGTGCATGGTCTAAATGTTTAGACAATACATAAGCACCTGCTTTTGCAACTTTATACACTAGTTCTGGTGTAAGCTCTGTATTTGCAATTCTTCTAATTCCGTCAGTTCCAAAGTATTTTCTCAAAGATGTTTCCTCCTTATTTATTTTACATCATTATTATATATTTTTTAATAATAAAAATGCAATATTTTTTTGCTATTTTGTTCCAAAAACTCTATCTCCAGCATCTCCTAATCCAGGAATAATATATGCTTTTTCATTTAATTTTTCATCTATTGATGTAGTGTAAATTTGTACGTCTGGATGCTTTTCTTGTATTAATTTTATTCCTTCTGGTGCAGCAATAATACATAAAAATTTAATTTTTTTAACACCTTTTTCTTTTAAAAGTTCTATTGCATCAAGTGCAGAACCTCCTGTTGCAAGCATTGGGTCTAGAATAAATACTTCTCTTTTATCTATATCTTTTGGTACTTTAAAATAATATACATTTGGCTTAAAAGTAACTTCATCCCTATACATACCAACATGCCCTATTTTTGCATTTGGAACTAAATTTATAATTCCATCTAGCATTCCTGTTCCAGCTCTTAATATTGGAACAAAAGCATATTTATCTTCATCTATTTTTTTTACTTCCATTTTTGTTAGTGGAGTTTCAATTTCTGTTTCGTACATTTTAGCATCTTTCATTGCCTCATAGCAAAGCATTGTAGCAAGTTCTGATACTATTTCCCTAAATTCTTTTGTTCCAGTTTTTTTGTCTCTTAAAATCGCTAATTTGTGTTCAACCAATGGATGCTTTAGTTCTATTACTTCCATAATTCTTCCTCCTCTTTTATCTAAAATTAATCAAAAATAGTAGATTGGACGATTTGATAAATTTTACATGCGTTTAGGCATTTCCATACCTAGTAACTCTGCTCCAGTTTTTAATACAGTTCCTACTGCATATGTTAAAAATAGTCTTGCATCTTGAATATCTTTCTTTTGAACAATTATTTTGTGTTCATTATAAAAACTACTAAAGCTTTGGCTTAAATCTATTAGATATCTTGCAAGTATTGATGGCTCATTTTTTTCTGCTGCATTTTGTACTACTTCATTAAACATATATATTAATTTTAATGTAGAAATTGCTTCTCTTTCTGTTAATTTACTAAAATCTATATTTTCTATTTTAGGTGTATATCCTGCTTTATCTAAAAGGCTTTTAGTTCTTACATAAATATATTGTATATATGGTCCTGTTTCGCCTTGGAAATTAAGAAGCATATCCCAGTCAAATATTTCATCTTTTATTCTGCTATTTGCAAGGTCATTAAAAATTATTGCTCCAACCCCAACTTTTCTTGCTACTTCATCTTTACCTTCTAATTCTGGATTTTTTTCGTTTATTATATTTTTTACTTTATCAATTGCCTCATTTAATATATCTTCTAGGAATACAGAGTTGCCTTTTCTTGACCCTATTTTTTCTCCATCTTTATCTACAACTAATCCAAAAGGAACATGTGTGCATCTTTTTGCATATTCTCCATACCCCATTAGTTCAAAGACTTTGAATACCTGCTTAAAATGAAGTGCTTGTTCTCCTCCTACTACATAAATTGCTTTATTGAAATCATATTTATTCATTCTTTCTTTTAAAGATGCTAAGTCTCTTGTTGCATATATTGTTGTTCCTGCTGATGTAATTATAATACATGGTGGCATATTATATTCTTCTAAATCTACTACTTGTGCTCCTTGAGACTCTTTTAAAAGTCCTTTTTCTTTTAATTCCTCTACAATTGGCATCATTTTATCGTTATAATATGCCTCTCCATTATATGAATCAAATTTTGAATTTAGTAGCTTATATGTTTTTTCGTAATTTTCTAAACTAATTTTTCTAATATGTTCCCATAGTTTATATGTTTCTTTGTCTCCATCTTCAAGTTTTTTAAAATATTCTCTTGCTAAATCTGTAAGTTCTGGCTTTTCTTTTTCTTCTTGATTAAATCTTATATATATCTTAAGTATACTTCCCATTTCATCATTTTTAAAATCGTATTCATCTTTCCAAAGTGAAATTCCAGCCATTACTTTACCGAACTGAAGTCCCCAGTCTCCTAAATAATTTATTCCAACACTATTATATCCTAAAAAATTATATATTTTATATAAAGCACCACCAATTACTGTAGAACGTAAATGTCCTATATGAAAGGGTTTTGCAATATTTGGTGCTGAATAATCAATAACAACATTTTTTCCCTGACCTATATTAGAAGACCCATATTTTTCTTCCTTATTTGCTACTTCCTCTAGTACAGTTTTAGTTAAAGCTTCTTTGTTTATGAAAATGTTTAAATACCCACCTACAACATCTATTCTATCTATTATACCTTCATCTATCTTTATATTTTCTTTTATATCATTTGCAATTATTGGCGGTGCTTTTCTTAAATCTTTTGCAAGTTTAAAACATGGAAAAGCATAATCACCTAGATCAATATTTGGTGGAATTTCTATATAATTTTCTAATTCTTTTTCTTCTAATTTAGTTACATCTGCAATTGCTTTTGCTATTTCTTCTTTAAAGTTAATCATTTAAATTCTCCTTTTTTAACATTTGAATTTATTTCTATAAAATTCATCAAAATTGGTAGATTGTGCATTTTAATGATTGAGTAAAACCGGAAGCGTGCGTTTGCACGTTGAGGATTTTACGATTGAATTAAAATGTGCAAAATGCCGATTTTCATGAATTTTAAGTCTAATCTCCAAGGCATATATCCAAATCTCTTGCTACTTTTACTAAATCGTCATCCATTGTTACTCTTTTTATATTTGTGCTTTCTGTTCCTCCAGAACGTGCACCTATTTCTTTATTATTTCCTACAACTTCTTCTAATGGCACATAGCTTAATTTACCATTTTTTAACGTAACTAATACATTAAATTTTCCTTCTATTGCAAGTTCCATTGCTTTAGAGCCATATTTTGTTGATAAAACTCTATCAAACGCTGTTGGTGTTCCGCCTCTTTGCACATAACCAAGTACAGTGTTTCTTGAAACCATTCCTGTAAGTTCTTCTAAATCTCTTGCTAGTTTTTCGCCTATTCCCCCAAGTCTTATATTATCAAGTCCTTTTCCATCATTTAAAGTTTTCTTTACAATCATTTCTCCATCTTTTGGTTTTGCACCTTCGGATACAACAATAATACTAAATTTTTTTCCTTCAGCTTTTCTTCTATTTATTTTTTCTACTATTTTATTTATATCATATGGTATTTCTGGAATTATTGCAGCATCAGCTCCACCTGCAATAGCAGACTCTAACGCTATCCATCCAGCATATCTACCCATTACTTCTAATGTCATTATTCTATGATGTGATTCTGCTGTTGAGTGTAATCTGTCTAAAGCTTCTGTTGCAACAGATACTGCAGTATTATATCCGAATGTAATTTCTGAATGTGCAACATCATTATCAATTGTTTTAGGTACACCAATTATATTTAGTCCTCTTAATGTAAAGTCCCTTGCTGATTTTTGTGTTCCATCTCCCCCTAGAGTAAATATACAGTCAAATCCTGCTTCTTTTGCATTTTCTACTGCTTTATATGACATATCTTTATATACAACTTGTCCATTTTCTTCTACTGGATAATTAAATAAGTTTGTACTGTTTGATGCGCCTATAATTGTTCCTCCTCTATGAAGTAATCCAGATGCACTTCCATTTGACTCAAGTTTTATATAATTATTCTCTAATAAACCTTTGTACCCCTCTATATATCCATAGCATTCTACGCCATGAGTTTCTGCTGTTTTTACTATTGCACGAATTACTGCATTAAGCCCTGGGCAATCTCCTCCGTTTGTAATTATTGCGACCTTTTTAACCATACTTTTCCTCCTTCAAAATGCGAAGCATTTTGTACTATTCACTCTTCATTATTCACTCTTAACTATTCCTTGAAAAAAATTTTTAATCTAAAATCATTCTCATTTTTGAGAATACTTTCTTTGTATATTATATCAATAAAAAAAATATTTACAAGCTATTTGTAAATATTTTGTATCTTACTTATCTAAAGTATATATTTTAGTTTTGTATTTTTTTGTGCCGTCAAAGCTTATGCTTTCTCCATCTTTTATATATTTAAATCCTACTTTTTGCATTACAGCACCTGAAGCAGGATTTAATATTGCATGTCTGCAAATAAATTTTTTTATTTTCTCATCATTTATTAAATAATTCATTACAGTTTTTAAGCTTTCAGTTGTATAACCATTATTCCAATACTTCTTCATTATATTATAGCCTATTTCATATCTATCTTCTTCTTGTCTAAATATTGCAGATATACATCCAATAAGCTCTCTTGTTTCTTTAAGTACTATTCCCCAAGTGTAATAATTTTTTGATTTACAATTTTTCTCTTCTTGTCTTAACCATTCTCTTGTCTCTTCTACGTTTTTATGTGTAGACCATCTAACATATTTAGACACTTCATCGTCACTTGTCCAGTTTTTAAAAACTTCTTCTGCATCAGTTTCTTTTAATTTTCTTAAAGTTAATCTTTCTGAGTCTAAAGTTATACTTCCTTTATTAATCATAATCTATCTCCTTTAGATAGATGTTATCATATAGTTATATTTAATTTCAAGCTTTACAATTTATTAGTTTTTTTGATAACTCTATCTATTGGAGTTCCTACAACTGTTGTGTTATTTTCTACGTCGTGAAGAACTACTGCTCCTGCTCCGATTTTAACATTGTCTCCTATATTTATTGGTCCTAATACTTTAGAACCTGCCCCCACCATTACATTATTACCAATAGTAGGATGTCTTTTGTTCTTATCTTTTCCTGTTCCTCCAAGTGTAACTTGATGATATATTGTGCAATCATCTCCTACCTCTGCGGTTTCTCCAATTACTATTCCCATTCCATGGTCTATAAATAATCTTTTACCTATTTTTGCACCTGGATGAATTTCAATACCTGTAAAAAATCTGCCTAATTGCGATATTAACCTTGCTAAGAAAAATAATTTATGTTTATATAAAAAATGTGCTATTCTATGGCAAACTAATATATGAAAACCTGGATATAAAATAATTACCTCTAATACATTTCTTGCCGCTGGGTCTTTTTGCATAATATTTTTTGCATCTAAATACAATTGTTTCATAAAATCACCTTCTAAATTGTAGTTTAATGAGAAGTGAGAAGTTGGATGTGGGAAGTGTGAAATTAGGGTAAGTCTTACGTAGACTAACCCTAAAAAGCACACCTCACACCTCACACTTCACACCTCTTAAGATAATTTATGAAACAATTTAAAATTATGTTACGTTTCTATTTATTGCTAATATGTATTATTTCTGCACCTACGTTTAATTCTCTTGAAACAATATTTTGTATTTGTGCTACATCTTCTTGCTTTAATTCCTCTGTTTTAATTATTACACTTACACTTCCTTCGTTTGCAAATATTACTGCATCTTTAAAACCTTTTGCAAGTATTAAATTCTCTGAAATCATAATAGCATTTTTAGTGTTATTTATTTCATTTATTTTTGATAATGCATCTGATTTTGCTTCAGCCGTTGCATTTGTATCATTATACATTTCTTGATAAGTTTCCAAAAGCTCCGAATACATTGTGTTCCTTTCTAATTTTGAAGTAGTAAAATAATAATCTTCTGATTCTGAAGTGTCAGTTTCAGCATTTTTATTATTACTACTTGTTTGGGCCGCTTCCGTGTTACTATTTTCATTGTTTTCATTATCTTCTACCACATTTTCTTGATTTGTGCTATTAGTCTGGTTTTCTGTTACATTTTCCACTACATTTTCTTCTTTGTGTGGTATTGTGCTCACAAGTTCTGCATCACCTATTGCTGTATCGTTTCTATCTGCAACTACATCTGTTTGCATACTTTCCTGATTTGCTGTAAAATTTAAGTATCCTGCTGTTATGAGCATAAGAGAAACTACCAATACTATTAATTGGTTTCTTTTTAAAACCTTCATAAAAAATCTCCTTCCTATTTTTGCTCTTTTTCAAAAACTTGTATTCTGTATGAAGAAATCCCTGTTGCTGCAGATACTGCTTGAATTATATTTGTTTTAACATTAATATCTCCTGCTCCATCGGCAGTAATTATTACTCCTTCAACTTTTGGCATAATTACTTTTTGTGTTATAGGAACTTTTTCTCCATCTTTTTCTTCATAGATAATTTCTTTGTTTGAATCAGTTTCTTCAATTTTTCTTATTCCTCCATTAGTATCTGTTTCATCAGTATTGCTGAAAGTACTTTTTTCATTATACATTGCCACTACTTCACTAGTCTCTGAATATGTAACTAAAACATTTACATTGCCTACTCCTGCCATGTTAGACAGTATGTCCTCCAAGCTTTGCTCTAAATTATATTCAGTAATTTTTAAATTATTACTATTTATATTATTTTCTCCGCTATCTGCAAGTTGTTTGTAGGAAGAATTATTTGTTTCCTGCTTTGTGTCTTTTTCTTCTCCCCATATTGTATTAATTGCAATTATAGTTATTATTAATAGAATTAAAAAAACAACTAAATTTTCTATGTTTCTTTTATTGTTTCCATCAGTTTTCTTTACCAACATATATTTTAAATTTTGAAACTTATCCTTAAACATGCCCATCCTCCCTTATTCATTTATATGAATTTTTTCTTTCTCTATTGAATACATTGTGCTTAAATAATCTTTTAACTCGGAAATTTCGTCGGTAGATACATTTGGCTTATTTTCTTCTACTATACTATTGCTTGAGTTTGATAAATCTATATTTATTTCTTCTACTTCATTTACGCAATTTATATAATTGTTTACTGTTTGTGTATTCATTTTATTATTTTTAGATAATTGTAAAACTATGCTGTTAATTGTGCCATATCTACTTTCGTCTTCTGTTTCTATATATAAATTTAAGCTATCTACATTAAAACCTTTTTCATTTATTTTATTTTCTAGTTCTTCTTCTATTCTTCCTTTATAGGTTTCTTCTATATACGCATTTGTATCTATTGCTTGAATATCATTGTTCTGATAGCTACTCATTTTAGTGTTTGCAGCGTCTACAACTGAGTTTAAATTTATCTGCTTGTTTGATATCTTTGTTATAATTGGATATATAATAGAAAATAAAACATATATTCCAATTATTGTTTTAATGTATTTTTTGTTTTTTCCATCTGGTAATACAATTTCTATTATAGTAGCAATTATTATGGCTAAAATTATACCTTGTGCCCATGAGTTTATAAAACTAACCATTTTTCACCTACCTATACATCATTCCACTATTAGATATCTTTATTGACATTGCAATTCCTATTATTAGCAAAACCGCAACAAAGAACATAATTCCTAAAAGCACTTTAAATGTTCCTCCCATTTGTTCTAGTAATGATACAATTTTTTTATCAGCAAGCGGCTCACATATTGCAGATGCGAAATGATATGTTATTGTTAGTATAGTTAATTTCACTATTGGCAAAGCACATATTCCAATTATTACAAACATTCCAACTATACCTATCGAATTTTTTAAAAGTGAAGTAGAACCGTATTACCATATCCACAGAATCTCCTAAGGCTTTTCCTACTACTGGTATAAAAGAAGATGCTGCAGCTTTAATTCCTTTTGCCGCAAGTCCGTCCACATTGCTAGTTAATGTTCCTTCTAAAGACAATATAGTAACAAAAATAGTTATTACTAATCCTAGAAACCATGTTATTCCGGATTTTAAAAATTTTGATAGCTTGTCTATTTGAATTTTATCTGACAGGTTAGATATTATTCCTAAAGTTGTTGCAATAAGTGTAAGTGGTAAAATAAATAAAGTGATAGTATTTCCTATAAAAACTATAATAAAAATTATTAGTGGCTGAATTAGTGAAACAGATGCAACGCTTCCGTGAGGCTGCCATTAGTGCTAATAGTATAGGTATTATGCAATTTATAAATCCTACTAAATTAGATATAGAATCTTTTATCATATTAATTATGTTTGTAAAGTTTGCCATTATAAGTGTAACTATTAGTATATATTCAACGTAATATGCAATTTGACTAACACCTTCTTGATTAAGATTCTCTGTAAAACTTCTAAGCAAGCTATGTATAATTATTACTACCAAAATTGTTCCAAGCAGAGATATTGCACTTACTAGTTCATCTCCGAATATAGATAATATTCTTGTAAATAAGCTTTTATTATCAACCTCTCCTTTTAATGCAGAATTTAGCATAGAATTTAAATCCATATCTGGAAACACGTCTTCTGTATAGCTTTGTCCTTCTTCTATAAAAGAAGAGAGATTTAAAGCCTCCATCTGTGAAGAAATAATTTCATCTGTTGCGTATGTATATTTATTTGCAAATATTAATATTAAAATAAATAAAGTTATTATTTTTTTAATCATTTTTCTCCCTGATAAATTGGAATTTGTATAATTGGTATTTGACATTTTGAATTTAGATTTTTAATGTGTGAGAAAATTAATCGCAAGACGCCCATAAAATCTAGTTAAAAACATAAATTTATTGCGCTCCTCGGTTCAATACGTGTTTTAGCAATTCTAGCGTTAAATTGAACGAGCCTCTCGGTATCCCGCTTCCTCCTTCAATTTTCCTTAAGAATTGCACAAACACTCCAATCACATCCGGTGCTCATAAATTGATGTGTTTTAACTGATTTTATTACTATGCTATAAATTAAATTGTAGAGTAGCGCGAAGAGATTTCCATTTATATTTTTCGAGCGGGTTACGGGTGGGGACCGACAAGCTGGAGAATGTTATATAAATTTGCATTAAGCAAATTTTATTACAGTCTCCGTGAAGTTGGGGCGCGCGAGATAAAATATAAATAAATCTCTGGGAGCGAACCTAAAATTAATTTTATAAACCAAATTCCAATTTATTTTATGGCAATATACTTATTATTAATTCCAACAATGCTGTTATTATTGGAATTGATATGCTTATAATTATTATTTTTCCTCCAAAGTCTATTTTGTTTGCAATTGCTGTTTCTCCCGAATCATTACATATACTTACTGCAAATTCTGTAAGTATAGCAATCCCTGTGATTTTGAATAATATTTTAATAAACTCTGCCCCTGCACCGGTTTTATTTGTTAAATCTGTTATAAGATTTACTATTGCAAATAGCTTGTCCATAACCATAAAAAGAATTATTGCTCCTGCTATTATAGAAGCGTATGTAGCAAATTCAGGTTTGTATTGTTTTAATACAATTATAATTATAAGTGCAGTCAATCCTACACCTATTATTTTTACAATATCCACTTTCTTCACCTTATAACCTTTAAATCTTATAATCCAAATATTGTTCTTACTGTATTAAATAATGTACTTATTTCTTTTATTACCATTGTAAGTACTATTACAAGACCTGCTAAAGTTGTCATCATTGCTTGATCTTCTCTTCCTGCTCTTACTAAAACTTGGTGCAAAACAGCAACTAATATTCCTATTGCTGCTATTTTAAATAACAAATCTATATCCATCCTTTTGCTCCTTTATACTAGTATTATCACTATTGCCATGCCAATTATCATACCTAAAGTTCTATACATCCTTTCGCTTTTGCTTCTTTCTTTTTCAGCTTTTTGTATTTGTTCTTCTATATAATCTGAAGTCATTTCTATTTGATTAATTTGCCCTTGCAAATCTGTTTTTCCCAATAATTTACTTAAATTTTTAAGAACATTTCTATCTTCATCATTTATATTTAATGTATCTATTTTTAATGCTAAATTCCATGCATCTCCTGCTGCCAAAATATCCATTTTATTTGCTGCACTCTTAAACACTTCCGAAATATTAGAGTTTACATTTTCTGAAATCTCTTTAAAAATATCTGGTATCGGCTCATATGTGTATCTAATTTTTGTTTTAAATAAATTAAGAGCATTTTTAAACTCTTTTAATTCATTTACTCTATTAATGTATTTTTTTGATACTAAAATTCCTATAAGAGAACAACTTAAAAATATAAATGAATAAATAATAATTTTTATTCCTAACATATTATCACTCCATTACAATATATTCTGATGTTTTTTTGTTTAAGGTATATACCTTGTCTACTTCTGATTTTCTTTCTGTATCTTTTAGAAAAATTATCTTTTCAAAAATATGTATGTTTAATAAAGTTTTTAGTGTTGGATTTATGCATATCTCCTCTAATGTTGACCCATGTGCAGTAAATATTCCTTTTACTCCTGAGCAAACAGCATAATTTATTGCATCTATTTCATCTTCACTTCCGATTTCATCTGCTGCAATCACTTTTGGCGACATTGATCTTATTAGCATTTTCATACCTAGTGATTTAGAAATATTATCCAATACATCTGTTCTAAAACCTATGTCGTTTTGTGGAATCCCCTTATACATTGCTGCTATTTCTCCTCTTTCATCTACTAATCCCACGTTTAATCCTTTAAAATTAAATTTCTCTATTCCTGTACTTACTTTTCTAATTAAATCTCTTAAAATAGTGGTTTTTCCGAACTCCTGGCGGAGAGACTATAAGTGTTGTATATATATTGTTCTTTTCTAAATCTAATACATATTTTAGTAGCTTATTGCTACAACCTTTTATTTCTTTTGCTATTCTAAAATTTAAACTTGATATGTAATTTATATTAATAACTTTATTATTTTCAATAACACAATTTCCTGTTATTCCTATTCTATGCCCGCCTTTTATTGTTATGAAACCATCACATATTTGGTTTTGAAAAGAATATATAGAATTATCACATATATATTGAAGAGTTTTTAATATTAACTCTTGTGAAACATTAAAATTAAGTATTTTTTCATATTTGTTGAATTTTAGAATTATAGGCTTGTCCACTCTTAAACGTATTTCTTCTATTGTTTTTATTTTGTTTTCTATATCTTCTTCAAAATATTTACTTAACACTTCAAAAATTTCTTCTGGAAAAAAATTTATTAGATTAAAATTTAGCATATATATATACTCCTTATAAAACTTGTCCTTAAATATATATATGCATTGAGAATAAAAATTAGAACTAAAAATTGTAATTTGTTGTTGTGAGGTGAGAGGTGTGATTTGTGAGGTGTGCTTTTTAGGGTTATGCTACGTAAGGATTACCCTAATTTCACACTTCTCACATCACACTCCACACTTCTCATTGAATTAAAATATTTATTCTATCTCCGTCTTTTAAATTATATTTTTTTCTAAAATTTATATCAGAAACTATTTCTATTATATCTTGACCATAATCTCCATTTTTATCTATATTTTTTTCTGATCTCACAATATAAGCATTTTCATTTAAAACTTTGCATTTTTGAATTTGTACATTAAATGCTCCACCATATTCTTTTGCTTTTATAATAAAATCTGGTTTTAAAACATATGATTTGTTTAACTTTATGTTTAATGTTCCTAAAAATAGAATAACATTAGTTTTTGTGTAAAAACTATTTTGCATCATATTTACAAATTTTTTTGCAGTTCCCATTCCTTTTGTTACATTTCCTGTTAAAATCATATTTATACCTCTTTTCTAGTTTTATTTTATAATATTTTCTATCTTTTTTCTAGATTTTATTGTAATTTTTGCTTGCTTTTAGTAGAAAAATATTTTATTATGTATATAATAAAATATTTTGAAAGTAGGTAATCTTATGGCTCTCGATCCAATTATAATAGGTATTGCAGGTGGTACAGGCTCACGGAAAAAGTACTCTTGCAGAAAATATTAGAAAAGAATTTTCAGATGATATTACTATGATTTCACACGATTATTATTATAAAGCACATCCAGAACTTCCTTTTGAAGAAAGAACTAAATTAAATTATGACCACCCTGATTCTATTGAAACCACTTTACTTATAGAGCATTTAAAAGAACTAAAAAAGGGACATACAATTTATAGACCAGAATATTCTTTTGTTGAACATCAAAGATTAAATGAAACCGTTGAAGTAGTTCCAAAAAAAGTAATTATTTTAGATGGTATATTAATATTTGAAAATAAAGATTTAAGAGATTTAATGGATATAAAAATATTTGTTGATACTGATGCTGATATTAGATTTATTAGAAGATTACTTCGTGATGTTGAAGAAAGAGGTCGTACTCTAAATTCTGTTATTACCCAGTATTGTACAACTGTAAAACCTATGCACGAACAATTTGTTGAACCAAGCAAAAAATTTGCAGATATTATTGTTCCAGAAGGTGGACACAATGAAGTAGCTCTTAATATGATTATAGAAAAAATTAGAAGTATAATGTAATTTAAGCTTTATAAAAAAACCTTCGATATTATTATCGAAAGTTTTTTTATTTATTTGCACATATCGTTTTTATTCATATAGAATTTCTTTTCTGCAAGTTTTTCTTGAACTCCTCTTAATGCCTCTCCAAATCTTTGGAAATGAACTACTTCTCTTTCTCTTAAGAAGCGAAGTGGATCAATTACGTCTTGGTCATCTTTACATAAATCTATTAATTTTTCGTAAGTTGCCCTTGCCTTTTGTTCTGCAGCCAAATCTTCTTGAAGATCTGCTATTGGATCTCCTTTTACTGCAAGCACTGTTGCTGTAAATGGATATCCTGCTGCTGCCTGAGGATATACTCCTACACCATGGTCTGTATAATATGCTCCTAAGCCAGCTTTTTCTAATTCTTCTGCTGAACATCCGTCAGTTAGTTGATGAACTATAGTTCCTACCATTTCAAGGTGTGCAAGTTCTTCTGTTCCAATGTCATTTAATATTGCTTTTGATTTTTGGTCTGGCATTCCAAATCTTTGGCTTAAATATCTAAGTGATGCTGCAAGTTCTCCATCTGGTCCTCCATATTGAGATATTATAAATTTAGCTAAGCGAGGATTTGGACATTTAATATTTATTGGATATTCTAGTACTTTATTATAGGTCCACATTAATAATTCCCCCTTTCCCATGGCCATGGCTGTTCAAGCCATCTCCATTTGTTGCATGGGTAAAAAATTGTAAGTGGCCCATACATTTTTTGATATTTATCTTTTAAGTCTTTTACTTGTTTACAATATTCTCTGTGCATACATAAAGCTCTTTGATCTTCAGGATGTGTATCCAAATATAGGCCTAGTTCGATTATTGTGAAATCTAAAGCTTTTATTTCGTCAATCATCTCTTGTCTTCTCATATCTTTTCCGCATTCACATTCATTTCTATTTTCTTCTTTTTTATTTTCTTTACAGTCTATCATTTGTTACACCCCTTTCCTATTTTGTTTGTTTTCTTAATAAATTCTATTTCTTCCATAGATTGACCAGGCATATATGGACTTACAAGTTCAGGAAATATTGTTCCCATTTTTAGTCCAACATCTGGTACAAATGTTTTATTCATAGTTTGCCAAGGTACATAACTTTGTGCAAACATAGGATTATTTGGAAACACATTGTTTTCTTCATCAAATCCACATTCGCACATGTTTTTATCTTCAAACATATTTTTTACATTATTACATGTTTTATCTATAATATCTGTATCTTTTTTATCAGAACAGCCATTACAACAACAATTTCTATTTGTCATATAGTTTCTATACATTAAAACTTCCTCCTTTTCTAATATATTATATTTTATGACTTAAATATAAAAAATGTGTAAAAAAACCTCGCATTCTTAGCAGAATGCGAGTAAACTTTATTGCTGGTCTTCTTCTTCATCATCTGTTGTAAGCTCTTCTGACTTGCTTCCACGTCCTAAACAATAGAACACGGCAGTCGTAATCAGAACTGTCATTGCAACGATTAGGTAGATGTACCAGTTGTTAATCGATGCAATTAGCCGTTCTGCGCAAGTTGCTCCTGCAAAGAAAACAACTGCAGTCCAGATGATTGCAAATAAGAATTTTGCAATTTTAGTTTTCATAATGAATACACTCCTTTGAAGTTTTTATGTATATATTATATCAAATTTGTGTTTTTATGTCAATTTATGTAAAATTTATATCCTTACTATTCCGCCCATTACAGTGTTTACACTAGCTTCTTCGTCTGATAAGGTTGGTGCAACTTTTGCTCCTCCTGCAATTATTACTGTATCTCCATTTTGTAAAAAGCCTTCGTTTTTTAGTGTGTTAATTCCTGTGTAAACTAATTTATCAATGTTGCCTTCACTTGGAAATAGTTTAGGAATAATATTCCAGCATAATCCTAATTGTCTGTATGTTTTTTCATTTTCTGTAATTGCAAATATTGGGCACTCTGGTCCAAAACTAGAAACTGTCCTTGCTGTGTCTCCTGTATCAGTATATGCAATTATTGCTTTTGCTTTTATGTTTGAAGCAAGCATACAAACTGAATAATTCATATTAAATCTATAGTCAAGTTCTTCTAAATTATATTCTCTATTTTTAAATCTCTTCCAATATTTTAATGAACTTTCTATTTTTAGTGCTACTTTATTCATTGTTTCTACACATTCTACTGGATATTTTCCTGTTGCAGTTTCTCCGAGAAAGCATTATTCCGCTACTTCCATCATAGATTGCGTTTGCAATATCGCTTACTTCTGCTCTTGTTGGTTTTGAGTTATATATCATTGATTCAAGCATTTGTGTTGCTGTAATTACTGGTTTTCCTTGTTTATATGTCTTTTTTATAAATTGTTTTTGATATATTGGAACTTCTTCCATTGGAATTTCTACACCTAAGTCCCCTCTTGCAACCATTATTCCATCAGATACTTCTAATATTTTATCAAAATTGTTTATTCCTTCTCTATTTTCAATTTTAGAAATAACTTTTATATGTTCTCCATTATTTTCTCTTAAAACTTGTTTTATTGCTAAAACATCTTCTGGTTTTCTTACAAAAGAAGCGGCTATATAATCAAAACCTGCTATTATTCCATATTTTATATCTGCAACATCTTTTTCTGTTATACTTGGTAAATGCAAGCTTAAATCTGGAACATTTATGCTCTTTCTATTAGTTAATTGACCACCTTGCACTACTTCGCATACAATGTCCTTATTTTCTATTGATTTTACTTTTAATTCTATTGTTCCGTCATTTATTAGAATAGTTCTACCAACTTCTACATCTTTATATAAATCTTTATATGTAATAGATACCTTTGTATTATCACCCATAATATCTTCATTTAACAAAGTAAATTCTTTTCCATTTTCAAGAATAGCTTTGTCTTCTTTAAATTTTCCTATTCTAATTTCTGGACCTTGTGTGTCTAAAAGAAGCGGTATTGGTAACCCTAATTCATCCCTAACTCTTTTAAAAGTGTTTATTCTATCTTCTTGATCTTGGTAATTACCATGTGAAAAATTTATTCTTCCTACATTCATTCCTGCATGCATTAATTTTTTTAAAATTTCTTGATTATCTGTTGCTGGTCCTAAAGTACATACTATTTTTGTTTTTCTCATATAAATTCCTTCCTTCAAATTTGGTGTTCAAATTGTAATTTGTTGTTGTGATGTGAGAGGTGTGAAGTGTGAGGTGTGCTTTTTAGAGCTAGGCTACGTAAGGCTTGCCCTAATTTCACACTTCCCACATCCCACTTCTCACTTCTCATTCAAATTACAATTTATTTTATTACTTAAATATTATATATTCTTTTTATCAAATTTTGCAACACCTAATCATATATTTCTACTGCTTTTACAATTAGTCTTTTTACTGCACCTGTTGTGCATGTTATTAATGTAACTTCTCTTTCTCCTTTTGTATCTTGTGATAAACATTCTACTTCTTCTGGATATACCTTGCATATCTCGTACACTCCATATTCTATTTTATTTCCATTATTATCAGTTAAATATATTTTATCATTTATGTCTATTTCTTTTAAATTACCAAACATATTATCTTTATAATAATTGTGTCCTGTTACACACAGATTTCCTACACCATTTACTTTTGGACCACATAACTTTGTAACAGATTTATTCAATGTTTCTTCAGTTGTTTCTGGTAAAATATATGTAACTAAATTTATTTTTGGTATTTCTAGTTTTCCAATTACCATTTCTCCATTTACTTCTATCAAAACATCACTTTGGCTAATTGTGTTTGTGATTGTACTAGTTGTAATTGCATCAGTAGTTTTGTTTTCGTTTGTAATATTTGATAAATCATTAACTGATGTATTATTGTTTTCAATATTATCTACATTATTTTCTGATGTTGAATTAATTATCAAAAATACAATAAAAATAATAGTAAAGAATAATATTAACACCGTTTTTATATTATTGATTACTATTATTTTACTTTTCAAATTAATCACCTTTTATTTTCAATTTTTTATCAACATATATCATCTGATACATATATAATATGAAAATCAAAGATTAAGTGTGACTAATTTTGTTTTTTTATTATTTTACTTCCTCCATATATTAAGCATACAACTGCAACTATAACAATTAAATATGTCCAAATACTAGTTCCTGTTTGAGGAATTTCTTCTACTATATTGGTTGTTTCATTTACAACAGTATTTTCTACAGGGGTTGGCGCTGCTTCCACTACTTGAGTAAATTCTTGTGATACTATTACTCTATCTGAACTATTCTTGTCAATTAAACTTAGTCTTATAACATATGTTCCAGGATCACTGTATGTTGCAATAACTGGTGTTTCATTTTTGAAAGTATTTCCTACAGCAAATCCTCCTGGTGGTCCCCAATAACCAAGTTCCATTATATTATATTCTATTCCTGACGTATCTTTAGCAGTTATTTTTGGTGTTGATGGCCCAGACACGAGTTCCACTTTTATTAATGCATTCGAATATACTGTTGCATCTGTTCCTTCTAATACTACTACGGCATCTTTTGCCTCTCCTTCCACTATATTCCCTGTATAATTAATAGCAAAATTAAAATTGTCTCCTGCTGCATAAATTGTAGTTGTAAATATAGCGAGTGCAATAATAAAAACTAATAAAAAAACTTTCTTTTTCACAATAAAACTCCTTTCTATTTTGGTATATAACCATTATATTAGAAGGGAGTTTTATTTATGATATTTAAATATTTTATTTTGTTATCCATTTTACTAAATTTAAATTAGCATTATCTAAAAGCATTTCATGCTTTGGCATAACTCTAAATGTATATCCATAGTTTCCACCAGTTTTTAATTCTATTTTTGCAGTATATGTATATATTTTCTTTTCATCGTCTCTTTCAGATAAATTCATTGGAATTATGCTAATGTTTTCTATTGTTCCATTTTCTAAAATTTTTCCATAATATGCTTGTGCTTCTATGTTTTCAACGCTTATATTAGGTAGTTTTACTTTACAAGACACATCAATATTTTTTCCTGCATCCATTGTTATATTATCTAGGTTATTATTTTGTGTTATTTCTATGTCATCCCAATTTGAATATAAATCTTCTTTAATTTTATTATATTCTGTAACCAAATCTAAGTTTTTAAAATAATTGTTTGTTAGGTTGCATAAAGGTATGTATAATTTGTTTGTATAGTCTTTCAACATTCTTGCTGTACTGTATTTTCCACCTGTAGAAATTATTGAGTTTTTCATTATTTTAATCCATTCTTTTGGTATATTGTTTTCTCTATTATAATATGTTGGTATAATTTTATTTTCAAGTATATTATAAATGCTTTCACTATCTGCTTTATCTTGCTCTTCATAAGAAAAATATTCTGCGTTTGTTCCAATTGCCCATCCGTTTTTTTGGTTATATCCTTCTGCCCACCATCCATCTAGAACACTAAAGTTAACAACTCCATTTACAGAAGCTTTTTCGCCACTTGTTCCTGAAGCCTCCATTGGTCTTCTAGGATTATTAAGCCATACATCAACACCAGAAATTAAATGTCTTGCCATAGACATCTCATATCCTTCAAGTAAAAATATTTTGCCCTTAAATTGTGGCATCATTGAAATTTCGTGTATTCTTTTAATTAAATTTTGTCCTTCTAAATCTTTTGGATGTGCTTTTCCAGCAAAAATTAGTTGTACTGGTCTTGATTCATCATTTAATATTTGTGTTATTCTCTCTAAGTCTTTAAATATAAGTGTTGCTCTTTTATATGTTGCAAATCTTCTTGCAAATCCAATTGTTAATGCATTTGGATTTAATTTTGAGGTTATTTCTTTTATTTGATCATAATGCATTCCAGAATTTCTTAATCTTTTTGTTATATTTTCATTAACTAATTTTAATAGTTTTTGTTTTCTTACTTGATGATTATTCCATAGTTCTTCATCTGGAATATTGTTTATTTTTTCCCATGTTTCATCTAAATATATTTTGTCTTGCCAATATGGTGTTAAATATTTATTGTATAATTCTTTTAAATTAGGTGCAAGCCATGTACATGTATGTATTCCGTTTGTAACATATGTTATTGGTGCTTCATTCGGTGTTATTTCTGGCCAAACATCTCCAAACAATTCTCTTGAAACTGCTCCATGTAATTTACTAACTCCGTTCTTTTTACCTGCAACTTTAAGAGCTAGTATACCCATATTAAATGTAGTTCTGTTTTCTTCTTTTGGTTTCATACCAAGTCCTAAAAATTCTTCCTTTGTTATACCAAGCGATTTCCAATAATCTTTAAAATACGTTTCTACTAATGTAATTGGAAAAATATCATTTCCAGCAGGTACTGGTGTATGTGTTGTAAATACAGTTTTTGCACTTACGATATCTTTAGCTATATTAAAAGATACTTTTTTTTCTGCCATAATATCTTTTATTAATTCTAATACTAGGAAAGAAGAATGTCCTTCATTCATATGGTAAACAGTTGGGTTTAACCCTAAGCTATTTAATAACGTAACTCCACCAATACCTAACACAATTTCTTGCTGTATTCTCATTTCTTGGTCTCCACCATAAAGTCTTGCAGTTATTCCCCTATATTCTTCTAAATTTTCTGGTATATCTGAATCTAAAAGGTATAATGTAACTCTTCCAACTAAAATTTTCCAAACTTTTAGATACAATTTCTTTTTAGGCATTTTAACAGACACAATTAAATCTTCTCCAGTATCCCTTTTTACTGGAGTAATTGGCAAATTTTCTAAATCTATATCAAAATATTCTGTTTCTTGTGAACCAGTTCTATTTATTTTTTGATGAAAATATCCATTTTTATATAACAAACCTACTGCAACTAGAGGAATTCCCAAATCACTTGAAGACTTTAAATGATCTCCAGATAAAATGCCTAATCCTCCAGAATATATAGGAAGTATCTCATCTAATCCATATTCTGCAGAAAAATATGCAATTAAATTGTTTTTGTTATCAGGATAATTTTTACTAAACCATGTGTTTTTGCTGTTCATGTATCCTTCGTAATTTTCTACATTTTTATTATATTCTTTTAAAAAATTAGTATCTTCAGCTATTTTTTCTAATTTTTCTTGATCTACCAATTTTAAAAATTTTACGGGATTTCTTCCACAACTTTCCCATAAATCTATATCTATTATTTTAAATAATTTTAAAAATTCTGTATTCCATGACCACCATAGATTATTAGAAATTTCAGATAGTTTTTCAATCTTTTTTGGTAATTGTGGATTTACCGTAATTTTATTAAAAATGTACATTTATAATGTACCTCCTTTGTATCTTTAAATATTTTTTCCTACGTTTTCCCTTAATTCAACATATTAATTATCTATTAAAAGATATGTTTTGTCAATTATTATTTTTATAAATTTATTCTAAACTTTTTATTGCACCAATTGCTACTGCAAATTGTGGTTCTTCTGGTATTATAAAACTTACATTATGTGTTTTTTCTATTTTTAGTAAAATATCTTTTATTTGTGGTATTTTTACAATATTTCCAATAAGGATAATATCTTTTATTTTGTCATTTATGCTTGCAAAAGCTGCCATCATTCCAATTACTTCAAATATCATATTTAAAATTCCTAATACAATATCTTCTTTACTTGCAGTGTTTGATAGTTTTCCAAAATTTGCAAGTGTTAGTTCTGGTGGAAGTGTTTTTATATTTTCTTCTGTTAAATCTGCAATTCTTAAATCAATATTATTTAAATCTCCATTTTTTGACAAATCAATTATCTCTTTTAGCGATTTTGTACCTGCAAATTTATTAGATAAATTTGTTAATGTTCCTGCACCTATTCCTGTTCCTCCTAAATGTTTAAAAGTCTTTCCTTCTGCTCTTATAAATGCTGTTCCTGTACCTATGCTTGCAATAATAGCTTTTTTCTTATTAGATAAATAAAGCCCTCCTGTACCTATTGCAACAAATTCTTCAACTATTTGTACTGGAACATCGTATTTAGAAATATCCACTTTTTTTGCATTTATTCCTGTTAATACAATTTTATCAATTATTTTTATATTGTTTTCATTTATGAAATTTTCTATTGTTTTTTCATATTCTTTGCTTTCTAATATTTGTTTGTTACATATTTGTTCATCTTTATATTCTATTATTTTTATTGTTGAACTACCTATATCAATTCCTATTATGCTCATTTTATGCTCCTTATATAATTTGAGGACCGTCGCCTATTTCTACTGTATAAAAAGATGCCTCGTAACCAATTTTATCTTTATATGCCTTACCTACATTTTTTATAAAATTTTCTACTTTGTCGCTTTTCACAATACTTACTGCACAACCTCCAAAACCTGCTCCTGTCATTCTTGCTCCAATTATTCCTTCCTGTTTTAAACTTTCATCAACTAAAGTATCTAATTCTTTACCAGTTACTTCATAATCATCTCTTAATGAATTATGTGATGCTATCATTAATTTTCCTAGTTCTTCTATTTTGTTTTCTTTTAACGCCTCTACTGCTTTTATTGTTCTTTGATTTTCATATACAGCATGTTTGGCTCTTTTTTTCCTGTTTTTGTCTTTTATTAAATGTTTATTTTTTTCGAATTCTTCTTCTGTAAGTTCTCCTAAAGATTTTATATTTAATTTTGTTTGTAATTCTTTTAATGCTTCTTCACACTCTGCTCTTCTTTCATTATATTTAGAATCTCCCAGTCCTCTTTTTTTGTTTGTATTCATTATAACTATTTTTTCTTCTTTTAATTTAACTGGTGCATATTCAAATTCTAAATTTGCAGTATCTAAAAATATAGCACAATCCTTTTTTCCGTTTGCAATTACAAACTGATCCATTATTCCGCAGTTTACACCTACATATTTATTTTCTGCTTTTTGTCCTAATAACGCAAGTTTTACCATATCTACATTTAAGTTAAATAAATCTTTAAGTACAAAACCAGTTAGAACTTCTATTGATGCGGAAGAAGAAAGTCCTGCTCCGTTTGGAATTGTTCCGTAATACACAATATCAAAACCTGTATTGATGTTAAATCCTTCTTCTTTCATAGCCCAAATCATACCTTTGGGATAATTAATCCAATTTTCTTCTTTATTATATTTAAGCTCATCAATTGTAGATTCTAAAACACCTAATTTTTCGAAATTAATTGAGTAAAATCTTAATTTATTATCATTTCTTTTTCTTGCCACTGCATATGTTCCCATTGTAAGAGCACATGGAAAAACATGTCCTCCATTATAATCTGTGTGTTCTCCAATTAAATTAACTCTACCAGGTGCAAAGTATGTTTTTATTTCTCCTTCTTTTCCAAATAGCTCTTCGAATTTTAAATATACTTTTTCTTTCATTTTATCCTCCATATACTACATATTTTAAACTGGATATGCATTACTTGCTGGTCCTTCTTCTAGTGGATTTTCTTCCTTATTTAAAATTGAATTTAATAAAATTTCAAAATTTTTAACTGCATTTTTTGCTGTCCAAATTTCTGAAATAGTTTTATAAGCATTTATAGATATTTTTTCTCTTAAATTTTTATCACTAATTACTTTTACTGTCAAATTATATAATTCTTTAAAGCTTAAATATGAAAAGCCATTAACATTATTATTTATAAGGAATGGCACTCCTCCTATTTTTTTATATGCTATTGTAACACATCCGCTGTTCATTGCTTCATTTAGGACAACTCCCCATCTTTCTGTCTTATCGCTTGTACATATAAATATATTTGCCTTCTCCATATAATCTCTTACTTTATCGCTTTTTACTGCTCCAATAAGTTTTACTTCATTATTTAAATTGTATTTCTTTATTTGTTTTTCTGTTTTTCTTAATAAATTTCCATTACCTATCATTTGAAGATTAAATTTAATGCCGTCTTTTTTAAGTTTTCTTGCAAGCTTAATTGCAATTTCTGGGTGTTTTTCTTTTATAAATCTTCCAACCCAAATAATATTTATTTTTTTATTTCCTTTTTTCTTTAGTAAGTCATTTATTTCATAATTTTTTGTTTCTGGAAAATAACCCCATTTAAAACATTTATTTATATACATTCCAATTTTATTAAAGTCGTTTGGTCCATAGCTACTTGCACACAATAAATACATATTTTTATTGTGTTTATATTTAAAATGTCTTTCATATACTTTTTTTAAATTTTTAAAATCAAATATACTAAATATTCCTTTATAAAAAATTCTCGCGTAATATCTAAAAGTTAATTTGTCTTGTTTTAATCTTTCTTTAGCATATTCGTCAGTTGGAGTAGAGCCCATTATAACGACATCACTATCTAAGGCAAGCTTCATTGCCTCTTCATGTTTTTCTTTACTCTCATATGCTTTTAATACAAATGGATAATCATTATCCATGTCTTTATATCCTAAGCTTAATCTTTCGCTGTTTATTTTTTCAGTTGACACAAATTTAAAATCATTTCCATATTTTTTATACATTTCCTGGCAAAATGGTAATTGATGATGTGTAAAAAAATTAGAATAAAATGAAATCTTCATATTAATCCTCCATATCTTGCTACATTTATTTTTTATTTAATTTCTTTAGTAATTCAATTAAAGCTTTTTCTCTGTGAGTATGTTTTAATTGTTCTGCTGTTAGTTCGTTCATTACCTTTCCAAATTCATCTGAAATAAATATTGGCCCGTATGTAAGTTTTCCCATTGGTCCGGGTTCTTTTGCAATTCTTCCCTTTGTTTCTCCTCTTGCTACAATTACTTTTTTATCTTTTAAAATTGCTGTTAATACACAAATAAATTTTGCAGTTCTCTTTTCTTCTGGCACATCTTTCATTTCATTTAATAATTTATTTATTGTTACTTCTTGTGGTGCATGATCTCCTGCATACCTTGCACTAAATACACCCGGCCTTCCATCCAAGGCATCTACACATAGACCTGCATCATCTGTTATTATTATTTCATTTATTCCGTTTCTATTACAAAATTCTTTTATAGCTTTTGCTTTTGTTAATGAATTTTCTTCAAAAGTCTTGCCATTTTCCTCTATTTCTTTATTAAAATTTATGTCTTTTAAAGATAGTATTTCTACATTTAGTTTATTATTTTTAAAAAAATCTTTTATTTCTTGCAGTTTTCCTCTATTACTTGTTCCATAAATTATTTTCATAATAATATAATCCTCCATAAATTGTAATTTGCATTTGAAAAGTGAGAGGTACGAGGTGTGAGGTGTGCTTTTTAAGGCTAGGCTTTGTTAGGCTTACCCTAATTTCACACTTCCAACATCCCACTTCTTACCTCTCTTTATTAAATATGGTATTTTACTTTCAAAATTTACCCCATATGCATCTTCTTTATTGGTTTTATATGTATCTTTAATAGTTTCCCATACATAATCTACTGCAATTTTTATGGCCTCTTCTTGCGAATTTCCATTTACTATTGCTCCTACTAATGTGCTAGAAAAAATATCTCCTGTTCCATGATATTTAACAGGTATTTTTTCTCTAAAATATGAAAAAAACTTATTAGTATTTTTGTCATACGACATTACACCCAATTTATTTTCTTTGAAGCTAACACCTGTAAGAATTACTTTTTTAGGTCCTAAATTACTTAAATCAATTAGTATATTTTTAATTTCTTCTTCTGTATATTTTTCCTTATACTCAATGTTTAACATAGCACTTGCTTCAGTCAAATTTGGCACTATTATATCTGCCATTTTACAAAGCTCCGCCATTTCGTCTGCAAATTCTTGGTTAAATCCTACATATAACTTCCCGTTATCTCCCATAACCGGATCTATAAATATAAAATTATCATCTGTTTTGAAAGTTTTAAAAAAATCTTTTAGCATGGTTATTTGTTCTATTGAACCCAAATAACCTGTGTAAATGGCATCAAATTTAAATTTTTCTTCTTTCCAATGTTTTTGTATTAGTGGTATATCTTTACTTAAATCTCTAAATGTAAAATTTTTAAATTGTGTATGTGTTGAAAGCACAGCTGTTGGGACTATTGCTGTTTCTATTCCCATTGCTGATATTATAGGAAGTGCAACAGTAAGTGAGCATTTTCCTATACACGATATATCTTGAATTGTTACTATTCTTTTCATTTAATTTCCTCGTTTCATCAATATATTAATTAATCTTAATGTATTTTATCATATGTTATTTTTATTTACAATATAAAAGAGCTTACCACGGTCAGTATGGTAGCCCTTTTAGAAATTATCCTGGTTCTTCTCCTTCTATTTCTATTGGCTCTTGCTCTAATGCTTTTAATTGTTTTTCATTTAGATATTTTTTATCTATTATTACGTTTATAACAAATTCATCAAAATAATTATCATTCATTATATAATATCCATTATATTTTTCTTTATCTCCATAACTATCTTCTATTTTCCACCTTATAGGCTTATTATCTACTAAATGCACTCCACAGAATATCATTGCATGATGATATCTAATATTATACATATTTAATGCTTCTTCTTTAGTTAACGGATTAAGCCCTAATACTTCTTTATAATTATATAGTCTTGTGTCTAGTACTCCTGATTTATTATCTTTAAATTTTGTAATATTTACTCCCATATAGACTGGAATACCATCTTTAAGTTGTTTAATAACTAACTCTTTTATTTCTTTAATTGGCAAATTTAAAAATTGTGCATTACCTTTTCCTATTACTCCGCCCATATATTTTTTTCTATAGATTTTATAGTATTCTTTGTTATACATTGGCATATTTTCTATAGATACAAAATCTTCTACATTCAAGCTTAAAAATCTTTCTTTAAATTGCAATGGTGTTATACTTTCTATTTTTTTACATTCATTATTAATATCTTTATATTCATATGTAAATTCATATTTAGGTTCACCTAATATCTTAGATAGTATAGAATAATTTTGTTCTATAAAATTTTCTTTTACCCTTCTGAGTTCATATATATTTACACTTTTCTCTTTAAGTTTTAGTAATATCAATATATCTTTTTGAATTTTATCAGTAAATATTCTTTCTAACTTCTCCCAATCATTTGTTTCAAATGTATCTGGCATAATACTTCTTGGAACAAGTCCATACTTGTTTATTACTGCCACAAAATATTCCCATCTTCCACCTTCTGTACCAGCATATCTAAAAATATTTTCTTTATTTATATAATCAAAATCTAAATTAGTTAAATTTATTGCATTCTCATAAGCCTTATTAGTTTTTTCTAATCTATCGAAAAAAGCTATATAGTTTGTAGACAAATCTAATTCATTTATATCAATATTTAAATTTTTAGCAATATTATGTTTTAACATATTTAAACTTGCATAAATCCAACATCTATGACTTTGTTTTTGATCTTGTCTTTTGCAATATGGCAATTCTATATTAAATATTCTTTCATTTTCTCTTATTACTTCTTCATTAATGCACGCTACTTCTAATCCTTTTTCTGTAATGTTCTTTTCGATCGCCTTATTATTTTTATCTTCATTATATCTTTTTGAGAATTCTTTAATTTGATTTATACTTATTTGGTTTTCTGAATCTTGGATTGTTACTATTCTTTTCATTTAATCACCTTTTCATTTTTCTTAAATCTTCTTTTTGCTTATCTGTTATTCTATATGATTCAATTGCTTTTTGAATAGCTTTATTATATGTAAAATTATCTAAATTACAGTTTTCTAAAAATTCAACAGTTTTTTCATAATATTTAACTAAACAGATAGAAATTGCCCATGCATTAGCCATTTGAACATAATATTTATCTGATTTTATTGTATTTAAAATTTTTAAAACAGTATCAATATATTTTTCATTTATATAATAATCTAATAACATTACTATTGCAAAGCGAAGTTCATACTCTTTATTAGATTTTAAATACTTTTCTATTACTCTAAACATTTCTTTTTGATATTTTTTTGTTATTTTTAAATCTGTACAAAAAGTATCACATACTCCCCAACTATTTATTTTTGGTACAAATTTATTCACTTTAACAATTATATTTTCTATACTTTCTCTATTTTGCAATCCTATTATCATTCCTTGCAAAAGTAGTTCTTCGTAATATTTATCTCCTATTTTAATTTCTTCTTGCTTATACTTTTTTAGCAATTCTTTAGCATAATTTCTTAAAACAGGAACTTTTATTCCGATTATATTGTCTACATTTGGAGATAAGCTGCTATGAAATTCTTTATATTTTTTATCTTGCATATTAAATAAATCTTTTCTTATTTCTTCTTCCATAATATTTTCCTTTTCTAAAATGTTGTATTTATAAGATATATGCCAGAGGCTACTAATCCTACTGCGATTAAATCTTTAAATTTAGGTTTCCTATCTATGTTTTTAATCAAAAATGCTACTAGTATTGTAAACACTATTGTAACAGGTCTTACAAATTGATATAGCGTTACAGAATTACTTGATAAGTAATTTCCTAAATAAATTGTAAAAAATCCAAAAGTTTGTTGCAAAAACACCCATTTAATTATTCTTTTATGTTCCTTATGATACTTGAAAGTATAACCTTTTGAAAATATTGCTGTTAAAAATAAATTAAGCAATAATATATATGCTGCATTTGACCAATATTTTAATATATAATGAGCAACATATCCTAACATAACTTCACATGTAATTCTAACTATTAAGTCTTTTTGCAAATTTTTAATTTTTAGTTTAACATCAGATAAAATAAATACTCCTAATAATGTTAAAAATATTGAAATCAATGTTGTAACCGTAAATTCTTTTATTCCTAATATGCTATCTACTATAAATGCAAGAATTACTCCGAAGTGATAAGTATGTAGATACTTCGTATGGATTTAAATATTTTATAGTTCCTTGTACAGCTTGCTGTTTGTTATATCTTAAAAACATTGCAAATATAAGTAATCCTATTGGTATTAAGCTAAAATCAAATTTTGCGGTCCCATTTATTATTTCTATTACAAGCATAATTGCTGCAAAAGGTATCATGGATAAGCACATATAATAAAAATAATCTTTCCTAGTTATACCACATTTACCTACTAAATGTTTGTCTATGTATTGAGCTATTGTACTTATAAATGCATTTAATATTACTATTGCTATCATTTGTTTTTCTCCATTTTATTCCTTATTTTCTAATATTCTCTATAAACCGATATAATTCTAACACAATAATTATTATTTAACAATATAAATGGGGAAAAAGGGGTCTGACCCCTTTTTCCCCGAAAAGTTGTTTTTGTATTATTTTTCGACATATTCATTTAAATCTTTTGTTTTGAAGTTTAATTCTCCTATTTCTGCTGTTGGTACAAATCCTGGTTTTGCGTTTATTACATCTGGAATTCTATTTACTACAGTTGCACAAGTTAGTTCTACTGTTGCTGGTCTTGCAACTGTTATACTTGTATTTGGTTCTCCATATACTGTCCATTCGTTTTTATCAAAGTCTTCTTTTGAATATACTTTACCAATACATTCAGATTCTATTGTTATTCCTTCTTCTGTTTGGGTTGTAACAATTGCGCTCATCCCTGTTGCATCTCCTGCTTTTACTGTCATTCCCAATGTTTCTGAATAAATATCTTCTTTATTTGTTGTTGGAACTGTAACTTGTGTTTGTGATTTTATTGTTAATCCTAATTTGTCGCATAACCATCCATTTGTATTCCACATATATGATGGCAAATATTCTCCTGATTCTATAATCTTTTGTCTTTCTTCATCACTTATTTTATCTACACTTGCAACTTGCTTATCAAACTCTTCTAAAGTAAGTCCTGCTCCGTGTGCGTTTGCAAGTGCTATACCGTAATCTTCAACATTATAGCTTGAGCTTCCTTTTATTTTAGTAATTTTTTGTGTTGAGCCACAAATACTTGTTATTAATTGTCCCCAATATATGTCTTGGTATCCTGTTCCTACTATTGTGCATCCTGTTTGTTTTGCAAGATCATCAATTTTTTTAGTTAGGTTAGGATTTGAGTTCCAAGAATAAAATGCTTCTTCGCATGTTGTTATTGCATTTATTCCAAGCTTTGCACATAGCATTAAAGGTTCTTCTAGGTCTTTTAATAAGCTCATTGTTTCTACAATACATACATCTGGTTTTGCTTGTTTTAGCATTTCTTCTGCATTTTTTAAGTCAATAACATTTACTCCTAAATTTTCTCCACCTATTATTTCTCCTATGTCTTTCCCAATAACTGCTGGGTTTACATCAACTGCTCCTACTATTTCTCCACCTTTTTCTAAAACATACCTCATAGTATATTTTGCCATTTTACCTGTACCTATTTGTACAACTTTTACTTTTCTTTCCATCTTTTGTTCCTCCTTATAAATATATTATTATTAAATTTTTTAATTTAATTCATTTAATATATTTTCTTTACTAGTTACTCCAACAAATTTTTTGTAAGGTTTTCCGTCTTTAAATATTATTATTGTTGGAATACTCATTACATTATACATAGCTGCTAAATCTTGTGCTTCGTCTACATTTATTTTTCCGACTTTAGCATTATTTATTTCTTCTGCTATGCTGTCTATTATTGGTGACATCATTTTGCATGGTCCACACCAGTCTGCATAGAAATCAATAATTACTGGTCCTTCTGCCTTTAACACCTCTTCCTCAAAATTATTGTTTGTAATTCTTAAAACACTCATTTTTCTTTCCTCCTTTTATTTTTTAAATATTTTATTACTTCTAAACCTGCTGTTGCTCCTTCATAAACTGCTTTTGAAATTTGTAGTAACCCTCCTGTGCAGTCTCCACATGCGTATATTCCTGGTATATTTGTTTCCATTTTTTCGTTTATTATAATTTTATCTCCATTTGTTAATATGCCTAATTTTTTTGCAAATTCTTTTGTTCCTGCTGTTCCTTCTGCAATAAATATTCCATCAATTTTAAGCTTAGAATTATCCTCAAATTCTATTTCTTCTACTCTTTCTTCTCCTCGCACTTCTCTAATTTCTTTCGGAATTACTTTTACGTTTTCAGCTCTTATACTTGGTACTTCTTTTCCATTTGTTAATATTGTTATTTGTTTTGCTAAATTTATTAAATCGTTTGTTTCTGATATTGCATAATTTCCATTTCCTAGTACTGCAACATCTTTACCTCTATAAAAGAAGCCGTCACATATTGCGCAATAGCTAACACCTTTTCCTTCAAATTCTTTTATTCCTTTTATTTTTGGCATGTTTTTCTTATTTCCTGTTGCAATTATAACAGTTTTAGATGTATATGTATTTTTAGTTGTTGTAACTTCGAAACCATTTTCTGCTATTTCTATTTTTAAGACTTCTTCTTTTTTTATTTCTACACCTAGCTTTTTAGTCTGACTTATTCCTGTATTGTATAAACTTTCTCCATCTATTCCATTTTCAAATCCATAATAATTTTCTATTTTTTCTGCTTTTTCTAATCCTGATTTATCGTTATATAGAACAAGAGTATTTAGATTTGCTCTTTTTGTGTAAAGGCTTGCAGATATTCCAGCAGGTCCTGCACCTATTATTGTTACATCATACATAAACTAGCTCCTTTCTTTTAATTGCTATATACTTCTTCTTTTTCCTCTTCTTTAATATCTTCTTTAGAATTAGCTTTTATCTTTTTAGTTGCTAATCTATATATTCCATAAACTATATAAAATGGCATTGTTGCTTGTGCTGCGACCATAAATATTGGAAATATTGGGCCAGTAATATTATATATTATTTCTATGAATGTTCCCGGATAGTTTTGTGATATAAACATTAAATTGCTATCAAAAATTAGGTTTACAATATATGCTATTCCACTTATTACAAGTATTATTGCAGAATAGTATTTTATATCACCTTTTTCAATAGTTGTATATCCAGTAATTAGCATAAGAAGACCAATATACACCATTGTTCCATGCAATATAAAACTATGTATACTAATAAAATGAATAGCCGGATATGTTGTAAGTGAAGTAAGTGGAGATATTAAAAATATTAATCCTGCAATTATTCCTCCTGTTGATAAAAATACGTCACCTATTTTCTTTAATACTCCCTTGCAAAATCCACTAAATATTCCTGCATAGAGAATTAGACTACAAAAATATAATGGTACATATTTATTTACTTCATTAATTCCATAATTAATAATATTAAATATAATTTTTATTATTTCCAAAATCCACAAAATAATTGTGCTTCTTTGAATTAATTTTTTTACATTTTCTTTTTCCATATTTTTTGTATATTTTAATGCAATTGCTATACAAAAAGCTGTTATTCCAAGCATTATAAAATGCTCTATTGAAAACATACCACATGGAGTTACTTCTTCTGCACTTCTAAACAACATATATTACTACTCCTTTTTGCTATATTTCTTTATATATCTATTAATATTCTATAATTCTTATAACTACTGTTATATTATCATATAAACATTTAAAAATAAAGAGTTTATTGCATTTTGCATTATTTCAATGAACTGGTTTGTGTTATTATTGGTATTTATAATATTTCTATATCTTTTTTCTTTTGATTTGTTTTCATAAATAGGTATTATTCCTTCTTCTATCTTTTTTAGTTCTATAATCATCATTCCTTTCTTATAATATTTTAGTTTGCTTGAAATTTATTGGCGAATTGCCCTGAAACAAAATTAATTGATATAAATTGATATTATAATAACATAAATGTAAATTTTTGTAAATACAATTAATCCAGTTTAACAAAGTTGCTAAACTGGCTATTAATTTATTTAATTTGTTTATCTAAATGGTTTTTATTTCTATATATTTATTAAATTTCTTTTCTCCGAATTCAGCTAAATATAATTTTTTTATATCTTCTAAAACTTTTTCATCTTTTATTGTATCATTAGTAAATAATATATATGAAGAAAAGATAACATTAAAAACATCTACCTCAAAATTTAATTTTTTAAAACCATTTTTTTCATAAAATTTAATTCTTTTTTCTCTTATTTTATTTTCCTCTTCGTCTTTTCCTAAACCTTGCTTTTCTACTTCTATAAATATACCATAATAATCATTTGATATTTTTTTTAATTCTTCAATTACTTGCCCTCCATAGCCTTTAGATTGATATTGTGGCAATATTGCAAAAAAATCCAACTTTAAGCATTTGTTGTTTTTAGAAGAAGTTGTTATTAAAAATCCTACAAAATGATTTTCATCAATTATTTTATACAATTTTAATACTTCTTTTTTATACAATTTTTTTATAAACATAAATCCGTTTTCTCTCGCTAGATGGAAAGAGTTTTTTGTAATATTTATATACGTCTTTCCTAAATTCTAATAAATCTATTTCTTTTATATTCATTTAATCATCCTTTAAATTTATTAATAATATTAGTATTATTTTATTTTTGAATCATATTCATAAATATATTATCTCATTATAAAGAAAATTTCATCTTTTTTATTTTACTATAAATATCATACCAACTGTAACATCTTGTAATATTATTTCCCCTACAAGTTTCGTTGTATCTAGCATCTAGGCAAATTACTGGAATAATTTTAGATGTCTCTATTATATGATTTATACTATCTTCTATCATTAAATCTATATTATTGTTTTTGCAATATTCAAATTTTTTATCAGTAAATACTAGTTTGTCATAATATATATTATTTTCTTTTAGCCAATCAGTTGTCCAACTTTTACTTTCCTCACTTTTGGGGTTCCTTGCCGTAATTAATTGTATTTCATTTCCTTCTTCTTTTAATTTACCTATTATTTCTGGTGCAAATTCCCTAGTATATTTTGCTTTAGTATAATAATTGTCATATTTATCCCAAAACTCTTTATGTACTCCTTCTTTTAAATTTAATATATCTTCTATTTCGTATCCATTAGGATCAGCTATTTCATCTATATTATTTTCTAAAGCAAATTTTGCCCCATAATCAAGATAAAATCTTGATATATCTGTTAATACACCATCTATGTCAATTCCTATTTTCATATTATTACTCCTTCAAATTTATTTGTTAAACATTTGTATTCCATTTAACTTATGCATAGATTTTTTATTTTTTGATAATATTTTCTCGTCTATTTTATTATCGCCTGATGTTCCGTTTAAAATAAAGTTATCAATTTGTTCATATTTTATTCCCAATTCTTCTTCATCTGTTTGTCCTTCCCAAAGTCCTGCTGAAGGTTTTTTATTTATTATACATTCTGGAACTTGTAAATATTTTGCTAAAATATATACTTCTTTTTTAGTAATCATTCTCATTGGGTTTAGGTCACATGCTCCATCTCCCCATTTTGTAAAATACCCTACTGTACATTCTGATAGGTTTCCAGTTCCTATAACTAGTAGGTTATTTATTTGTGCGTATTGATAAAGATATGTCATTCTAACTCTTGGTCTAATATTTGCTTTTGAAAGCTCTATATTTATTTTATTTGCATTTTTTAATATTTCAGAGTCATTTGGTATCTGCAAACTGTCAACAGCTGGTTTTATATCAAAAACATGATAATTAAAATTAAATTTGTTTATTAATTCCATTGCATCTTTATAATTTTGTGATTTAGTCATGTCGTCACCATAAGGCATAATTATTAAATGTGTATTTACTCCAGCATTTTGGCATAATCTTGCAACAGTACTGCAATCCACACCACTACTCATTCCTAAAACAACGCCATTTGCATTTGCACTCTCTACTGTTTTTCTTATCCATTCTCCGATTTTCTCGCAATACTCTTTAACATTTTCCTCTGTAATTATAAAATTTTTATCGTTCATTATATTCCTCCATTTTCATATATTAGAATTTATTATTTATATTTAGAAATTTCTGTAAGGGCGGGCCTTGTGTCCGCCCGAAAATACTGATATGCGGGTCGCCGAGGGCAGCGACCCCTACAACCTTTGTAATATATTTATTTTTACTATTTTCATTGATTTTTAGCGATTAAAATAGCCCCTACAATATTTATTTAATTTTAATTAATTTTTCTGTTTCTTCTCTTGCTTTTTTATCTAATTCTAGTATTTTTTCTATAGTATCTAGTTTTTCTGCTTTGTGCATGTTTAGCATTTTCTCTATCATATTTGGAATATCTGTATACTTTATTTTTTTATCTAAAAATGCGTTTACTAAAACTTCATCTGCTGCATTTAGTACAACTTGGTGGCTATGTCCCTTTTTTATTGCTTCAAATGCTAGTTTTAAACATTTAAATTTTTCTAAATCTGGTTTTTCAAATTCTAGAGTTCTTACTTCAAATAAATCTAATTTTTCTAAATTATTTTTTAATCTATTTGGATAATTTAATGCATAAGCAATTGGTATTTCCATAGATTTTGGTCCAATATTTGCCATAATTGTTCCATCTTCAAATTGTACCATAGAATGTACTAAGCTCTTTCTATGAACAACAACTTGTATTTTTTCTGGTTCTACATCAAATAACCATTTTGCTTCTATTACTTCAAATCCTTTATTCATCATTGTTGAAGAATCTATTGTTACTTTTTTGCCCATACTCCATGTTGGGTGATTTAGTGCATCTTCTACTGTAATATTATCTGTTATTTCTTTATCAAAAAATGGCCCTCCAGAAGCGGTGAGTAATATTTTATCTATTTTGTTATTTTCTTCTCCATTTAAGCATTGCATAATCGCACTATGTTCACTATCTACTGTAAGTAGTTTAGCATTTTTTTCTTTTGCTGTATTTATAATTAGTTCTCCACCTGCAACTAATACCTCTTTATTTGCAAGTGCTACAGTTTTACCATTCTTTATCATGTTATATGTAGGTTCTAATCCGGCAATTCCAACAAGTGCAGAAACTGTTATATCATAATCAGTTAAATTAGATATATCTTTCATTCCTTGTGCTCCATAATATACATCTAACTCTTTAAATTTTGATTTTAAAATTTTGCTATTTTCTTCTGATTTAATATATACATGTTTTGGATTAAATTCATTTATTTGTTCTATTAATCTTTCTATATTATTTCCTGCAACCAAGCTTGCAACTTCAAATTTATCTTTATTGTTTCTAATTACATTTAAAGTGCTTGTTCCTATTGAGCCTGTAGAGCCAAATATTGCTACTCTTTTTTTCATTTTAACCACTCTCCGAATAATATTTATATCACTATATGTTGTAACCTTTATATTTGTATAATCTCCCTCAATTATTTTTATTTTATATCCGCCCTTTTCAAAGAGCATACAGTCATCTGTTACTTCTTCGTCTTTATATTTTTCGTGTAAGTTTAGCAAAATTTTTCTATCAAAACATTGTGGGGTTTGAATTATCCAAGTGTTGCTTCTTTTAGTTGTGTCTATTACAATACCGCTCATCATCTGTAATTTTAATTGTATCTTTGGACTTTACACCAATTGTTACACCTTTAAAACTCTTCATTTCTTCTATACATTTAGTTATATATTCTTGCTTTATGGCAGGTCTTGCTCCATCATGGATAATTACAATATCTGAATCCGAAGTTTTTATTGCATTATATACTGATTCTTTTCTAGAATTTCCACCAAGGACTAAATCTATTTTTTTATTTAGATTTTCATTATCTATTATTTCTTGAACTGTATTATTATCATCTTCTTTTATAACTACGATTATATTGTCTATATATTCACTTTTATTAAATGCTTTTATACTGTACGATAATATAGTTTTTCCATTTACAAGTTCAAAATTTTTGTTCCTATTTTTACCAAATCTTGTGCTGTTTCCTGCGACCAATATTACTGCCGTTACTGTTTTATCTTGTATCACAAAATTTCCTCCCTTAAAGAATTATATGAGGTACATATATATGTTTTATATTTATTTTTTAAGTTTTTATATGCACATTTTGCTTCTTCTTTATTTTTAAATATTCCAAAGACGCATGAGCCCGAACCGCTTAAAAGTGCCCCTAAAGCTTTATTTTTTATAAGTTCATCTTTTATAGATTTTGCATCTACAACTTTTTCAAAATCATTATATAGATTATTTGATAATAATTCAATATCATCTGTTTCTAATGATTTTATTACATTTTTAGTATTATCTATTTTTAAATTTCTTTCTATGCAGTCGAGTTTTTTATACATTTCTCCAGTATTACAAGAGATTGCAGGTTTTATTACTACAATATAGTATTTAAAATTTGTGTTTAGTTTTGTAATAATCTCTCCTATTCCTTCAGCAAGAACTGCCTTGTTATACATGCAAGGCACAACATCTGCACCTAAGCTTTTACCCAAATCTACAAGTTCATTTTTGCTTAAGTTTAATTTAAATAATTTATTCATTGCTAATATAAAACTTGCGCAATCTGTGCTTCCTCCTGCAAGGCCTGCTTGCATAGGTATTTTTTTTATTAGTCTTACTTTTACTCCTGAAATTTCTTTAAATTTATTTTTAAGTTTTACATATGCTTTATATATGATGTTATCTTCTATTTTTACATTATCTATATTACTCTCTAATTCAAAAGTATTATTATTAGTTTTATAAATATATATTTCATCATATAAATTTATTTTTTGAAATACAGATTTTAAATTGTGGTAGCCGTCTTCTCTTTTATCTAATATTTCTAGTGTTAAATTAACTTTGGCTCTAGCCTTTGTATAAATTTGATTCATAATTGTTCCTCGCCCCTACATTAGTCTACTGTGATTATAGCAAATACACTTACTCCATTTCCTTTTCCAAACTCTGTTAGACCTTCTCCTGTTGTTGCTGTTATTCCTATAGAGTTTTCTGAAATATTGAGTATCCTTGCAATATTTTTTCTCATATCATCTATTTTAGGACTTATTTTTGGTACTTTACATTCTATTGATATTGATAAATGTACAATATTTTCATTTAAATATTTTAAGGCTTCTTTTAAGTATTCTTCGCTGTCTGTAATACCATTTGCACACATATCGTCACTTATTTTTCCTAAAACATTTTTACATGTAATTCCTGACACTGCGTTTGTTATTGCATGCAAAACTACATCTGCATCACTGTTTCCATTTAATGAATATTCTTCTTTGAATTCTACTCCGCCTAGCATAAGTTTTTTTTCTTTATTTTCGTAATCTATTCTATGGCTATCTTGCCCAATCGCAACTTTCATATATATCCTCCAACTTTAATTTTATTCATAATATCATATACATGGCATATTTTCAATTGGTTTTTTATTGGTAATAATTAAATAAAAAAACTGTAATTTGTTGTTGTGATGTGAGAGGTGTGAAGTGTGAGGTGTGCTTTTTAGGGCTAGGCTACGTAAGGCTTACCCTAATTTCACACTTCCCACATCCCACTTCTCACTTCTCATACAAATTACAGTTAAAAGTAATTGTTGATTTTTTGTTGGAATCAACAAAAAATCTTCATTTACTATTCACTTTTCACTTTTAGTTTTTCACTATTGTAATTTGCGAAGCAAATTACAATTTGTTAATCGATTTCTATTGCTCCGGTATATAAACCATAATATGTACCTTTTTTTGCTATTAATTCTTGGTGGTTTCCTCTTTCTATAATTCTTCCATGGTCTAATACCATTATTAAATCAGAATTTTTTATTGTTGATAGTCTATGTGCTATTACAAAAACTGTTCTTCCTTTCATTAATTTGTCCATACCTTCTTGAACTATTTTTTCTGTTCTTGTGTCTATACTTGATGTTGCTTCATCAAGTATTAGTACAGGTGGATTATTTAATGCTGCTCTTGCAATTGAAAGCAATTGTCTTTGTCCTTGTGATAAGCCTTCTCCATTTCCTGTTATTACTGTATCATATCCATTTGGAAGATGTTTTATGAATTTGTCTGCATTAGAAAGTTTTGCTGCTTCGTATACTTCTTCGTCTGTTGCATCTAGTTTTCCATATTTAATATTATCTTTTATTGTTCCTGTAAATAGGCTGGTATCTTGAAGTACCATTCCTAAAGATCTTCTTAAGTCATCTTTCTTTATTTTTCTAATGTTGATTCTATCGTATCTAATCTTTCCTTCTTGAATATCATAAAATCTATTAATTAAATTTGTAATTGTTGTTTTTCCTGCACCTGTTGCTCCAACAAAAGACACTTTTTGTCCTTCTCTTGCCATAAGTGTTATATCATGTAATATTCTTTTATTTTCTTGATATCCAAATTGAACATTTTCGAATTCTACTTGACCACGTAGCCTTGTAAATGTTATTCTTCCGTCTTTATGTGGATGTTTCCAAGCCCAAATTCCAGTTCTTTCTTCTGTTTCTATTACTTTTCCATCTTCTATTTTTGCATTTACTAGGCTCACATATCCTTCATCTTGTTCTACTTCTTGGTCAATTAAGTCAAATATTCTTTCTGCACCTGCAAGTGCCATAACTATTGAGTTCATTTGTTGTGATACTTGACCTAGTGGGTTTGTAAATGCTTTAACATATTGCAAAAATGCTGCTATGCTACCTATTGTTAAAATTCCATTTACAGATAATATTCCACCTATTACTGCAACTAGAACATACCCTAAATTACCAATGTTCATAATACAAGGCATTAATATATTTGCATACATATTTGCTTTTGTCATGCTATCACATAATTGTTCGTTTAATTCATCAAATCTTTTCTTTGATTCTTCTTCGTAGTTAAATACTTTTACAACTTTTTGTCCTTCCATCATTTCTTCTATGTATCCATCTACTTTACCAATATCCTCTTGTTGTTTTACGAAAAATCTTGAACTATTTCCTCCTAAATATCTTGATACAAAAACCATTAAAACTACCATTGCAAGCACTACTAAAGTTAAATATAGATTTGTTGCAAACATTGCAATTAATACTGCAACCATTGATACACAAGCAGAAAAAACTTGTGGTATGCTTTGGCTAAGCATTTGTCTTAATGTATCAACGTCGTTTGTATATGTACTCATTATTTCTCCATGTGAACGAGTGTCAAAATATTTTATTGGTAATTTTTGCATATGATTAAACATTTGCTTACGAATTTGGTTTAATACTCCTTGCGAAATATTAATCATAAGCCTGTTATATATATATGTACATAGTACACCTACCAAATATATAACTCCCATTATCATTATTGTATTTAAAAGTGCTGTAAAATCTGGGTTTTGACTTCCTAAAAGTGGTGTGATGAAGTCATCTATTAAGTATTTTATAAATTGAGCTCCTAAAACTCCAACTAAAGCACTTATAACAATACTTACTAAAACTACAACTAATTGTCCTTTATATCCTTTTGTTACATACTTTAAAAGTCTTTTTATTGTTTTACTTTTTTTAGTTTTCTGCATCTTCTTCATCTCCTCCTTTCATTTGTGATTCGTAAACTTCTCTATAAATAGTGTTTGTTTTTAATAATTCTTCTGATGTTCCTATCCCATCAATTCTGCCTTCGTTTAGTACTATAATCTTATCTGCATCTTCAACAGAAGAAACTCTTTGTGCAATTATTATTTTTGTTGTATTTGGTATTTTTTCTCTAAATGCTTTACGTATTAGTGCGTCTGTTTTCGTATCTACTGCGCTTGTTGAATCATCTAGTATTAATATTTTTGGTTGTTTTAAAATTGCTCTTGCAATACATATTCTTTGCTTTTGTCCACCAGATACGTTTGTACCACCTTGGTCTAATACTGTTTCATACTTACTTGGAAATTCTTTTATAAATCCATCTGCTTGTGCAAGTTTACATGCTTCTTCTAAGTCTTCTTGATCTGCACTCTTGTCTCCCCATCTTAAGTTTTCGGCAATTGTTCCAGAGAATAATACATTTTTTTGCAATACCATTGCAACTTCTTCTCTTAATGCGTGGATATCATAGTTTCTTACATCAACTCCACCTACTTTTACACATCCTTTTGTTACATCATAAAGTCTTGGTATTAATTGTACCAAAGTTGATTTAGAACTTCCTGTTCCACCTATTATTCCTACTGTTTCTCCTGCTTTAATTTCTAAGTTAATGTTTTGCAAGCTATACTTTTTATTTTCGTCATCACTGTATGCAAAACTTACATCTTCAAATTTTATTGATCCATCTTTTACTTTTGTTATTGGATTTTCTTTATTTTTTAAGCTAGGCTCTTCTTCAATTACTTCTAAAATTCTTTCTGCTGATGATTGTGCCATAATAACCATTACAAATACGAATGATAACATCATAAGGCTTGCAAGAATTTGCCAAGCATATGTAATAATGCTAGAAAGCTCACCTGTTTGCATTGTGCCACCAACAATTAATTGTGAACCTATCCATGATATTAATAAAATACAGGTATATATTGTAATTTGCATTGCTGGTCCGTTAAATGCAACTATTTTTTCTGCTTTTTTAAAATCTCTGTATACTTCATCATTTACTTCTTTAAATTTTTCTTCTTCATGGTCTTCTCTTACAAATGCTTTTACAACTCTTATTGCACTTACATTTTCTTGAACTACTCTGTTTAACTTATCATATTTTTTAAATACCCTTTCAAAATTTGGATGTGCTTTTATTGCAATATAGTACAATACAACACCTAAAACTGGTATTGCTACAAAGAATATAGTTGATAGCTTTGTGCTTATTGATAAAACCATAAGTAATGCAAATATCATCATTATTGGTCCACGTACTAATATTCTAATAATCATTTGAAAAGCCATTTGTACGTTTGTTACATCTGTTGTCATACGTGTTACTAAACTTGATGTAGAAAATTTATCTATATTTTCAAATGAATAATCTTGGATTTTGTGGAACATTTCTTTTCTTAAGTTTTTAGCATATCCTGCAGATGCTTTTGCTGCAAACCTACCAGATAGCATTCCAAATGTTAAAGATAAAATTGCACATACAATTAGAAGTCCTCCTATTTCTACAATATATTTAACATCACCATTTTGAATTCCAATATCAATTATTCTCGCCATTAATAATGGAATTACTACTTCCATTACAACTTCTAATATTACAAATATTGGTGTTAGGATAGCATCTTTTTTGTATTCTTTTACATATTTTGCTAGTTTTTTAAACATTTACATTTCTCCTTTCCTTAAATTATTGTTCATCTTTTTTAAAGTTTCTAGAAAATTAGAAATTTCTTCTTTGGTAATATCTTTTTTTAGATTTTTTTCTACGTTGTTTATTGTTAGATTTATGCTTTTTACAATATTTAATGCTTTATCTGTTAGAACAATTTCTTTCATTCGAGCATCTTTTCCCTCTGATTTTCTTTCTATTAATTCATTTTGCTCTAATAATTGAATTATACCAGTAATTGTTGCTCTTCTTTTATCAAATTCATTTTCAATATCTTTTGCATAAACCTTTCCTTTTTTGGATTTATCGTATACAAACTTTAATATTCCTGCTTGAACTCCAGTTAATCCATATCTAAAAAAAGTTGTATCTAAATTTCTTTTTATTTTTCTAGATAGCATTTGTATTTGTTTGCTAACTTCTAAATCGTTTTTCATATTGTTAGCCTCCTAACAAAATGTTATTTTACTATTTTTTTGAATAATTGTCAAGGTTAATGTATAAAAGACAATAAGAAAAATCTTATTGTCTTTTATATTGTTTATTTTTTCTCTTTATTACGTTTATCTTGAATAATCTCCATTTCTTTTTCTGTAATTAGTTTTACATTATTTTCTTTAGCCCATGCTACACATCCTTTTAATACTGTGCTTAAAAATACTCTTGGCACTTTAACTAGTTTTGCACAAGCCTCGTCTGTGAATTTTACTTCTGGATCTATTCTTGATGCAGCATATTTTACTGTATCTAAACTTATTCCCTTACTTGCAGGAATTGGTTCTGCTATTGGTCTTTTAAATCTTGTATACCAAAAGTTTTTATTATCTCTATACCCATAGTCAACTGGTACCTGTGGGAAACAATTTGCTGTAACGCCATTTATTATTGCATCATAATATTTTGGTTTCATTAATATATTATCAATTTTCAAAATAAAGTGTGCTCCATGCTCACTTGTAATACCATTAAATTGATGGTATGGAGGTTTATACTCATCTTTTACTTCGTCATTTTCTGCACCATCTAACTCTTTTACCCATGTACATTCAAATACTTGAAATGCTTCTTGTATTATTTTAGGATATTCTTCATTTGGATTTTCTCTTGCTTTTTTTCCATCTACTAAATTAAAGATACAGTCTTTCATTTTTTCTTCTGTTGTTTCTCCAGGGTATCCTAATCTTACCGCTTCTTTAAAATATTTTCTTTTATCTGTTATAAAGTTTATTGAACATTTACCAGTTCTTAAAATATTTTTTGCTGTGTTTGAGCTATTCCTACAACAAAGAACCATTGCATAATAGTCTTTTCCTGCAATATAATAAGGAAAGCATAATGAATATGAACCTATGTTAGTCTGCCCAGATTCACTAAGTGTTCCTATTTCTGTTGTTGGCATTGGAAAAAAGCTTGATGTTTGATAAAAATTATCAACGATTCTTATGTCTCTAAATCCATTTAGTTCCTCAATTTTTTTATTCATAAAATCAACCCCTTATTTTATATTATAATTAAATTAAATACTTTGTAGTTATTTTATTTAGTGTGTAAGCAAACGCAATATATACTAATGTAAATGTTACAATCAAGCAAGCTATAATGTTTAAATTAAATCCTATTTTAGATATAATTATTAAAATTACATATCCTATGCTTCTTGAAACATTTATTAATATTTCAAACCAAAATACATAATTAGGCTCGTCCTCAAGATCTATTTTTTGCTTGCACATACATTCATAATATACAACCGAATTTGAAGTTTCAAAAATAGGATTACTTATACCGTTTATTACATTATATAAAAGGACTAATAAAAATCCAACGCTAAATGTTAATGTTCCAATATATAATAAAGTATTTACATTAAAATAAATCATTCCAAATGTTAATAATATAACAATTAGACTTTGTATTACAGATAGTGGTATATATACATTTGCTAATTTTTCTTTTTTTACAAATTTGTTTATACAGTAAATAACTAATATTGAAATGATTGTAATAAAACTACTTATGCTACCTAAAGATAATTCTTCTTTTACAACCATAAAAGTTATTATAGTAATTAAAGTAGATAAAACTCCAAAAGAACTAAGTCCTCTAAACATAGTCCTTAAATTCATTAATCTCATTAACTCTCTATTTTCTTTATTGTTAATTTTTTTGAAAAATCTTTTTAAATTTATTTCTCCGTGCTCTAAATTTATTTTTGTTATAAATAGTGAAAATATAAAACTTATTGAAATTAGTAATATTAAAATAACAAAAGCTAAACTATATGAATTTTTGCTAATACAATATCCAAGTATTATAGGTAATAATATATTAATTGTATATTTTAATATTTGGTCTTTGGTAATATAATTTTGAAAATTACTCTCTTTATTTACTCTCTTAATTAAAATTTGCTGTGGATAGTAATAAAAAGCATTTCCAATACTTGCAAATACTGCAAACGGAATTATATAGTTAGAAATCTTGTCGCCCGCTATAAGTAATATTATACACTGTGCTAAATTTAAAAATATTCCAATTCTAAACATGGATACTAAATTAGTTTTTCGTAGTTTATTTACTAATAGTAAGCATACTAAATAACACATAAAAAATGTTATGTAATATAGTGAAACATTAGTTATATTTCCTTCTGTTATCTTTAAAAAATAAATCCCTAAAAAAACATCCTTAAATACTGTTATTACTTTTCCTGATAAATCTGCTATTAAAAAATTTTTCCATGTATTTTCTACTTTCATTTTTTCCCCTTTAGTGTTTTACTATTTTTATTTTTTTCTTAACTTTGCAATAAAAAATCCTTCATATAATTCGTTTGGTTTTACGCATATTGTTCCTTTTATGCTCACTGGCAATTTAGGTATGTATTTTGTGCACTCTTCTTCTATTGGTACAATTTCTAAATTTCCTCTGCCTAGTATTTTTTGTATATTTTCTTCGTTTTCACATTTCAAAATTGAGCAAGTTGAATAAACCATTTCATGCCCATGTTTTAAAATTTTTTCTGCTTTTGTTAATAATTCTAATTGTATTTTTGTACATCTTTTAACAAGTTCTTCTGTAATTTCTTGATTCTTATTATATAAATCAAATGTTCCACTGCCACTACAAGGAGCATCTAATAATATTCTATCAAAAGAAAAAACATTATCTAATCTTCTTGCATCTTGCACTAATACATTAATGCGCGGAGCTTTTAATTTTTCAATATTATATCTTAATCTATCTGCCCTTATTTTATTTTTTTCCACAGCTGTAATTAAAGCATTTCCTTTTGTTAGTGAAGATATTTGTGTGGTTTTCCCTCCTGGTGCTGCTGCCATATCCAATATATCTTCGTTTTCTTTAGGTTGCAATATTAGAGGTGGAATCATTGAAGATAAGCTTTGAAAATAGATTTTTCCGTCATTATATATATCTAATTTTTTTACATGCTCTTCCATGTCTTTTTCAATTATTATTGCTTCTTTATACCACTCTACTTGCTTATACTCAATATTTTTTATTTCTAAAATTTGTTTAATCTCATCTACGTTTGCTTTTAATGTATTAACCCTAAATGTAGATTTTCGTATGCAAGAATATCCCTCAACAATTTGATTTCTAATGTTTTGTCCATATTGTTCTACTAGCAATTTATTCAAAAAATCTGGTATTTCATTCATCCCTTGCTCACCTTTTAAGATAATATCACTTCGTTTTTTATAGTCAATGCTATTAATTATCTACAATTAACTTTTTAATATCATTCCCGCTCCTAGTTCTTCATTTGGTCTTGATATAAATCCGAATTTCTCGTAAAAATTTTCTTTTCCCTTACTTGCTCCTAAATATGTTCTTATATTAGGATTTACTTTTTTATACTCTTCTACCTTTTTAAGTAATTCTGTTATTATACCTGTTCCAATTTTTTTCCCTTGATATTCTGGAATTACTATAATATCTTGAATATATAAGAAAATTGTTTTATCACCTATAATTCTTCCATATCCTATTAGCCTATCTCCATCATATACACATAAAGAATATAATGTGTTTTCTAGTGCTTGTTGTATAATTTTCTCATCTCTAATTCCCCAACCAACACTATCAGTTAATCTATTATATTCCTTTGCTTCTGGATTTCTATTTATGTATTTTATTTTCATCTTTAAATCCTTTCTTTATTTTTTATTATATGTTATTTATAGCACTGCTACACACTCCACGTGGCTTGTATATGGAAACATATCTACTGGTTGTACTTCCCTTATATCATATTCTTCTTCTAATAATGAAACGTCTCTTGCAAATGTTGCTGGATTACAACTAATGTATATTATTCTACTTGGTTCTAATTCTTTTAAAACATCAATTGTCTTCTTATCTAATCCTTTTCTTGGTGGATCAACAAATACTACATCTGGTTTTATTTTTTCTTTTTCAATTATTTTAGGTAAAAGTTCTTCTACATCTCCTGCAAAGAATTCTATATTATTAATATTATTTATTCTAGCATTTTCTTTTGCATCTTCAATTGCCTGCTTAACTATTTCAATTCCATATACTTTTTTAAAGTATTTTGATGCAAATATCCCAATTGTTCCTATACCGCAATATAAGTCCAAAGCAATTTTGTTTTGCGGACTATCAAGTCCCGCTCCTACATATTTTATTGCTGTATTATATAATATTTCTGTTTGAATAGGGTTAACCTGGTAAAATGAGAGTGGAGATATTTTAAATTTGTAATCTCCTAATATATCATAAATATATCCATCGCCATAAATTACTTCTGTTTTATCTCCTAAAATTACATTAGTATTTTTTGTATTAAAATTTTTAACAATTGATTTAATATTTTTATGTTTTTTTACTAAAAATTCTACTAGCTCTTTATCTTTTTTGAATTTATTATCATTTAACACTAATGTTACTAATACTTCGCCTGTCGTAACACCAATCCTTATAACTATATGTCTTACAGTTCCTTTTAAAGTTTTTTCATTATATGGCTTAATACCATTTTCTTTAATAAATTCAAAAATATCATTTGCTATTATTTGGCATTCTTTATTTTGTATAAAGCATTCATTTGTTGGAATAATATCATGTGTTCTACTAGAATAAACTCCCATTACTGGCTTTACATCTTTATCTACTCCAACTGGATATTGAAGTTTATTTCTATAAAATAATGGTTTTTCCATGCCAATAACATTATTTACTTTAACATTTCTTTTTAATGCTTTATATAAACAATTTTCTACAATTGCTTTTTTTATATTTAAAGTTTCTTCGTATTTAATATGCCTTAAATTGCATCCGCCACACCTTTTATATGTTGTGCAATCTTCATTGCTTATTCTATTTTCAGATTTTTCTAAGATTTCTATTATTTTTCCATATGCAAAATTTGTTTGGACTTTTAAAATTTTTATTTTAATTTTTTCTCCTTTTATTGCTTTATCGATGAACACCGTAATTCCTTCAATTTTAGCAATTCCTTCTCCTTGAAATCCATTATCTATAATTTCTACTACATATTCTTCATTTTTCTTTAACATTTTATTCTCCTTTTAATTATTAAAATTATATTTTAAAAATGTTTAAAAATCAATTATTTTGCAATAATATGTATAATTATAAATAAACTGCACACAATAAGAAAAACAAAAATGGAGGTTTTTAAAATGAAAATTATAAATGGAATAGCACTTACTTTAGTTATAATTGGTGCAATAAACTGGCTACTTGTTGGTTTGTTTGAATTTAATTTAGTAGATGCACTATTTGGAAGTCTATCTGTTCTTACTAGAATTGTATATAGTATTGTAGGCTTAGCTGGACTTTGGTGCATTGCACTATATAGCAAACTTTCTGACTAATTTTGTCAAAAAAAGAAAACTTTGGGGAAAAAGGGGTCTGACCCCTTTTTCCCCATTATAATTTTATAATTACTTTTGCTCCTTTTGGCTCGTTTGGCATTATTTTTATGCTTCCGCCATGTAAGTTTACAATTGTGTGTGCTATTGAAAGTCCGAAGACCTGTTCCTCCTTTTTCTCTTGAGCGTGCTTTATCTTCTCTATAGAACCTATCAAATACATGTTTTGCCGCTTCTTTGCTTATTCCAATTCCTGTGTCTGCAACTTCTATTGTACATTTTCCTTCTTTATAATATGTTTTTATTTCTATTTTATCGGATTCTGATGTGTATTTTATTGCATTGTCTAAAACTATTACTATCAATTGATTAATTTTATTTCTATCTAAGTTTATTTCTTTACTGCAATTTAAGCTTAATATAATTTCTTTTCCTTGTATTTTGGCAAAATCTGTATATGGCACAGCAATTTCTTTTATTAAACTATCTATGTTAATTTTTTCTTTGTTCATTTTAAGTTCATTTGAATCTGCCATTGCAAGTACCATTAATTCTTTTATAAGTTTGGTTAGTCTTTTTGTTTCTTTAAGCATTATATTTATATCTTCAGATTTATCTAAAATTTTAGCATCTGGCTCTTGTAATAATAATTCTTGCTTTGCTTGTATTATTGTAAGTGGTGTTCTTAGCTCATGTGCTGCATTTTGTACAAATTCTGTTTGTTTTTTGTATGAATTTATTATTGGCTTCAAAGTCATTTTTGATAAAATGTATGATCCTATTATTGCAACTATTATTATAATTATATTTCCCACAATTAACACATTTATCATGTTTTCTATTGTTTCTACTTCTCCATCTACATTTGCAAGAAGTTGTACATAGTATTTTTCTCCAGATTCTGTTTGTAGTTTTATTGTTATTCCTCTATAATTATAATTGTCTTGTAATTTTAATGAATATATTCTATTTAATTGTTCTTTATTAAATTTTGAATCAAATAAATAGTCGTTATATAGTCTTCCTATACTGTCACTATTAGTTATATTTCCGTTACTATCTCTTATTATATAAATTAATCTAGGATTAATCTTAAATTCTATAAAACTTTTAACTAAATTTCCATTTAATATTGTAACTTCCCTAGGCTCATTATTTTTATATATTTGTGTAGTTCTTTCTAATTCATTATCTATTGATTTATATAAAGAAACTGAAACTTGGTTATATATTATTGCATCAAAAAAAATAAGTATTATTGCAAATACTATAAATGTATAAAACATATTTTTAATTAATTGTTTTCTTATCAGTTTTTGCTCGTTCATTATTACCTCTTTATACAAAAAAGGAGCTTAGGCATTTATATTATTCTATTATCATATATCCTACTCCTCTTATGGTTTTTATATATTTATCATACCCGTACTTTTTTAAAGTCTTTCTTAAGCCACTAGCATATACTTCTACTACATTTGTTGTTGTAAAAGAATCAAATCCCCAAATTTTATCAAATATTTGCTCTTTTGTTATAATTGTTCCTTTTGAATTTATTAAATATTCCAATATGTCAAATTGTTTACCTTGCAAAATAATTTCTTCATCTTTTATAAAAGCTCTTCTATTTTTTATATTTAATTTTAAATCTTTAAATTGTACTGTATCTTCTTTATATACTCCACTTGTTCTTCTAATTATAGCTTCTAATCTTGCCAATAATTCTTCTCTTTCAAATGGTTTTACTAGATAATCATCTGCCCCATAATTAAAGCCTTTTAACTTATCGTTTAGCGTATCTTTTGCTGTTAATATAAGCACTGGCGTTAACACTTTATTTTCTCTTAGTTTTTTTAGTACATCATATCCAGACATTTCTGGAATCATTAAGTCCAAAATAATAGCATCATATATATTTTCTTTTGCCATTATATATGCTTCATATCCATCATATGCTTGTTCTGTATCGAATTTTTTACAGATACATTGTTTTATCGTATCTGATAAAGTTCTTTCATCTTCTACTATTAGAATTTTCATAAACTTCCTCACTTTTTTGATTATAGCATCTATTTTATTTTTAATCAAATCATTTTATTACGTAGGAGAAAAGATTTTCCATGGAGGTGGATAAATCTTTTCTTTTTCCTACTTTTTTGGGGTGATATTAATTATTTTAAGTCTTTCCATTGATGATTATACTGACATTATAGATTTGTAAAATTAAATTAATATTAAAATAGAGAGAAAATTTATTTTTCTCTCTATTTTAATTTATTAATCAACTTAAAATTTACATACGTCTATCCACGAAATATAGTTAGAATATTTTTCTAGTTCTTCTATTGTGAGTTCTATTGCACTATTACTGCTTCCACATGCAGGATAAACTGTTTCAAATCTTTTTAATGACTCATCTAAAAATACATCTACTCCTTCATTAATTGCAAATGGGCATACTCCTCCTACTGCATGCCCTATTAAATTTTCTACTTCATCATATTTTAACATTGATGCTTTTTTATTAAATTGTGCTTTATATTTAGCATTATCTATTTTTGCATCTCCTGCTACAACTATTAAAACTGCTTTATCACCTATTTTAAATGATAAAGTTTTTGCAATTCTTGCTGGTTCACAATTAAGTGCCTTTGCAGCAAGCTCAACTGTGGCACTAGATGTTTCAAATTCCTGAATACGATTATCTATATTAAATTTTTTGAAATAATCTTTTACTTTTTCTACAGACATATTTATTCTCCCTTTATCAATTTATCTCCTACATATTCAACCTTCATTGTAAAAAAATCTTTCTCTTTTTGCATTCTCTCAAAAAACAATCTATCTCCTTCCCAAGTAGGTAAATCTAAAATCTTATCTTTGTCAATCCATTTTAAAGTTCCTTCGCTACACTCTTTTACTTCTCCCTCAAACTTTGTCGCTGTATATACATACATATGCTCTGTTTCCCATTTATCAGATACAAAAGTTACCAAGCATCTTAATTTATATTCGGTAAGGGTAAGTCCCGTTTCTTCTTTAACTTCTCGAAGTAAACATTCATCTGGAGATTCTTTTTCTTCAAATTTTCCTCCTACCCCAATCCATTTTCCTTCGTTTAGGTCGTTTTTCTTTTTATTTCTATATAGCATTAAGTATTTATTATCCTTTTCAATATAACATAGTGTTGTAAATTTCATGTTTCTCTCCACCTATCAATTTTTATGTATGTTTATATATTTCATAAATCTTTGCCAATCATATCTAGCTAAATAATGTGTTCCCGTTCTTAAATGATATCCTATCTTTCCTTCTAAAAAATCTTCTCCTGGCATAGGATAATCTTCTTTATTGTATACTAACCCTTTTTCTCCAAGCGTTTCATACAAATTGCTTGTAACAACAGCATTACGAAATTCTGCTTTAGGATCTGCCCATGAATCTTCACTTGCACTCGCTATATATAAATATCTTGGAGCTATAAGAGATGTTAAAAAGTGTTGATCAAAAGCTTTATTTGCTTCGTTATCTATATATTTTTGATAATTACTACAAAACCAATATGGAAACGTTTTGCATATATCTTTTATTCTTTCTCCTTCTTTGTTCCTACTTATTGCTGCACCACTCTGTCCAGAATCGTTTGATATAACAAATTTAAATCTTTCATCAAATGCTCCTGTAAGTAAAGCCGTTTTCCCAAGTCTTGAAAATCCTACAACTGAAATATTTTCTTTATCAAGTTCTTCTATTGTTTGTACATAATCCATTACATGCATTACTGCCCAAGACCAAATCAATATTTTACCAAAATCCCTCACTTTTGTATTTGATTTTATAAAGAATTTGCTTAATCCATTTGAAAAATCATTATCATCTGATGTAATGTTTTTATATGGTACAGATACTACAGCAAAACCATTATCGCAAATTTCGTTTACTGGAAGATTTTTGTTTGGAAATTCTTCATGAAAATCTATGTATATAAATGTTTTACATTTTTCTTTTAGTTTAGGAATAGCAATTTTAATTGGAAAAGAAAAATCTGCTTCTAGGTGCATTGTAATTAAGACTTTTCTAAAAACTGCTGTTCCTCCACAATAATCATTGTCTTCTTCTAATACTTTAGAAGTTATATTTACATGTTCTTTTGGAAAGTGTCCATATTCTTCACTACATATAATTTCTTTTATTTCGCTACTTCTTTTTTCCCAATCTTTCTTGTTTTTTACTGTTTGTCCATTGTTAAATGTTAATAAATCTGGTAAATTAATTTTCTCTAAATCTTTTTCTATCATAATTTCTCCTTAATTTTTTCTAATACTATCATATCATCTTTTTGTTCTCAATACATGAATTTTTCTCATTAAACAAATATATTAACCTTATATAAAGGCTAAAAACATTACGCATAAAAACACACCTATTATCATTAAATATTTCTTCCAACTAATTTTTTCTTTTAGTATAAATCTTGAAGCTAATATTGTTATAACAATTGAGCTGGATGTAATTACCGATACTGTTGATACTTGTCCATCTATCAAACTAAATCTACTACATAAATTTGCACCTAAATCCAATGCAGAGTGTAGTAAGAATAATCCTTTACTATTAACTTTTGCTATATTAATATAATCCCATTTTTTTGTAATTAAGCAATATAAAATAACCCCTATTACAATTACTAATCCGTAATAAAATACTACAACTAATGGATTGCCAAATATGTCTATATAAACTTTATTTAAAAATCCTGCTATACCATTAAAAACGACAAACCCAAATGCATATATAATTCCTTTGCTTTCTCTTGAACTTACATTATTTTCTTTTGATTTTGCAAGTAATATTGTAAGTATAATAAGAATAATAGAAATTACTAATTGAGCTATAGTAAAACTATCTTTTAAAATAAGTATTCCTAATAATAGTGTTATTACTGTATTTGCTTTTCTTATTGGTGAAACTGTTGATACACTTGCATATTTTACTGATAAAATTGCGCATGCATATCCTATTGATTGTATTATTGAGAGAGGTGATATTTTTATTAAATTATATAAACTAAAATTCTCTATAACATCTGTTGTACATGCTCCTAAAATAACATATACAATATTCGAAATTAATAAGCCTAATAATGATAACCTTGTTGATAAATTGTTCTTTGAGGATTTTTTCATCACTATAACAGTAAAACCAGTTAGTATTGCTGAAGTTAAACTTAAATATAGCCACATAATTCTACTCCTTATTTTTTATGATATCATATAAAATAAATTTATACAATTAAATAACAAATATTAGATACAATTACATATACCATACTCCATTTTCGTTTTCATCAATGCAAAAAAATAGTAGATAAAAATCTTATCTACTATTTGGTGCCAACGAAGTAGTTATTTACAACTTTTTTGGCTCGCATAACGATTGATATAAAATCAATCAATTTATTAAAGTATATCATATTTTTAGTAAATTGCAATAGAATTGATAAAAAAGTTATTTAAAATTCTTGATAATAATAATCATTATTAAATACAAATTCGTCTTTTATAATTGCATTACATGTACTTATAATTTTCTTCATAAACTTTATGGAAGAAAGAAAATAACTTGTATCTACTCTAACAGTATCTCCTAAATTTCCTCTTGAAGATACACCAGCCTTCTCAATATAGGTTTCATTTATTACCCCTAAATTATGGACGATTATATCCCTTGTAGCTTTTATCTCATACCATATATTCCATTTATCATCAGATATATCTATACTTAACGCCTTTCTAAAATATTCAGCTTGACATCTTGGATTTGCATACATTATAGAAATAATTCTGTCTTCAATAATAAAATCAATTATATCTTCTTTATTATTAGCTAATACTATAATTTCAAGGTCATATTTACTTTTGAAATTTATATCTTTTATAGTTACTAATAAACGTCTATTATCTTTTTGTAAAATTAATTTTATTAATTGTGTAAAAAAATCTTCCATTTCTGCAACTAAGTAAGTAAAGGTTGAATAATATAAATCTTTATTACAAGCATTTTTTATAATTTCTCGTTTTCGTTTTATTGGTTGATTTTTTCCGTATTCAAGCTGATTTAAATCTATTTTTTTCATAGAATCAATGCATAAATTTACCCACCATCTAACATTGCTAAAGAAAATATTTTTTTCTGTACATAATGTATTAATGTCATCTTTAAAAGTACATAATTTATATAGTCTAGATATAATCTCACTGTTAGATATTATACGATTGTATTCTAAAACAGAATTATTAAACTGAGAATGAAATAATCGAGTAATTAGTTTTTCATATTTTTCTACAGGATTAATAATATAAGAATATCCTTTTTCAAAATCTTGCATTAGTAGAATACAAAAATCTAATTTATTTATTCTTCTATATCTTTCTAAACCATCACATATTAAATTTAAATTTTCTTCAATAATTGTTTGGCAATTTATTGTTTGAATACATATAACACCAATATATAAATTTTCAAAAGTATTGTTAATCTTCACTAAATTTTTTTCTAATTTATTATATAATACATCTCTAAAATTATTAATTTGAAAAATATTGTTGATATTATCTTCTAAAAAAACATCTTTATAAATTTCTTTTAAATATTGCGCCATTTCTAAATCTATAACTTTTGTATTTTTGGATTTTAAATTTACCGTTTGATAAATAATACCATAGTATAATAATATTGCGCTTTGTTTAGATGGTTTAATATTATTATTTAAAAATTCTTTGGCTATAATACTAGAAATGCATCCACATTTTATATATTTTATTGAAATATTATCTTCTATTATTTTTTCAACATCTTTATTAGTTACAATTTTATTGATATTATAAGTATCCATATTATTTTCTTTAAAATATTTTTGAGAAAATCCCACTAATATTGTATTTTTATTAGAAATACTAAAATTGTTTATATTTATATTAAAGTTTTTACAAATTTTCTCGAATACATATGGTTGACGTTTTATATTATATCCTGCTGGAATGTGTAATTTATTTAATAGCTCCGCATATCCAAATAAACTACAACAGATATCAATGTTTTCTTCTTTTCCACTAATTAGTATATTTTCTATTTTCATAAATCCTCCATTTTACTTATTTTAAAAAGTCATATTTTTCAATATTATAAAGTATTTTTACAAAACTTTCAATCAAAAACAATTTAGTACCTAAAGAACTATCTAAAAATCAAATAAATTTTGTTTATTCAGAAGAAGCTGATGTTGTAAATATGGTATTATTTTGTATGACTGCAAAAGAGTGGCGTACTAAAAATCCTAATTTAGATGGAAATATAAGAGATTATGCAACAATGAATGAATTAATACGTTTAGCAAATTTAGAAAAATTAAATAAAATAGCTATATCACAGATGCAAATTCTAAATGATACTGATATAAAATATTTAAAATAGTAAGGTTAAGTGTAAAAGTAAATTCCACTTTTACACTTAACCAATTTTTTAAATCTCTTGAGAAAAGCATAAACTTGTGCTAATATTAAAAAAATTGATATTAATTATAAAATTATATAAAATGCAACTAAAAGTTGGTAGATTTAATTAATTTTAAAATATATAATCTAGCTATAAAAGGAGGAGATAATATAAATAATGAAGTTTGGTAATAATATACAAAATCTACGAAAATCTAAAAATCTATCACAAGAAGAACTAGCAGAAAAAGTTGGAGTATCAAGACAAAGTATCTCAAAATGGGAATGTGATGAAAGTTATCCAGCATGGAATAATATTCCTACTTTATGTAGTATTTTTCATTGTAATATTGATGATTTAATATCAAACGAAGAACTTGGGAGAATTATGGATTTAGAGAATTTAAAAGAAAAAACAATAAAGATTGAAGGAACAAATACTTTAGATACTATTGCAAAAATGAAAGCAATGGGAGTTAATCCACAAATCTTTGATATATTTTCTAAGAATAGTTTTGACCATTTTATAAACACCTTAGAAGATTACTATATTAGCAAGTCTGATGGAATAGAACAAATTAAAAGTGCATTAAATGACTGGGATTTCAAAGCACGAAAAACTATTATTATAGAATTAATGAAAAGGATTGAAAAAACTGGAATTATGATTACTATGAGTAATCTAATAGAATTAGTGGAGTTAATATAATTTATTTTATTAAGTTGAGGTATGAAAATGGCAAGAATGAAAGATTTAACAGGCAAAAAATATGGAAAACTGACAATTATGTATCAGAGTAAAGATCATATTTCTAAAAACGGAAATAAAAGGATTGTTTGGCATTGCAAATGTGATTGTGGTAATGAAATTGATGTTATGGCTCTTAATTTGACAAGAGGCCACACTACATCTTGTGGTTGTGCTAGATTAGATGGTAGAAAAAAGATTAGTAGAGATATAACAGGACAAAGATTTGGTCATTTAGTTGGTATAAAAAAAATTGAAAGTAAGAATAGTCAAACAAGGTGGTTATTTCATTGTGATTGTGGTAATAATGTAGAATGTTATTTATCAAATGTAACAACAGGTAAAACTAATTCTTGTGGAAAGAAATGTGGGTTAAAACCTCATACATATGATAATGTGAAGAAAAAAGGATTAAGAGCAAATCTAATAGGACAAAGGTTTGGAAGATTACTTGTTGTTGAAAAAAAGAATGATAAAAATGGATGGACACAATTTAGATGTAAGTGTGATTGTGGTAATGAAGTAATAACTTCTGGAAGCAACTTAAAGTATGGAGCAACACAATCTTGTGGTTGTTTACACAAAGAAGCTATGAATAATTTATATTTTGAAAATTTGATTGGACATAAATTTGGAAAACTTGTGGTTATAGACAAAAGCACAGCTAGATGGAATAAATTACATTGGGTTTGCAAATGCGATTGTGGTAATGAAACTGTTGTTAGTACAAGTGGACTTAAATCAGGTCATACACAATCTTGTGGTTGTTTTCAGGATGAAATAGCAAGTAATAAACATTTTATAGATTTAACAGGAAGAAAATTTGGAAAACTAACGGTTATACAGCGTATTGAAAACTCAAAAACAGGACTGGTAAAATATGAGTGTCAATGTGAATGTGGAAATAAATCAAAAGTTGTAGGTGCAACATTAGTTGATGGTCGAACTCAATCATGTGGATGTTGGAAATATTCAAAACTTGAGGAAGATGTACTAAGATACTTTAAAGAAAAAAATTATATAAATACTATTGATTATGAATGTCAAAAAAAATTTGAAGATTTACTAGGTGTTGGAGGTCAACTATTATCTTATGACTTTATAGTTTATAAAAATAATGAACCCTATTATTTAATTGAGTGTCAAGGAAAACAACATTATGAACCTGTGGAACATTTTGGTGGAGAAGATAAATTTAAAATACAACAAAAACATGATAAATTAAAAAAGGAATATGCTATCAAATTAGAAATACCATTATTAGAAATTCCTTATACAATAGACGAATATGAGAGAATATCTAAAATTCTAAAGGATATTGGGATATAAAATGCCTTACAAAATAAGCTTATTAACTTAAAAGCGAATGAAGATTTTGTCTCATTCGCTTTTAACACCTTTTATGCATAAATCAATTCACTAAAAACAATCTCTTGTGCCTGTGCCTTAATAGAGTTCATAGTTCCAACCCAGCATAACACATCAGTATTTTTCATATCTTCTGTCAAATTACTTTTAGCTTTCAACTCACTAATAATCTGTTGTACTTTATTATCTGCCGTTTCTTGTATCTCTTTTAGATAATTCAATCTCATTCATCTATATTTATTTAAAGTGATTTTTTCTTGTTTAGGTATTGATAGGTTTGGTAAATAGTAATCTCCCTCTAAGTGATATTCAATACCTGTTCTTTCATCAATTTTTGTTCTTGGCAATTCATTACTCATAGTTTTTTTCTCCTTTTAAAATCTAGTATCATTATTTTTCTTTTTTATAGGTTTACAATTATATATTTTTCAAATATTATTCTAGTTCTGATAATTTAATCTTTTTAGTCAAATTTGAAATATACACATCATTTGAATAATTAAAAACTAAGAATGTAATATTTTTAATTATTACTCTATGTGGTTCAATATATGTGAGATTAGTTTTTTCAATTTTTCTAATACTACCATTAATAAAAGTAGGAGTAACTTTAGAAAATTCACATATAAATTCTAGTCTTTGCTTTAGACTTTCTTCAAATTGTAGTTCTTGCTTAATTATCTTCATTTACTTGCACCATCCTTTCGATTGGATGATTTTAATATTGTTTATAGACAACAAAAAAATCAACCAGATTTATTTTCTGATTGATTTTGTATCTATCTATTCAATTTAGTTCGAACAGATACGTTATTGGTGCGGATGAGAGGACTCGAACCTCCACGCCGTTGGCACTGGTTCCTAAGACCAGCGCGTCTGCCAGTTCCGCCACATCCGCATATTAAGTTTTGTAAAATTAATTTTAGCATTTTCATATAAAACTGTCAAGAGATTTTATCTATTTTTTCGAAAATTTGAAAATGGGTCGCTGAAGTGTGCGACCCATATATTATATATTATTCATCCATCTTTTTAAAATCTTCTTCAGTCATATTTTTGTAGTCTATATTATTATTGTTATAAGGCTGTAAATTTGACTTTTTTTGTTTCCTGTAACTTATAAATATTTTAATTGCAATTCCAGCTAGAATTATCAATATATAAATAACAACCGGATTTGTTGTTCTATCTTTTAACTTAAAAGATTCTTTTATCATTTTATAATCTTCATTATCTAAATCATAAATTGAATTTCCAACAAATGTTACCATATAGATATATTTATTAGAAAGTAATATATAAACTTCTAATACGCCGTCATCTCCTTGCATTATTACTTTAATTGCTTTTTCTTTTCCTAATTTAGCTTTTTTATCAGTACTAATAACATTAGCTCCTATTGACAAATAATTAATTATTCTATTTACATCTGAATCTTCAAGATTCCAAATAGATTTTTTTAGTCCGTTTGTCTTCATAAGTATAAATTATCATTCCTCTACCTGAATTTACTGAATCTGCAAAAACATACATATTTTGATAAATCATATTTCCATATGTACTTGGTAAATCAAATTTAAATAATTCATCAGAATATGCATAAACACTAGAAAAAATTATAGTTGAAAATAAAATTAGTATTAACAAAATTTTAGTTATTATTTTCATCATTTGTATCACCCCTTTTATATATTAAAATTATAACATAATATGTAAATTTTAGCAATTTTTTACAATTTTGTATATATATCTATTTTAATTACTATATTTTGATAAAAAAAGCTTGGATATAAAATTCCAAGCTTTTATATAATTGATAATCTATATTTTATGCTTCGTCTTTAGTTGTATTTATTTTTAATAGCTTAAATATTTCTACTATTACTATTGGTATTAATACTAATCCTATTATTTCTAATACATTGTTCATTGGTAATATTGGAATACTGAATATATGTCTTAATCCTGGTATAAATAGAATTATTAGCATTAATGCTGCAGATGCTCCTATTGCTCCTAACAATAGTTTATTATTAAATGGATGCGTTCTAAATAATGATTTTTTGTTATTTCTAATATTAAATACATGCACAAGTTCTGAGAATGCTAATGTAACAAATGCCATCGTCTGTCCAATTTCCACTCTAACTTCTTGACTTTCAACATATGTAGCTCCATTTGCAAGTGCTTCTTCTACGTTTTCTACTTCTTCTTCCGCATATATTTTTCCATCTATTTCTAACATTGTTGGTAATTGATCTTCTGGTGTTGCAAGTCCTATTATAAATGCTGCAAGTGTAATTAATCCTATCATTATACCTTGATAAATTACTCTAAAGCTCATTCCTTTTGTAAACACACTTTTTTGTTTCTTTGGTTTTCTTTTCATTACATCGTCTTCTGCAGGATCTACTGCTAAAGCAAGTGCTGGAAGTGAGTCTGTAACCAAGTTAATCCATAGTATATGAATTGGAAGTAATACTTCTATTAAATTTATATCTATTCCAAATGTGCTACCAAGCCATGGGGTTAATAGTATCGCTATAAATAACACTACTATTTCTCCAACATTGCTTGATAATAAAAATTGTATTGCTTTTAATATATTATCATATATACGTCTTCCCTCTTCTACTGAAGATACAATAGTTGCAAAATTGTCATCTGTAAGTATTACATCTGCTGCTTCTTTTGATACATCAGTACCTACAATTCCCATTGCACAACCAATATCTGCTGTTTTTAACGCTGGTGCGTCATTTACGCCATCACCTGTCATAGCAACTATTTCTCCATTTGCTTGCCATGCTTTTACTATACGAACTTTATGTTCTGGTGATACTCTTGCATATACTGAATATTGTCTAATATTTTTAGTTAACTCTTCGTCACTCATTTCTTCTAATTCTGCACCAGTTATTGCTTCGTTTTCATCTTCTAGTATTCCTAGTGATTTTGCTATTGCGACTGCTGTAATTTTATGGTCACCAGTAATCATTACTGTTTTTATTCCTGCTGTTTTACATTTTTCTACTGCATGTTTTACTTCTTCTCTTGGAGGATCTATCATTCCAACCATTCCAACAAAAGTTAAGCCACCTTCTATTGTTTTCATTTCTTCGTCGGTTGGTTTATGGTCTAATATTTTGTATGCCATTGCTAAGACTCTTAATGCATTTCCTGCCATTTCTGAATTATATTTTCTAATAATCTCTTTGTACTCATCTAAATCATCTTTAACATCGCCTTCTAGTATATATGAATTACAAATAGCTAAAAGTTCATCAACTCCACCTTTTGTGTAAACTACATATCTTCCATCATCCTCATGCACTGTTGTCATTAATTTTCTGTCTGAATCAAAAGGTATTTCTGATACTCTTGGTAATTTATCATATACTGATGTATCATAATCCATTTTAAATGCCATATCTACCAATGCTGTTTCTGTTGGATCTCCTGTAAGTTTTTTATCATCTGATATTTTTGTGTCATTACATAACATACTAGCATATACAAGTTCTTTTATATCTATCATTTCTTTTGCATCTTCTAAATTAACAATAGTTCCATCACAAAATACTTTTTCTACAGTCATTTTGTTTTGTGTTAAAGTACCTGTTTTATCAGAACATATTACTGTAGCACTTCCTAATGTTTCTACTGCAGGTAATTTTTTTACAATAGCATTTTTCTTAACCATTCTTTGAACACCAATTGCTAAAACTATTGTAGAAACTGCTGCTAATCCTTCTGGAATTGCTGCTACAGCCAAACTTACAGCTGTCATAAACATATCTATTATGTCTTTTCCATATGCTATACCTATTATAAATATAACTATACAAATAGCTAGTGCTGCTATTCCAAGAGTTTTTCCTAGTTTGTTTAATTTAACTTGAAGTGGTGTTGCGCCTGCTTCTGTATCGTTTATTATTGTTGCAATTTTTCCAACTTCTGTATTCATTCCTGTTTCTACAACAATTCCTTTTCCTCTACCATATGTTATAAGAGAAGAAGAAAATAACATGTTTGTTCTATCTCCAATTCCTGTTTTTTCATCTTCTATTACTTCTATGTTTTTTTCTACTGGAACAGATTCACCTGTTAAAGATGATTCTTGTGATTTTAAATTTATAGCTTCTATTATTCTTAAATCTGCTGGTACATAATCACCTGTATCTAAAACTACAATATCTCCAGGCACAAGTTCTCTTGATGCTACTACTTCTATTTTTCCATTACGCATAACTTTTGCAACATGCGAGCTTAATTTTTGCAAAGCCTCTAATGATTTTTCTGCTTTTGCTTCTTGTATTACTCCTATTATTGCATTTACAATTACAACTATGAGAATTATTATTGTATCTGTAACGCCTTCTCCTTCTGCTACTCCAACTACTCCAGAAATAATTGCAGAAATAATCAAAATAATAATCATAAAATCTTTAAATTGCTCTAAAAATTTTATGAATAAGCTTTTTTTCTTTTTGGCTTTTAATTCATTAAAACCATATTCTTCTTGTCTTTTCTTTACTTCTTCAGAAGATAAACCTTTTTCTGCATCTGTTTTTAGTGTAGATTCTGTTTCGTCTGCTGTTTTGTTAAACCAGTTTGTTGCCATATTTAAATTCCTCCTTCAAAATTCATAGAGTGAATTTTGTACTTTTAATTCTTCACTCTTAATTATTAATTTATATTAAAAACATTATTAATATCATTAAAATCGCTGTTATTAGTAAGTACTATATCAAAATTTTTATTATATCTTTCTAAACCATCTTCAATATTTTCATCCAGGAATCCAATTGTTAGTGTTTTTTCTAGGTTTTCCTTTTTTTGCATTTTTAAATCTTCTATTAAGTCCCCTAGTAATAAAGAACCTTTTCTGTCTTTTATTTTATCCTGTACTTCTTTTGGTATTCTACTATATTCTTTATTTGATGTTGCAATTATATTGTTTATATCTAAGTATACTTTACCGTCAGAAAATTCAAAAAAATTAGAAACTATGTATATATTTTTATATAAGCAATTATTTTCTTTTAAAAATTCTTCTATAATATTTCCAACACCTGCTGACATAATTATTACTGGGATATCTTTTTCGTACATTTCTTTTAAAAATTCTTTTGTTCCATCTTTTAAACATAAATTTGCTTCTTTTAATGAATCTTTTATCATTTCTTTGGATTTTATAAATTTAGATAATAAAGTAAAACTCTTAGTTGCCCATTCTTTCATTATTTTTTGTTTTCTACCTGCTTCAATACTATAATCAAGTTCTAAAGGTCTATAATGCTCATATAGTGCAAGTCTTTGCTTTAAGCATTCTCCACCTAAAAACTTTGGAATTATTCCCATTGAAGCAGTACTTTTTGAAGTTGTAAGTGTATGGTCAAAATCTGCTATTACATAATAATCATTACCTATTTTTTTAAATTTATTTATTTTTTCGGTATTTACATATATCATAATTTGCTCCTTAAACAAATGAAGACTTCTAAAGAAACCCCTTAAAATTGTATGTTTCTTTAAAAGTCTTGCTTACCTTAAGTTAGGTTTACTAGCCAGTAGAAACGGGTATGTTGACTAGTAAATTTTAAGCTACTCCCTTTCAAAACTCGAAGAGTTTTGTACACTTCGCTCTTCACTTTTCATTTTTCACTATTACTTTGATAAATATAATATATTCTTTTACCAATTTTGTCAATAATTTTTAATGTTTTTCACTAATTCCTAAATTATCTTTTATTGCCATTTGAAGAAGCCCGAGAAAAATTTATATTATTTCTTTCTGCTAGATCATTAATCCATTTTGGAATTGTTAAAGTCTTTTTTACTGATGTGTTTTGAACAGCTTCTCTGAAAAGTGGCATGTTAACTTCTATTAAAACAGCTCTTTGATTTTCTTTTAAGTTTATTTCATTTAGTTTTGATGGCTCTTTTAGTTCTTCGTTATCTTCTTCAGAACAAGCTATATATAATCCTAAAGCATCTTTTGCCATATATAAAGCATCCTCATCTGTTTTTGCACATGATATACATCCTGGCAAATCTGGAAACGATATTGAAATTCCATCTTTAGCATATTCAAATATAGCTGGATAAATATAATAATCTTTTTTCATTTTATTTCCCTCCTAATAAATTAGTATACTCTATTTAACTTAATTTTATTTTTGCTTGCTTTTCTATACTTTTTACCGTACCAATAGGTAAATCTTTTTTTGGATGTGGAACTATTATTTTTCCTTCTTTAAATGGATGTTTAAATGCGTGATGACTTCCTGTTGCTTTACCATATGGGTACCAGCCGTCTTTAGTAAGAATTTTTATTATTTGCTTAGAAGAATAACCTCTCAATAAAATTACTCCTTATATTTAATATTTTAATACGTGTTTTTATACGTGTCAAGTTTTTTGGGGAAAATTTAAGAATAAAAAAAGATAGATTTAAATTAAAATAAATCTATCATTTTATAATAAATAAGCCAATATGTTTTTACATTTTTTTACATTTATTAATAAATTCTGCTATTTCTTTTCCTAAAACCTCTTCTTTACCTGTATATCCATGGTCTGTGTTTCTTATATAATCAATATCTAAATTTTTATTTTTTATTTTTTCTTTTAGAAATTGAATTAATTCATTAATATTTTGTATAACTAAATCTTTTTCTCCCCATCTTAAAAACAGAGGAACATCTATATTGTTTAATTCTTTAAAATCATAGTTTTCATCACTAAATTTTGCAAAGTCTATTTCTTTATTATCTCTATAATATCTTAAATATGATTTTACACTAATTGGATGGTCAAATGAATCTCTTGGCATTAAATCCATTTCCTCTCCGTTTTTTTCTTTTTCTATTGCTAGTTTTAACATTTCGTTATATTTTTTTGCTCCTAAATCATATTTTTGTAAATCTACTAGGTCAACCAAAGATAATAGTATAACAGATTTTATATTGTTTAAAATATTGCTTTTCTCTTTTTTTAATCTATTATAAGTATATACAATTTTAGTACATCCTAAGCTATGCCCCTGCAGATGTATTTTTGTAAATCCAAGTTCTAGCATTTTGCTTATTGCACCCTTTATATCGTAATAGCTATCTAAAACATCTTCGTATGCACATCCTCCATTTAATGTTTTTGTACCATCTATTTTTTTTGTATAACAAATAATTTCTGTTCCTCTATTGTTAAATGCAAAATATGCAATTCCTGCTTCATTTGCCTTTTTTGCTAAAATATCTTCTCTTTTTTTAAAGCAATTACTTTGCATTCCATGTATTGATATTACAACTTCATCTGTATTTAAATTAATATCTGGTTTTTGTAATAATCCTACTAGTTCTACATTATCTTCCAAATTAAAATAAATTCTTTCTAACATTTTCTCCTCCTTATTTTGGAATTATATCATAAATATCATTTAGTGAAAAGTAAAAAATTAAGAGTGAATAGTACAAACTTGCTTTTAGGATTACCCTTAAATTACAAATTTACTTTTCACTCTTAACTTTTATCTTTTAACTCTCGCGGAAGCGAGTTTGGTGGAGATGGAGGGAGTTGAACCCTCGTCCAATAATTTTTCCATACAAGCATCTACGAGTGTAGTTTGTTATTAGATTTCCCTAAAATTTTCATTAACAAACAAACAAAAATTTTAAGTAGTTTCTATGCTACCCCTTACCTTCGAAACAAAAAGTAAGCTCGTTTCCTACTTTATTCGACGCTTTATCCATATCAGTAGGCTTTACGGTAAAACGACGCCGCACTATTAGGCAGCGTATGCTAATCTATCATTATCAGCGTTTATATTTAATTTGCTTTTTTTAAGTGGCCAAAGCAACCATCCACTACTCGCAGCTTATACTTCTAAATTACTGTCGAAACCAATTACATCCCCATGTACATATAATATTATATTATATTTTTGCATTATTTACAACGGTTTTGGTATATAAATTGTAATTTGAATGAGAAGTGAGAAGTGGGATGTGGGAAGTGTGAAATTAGGGCAAGCCTTACGTAGCCTAGCTCTAAAAAGCACACCTCACACTTCACACCTCTCACATCACAACAACAAATTACAGTTTGTCTTGTTATTTTTTTAAATAATCCTTGCATAAATTTATATTCTATGCTAATATAATTAAGTAACTAATTTAGGGGTATAGTGTTAATGGTAGCACATCGGTCTCCAAAACCGCCTGTGAGGGTTCGAATCCTTCTACCCCTGCCACAAACTTGCCCAAAGGCAAGAGTTAAAAACGAAGAGTGAATAGTTAAAAGTATATAAAGCTAAAGTCAAAGTAGGAATATTGGGGCAAGTTTGTACTTTTCACTATTCACTTTTCACTATCTATTTGTCTTTTATTTAATTTATTTCATTTTTATTGTTTACTAAATATTTTTATCTAAATTATTTTTATTTTCTGGAGGTCTTATGAAATTCAATTCTTTTTTTATTCCTGTTTTTTTTATTTTATTTATACTTATTTTTTCTTTATCTACTTTTATTCCTGCTCTGTCCGAATATGGTTATGTTTCATCCTACTATCCAAATAACTATACAAATTCTATTAATATAAGTTCTTCTAACTTTATTTGGCCAGCACCCGGATATAACAAAATTACTTCTTATTTCGGCTATAGAAACGCTCCAACTAGTGGTGCAGGTACTTATCATGGTGGAATAGATATTGCAGCTCCTACAGGTTCTAATATAATCGCTTGTTCTTCTGGTATTGTAACATTTGCTGATTTTTATGGAGCTAATGGCTTTACAGTAAAAATAGAAAACGGAAATTTAACATTTCTTTATTCACATGTTTCTCCTACTTTTTTGGTACATGTTGGACAATATATAAATAAAGGAGAAGTAATTGCAAAAGTAGGCCCCAAAAATGTTTATAATGTCCCCAATAATCCATATAAAGATTCAAATGGTAACCCAACAAATGGTGCAACAACAGGTGCTCATTTGCATTTTGCAATAAGAAAAGACGGCCAAGCCGTCAATCCTTTAAATTATTTTTAATTACATGTCATCTTCTTCATCATCAAATTCACATTCTGAGCAATTATGATTACAACCTTCGTGGTCTTCGCAATTTTCTTCCCAATCTAATTCTATAATATTGTTACATTCTGGGCATCTTACTTCTTTTGCTTTTTCGTCATGTTCTATTATAAATTCATTATTGCAATATGGACATACTATAGAAAAATCGTATTCTTCTTCATCTAAATATAATTCTTTTTCTATACTGCTTAGTTGATTTTGGAGTTTTTCTACTCTTTTTTCCATTTGAGACTGAGTGTTTGTAATAGTTTCTATTTTTTTAGTTGTAAGTTCATCTATTCTATTTATTTCATCAAAGAACAAATTATATAGATTAAATATTTGGACTTTTATATATTCTAAATCGTCTTTATTTTGTATGTTTTCCTCTATGTCATTTAATATTTTTTTAAATTTTGCATTAAAATCAGACATTTAAAATTAACCCCTTCTACAATTTAAATTCTTTCCATATATTCGCCAGTTCTTGTATCAATTCTAATTACGTCTCCCGTATTTACAAACAAAGGTACGTTTATTGAAAATCCTGTTTCTAATTCTGCTGGCTTTGTTTGGCCTGCTCCTGCTGTATTACCAGCAAATCCTGGTTCTGTATATGTAACTTCTAATTCCACAAACATTGGTGGTTCTACTGCAAAAACTTTTCCTTTAAAAGATAATATTTTTACATTCATGTTTTCTTTTAAATATTTTAAAGTATCTCCTAAATCTTCTTTATTTAATGGTAATTGGTCATATGTTTCGTTATCCATAAAGTAATATAGTTCTCCATCATTATATAAATATTGCATTTCTTTTTTCTCTATTTCTGCTCCTTGAAGTTTTTCTGATGGGTTAAATGTTTTTTCTAATACTGCTCCAGTTATTACATTTTTTAATTTTGTTCTAACAAATGCTGCACCCTTTCCTGGTTTTACATGTTGAAATTCAACTACTTTATATACTGATCCTTCTAATTCAAATGTTGTTCCATTTCTTACATCTCCTGCCATATATACTTCTGCCATTTTACTACCTCTTTTCTATTATTATAATTAAATCTTATTTATTTTAATATATTTTATGGAAAAAATCAATACTTTATGCAATTTATAAGCAAATTTCTTCATCTGTTTTATCATCAGGATAAATCATAGATTCATTGTTTGCAAAAGTTTTTTGAAGTTTTTTTACTCCTGAATCTGTTGTTTGCTTTCCTGGTTCAGCTCTTCCGTATCCTTCTATTACTTGCTTCCTTGATATAAGGTTTTTTTCTAATAAGACTGCCAAAATTGTATTGTCTGTCATTCCTCCAATATATTCTATAGCCATTTTACTAGCTATTGCTTTTTCAACATCTTTTTCTCTTTCTTGCAAAATTTCTTCTTTTAATTTTTCTTTTTCTTCTGCTGTCATTTCTTGTGGAATTTCTCCAAATTCTCTTACAATCTTTCTTTTTATAGGATTTATTTTAGCTGACTCATAAACTTCTTTTAATTCCCCATCAAATTCTTTTTCTCCTAATGCAATTTCAATATCATTTTTTGCAATATCTTCCATGGCCTCCATAACATTACCATACATATATGAAATTTTTTTAGGTGCTTGTTTTTTATAGTAGTGATACAATTTCCTTTCAAAAGTCAAATTTTTATTATCTTCTAATGATTCTATAGTTTTTTCTTGTTCCTCTTTTGTTTTTGTTGGTTTTATTTCTTTTCTTACATCTTCTGGTATAGAATTGTAAGCTACACCAGTATCTACCAAAACGTCTGCAAAAATATCTACTAAGTCTTTTGCAGCAAGTGGCAATCCTTCACTTTCAAAAATCCTTCTAGTATAAGGCACTATTTTTCTAACATTTAAATCTCTTAATGAAAATAATGTTTTTCTCATTAAAGGAGTCATCGTAATATAATCTTTGCCTTTGCTTGCCTCAACCAAATCTTTTATAAATACATTTTGCATCATTTGTGTTACTTTAGTTTTTACTTCACTTTTTGGCTTAATTCTACTTATATATTCTCTTGCATATTCTATTTTATACTTTTCAAATTCTTTATATTTTTTACTAATAATTTCTCTTTCTTTTTTTGTTCTTTCTAATTCAATATCTTCCTCTGGAGTTCTTTCTTTTTTTTCAAATCCATCTACTCTTTTTGATAATCCATACATCTCTAATAAAAATTTATTTTCTAATGTTAGCATTTTCTCATAATTATTATGTCTTGCAAGTACTGTTCCTATTATAGATAAATAATCATCATCAAAAACTTTAATTATTTTATCTCCATTAGTATCCTTTAATCTAAAGGCATCTAATATATCTGAACGTGTATATGCAATAATATCTGCATATCTAATAACAGCACCTTCCATTGTAGCTGGCATTATTTCTCTGTCGTAACCTTTTTCTGTAAAACATTTTCTTATTTCTTCTGACATTTCTTTAGCTGTTTTATCTGCTGGGATAATTTTTCCAACGACTCCCTCTCCATTATGGGATACGACACCATCTATAATATATCTCATGAACTCTTTTATATTTTTTTCTTCAACTTTTGGATTAAACTGTTTAACTTCTTCTATAGCTCTGTCAATTATATTTTCTCTCTCTAATATATATGCTCCCATAGCATTATGAACAATATATCCGCAATTATCTAGTCGTCCTATTATCGATAATATTCTTTCTCCAGTATGCCCATTCCATGTATGTCCAATATCATGCAATAATCCAATTAAGTATGTAAAATCTGTATTTAATCCTAAACCATTGGAAATAAGTTTTGCAATATCTGCAACTTCTCTCATATGTGTTTGTCTTGTTTGTATTAGTGCTTCAGAATCCTTAAAAATTTTTTGTAATTCATCTGCATTTTCTGGTGGTATTATTGTGCTAGATTTTGTTGCCATCATTGACTTTTGAGAAGTTCTTTGATATGCAGCTGATTCTGTTATTACTTTTACAATAGTTAATATATCACTCTTTTTTAAATTAAAAGTTTTAGCATGTTCTGAAAAACCTTTACTATAATCATAATCCATTAAATTATCATCTTGTTCTCCATAATGATATAATGGATCTTCTGAATATCCCATACTTTTTTTACCAAAAAATTTTGAAATACCTTCATCGATATCTACTTTTTTATTATCCATAAATGAACTCCTTAATTATACTAATATTACGTTAATTATAGCATAATTTAGAATATTTGTAAACTTATGTGTATGTATAAAAAAATAGCAAAAAGAACTAAAAGTAAAATTACTTTTAGTTCTTTTTGTTATAATGATTTGTTTGTTATAATGATTTTAACATCTTTTCGTAGAGTTTCTTTGCAGATTCTGTGACTTGAACTTTTCCATCACTTGAAAATTGATTACCTTGCCTAACCATTGTTTCTGCAAAATTTGGATCCATATACTGTCTCCAAATTTCGGAGGTAGCCGAAAGATAATCCGCCCCTTTTAATAGAGGTTTAAATTCTGCATTTTCTTTATCCTCCATCATTACTTTTTTAAGTGCAATTTCTACATCCTCTGAAACATAAGGGTATACTTCCTGCTCCATCATTTTCATTTCGTATTGTTCAGTTAATTCTCTGAAACCAGGAATTTTATCTTTGATTGGAGAAGGAATATCTCTTGTAAATGCTTCGGGTACATCATGAAATATTCCCATAAAAAAGTATTGAGCAGCTTTTCTTTCTTTTTCACCTTTTTCAATTGCCATAAGATACGCAAAAATTGCAGTATCAAAAAGATGTCCTAGAACAGAACACTCAACATTGTACGAGTAAGCAGCCCATCGATTCTGATTTCTCAATTTGGATATTTCCTTAAAGACTTTAAAATAATCCCCCTTTGTGTCGCTTAATTTATCAAAACACGGAATGTTAGAATACTTTATCATGGAATTTATTATTTCCTGATAATTTGTCCCATATTCTCCATTAACATGTTTTTGAACTTCATTAAGCTCAAGCAAAGTTGCGATTTTCGTAGCAGCTTTATAGATATCTTCTTCTAAAGTCGCCTCTCCTTCTGAAATCCATACTGCAATATCGGAATTAGTGCGTTCTAATATAATATCGAATGTAACCTTTTTAAAGGTTTCTTCGAATTGAATGTTACCGATTGCACATATTTTTTTCAATATAGGCTCTGGAGTATCAAAATTGACGTATGCCTTTTGAAAAGCTCTGTACATGGCAATTTTAGGAAATCTTTCCCATTTAATTATCTTACCTGATGCTTCCACTTCTGTTGCCAAAATGAAGCATATAATGCAGTTTAACGCCTGTTTTGATATCTCGTCATACCGTCCTTCAGTTTGATAGCCTGTCCACCTCCTGATGTTATTTAATCTCCGCAGTGTTACATTCATAGGTTCAAACAAATCTTTAATGTTCATATTCATTTCCTCCTTAAAATTATTTTGTCTCTTGCCCAAACATGATGTCACGCAAGGAAGACACATAAATGAATATATTATTATTGTATCACCTTTTTATGTTTACTTCAATGTATTTATTATTTTTTGTGCACTTAATCCATTTAATTCTTCTATTTCTTCTATACTTCCGTGTTTTATAAAGCAGTCATTATATCCAAATGTTTTAACTTTGACATCATTCACATCACTATTGTTTATTAATTCTATTACTGTTGTTCCTAGTCCTCCTTTTAGTATTCCGATCTTCAATTGTTATTGCCTTTTTTGTTTTTCTTACAGAACTTAATATTATTTCTTTGTCTAATGGTTTTAAAAACCTTGCATTTATAATCTCAGCATTTACATTATCTTTTTCTAAAAGATTAGAAACCTCTACTGCTCTTTCGACCATTTTACCAATTGCTATAATAGTTAAATCCGTTCCTTTCTTTATAACCTCTGCTTTTCCTAAATTTATTTTATCACAATTATCAAATTTAACTTTTCCTTCTCCTCCTCTTGGATACCTTATAGCTACTGGCCTTTTTAGATTAATTGCAAATTCTAGCATTTTTTCGAATTCTTCAAAGTTTTTAGGAGCCATAACTACAAAGTTTGGTATTTCAGATAAAAATGCTAAATCAAATAATCCTTGATGCGTTTCTCCGTCTGCTCCTACAATTCCTGCCCTATCTATCGCAATTGTTACAGGTATATTTTGTATCGCAATATCATGGATCAGTTGGTCATAACTTCTTTGCAAAAAAGAAGAATATACAGCAAAGACTGGCTTTAATCCGGCTCTTTGCCATACCTGCAATTAACCCTACTGCGTGTTGCTCTGCAATCCCTACATCAAAAAATCTATTCGGATATTTTTTTGAGAATTCATTTAGTCCTGTTCCATCTGCCATCGCAGCTGTTACTGCAACAATCTTATTATCTTTTTTTGCTAATTTTATTAATGTATCTCCAAATACTTTTGAATAGTCTTTTTTATTACTACTTTTAGTTTCGCCTGTTTTTATATCAAAGCTTGATATTCCATGAAATTTATCTGGGTTTTCTTCTGCAAATTTATAACCCTTACCTTTCTTTGTAATAACATGTATAAGTACTGGACCTTCTATATTTTGGCTTTTACGTAAAATATTTTCTAATTCTTGAATATTATGTCCATCAACAGGTCCAAGATATGTAAAACCTATATCTTCAAAATACATATTTGGTATAACTGCTTGTTTTATACTTCTTTTAATTATGTGTGCTAAATTTACTATTGGTTTTCCTATTATTGGAACTTTATTAAAGAATCTCTTTATACAGTTATTTGATCTTGTGTATGTTTTTTTAACCCTAATTTTTGTAAGTAATGCAGGTACTCCTCCTACATTTTTTGAAATACTCATTTCGTTATCATTTAATATAACGGTTATATTTGTTTTACTACTTCCTGCATCATTTAATGCTTCAACTGCCATTCCACCTGTTAAAGAACCGTCACCTATAACTGCAATCACTTTATTATTTTTGTTTAATAAATCTCTAGCTCTTGCCATTCCTAGAGCTACAGAAATGGATGTAGAACTATGTCCTGTATCGAAACTATCATATTCTGATTCAGATGTTTTAGGAAATCCAGAAATCCCACCTAGTTTTCGTAAAGTTTTCATTTCTTCTTTTCTTCCTGTTAATATTTTGTGAACATAGCTTTGATGTCCAACATCCCATACTATTTTATCTTTTGGACAATTAAATACACTATGAAGGGCAATAGTAAGTTCTACTACACCTAAATTTGAAGCTAAATGTCCTCCATTATTTGAAACTATTTCTAATATATATTCTCTTATTTCTTCTGCTAATTGTTTTTTCTCTACGATATTTATTTTTTTTAAATCTGATGGGTTATTTATCTCGTCTAAAATCTTATTCATAAACAATACACCTCTAATACTATAACATATTAGCATAAATGTTTAATTATTGCAATTTATTGTAGGGGTCGCACTCCTGGGCGACCCGTAAATGGTCTGTGGGTCTCTGAAGGCAGCGATCCATACAATATATTCACATTATTTAAGGGGGAAAATACATTTCACCCCTACATCTAATTTTTATTGAAATTTAGTTATATCATCTACTCTTGCAGCAAAATATGGTGCATCTTTTCCTTTTTCTTTTAAGAAAATTGCAAATGTATCATCAACATAAAAATATCTAGGTTCTTCTTCTGCTGCTGGTTCTGCTGCCAATGATTCTTTTAGTACTATTGCTGCTTCACTTTTTATTTCTCCACCATTTTCATCTAGTGAAAGTTTTATTGTCTGTAATGCTTTACCAATTTGTGCTTCTCCATCTATTGTCTTGAATAGTTTTCCTTCTAGCTCAGTATACTCTCTTTTAATATCAAAATCTAACCTTGGTGCTTTAAATTCGTCCATATCATTAAAATTTGTATCTCCAATGTAGTTACTTGCTTTTTGATTCATATTATCATAAATTTGTTTAAAGGTTTCTCCATCTGGATTTTTACAAAATATGACTTCATCATCTGTTTTCGTATTTAATACAACTGCAAAATCGTCTTGTGAATTATAATATAATACATCTATTTGATCTCCTACTTCATTATCTGTACTACTATTTATTCCAAAATATTCTACATTTTTATATTCACCAAAGTCTCCATTTTCTAACTTATCAAATTTATATAAAAACTCAAATTTTCTATATAGCATTGTATAAAATAAATAGTTTGTAATGCTTGAAGTTTCATTTTCTGTCTCTGCTTCATTCCAATTTAAATCATCTAGAATATCGCTTTCCTGATTAAACTTTTCTTTTATCGCGTTTTCTATTTCTTCTTTTAATGAAAGTGTCATTATTCCATATTTTTTATAGTAATACTCATCTGATATCATATCTTCTGTAAATTCTTCTTTGTTTAAATTTTCTGCCATTTCTTCTTGTGGTGTAAAGACAACATCTTGCCCAACAATCTCATTTTTCATGTCATTCCATACTAGCTGAAATGTACAGCACCAACTACTATCAGCAGTTATCTTATCTTGCATTGTTGGAACCACTGAAACTCCTTCTGTTTGCTCCAAATTTGTACTTGCCATAGGTTCTTTAGACTCTATTTCCTCGTCTTTATTTACTTTTATCATATATACAGTAAAAGCTACAATAATAATTAATATTAGTAGAAATAGCATTACTGCTGTTCCAAGCCCAATTTTAAATTCTTTTTTCTCCATTAATATCCCCCTTTTCATTTGTATTTATTTAATTTTATTTTATAAAAAAATAAAAGTCAATAAAATTATGTTTTTTATTGGATTATATCGTTAATATTTAGACCAAAATTTAAAATTGTAAAGAAAATGTAGGGGCGATTTTAATCGCCCGCTCTTCGAAGAAATTTCTAAAATAAAATAGTATCTGTTAAAAACATAAATTTATTCAGCTCCTCGGCATCAATACGTGTTTTAGCAATTCTAGCAGCAAATTGAACAAGCCTCTCGGTTTCCGCTTCCTCCTTCAATTTTCCTTAAGAATTGCACAAACACTCCTCTCACATTCGTCGCTTCATAAATTGATGTGTTTTAACAGATTATAATTTAAAAATACCTTAATATAATTATTGGTTAATGTTTGGTACATTAATACAAATTATACTCTTTTTTCCCAAATTTTTCTTATATATTTTAGAGATAATGTTGATAAAGCAAATCCTATAACTGGAACAAGAGAACTAAATAATATATTATCAGAATACCTTATTATATATGAATATATAATAACAACAATATATGTTAATATGCATATACAAATTTTTCTTGTCCAGCTAGTTTCCCATTTTTTATCCAATTCAACACGTTTATTTCTTTCTTTTATATCTTTTATTTCTTTTTCTATATCCATAATAGATTCTCCATTCTATTTCAAAAACATTTTTATAATTTTTAATTTTCCTTTTGTATATGGCATATACCTCATTGGTAAATCAATCCAAGTGTATTTTTTGACTATACTTTTTTCATGGCTAAATGTATCAAAGCTTCTTTTACCGTGGTAAGAACCCATTCCACTATTTCCTACTCCTCCAAATCCTAATTTGCTAGAAGCAAGGTGAATAATTGTGTCATTAATACATCCTCCACCAAAAGAAAGATATTTTTGTATTAATTTTTGTATCTTTTTACTTTGAGTAAATAGATATAATGCTAATGGCTTTTCTCTTTTTTGTACAAATTCTATAACTTCTTCTATGTTTTCGTAAGAGATAATTGGGAAAATAGGTCCAAAGATTTCTTCTTGCATTACAGCACTATTTTCATCTGGTTCATCTAAAAATGTAGGCTCAATTTTTTGTTTTTCTTCATCACATTTTCCGCCTAAAATAATATTTTGATTTTCTAATAATCCTTTAATACGTTCAAATTGTTTCTTATTAATTATTTTAGTATATTCTTCATTATCAATAGGGTTTTCTCCTAAAAATTTAGTTAAAGACTTTTTCATTTCTTTTATTAGTTCGTCTTTTACATCTTTTTGTACTAAAATATAGTCTGGAGCTACACAAGTTTGACCTGCATTTAGAACCTTGCCAAACATAATTCGTTTTGCAGCAAGCGGTATATTTGCTGTTTTTTCTACAATACAAGGGCTTTTCCCGCCAAGTTCTAGTGTAACAGGTGTTAAAAATTTAGATGCTGACTCCATAATCATTTTTCCTACTCTAACACTTCCTGTAAAGAATATATAATCAAACCTATGGTTTAATAATTCGCTTGTGCTTTCTAATTCTGTCCCTATTACTGTAATATATTCACTTGGAAAAATTTCAGAAACAATATTTTGCATAACTTTGCATGTATTTGGTGCATTCCTAGATGCTTTTAAAACACAACAATTTCCTGCAGCAATTGATCCTACTAAAGGGTCTAGCGCAAGCATAAATGGGTAATTCCAAGGTGCAATAATTAAACTTACTCCATATGGTTCCGAAACATAGTAACTTTTGCTGTGGAATTGTGCAAGTGGAGTATGAACTCTTTTGCTTTTTGCCCAACTATTTACATGTTTTATAGCATACGAAAGTTCACTCAAAACCATTCCTATTTCTGCCATATAGCTTTCTGTTTCTGATTTATTTAAGTCTAATTTTAAAGCATTGTTTATTTCTTCTTCTCTATTTATAATTGCTTTCTTCAAGTCCTTTAATGCTTTCTTTCTAAAGTTTACATCTTTTGTTTTTCCTGTTTTAAAAAATTCTCTTTGTTTTTGTACAATATTTTCTATATCCATATTTAAACCTCTCTTTTTAATATGCTCTATTTAGTATTTCTATTATATCTTTTACTTCTGCATTTTTTGGATTTACAATTAATGCTCCATCATTAGTTGCTGTTTTCGCAATTTTCTCGAAATCTTCTTTTTTAACTTGTTTTTCACTTAAAGTTAAAGGTAGACCCGTTAATTTATTAAGTTCTTGCTGCATATTTCTAATAGTTTCTATTGTTTTCTTTGCTCTTTCTGCTTTTGGAGTACTTGCATATACTTCTTCTCCTGCAAGTGGTAACAATAATTCTGCATAAAGTTCTCCCATTTTATCTAAATTATATTCCATACAATATGGCATTAATATTGCCATTGCTTCTCCATGTGGTACTCTGCTTACTCCACCTAAAGCATGCCCAATTGCGTGAATTATTCCTACCATAGAATTAGAAAATGCAACTCCTGCCATTAATGAAGCATTTGCCATTGCAAGTCTTCTTTTTTTGTCATTACCATTTTTACATACTTCTATTAAGTTTTCTCTAATTAAATTAATTGCTGCTGTGGCATAACTATCACTTAGCGGATTTTTTTGCAAGCATGTATAGCTTTCAATTGCATGGCATAAAGCATCCATACCAGTTGCAGCGGTGATTTTTGCTGGCAAACTTATTGTCATTCTTGGATCTAGTACTGCAATGTCTGGTAAAAGATAATATGATATAAATTCCATTTTTATGTTTTGGCATTTATTTAATATAACAGCAACTAATGTTACTTCTGATCCAGTTCCAGCAGTAGTAGGAATTGCAACAAATGGTATATGTTTTCCATATGAAATCATTTCACAGCCTGCGAGTTCCATAATATTTTTTACATTTTGTGAAATCATCATTCTTACTCCTTTTGCTGTATCTATAACAGAGCCTCCGCCTATTGCTATAATGCTGTCACATTCTTTATCTAAATATATTTGAACAATTTTTTCTATTACTTCAATAGAAGAATCTGGTGGTATTTCAGTATAAGTTTCTCCTATTTCTATTCCTTTTCCTAAAAAAGCATCTAATACTATTTGCATTGTTCCTATCTTTTTTAGTGTTTCATCACATAAAACTAATGCTTTTTTTGCACCTAATGCTTTTAGTTCTACTGGTATATTTTCTAGTGCATATTCGCCTGATAATATTTTTGTTGTATTACTAAATTCATAATAGTTTGGTATCATTTTTCTCCTCCTACATATTTAATAATAATCTTCCATATATCTCTAACATTGGTTTTTCTCTTTTTGGTACTTCTTTTAAAATTCGTTTAGTCATAATACTTGGAAATAAATAACCTTCTGTTCTATCAATTACTCTAACAAAAGACATAGCATCTTTTATTTCGCCTTTTAGTAAAAATCTATGCTCTGCATAAGCTTTAGATACTCCTAATCTTCCTGTTACTAGTTTAAACAAAATATCTACACTTTTAAATGAAATAGATAGATTTGGCTTACTTTCTTTTACTCTGTATAATTTACCTTGTCTTTTTTGTATTTGCCAATTTATAGCTGTATCTTCTGTTGTAATTTGTATAATAAAGTTATCTTCCCAACTTTCTATTTCTTGCTTAATTTTAGAATCATTTTTAAATAATGTTATAATTCCCCTGCAAAGGAAGAACAACACTACTTTTGAAACTAATATTTTAAAAGATTTACTTATTTTTTTATCTAAGCTAACTTTCATGTCTTCCCTCCCAACAAGTGAGAATTATATCATTTGCATGTATATTTTGCAATATTTCTATCAACTATTCTTTTAACCTAAAAAACTACAATATTTATTTATTGATTCTTAATAAAAAGCTAATGTCATTACTTACAAGACTATATTATTTAAGCAAATAAAACCAGTAAAATACTGGTTTTATTGAAAATGTTTATATATTTATAAAAATTAATATTTTACTTCTATTTTTGATATGTTTTTATCTACTTCAACTACAATCAACTTTCCTGTGATATCAGTTGTAACAAATGAACTGTTTGAATACTCAATTTTAGGCTCGACAGTTAATGTGTCACTATTAACTGACATATCTACCCCACTAAATTTATTACTACTGCTACCAGTACCTATGTAAATCAATGCCAATGATTTACTTTTAAAATAGTTTTCATCATATTTGTCTGAGTCTATTTCTAATTTGTATTCATTACTCCATTCTCCAGCATCACTCATAAATCCATTGTATTGATCTATATCAGATATAATTAAATCTGTGAATTCTGATATGTATCTATCTATTATTTTATAGTTTATATCGTTTGTATCGGTATTCCTTGGAAAGAATATAATTCCAATGATTAATAGTAGTACTAAAATTATAATTAATATCAAAACAATATTTTTCTTATTCATATTACTTATTCCTCCAATAAATAACTATTTATAATTTATAATTATCTATAAGCATATAATTTAAGGGCTTTGTACATTTTTTGTGCAATCTCGATAGTCATTCCGCAAGCAGTAGAATACTTTCCTTCTTTTAAATGAACAAATGGAGTATTAATAATATTAAATCCTCCACATTTTGTTAATGGTTCATGATTTTCTAAATAATTTTCAAGAATTTCATCAGAAATTACATCCATACTCATTTTAGCAACATCTGTAATATTCACTGATTCAAGAACTTCTTTTCCATTAGCTATTAATACTGCATTTCCAGTATAAGAATAAATATTATTCCTACCTTGCATACTTTTAATAAGTTTTCGTGCATTATCTAGACTTTTAGGTTTACCATACATATTACCTTCAAAAACAATATTTTGGTCAGCTGCTATAATAAGTCGTAGTGCTCTATCAGAAGTTTTGTTTAAAACAGCTTTTGCTTTTTCCATTGCAATCTCTGCTAACTGTGCTCTAAAGGGCTTGCTAGTATTATGAGTTTCAATAGCATTACTAGCTACAACTTCGAATGGAATATCTGTATTAATAATCATCTGTTTTCTTATTTCGGAATTAGAAGCCAAAATAACGCGTGGAAGTTTATTTACAATTTTTTTAAAAGGTTCAATAAGTTCTTTAAGATTATCATAAAAAATAATATCATTCGCAATATTACACATTGTTGTTGAAATATCGCTCCCACGTTTGGCAATCAAATAAACTGGAACCCTTTTTGCATATGCATATGCTGCTCCAATACCAAGCCCAACACCTTTTTCAGAAAATTCACAAATCAACATATCACACTTTTCAATCGCAGGGAAAGCAAAATCCGGCATTAATTGTTTGTCTCTAGGAATCTCCGCATTTCCCCATTTTTCAACATCTCTAGCCATAACTACATTTTTAATACCTGCAACTTTAAGAACATCAGTAAGAGAATCTACTTTTTTCTTGTCGCTATCTCCATCATGAAACTTTAAAGACATAAACGCCCAAACTTCACCGTTTTTTTCTTTCAATAGGGATATTAACTTGTTCTGCCTGCACCATAAATATATCTCCTCATAAAATAATATATCAACATATTACCACATTTTATTCTAATTGTATACATTAATTTTATTTAACAAAGTATATATTTTTAATAAAGAAACATGAAGAAAAATTTAAAATTGTAATAATACATGTCAATTGAATAGAATTTTCTAAATCATATATTATAAATATCCAAATTAAAAAAGCAGTAAGAAAATTAATTTTTTCTTACTGCTTTTTTCTGGTGCCTAGACGCGGAATCGAACCACGGACACGGGGATTTTCAGTCCCCTGCTCTACCAACTGAGCTATCTAGGCTTATAATAAAAAAATGGCGACCCGGATCGGGCTCGAACCGACGACCTCTAGCGTGACAGGCTAGCGTTCTAACCAACTGAACTACCGGGCCAAAAAATGGTGGGCGCAATAGGGCTCGAACCTATGACCTCCTGCTTGTAAGGCAGATGCTCTACCAGCTGAGCTATGCGCCCATTTTCGTGACGAAAATAAGTATACTAGATTTTAATAAATATGTCAATAGCTAATTTTAATTTTTTTAAAATAATTAACAAATTGTAATTTGTATGAATAAATTCATACAAATTACAGTTAAAAGTTAAGAGTGAAGAGTTTAAAGTAATTGTTGATTTTTTGTTGAAATCAACAAAAAATCTTCATTTACTTTTCACTTTTCACTTTTAGTTTTTCACTATTGTAATTTGCAAAGCAAATTACAATTTTTAATACGATATTCCATATAATGCTTGCATTAAATAACTGTTGATGTCAAATGTTTCGTGTGTTTCTGGTTCTCCATATTCTACGCCAAATGTTTCTACTGTAATATTAGAAATAACTGGTGGATTTACAGGTTTTGTTGTTTTACTTTCTTCTCCTGTCTCTTCATCTGTTTCAATCTCTGTTTCTAATTTTGTTATTTCATCTACTATTTCCATTCCCTCAATTACTTTCCCAAAAGCTGTATAATATCCATTAAAACTATTTTCATCTTTTGCCATTATAAAAAATTGTGCATATCCAGAATTATATCCTTCTTCTACAAGATTAGGATTTAAAGAGGAATAATATGTATAATCTTGTCTTGCAAGTCCAACTGTTCCTCTTTCAAATTTTAATGTGTTATCATATCCATTTTCAGAAAACTCTCCATTTATTGCATACTCTGTGCTTCCTGTTCCGTCTCCTGCAATGTCTCCACCTTGTATTAAACTTTCTTCGACTCTATGAAATGTAAGTCCATTATAATATCCTTCGTTTATAAGTTTTATAAAGTTTTTTACAGTGTTTGGTGCTGCGTCTGGATAAAGTTCCATTTTTATTGTGCCATAATTTTCTATTTCCATAGACACTACTGGTCTTTGTAATTTATAAGTAGCATTTTGATAATAACCATAAGCTAAAAATCCTCCTAAAATTAATACAAAAATCAAAGCAATTATACTTATAGTAAGTTTTTTGTCTTTCATAATATTCCTCCTTAAAAAGCTCGAAGAGTTTTTATACTCTTCGTTTTTTTCTCTTAATTTTTAGCTATTAACTAAGCAATTATATTTCTGTCAAAATAGTTCTATTATTGTCATTTAATAAATCTATCATATTAAGTCCTGTCTGATATTGGCTCTCAACACTTACCCAAACACCTGTAAGCTTAGTGCCATCATTTTTTGTAAATTTATCATCTAATGTCCAATCATCATTTATAACTGTTCCATCTGTAGCAATAGATGTTACATCTTTTATAAATTTTAATTCTGTCTCATTTGTATCAGTATTGGTTTTATATACAAATCTTGGTATCCACACATAATAGTTGTTACTAGAATCTTGTGCATAAGCCCAATATTTTGAGTCTTCTGCATAATTATATGGTTCAATGTTTAAATTTGTTTTAGGACTATTTGTTAAAATTATTTTAGCTGTTTTCTCAAATTTACTATTTTCTGCTGTGTTGTCTTCAAGCTTAAAAATATAATTTCCTGTTTTATCTATTTTTATTGTTTGAGTTTCATTTGCTTCTGTATAATTTGTTATTTGTTTCCAATAGTTGTCTTTCTCCTCTTTATAGCTTAATGTTCCATTTGATATTTTAATATTAGAAATTACAACATCAGCATTTGTTCCATTAATATTTAATTTTATATCAAATGCTAAATCCCTTTGGACAAATTCTGAATTTATTACTAAATTTTGACCATTTGGTAATTTATATTGCGTATAATATGTTTTTCCCTTGTATTCTGTACCTTTGAGGCTTACAATTTCTCTTGTTTCAAAGTTTACCATTATTTCGCTTTGTACATTATCTACATCTAATTCGTTTAATATATTATCTATTGTAAAGAATCTGTATTTGCCTATATCATTTGCTGTAATTTCTTGATTATTATATGCACTATTAATAGCATTTTTTTGTTCATTTGTTGTAATTTCTAAGCCAAGATTATTTAATTCTTCTAAATTAGTAGTTTTAACTAAATCATCTACTTTTGCTTGTAATAGTTGCATCTCTGTAACAAATTTTATAACTTTAGAAGTTTTATATGAATCAATTCCTTCAAACGTTATAACTGACACTAAAATTAACATTAAAATTACAGTAATTATTAGTGCAACTAAAGTTATTCCTTTTTTATTTTCTTTTGTTTGTTCTTTCAAATTTACACCTCTTTTAAATCATTAAATTATCAAACATAAATTGCTCTTGCATTCTTCTTAATGATTGTTTAATTGTTCTTGCTCTTACTTCTCCTATGCCTTCTACTTCATCTAATTTATCAACATCAGCAAGCAATATGTGTTGAAAAGATTTAAAAGTTTTAACTAAGTTTGTTACAATATTGCTTGGCATTCTAGGTATTTTATTTAAAATTCTATATCCTCTTGGATAAACTGCAACTTCCTCATAATTATCAAATTGTTCATATCCTAAAGCCTTTGCGATAGTTTCTGATTTAATAAATTCGTCTTGTGAAGAAGACTGAATATTATGTATTATTTTTTCTGCAACTAGTCTCCTGCTAGGAGCAATATAATCTCTAACAATTAGTAGCTCTTCCTCCGGTAAATCTTCAATAAGCTCTTCTAACTGCATTTTAACAAGGACTCCATCTTCTCCGAAGCTCATAAATTGATCTTTTTACTTGTTCTGCAACTCTCAAAACCATTTCAGCTCTTTGTATACAGGTAATAACATTATCTAAAGTAACAATGTCATTAAATTCGTATTCGTTTAAAACTTTTAGTTTAGAATCAAATACTTTTTTATAGTTTTCTAAAGTTTGTAGTGCTTGATTTGCCTTTGTAATTATTTTTCCGGTATCTTCTATAGTATACCTAAAATCCCCTTTAAAAACAGTAATTATATTTCTTCTTTGTGAAATACTAATAACTAGTTCTCCTGTCTGCTTAGCTGTACGTTCTGCGGTTCTGTGTCTTGTTCCTGTTTCTTCAGTTGTTATTTTAGAAGATGGTATAATTTGCGTATTTGCTAAAAGAATCCTTTTTAAATCTTTGCTTAAAATAATTGCACCATCCATTTTTGCCAGTTCATATAGTCTGGCTGGTGTGTATTCTTCATCAATTTTAAATCCACCATCTACAATATCCATTATCTCATTTGAATCTCCAATAATAATTAGAGCTCCTGTTTTGGCTTTTAGTATATTATCTAAACCTTCTCTAAACTTAGTTCCAGGTGCAATAATCTTTAGTATGTTAACTATAGTTTCATCTTCAACTTTATTTGCCAAAATCTCACCTCACATGTCCAATTATAGGACTCTTATTTGGAACAGCTTGTCCATTTTTTAATATAGCTAATTTTTTAATCCTAAATTTCTCATTGCTTCAACTATATTTTGCACACCTATTATATCTAATTTATACTCATCTTTCAATAGTTTTTTGTTGCTTTGCGGAATTATACATTTTTTAAATCCCAATTTTTCTGCTTCTTTTAATCTTTTTTCCATTTGATTTACACTTCTTACCTCTCCAGTTAACCCAACTTCTCCTATTGCTATTGTATCTTTTGGTATTGCAATATTTTTATAGCTTGATGCTGTTGCAAGTATTGTTCCTAAATCTAATGCAGGTTCATTTATTTTAATTCCACCTACAATATTTAAATATACATCTTGATTTCCTAATGGCAACATACCTCTTTTTTCTAGTACAGCAATTAAAAGAGTTAATCTGTTATAGTCAATTCCATTTGCTGTTCTTCTTGGCATACCAAATACACTAGTAGCGGTTAAAGCCTGAAGTTCTACTAAAATTGGTCTTGTTCCTTCTATACTTGCTACTACAATAGAACCTGCTACATTTTCATTGCGTTCTGATAAAAGAACTGTTGAAGGATTATCTATTTCGCACATTCCTATATCTTTCATTTCAAACATTCCTATTTCATTTGTAGATCCAAATCTGTTTTTTACTCCTCTTAAAATTCTATATGCAAAATATCGTTCACCTTCTAAATATAAAACTGTATCAACCATGTGTTCCAAAACACGAGGTCCTGCAATTGTTCCATCTTTAGTAACATGTCCTATAATTATTGTTGTAATTTCTTCTTGTTTGCAAATTTTCATTATTTTAGATGTTATTTCTCTTACCTGGCTAACACTTCCTGGACTTGATGTTATATCATCAGAGTACATTGTCTGAATAGAGTCTATTATTACAAGCTTAGGACATAATTGAAGTATTGTATCTTCTATTAAATCAATATCTGTTTCTCCTAAAAAAACAATATCCTCATTATTAATTCCTAGTCTATCTGCTCTTAATTTAATTTGTTCTACAGATTCTTCTCCAGAAACATATAAAACTTTTCCGTCTCCTTTAACTTTATCGCATATTTGCAAGATTAAAGTAGATTTTCCAATACCTGGTTCTCCTCCGGAGAAGTGTTAACGAACCTTTAACAAGTCCTCCTCCTAAAACTCTATCTAATTCATCAAATCCTGTTTTTGTACGTAATATATTTTGTTTTTTTACATCATTTAACTTAACTGGTGTAGCTATTTTTTTATTGCTTGTGCCTTTTGAAGTTTTATTACTTATTTTTTCTTCATAACATGTATTCCATTCATTACATGCTGGGCATTTCCCAAACCATTTTGATGATTCATTTCCACAATTGCTACACACAAAAACTGTTGATTGTTTCGCCATTTTTTTCTCCTTTCGAGTAATGCACCTAATACAATTTATTTAATATATCTACAAACATTGCATGTGACCAGCCGAGTCCTATTACCCACTTAGCCGTTAATGTTTGGTTATCTATTTGTTCTGCTAAAAATTCATTTTTTGTTGCTGTTTTTACTACAAAATCAAAACATTCTCTTGCTTTTTTTCTACTACCTGCTTTTAGATAGTAATCTGCCATCCATAAGCTTGATATTACCCAAGGGTTTCCTCCTGCATAGCTATCATGCTCGTATCTTAGGTAACCTCCTGTATATGTTCTAAGTGTTAAATCTATTGTTTCTATTGTGTTTTGTATTTTTTTCTCTTTTGCTGTAAATAATTTAAATGGTGTAACTAATCCTAATAAACTAATATCAATTTTTTTGTCTATGTTTCTTACAAAAGATTTTCTGTTGTTGTCATATAAATTCTCTACTATATATTTTTTTATTTCTATCATATATTTTTTTAATATATTTACTTCTTTTTCTATTTTTTCTATTTTTAATCTGTTTTCTGTGTATTCTGGTTTTATTTTTTCGTATATTTTTATCATTGCATCAAAGCTTGAAAATATTGTTGCTAGTGAATATGTGTGTATTCCTTCGTTTTCTTCCCATAAATCATAACTTTTATATTCTTCTTCTTTATTTTCCAAAACATTTTGTATGTATTTTTTTAAATATTTAATTGCATTTTCACACATTCTTAATGTGTCTTTTAAAAACTTTACATTATTTGTATGCTTATAATGATTATATACACCATATACTACACTTGCCGTTTCATCTATTTGGTATCCCCAGCAAGGTGCTAAATTTCCGTCCGTATAAAATCTTTGTTCCCACATTCCAGATTTGCTTTGAGTCATTTTACAAAATACTTTATAAAATTTTTCTGTTTCTTTATCCATTTTTAATATATCTAGTGCATTTGTAATAAATATTCCATCTCTTGGCCAACAATAAGAATATCTGCCACATTTTTCTCTCTTTTCATCTACTTCAATCGCTGCTGATATTCCTCCAGTTAAATGATTTGTAAGTAGTGGAAATAAAAGTATTGTTCTTTTATATATTTGTGTAACTTTTTTCATATACTCTGTATTTGAGTTTGGTAATTTTATTGTATCATGTTCTTTTACATATTTTTCCCAATATCTTTTTGTTTTTTCTAATTCTTTTTTTGAATCAATGTGTTTAATTTTATTTAATTTGTTTTCTGTATTTTTTATATCTGCTCCTTTGTATATTTCAACAAATATAGAAAACTCTATTTCTTCATTTGGTTTTAATGTTTTAAATTTATAGCTAATACTAGAGTCATTTGACATTCCTATATAATCTTTATCTCCAATTATTCCTGTATCTATATTTGCACTATTATTATTTATTTGTGAACTTTCTATTTTTTTGTCTGATCCTATAGAGAATGTGTAATCATGTATATATTGAAATAAAAAGTTTTCTTTATAATATCCGCTAACTTGATTATTATCATCTGTAAGCAAGCTTGAATGTATAATAAAATTAATATTTAAATCTATAGTGTTTTCATTTTTTATTTTATACTTTTTTATTAAGACATTTTTATCAACACAAACAAAATCTGTTTGCAATATTCTTAATTTAAAATATGTATTTAATATCTCTGTATTTAATATGTTTGTATTTTTAATGTATTCTTGTTTATATTGATTATTAATATCGTTGTGTAAATATATTATAGATGAATCATTTATTTGTACTCCAGTATGAAAAAAATCTATAAATTGTCTATAATCAGTATTTGGATAAAATAATCTAATCATTTCTCCTTTTTTTGTAAAGCTTGCTGTTATTTCTTTGTTTCCTATTATTGCATCATTATAATATTTGTTCATTTGTAATTCTCCTATCTAAATTGTAATTTATCTGAGAAGTGGGATGTGGGAAGTGTGAAATTATGGTAAGCCTTACGTAGCCTAACCCTAAAAGCACACCTCACACTTCGCACCTCACACATCACAAAAACAAATTACAATTTGTTTATGATATTATTTTTACAATTTGTTGTTCTAATTCTTTTATTTTATCATTAATTGCTGAAATTTCTGTGTCTTGTTTATCTTCATTTTCTATATCTTGTTTTATCATTGTTGTCATGTCTTCTATTTCTTCTTTTAGTGTTGATAATCTATCTAGTACTTCTAATCTAATATATCTATTTTTGTTTTCTATATCCATCTTTGATTCTATAGTTATTTTATCATCTAGTTTAAATTTATCTCCATAGTCTGGTATTGTTACTGGTATATTTACTGTTTCTAATATTTTTTCTTTTAATATTTTTTGTCCTTCTGGCTCACCATGTACTAAAAATATGTGCTTTGGCTTTGTTATAAATGAATATATAAAATTTAATAACCATTCTTGGTCAGCATGTCCTGAATACCCTTCTATATATTCTATTCTTGCATTTACTGCAATTTCTTCTCCAAATATTGTTACTTTTTTTGCTCCACCTACTATTTTTGCCCCTAGTGTTCCTGGTGCTTGATAACCAACAAATAGTATTGTGCTATTTGGGTTCCATAAGTTGTGTTTTAGGTGATGTTTTATTCTTCCTACTTCACACATACCACTTGCAGATATAATTATTGATGGAGTCTTTAATTCATTTAGTGCTCTTGATTCTTCTGCTGTTTGTGTAAATTGTAATCCTGGAAACTCTAGAGGATTATCTCCTCTTTCTATTTCTTTTTTTACTTCTTCTTCAAATAAATCTGTGTTTTTTCTAAATATTTCTGTTGCAGATATTGCAAGAGGGCTATCAACATATACTGGTACTTTCATTAATTTTTCGTATTTTTCTGCAAATTCTTTGTCTGTTCTTTCATCTTTTAACTTATTTAGCTCATATAAAATTTCTTGTGTTCTTCCGCACAGCAAATGAAGGTATTACAACATTTCCACCTTTATCTAATGTTTCTGCAACAATATTTAAAAACATTTCTGCTTTGTTGTCATTTCTCATATGTAGTCTACCACCATATGTTGATTCCATTACTAAATAATCTGTGCTTTCTATCATTGTAGGAGAATCTAATAGTGGTATATCGTTATTTCCTAAATCTCCTGTAAATACTATTTTTTTCTCTTCTCCATTTTCTTTTATCCAAACTTCTATTATACTAGAACCTAGCATATGTCCTGCGTCATTATATCTTACATGTATATCTGGCGTAAGTTCTACTATTTCGTCATATTTTACTGGCTTAAATATTTCCAAACAATCTATTGCGTCTTGTGCTGTATAAAGTGGTGGCCTTTCAGGAAGTCCTTTTCTCATTCTTTTTCTATTTTTCCATTCATTTTCCATTTCTTGTATGTGTCCGGCTATCTGGAAGCATTATCGAACATAAATCGCATGTAGCTTTTGTTGCAATTACTGGGTTTCTATAACCATCTACATATAATTTTGGTATTTTACCTGAATGATCTATATGTGCATGTGTAAGTAATAGGTAATCTATATCATGTACATTATATGCAAAATTTGCATAATTTTCTTTTTCTTCTGCTGCTTTTCCTTGATAAAGCCCACAATCTATTAATATTTTTTTGCCAGCTCCTTCCAATAAAAAATTTGAACCTGTAACTGTTTTTGTTGCACCTAAAAATGTAATTTCCATTTTACCACTCCTTCTATAAATTGTAATTTGTTGTTGTGATGTGAGAGGTGTGAAGTGTGAGGTGTGCTTTTTAGAGCTAGGCTACGTAAGGCTTGCCCTAATTTCACACTTCCCACATCCCACTTCTCACTTCTCATTCAAATTACAATTTGTTAATTAACTAAATAATTTTATTTTTTTATTAAATTTTACATTTAATTCTTCTTTACTATCGTATATTATAGAATCTTCTATTACATTTTCTTCGTATATATTTAAAATGATGTTTTTTTCGTGTTTTTTAAATTCTATTGTTATATCGTCTAAATCTATAATATTATAACTCAATATTTTTGAAATAAGTCTATAATTTTTTTCTATATTTGTACATAATATATTCATGGCTTTTATTTTACATGCTTTTGTAATTAAATGCTTTTCTACTTTTCCGAAGGTTTGGGGTTAATTCTTCAATATCCTTGATTTGCAATTTATTATTAACTGCTAATAACTTATAATACCTAAATAAATATATATATTCTTGCATTTCTTTTTTTGAATCTATTTTTTCAATTTTTTCTTGGATTAGACTTAAAAAAACATTTTGCAAATTTTTGAATAAATTATATACCAAATCTTCTTTTTCTGGTAAAACTTCACATATTAAACTTTCTTTTTCTAGCTTAGCTTTTTTCTTTACAAAATTAATTGGTTTCATAAGTTCACTATAATCATCAATTTGCTTTAATAATTGTTTTCTTCTATTTTGTAACACTTCTGAATATTCACTAAGGCTAAAAATTTGACTATTTGAATCTAATTTTTTATTTTCTTCTACAAAACTTTCTCTTAATAACTTGTTGTTACTAATTATTTCGTCTATTTCTTTTATTTTTTTATTTAATGTTTTTTTAGAATTTGCTATGTTTTGTAAATATTCTTTTTTGTTTTCCATTTTTTTTAATTCCGCCAAAACATCTTTTTTTATTTGTAAAAATTCTTTTTCTCTGCTATTGTTGTTTTTTAAATATAATAATATGGCTATCTGATATATTAATTTTAATGCTTCTCCAACTTTATCTGTATCGTATTGTATTTTTAACTCTTGTTCACATTGTTGTATAAAATCTTCTGTGTTTGATTCTTCTGCTATTTTTTGAAGAAAATCATTATTAAAAAGCATTTTTATATTTTGATAAATTAAATTATAAAAATAATTTTCTATATCTTCTTTTTCTATATTCCATGACCAACCATCAAAATCTCTTATTATCTCTTCTTTATCCATTATATATCCGGCATTTAACAACTCTTCTAATGGATTTTTAATTATTATATATTCGTCTGATACATTAAATTTTTTATCTGCAAGATGGTACAACGCATAAAAAACCAACTTTTCGCTTGGATAACTAATTATTTTTTTCTTTTCTTTTTCTACTTTAAATTTTTTATCTTCTAATTTAGTTTTTTCATTTAATTTTATTTTTACTATTTCGATGTTATCGCAATTATTTTTTATTATATTTATTATTTCTTCTAAAAATTCTTTTTTAGTTTTTGTTCTGACTTTAACTTTATTGTAATCTTCATATGATGTTTCTATTTTATACAAAATATTAAGAAGGATATTTTTTGTACCTTCGGAAAATGATTTTTTTTCTAAAATATCCTCTAATTCATTATTATAATCTTTTATATTTAATTTAGAAAAAAAATCATCTTTTGACAATAAAATACCCTTCTTTCTCTTTTGAAAATTAATTATTTATCTTCTTCAGATATTGGTTTTGCTGTTTTTAACTCTTGCCATTGTTCCTTAGAAATAAGAACTTGGCGTGGCTTACTTCCCTCATATCCAGAAATTATTCCTCTTGCTTCCATTTGGTCTATTATTCTTCCTGCTCTTGCATATCCTACCTTAAATCTTCTCTGTATAAACGATGCAGAAGCTTGCCCTAAATCTACTACTGTATCAATAGCATCCATTAGGAATGGATCTACTTCATCTTCGTCTTGCTCATCTAATTCTTTATCTGTAGAATTTGCTTTTTCTATTTTTTCCAAAACATCTTCGCTATATGTTGCCCCACCGTTCTTTTTTAAGAATTCTACTATTTCTTCTACTTCGCTGTCAGAAATAAAAGCACCTTGAATTCTTATTGGTTTTAAAACTCCTGTTGGGAAAAATAACATATCTCCTTTCCCAAGCAATTTTTCTGCTCCTGCTGAGTCTAATATTGTTCTGGAATCTACTTGTGATGTTACTGCAAAAGATATTCTGCTTGCAATATTTGCTTTAATAATACCTGTTATTACATCTACAGAAGGTCTTTGTGTTGCTATAACTAAATGCATTCCTGCAGCTCTTGCCATTTGTGCTAATCTACAAATTGCATCTTCTACGTCGTTTTTTGCTACCATCATTAAATCTGCAAGTTCATCTATTATTATAACAATTTGTGGAAGTTTTCCTTCTTTTCCTTCCTTTTCTAGTGCCTCATTATAACCTAAAATATCCCTTACATTTTTTTCTGCAAATAAATTATATCTATTTACCATTTCTTGTACTGCCCAAGAAAGTGCCCCTGCCGCTTTCTTAGCATCTGTTACAACTGGAATTAATAAATGTGGTATACCATTATATACAGAAAGTTCTACTACTTTAGGATCAACCATTACAAGTTTTACTTCGCTTGGTTTTGCTTTATATATTATGCTAGTAATTAATGTGTTTATGCAAACACTCTTTCCGTGAACCCGTACTTCCTGCAATAAGTACGTGTGGCATTTTAGCAATATCTGTAACTACAGGTTCTCCTGCTGCATCTTTTCCAAGTGCAAATGAAAGTTTAGATTTTGCTTTTTTAAATGCAGAATTATCTATTATGTCTCTTAAATGCACTACTTCTTTTTCTTTATTTGGTATTTCAATTCCAACTGCTTGTTTTCCAGGAATTGGAGCCTCTATTCTAATTGTTTCTGCAGCAAGGCTAAGTGCTATGTCATCAGCCAAGTTTGCAATTTTACTTACTCTAACTCCTTCTGCAGGTTTTAATTCATACCTCGTTATTGCAGGTCCCACAGAAACGTTTTCTACTTTTGCAGAAACACCAAAACTGTATAGTGTTTTTTGCAATTTGTTTGCTGTATCTGTAACAGCTTTTTTACCTAATTTAGTAGTGGCTTTCCCTGGCTTTAAAAAATCAATTGGAGGAAATTCATAATCTTCATCTTCAACTGTTAGTGCATGTTCTAACACTAGAACTTCCTTGGATTTATCTTCTTTTGTTTCCTCTTCTTTCTTGAATAGACTTTCTTGTTCATTGTTTGATATTTTTATGTTTATTTGATCTTCTGTTATTAAATCATTTGTTTTATTTTCTTTTTTCTTTTTCGAATGTTTTTCTACATAATTGACATCACTATTTAATTTTTTTTGTTCTAATTTTTCAGCTCTAATTTCTTTTTTTCTTTCGTTTCTATCTTCTATATATTCTTTTAATAATTCAGCAGGTTTAATTCCAAACAAGAATATTAAAACTATAATTGCCAAACCTAATGCTAATACAATTGTTCCTGTTTTTCCAAACAATCCTATTAAAGCAATTGCACAAATTGCTCCTACAGCTCCTCCTCCTGTATTTTGAGTCCCTTGATTATATGCCTCTTCTACTGCTGACTCAAACCCCATATCTATATTTAGCTTTCCTTGTGATACTTGTATTACAGTCATAATAGTTGTTATGCACAATAAAAGAGTAGCATATTGTAATATTTTTGTTGTGAAACTTTCTTTGTCTTCATTGCATGCCAAAAAAATAGCAATTGCTAATGTTCCAATTGGTATAACATATTTTATCCATCCCATAATTCCACCCAAAATTGGGCTTAGCGTTTCTCCAATATATCCTGATTGCATATATATTAGTATTGCTAAAAGTATGCTTATTACTATTAATGACACTACTTGTAAGTCTAATATGTTTTTATTTTTCTTTTTGGCTCTTTTTCCTCTTGGCATTTTATACTCCTTTTATTATCTGAAATGGGATATGAGATGTGGAAAGTGTGAAATTATGATAAACCCAACAAATCCTTGCAATAAAAGCACACCTTACACTTCGCACTTCACATTCCTATATTAAAAATAAAAGCCAGAAACTTAAGGAAATCTTGATTAGTTTTTGACTTCCATTTCAATTTCTGACTTCCTATTATTTTATTATTTAAGTTCTTTTCTGTTGTTTTCTATTGTTTTAATAGCTTCATTTAATGTTACACTAACATTATTTATTGCAGATTCTAAATTAGCAAGAATACTATCTGCATAATCTTTTGTTCCTTTTGATATTTCTCTTGACATTTCGTTTGCTGTTTCTATTATCTCTGCTTTTTGCTCATATGCTTTTCTTGTAATTTCATGCTCATCAATCATGGCAATTATTCTGTTTTCTGCCTCTTTAACTATTCCATCTGCTTCCTTTTGTGCTTCTTCTAATATTCTTCCTCTTTCTTCTTTTACCCATTTTGCTTGTTTTAATTCGTCTGGAAGTTTTAACCTTATTTCCTTTATTATTTCTAATACTTCCTCTTTATCAACAATTCCTCTTTCTGTAAATGGAATACTTTTACTTCTTTCCATTATGTCCTCTAAGGTTTCTAGTAATGTGAAAATTTCCATGATTCTACTCCTTTCGAATAAATATGACAAAAACTTTTCCATATTTTCTTTTATCATAAATTTCTACATTTTTATTTTTACTTATTTTATTAATATCATTTGTTTCTGCAATTATAATTCCATTATTATTTATTAAATCATATTGTAATATAACATCAATTGCTTTTTCTATATAGTCTGTATTATATGGAGGATCTAAAAATATTATATCAAATTTTTTAGAATTGTTTTTTAATTCTTTTAATGCCTCCAAATAATCTTTATTAATTACTTTTGCTTTTTCATTTGTTTTTGTTGCTATTAAATTTTTATTAATAATTTTAATTGCTTCTTTTGATTTGTCACAAAGTACTGCACTTTTAGCTCCTCTGCTTAATGCTTCTATTGCTAATGCTCCACTGCCAGAAAACAAGTCTAATATTTCGCTGTCTTTAATGCTAAATTGTATTTTACTAAATTCAGCCTCTTTAACTCTGTCTAGTGTTGGCCTTGTTTGTAATCCTTCTAATGAATACAATTTTTTCCCTTTTGCAGTTCCACTTATAACTCTCATAAACTGCATACCTCTTCTAATGATAATATTTTATTTCATTTTTTTTATATGTCAATAGAAATAATACAATTGTAATATATATATAATATTATTGTAATATTGTCAATTATTATTAAAGTATGAAATATTATATTTATAGTTCTTTTTCTGTATTAGTTTCATTATTTATAACCATAAGAGGTTTTACTCTATGTGTTTCTTTTATTCTTTTCTTAAATTCTTCAGATTTTTCCTCTGGCTCAGCACTTTCTGATAAGGTTCTCGATAGTCTAATAATATTTTCGTTTGGCCTGTCTGGCACATCTTCTTTTTCGTATGTTTCTTTAGATAAATTTCCACTATCAATTAAAAGCTTTACAATTCCCTTGTCTGTCATTCCTCCTAAATATTTTATTGAAATTTCCCTTGCAACACTTAATTCTAAATTATCTCTTTCTTTTTTTATTAGCTCATTTATATATTTTTCCAAATTTTCTTTTGTTATTGCAATTCCTCCATACTCTCCAAATCTTTCTGCTAGCTCTCTTCTAATTTTATAAACTTTACTTTTTTCTTCTTCTGGCAAATAATCATTTGGTTTATATTTTGAATCTACAGCTTTTTTTACCATGCTTCTTACAGTATATGGTATAGCATAATAAACATCCTCACAACTTAAAGCAAATCTAGCACCTTGCCTTTGTGTATAGTTATAAATCTCTTTGAAAATTCCTGCTTTTGTTTTTGCTTCTTTTCTTCTTTTTGCTTTTTTCTCATCTTCTTCGCGCTTTTTACTGTATTTTTCTCTTCTTTGTTTTGCAAGTTTTAAACTTCCTGGCTCCCTAATTCCAATTTTTAATTTATATTTAGTATAACTTTCTTCATCTCTTTCTGGAACTTTCATTGCACTTTTAACTTCTTCATCATGAATATGTTTTAAAATTGTTCTATCATAAAATTTATCCCTAATTATTCCTGTTTTTACTAATGAATTTGCACATTGTTCTATCATCTTTAAAGTAGCTTGAGGCAAACTTTTTCTTTGATATTCTCTTTTTGTAAACTGAACATATTCTATATAGTTTAATTGTTTCATTCCTTTTGGCCCATATATTATATGTGATGCTTTATCAGAAAACCCCATTGTCGCTTTTTTTCTTTTATATCTTTCATCATCTGTTAAAGTAACATCTTTTTCAATTTCGTTCCATTTTGCTAATGTGGTTGATATATAATCTTGTTCCAATGCCTCTTGGATTTTTGCCATAACTTTTTCAACAGTTCTTTTTCTAATTTGTATCATTTTTTTTGTATAATCTATTATTTTGTTTTTATCTGATCCAATAGTTTGTTTGTCTGTACCTTTTTTTAATTCCTCTTCTATAAAGCTTTGTATTGCTTTGTTTGTAATTTTATCTAATGTTTCTTCATCTTGTTCTTCTATAGAAAAAGTTGATAATCCTTTTTCTTCAATTTCTTTTAATATTTTATCTACAGTTCCTAATATTTTTCTATCATAATTAATATCAATATCTTCAGTTGTTTCTCTCAGTTCTTGTTTTTTTAATTCATTGATATATTTTTTTGCCCTTTTTATTCTTTCACTTCTTATTTTCTCTTTAGTGCTATCATCTGCTAATTCTAATTGCTCGTCTAATTCTTTTGTTTGTTCATTATTTTCGAGAAGCAATTTTGATATTAATACAAGGTAATCATCACTAAATTCCTTTACAATTCCTTGTGAAAACGCGTCAAGCATATCTGATTTTAAGTATGATAATATATCTGCTGGTTTAGAAAGTTGTGCTTCTAATGTTTCTACTTGACATTTATAATTATTTGTTCTGTTAGCTTTTCTTGCTTTATCTAAAACTGCCTCTTTTACGCTCTTATATTTTTTATGTGTTTTTCTCATTTCTTCTTCATCTTTTTTAGAAGATTCGCCATCATGCCCTACTATTAAGTCAAAAAAATACCACACATCATTTTTCATCTTTTTTCTTAATTCTTGATTGTCTCTTGCTTCGGGAATATCGTCAATAAATTTTTCAATAAGATTTTCGCTAAGAATTACATCAATTCCCTTAGCATTATGATGAAAATATCCTGTGTTTAATAGTTCTCCTATTATATTCATTGTTTGCTCACCTTCGTGAGCTCCAAATGGATGACCCGCATCATGCATTAGCATTCCTATTTTTGCAACTGTTTCATTAAGTCCTAGCCCCCTTGCAAGCTTTTTTGCTTCTGGTGCAGTTTGAAACATATGGTTCCCTCGGTTTTCAATATGAGGTGCTCTTGATTCCTCAACTCTAGCCATAGGTTTTGAAATTGCTCTTTTCATAAACTTATTTCTTTGTATAATTGTTTTTTCTAATTCTTCTTCATAATTATCAAATGCCGTAACCAAAGCATCTCTATTTTTCCATTTTCTTTCTGACACTATTACCACCAGTAAGATTATACATAATTTTTAGTGATTTGTAAACATAATCTTAAAAATTATTGTCGAATTATCGTATAATTATCTTGTCTCTGTTTTATAAATAACTTTGCCAAATTTAATTTCGTTTAATTTCTTCTGTAATTCCATAATTATTATTGGAAGTACTGATATTGCTATTGTATATAGCCATTGTGTATTGTTTAGTGCTACTACATTAAATATTTTTGCTATTTGAGGGATTGCCACTACTGCTACTTGCAACAGTGTTCCAAGTAAAAATGCTCCTATTAAATACATATTTTTAAATAAACCTACCTTAAATAAAGATTTCTCACTTCTAATGTTAAAGCTGTGTATTAGTTCTAACATGCTTAAAGATATAAATGCCATTGTTCTTCCTACTTCTAAGCCATAAAGGTTGTTTCCTAAACTAAATGCAAATAGGGTAAGTGCTCCTATCATTGTACCTTCAACAAATATCTTGCCCCATAGCCCATCCGCAAAAAGACTTTTTTTAGCATCTTTTGGCTTTCTATTCATTATTTCCTTATCCATTGGCTCTAATCCCAATGCTATTGCAGGGAATGAATCTGTAACAAGATTTATCCATAAAAGTTGTATTGCTAAAAGTGGTGTTTCAAGTCCTAGCAATAATCCCACAAATATTGCAACAATTTCTCCAACATTTGTTGCAATTAAAAAATGTATTGCTTTTTTTATATTTTCGTAAATATGCCTTCCTGTTTTTACCGCTTCCACAATTGTAACGAAGTTATCATCTGTAAGTATCATGTCTGATGCATTTTTTGCAACATCTGTTCCTCCGTTTTCCCATAGACACGCCTATATCTGCATTTTTTAATGCTGGTGCGTCATTTACTCCGGTCTCCTGTCATTGCAACTACATTTCCGTTTTGCTTGAAATGCTTTTACAATTCTTACTTTGTGTTCTGGTGAAACTCTTGCAAATACAGAGTAATTCATAATATTTTTTTCTAAATCTTTTTGAGGGATTTTGTCTAACTCTTCGCCAGTTATTGCATAATCTCCTAGTTTTAAAATTCCCAACTCTTTTGCAATTGCTTTTGCAGTAATTATATGGTCACCTGTAATCATTACTGTTTTTATTCCTGCTCTTCTACATGTTGCAACCGCTTCTTTTACGCCTTCTCTTGGTGGATCTATCATTCCAATTAAACCTACAAAAATTAAATTGTTTTCTATACTAGTATTTATATTGCTTGGTAACTTATCTAGTTCTAAATATGCTACTGCAATTACTCTTAAGGCTTGCTTTGCCATATTTTCGTTCTTAGATATAATTGATGTTCTTATTTGACTGCTTAAATTTTCTATTTTACCATTATCGTATATTTTACTACATCTTTTTAATAATACATCTGGTGCTCCCTTTGTGATAATTTTATATTTGTTCCCTATTTTATGTATTGTTGTCATAAGCTTTCTTTCTGAATCAAATGGTATATCATTTATACGTTTTTCTTCCCTATATATTTCTTCTTTATTCTCTCCAATTTCTAAAGCAGCATTTACAAGTGCCACTTCTGTTGGCTCGCCTTCTGCAAATAGTTTGCCATCTTTGGCAGTAATACTGCAGTCTGTACACATAGATGCAAGTTTTAAAATTTGCCTTTTGCTTCTTTCGGAATTATTTATACTTTGAACTTCTACTACCTTCATTTTATTTTGTGTTAGTGTTCCCGTTTTATCTGAGCATATTACAGACGAACTGCCAAGTGTTTCTACTGCTGGTAATTTTCTAATTATACTGTTTCTTTTAGCCATCTTTGTAACACCAATAGAAAGCATTATTGTAACTATTGCTGGTAGCCCTTCTGGTATTGCTGCAACTGCAAGCCCTACAGATGTCATAAACATTTCTGTTGCAGGAATTCTTTTAAACAATCCAATAATAAATATAAGTAAACATATTCCAAGTGCTGCAAGACCTAGCTTTTTCCCAACTTCTCCAAGTTTTCTTTGAAGTGGGGTTTCCGGTGATTCATCTGATAATATCATTGTTGCAATTTTGCCTACTTTTGTATTCATACCTGTATCTGTTACTATTGCTTCTGCATGTCCGAGATACTACTATTGTTGTTGCAAACACCATGTTTAGCATATCTCCTATTGGAGTATTTTCTTTTAGGTTTACTTTTTCGTCCTTTAAAACAGGTACAGTTTCGCCAGTTAAGGCAGATTCTTCTACTTTTAAATTGTATGATTTTATAAGTCTACTATCTGCAGGAATATATGAACCAGTTTCAATTATTATATAATCTCCTGGCACAAGCTCACTACTTGGAACAGTTAAAATTTTTCCATCTCTTTTTACTTTTGCTGTTGGTGCAGCCATCTTTTTTAATGCTTCTAAAGATTTTTCTGCTTTTGCTTCTTGAATTACACCCATTATTGCATTTAAAACTACAATAAATACTATTATTATGGAATCCAAGTAGTCGCTTGTCCCTTGAATATAAGACATAATTGCAGAAACAAGTGCTGCTATTATTAATATTATTATCATAAAGTCATTGAATTGCTTTATAAATTTTGTAAAAATACTTTCTTTTTTACTTTCTGATAATTTGTTTTTCCCTACTTTATTTCTAATTTCGGATGCTTGTTTTTCGCTTAGTCCTATGTTTAAATCAGTCCTTAATTTACTTACAACTTCTCCTATTGATAACGTATGCCACATATATATCTCTCCTTTGTACATTACTAATAAATTTTATTCAAGGACAAGATAAATATTACAAAAAAGAAAAATAGGATAAAACATTTCATTTTACCCTATTTTTCACATCGTAATTTTTACGATACCTACTAACTTCCACGGAAAATAGTTATACACCCCTTTAAGAGTTTTTCCTACTTCGTTTGGAAGTTGTTTGCCGAATTTTTCGCTCCATATTCCGTTTTGAAACCTTAAAAAATGAAATCCGTATATGCCTCCATTTGCATATTCTTTTACAAATAAAGCAATTTTATATTGGTTTTCATTAATTACTTCTTCTTCAGAAGAAGGCTCAAATTTTATTCCAAGTGTTTCAAGGTCTGAATAAAATAGTCCTTTCACCTCACCAATTGAATAAAATTCTTCTTCCAAAGGTTTCTTTCCTGATATTGCGCCTATTCTATACAAATCCATATTACATACTGTGCTACCAATAGAGTATGCATAGCAATTTGTATTGTTTCTTATATAGCCATCGCTATATTTGCTAATATCAAACTTTTGTCTTATGGAACTTTTTATCCGGTTTATTAGTAGGCTCCTTTCAGTTGATGTCATTTTAACATCTCCTTTTGCTGAGCTATTATGTTATTTAATTATAACATTTTCTTCCAAAAAGTACAAGTTTAGTCCTTGTGCTGAACTCCGTTATTATCAATTGTATAGTTATCTTTATATATTAACTCTGATACTGTTACCGGCTGGTAACCTTTTTCTTTTATATTTTTTATAATGCTGTCTAATGCAAGTGCTGTATTTTCTGTTCCATTGTGCATTAAAATTATGCTCCCTTTATCTAGCTTGCTTTCTATTCTTTCCCACATTGCTTCTGCTGTTAAACCATTATAGTCTAATGTATCTATATTCCATTGCACCATTATATGATTATTTGTTTCTGCGGCTTTTACTACTGTATCGTTATATTCCCCATAAGGCCCTCTATATAAGCTAGTTCCTGTTCCTGTTATTTGTTTTATTCTGTCTGAGCATTTAATTATTTCTTCTACATTTTTTTCATAGGTTAAATTATTTACATGCGCATGTGATTCTGAATGGTTTGCAATTTCATTTCCACTTTCATATATTTTCTTTACCGCGTCTGGAAATTTTGCCGCCCAGTCACCTACTATAAAAAAAGTTGCTTTTACCTGGTTATTAGCTAATGTTTCTAAAATCAAATCTATATCATCTGCATTCCATGCACAGTTTATAGTAAGTGCTACTTTATTTTCATCTGTATCTACAGAATATATGGGAAGTAATTTTTCTGTACTTGCAGAAGTTTCTATAGTATTTTGAACTGTATTTTGTTTAAATACTGTTGCTAGCAAAAATAGTACTAATACTGTACTAAGAGCGATTGCAACTGATATTATTTTATCTTTGTTTGTTACATAAAACATAAAAATCCCCCTAAAATAAGCTTATTAAATTTTATTCTTATTTTAGGTGGATTATGATGTATATTTGTATAAAAAGAGGTAGAAAACTTTTTATAGTTTTCTACCTTGCAATTTTATTAATCTTCTATTTCGATGTATTTTGTTTCTGCTAATTCTTTTTTATCTTCTTTCTTTGGAACTTCTATTTTTAGTGTTCCATTTTTGAAAGATGCTTTTATATCTTCACTTTTTACTGCATCTCCTACATAAAAGCTTCTTGAGCATGAACCCATATATCTTTCTCTACGTACATATTTTCCTTTTTCTTTTTCTTCATTTTCTGAGTCCATTGATGCGTGTACTGTTAAATATCCATCATCTACACTAAGTTTAATGTCTTCTTTTTTGTATCCTGGTAAGTCAATATCAATTACATATTTGTCTTTGTGTTCTTTAATATCTGTTTTCATCACTTTGCTTTCATTGCTTGTAAAGAATGGATCTCTAAACATATCCTCTAATAAATCAAAATCGTTTCTTCTTGGTATCATCATCATATAAATCTACTTCCTTTCATTTTTATGTGTTGACACCATTTGCGGTAGCACATATTTAATTTTATAAAAGATATCTTTTACTTTTTACATAAGTTATTATATCACTATTTTTAGCAATGTCAATAGGAGAGTGCTAATTTTTTTAAATTTTTTTAAATTTTTTTATTTCTTTAGTTTTTTATATAAGGAAGAGCACTTCTTATCTGAAGTGCTCTTTAGAACAATGCTTTTCCCTTTTTAAAAAATAACAATCTTTTGACTTGTCATACAATATCCAACCATCATTTTTCATCTTATCTAATATTATTACTACATCAGATTCTTTGAAAATTGACCTTGGCATACTTATAACTTTGTAATCATAGTAGTCAATGTTCTCATGTTTTTTCCGCATTGTTTTACTCCTTTTTCGAAATATTTTATTACGAAAATTTTTTATGGTATAAGGATATTACCTTTATACATATTTATTATACAGCATAATCATGTAAATTTCAAAATAGTAATTTATTTTAGATAATCCTTTATAATTTCTTTAAACTGATTTTTTACTCTATTAGCTGTTTCGTTTACTTCTTCGTGTGATAATTTGTTATTTGTTACACCTGCAGCCATATTAGTAATGCAAGAAACTGCAACCACCTTAATTCCTGAATGTTTTGCAACTATTGCTTCTGGAACTGTAGACATTCCTACAGCATCCGCACCTAATGTTCTTAAAGCTCTTATTTCTGCAGGTGTTTCAAAAGATGGTCCTTTCATATATGCATATACACCTTCTATTGCAGTACCTGTGTGTTTTTTTATAATTTCCTTCATCTTTTTTATTTCTTCTTTGTCATAAACTTCTGACATATCTGGAAATCTTACACCAAATTCATCTTCATTTTTTCCTCTTAATACAGATTCTGCAAAAAAACTTAAGTGGTCATTTACAACCATAAAGTCTCCTGGTTTGTAGCTTAAATTTATTCCTCCTGCTGCATTTGTAAGAATAATTTTTTTAATTCCTAAAAGTGCAAATACTCTAATTGGAAACACTGTTTGTTTTATATCGTATCCTTCATAGTAGTGGAATCTACCATTCATTGCAATTATTTCTTTTCCTGATAACTTCCCTATAATTAGTTCGCCTGCGTGTCCTTGTACTGTTGATATAGGAAAATTTGGTATATCTTTATACTTTAAAACTATTTTTTCTTCTATTTCCTCTTTTAAAACTCCAAGTCCTGATCCAAGAACAATTGCTGTTTCTGGCTTTTTATCTCCAATTTTCTCTTTTATAAATGTAACTGTATCATTATAATTCATATTTTCAACTCCTATATATTGTGGAATTTTTGCTCGGAGCGAAAATTCCACAATTTGCGGAAAAATCGCTCCGAGCAAAATGGTCTCAAAATGGTCTTGTTGCGGAAAAATTGCTCCGAGCGAAATGGTCTCACAATTTGCGGAAAAATTGCTCCGAGCAAAATGGTCTCACAATTCGCGGAAAAATTGCTCCGAGCGAAAATTCCCTTAAAGGTTTTTTGCTTCTTCAAATCTTTTGATTTTTGCTGTTGTTGTTTTTATCATTGGTTCGTTTGTTATTATTAGATTTTTTATGTGCTTATAGTTTGGTAATTTTTTGTTTATTTCTTTTATATCATTCCAAATTATTTCTTTTAATTTTTCTTCTGATGTATCTGGATATTTTTCTTTTACATATTCTTCATTATATACTATTTTTACTGATAATAGCAAATCGTCGTCTTTTGGTTTTCCATATACCATGCTTTCTGCAACATAACTTAAATTATTTATTAGTAATTCTAATTCTTCTGGATATATGTTTTTACCATTTTTTAGTACTATTACATTTTTCTTTCTACCTGTTATAAATACAAATCCATCTTTATCAATATATCCTAAATCTCCTGTATAAAACCATCCATCTTTTATTACCTCATCTGTTGCTTCTTTATTTTCGTAATATCCAAGCATTACATTTGGACCTTTTGCAATAAGTTCCCCTATTCCTTCTTCATTTGGATCTTTTACTTTTATTTCAACTTCGGGAATTGCAACTCCACAAGAACCAAGTCTCATTTTTTCTTCTCTTTCTGCTGTTAAAACTGGAGATGTTTCTGTTAGTCCATATCCTTGTACTGTTAGTATTCCAAAATCATTAAATCCTTTTGCTACTTTTTTATCTATTCCTGATGCTCCACTTATTACAAATCTTATATTTCCACCTAAATTATCAAGAATTTGTTTAAATAATTTTCTTCTTATATCAATTCCTAATTTTAATAAGAAATTGCTTATTTTAGTTCCTATTTTTATTACCTTCGTTTTTCCTTGTTTTTCTACTTCTGTCATTATTTTTTTATACATTGCTTCTAATAGTAATGGTACACAAACAAATACTGAAACTTTATATTCTTTAAGATTGTTTTGAATATGTCTTAATCCATCACAAAATACATTTGTTGCACCTTTTGCTAAAAAAACTAACAAACCTGTTGAACCAAATGTATGGTGAAATGGTAAAAATGCCATATTTACGTCTGTACTATATATTTTTTCTACTTTATGAATATTATTAATGTTTGATGTTATATTTTTATGTGATAGCATTACTGCTTTTGACATTGATGTTGTTCCAGATGTAAATATTATTGTTGCCATTTTTTCTTCATCAATCTTTGCTTCTAAATATTCTTTGTTTCCTTCTTTTAAAAGTTTTTGCCCTTCCTTTATTAAGTCTGAAAATTTTTTTATACCTTCTTCTTCAATATCATCCATACAAATATATTCTTTAATTTGTATATCTTTATTTTCTTTTGCTTTTTTCATTGTTTCTAAATATTCTTTTTCGAATACTATACTATCTGCCTTACTTCTAGATAAGCAAGATATTATTTCTTCTTCTTTTAGTCCTTTGTCTAATGGAACTGTTATTCCAACACCATTTAATACTGCAATATATGTAAGAGCCCATTCATACCTATTTTTAGCAATTATTGCGACTCTTTTTCCTTTTAGCCCTAAGTTTATAAGTGCTGTTCCAAAATTGTTCATTTGTTCTTGCAATGTTTTATATGAAATTTCTTTATATGTTACTTTTTTTCCTTCTTTTTCTTTAATTTTAAATGCAATATTGTTAGGATATAATTTTACAGCATTATTAATTATATCTCTTAAATTTTTAGCTTCCTTTTCTTTGTTTTTTACTTCTGTTTTCATTTGTTCCTCCTTAAACTATCTAGTATCGGATACTAGATTACCACATACTTAATAATATGTCAATAGGTTGACTATATTCTTTTAAAGTGGTAAAATAGTGTAAATTGTAATTTGTATAATTGTATTTTGTTTTTGAAATTTGGATTTTTGATGTAGGGGGCGCTGTCTTCGGCGCCCCGTATACCCGATTTTCGGGTCGCCCAGGAGTGCGACCCCTACAACGTTGAGGAAACGACCCATCAAGAACCGTCCCATTTGAGACACACACAAATTACAATTTATCTAATCATTTTGGAGGTATTTATGGAAAACAATTCTTTTGATATACATATACCTAGATGGGAGGAACTCCCTAATATAGATTTATACTTAGATCAAGTTGTTACTATTTTAGAAGATTATTTAAAAGATTTAGTAAATTCAAAAGAAGATAAGATTATAACTAAAACTATGATTAATAACTATGTAAAACACCGGCATACTCGTAGCTCCTGTAAATAAAAAATATAATAGACCTCATATAGCTCGTTTAATAGTAATATGTATATTAAAACAAGTATACAGTATTAATGATATAAACTCTTTAATTAAACTTGCTCTTGAAACTTCTAGTATAGAAATTTCTTATAATAAGTTCTGCATAGCTTTAGAAAAATCTATTCACACTGTTTTTGACAAAGACGAATATATTGATGAAGAAGAAATGACAGAGCAAAGATATATTTTAAAAAATGTTACTTTATCATTTGCAAATAAATTATATGTGGAAAAAAATTTTTTAAATAAATAAAACAAAAGGAAGAAAACTCTTCCTTTTATTTTATTTTTCTATGGTTTTATCCGGTCTTACTATTTTTGCTATTAACTCTGCTTTTTTTTGAGGAGAAATAAATGCTCCTCTTATTGCATTTACATTCATTTGTTCAATATCTTTTATTTTTAAATTTGTATTTTCTAAAATATATTTATATTCTTCTACTATATCTGTATTAGAAACTGTGTTATTATCTGGACTAACTGTTACTTTTATTCCTTTTCTATATATTTCTTCTATTGGATGATGTTCACCTGTTGCTTTTGTCTGCAAGTTACTTATAGGGCATACTTCTAATGGTATTTCTTTTTGTACTAATTCTCCAACTAGTGCAGGATCTTCTAAACATCTTACTCCATGTCCAATTCTTTTTGCTCCGAATTCAAGAGCTTTTTTTATACTTTGTGGTCCGGTCTGCTTCTCCTGCATGAATTGTAAATGGAATATCCAATTCTTTTGCAACTTTAAAAATATCTTTATATTCAGAAGTAGGATATAAAGCTTCTGCACCTGCTAAATCTAATCCACATACACCTTTATCTAAATATTTCTTAGCTGTCATAACTGTTTGTAAATTACTTTTTTTATTATCTTTTCCTCTCATACAGCATAATAATAGGTTTCCTTCTATTTTCAATTTTTCTTTTGCTTTGTTCATTCCTTTTATTGCAGACTCTACTACTTGATCATAATTTAATCCTTTCATTATATGTAAACATGGTGCAAATCTAATTTCTGCATATATTACATTTTGATTAGCTAAATCTTCAAACAGCTCATATATTGCTTGTTCTATATGTTCTTCTGTTTGCAGAACCTCTAATGGTAAATCGAATTTCTGTAGATATTCGTTTAAATCTCTACAGTCTTTATTAACCATTAAATCTTTTTTTACTTGTTCTAGTTCTACATCTTTCCCTTGTTCTTTAAGCCAATTATATACTGTTTCTGGTCTTAGAGAGCCATCTAAATGTAAGTGTAAAACAATTTTTGGAATTTTCTTTATCATATTTAATTGATTTTCTTTCATTATTTTAACTCCTTTATTTATTCTAATTTATTATAATATACCATAAATTATGAAATTGTAAGTATGTGCATTTTTCTATTCAATATTGTAAGTCTTACATAATGCTAAAAGTCTTTCTAATCTGTTTAAGTCCTCTTCTTCTTCATAAAATTTTATTTTTTCTGCTAAATATTTGTAGTTTTTATCTAAAATTAATTCACTATATTCTATTAAATCCATCAATGTTGTATACTCGTATTCTGGCTCTCTTTCTTTTATTAAATTAACAACAAAATTTATTATTTTATTTTCTAAAATATTTGCACATTCTTTGTATTCAGAATTTTTAAGATGTTTTTTAAACATTTCATTCTCATTTTGAAAATTCACCTTTATCAGTCTCCTTTATAGGCACATAATCAAATTTTACTTTCTCGTAATATTCCCCAGTCCTTAAATCTACATATCTTTTAGTAGGTCTTTCGTAAGTTGTGCCTTTTTTAGTCCTTTTTTCAGTTTTTAAATGTCTTGGATATTTGTCATTATTAATTAAAAATTGTAAGTGTTCTAATAAGTTTTTACTATAGATATTCATATTATTTGTGTCTTTTGATGCTTCGTTTATTATTTTTTTATGTCTTTTTAGTACTGGCATAAGTGCTTTTGTAGTAATTAATTCTTCTCCTACAACAAAATCATCTGATCCCTCATATATAGGTATAATGGTACTTCCATTATATAGTCTAATTAAATCAGATAGTAGGCTCCTATCAATATGTAATCTTAGTGGCATATTTATTCCTTCATAGTCAACTGCTACAACTACTTTCTTTTTGTTACTTTTTATTGCATTTATTCTCTTTCCATTTTTTATTTCGCTCTCTATAATTCCCCAATTTTTACTTTTTTTAGTTCTAAATAGTGATCTAACTTTATAGGCAATAATTTTATCTTTAATTCTATATATGTTAGATATTTGTCCAAATAATATTCTTTTAATACTAATATCATTAAATAAATTATTTTCAGATTCTGGCAAAATTTGATCAAATATTTTTTTATAATTTTCGCCTTCTTGATTATGGTAAGAATCCATTAAATCTTTAACATTTATTTTTCTATATCCTCTTTCTACATCTGTTTTTGTTACTTTCTCTGATGCATCTTTTTCTCTAACTCCAGATATTAAATATTCTACTAATGAATTTAAGCACTCTTCCTTTTTCATTATAGCTTGTGCTTGCTCTTCACTTATATTTATTTCATTTCCTCTTTTTATTTCTTGCCACAAGTCTAATGTATCAATTGCAAATAATCCTTGATTTATATTAGCACATGCTTTAGCAAATGCATTTTGCCAAAACGAACTATATGTTAGTACATCTTCTAATGACTGTTTTTTTAAAAAATCTTTTGTAAATATCTCTTTTATTCCAATATTTTCAATATCAGTTTTATCTGTTGAAAGTTCATATTTTAAATCTAAACCTAAATGTTTTTCTATAGAACCGTTTTGTTGCCTTAATCTTAATTCAACAATTCCAAACTTATCTAAAAACAAATACATAAGTTCCATAGTTTTTATTTGGATATCTTTTATTTCTTCTTCTTCCATTTCTTTTATTCTTTCAAGTCTTGCTCTTATTCTGTCTATCTCTTTCCCTCCAACTAATGGAAGAAGTTTTTTAAATTCTTTTTTAGATTTTATTCTTTTTTCCATATTTCTTTTTTCTTTTGGCGAAGCTTTTTTGTATTTTTCTATAAAATCTATCATATCTTTACTTAAAACTTTTTCATCTTCTCTTAGTGAAAATATTATATCATTCATAACTTTTTCACATGATTTTTCCAAGTTAGAATCATAAATTACAAATTCTTTTCTTTTTATATCATCTCTTTTTATTGCAGTTTCATATTCTTTTTTTAATAGCTCTGGATTGCGTAAAAGTTCTTCTATTGCTTCTAATTCGTAAAGTTTGCCTCCAAAATTTGCTCTTTTACAATACTCAAAATTATAATCTGTTAGCTCTTTTATTAATAAACTTTTTAAATCTTCTGGAGTAAGATTCGGATTTAATTTTAATTTTTCTCTGCAATATTCTTCTATTAATCTTATATTTTCGTAAAAATAATTTGTATCAACATCTCTTTTTTTATGAATACTCTTACCTGTGTTTTTTATTATTCTTTCTATTGCCGTATTTTTCATTTTTTACCTTCCTTTTATTATGTCTTTTATTACCTCTCCTGCAATAACTAATCCTGCTACAGATGGAACAAATGATATACTTCCGAGGAACTTTCTTTTTGTTCGTTTCTTCTATATATGGTTTTATAGGTTCTTCTTTAGAATACACTACTTTTAATTTTTTTATGTTTCGTTCTTTTAATTCTTTTCTCATCACTTTTGCAAGTGGACATACACTTGTTTTATAAATATCTGTAACTTCAAATTTAGTAGCATCCATTTTATTGCCTGTTCCCATGCTTGAAATTATAGGAATATTTAACTTGTTTGCTTGTTCTGCCAAATATATTTTAGCAGTTACTGTATCTATTGCATCTACTATATAATTAATACTTTCATCTATAATTTTTTCCTGGCATTCTGGCATATAGAACAAATTATATGTTTCTACTTTTGCATTTGGGTTTATTTCTAATATTCTTTCTTTCATTATATCTACTTTGTACTTACCAACAGTTTTAGTAGTTGCAATAAGTTGTCTGTTTATATTTGTAACAGATACTTTGTCATTGTCTATTAAAACAAAACTTCCTATTCCGCTTCTTGCAAGTCCTTCTGCAACATATGAACCTACTCCGCCTATTCCAAATATAGCAACTTTTGATTTTTTTAATTTTGCTATTCCTTCTTTTCCTATTAACATTTCTGTTCTAGTAAATTCATTTTCCATATTATACCTCTTTAGCTACATAATACTTAAAAGTATTACCACGTTCTTTAAAATTTTTAAAATATCCGTAACTAGATGCTGCTGGTGAAAGCAAACATATTGTCCCTTTTTTTGTTACTTTTTTTGCACATTTTACTGCTTCTTCAAGATTTTTAGCATTTATTAAGTTTTTATCTGATTTTTTTAATCCTTCATAAATATATATTCCTGTTTTTGGTAAACATATAATGTTTTCTATGGTACTATCAAATAAAAATTGTATTAGTTTTTGTTGGTTTACTCCTCTATCATTTCCACCTACTATTAATGTGTTTACTTTTTCTAATGCTTTTATTGACTCTATAGTAGCCTCTGGAATTGTTGCAATAGAATCATTGTAATATTCTACATCTCCAAAAGTTCCTACATATTCTAGCCTATGTTCTAAAGGATTAAATTCATTTATTGAATTTATGGTTTTTTGCAAATCTAATTTTAAAATATTACTTACAGCAAGAGCAAACATAATATTATTTAAATTATGATTTCCTTTTAATTTTCTATTTTGATTTACATTGTATATCTTTAAATTGTTGTAAAAAATATAATTATCTTTTAAATAAATAGTATTTTTAGTTAATACATTAATTTTATCTTGCATTGTTATTTCATAATCTTCTTGTTTAAAATTATAATTTCTTTTTCTTATTTCTTGATTATCTAAATTAAAAATTGCAATATCTTTTTCATTTTGATATTTAAAAATATTAAATTTTGCATCTCCATACTCTTTGTATGATTTATAAAAATCTAGATGTTCTTCATATAAATTAAGTAATATAGAAATGTTTGGAGATTTTTTTACATATTGTAATGCATGTGATGAAAGTTCTATTACAGATATAGTATTTTCTCCTATTTTATCTATTTCATCAAAAATTGGTGTTCCTATGTTTCCAAGTAATTCTACATCTTTTTCTTGATCTTTTATAATTTTATAAATTAATGTACTTGTTGTGCTTTTACCTTTTGTTCCTGTTACACCTATAGTAAATGATTTACTATATTCTAAAAACAATTCTAATTGAGATGTTATTTTATTTTCGAAACCTGTTATATCTATATCTTTAAATGATATTCCTGGAGACTTAATAATTAAATCATATTTTTCTAAGCCTTCTAAGTAATTTTCTCCTACTATAAAATTGATATATTTGTCTTTAATGTTTGATTCCTTATTTTCTCCCCAACTTTTAAATATAATATCTAGCTGCTTTTCTGGTAAATATTTTCTTATAAAATTATAAGTTGACTTACCCTCTAAGCCAAATCCTAATATTGCTATTTTTTTATCTCTTAAAAAATTTATTATTTCTTTAATCATCTAATATCGCCTTTCTTAAAATATTGTCAAATTCTTTTGGAAGATTATTTTCTTTATTGTATCTCTTACATAAATCTGTTTTTGTATCTACTAAGTTGTAATTTTTCTTATAGTAATTTAATAAATATGGTAGTTCTTGATTTGTTTTTTCTAATTCTGTTATTGTTTTAGCAACTGCGTAGTTTACTTCTTCAAATGTTCCGCACGCATTCAAATGGTTTTGTTTTTCCATATCCACAAAGTTCTATAAAAGTATTTAACATATTTTTTCCCTCAAATAAGTCTTCGCCAAATATTTTTACAAGTTTATGTTTATATAAAAATGGACTTAAAATTGTAAATACAAATAAACATTTAGGACAATTACAACACCATTTCCATGGAATAGTTTTACTTCCTACATTACAGCTTCTAAATATCTTATGATATTTTTCGCATTTAGAAAATAGCATTGCAATCTGTAGCTCATTTAGTGGTCTTAACATGCTAAAGTATTCTACATTGGATTTTAAATATTTGTTTGCATATTCTCTAAAGTCTTGTTCAAATTCAAAACTTTTTGAATATTGGTGATTTATTTTTTCTCCATTTATATTACTTTCATTTGCACTTGATTCGTTTGAAAGTGCAACATATTTTTTATTACACAAATATGCTATTAAATATGACAAAAATGCTAGCATTGCAGAAAAAGGTGTATGACCATTTAAGTAACCTTTTTTATTTAGTTCTAATAAGTTTTTATCTATAGTTCTTTTAACATATATTATTTTATCTTTATATCCTGCAATCTCAGCACATTTTATGGAAGGTTCTTTTCCTCCTACAATGAGGCATAAATTATCTGCTTTTAAATCCTTTAAAAGTTCTGCTGTAACACATGAGTCTTTGCCCCCTCCAATTGGTATTATAGCACCTTTTAGGTTCTCTTTGTTGTATTTTGGTTCTAATTTATATTCATCTTTGCATTCACATTCTATATCTAGCATTTCTTCTAAACTAATGTTTATATTATTTATATATCTATATTCACCAAGTCCTAAATAATATAGTTTTTTAAACCACCTTATTTGTTCTTGGTTTAATTCTCCACATTCTATAATTACTTTTTTAGGACATGCACACTTCCAATAACTAATTAATTCTATCATTCCTATATTAAATACCAAATTTTTTACAAAATCATTATCTATACTTTTAAATTGTATATTTCTTTTTTCTATTTCTATTGTAGGTTTAAATACTGTAAGATTTGGTATTTCAAAGTAATATTCTATTTTGATTTCATCTTTACCTTCTGTAATACTATAGTCTTTATATATAAATTCTTTATAAGTTTTTCTTAAACTATTAAAACTTTTCATTTAACACCTCATAATTGATTTACTATTAAATTTATTCTATATAATAATATATACTAAAAAAGCGTAAATGTAAACCATTTACGCTTTTCAAAATATAAACTTTATTTTATAAAAAATCTGTATATATAACCTTACCTTTATACACAACAAATGTCATAATATTTGACTCATCAACTTCATCATAGTCATCATCTTCTGGTTTAGCTTGTACTGCAATTTTTGCTTTTACAGCAAATAAGTCTTTTGCTATTTCTTCTTGTGATTTAAATTCTTCTACAGTAATTTTATATGATTTGTAATTATCATCAATTGAATCAAATCCGTCTTCTAATGTTGTTTCTAAATCGTCTTCTTGATCTTTAATTTCATCTTTGTCTATTTCTTCATAGTTTTCTATAAATTCATCATAGTCATCATCAGAAAAGTCATCTACATCATAATAATATGACCATACAGCTGCACCTGCAATATCCATATTATCTATAACTTTTGCTGCGTTCTTTTTATTCATTCCGCTAATAAATCCTTTAACTGCTCCTTTTGGGCCTCCTCCTGCTAGTACACATATTAAAATTATTACAACAACTACTGCTGCTACAATTCCTATTGTAATTGCAAGATGAGATTTAACCCATAATAAGGCTTTTTCGAAAAAATTCACTTTTGTTTCTTCTTCCATTTAATATCCCCCTTTATTTTTTCTACATTATATATTATTAATTTTTCTTTTTCAATATTTTTTTTATTTAATTATTTGCTTTTTCTTAATTTTTTTATTTTCTCTTCTTTTTTGGTTAACCATTCTTTTAAATTTACTTTTGCTTTTAAATTAGGAAATGCTTCTATTAATCTTCTATGTAATATTGATCTCTTTGTTATTATATTTTTAACTTTTTTTGATATTTCCTCTGTATTATCCATTAAGTTTGTAGATATTTCTCTTAAATTAAATATTATTCTACAAGATATTACATTATCTACAATATAACACATAAATAGGGCTATTGAAGTTATATGTATTAATAGTGATGGCAATTTATTTAAAAAATCAATTATTATTGGATTTGTAACATATATTATTAAACACCCCATAATACCAAAAGGAATAATGGTTTCCAAGCAAATTCTTCCATTAATATTAAACTTTTTATTACTATAGTCCCACCATCTTGCATGAAAAATTTTTTCTAGTAAATAGCTTGTAATATACTCTAATACTCCACATATTAATATAGAAAAAATAAAAGTTGCCCAAAAATCATTTTGGTATTTTCTTAACAAAAACGTTATTAAGAGTACTCCATAACCATATATTGGACAATATGGTCCAATTAAAAATCCTCTATTTATAAACTTTTTTTGGCTTATTAACTTTAATACTACTTCCATTATCCAACCAAGAATTGCATATGCAAAAAATAATAAAAAATATATTTCTACAGTATGTATCATTGATTTTATCTCCTTTTTAATTAAATAAATTGTAATTTGTATAATTGTATTTTGTTTTTGAAATTTGGATTTTTGATGTAGGGGGCGCTGTCTTCGGCGCCCCGTATACCCGATTTTCGGGTCGCCCAGGAGTGCGACCCCTACAACGTTGAGGAAACGACCCATCAAGAACCGTCCCATTTGAGACACACACAAATTACAGTTTATACAATTAATTTTTCTAAATCGTGCATTTCATTTTTTTTGTTTAATATTACCATCCTTTTTTGTTCTGCTTTTAAGTTGTCTTTTGCAACGGTCATAAGTAATTTAATTCTATTTGTTTGATTTGTGCTACTTGCTCCAGGATCATAATCTACAGCTGTAATATTTGCATTTATATATTTAGTTCTTATTGTCTTTATAACTCCTTTTCCAACAACATGGTTAGGAAGGCATGCAAATGGTTGTAGACAAACAATATTTGAAACTCCTTCTTTTATAAACTCAATCATTTCTGCAGTAAGGAGCCATCCCTCCCCAGTTTGATTTCCTGTAGATAAAATTTGTCTTACTTCTTTTTCTAGTTTATTTATATTACATGGTTTTAAATATCCTTTTTTAGAATTTGCTAAAGCTTTTGTATAATCTTTTTCTACTACGTCTATAAAATTAATTGCAAAATTAAAAATATCTGCTTGTATCTTAGATGTCTTTAATAATTTATTCCTAATTGTTGCATTCTTTAATATGTATTTTACGAAGCCCATAAGTTCAGGAACAAAAACTTCTGCTCCTTCTTTTTCTAGTAAATCAACAACATAATTATTTCCATAAGGATGATACTTTATTAATATTTCTCCTATAATTCCTACTTTTGGTTTTTTAATACTTTTATCTAACTTTATTTTTTCGAAATCATTTACTATCTCATACAAACTTTCATTAAATTGCTTAATTGTGGATTTGTTTATTAATTTCTTACATTTTTTTATCCATTTGTTATATAAATTATTTGATTCTCCTTTTGTTATTTCATATGCTCTATTTTTGTAAAGTACAGTTTGTAATAAATCTCCATAAATTAGTGCTTTTGCAAGTTTTTTTATTAAGGGTATGGTTATTTTAAACCCAGAATTCTTTTCTATCCCATTAAAATTAAATGATATTACTGGAACATTTTCAAAGCCAGCGTCTTTTAGTGCTTTTCTTATAAATCCAATATAGTTTGTTGCTCTACATCCTCCTCCAGTTTGAGATATAATGAGTGCAGTTTTATTTACATCATATTTACCAGATTGTAATGCTTCTATTAATTGTCCTGTTACTAATATTGATGGATAACATGCGTCATTATTAACATATTTTAATCCTGTTTCTACTGTATTCATACTACAATCTTTTAACACTTCTACTTTGTAACCTGATGAATTTAATGCCTCTTCAAATAATTCAAAATGTATTGGAGCCATTTGAGGAACTAATATAGTATAGTCCCTTCTCATTTCTTTGGTAAATTTATTTTTGTGTATTTCGTATTCTCCATTATCTGGATTTTCTATATTACACCTATTGTTCATACTTGCAAGAAGGGAACGAATTCTTATTTTTATTGCTCCCAAGTTATTTATTTCATCTATTTTTATTAATGTGTACATTTTGTTGTAGCTTGAAAGTATTTCCTCTGCCTGGTCTGTTGTAACAGCATCTACACCGCATCCAAAAGAATTAAGTTGTACTAACTCTAAATTTTTTTGTTTTCCTACAAAATCTGCTGCTCTATATAGTCTTGAATGGAATGTCCACTGGTCTACTACTCTTATTGGTCTTTTTAATTTACCGAAGGTGTGCAACGCTATCCTCTGTTAGCACTGCAAGTCCAAGACTTGTAATCATTCTGTCTATTCCATGATTTACTTCTTCATCTAAATGATATGGTCTTCCTGCTAAAACTATTCCTTTCATATTGTTTTCATTTAAATATTTTACAGTTTCTTCTCCTTTTTTTTGTATATCTACTTTGAATTTTTTATATTCTTCATCTGCTTTTTTAATTGCTCTATTTAATTCATTTATAGTAAAATTATATTTCTTAAATTCCTTTATTTCCAAAAATCTTTTTGCTAATTTTGTTCTTTCGATTGGTAAGAATGGATTTATAAATTGAATTTCTTTATCTTTTAATTCTTCTATATTATTTTTTAATGTTTCAGAATACGAAATAACTATTGGACAATTATAACTATTGTTTGAATTTTTATCTTCTTTTCTTGAATGTATCATACATGGATAAAATATTGTTTTAATCCCATTTTCTAATAAGCTTATAATATGCCCATGAGATAGTTTTGCAGGATAACATACAGATTCTGATGGAATACTTTCCATTCCTTTTTCATATGTTTTTCTATCTGTTTTTTCCGATAATATTACTCTAAACCCTAAATTTGTAAAAAGAGTAAACCAAAATGGATAATCTTCATACATATTTAAAACTCTAGGAATTCCAATTACGCCTCTTTTAGCTTTTTCTTCATCTAATGGTTTATAGCTAAATAATCTATCATATTTATATTTATATAAATTCGGAATTTCTTTCTCCGCTCTTTCAATTCCTGCACCTTTTTCGCATCTATTTCCTGATATAAACCTTTTTCCATTAGAAAACTGATTTAGTGTTAAAAGGCATTTGTTTTCGCACCCTTTACATCTTAAATGCATTACATTTATTTTTAAATTATCTATTTCACTTTCTCTTAAAATTTTCGAAGTGTATTTTTCGTTATTCAATTTTTTATACTCTTCTTTTGCAATTAATGCTATACCATATGCTCCCATAAGTCCTGCAATATCAGGTCTTATTACGTTTTTACCTACTATTAATTCAAAAGCTCTTAATACTGCATCATTATAAAATGTACCACCTTGTACAACAATATTCTTACCTAAAGTATTTACATCTCTTATTTTCATAACTTTTTGTATAGCATTTTTTATAATTGAATAAGATAGACCTGCAGATATATCTCCTACAGAATAGCCTTCTTTTTGAGCTTGTTTTATTTTTGAATTCATAAATACTGTACACCTTGAGCCTAAATCCACAGGTTTTCTTGAATTTATTGCTTCCCTTACAAATTCATCCATACTTAAATTTAAACTTTTTGCAAATGTTTCTAAAAATGAACCGCATCCTGATGAACAAGCTTCATTAAGCATAATATTATCTACTGCTCCATTTTTTATTTTAATATATTTCATATCTTGCCCACCTATATCTACTATGCTAGTAGCATTAGGCATAAAAGATTTAGCTGCAGTATAATGTGCAATTGTTTCTATTTCGCCTTTTTCTATATTTAACGCAGTTTGAATTAATTTTTCGCCATATCCAGTTACTCCGCTATAACAAATATCTACACCTTCTGGAATTTTTTCATATAATCTTTTAAGCATATTTATAACACTTTCTAGTGGTTTCCCTTCATTGTTTTTATATGCAGAATAAAGAAGTGTTCCGTTTTCATCAATTAATACAAGTTTACTTGTTGTTGAACCTGCATCTATTCCTAAAAAAGCTTTTCCATTATACTTTTTTAAATCTTTTCTTTCAATTCTATCTTTTGCATGTCTTTTTCTAAATTCTTTATATTCTTCATCTATTGTAAATAAAGGTTTTAAATGATCTTCTGTATTATCTTTATATTTTTTTAATAATTCCATTTTAGCTTTTAATTTTTCTACAGATATAGCATTGTTTGAAATAGATTCAATTGCTGCGCCTTTTGCAACCAAAAGATGTGCATCCTTAGGGAATATAATTTCTTTATCTGTAAGATGTAAGGTTTCAATAAACCTAGTCCTTAGCTCTGATAAGTAACTAAGTGGACCTCCTAAAAAAGCAACATTCCCTTTTATCGGTCTTCCACATGCAAGTCCGCTTATTGTTTGATTGACAACAGCTTGAAATATAGATGCTGCAATATCTTCTTTTGCTGCTCCTTCATTTAAAAGTGGCTGTACATCAGTTTTTGCAAATACCCCGCACCTAGATGCAATTGGATATATTGTTTTATAATTTTTAGCAAGTTCATTAAGGCCCATTGTATCTGTATTTAAAAGGCTAGCCATTTGATCTAAAAAAGCTCCTGTACCACCTGCACATGTTCCATTCATTCTTTGTTCTATTGATTTATCAAAATATATAATTTTTGCATCTTCTCCACCAAGTTCAATTGCAACATCTGTTCTTGGTATATATCTTTCTATTGCTCTTTTGCAGGCTATAACCTCTTGAATAAATGTTATATCCAAAAATTCTGAAACTGATAATGCTCCAGAACCAGTAAGAGCAATTGTAATTTCTTCATTAGGATACTTTTCTATTAATTCTTGTAGCAAATCATATATTGTATTTCTAGTGTCTGAAAAATGCCTTTTATATGCTGTATATATTGTATTTAATTTTTCATCCATAACAACTACTTTTACAGTTGTTGAACCTACATCTAGACCTATATGTATCATTTTTTGTTCCTTTCTATAAATTGGAATTTGAATGAGAAGTGAGAAGTGGGATGTGGGAAGTGTGAAATTAGGGTAAGCCTTACGTAGCCTAACCCTAAAAAGCACACCTCACACTTCGCACCTCACACATCACAAAAACAAATTACAATTTATGGTGATTTTTAGGGACAGTCCCTAGAATTCCCCCTCACACACAAATTACAATTTGTTTGGTAATTCTACAATAAATGTTGTTCCTTTGTTTTCTTTGCTTTTTACTTCTATTTTTCCTTTTGATAATTCTACTATTCTTTTTACAATAGCTAGTCCGAAGTCCTACACCTCTTTCTGAATGTGTTTTATCTGATTGATAAAATCTATCAAATATCTTGTCTGTCTCTTCTTTAGTCATTCCTTTTCCATAATCTTTTATTTCCACTATAACATTTTCTTCATCGTTTCTCATTTTTATATCTATTTGCTCATCTGTGTTAGAATATTTTATTGCATTTTCAATTAAATTCATCCAAACTTGAAAGAGTAAATCTTTTTCCCCACATATTTTGTCTTCTTTTAAACTTACATTAAATTTGATATTTTTTCCTTTCCATTTAGGTTCTAGAACACTTATCGTTCTTCTTATTTGTTCTGCTATGCAAATTTCTTCAGTATTTTCTAATCTTTCTTGATTTTCAAGCTTTGCAAGTTTTAATATGTTTGTTGATAGATATAATAATCTATCTGCTTCTTCTTTTATTATACTAGAATATTCTTTTCTTTCTTCTTTAGATAAATCGTCTGCTTCAAGAAGTTCTGCAAATCCTTTTATAGAACTGATAGGAGTTTTTATCTCATGAGATACGTTATTTATAAAATCTTTTTGCAAACATTCTATACTATTTAATTCTTTTACCATTTTGTTGAAATTATGTGTCATTTCTCCTAATTCATCTGTTCTATCTGTCTCTAAATGAACTGTAAAATCCCCACTTGCTACTTTTTTTGTTGCTTCTGTAATTTTAGCTACTGGATTAAGCATTTTCCTTGTTACATATGCTATTACTCCAACTGTGGCAACTACAATACTTGCAATTACTAATCTAATACTTTTCCCTGACATTCCTAATAATTCTTTTGCTTCTTCTCGTTGTTTTATATTTATTTCTACTAATTCCATATTTATTGATTTATGTACAAAAAAATAAAAAAACAATGATGTAATTGCTATTATTATTAGAATATAAATTGTAGCTGTTGTTATTACTTTTCGCTGTATAGAATTTCTCTTTCCAAAAACTTTTTCAAATATACTTTTTTGCATTGTTTAATCCTTCTTTTTTATTATTCCTTTATAACCAATTCCTCTTATTGTTGCTATTTCAAATTCTGTAATATCCTTAAGTTTCTCTCTAATTCTTTTTATATGAACATCTACTGTTCTAAAATCTGATTCACTTTCTAGCCCCCATATTTCTTCCATCAATTCTTGCCTTGTAAATATTGTGTCAGGCGTACTCAAAAGTTTATATAAAAGTTGGAACTCTTTTTGGGCTAATTGATAATTTTTTCCCTTATATACAATTGACATTTGTTTATAATCTATAATCATGTTTCCAATTATAAGTTTTGTTTCATTTGCTGAATTTGCTCTTTTTAACAACACTTTTACTCTTAATAGAAGCTCTTCCATATCAATTGGCTTTACCATATAATCATCTGCGCCCAAAAGGAATCCTTCTTTTTTATCTGCAATTGTAGATTTAGCAGTAACTAATAAAATTGGAATAGTATAATTTGCATCTCTTAAACTTTTAGTAAGTTCGTAACCATCCATTTCTTTCATCATAATATCGCTTATTATTAAATCTACATAGTTTGTATCCATTACATCTAGTGCTTCTACTCCATTTGTTGCTTCATAAGTTATATATCCATTTCTTTTTAAGTATGTTGTCATTAATTTTCTTAAATTTTTATCATCTTCTACAACTAAAATTTTAAACATTTTTTACCTCTTATATATGTAAATATTATTGTTTTGCCAAATTAGAAGCGGTAATGAATATATAAAAAAAGGGGATGAAATCTGGATTTATATAACTACCGCTTCTAAAGTAGCTATATATTATCAAACGAATATGAACTTATTATGAACTATATCAAAATTTTTTAAATTTGTCTATTTAAATTAAAAAAACGTAAATGCTTCTACACTACATTTACGTTTTCTATATATTATTGTTTGTGTCATGCGACAAAAACCCCCGTTCCTTTTGTCGCATTTAATTTAAAAATCAAATAATGATGATATATAGCTCATTCCAATTATTAGTAATATTGTAAATACTACTATTAATACTATGCTTGAATAAATTGCGTATTTGTCTGGGTCTTCTACTTGTAGGCTTTCTCTGAATGCATTTGCAAGTGCTATTATTGCAAATATTAATGTTGCCATTTGTAATATTATACCTATTGGTGAATATATATACATAAATATTACATTTAATACAAAGCCTAATATATATATCATATATGCTCCATTTGTCATTGCAAATAACTCTAAATAATCTTTTGGGCTTTTTAACATTCTTGCTATTACAAATAAAATTCCAGCAACTAATGCAATTGATACTGCAGAAACTGCTAAAGTTTTAAAAAATCCGCCTACAAGTTCTGCTCTATCTAGTAATTTATCTTTATAGTCTTTTTTCTCCTCTTTAAATTCAGACCTTGTTAATTCGCTATATGGATGATCCTCATTATATTCATCTAATGAAGAATACATTTTATTAACTGTTTTACTTATACTAATATATGATGTAAGTGTTGATAGTATAGCAATTATTAATACTATTACTAAAGCTATTATTAACTCCTTTTTTATATTTCTTTCTTCCGCTTTTTTTGTAAGAGTTGTTACTGGATATTTAAATAATCCTAAAAATTCTCCTAACATATTTACCTCCCCTTATTTTATATGTATTTTTATATCAATTATATTACAACTTTTATAAATTAATTACTATAAAATTGTTATAATCCATTAGTAAGCATCTTTTAAAATGTTTTACATATATAATTTTTTATATCTTATATGTGCTACTATGGCAGATATTGCTATTACAGCAATAATCCATATTAATATTACTCTACCTGTATTTGGTAAATCCTTATCTGCTATTGTTGTATCTTTATCTATTTTATCATTAGAATCTGGAGTGTTCGTTGCTGTTCCTGATCCATTCATTGTATAAACTTCTGCTTCATAAACTGTTTTATCTTCCATTTCTAGTTTAACCCACAATGCAAATTTCTTGGTACCAGTAAATTTATTTAAATCTATTTCAAAACTTCCATCCTCTGTTTTTATCCATTTAGTGTTATCATATTGTGTTAGAGTATTATTAAATTGAGCAATAAAATCTTCATATGTAATTTCACCGTTTTCATATTGTTTTTTTAGGGTTTCCAATTTGTTATATACTTCATTAGATACTTCTACAAATTGATAATACATTGTATATTCGCCATCGTAAACACCATTTCTTAAGCTTACGCTTGATTTCCCATTATTAATTATAAATGGGAATGAAATATATCTAATTACATTTATTTGCTCTTGATTATTATCATTATTATCATCATTTATTGTAGGTAAATATTCTTCTAGTGTTGTTGCATTTGGCAAGCCATCATGTATTATTGCTGCATTTATTGTTTTGCAGTTTTCTCCTGTCATTCTAATCCATAGAATATATAATCCATCATTATAATTAGCTGAATTAAAGTGTCCATCCTGAGTATATCCAGTATCTGGAGCAGTTGGTAGTATTTCTTCTAATTTATCTGTTTGTTTACTATTATTTAAAAAAGTCCTTATGAAATTTTCATCTGTTACTTTCTCAAATTTATAATATGTATTCTTTGATGTTAATCCCCCACCTATACTACTATACATTGTTTGTATTGAATACCAATCATAACTAAGTTCATATTTTACTGCTTTTAAATATGGAAGTTTTAAGTTTACATTTAGTCTATCTACAACATAGTTGTCTGTATTATCTTTCTCTCTTATAAAAATTTGTCCATCATCTGTAATCTTTAATACATTACATATTTCTTCTGTTGATGGGTTTAAAATAATTTTTGCCGTAGTGCTTGTATAGTCTGTTATTAGATTCCAACTGCTAGGTGTTCCTCCTTTTGACACTAATGAAAATTCATATTGCTTGCTTTCATCTAGTTGCAATCCCGTTAAATTAATTTCCACTGTTCCGTCATTACCAGGAAAACTTCTTGTATACTCGACAGCCGCATTTACTACACCTGGAATTAAGAAAACTACTAATACTAATAATAGTGATATTAATATTTTTTTGTTTTTTAACATTTTAATGTCTCCCCCTTTTTAATTCTTTTGTACCTTTACTTTATAAGTTGCTAATGTGTTCTTTATCTGCATTTTATTATTTCTTTATATAAAATTCAACTGTTTTGTACAAATGTTATATTTTTGTAAAATAATTGTAATGTTTGTGACTTAATTTTTAATTTAAAAAAATAATAAAAAATAGAGATTCAGTCTCTATTTTTTATCATCCAAACAAACTAATTTGATTACTTTTACTCATTCCTTCAAAGCATCCGAATTTTGTAAGCATTTCTATTACAGCTTTTCCTGCTTTTGATTTAATTTGAAAATCATCTATCGACATAAATTTTCCGTGTTCTTCTTGTACTGCTTTGTATATTCCTTCTGCTGCAACTCCTCCAAGCCCAGGTATGCTAGATAGTGGCGGACGAATTGCACCATCTTCAATTAAAAATTTTGTACTATGTGATTTATATAAATCTATTGGCAAGAATTTAAATCCTCTTTCATACATTTCTAATACTATTTCTAATATTGTATATACACCTTTTTCTTTTACAGACATATTGTTCCCTAATTTTTCTAATTCTTTCATTTTTTCTTTTACCTTTTCTTTTCCGTAAATCATAATTTCACTATCAAAATCGTCTGCTCTTATAGAAAAATATGCTGCATAATATGCAAGAGGATAATTTACCTTAAACCATGCTATTCTAAATGCCATAGTAACATATGCTACTGCGTGTGCTTTTGGGAACATATATTTTATTTTTTCGCAAGATTCTATATACCAATCTGGAACATCATGCTCTTTCATTTCTTGCTTGTATTCATCCCATTTTGGTTCTGCACCCTTTGCTACTTTTCCTTTACGAACTGCTTCCATTATTTTAAATGAATGGTTTGGATCTAATCCTTTTTTTATTAAATATGTCATAATATCATCTCTTGTACATATTGCATCACTTAAAGTAGCCTTTCCTTCTTTTATTAAAGTTTCTGCATTATTTAACCACACATCTGTACCATGTGATAACCCGAGATATTCTAATTAGTTCTTCAAAAGTTGTTGGTTTTGTGTCGTCTAACATTCCTCTTACAAATTTTGTTCCAAATTCTGGTATACCTAATGCACCTGTGTTTGAATGTATTTGACTAGGTTCAACTCCTAACGCTTTTGTTGATGTAAATAAACTCATAGTTTTTTTATCATCTAGTGGAATAGTTTTTGGATCTACTCCTGTTAAATCTTGTAGCATTCTTATAACAGTTGGATCGTCATGTCCGAAGCATATCTAGTTTAAGTAAGTTTTTATCTATAGAGTGATAATCAAAATGTGTTGTTATAATATCTGAATTTGGGTCATCTGCTGGATGCTGTACTGGTGTAAATTCATATATTTCTCTTCCATGTGGCACAACTATAATTCCACCTGGGTGCTGACCAGTTGTTCTTTTAACTCCTGTACATCCTGTAACTAATCTTGAAATTTCTGCATTTGTAACTGGTATATTTCTTTCTTCAAAATAATTCTTTACATATCCAAATGCTGTCTTTTCTGCTATTGTTCCAACAGTTCCTGCTTTAAATGTTTTTCCTTTTCCAAAAATAACCTCTGCATATTTATGTATTTTTGATTGATATTCCCCTGAAAAGTTTAAGTCTATATCTGGTTCTTTATCTCCATTAAAACCAAGAAATGTTTCAAATGGAATATCCATTCCATCTTTGCATAGCTTTTCTCCACATTTAGGGCAAACTTTATCTGGCAAGTCAACACCATTTTTAATTCCATAGTCTGTAAAATCTGAATATTTGCATTTTGGACATCTGTAATGTGGAGGAAGTGAGTTAACTTCTGTAATACCTAGCATATTTGCAACAAATGAGGAACCAACAGATCCTCTTGAACCTACCAAATATCCATCTTCATTAGATTTCCAAACTAGCTTTTGAGCAATTATATATAGTGTTGAGAATCCATTTTTTATAATTGAATCTAACTCTCTTTTTAATCTGTCTTGCACTATTTGTGGAAGTGGATCTCCATATAGTTCTTTTGCTTTACTTGTACAAATTTCTTGTATATCTCTTTCTGCGTTTTCCAATACTGGAGGGCATTTCTCTGGTGATATTGGACTTATCTCCTCGCACATATCCGAAATAAGGTTAGTATTTGTTACAACTACCTCATATGCTTTTTCTTTTCCTAAATACTCAAATTCTTTAAGCATCTCTTCTGTTGTTCTTAAGTACAATGGTGCTTGTTCATCTGCATCTGAGAATCCTTGTCCTGCCATTAATATTCTTCTGTATATTTCATCTTCTGGATCCATAAAATGAACATCACATGTTGCAACACAAGGTTTATTTAACTTGTCTGCCAGATTCACTATTCTTCTATTTATATCTTTTAATCCTTCTTTATCTGGCACGGTTCCATTTCTTATCATAAATTCGTTATTACCCAAAGGCTGTATTTCTAAATAGTCATATCTTTTAGCAACTCTTTCTATTTCTTCTTCTGATTTTCCTGCAACTATTGCTCTATAAAGTTCTCCTTGTTCACATGCACTACCTAAAATTAAACCTTCTTTATATTTTTCTAATACGCTTGTTAAAATACGTGGCTTTTTATAAAAATAGTTTAAATGAGATATTGAAATTAGTTCATATAAATTTCTAAGTCCTTTAAGGTTTTTTACCAATATTATTGCGTGATAAGAAGGAAGTGTTTTATATAATTCCTTCTTTTCTTCTTTTTTCTTTCCTCTACCTTTTTTAGGTTTTTCTGCTTGTTTTTCAAGCATCTTTTTAAATACTTTTACTAATGTTATAACATCATCTAATGCTCTATGTGCATTTTCTACTTTAATTCCTAATTTTTCTGCAAGTATTCCAAGTTTATGTTTTTTAAATTCTGGAAATAGTTGTCTTGATAAGGCTAAACTATCTATGTATTCATTATTCATAGCAAGTCCTAAATTTTCTGCATTATATTTTAAAAATCCAACATCAAAATCTGCATTGTGTGCAACAAGTTTTAAATCTCCTATAAAATTCAAAAATTTAGGCATAATCTTATCAATTGTTTCTGCATCGCTTACCATATCGTCTGTAATTCCAGTAAGTTCTACTATTTTTTGAGGTATTGGTATCTCTGGATTTACAAAGCATTCAAAAGTATCTACAATTTCTCCGTTCTTTACCCTTACTGCACCAATTTCTGTTATTTTTTCTGTTCTAAAAGAAAGTCCTGTTGTTTCTATGTCTAGAACAATGTATTCATTGTCCATTCCATTTGATAAATCAACAGCATTATCGTCTGGAACAAGATATGCTTCTACTCCATATAAAACTTTTATTCCAAATTTATCTGCAGCTTTTTTTGCTTCTGGAAAGCTTTGAACAACTCCATGATCTGTAATTGCAATTGCTTTCATTCCCCATGAGCTTGCTCTTTTTATTAAGTCAGTTGCAGAGCTCACACCATCCATTTGGCTCATCTGCGTATGTAAATGCAATTCTACTCTTTTTTCTTTTGCATTATCTCTTCTTTTTATTACTTCTATATCTGGCATTTCTACAATAATATTTGCAATTATTCCTAGTTCCTTTGCATAATTATCATATTGTGCATTACCCGATATTTTTAATCTTTTTGCTTCTTTTAATCTTTCTAAAACTGTTGGTGCTTTTTCTGCCTCTATAAAGGATTTACAAGTAATTGTACTTGTGCCATCATATATATTAAACATAGCAAGTGTTTTTCCATTTTTTAATTCTCTTGAATCTACACTAATTACTTTTCCTTCTATTGCAACTCTTCCATAGTCTGGAGTTAAATCTGCAATTTTAACTACCTGTTCTTTTATTTTTTCTGTTCTACCAAATATTAATGGAGTTTTTGGCTCTTCCTTTACTTCTTCTTCATCTGGTTTATTTTCTATTATTAATTCTTCTTGCGAATTAATTTCATTAATTAAATCTATACATGCTTCTTTTTCTAAATTCTCCAAATATTCCTCTTGTTTTTTTAATGTGTCTTCTGTTACTTCTTCCTTATATGTAACTTTACACTTTTCTCCATATAAATTATATATTATTTTCTCAATTTCCTTATCTATTTCATAAGAATGCAAAAAGTCTGAATTTTTAGTTTTTAGAATTACTATAACTTTTTTATCCTCTACATTTACAGTGCTTGAATTCAAAATTGCTTTAATTAAAGGAAATTTTTTAGAAAGATAATTTACAATGTTTGTCCAAGCTTTTTCCAAGTCTTGGGGAAAAAGGGGTCTGGCCCCTTTTTCCCCCATTTCGACATTTAGCTCTATTTTTTGAATTTGAAATCTGGTTTTTAAATAGTTTTCAAATTCTTCTATTTCTTGGATTGTAAGAGGTTTATTTGTTTTTAAATCCATTTCAAGTTTTTTACTTTTTTTATATAAATTTATATTAGTTATCTCTGAATTTAATATATTTTCTTTTCCATTGTAATCTTTAAATACGTCTTTTACTATGTTTTTCATTTTGTATTTTCATCCTCTCGTAAAATTGGAATTTGTGTAAGTTTTTTTATCTTAAAATTATATAATTAATTATTTATTAAATCTGTTAAAGCACATCAATTTATGAAGCGACGAATGTGATTGGAGTGTTTGTGCAATTCTTAAGGAAAATTGAAGGAGGAAGCGGGAGACCGAGAGGCTCGTTCAATTTTACGCTAGAATTGCTAAAACACGTATTGAGCCGAGGAGCTGAATAAATTTATGTTTTTAACAGATTATGTTTTATTTTAGCAATTTCTTCGAAGAGCGGGCAAACACAGTTCGGCCCCTACAACTTTTGTAATTATTTTTGTTTGTACCATTTGGAACATTTCCTAGAATTGATTAAAATATTCTCAATATATCGTTATATCCTACAAATATTGATAATCCAATAAGAAGGCAGAAGCCTGCCATTTGTATTCCTATTTCTACATTTTCTTTTAATGGTTTTTTTCTAATTCCTTCTATTATTAATATCACTATCTTTCCTCCATCAAGCGGTGGAAATGGTAAAAGATTTGTCACTCCGAAGTGATAATGATATTAGTGCAAGTAAATAGATAAATTCTACTAATCCTTCTGTTTTAGACACAACTTCTGATATTCCAATAGGTCCCATTAGTTGGTCTGCACTTACCTGACCTGAGAATAACATTTTTAGATTATCTATTATTGATACAGAAAAATCTATTGTGTCCCAAAATCCATAATATATATTATTTAAAAATGTACCATCTGCTAGAGCAAATGTTACGCCAATTTTGTATGTTTTTTGTATTTCTGGATATATTTCAAATGTTTTTTTCTCTCCTGCTCTTTCTACTTCTATATTTATTTTTTCGTTTTTACTATTAGAAATTAGTTCTACAATTTTATATGGGTCATTCTTGCATTCTGTTCCATCTACTTTAGTTATAATGTCTCCTGCCTGTACTCCTTGCATTTGAGCAGGTCCATTTGCATATAAGCTTTTAATTTCAGAGGTTAAGTTTTCTCCCTCTATTCCTAAATATATACCTATATTTTTTGTTATTTCTTCTGTTGGAACAAGTTTTATGTCTTTTATTTCATTTTGCCTTTGAATAGTAATTGTAACTTTTTCTCCATTTGAGCTTTGCATACTTTCGTCTATATCACTTTTTAATCTTACTGTTTTATTATTAATTTTTAATATTTTATCTCCTACTTGCAAATCAGATTGTTCTGCTGCATAATTTGGACTTATGCTTTCTATAGTTGTTGATATATAATTTCCAGTGCTTGATACTAATATAAAATATACAAGTAATCCAAAAACTATATTTACAAATCCCCCTGCAAAAACTACTGCTATTCTCTTGGGAATGCTTGCCTTACTAAAAGAACCTTCCTCTTCAGAACGTTCTTCTTCTCCTATCATATTTACAAATCCACCGTAGTGGTATAAGTCTTAGAGCATATTTTGTTTCTTTTCCTTGTTTTCTCCAAATTGTTGGTCCAAATCCTATTGCAAATTCTTTAACCTTTATCTTACATGCTTTTGCAACTAAAAAATGACCACTTTCGTGGATAAAAATTAAAAATCCTAATAAGAATATTATTTTTATTACAGTTATTAAAAATGAAATCAAATCTTTGTTTCCTTTCTATAAACTGTAATTTGTATGAATAAATTCATACAAATTACAGTTAAAAGTTAAGAGCGAAGAGTTAAAAGTAATTGTTGATTTTTTGTTGAAATCAACAAAAAATATTCATTTACTATTCACTTTTCACTTTTAGTTTTTCACTATTGTAATTTGCAAAGCAAATTACAATTTATATAATTTATATAATTAAATTCAATAAGAAATATGCAAATGGTGCTATAAATATTATGCTATCTATTCTATCTAACATTCCTCCATGTCCTGGAATTAAATTTCCAAAATCTTTTATTCCTGCTGTTCTTTTTATTGTTGATGCTGCTAAATCTCCAATTTGACTTAAAATACTTAATACAAATGTAATTCCTGCTATATATATCCAAGAAATTTCAATTCCTGCAAACTTGTTTATACATATTGCATATATAACACCTATAATTACAGCTCCAAGTGTTCCTCCTATACAGCCTTCTTTTGATTTTTTAGGGCTTATTTTAGTAAATTTATGTTTTCCAAATTTACATCCTACCAAGTATGCACATGTGTCTGTTCCCCATGCTGCAATTAATATAAACCAAATTAAATATTTTCCATTTTCCATTCCATAAAGTAAAGGTATAAAGCTTAGAAAGAATGTTATATAACATATTCCAAATAGTGTTATCATTATATCAAGTATAGTTGTTTTCATATTGCTTCCAATAACTTTTATAAATAAAATTGCAACTATTAGAGATAATGTAAGTGCTGCTGTAAATAACAAATATTCTTTTGGTATTATATGTATAACTGCTATGAGTATGCATGCTACATACCCAAGCCATTTGACTGGCTTAAATTCCTTTTTAAAGCTATTAAAGTATTCATGAATTGCTATAATTGCCACAACTGAAAATACTACATCTATTACATATATATTACCATAAATTAAAATTAATGCTACAATTGGCAGACCTATTATTCCACTTAATACTCTTTTTAACTTCATATATTCCCCTTTCTATTATTTTTATTATTCATTTTTAACTCTTCACTATAGTAAGCCTTGCTTACTCTTTTACGGTCTTCCTCCAAATCTTCTATTTCTCTTTTGATATACTTTAATTGCTTCCAATAAATCTTCTTTAGTAAATTCTGGCCAATTTTTATCTGGAAAATAAAATTCTGTATACACTAGTTGCCATGGCAAAAAATTACTGGTTCTAAGTTCATTACTGGTTCTTATTAATAAATCTGGATCTGGCTGTCCGGCTGTGTATAAATGATTAGATATCAAATCTTCATTTATATCTTCTATATTTATTTTTCCTTCTTTAACCTCTTCTGCAATGTTTTTCATTGCTCTTACAATCTCAGGTCTTCCTCCATAATTAAATGCAATATTTAATGTAAGTCCTGTGTTGTTTTTTGTTTGTTCTATTGCTCTTTTTATTGAATTTTGCAAACTTTTTGATAAATCTTCTATTTCTCCTAATATTTTTATTTTTATGTTTTGCTTGTTTTTTTCTTTTAAAAATGAATCCAAATATAGCCTAAGAATTGCCATTAAAGCTGAAACTTCTTCTTTGCTTCTCTTCCAGTTTTCTGTTGAAAAAGCATAAACAGTTAAATATTTTATACCTATTTCGTTGCAAAATTGAGATATATTTTCTAAAGCATCTGCTCCTGCTTTGTGTCCGTCTCTAGTTGCAAGTCCTTGTGACTTTGCCCATCTTCTGTTTCCGTCCATAATTATTGCAATATGGTTTGGTAAATTATTTTTATCAATTTCTTCCATAATATATGGTTGCCTTTCTATACAAATTTTTCTGTTACTATTCTATCATAATATATAAAAAAAATGAAAGCTTTTTGAAAATAAATTTCAAAAAGCTTTTTACTTAATCTATATTTCCATTATATTCATTTATTGGTACACTTTTAAAATATAAATTTTCTGGAGCGACGTCTTCTCCGTTTTCCCATTCTACTGTATCGCCTCTCGGAATAACTCTTTTAAAATAATCCTTATCTTTTAATCTATAAAAATACTTAATTGTATTTATATGTTCCTTCATATTGTAAATTTTTTCTTCTCCATTTTTAAATTTTATATATATATCATAATTATTTAGTGCTTTTACTTCTATTACATCCGGTATTAAATCCATAATTTCTCCCCCTAATTTATAAAGGCTTTATTTTAAAAATTCTACCTTCTTCTTCCATTACCTTCCATAATGTTTCAAGTTCTTCTTTATGTATTATTATCCATGCTTCAATTAACTTAGTTTGTTTTATTGGTAAAAAACCATTTATTATATTTGCTTCAAAATCATATGTTGCTTTATATTCATTATATCTAACATGTATGTGTGGCAATTTGTGCTTATCATTATCATTAAAATATATTGATACAATAATTCCATAAAATTGTGAAATAATTGGCAAAAAGGTTCACCTTTTTTATTATACCATTATTATTTTTTAATTTCAATATTTTGGAAATAATAATTACAAGAACTGCAATTATATTTTAGATTAAATATGATATTTATATATTATATTTACTAGTGAATGTCAATAATTTTTCATCTGCTTTTTTCTACATTATATTATAAAAAATAACAATATTATAATAAATTTTAAGGGCGAACACTGTTCGCCCCTACATTATATCTTGTTATTATTTATTACATTGTTTATATTGTTTTCTACAGTATTATTTACAACTGCATTTTCTATTGTGTTGTTTTCTGTTACATTATTTTCCGTTGTGTTATTTACAGTAGTATTGTTTTGTACCGTATTATTTTGTGTTGTATTAGTTGTATTATTAGTTACATTGTTTTGCGTTGTATTATTTGTTGGCTTTTTATCTTCATCTTTATTGTTGTTTTGTTCTTTGTCTTTATCAGTTGTATTTTGATTTTTATTATATGTACGCCATGGATTTTTACTGCTTGGGTCTGTTGGATCCCAATTTCTGCACTCTTTATTTCCAGAGATTTTTTTTGCTGATGGTTTTCCAAGTGGTCCTGGGTTACTTGATGAATAAAATTCTACTGATGTTCCCCTTGGTATATTATTGTAAATCCATATTGCATCTTTAACTGTTAACCTAATACAACCAGCAGAACAAGAAGTTCCGCAATTTATCATATTCCCAATATTCTAAAGAATCTTGCGATTTTTCTAAATATGGAACTGAGTGAAATAATATGTTTCCAACAATTTGAGTACTATATTGCCCATATACTCCACCAATTAATCCAAGCCAACGCCATCTGTTTTGTATTTTATATACACCAGATTTAGGTGTTGCAGTTCCTGTTGAACACACCATTGCTTTATATGGTACAGTATAATTTCCATCTGAGTCCTTTGTATAAATTGTAACAGTATTTGCACCATAATTTACTTTTATATAATACTTGTATCCACTACTAGATGTTGAACCACTTTTTTTACTTGTTTGTTTCTCAGCATCTTGATTTATATTATTTTCTTGTACTTCATTTGTTAAATCTTCTATGCTTATCTCACTATTATCTACTACATTTTGATTTACTTGTATGTTTTCGTTTTTCTCTTCAAGATTTGCTGCTTCCACAGTTTTTTGTTTTTTAATTGTTTTTACTAATCCAAATACTGCAATTCCTAATAATATTATTGACAAACTTACTATTAAAATACTTAAAATTATTTTTTGTTTTTGGGTTAAATTTTTAATATTCATTTTCTACACACTCATTATTTCTTTTTCTTTTTCCGCTAGAATTTTATCTACTTCTGCTATTTTTGTGTCTGTTATTTTTTGAATTTGATCTTCTGCAGATTTTAATTCGTCTTCTGTCATTTGGTTATCTTTTTGCATTTTTTTAGCTTCGTCTATTCCTTCTCTTCTTACTGAACGAATTGATACCTTTGCTTCTTCTGCTGTTTTTTTAATTTCTTTTACTAACTCTTTTCTTCTTTCTTCTGTTAGTTCTGGAAAAGCAAGTCTTATAACTTTTCCATCATTATTTGGATTAATTCCAATTTCTGCTTTTATTATTTCTTTTTCTATTTCTTTTAAAAGAGAAGCATCCCAAGGTTGAATAACTATTAGTCTTGCTTCTGGTACTGAAATCCCAGCTACTTGGTTTATTGGTGTAGGTGTTCCGTAATAATCTACTTTAACTTTGTTTAATATTGCAGGATTTGCTCTACCTGCTCTTACTTCTGCAAAATTTTCTTGTAATACACTTAATGTCTTTTCCATTTTTTCTTCAATATGTTTAAAATCCATAATTTAATCTCTCCTTCTATTTTATAGTTTGATTTTTTTCATTTATTTTACTAGTGTTCCTATTTTTTCGCCCTTTATTATCCTTACAATGTTTTCTGGGTCATCTATTCCAAACACTACAAGTGGTATTTTATTGTCTCTACATAATGATGTTGCTGTTGAATCCATAACTTTTAAATCTTTGTTTAAAATATCTAAATATGTAATCTCATCGTATTTTACTGCGCTAGGATCTTCTTTTGGATCTGCAGAATATACTCCATCTATTGTTTTTGCAAGTAATATTACTTCTGAATCTGTTTCTGCTGCTCTTAAAGCTGCTCCTGTATCTGTTGAAAAATATGGATTACCAGTTCCACAAGCAAATATAACTACTCTTCCTCTTTCTAGATGTTTTATTGCTTTTCTTTTTATATATGGTTCTGCAATTTCTCTCATTTCTATTGCTGTCTGAAGCCTTGTAAATATTCCTCTTGATTCTAAAGCATCTTGAAGAGCTAAACCATTAATTGTTGTTGCAAGCATTCCCATGTAGTCTGAAGTTGTTCTTTCCATTTCGTGACCGTATCTACCTCTCCAAAAGTTTCCTCCTCCTACTACTATTGAAACTTCTACTCCCATATCTACTATTTCTTTTATTTTGTCACAAATTTTTGCAACTGTTTCTGCATCAATTCCATTTTTATTTTTTCCGGCTAATGCTTCTCCACTTAATTTTAGAAGCACCCTTTTATATGCTATATCCATTATAAAACCCCCATTCAAATTCTTAAATATTGTATCACATATAGTTGTAAATTGAAAAGGGTTTTTTTAAGTTTTTCAGAATATATTCTAATTTTACCTCCATAATTACCTCCTAAAAAAATGAGGGTTACTTGTTAATAGTAACCCCCTATTTTTACATTTAGATTAATATTAATTAATGTAACTTAACAGATTTAATTAATTCTCCCCCTAATGCTTTTAATTTTATACTCTCTTCGTCTAATATTAAATAACTTTTTTTAGTTCCACCTCTTGGTTTAGAAATAGAACCAGGATTTGCAATTATTCTATCACCTATTTTTTCTATCATTCCAACATGTGTATGTCCGGATAAAAATATTTCTCCACAATTTTCTGGTAAATTATTTCTATTATATATATGCCCATGCGTTAATGTAACTTTTAACCCATTAAATTCAATTGTTTTTAAATACCCTAAACCAAAATTAAAAAGTTCATCTATATGGCTATTATCACAATTTCCCTTTACCGCAATAATTGCTCCTGCCATATTATTTAACATTTCTGCTACTTCAAAATCACTTGAAGAATAATAATAACTAGAAAAATCCCCTAATATTAATAACTTTTCAGCACTTTCTTCATGGAATCTTTCTATTGCTTTTTTAAGATTTTCTATACTACCATGTATATCTGATATGCACATTACTTTCATTGTTTTTACCTCCCTATAAATTGAGATTTGAAACGGAAAGGGACAGACCCCTTTCGTTTTGGAAAACTGCAATTAACTAGTATTAGAAATTTCAAACTAGAGAAACAAAAGGGGTCTGTCCCTTTCCGTTTCAAATCTCAATTTGTTTAATCACAAACAATTTTATCCATCTTTATATCTGTTTTTTCAATGTCTATTTTTTCACATATGCATTCCTTATATGCTAATCCTACTTTTGTTCCATCATAGTTGTGCAAAAATTTATCATAAAATCCTCTCCCATATCCTATTCTATTGTTTTGTTTGTCAAATGCAACTCCTGGAATAATACATATACTGTTTTTAAAATCTGTTACTACATTATTTGTTATAGGTTCTAATATATTAAACTTACCTTTTTTTAAATCAGTTAAATTGCTAATAAGGTAAAACTTTATAATATCTCCTTCACATTTTGGAACAGCTACTTTTTTACCAATTTTTAGACTATATTCTATTAGCTTAAAAGTATCTACTTCGTCTTTTAAAGATACATATGTTAAAACCAAATTACTTTCTTTATATTCTTTTAAACTAATAACTTTGTTGAATATTATATCATCTATTTCTTTTTTGTTGTTTATATTTTTTCTAATCTTTAAATATTTATTTCTTAAAATTTGTTTGTTCATAATTACCTCTTAATTGATGACAATTGCTCTTAATAGTGAAGAATGAAAAATGAAAAGTACAAACTTGCCTTTAAGTTCACTCCAAAGACTTTACTTTTGCTACTTTTCACTCTTTACTTTTCATTCTTAATTCTTGCCAATGGCAAGTTTGGCTGGGGTGGTAGGATTCGAACCTACGAAATGTCGGAGTCAGAGTCCGATGCCTTACCGCTTGGCGACACCCCAATGTTAAATTTGTTTCACAAATTTAGCGAAGAGCAAAAAGTGAAGAGTTAAAAGCATAAGTTGATTTTTTGCCCAAATCAACAAAAAATCCTCATTTACTATTCACCTTTCACTTTTAGTTCTTCACTAATAGCAATTCTAGGGATGTTCCCTAGAATTGCTATTTAAGGAAACCTTGTATTATTTGTTCTTCTGCTTCTTTTTCACTTAGCCCTAATGTCATTAGTTTTGTTAATTGCTCTCCTGCTATTTTCCCAATTGCTGCTTCGTGTATTAAGTTTGCTTCTACATTGTTTGCTATGATTTCTGGTATTGCAATTACCTTTGCTTTATCTTTTATTATTGCATCACATTCCACATGTCCAAAGCATTTTGAGTTTCCTACAACATTTGATTTAAATTCTTGAACTGATTTATCTACAGCTACTGATCTAGATGTTACATGGGTGCTTGCATTTTCTCCATTTAGCTCTACATTAAATTCTGTTTTTGCAGTTTGAGTTCCATGTGTCATTATTTTTTCAGACACTACTAAATTTGTATTGTCTTCTAAAATTCCCTTTGTAACTCTTATTGTAGAATCTACTCCCTTTATTTGTACGCTTTCCATTTCAAATGAGCTACCAGATTTTAGGTGCACTTCTGTTACAGGATTTAGTACTCTTTTTCCAGTTCCCTTTCCTTCTCCATAATGTTTTTCTATATATCTTACTTTTGCACCTTCTTCTAAGAAGAATCTATGAATTCCATCGTGCTGCGAGTCTTTATGATGGTCATTATGTATTCCACATCCTGCTATGATTACTACATCTGCATTTTTGCCTATGTAAAAATCGTTATATACAACATCTTTTAATCCACTTTCTGTAATGATAACTGGAATATGTACAAATTCAAATTTTGTATTTTCTTTTACGAAAATATCTATTCCTGATTTATCTTCTTTTGTCACAATGTTTATATTTTCTGTAATTTGCCTTTCTATTCCTTTGCCATTTTTTCTGATGTTATATGCACCTTTAGGAGTGCTATCTATATCTGCTACTTCTTTTAGTAATTCTAAATCTACATTATCCATTAGCAGCACCTCCTATTTTGCAACAACCTGTTCGTTCTGTTTTTAAAATATCGCTCATCACTTCTTCTTTGCTACCTATTTTTTCTATTTTTCCACTGTTTAATAGTATAATTTCGTCAGCTATATTTAAAATTCTCTCTTGATGAGAGATTATTATAATCGTTCCTTTTATAACTTTTCTCATGTCTTCAAATACTTGTATTAAATTGTTAAAACTCCATAAGTCAATTCCTGCTTCTGGTTCATCAAAGATTGTTACTTTAGAGTTTCTAACAGCTACTGTTGCAATTTCTATTCTTTTTAATTCTCCTCCTGATAGCGAGCTGTTTACCTCTCTATCTACATAGTCTCTTGCACATAATCCTACTTTTGAAAGTATCTCACATGCTTCTTTTCTTTTTATTTCTTTTTCAGCTGATAATTTTAAAAGGTCATATACTGTTATTCCTTTAAACTCAACTGGCTTTTGAAAAGCAAATCCTATTCCTGCTTTTGCTCTTTTATCTATACTTTTTTTTGAAATGTCTTTTCCATCTAAAATAACTTGTCCAGTATCTTGCTTTTCTATTCCCATTATTATTTTTGCAAGAGTAGATTTTCCGAGATCCATTTGGACCAGTTATTACTACAAATTTATCTGTATCTAGTTTTAGATTTATATCTTTTAGTATATCTTTGTTATCTCTATTAAAACATATATTTTTTAATTCTAATATTCTTATCCTCTCCTTTCTTTTTAAAAATATCTATATCACTTAAATTTATACTATTAAACATTAATATAATAGCACTTTTGTTAAAATTATTCAAGATTATATAGTCTTTTTTTAATTTTAATAAGAAGTGTGATGTGCGAAGTGTGAGGTGTGTTTTAGGGTTATTCTACGCAAGGCTTACCTTAATTTCACACATCCCACATCACACTTCTCACTTCCCATTCAAATTTCAATTTTTGTTTTAGAATTTTCTTCAACGAACAGGCGAACACAGTTCGCCCCTACAGGTTGCATTAATTAGATGAAAAAAGGGCGGAAATGAATTCCGCCCCTACATTCATCATATATTATAAAAATATTTTATTTGTTTAATCCTTTTCTTCCTGGATATATTGCTAAATCTCCAAGTTCTGCTTCTATATTTAATAGTCTATTGTATTTTGCAACTCTATCTGTTCTACATGGTGCTCCTGTTTTTATTTGTCCAGCATTTGTTGCAACAGCTACATCTGCAAGTGTTGTATCTTCTGTTTCTCCTGAACGATGTGATACAACTGCTGTATATCCATTTTTCTTTGCAAGTTCTATTGCATCTAGTGTTTCTGTTAATGTTCCAATTTGATTTAGTTTAATTAATATACTGTTTGCAATTTTGTTGTCTAGACCTTTTTGTAATCTTTTTATATTTGTTACAAATAAGTCATCTCCAACTAATTGTATTTTTTCTCCTAATTTTTCTGTTAGCTTTTTCCATCCTTCCCAGTCTTCTTCTGCTAGTCCATCTTCTATTGATATAATTGGGTATTTGTTAGTTAAGTCTACTAAGTATTCTATCATTTCGTCAACTGTTTTTAAATCGTCTGTTTTCCAGAAATAATAGTATCCTTCTTTTCCTATTTTTTTAGCTTCGTCATACATTTCTGTGCTCGCTACGTCTAATGCAAGTACTACATCTTCTCCTGGTTTGTATCCAGCTTCTGTAATTGCTTCTACTATTAATTTTAGTGCTTCTTCGTCACTTGATAAGTTTGGAGCAAATCCTCCTTCATCTCCAACACCTGTTGAAAGTCCTTTTGATTTTACAACTTTTTTAAGTGTGTGGTATATTTCTACTGCCATTTGCATGCATTCACTAAATGTTTTTGCTCCTACTGGCATAATCATAAATTCTTGAATATTTACAGTATTATCTGCGTGTTTTCCACCATTTAATATATTCATCATAGGAACTGGCATAGTTTTTGCATTTGCTCCTCCTATGTATCTGTATAGACTCATTCCTAAAGAATTTGCTGCTGCCTTAGCTACAGCAAGAGAAACACCAAGTGTTGCATTTGCTCCTAATTTTCCTTTGTTTTCTGTTCCGTCTATTTCTATTAACTTTTTGTCTATTTCTACTTGGTCAAATACATTCATTCCTTCTAGTTCTTTTGATATAATTTTGTTTACATTTTCTACTGCTTTTAATACACCTTTTCCTAAATATCTTGATTTATCTCCATCTCTTAATTCTACTGCTTCGAAACTTCCTGTTGATGCTCCTGATGGAACCATTGCTACTCCATTTGTTCCTTCTTCTGTAATTACTTCAACTTGTACAGTTGGATTTCCTCTAGAATCTAATACTTCTAAAGCTTTTACTTCTTCAATTGCTAAATATTCCTTCATGTAAATTTCCTCCTTTAAAATTAATATATATGTATAGGGAATATCCCTATTATAAACTAAATTAATCTTCTTTTTTGTATTCTTCTTCCTCTTCTTTAATTATCCACCTTCGCTGTTATGTACAAATGTAAATACTTTTCTATCATTTGGTTCTATAATCCAATATTCTTTTACTCCTTTTCTATTAAACTCTCACCTGTCATTTCTTCTGGCTTTTTTATTCCCATAATATCAAGCATTGTTGGTGTAAGGTCGGCAAGTCTTCCTTCTTTTAATTTTGCATCTTTTCCAATTAGTATTAAAGGTACTGGATTTGTTGTATGTGCTGTATGTGGTTCTCCTGTTGCATAGTCTATCATTTGCTCTGAATTACCGTGGTCTGCTGTAATTAAAAGCACTCCTTCATTCTTTTCTACTGCTTCTACTACTCTTCCTACACATTTATCTATTGTTTCTAATGCTTTTATTGCAGCTTCTAGGCTACCTGTATGCCCTACCATATCTGGATTTGCATAATTTAAAATAATAGTATCGTATTTTTTAGAATTTATTGCCTCTACTACTTTATCTGTTACTTCTATTGCACTCATTTCTGGTTTCATATCGTATGTTTCTACTTTAGGTGAAGGAATTAAAATTCTATCCTCTCCTGGGTATTGTTTTTCTTCTCCACCATTAAAGAAAAATGTAACGTGTGCATATTTTTCTGTTTCTGCAATTCTAAGTTGTGTCATTCCTTTTTTGCTTATAATTTCTCCAAATGTATTTTTTATTTCTTCTTTCTTAAATGCTATATGAACATTTTTTATTGTTTCGTCATAATTTGTAAAACATACATAGTACAATGGGAAATATTCTCTTTGGAATTCTTTAAAATCTTTATCTACTAATGTTCTTGTAATTTCTCTTGCTCTATCTGGTCTAAAATTAAAAAATATTACAGAATCGTTTTTTGAAATTGTTGCAATTGCTTCATTGCTGTTGTTACAAATTACTGTAGGTTCCACAAATTCATCAAAAACTTCTTTTTGATATGATTTTTCTATTGCAATTGTTGCTGATGTTTCTTTTTCTCCTTCTCCATGCACTAAAGCATTGTATGCTCTTTCAATTCTTTGCCAACGTTTATCTCTATCCATTGCATAAAATCTTCCGGTAATACTTGCAATTCTTCCTACGCCTTTTTCTTCCATTTTCTTTTCTAAATCTACTATATATCCCTCTGCAGATGCTGGTGGTGTATCCCTACCATCTAAAAAGCAATGAACATATACATCTTCAAAATCTTTTCTCTTTGCAAGTTCTAATAGAGCATATAAATGACGTATATGGCTATGTACTCCGCCATCTGATAAAAGTCCCATTATATGTAATTTAGAATGATTTTTCTTACAGTTTTCTATTGCACCTACTAACTCTGGATTACTAAAAAAATCTCCTTCTTCTATTGATTTAGTTATTCTTGTTAATTCTTGGTATACTATTCTTCCTGCACCTATATTTGTATGTCCAACTTCAGAATTTCCCATTTGTCCGTTCAGGAAGACCAACATCTAATCCACTTGTTTTAATAATTGTTGTTGGATTTTGTTTCATTAGTTTATCTAATACAGGTGTTTTTGCAAGTTTTACTGCGTTTCCTTCTTTTCTTTCGTTTATTCCATATCCATCTAATATCATAAGCATTGTTAATTTTTTATCCATAGTTATATCTTTCCTCATCTTCCTTTAATTAATGTATGGGGACAAAGCTTATCTTCGAAGAAAGCCTTCGAACGAGGAGCTATATCCCCCGTTATTTTCTAGTAATGTCAGTTTTAATGTTGTTCTACTAGTTATTATAGTTTACGATTTTTGCAAATTCTGTGCTATCCAAACTTGCTCCTCCTACTAGTCCTCCGTCTATGTCTGACATTTCAAATAAATCCTTTGCGTTTCCAGATTTTACACTACCACCATATTGTATTATAACACTATCTGCTACTTCTTTTCCATATATTTTTTCAATTTCTTCTCTAATCCACTTAATTGTTTCATTGGCATCTTCTTTTGTTGCAGTTTTTCCAGTACCAATTGCCCAAATTGGTTCATATGCTATTATTGTTTTTTCTACTTCATTATTATTTAATCCTTCTAATGCAAGTTTTGTTTGTGTTGTAACAATTTCTTTTGCCTTTCCAGATTCTCTTTCTTCTAAGCTTTCACCAACACAAACTATTGGTTTTAACTCTAATGCTAAAGCTTTTTTTAATTTTTTATTAACTGTTTCGTCTGTTTCTCCATAGTATGCTCTTCTTTCCGAGTGTCCAATTATTACATATTCTACTCCAATTGATTTTAGCATTTCTCCAGATACTTCTCCTGTAAATGCTCCTTTTTCTTCATAGTGCATATTTTGTGCACCTATTTTTATATTTGTTCCTTGTGCGTGCATTAAGCTATAAAACAAATCTGTATATGGAACACATATTACTACTTCATTTTCTGTATCTTTAACAAGTGGTGTAAGTTCTGCTATAAATTCCATAGCTTCATTAGGAAGCTTATTCATCTTCCAATTTCCTGCAATAACTTTCTTTCTCATAAATATTCTCCTTTCATTTGTTTTGTAGGCATGAAATTCCTGGAAGTTCTTTACCCTCTAAAAATTCTAATGATGCTCCTCCACCTGTTGAAATGTGTGTCATTTTATCTGCAAGTCCTTGTTTTTCTATTGCAGCTGCTGAATCTCCTCCACCAATTATTGTTGTTGCATCCAAATTTGCTAATATCTTTGCAATTTCGTTTGTACCATATGCAAATTTTTCAAATTCAAATACTCCAAGTGGTCCATTCCATACTATAGTTTTTGCATTTTTTAATACTTCTTTATACTTTTCAATAGTTTTAGTTCCAATATCAAGTCCCATGTATCCATCTGGTATTTCGTTTGATGGAACTTCTATATATTTGCTGTCTGCTGAAAACTCTTTTGCTACTTTATTATCTACTGGCAATAGCAAATCAACATTTTTCTTCTTTGCTTTTTCTAGGATTTCTCTTGCTAAATCTAATTTATCTTCCTCGCATATTGATGTTCCAATGTTAAATCCTTGTGCTTTAAAAAATGTATATGCCATTCCACCGCCTATTATTAAAGTATCAACTTTATCTAATAAGTTTTCTATTACTCCTATTTTATCAGAAACTTTTGCTCCTCCAAGTATTGCAACAAATGGTCTTTTTGGATTTTCTAAAGCTCCTCCTAAGAATTCTAATTCTTTTTCTATTAAAAATCCTGAGACTGCTGGTAAGTAATTTGCTACTCCTGCTGTTGAACTATGTGCTCTATGTGCTGTTCCGAAAGCATCATTAACGTAAATTTCAGCAAGACTTGCCAACTCTTTTGAAAATTCTGGATCATTTTGTTCTTCTTCTTTATGAAATCTTACATTTTCTAAGAGAACAATTTCTCCTTCTTTCATATTTTCTGTAAGCCTTTTTGCGTCTTCTCCTACAACATCTTTTGCAAGTTTAACTTCTTTACCTAGTAATTTAGATAATTCTTCTGCTACTGGTTTTAAAGAGTATTTAGGATTTACTTCTCCTTTTGGTCTTCCCAAATGTGAACAAAGTATTACTTTAGCGTTGTTGTCTAATAAATATTGTATTGTAGGAAGTGCTGCTTTTATTCTTCTATTATCTGTAATTTCTCCTGTTTCTTTATCTTGTGGCACATTAAAATCACATCTAACTAAAACTTTTTTTCCTGTTACATCAATATCCTTTACTGTTTTTTTATTCATAAAAATTTCATCCTTTCAATTGTAGGGGCGAACTGCGTTCGCCCATTTATTTCGGGCGAACGCAGTTCGCCCCTACATTCATTCGTCCTTATATTCAATTAACCTAATTCTGCAAAATATTTTATTGTTCTTACCATTTGGCTTGTGTATGAATTTTCGTTATCATACCAAGCAACTACTTGAACTTCATATAATCCATCTTGTATTTTTGTGCACATTGTTTGTGTTGCGTCAAATAAAGAACCATATGTTATTCCTATAATATCAGAAGATACTAATAACTCTTCTGTATAACCAAAAGATTCACTTGCCTTACTTTTCATTGCTTCGTTTATTTTTTCTGGTGTAATATCTTCTCCTTTAACTACAGCGATAAGAATTGTTGTTGATCCTGTAGGAACTGGAACTCTTTGAGCAGATCCTATTAGTTTTCCATTTAATTCTGGAATAACAAGCCCAATTGCTTTTGCAGCGCCTGTTGAATTAGGTACAATATTTACTGCTGCTGCTCTTGCTCTCCTTAAATCTGCTTTTCTATGTGGACCATCTAGTAACATTTGGTCTCCTGTATATGCATGAACTGTTGTCATTATTCCTGATTGTATTTCTGCATAATCGTTTAATGCTTTAGCCATTGGTGCTAAACAGTTTGTAGTACATGATGCTGCTGATATAATTTTATCTTCTGGTGTTAAAATATTTTCATTTACTCCAAAAACAACTGTTGGCAAATCATTTCCTGCTGGTGCAGAAATTACAACTTTTTTTGCTCCTGCTTTTATATGAGCTTCTGCTTTTTCTTTCTTTGTATAAAATCCTGTACATTCTAATACAACATCTACATCTAATTTTCCCCAAGGTAAGTTTTCTGCGTCTTTTTCTGCATATATTTTTATTGTTTTTCCATCTACTGTAATTGAATCTTCTCCTGCTACTACTGTATCTGCTTTTTCATATCTTTTTTGTGCAGAATCATATTTTAATAAATGTGCAAGCATTTTTGGACTTGTTAAATCGTTTATTGCAACGATTTCATACCCCTCTGCTCCAAACATTTGTCTAAATGCTAGACGTCCTATACGTCCAAATCCATTAATTGCTACTTTAACTGACATAAAAATTCCTCTCTTTCTGATGCTATATGCATCTATACATTTATATTTATATTATTCTCAACAAAATGTATTCTATAACAAAAAAGAACACAATTCAAGTGTTCTTTTTATATTTTAATTAAAATACTCTTTTACCTTTATATGTGATTGGAACTTCTTTTAATAGAAAACTTTTAAAAGATTTCCATGTAACTTCTTGATGTAAAAAATCATTAATTTCATCTTCTATTTTTTGTTGATATGGTGTTAATTCAACTTTTATTTCATAGAATAAAGCATTTTTAACTTTTGTCCAAAATCCTGTTTTTTCTGGTAAGTTTGTACTTGCTACTTTAAATTCTGGTGATTGGTTATTTTCTTCAGATTCTTGAACATTTTGGAATTGTTCTTCATTTTCTTTTGAATCTACTGATATTTTCTTTAATGCATCTGCTATTTCCTTTACTGAATCATTTTCTACTGATCCTGCTACTTCATTGTTTAAATTTTCTGACATTTTGTATCCTCCCTTGATTTTTATCTTTTTCTTTTGTAAAGATAACATTATTTATAATTTACTATTACACTTTTATATAAATTTTATACTACAAATTTGTATTTTTAGCAATACTTTTTGTATATTTTTATATTACATTTTTGTTTCAATTGTATTACAATTCAACTTCTCCTATAAGTTCTAAATTTTCCTTACATATTATTTTTGTTTGCATTATTTTATTTTCTAAATTGTTTCCTTTTGCTTTTATCACTAAATAATTTGTGGTATGCCCTTTTGTATAATTGTTTTCTTTTTGCTCGAATAATACTTCTATATTTTTTCCTATGTATTTTTGCAAAAATTTCTCTTCATTCTCATTAGAAAGTTCAATTAGTTTATGGCTTCTTTCTTCCTTTATTTTTGAACTAACTTGATTTGGCATTACAGCTGCCCTTGTTCCTTTTCTTTGGGAATATTTAAATACATGCATTTTATAGAAATTAATTTTCTTTAAAAAATTATATGTAATATTAAATTCTGTGTCTGTCTCTCCTGGAAATCCTACTATTATGTCTGTTGTAAGAGCTACATCTGGAAAAGCATTTCTTAATCTTTTTACAACCTTTTCAAAATCTTCTGTAGTATATTTTCTGTTCATTCTTTTTAGAGTTTCATTACAACCACTTTGGAGCGATAAATGAAAATGATTACATATTTTATTTACTTTTTTTAATCTGTTTACAAACTCATCTGTTATAATATTTGGTTCTAAAGAACCTATTCTAATTCTTTTTATTCCTTCTATTTTGTTTACATTTTCAAGTAAATCTATAAGCCTTATATTGCTATCTTTAAAATCTAATCCATAAGAAGCAATTTGTATTCCTGTAATTATAATTTCTTTTATACCTTGTTTTGCAATCTCTTTTACTTCATTTATTATGTTTTCTAGCTTTCTACTTCTTACTCTTCCTTTTGCATATGGAATAATACAATAAGAGCAGAAATTATTACAACCATCTTGTACCTTTATTACTGCTCTTGTTTTTTCTGTATATATAGTAGGACCAAATTCTACATATTCTTCTTGTTTATTTATGTCTGTAATGTTTAGCAGACGACCAACGGTCGTCTCTTCATTGCTATTTTTAGATTTTATATTGTCAAAATATTTTTCTACTATATTTACAATGTCTTTCTTTTCTGTATTTCCAACTATTAAATCTATTTCTTGTATTTTTTCTAATTCTTTACTAGCTACTTGTGCATAACATCCAGTTACAACAAGTATCGAATTAGGATTTATTTGTTTTACTCTTCTTATAATTTGCCTAGATTTTCTATCAGACATATTTGTAACTGTGCATGTATTTACTATATATATATCTGCTATGCTATTAAAATCAACTACCTCATATTTTGCTTCTATAAATTTTTCTATCATAGCATTAGTTTCGTATTGATTTACTTTACAACCTAATGTATAAAATGCTACTTTTTTCATCTTCTTACCTTTCCATCTAATGTATCTAGGTTGTCCAATGCTTTTCCTGTTCCTAATGCCACACAACTAATTGCATCTTCTGCAATCATTACATTTATTCCTGTTTGTTCTTGCAAAAGTTTATCTAATCCGTCTACTAAACATCCTCCACCTGTCATGTATATACCTCTATCGCTTATATCTGCTGCAAGTTCAGGTGGTGTTTTTTCAAGTGTTGAATGTACTGCTTCAATAATTTGCATTGCTGGTTCCAACAATGCTTCCATCATTTCACTTGATTTTATAGTTATACTTTTAGGAAGTCCTGTTACTAAGTCTCTTCCTCTAATATCCATATCTATATCTTGTATTTTTGGATATACACATCCTATATTAATTTTTAAATCCTCTGCTGTTCTTTCTCCAATCATAACATTATGTTTTTTCTTAATATATTTAACTATTGCTTCGTCAAATTTATCTCCTGCTACTTTTATAGATGTGCTAACAACAGAACCTCCAAGAGAAATAACTGCTACGTCTGTTGTTCCTCCTCCTATATCTACTACCATATTCCCACATGCTTTAGATATATCTATTCCAGCTCCTATTGCTGCAGCTATTGGTTCTTCAATTAAATATACTCTTCTTGCTCCTGCTTGAGATGCTGCATCTATTACCGCTTTTTTTTCTACTTCTGTTACTTGTGATGGTATACAAATCATAATTCTTGGAGCAAATATAAATTTTCCGCATATTTTATTTATAAAATGCTTAAGCATTTTTTCTGTAACTGTATAATCAGAAATTACTCCATCTTTTAAAGGTCTTGTAGCAACAATATTTCCTGGTGTTCTTCCAAGCATTCTTCTTGCTTCTCCCCCTACAGCTAATACTTCATTTGTAATGTTATTTACTGCTACAACAGAAGGTTCTCTTAAAACTATTCCTTTTCCTTTAACATATGCAATTACTGTTGCAGTTCCTAAATCTATTCCTATATCTTGTCCAAAACCGTACAAATCCAAACATTTACCATCTTTCCTTTCTGTATGGATTAAATATTGATTACACAAATATTACATTTGTGTTGCAATTATATTACAAAACGCAAAAAATAGCAAATGTTTTTTGGAATTTTTTTAAAACAATTTGCTATTTTTATTTCATAAATATTTTTATTATTATACAGGCAAAATAGTATAAAGAATTAAAATGCCTGCAATTGGAACAGCTATTTTCATTGTATATTCGTCTACTATTGGTTCAACTTCAACTCCGCCTACAGTAGTCTCACTTTCTTTTGTGTTATCATTGTTTTTAGGAATTTCATCAATTATTTGCAATTTAACTTTGTTTACATCTTTATAATTAAAATTAATTTCATAATTTATGGTTTCATCTACATTAAAATATTTTAATTCTTTATATTCGCTTCCCAAATAAACATCATTTTTGTTATATACATCTATTTTTAAGTATTTAAGTTCTAAATATTCACCAACGTTATTTGTTACACTTCCCTTAATATATCCACCTGTATTTGATGCTTTACATTCACTTACTAATATAATAGGTGATTTTGTTAAAATTTCGTAATTGGTTATATCTCTATAATGCTCTTTCATAATTAAGCTTGTTAATAAGCTTATTAATCCAAAGCCAACTATAAATATTAAAAAATATATCCAGAACTTTTTTAGTGTTTCCATTTAATTTCTCCTTATACACAATTCCTTTAATATTTTATCATAAATTATGTTAATGTGCAAGCAAGATGCATTTTATACTACGCATTCTATTTTTTTATCCAGATATATTGAATAAATATATACCGCTTCTACTTTTCTATTTAATGCCTTTTCTAATGCCCTTTTATAAATAGCAAGTTGTCCTTTATATTTATTTATTAATTCTTGTTCATCATTATTTGCTACATAGTCTGTTTTATAATCTACAAGTATTAATTTTCCTTCTTTGTCAACAAAGTATAAATCTATTATTCCTTGAACTAATATTTTTTCATCTGTTCCATTATGATATATTTCATTTGAAGAAATATAAATATAAAAAGGCTTTTCTTTTTGTATTTCTTTTGCTTCTTTTAAATCTAAATATAAATCTGATTTAGTAAACTTTAATATTTTTTCTTTATTTATGTATTTTGATTGATTTTCTGTAATTATTTCTAGAGATATAAGTTTTTGTATAAGTTCTTCTAACTCTTTAATACCATAATTCATACTAAAATCTAATTTTTGTAAAATTAAATGCATTATAGTTCCTATTTCTGCTCTATTTAAAACTATATTTTCTTCTATAAATTTAGGTTTTGTTGTTATTTCTAAAACATCTTTTTTCTTTCCTTTTGCTATATCTGTTACAGATGATTTTCCTTCTATATTTGTACTTTCCAAATATTTATATTTCCAATTTAGTAACTTATCTATTTTACTGCTTATTTCTTTTTTTTCTAATGTTTTTAAATTATTTATTTCTTTTTTTTGTTCTGCTCTTTTTGGTGCTTCTTCTACTTTTTTATCTACTTTATTTATATCTAAAATAGGTTCTAAGCTTTTTTTATTTTTTACATATACCATTTCAATCCAATCTAAATAAGATTTAGCATTTCTAATATTCGAAATATTTATTTTTTTGCTAGATAAGTTTTCTAATTTGTTCTCTTTTTCTAACAAAGATTTATTTAAATCTTTATCACAACCTGTTATTATTATTTTTTCTTTAGCACGAGTTAATGCAACATATAACAGTCTCATTTCTTCTGATAATATTTCATTTAAACTTTTTATTTTAATTGCTTCTTTTGCTAAAGTGTTATACTCTATTTTTCTATCATAATCTATAAATTTTGGACCAAAACCCATGTCTTGGTGTAGTAGGATGTTTTCATTTAAATCTTGAATATTAAAATGTTTTCCTGTATCACATAAAAATACAACTGGAAATTCTAACCCTTTGCTTTTATGAATACTCATAATTCTAATAACATTTTCATTTTCTCCAATTAATTTTGCAGAAAGCCCATCTCCTGTAGATTTGCTTATTTTGTCTATATAATTTATAAAGTTATATAATCCCTTAAAACTTGCTTTTTCATAATCTTTAGCCTTTTCAAACAACAATTTTAAATTTGCAGTTTTTAAATCTCCATTTGGGCTTGAATTTATAATATTATAATAGTCTGTACTTTCGTATATATGCCATATTAATTCATCTAAGGCTAAAAATTCCTGTTTTTGTTTCCATGTTTCTAACATATTTAAAAAGTCTGTAACTTTATTTTTTAGATTAGATTTATCGTTACTATTTTTAATTTCGCATAAAGCTTCATAAAAGGTTGTATTTTTAGATTGCAATCTTATTTCTACAAGCTCATTGTTTGTAAAATTACCTATTGGAGACCTCATAACAGTAACTAGTGGAATATCTGAATTTGGATTGTCAATTATTTTTAAAACAGCAAGAATAGTTTGTATTTCTTCTGTTTCAAAGTAGCTAGATGAGCTATCGCTAAATACGGGTAAATTTAATTCATTTAATTCTTTTTCATATATATTTGCAGTATTTGCAGTGGTTCTTAATAGTATTACAATATCTTTATATGTAATTTTTCTGAAACCATTCTTTTTATCAAAAATATAGCAATTGCTGTCTATTAATTTTTTAATTTTTTTTGCTACAAATTTTGCCTCTATTTCTTGCTTTTGTAATAAAATCTCATCTGTTTCTTGCTGTTGTAAGTCGCCGTGGGCATCTGCCCCTATATCTTCTTTTAAATCTATTATATCTAATTCTGCTTTTCCAACAGTTAACATATCGTCACTTAAATTCTCAAATTTTGCACCATAATTTAAAAATTCTTTTTCATTGTATTCAATATCTCCTAATGCTTTAGACATTATGTTTTTAAAAATCATATTAGTTATATCTAATACATTTTTTTTGCTTCTAAAATTCTCAAATAATTTTATTTTTGTATCTTTTTTGCATAAATTATCTTTGTTATTATCTTCTATATACTGGCTGTATTTTTCTAAAAACAGTTCTGGCCTTGCCCCTCTAAATTTGTATATGCTTTGTTTTACATCTCCAACCATAAATATGTTATTACCTTTAGATACAGCATTTAATATATACTCTTGAACTAAATTACTATCTTGGTATTCATCAATGGCTATTTCTACAAATTTTTCTTTGTAAATATTTGCTACCCTTGTTGGCTCATAATTTCCATCATTATTTTTATTTATTAAAATCTTAAGTGCGTAATGTTCTATATCATTAAAGTCTATAATGTTTTTTTCCTTTTTATTTTTTTGATATTCTTCTGAAAATTTTAATATTATTTTTTCAAGTGATTTAAGTATTTTATACATTTTGTATATATCTTCATTTGCTTCACTTGATGAATATATAAATATCTTGTCTCTTAAAGCCTTAATTCTATCTTTTACATTGTCTCTTATTTCTTTTGCAATATCTTTTAAATTGTTATCTATTTTTTTAATTCTTGGCCATGTTTCAAATTTTAAGTTAACTAAATTGCCATATATATAGTCCCATTCACTATTATTTAATAACATTTTTAAAGTTTCAATGTCTTTTGTTATAGTTTCATAGTAATTATTTAATTCTATATCTGCGGACAATTTTTGTTGTATTTTTTGTAATTCTTCTATACAAGATGATGTTTCTTGAATAAAATATTCTAATAAAACTTTACCCCATATTGTTTTAGAAAAATCTAAATTTAATTTTTTTTCTATATTAAATTCTTCTACTTTTTCATTAATCCACTCATCTGGGAACGGCATGCTTTGCGAATAATTATATATTTTTAAAATAAGATTTTTTAAATTTTGATCATCTCTATAACCACTATAAACATTGAGCAAACTTATAAATTCTTTGTCTTGTATCTCATATAATTCATCAAATACATCTTCCATTGTTTCTTGTTTTAGTAGCTCTATTTCTGAAGTGTCTCCAATTCTAAAATTAGAAGATATTCCAATTTCATAAAAATAATTTTTTATAACATCTAAACAAAAAGAATGTATTGTAGAAATATTTGCTTTGCTAAGCAAAAGTATTTGCTTTTGTAAATTCTTATTATCTGGATTTTCATCTATTTTTTTATATATAGCTTCTAAAATTCTTTCTCTCATTTCGGCTGCAGCTGCATTTGTAAATGTAACTATTAAAAGCTTATCAATATCTATATTTTCATTTATTATTTTATTTACAATTCTTTCTACAAGTACAGTTGTTTTTCCGCTTCCGTGCTGCTGCCGCAACTAATATATTCTTATCCTTTTTATTTATAGCTTGCAATTGATTTTTAGTCCAATTAGCCTGCATGTTTTCCTCCTATTTTGAGAAAAAAGGGGATTGTTCCCCTTTTTTTCTCATTAGTTGTTTATCTTTTCATCTAACCAATTTTCTAGTTCATCTATTTTTACTCTCACTTGCTCCATTGTATCTCTGTCTCTTATTGTTACCGAATTGTCGTTTTCTGTTTCAAAGTCTACTGTTATACAGAAAGGTGTTCCTATTTCGTCTTCTCTTCTATATCTTTTTCCTATGCTTCCTGCTTCATCATATTCGCACATATATTTTTTTGATATTTTATCATATATTTCTGTTGCTTTATCACTTAATTTTTTTGATAAAGGAAGTATAGCTGCTTTATATGGAGCAATGCTTGGATGTAAATGAAGTACTGTTCTTGTATCTCCTTCTGCTATTTCTTCCTCTTCATATGCATCACACAATACTGTTAAAAATATTCTATCTACACCAACTGCTGGTTCTACACAGTATGGAACATATCTTTCGTTCGTTTCTGGATCTAAATATGTAAGGTCTACTTTTGAGGCTTCCATATGTCTTGATAAATCATAATCTGTTCTATCTGCTATTCCCCATAATTCTCCCCATCCAAAAGGGAATTTGTATTCTATATCTGTTGTTCCTTTACTGTAAAAAGAAAGTTCTTCTTTAGAATGCTCCCTCATTCTTAAGTTTTCTTCTTTTATTCCTATACCTATTAACCAATTTTTACAAAATTCTTTCCAGTATTCATACCATTCTAAATCTGTTCCTGGCTTACAGAAGAATTCTAATTCCATTTGTTCAAATTCTCTTGTTCTAAATATAAAGTTTCCTGGTGTTATTTCGTTTCTAAAAGAACGTCCCATTTGCCCTATTCCCATTGGTAATTTTCTTCTTGTTGTTCTTTGTACATTTTTAAAGTTTACAAACATTCCGTTGTGCTGTTTCTGGTCTTAAGTATACTTCTGATTTAGCATCTTCTGTAACTCCCATATATGTTTTAAACATTAAATTAAATTGTCTTATTCCTGTAAAATTAGATTTACCACATTCTGGACATTCTATTTTATTATCTTCTATGTATTTTACTAATTGTTCATTTGTCCAACCATCTAAACCGCTTATTTCTTTTCCGTTTTTAAATGCCCATTCTTCTATTAATTTATCTGCTCTATGTCTTGTTTTACATTCTTTACAATCTATAAGTGGATCACTAAATCCTCCAACATGCCCTGTTGTTACCCATACTTCTGGGTTCATTATTATTGCTGCATCTATACCTACATTATATTTTGATTCATGTATAAATTTTTTCCACCACATGTCTTTTATGTTTTTTTTCATTTCTGAACCTATTGGTCCATAATCCCAAGAATTTGCAAGTCCTCCATATATTTCTGAACCTGGATATATAAACCCTCTATTTTTGCATAATGCCACTATTTTATCCATTGATTTATCCATCTTTTTGCCTCCTTCAAAATTTGCAAAGAGCAAATTTTGTAATATTTACTCTTTATTTTTCTATATCAATTATTTTATTTTCTAATGTAATTACTTTATCAAAACTGTATTTAAAAGTCAATATAAGTAATTTAAAAAGCGTACATCTTTTGTACAAAACAAAAACACCAGATAAAGTTCTGATGTTTTGTTTGTTACAAAATTGTTTCAAGGTAGTAACATTAATATTACATTTTTTATATTATGTAACTATGTTGTAACAATTTTGTAATATTTTTATTCTCTGTGGATACTGTGGATAACTTTGTGAATAATATTGAAATTAATGTTTTATTAATCTAGTTTATGCACATACAAAACAATTATTCTGTGTTTTTTTCTGTTTTTACAATTATTTACAATAATTATGTGTACAGTATATTTGTTTGTTTTTTTAGTTTGAACCTCTTTATTTTCAATATATACGTTGTTTTTGTTTAAAAAGCAAAATAAAAGCGAGGTTTTATCCTCGCCTGCAAAATATTTATTTTATTACTAAAAATATTATTGCACATATGATTTCTATTATTAATATTGCTGGGAATCCAATTACAAATCTTGTTTTTTTTGTTTTGTGCCTAAATGTATACATTCCAGCAATTCCTCCTATTCCTCCACCTAATAGTACTAAAGTAAATAAAGTTGATTCTTTTATTCTCCATTTTCCCCATTTTGCCTTTTTTTTATCTACATACATTGCTAAAAATGTAATTAAATTTATTATTAATAAATATATTAAAATATTTTTTAATGCAAAAATATTACTCATTTTCTCTCCTCTTTTTTAATTTTGTAATAATATTTTAACATTTGACCTGCTTTTTATCAATATTTTTTATAAAAGTGTAAACAATATATATGAGGTGAATTTTATGGATAAAAACTTAGAAGTTTTAAAGGAAGTTTGCAAAGGTGTAAAAATGGGTATGGATGCAATTTCGTATGTTTCTGATAAAGTTAAGGAACCGTGTATGCAAGATTCTTTAAAACATGAATATAGTATGTATAATAATATATTAACAAAAGTAGATGATGCTTTTGCAAATTACGGAGAAGAGCCTAATGATTATAAATTAGCAAATAAGGCAATGCTATGGTATGGTATACAAATGAATACTATAACAGATAATAGCAATTCTAAAATTGCAGAACTTCTTATTCAAGGTACTAATATGGGTATTATAGAAGGGCAAAAGTTAATAAATAATAACAAAGGTTTGGATAGAGATGTTAATAATCTTTTAACTGATTTTGTAAAATTCCAGCAAGAAAGTGTTGAAAGATTAAAACCTTATTTGTAATTTGTATGAAAAAATTCATGCCATTGGGGACGTATTATTTTGGCACAAATATATTGTAATTCTTGTAATATATTATACTTTTACTATTTGTGCCAAAATAATACGTCCCCAATGGCAATTTATTTAATTTTTTTGTTTTTATATAAAAATTTTATGAATAATATTAAATATATTATTGCTATTAAAAATCCGCCAATAATATCTGTTGCATAATGTACTCCTAGATATATTCTACTTACTCCTATTAATAATATTAGTATGCTTAAAAATATTATTAATGGGATTTTTATTTTTTTATTTTTTATATTTTTATATGCTAAATAAATTAAAAATCCGTAAAATCCCATTGATACCATTGCATGACCACTAGGAAAGCTATATCCTTCTTCGTAAACTAATCTTAGCACAGAAGGTCTTGGTCTTGCTATAATTAGTTTTAATATTTTATTTAATAAAAATACTATCACTAGGTTCGAAGTTATAAATTTTGCATCTCTTTTGTTCTTTAATAATATTATTAATGCTATTGTTAAACATATTAGTACAACTGCAGAACCTAAGTAAGATATAAAAATCATTACTGCAGTTACATTGTTACTCATTAGTTTTGTAATTATACTATATGTATTGCTATCTATTATATTAATTAAATTCATATTTGTTCTCCTTAGTGAATTGTACAAACTTGTGTTGGCACTATTCTACGTTTAGAATATGAAGACCTTGTGTTCCATAAAGAAGTATCTCCAAGATATTCTCCTCTTGAGTGTACTCCTCTTGTTCTTGGGCAATTTTCGTTTGCTAGCATGCCACTTTCTGTACAAACTTTTGCATAGGAATGATATGGGCAAGTTTGAACTGGCTCTGTTCCTTTTACAAAATATTCTGTATATGCTGTTCCGTATCTTTTACAATAGCTAGATGCAAGGAATCCTGATCTTTTGCACACATTAACTTCTACAATATTTTCTGGTTTTGTTTCGTAAAATGTTTTTTCTTCTAAGCCTTCGTGTACTTTAGTCATAACTCCGGCTCCAAATTTGGCTTGCTGGGCTATATGACCATCCACTTATTGTTGCATTATTATCAAACCCATACCATACTGTTGCTGTATAGTATGGTGTAAATCCACAAAGCCATCTATCATAATCTTTATTTGTTGTTCCTGTTTTTGCTGCAACGTCTATTCCATCTATTGCACATATTGTTGCTGTACCAGATTTTACTGGTTGTGTTAATACTTCTTTTACAACAAATGCAGCTTCTTGCGAAATTACCTGCGTTTTTGTTTGTTCCGGCTCTAAAACAATATTGCCATTTTCATCTACCACTTTTGTATAAAATGTAGGTTCTATGTACAATCCATCATTTGCAATTGCACCATAAGCACCTGCCATTTCTAATGGTGTAATTCCTGTTGTAAGTCCTCCTAATGCTAAAGATAACCCTGCGTCTTTTGTTTCGTCTAATGAAGTTATTCCTACACTTTTTAAAAATTCTATAGATTTTCCTGGTGTTATTAAGCACATAGCTTTAACCATTGGTACATTTTGAGAATGTTCTATTGCTTCTCTTATTGTAATTAATCCTCTATATCCGTTTAAATTTTTAGGGCTATATGTTCCATTACTAAAACTTGTTGGATTATCATCAAAAACTGTTGCAGCAGTTATTATTCCGCTATTTATTCCTGGTGCTAATACTGCAAGAGGTTTCATTGATGAACCTGTTTGCCTTTCGGCATCTGTTGCCCTATTAAATCCAAATGCTGTAGTCTTTTCGTCCAGGCTTCCAGCTACAGCTAAAACGTGTCCAGTTTTGTGGTCTAAAAGAACCATAGCTGCTTGAGAATTTTGTAAATTTCCATCTTTATCATATGCTTGTGTTTTATATTTATCTTTTTTAAATTCTTCGTCTACATATGATTGTAAAGTTTGATTCCAAGTTGTATAAATTGTAAATCCTCCACTTGATAAATATAATCTTGCTTGCTCGTATGTCCAATTATGCATTTCTTGTAATTGTTTTATTATTTGATTTATTGCAGCATCTGTATGGTATGAGAACAAAACTTGTGGAATTGCACCTCTATCAAAGTTTAATCCTTGTTCAACTTCTTGTAATGCTTGTTTATATTCTTCTTCTGTATTTATGTTTCCAAGTTGATACATTTTATTTAAAACAACTTTTGTTCTTTCTTTTATAGATTGTAAAACTTGCTCATTGTTTTCTACAAATGGATTATATGAGTTTGGAGAATGGTTTATTCCTGCCAAAAATGCACATTCTGCTAGGCTTAAGTCTTTTGCGTCTTTGTTAAAATAATAATTTGAGCCTTTTTGTACTCCATACACAGTATCCCCAAGAAAAATTAAATTTAAGTATAGTTCTAATATGTCTTCTTTTGACATTTCTTTTTCTATGTAATAGGCCCTTACCATTTCCCTTACTTTTCTTTGCCAAGTATCTTCTTTTTCTTGTGTAAGGTTTTTTACTAATTGCTGTGTTATTGTACTTCCTCCAAATGGAGAATTTCCTTTGTTTATTATATATGTATATGTAGCTTTTAAGGTTCTTCCTATATCTATTCCATTATGACTATAAAATCTTTCATCTTCGATAGATATAAATGCTTTAGGTAAATATTCTGGCATTTCGCTAAGAGGTATGCTTTCTCTGTTTTCGTCTCCATTTAAAACTGCTAAAGTGTTTCCTTCCATATCTTTAACTACAGAGTTTTCGTACCTTATTGCTAAATCGTTTTTATTTAATTTTGCATCTTTTGCAACATCATATATTACATATGCTGCAATTCCACCAAGTATTAGAATAAGTAAAAATAAAAGCAAAAAGATTATAAAAAGCACCTTGAGAAATTTTTTAAATTTACCTGGTCTTTTCTTTGGCTTTTTAGCTTTTATTTGATATGTTTGTGGCTCATTTGATTGTATATATCCATCTTCAGATAAAAACATATATATTTCCTCCATTACTATTTTATTATATTACATTATTTATTAACTTTTCAATATAAGTATAAAAAAATATCCTCACATTTTGTGAGAATATTTTTTATTTTATATAAATTGTTGGATCTACATTTTCTCTATCTTTTATAATCTCAAAATGTAAATGTGGTTCATCTACAATTTCGAATGCTGCAGAGTTTCCAACAGTTCCAATACTTTGTCCTTTTTCTACTTTTTGTCCTTCTTCTACAAATTCTGTAGTTAGTAAATTTGAATAAATTGTTTCAAATCCATTGACATGTTCTATTACTATACTAAGTCCATACCTTGGGTCATTTTTTATTGATTTTACTGTTCCTGCTTCTGCTGCACTAACTACTGCTGTTCTATCAGCTTTTATATCTATTGCCAAATGAGTAATCCATTCTTCTAATGTTTCTGAATATATTAAAGAATCTTTTGCAAAACCTCTTAAAATTTCTCCTTCTACCGGCATAACAAATTCAGGATCTTTTACTTTTTCTGGTTCTGTATTTGTTTGTTTAACCTCTTTTGTTTGTTCTTTGCTTTTTGTTTCTTTTGCCTTTTCTTTTGTTGTTTCTTTTTCTTCTTTTTCTTCTGCTTTTTCTTCTTCTACAGTATTTATTGCTTCTTCTATACTTTTTCCAATATCACTACTTGCTTCTTCTACATAATCTACTGTATTATTAAACACTCCTTCATTTGGAACTAAATCTGCTATTTGTTCTGTACTTAAAGAACTATAGTTGTAATCTTTTAGTTTGTTATTGTAAACAATAAATGTTATAACAAATGTTGCAATTATAACTAGTAATATTCCTCCTGTTGTAAAAATTAATCTTTTAAAATAACGGTTATCATTTATTTTTTCTCTTCTTCCTCTTCTCATAAGTGTCCTCCTTATTTTTATCTTTAGTAAAATTATTTCCTTTTTTTTGTAATTTATACGTGTTAGCAAAAATTAATTTTTATGTCATATTACTTATTTCTACTCCAGTATAATAATGTTTTATAATGTTTTCGTAATTATTTCCTTGTTTTGCCATGCTATCTGCTCCTGTTTGGCTCATTCCTACTCCATGCCCATAACCAATTACTTTAAATTTTATTTGATTTTCTTCAATTGTAATTTCAAATTTTGCTGATCTTAGTCCAAATATTGTTCTTAATTCAACTCCAGATAAAGTTAAATTACCCACTTTTATTTTTTCTATTCTTCCTCCTTCGGTATATTCTAATACTTCTATTTGATTTTCTTTATTAAAATCAATAGAAAAATTGCTATGATATTCCTTAATTTTGTTTATAAATTCTTCTTTTGTTACTGCCGCTTCTGAATTATATTGTGAATATGCATCTTCCCCAGAAGTCTCTACAGCTTGCAAATAAGGGTAGTTTGTTCCTCCCCATACTGCTGTTGCAGTATCTGTTGCTCCTCCACTATTTGAATGGAAAAAGGCATTTATTGCCTTTCCTTCATATGTTATTATTTTCCCTTTTGTACTATATACTGCTTCTTCTATTTTATTCCAATAAGTATCTCTATTTTCTTCTTCCCATCTACTTAGTCTATCTTCTTTAGAAATCCATGCTTGGCAACAAGTAGAATCATCACATATATCTGCATTTTCGTGTTTGCTACCATTTGAAATTTTATAAATAGTATATGTTCTTGCTACCACTGCTTGCGCCTTTAATGCTTCAATCTCAAAATTTGCTGGCATTTCGCTAGAAACTACTCCTAAAAGGTATGTATCTAAATCTAATTCTTCTACTTTATTTGTTTTACTATGCAATACTTTTACTGTGTTATACTTCCCATAGTTATATTTTTCTTCTTTTACTTCTTGTACTTCTCGTACTACTTCTTGTTCTTTATATTCTCTTTTCTCTGTAAATAAAATAGGTATTAAAAAGCATAAAAATACCATACATATAAAATATATATAAACCTTTTTCATTTTATCTCCTACCTAGATATTAAAGCTTAATTATATATATTCTATATATGGTATTTTTTTCCTTTGGCGAATTTTTAGAACTTTTGTACAAAAAAACACTCTTAAAAAAGAGTGCCTTTTTAAAATTTTATGCAATTCCATATTTCTTTTTAAATTTATCTGCTCTACCACCTGTAGTATCTTTTCTAAGATTTCCTGTCCAATATGGATGACATTTAGAACATACATCAACTTTTAAATCTTTTTTTGTAGATCCTACTTCTAAAACATTACCACATGCACATGTGATTGTTGTATCATTATATTCTGGTTGTATATCTTTTTTCATTGTGTTATTCACCTCTTCCTTTGCTATCTTAAAAAAACTTTTAATATTTTAACATATTTATTTATATTTTGCAAATTTATTTTAAAATATTTTTATTAATTATTATTTCCTTTATTTTGCAATTGTTGTATTGTTGCTTTTGCAGTATTAATTACATTAGCAAAAGAAACTTTGTTTACTAATTTAAATACAATATTCCATAAACATGCAATAATTAATATTATTAAAGCTATTCTTTTCCATAATTTTGATATCATATTTTTCTCCTAAAAAAATAAATCTACATTTTTATTATACTATATTTTTTATTTTTGTCAACATTTATACTTTTACTCTTAATTCTAAAGTTTTATTTTATTACAATTTATCTTAATAATTTAAACCAATTTTCTATTGCTCTTGCACACATGTTTCCAATGCTTAATTTTTTTACATCTTCTTTTGCTACAATGTTTACTGTAGATATTACTTCTCCATCTAAAGAGTAACTTATTTCTCCTAATTTTTGTCCTGCTATTATTGGGGCAGATATATTATTGTTTAAAATTGTGTTTGATGTTATAGATTTAGATTTTCCTTTTTCTATTAATGTTCCTGCATCAGATTCTAATATAGCATCAGTACAAGCAAATACACCTTTGTCTACATTAATTGTGTTTATAATATCTCCTTTTTTTGCAAAATCTATATATTCATAGTTACTAAATCCATAATCTAATAATTTTTGTGCTTCAGAAAATCTAAGTGCAGATGTTTCTCCTCTCATTATTACAGCTATTAAAGAAAGATTATCTCTTGTTGCTGTAGCAGAAAGATTAAATAATGCTGTAGATGTAGAACCTGTTTTTAGTCCTGTTGCTCCTTCATAATTTCTAATTAATTTGTTTGTGTTTACAAGTTCAGATTTACCATCTCTTAAAGTATCCATCCATATAGTGGTATATTCTGTAATCTTAGGATGCTTAGTTATTAATTCTCTAGACATTAATGCAATGTCATAACTAGAAGTTAAATGTCCATCTTCATCTATTCCATGGCAATTTTTAAAACATGTATCGTTCATTCCTAATTCCTTAGCCCTTTTATTCATTTGTTCAACAAATAATTCTTCACTACCAGCTATATATTCTGCCATTGCCATACAGCAATCATTTGCAGAAACTACACAAATTGCCTTTAACATTTCGTTAACAGTAAGGGTTTCTGTTGTATCTAACCAGATTTGTGAACCTCCCATAGAACTTGCCTTTTCTGAACAGGGAACATTATCGTCTAAATTAATTGTTCCATTATCTAAAGCTTCCATTATTAAAAGCAAAGTCATTACTTTAGTTACACTCGCAGGTCTTAATTGTTCGTGAGCATTATATTCGTACAAAATTTTTCCTGTTTTTTGATCCATTAGAATTGCGCTTCCAGAAGTTATTCCTAAAAAATTTCCGCGAGTTTTGACTTTCGGAAGTCTCTTCTATATTACTTGACTGTAAAGATGCAGTTGTGGGCAAAGGATTATTATTTGACCATACATATATACTATCTTTATCAATTGCATAAGAAATTACTGGCATAAAAAAAGTAAATAGTATTATTAACATTATTATTAAAGAATTGATTTTTATTTTGTTTACTGGCATAAAAAAACCTCCTATCATAAATATTACTAAATATTTATGCATAAGAGGATAAATTTAGAATATAAAACTATAGTTTTACAATTTTAACATCTATTCTATTTTTAGTTGAAGAACAATATATTTTTATAGAATAATCATAATCATTTCTAAATTTAAAATCAATGCTTCCATATGCAACTGCAGCATCTTTTCCTTCTTCAACATAATAAACTTTTTTACTATGTTCGTGTCTTTCTACAATTGTAAGAGATGGAAGATTTAAAACAGCATTATATAGCGTACTACTTATTTGGCAGTTTCCACCACCATAACCTTTAATAACATTACCATCACTATCGTAAATATCTGCTTTTTGATAGCCCTTTTCTGGAGTTGCCTTTCCAACAGTATTGCAAAAAGAAAAAGTTTCTCCTGGATTAACAATAGTACCATTTAATTTAGAACATGTTAATCTTATATTATTTTGCCTAGCCTCATCATTGGGCGTATATATCTTTGTAGAAAAAGAAGATAAATCAATTTCTTTAGGTTTATTATCTGCATTTGATATAGAGTTGTTTACATTGTTATTAACATTTACATTGTTATAACTATTGCTATTAGTGTTTGTGGAAGTATTTGTAGAAATTTTTGTAGCGTTATAATTATTTTGATTATCATTATCAGAGTTGTTTCCACAACCAGTTAAACAAAACAATAATAAAAATATAATTAATAAATTTTTAATCATCTAATTCGTCTTCATTTTCTATATATTCAAATTCATATGTTGTTTCTTCTTCTTTGCTTTTTTTAGGTTTTTTATTTTCTTTTTTTATTATTGTTTCTACATCTAAATTGTCTTCTTCTTTTTTATTTTTTTCTTTATTGCACATCATTTTATTCATCATATCATTTACTTTTTCAAATAAATCTGGTACATAGTCTAACAATCTATCAATTGCAGATGAATGAGTTACAGGTAACAATTTTACACAACCTTCTTGAACAACTAAAAATGCTATTGGATTTATACTAACACCTGCTCCTGCTCCTCCTCCAAATGGTAACCTATATTGTACCATTTCTTCTTTTTCCTTTTTATTATATTCGTCTATAGTTTCCTCATTAAATTCACTTCCACCTGCTGCAAATCCAAAAGATACTTTAGAAATTGGTATAATTGTAATATTATTATTTGTTTGGATTGCGTCACCAACTATTGTGTTTACATCAACCATATCTTGAATACTTTTCATGGTTGCACTCATAAGTCCTTCTATTGGATGTTCTTTCATCATATTTAACACTCCTTTTTTTTATTAATTTATATATTGTATATATAATATGTACCATTTTAATGCTTATTATACAGTTTAGTTCAATATTAATTATTGGTTCTATACTACTATATAAAGGAGTAATTAAATATTTGTAATTTTCTTTGTTTGTATTACTTGCTTTTTTCAAAAGCAAAATAGATATTAATGAAGCAATTACCGCAACAAATATTGATGTAACAATATAATCAATTAATCCTATTTTTAATTTCATATTTAATTTTTCAATTTCTATATTTATTTTTTCAATATTTTTAATAACATCTTTTATTTTAATTTTTATTTGTTTTTCTAAAAATTTTGTTAAAAATACTTTGTTAAATAGTTTGGAATTTCTAATTTTTTTTACTTTGTTTTTATTAATTGTTAGTTTAAGCCATGTTAGTTTATTTAGTAATTTTAATTTTATATATATTAAATAGTTGTTAATTTTACTTTCTTTGTTTGAATTTAATGTTAAATCAAGTATTTCTATTTTTAAACTAGATAAACATATTAATAAAAAAAATATTATATTAAAAAAAATAATACCTAAAAAAATCCAAAAAACTACCATAATACTTCTCCACATGCTATTTATAAGTATTATTGCCATTTTTTGGTTAATTATACAAATAAAAGCAAGATTAATTTCTTGCTTTTTCTACGGTTATATCACCAAATATTTTTTCTTGTTGTGCTTTTACTTTTTTTCTTCTTGTTAATTCTAAAAGTCCTGTAAAAGCAGTTACTGTTTCTAGTTTTGTATATTTTTTAGTTTTGCATAATTTATTAAATATAAATTTAGGCTTTTTCATTAATTCTTTAAATATATCTTTTACTTTGCTAGTTACTGTTACTGTTTCTGTTATTGCTATTTTTTCTATGTTTGCTGCATTTATATTTATTTTTTCTTCGTTTTTTGTTAATAAATTTTTATATGCTTCTTCTAGTATACATATCGAAAGTTTTTCTTCTAACTTTCTCTTAGGAAGTTCAATTTTATCCGGCAGTTTATAAAATCTTTTCGAATAAATTTCGAACTGTTCTTTTAGTTTTTTTGATATATCTTTATATTTTTTATATTCTATTATTCTATGTATTAATTCTTCTTCTGTAAGTTCTCCTTCATCTTCTACTTGTTTTGGTAATAAGCTTTTTGATTTTATATATAATAAGCTTGAAGCCATTAAAACAAATTCGCTTGTAATATCTAAATTTAATTCTTGCATTGCATTTATGTATTCTATATACTGATCTGTAATTTTTGTTATATTTACCTCATTTATGTCCATTTTGTTCTTTTCTACTAAATGACACAATAAATCAAGTGGTCCTTCAAAATTATCCAGTCTAATTTCATATTTGCTTGTTTCTAATGTTAATATATTACCCATTTATTTACTCCTCAATCATTTTGCTTGCTATTTTTATACTCTCTTCCATATATCTTTTTTTCCTTAAGTAGTTTAATATTTCTTCTGTTTGCATTGTTTGTATTTTTTTGTTAATTATGTTTTTTGCTGATTGTATTTCATAATCCAATAATTTTTCTTTATTTTTGTAAATATAACTATCTATTAATTCTTTATTTATTCCTTTTGAAATTAGTTTATATTCTATTTCTTTTATGGACATATTTTTTAAATTTATAAATTCTTTTACTGCTTTATTTACATATTCTTTATCATTTATATAATTTAAGTCTTTAAGTTCTTCTATTACTTCGTTTAATATTTCGCCTTGCAAATTGATAAATTTATTTCTTACTTCTTGTTCTGTCCTTTTTTTGAATAATATATATTTTAATACTTTTGTTTTAAGTTTGTCAAACTCTTCTATATAACTCATTTAATCTCTCCAAACTTATTCTTCTTCTGGTTCTTCTTCGTTGTCTCCTAAACTTTTTTCAAATGCTGCTTCAAAGTTATCTCTTATTTTCTTTTCTATTTCTTGCATTGTCTCTGGATTATCTTTTAAATATTTTTTTGCATTTTCTCTTCCTTGTCCTATTTTTTCTCCATTATAGCTAAACCAAGAACCACTTTTTTCTATAATATCTAGGTTAACTGCCATATCTAATATGTTTCCTTCTTTTGATATTCCTTTTCCGTATATTATATCAAATTCTGCTTCTCTAAATGGTGGTGCTACTTTGTTTTTTATTACTTTTACTCTTGCACGGTTTCCTATTATTTCTCCATCTTGTTTTATATTTTCTATTTTTCTGATATCTAATCTTACAGAAGCATAGAATTTTAATGCTCTTCCTCCTGTTGTTGTTTCTGGGTTTCCAAACATTACTCCTATTTTTTCTCTTAATTGGTTAATAAATATAATAACAGTTTTAGATTTATTAATTGCCCCTGCAAGTTTTCTTAATGCTTGTGACATTAATCTTGCTTGAAGTCCCATATGTGAGTCTCCCATATCTCCATCTATTTCTACTTTTGGTACTAGTGCTGCAACAGAGTCTACTACTATTACATCTAAAGCTCCACTTCTTACTAAGCTTTCGGTTATTTCTAATGCTTGTTCTCCTGTGTCTGGTTGTGAAACAATTAAATTGTCAATATCTACACCTAGGTGTTTTGCATAAACTGGATCTAATGCATGCTCTGCATCTATAAATGCTGCTTCTCCATTCATTTTTTGTGCTTCTGCAATTATATGCAAAGCAAGTGTTGTTTTACCAGATGATTCTGGTCCAAAAATTTCTATTATTCTTCCTCTAGGAACACCTCCTATTCCAAGTGCTATATCTAACCCTAATGCTCCTGTTGGAATTGCTTCTACATTCATTGTTTTATATTCTCCAAGTTTCATTACAGAACCTTTTCCAAATTGTTTTTCTATTTGGCTTAATGCAGCTTCTAATGCCTTCTTTTTTTCTAAATTTTCTTCGTTCATTTTTTCCTCCTTATTTTTTTCAAACGTATGTTTGGTATTATTATATATGATTATTTTATTTTGTCAAGTAATTTTTTAATTATTTTCAACTTTGTACCAATTGTCTATATTGTAAAATATATTATACCAATTATGTGTCATATCTCCTTTTAATTCTTTATTAGATAATATAAATACATTGTTAAAATAAAGGCTAATAAAAGGTATGTTGCTTGTATATAAGTTTAGCAATTCTAAATATCTATTTTTTAGTATTTCTTCATCATTTATGTTTTTTACTTCGGTTAGGATATTTATTGACTCTTGGTCTTGCATATTGGAGATATTGTTCTCTCCAAAATATGTGGATAGCTCTGGGGTAATTGAAACAATATTTCCAGAAAGAATTATATCATAATTTTTATTTTTTACATAATTATTAAATGTATTATTATTAGCTTCTATAATATTTATTATAATTCCAATTTTGTTTAATTGTTCTTTTATAATATTTGCACATTTTATTCTGTTTTGATTGTTTTTATTTACTAATAAGTTAAGTTCTAATATTCTTCCATTTTTTATCCATTTATTATTTTTATAGTTCCAACCTCCTTCTATTAATTTTTCTTTTGCTTTATTTAAATTATACTCTGATGTTTTATTTAAATTATATAAATAACTTCCGATATCCTAATGGAAATTCTGCTAAATTATATTTACCTTTATATATATAATAATTTATAGCGTTTTTATCAATTGCAAAACTAATAGCTTGCCTTACTTCTTTTAATTTTAATATATTATCTTCTGTATTAAATATTAAATAATCAAATTCTCTTCCACTAGAAGAATTAACATTATATCCCATTGTTCCTATATACTCTTCATAATTTACATTGTCTGTTATAATTAAATCTATTTCTTTATTTGTTAAACCATTATATAAATTTTTATAATTTTCTTTTAACAATATGTTTATTTTATTAATTTTACTATTTGTATTTTCGCTGGATTTTGCTAACTCTATTTTGTCATTTGTTATATTTAATATTTTGTATTTACCAGTTCCTATAGGTATTTTAGTAGTGGAAATAAGTGTGTTTGGCTCATAGGCATGACTTGCAAGTATTGGAAAAGTAAGCATATATTCAAAAAATGGAACCTCTTGGTTTAAAACAATTTTTATTGTATAGTCATCTATTTGGTCAACATTTTGAATATTTTTTATGTTTTCTTTATAAATTGAATTTGCTTTTGTACTCTTTAAATTGTTTATAGTAAAAATAACATCTTGTGCAGTAAATTTAGTTCCATCATGCCAAAATTTGTTTTCGTCAAGTTTTAAAATATATGTTGTAGAATTGATTTTAGAAACCTCTGTTGCTAGTGATTTTTCTATTTTGAAATTTAAACTTATATTTAATAATGAATCAAAAATAAGTTTATCTATATATTGTATATCCCTATTATGACTTAATACAGGGTTTATGTTATCATAATTTGTTATTCCGAATATTTATATTGTCATTAATGTTTATTTTTAACTCGCTATTACCTGTATCTAATATTTCTTTATTTTTATCTTTATATAATAAATAAATTGCTATGAAAATTAAAATAATAATTAAGGCAAAAAAAATATATTTAAATACATTTGCTTTCAAAACCAATCCTCCAAAATGAAAAAGAGACTAATTTTATTAGCCCCCCCAATAAAATAATATTTTAACTTCATATAATAACTAATAAAATCTTTTATATTATATGGAATATAAAATATTATATGTTTTTTTAAAAAAATTATTTAATTATTTTCTTGACTCTATAATAAGCTTCATTCCTGTTCTGTTTTCTCCCTCTACTTCAACTTCTGCAAATGCAGGAATACATACTAAGTCTACTCCTGATGGTGCAACAAATCCTCTTGCTATTGCTACTGCTTTTACAGCTTGATTTAGTGCTCCTGCTCCAATTGCTTGCATTTCTGCTTTGTTACTTTCTTTTACCATCCCTGCAATTGCTCCTGCTACTGAATTTGGGTTTGATTTTGATGAAATTTTTAAAACTTCCATTTTTTGCCTCCTAAAATTATTTTTTTGTAACTCTATTTTTTGTTTCATTTGTTACATTACATTTATAATATAATTTATAAATAATGTCTACATATTTTTGGAAAAAAAAGGAAGTTTTCATCGCGTATAATACTTCTATTTCGCCAAATATTATAATTTTATTCTATCAATTTTTTCTGCTCGACAACTTTCGCTATTTATTTTTATAATACATCCATTTAAAATATCTTCGTTTTCTTGGCTAACTTTATATCTTTCTGGAAGTGTTGTTACAAACCTTTTTATAGATGCTTCTATATCCATACCTATTACAGATTTTTTTGGTCCTGTCATTCCAATATCTGTAATGTATGCAGTTCCTTTTTCTAATATTGTTTCATCTGCGGTTGCAACATGTGTATGTGTTCCAAAAATACATGTTACTCTTCCATCTAAGTAATAACCCATAGCTATTTTTTCTGCTGTAGCTTCTGCATGAAAATCTACTATTATAATGTCTACATCATCTTTTATTTTGTTTACAATTTCATCTGCTTTTATAAATGGATTTTCTGACAAAACATTCATATCAACTCTTCCTATTAAATTAATAACTGCTATTTTCTTATTATTGCAATTATATATTCCATATCCATTTCCCACTACATCCTTTGGGTAATTTGCAGGCCTTAATAATTGTTTATTATCTATTATATTAAATATATCCTTTTTACCCCATGTATGGTTACCCATTGTTACAACATTTACTCCAGAAAGAAGTAATTCTTTAAAAATTTTAGAAGTAATTCCCATGCCATCACTACTATTTTCCCCATTTGCTATAACAAAATCTATTTCTTTTTCTTTTATTATATGTGGCAATTCTTTTTTTATTTTATTTACCCCTATTGTACCTACAATATCACCAATTATTAAAATATTCATAAATATATTCTCCTTTTTAAATTTACTCTATTATATAATCTTTTATTTGTTTTTACAAGTAATGGCTTTTGTTTACTTTTACCCTATAATATGCTATAATTACATTGCATTGGAATTATAGCCAATGACTTTAGTTAAAGGAGGGTTAACTATGACCCTACGGGAATTGATGGAAAGTTTGGATGTTACAAAATCATGTCCGTCTAATTTTGAGAAGAATGATGTCTCTAATCCAGATGATTTTAGTTCTTCTGAATTAGTAGAATATTTTAATTCTTCTAAATTTCAAAATGATATTTTTCATTGCATGGAAGATGTAAAAATAGCAGCGAAATTCGGATATGATTTTAACGATTTTTACCTCTATCTTTTAAAAGAAGTTGATGGTAAAATTGTAATTTGTGTTGACATTTTAAAGTTTTAAAATTTTAAACCTTTAAGCTTTTAATCAATTTTAGATCAAGTTGCCTATTTAGGCAACTTGATTTCCTTTTTATTTTAAATAATTAAAAAACCGCTACAAATAAATGTAGCGGTTTTGCTTTATTTTGCGTAATCAATTGCTCTTGTTTCTCTAATAACATTAACTTTAATTTGTCCTGGATATTCCATTTCTGATTCAACTTTTTTTGCAACATCTCTTGCCATTATAACCATTTGGCTATCTGATATTTTTTCTGGTTTTACTATTAATCTTATTTCACGTCCTGCTTGGACTGCAAAAGATTTATCTACTCCTTCGAAAGAATCTGCAATTTCTTCTAGTTTTTCCAATCTCTTAATATAAGTTTCTAATGTTTCTCTTCTTGCTCCTGGTCTTGATGCTGATATTGCATCTGCTGCTTGAACAAGTACTGCCTCGATTGTTTTTGGTTCAACATCTCCATGGTGTGCTTCAACAGCATTAATTATTATATCATTTTCTTTGTATTTTTTTAATACTTCCACACCTATTTCAACATGAGTTCCTTCCATATCGTGGTCAAGTGCTTTTCCTATGTCATGAAGAAGTCCTGCACGTCTTGCAATTTTAGGGTCTAAACCTAATTCTTCTGCCATAATTCTTGCAAGGTTTGAAACTTCTATTGAGTGATTTAAAACATTTTGTCCATAGCTTGTTCTATATTTTAGTTTACCAATTAATTTTACCAAATCTGGATGTAATCCATGTACTCCTGTTTCTAAAACTGCTCTTTCTCCCTCTTGTTTTATAATGTTTTCTACTTCTTCTTTAGCCTTTTCTACCATTTCTTCTATTTTAGCAGGATGGATTCTTCCATCATCAATTAATTTTTCTAAAGCTATTTTTGCAACTTCTCTTCTTAATGGATCAAAGCCTGATAATATAACAGCTTCTGGTGTATCATCTATTATTAAATCTATTCCTGTTAACGTTTCTAGAGTTTTAATGTTTCTTCCTTCTCTACCAATAATTCTTCCTTTCATATCGTCATTTGGAAGTGCAACTACAGATACAGTAGTTTCTGATGTATGGTCTGCTGCACATTTTTGTATAGCATAACCTATAACTTCTCTTGCATTTTTTTCTGCATCCTCTTTTGCTTTGCTAGTAGCTTCTTTAATAAGTAAAGCTTTTTCGTCAGAAAGTCTTCTATCTAATTGCTCAAGTAACATTACCTTTGCTTCTTCTTTTGATAATCTTGCAATTTCTTCTAACTTTCTTGTTTGTTCTTCATGAATTTCTTCTAATTCTTTTTCTCTTTCTTCATTTTCACGAATTCTTCTGTCTAAATCTCTTTCTCTGCGTTCCATACTTTCTGAACGTCTTTCAAGATTTTCTTCTTTTTGTATCATTCTTTTTTCTTGTAGTCCTACTTCACTTCTTCTTTCTTTAATCTCGTCATCAAGGTCATTTCTTGCTTTTAAAATCTCTTCTTTTGCTTTTAAGATTTCTTCTTTTTTTGCATTTTCGGCTTCTTTTTGAGCATTTGCAATTATTCTTGTTGCTTCGCTTTCTGCTCCTTTTATTTTAGACTCTGCTGTTTTTTTTCTAATTAATACACCTAAAGGTATACAAACAGCTCCTGAGATAAGAAAGGTGACTACAGCTACGATTAATTCATTCATAAATAACGCACCTCTTTCTATTTAATTTTCAATGTTCAGATTAATATATATAACTATATAACTAATTATTTTAGAATATAATTAAAATTCTGTACTATTATATTTTACATTGATTATTATAAACTGTCAAGACTAAACATTTGGGACGGAGCAAAATGATAAAAATTAACATTTTGCTCCGTCCCAAATAATTAAAGTTCTTCTATTATTATTCTTTTTTCGTTGTTTTTCTTTTTTATTTCTTCTGCTCTGTAAGAGTATATTCTATATTCATTCTTACCATCAAATCTTATGACTATTGATTTTGTGTAATTTGTTGTTTTTGGATTATATTCTTCTATCTCTAAACTTGCTTTTGTTTCTTTTAATGTTTTAAATGTTGTAATAAATCCTATTCCGCTTCCTCCTTCTTCTTTATGTGTTGTTACCCTTTCTTTTCCTAATTTTAATAATGTATCTATTTCAAATTCTATTCCACTATCACATATAGAAATTTCGTAACATTTATTTGATATTCCTAAAATTACTAATATGCTTTTATATGGATTTTTACTTTTGTTTACTGCAATTATTGCATCTTTTAAGTGGTCACCTATTAATGTTTCTAATTTTGGTTTATCTATTATTTTTAGTAAGTCTTCTATATTTTCGTTAATTATTACATTAAAATCTATATTGTTTTTATTTGCCTCATTTTGAAAATATTTAAACATGTTGTCTAAACCTATTATATTTGTTTTAGGTAGGTTTGTTTTATTTATAGTTGTTTCTTCTGCAAATTTTTTTGAAAGTTCTTTTGTCTCTTCTAGCATTAAGCCTAATTCATTTGCAAATTCTGTTTTATTATTATTTTTTAATGCGTTTGCTATTCCTAATTCCAATGCAGATAACCTATTATTATACTTATGTATGGTTTCTGCTAGTTTTAGATTTTCTTCTTTAATTTCTTTTATAATTTTACTTTGTTCTACTATCTCTTTTGTCTGTATTTCTATTGTTCTATCTCTCATGTTGCGTTTGTATTGTTTTGTAATTTGGTATAATAGAAATTTTAATATTATTGCGAAAGATATTATAGTTAAAATGGCTAAATATGTATTGAAAATTAAATTATTGTCCCTTTGCAAAAAAGTAAATATAAATATTATCATTACACTAAATAGCCCGAAAAATATTAATAAATTTTTACTATAATTTTTATTCTTGATAAAATTAAATCCATGTTTAAATCTTTTAATTTTAAATAATCCGTATAACAAAATTAATTCAATTATTGGAATAATTACTAAACTTATTGGACTTTTATAATCCAAATTAGTAGTAACTGTTATTAACAATATTATTCCAGATATTAAAGTTGCAATTAAATAAAATATATACGAGATAATTATCGATACTATTACTGATAAAATAATAGATTCATTACAAATGTTTTTATTATTATTCTTTAATATTTCATTTATTATAATTATATATATTAAGAATGAAAATATAAATGCACCAACTGATAATAAAAATTTTTCCAAAAATATATAAAGCATTGCTATTATAAATGCTATTAAAACAATTAAAATTTTTACACATGTATTGCATTCTTTATAATCAATTATTTTTAAGTTTGTATAATAAGATAATACACTTATGAAAAATATTTTAAAAAAATTGCTAATTAAAACAATGTCAATCATTAAATTCACCATTTAAATTATATAATATAGAAAAAAGGCAGTCAAACTTAAATTGTTAGCTGCCTTTTTACAGTTATCTTTTTAATGGTTACTTTAAAGGATATTAATTCTTTATACTTTTCATGCATATAGCTACTTAATAATTTATTATCCCCAAAAATTAAAGTATTTCATTAGCCATTCCCACCACATACATATCACCACCTTTTATCTACATTTATAGATAAAAAATAACACTTAAGTTATTTGCTACTTAAGTGTTATTGGTTTGAAGTTTTATGATATGTAATGTAACTTTATGTTTTTTTATAAGTTTTTATCTATTTTTTTAAAATAATAGTATATAAATTCTGTTGGTGTTGGAACACCTGTATGATAATTTATTTTTGCCGTATAATATGTTTCTAAGTCTTCTGGAGATGATGTTCTCCATGCATAGTTTATTGCCGTTTGCATTACTCTACTAATACTACTTGATGACCTTTTATATGAGCTCGACAAATAATTAAAGACTGTTTCTTTTTGTTCATTGTCTTTTTCTTTTAGTAAATACATAATTGCATCATGTATATATTTTCTACCTTTTAAATGTGGGCTTATGCCAATTATATTTAATTCTGTATCTATTTTAATTGATAATTTTTCTTCTTTTTCTGCCTTTGTTTCTTTTTTATTATTACATTTTTGATTACCATATTTGTGTAGTATTTCTCTTAAAGATAATACCGAAGATATAACTAGTTTTGGAGAGTAGTCTTTTTGCTTTTTATAAAATACTAATTCTACTCCTTCTTCGTGTAATTTATTATATAATATATTAGAAGATGCATTTGTAATTACTACAATTATTGGTTTAAATTCTTTTGTGTATTTTTTTATTTCTTCTAAAAATTCTAAACCTGAACCTTCTCCTTTATGTAGTTCTATATCTAATATTATTGCTTCTGGCATATATAAATTAAAATATTCTATTCCTTGCTTACTAGAATTTGTTATTTTTACAATTTCTGCTTCTTTTGATTCTTCTACATAATCAATATAGTTTTGGCATTCAATACTATCGTCTTCTATTAATAATAAAGTCATTGGTTTTTTACTCATACTACATCACCCTATTATTTAATTTTATTTTTTTTACTATAGCATATAATTTTGTATAATTCTACATATATTTACATACTTTTTATTTCTTTTTGTATTTTTTTTACATATTAAAATATTATTAAGGTGGTGTTATGGTAGGTAAAGATTCTTTAAAAAAAGAAATTGGTTTGCGTGTAAAAGAAATTCGTGAAAATAAAATGCATATGAATAAAAATGAATTTTCAAAATTAATTAATATGAAGAGCCAATATCTTGGAACTGTAGAAAATGGTAATAAAGGTTTAACAATTGAAAAAGCAATTGAAATTTGTAATAAAACTGATGTGTCTGCAGATTATCTACTACTGGGAGTAAATAATTCTATGGAAGTATTTTTACAAAATTTATTGCCTAAATACAGTAAAGAAGAAATATTTAAGTCAATTCAAATTCTTAATGATTTTATTAATTTTTTAAAATAAATTAAAAGTTTGTTTTTATAAATTTTTAGCTTGACATGTTTTAATCTTGTTGGTAAAATATGGTATGTAAAATTACAATTTTTGTAAGGAGATTTTTTACATGTCTATTTATAAATTCCCTAAAGATAAAAAAGATATTTATAAGAATATATTTAAATTTAAAGAAAAAGAAAATCAAATTAAAACATATCAAAAAAATAAAAAACAAATTGATATAATAACTAAAATCCTTGTGGACCATGCAGATATTCCAGAAGAAATAATAAATAAATTAATAAGTTGTGTAGAAGAAAATACAATTCTTGCAAATAAATTGTCTAATATTAATTAAAACCAGGAATTTTATTCTCCTGGTTTTTATAATAAAATTGGTTGAATTTGCTCTTTTTCTAATGCTTTTAATATTGTATCTAATATATATTTTGGATCAAATACTAAAGAACGTGGTTTTGTTATTGGATTGTCTTGCCTAAATGGAATAAAATAAATATGTTTTCTATTTAGTAATTTCCCTATATTTTCTGCACTTCCGAGATAATCCATCATTTGTAGATATTCCTATTACAAGTGGATTTTCGTTCCTTAAATGAGATTTTGCAGCCATTAAAACTGGTGTGTCTGTAATTCCATTTGCCATTTTTCCTGCTGTATTTCCGTGAACATGGCACAATTACCATTATATCTGTTAATTTTTTAGGTCCAATTGGTTCTGCTTCTTCTATAGAATGTATTATTTTTTTCCCTGTAATGCTTTGTATTTTATCTATAAAATCTTTAGCTTTTCCAAATTTACTGTTTATATTATAACTATTAAATGACATTATAGGTAACACTTCTGCACCTTCTTCTATAAGTCTAGAAATTTGTGGAATAGTTTTTTCAAATGTACAAAAGGAACCAGTTAGGGCGAATCCTATTTTTTTTCCTACTAGTAGCATTGCAAAAATCCTCCCTTCTTATGTGTGTCCCTATATTATATGATTTTATGTCCATAAAAGTGAAAAACTGTATAGTAAAATTATTACTCTACAGTTTTATAGTTTATTATTTTATTTTCGTCAAAAGAATCAATAAACTCTATTTCCTCTTTTACTTCCTTGAACTGCACTTTATATATGTGCACTCCTAATATAATTGTTAACACTAACAAAATTGTTATTGTTAAATATAATATTATTGCAATTATTTTTACACTACCCTTTTCTTTCATATTACTTAATCCTTTGACTTAATTAAAATTAATATTCCTTTTTTTATATTTATTTCTGCATTATCTATAAGTTGCTCATTACTTATTCCAATACTTTGTCCTATTTTTAATATATCATTTTTTAATGGATATTTAAAACCCTTTAATGTTATTCCTTTTACTTTTGTGGTAAGTGGAATTAAAGAAATATATTTATATTCTATATTTTTAATAATAGTTTTTTTATTTATTAACTCAATTTCATTTTTATTATTTATAATTTTGCATTTTACATTTTGTTTTAATGCCTCTTTAAGGATATGTATATTAGAAACTGTATGATCAATTCTTGTTCCAATTGCTCCTAAAATTACAATTTCTGTGCTTTTAATTTTAAGTGCTAATTTTAGTGCCATATGTGTGTCTGTATAATCTTTTTCTGGATTTAGTTTTTTTATTTCTATGTTTTTATTGTTTATGTATTTGTTTAATATTTGTATGTTTATAGAATCAAAATCTCCAATAATATAGTTTGGTTCTATATTGCATTTATCTAATATTTCTAACCCTTTATCACTTGCTATAATTTTATCAAATTTTGTTTTAGCTATTGTTTTTTTTAAAAAACTGGTAGTTACTTCTCCGCCTGTTATAATTAATGTTTTCATTATAATTATATTCCTTTCGCTTTATAATTATATATTAAGATTTTATTAAAAACAATGTTTTTTTAATTATAATATTGTATAATTATTATTGTTTGAGGTGATTTAGTTGAAAAAACTGGTTTTAAAAATTATTTTATGGATTTTTATAATAATTTTTATAATTTGTTCTATTATTTTGATTTTAGGTTATATAAAATATAAAGATGCAATTGATAAAAAAAGTATATCTAATATAGTTTCTGAAATTAAAAAAAATGAAAATTACGTTAAGATAGAAAATGTTTCAGCAGATTACAAAAATGCAGTTGTTGCTATAGAAGACCATAGATTTTATAATCACAATGGAATTGATGTATTATCAATACTTCGTTCAACATATGTTAATCTTAAAAGAAAATCACTAGATTATGGAGCAAGCACTATAACCCAACAGGTAGGGCGTATAATGTATTTTAGCCAAGAAAAATCACCTATAAGAAAAATAGCAGAAATTTTTGTGGCATTTGACTTAGAAAAAAAATATTCTAAAGACGAAATTTTAGAATTATATATAAATATTATTTACTTTGGTAATGGTTATTATGGAATAAAAGAAGCCTCAGAAGGTTACTTTAATAAAAGGCCAGATGAATTAACTTTTGAAGAAGCAACATACCTCGCAGGAATACCAAATGCACCTAGCATTTATTCTGAAGATGATAAGTTAGGAGAAGAAAGAAGACTTCAAGTAGTTGAGGCAATGGAGAAATATAAATAAATTGCCATTGGGGACGTATTATTTTGGCACAATACTACTTGTGCCAAAATAATACGTCCCCAATGGCAATTTATAATTTATTTTACTAATTCCATTGTTTCTTCTGCTATTTCTAGTTCTTCATTTGTTGGAATTACATACATTTTTATTTTAGAATCAGGTGTACTTATTATTCCTTCGTACATTTCATCTGTATTATGAGAATTATCAAATTTTATTCCAAATTCTTCTAAACCTTCTACACATTTAGAAAGTACGTCTGGGTTGTGTTCTCCTATTCCTCCCTCAAATATTATTGCATCTACATGTCCTAATACTGCCATATATGATCCAATATATTTTTTTACTCTGTATGCAAACATGTCTACTGCAAGTTTTGCTTTTTCATTTCCTTTTGCAATTAATCCTTTTAAGTCTCTAATGTCTCCTGTTATTCCAGAAATTCCAAGCAAACCAGATTTTTTATTTAATATTGTCATCATTTCGTCTATATTAATATTTTCTTTCTTCATTACAAATTCTAAAACAGCAGGATCTAAGTCTCCTGATCTTGTTCCCATAACTAGTCCTTCTAGTGGTGTTAATCCCATAGATGTATCAACACATTTTCCATTTTTTACAGCTGCTATACTTGCACCATTTCCTAAATGGCAAGATATAATATTTATATCTTCTTTATTTTTTCCTAATACTTTTGCAGCTTGTTTTGTTATATATTTATGTGATGTACCATGTGCTCCATATCTTTTTATTCCATATTTTTCGTAATACTCGTAAGGAATTGCATATATTGCTGCTTTCTCTGGTATTGTTGTATGGAAAGATGTATCAAATACTAAAACTTGTGGTATATTTGGCATTATACTTGTACAAGCATTTATTCCTTGTATGTGTGCTGGATTATGAAGTGGTGCATATTCTATGGCTTTAGTATATTCTTGCATAACTTCATCTGTAACTAAAACAGACTTAGTAAATTTAGGGCCTCCATTTACTATTCTGTGTCCTATACCATTAATTTCTGATAAATCTTTTATTGCCCCTATTTTTTCATCTAATAAGTATTTTACTACTTCTTCAAATGCTACTGTATGGTTTGGTAAATCTAATTCTTTTTTAAATTTTTCTCCATTTTTATTTTTGTACTCTACAAAAGGACTTTCTATTCCTTTTACACCTATTCTGTCACATTTTCCTGATGCCAAAACTTCATCATTTGCCATATCTATTAATTGATATTTTAAAGATGAACTACCACAGTTTACTACTAAAATTTTCATAACTATTTCCCTCTTTCTACAATTTTTATTTTCCCTGACGGACACAAGGCCCGCCTCTACATATTTTTAATTTTAAACCATTCCTAAAAACGAATCAAAATTAGTATATTGTGCATTTTCTTAAAACAATAAAACCGGAGGCGTGCGTGTGCACGTTGAGGATTTTATTGTTGATAGAAAATGTGCAAGATGCTGATTTTCATTCGTTTTACATACCTTGGGCTTGGACACACGTAATAGCCACAACTCCAACAATGTCTTCTGCCTTGCATCCTCTCGATAAATCATTTACTGGTTTTGCCATTCCCTGGCATATTGGACCATAAGCTTCTGCTTTTGCTAAACGTTCTACTATTTTGTATCCTATATTTCCTGCTTGTAAATCTGGAAATATTAATGTGTTTGCTTGTCCCTTAATTGGACTTCCTGGAGCTTTAGAATTTGCAATACTTGGTATAATTGCTGCATCTAATTGTAATTCTCCATCTATTAATAATTCTGGCTCTTTTTCTTTTGCCAATTCTGTTGCTATTCTAACTTTATCTACTTCTTCTGCTTTTGCACTTCCTTTTGTTGAATAAGAAAGCATTGCTATTCTTGGTTCTTTACCTATTATTTGTTTAAAGCTTTTAGCAGTAGAAATTGCAATTTCTGATAATTCGTCTGCATTTGGGTTTTGATTTAAACCACAATCAGAAAATATAAATACTCCATTTTCTCCATACTCACAATTTGGAACAACCATTACTACAAATGAAGAAACCAGTTTTGTTTCTGGTGCTGTTTTTAATATTTGAAGTGCTGGCCTTAATGTATCTGCTGTAGAATGTGCTGCTCCAGATACTAATCCATCTGCTTTTCCTTGTTTTACCATCATAACACCAAAGTAAATTGGATCAAGCATAATTTCTTTTGCTTTTTCTTCTGTTATTCCTTTATGTTTTCTTAATTCATAAAATACATTTACATATTCGTTGTAATCTTTAGATTCTTTTGGATCTATAATTTCTGCTTTAGAAATATCCAATTTATTTTGCTCTGCAATTTTAGAAATTTCATTTTTATTACCAATTAAAATTTGTTTGCAGAACTCATCTTTTGACATTATATCTACAGCTTTAAGTGTACGAAGTTCTGTTGCTTCTGGCAAAACTATAGTTTTTATTTCCTTTTTTGCTCTTTGTTTTATATCGTCAATAAATGCCATTTATAATTCCTCCCTCTATATAAACATACGTTAATATTATATAAAGAAATTTGCAAAAGTACAATATTTTTTTGAAAATTGTATTTTTTTCAATTTTCAATAATATGTTTTATGCATGTAATATTATAAGTTAAAAGCAGTTAAATTAAATATAAAGAAACCAGCATCAAAATTTCTTTCAATGCTGGTTTTCTGTCAGATTTCTTTAGGATAGAACTCAATAGGTTCAAACACACCCCTATTAATTAAGTCTATAAAATCCTTTACTGCATACTTACTCCTATAGCAGGGATTTTTACATGGGCAGTTTATAAATTGATTTGAATAATTCTTTTTAGTTTCATACCGTACTGAGTCGGGATGAACTCCTATGAAATTAATACGGACCAAAATTCCCTCAATTGGTCTGTATTCAAATTCTACCCTGTCGATATTAAAGCTCTTTTCCATTACAAATATAAAATTTTGCAATGTTTCGGGTGTTACTTTCTCAATATTCTCTAAAGCATTTTTTTTTGAGTATTGAAAGAAATTTTTTTCCTTCAAACAATTGATGAGTTCTATCGCTTCTTTATAATTACTCATATTTTCCTTTCTGTGCATTTGCACGTTGCTAATTTAGTTTTGTGTCTGTTTAACTCCTGACCACAGTTAAACTCCTAAAAGGACTGCTATTAAACCACATAGGTAATAAGCAGATATTATTATAGCATTGATTTGTGTAAATTTCAAGTAAAAATATTTAATACTTTTCATATTGATTTTATTTATTAGTAATTATATAATTATTTAAAATGCGAGTATGCTGGAATTGGCAGACAGGCACGTTTGAGGGGCGTGTGCATTTTTGCGTATGGGTTCAAGTCCCATTACTCGCACCAAATAGAGGTTTTAATATGAATTTAGTGTATAAAGTAAATGACTTGTCTAAATACAAAAATGTAAGACAAGTCTTAAAAAATGAATTTAATATTTCAAATAGGTTAATTACTAAGTTAAAGCAAAATAAATTTATCTATTTAAACAATAAAGTAACTTATTTAGATAAAGAGTTGGCAATTGGAGACATTATTCTGTGCAAAATAAATTTTAATGAAACTTCCGAAAATATAATTCCTACTAAAATGAATCTAAAAATTATATATGAGGATGATTATTTGTTTGTTGTAGACAAGCCCGCAAATATGGCTGTTCATCCTTCTATTTTGCATTATGAAAATAGTTTATCAAATGGAGTTAAATATTATTTTGATTCTATTGGATTAAAAAGAAAAATAAGACCTGTAAATAGATTAGATAGAGATACAACTGGATTAGTTGTATTTGCAAAAAATGAATATATACAAGAATGTCTTGTAAGGCAAATGAAAACCGGCACTTTTTATAAAGAATATATTGCGGTACTAGAAGGAATATTAGATAAACCTGAAGGTACAATTAATGCACTAATAGCAAGGAAAACTGGTAGTATAATAGAAAGATGTATAGACAAAAATGGAGAAAATGCAGTTTCACACTACGAAGTTATTTATTCTGATATTAAAAAAAATTTGTCACTAGTAAAATTTGTTTTAGAAACTGGCAAAACTCATCAAATTAGGCTACACTCTAAATATATAGGTCATCCTATTTTAGGTGATACTTTATATGGAAAGCCTTCTAATTTAATTAATAGGCAAGCCCTACACTCACATAAAATTTCATTTGTTCATCCAGTTACGAAAAAACAAGTAGTTTTAGAAGCCCCAATTCCAAATGATATAAACGAAACAAAAAGGGACAGACCCCAATAGTTTTAAATAAATGAAACTATTGGGGTCTGTCCCTTTTTGTTGCTCTTTTTGCTTTTGGTTAAAGTAAATCTATAAGCCGGGTTCTGTTTAAAGCAGTCATTTATCTAGGATATATATTACTATATACCTCAAGCCACCAGTTTAAGAAGATGGCGAGCAGCCTTAGCCTTCTTATATTTAGGTGTTGCTCCAGATGGGGTTTGCACTGCCAAGTATGTCACCATACTTGCGGTGAGCTCTTACCTCGCCTTTTCACCCTTGCCCTATAGGCGGTTATTTTCTGTTGCACTTTCCTTAAGGTTTCCCTCACTGGACGTTATCCAGCATCATTGCTCTGTGGAGCCCGGACTTTCCTCATGTAGGACCTTGCGGTACTCTACACGCGACTGCTCAATTTACTCTATTTATTATTTTAATATTTTTTTATGGGAAAGTCAATGTTACAATGTGTTTATGCTTTCTAACAAATTTTTGTATTTAACATAAAACAAGCTTTTATCCTTATATACTAACGAGTTTTTTAGTTCATTTATGAGCACATATGTTCTATTTACTTTGTATTCTTTGTCTTTTACATACTCAATATCATTTAAAATATTATTATAAGTTTTTTCACATTGAACAATATTTGATTCTACTTCTGTCCAATTATCTAGAGATACTTGTGAATATGCATTAACCAAATATGATTTTGCTTGTTTTATATTTTTTATATTGTTTGGTGCTTTTATTTCATTTACATATACTGGTATATATGAATATAATTTTGCTAAATTTATTAGTGTTGTTTCTTTATTTTCTTGCTTTATACTTATTATTGTATCATCTAGCGTATTGCTAAAACCTAATATTTCAGAATTGTTTACATTTAAGCTTGATAAATCTAATAATATTACTGCCCACGAATCATTTATTATCTCTATACTATTTTTTACTTCGTTCCAATCAATAGTTTTTTCTTCAGAATCCATTACTGGTGATTCTTGCATTTGAGATATTGTTATATTTGTGTTTTCAGATCCGCTATTTGCTTGTTCTTGACTACTTGGTTGTCCTTCTTGACTTGCCTTACCAGAACCGCTTTCGTCATTAGAATTTTCTTCACCTAAGCTTGTTTCTTTTGATGTTACCTCATAATTTTGTAATGTAATATTATTTAATTTATTTAGCAAGCTTACAATTTGTGTGTCTAAATAATCCATTTCTTGCAAAACCTTTTCATTTCTTTTGTTATTTAAATCATTATTATCTGTTCTGCAACCAGAAAGCATTAGTAATATTGTTATTAAAAATAATACAAAAAGTATTATTTTGTTTTTTCTCATATTATCACCATAAAATATTATTTCCATTATTTATATTATTATTCTTACGAATAAGGTTTATATTTCAAGAAATACTACTTATATGGAGGTTTTAAATTGAGTGTTAGTGTAAATTTATATAGCAAAAAAGAAAATGAAATTTCTAAATTTTTAAATGATTTTAACAAAAGTCTTTTAAAAACTAATAATAACTCTATAACAGAATGGAAGAAAGAATTTTCAAATCCTATTGAAATTGCAGATATAATTGGAGTATTTATAGATAATAATTATAAATATGATATTAACATGTGGATTAGTTTAGATACTGGTTTTTTTATTAATATAACAAATACTAATGCTGACCAAATAATAAGATACCTCTTTGAGAGGTACCCTTATTAAATCTATTCTTCTTTTTTATTTTTTTCTTCTAATTCTTCTTGTACAATTTCCTTTTCATTTTGTTTTTCTTTACTAACTTCTGTTTTTTCTAAAGTTTCTTCAGCCTTTTCTAATACCGTTTTTTCAGCAGTTTGCTCTTCCCCACACTTTGGACAGAATTTTGCTTCTTTATCTATTTCTGCATAACATTTTGTACACATTTTTTTATTGTTCAAAGTCAATAACTCTACTCTTGCATCTTCTATTTCTTTTGACAATTTATCTATTTTTTTGCAGTCTTCCTCCACATCAATTTTTTCTTTTCTTACATGGCTCTCATAAACTTTTTTCCCTATTAGTTTATAAATCTCATTAATATTGTTTTTGTTTTCTGCCATTTTTACTCTAAGCTTTGCTTCTCTAGTTATTTTATTTGTTGCTTCTGTTGTTTTTTTACTTAAATCATTAAAAAATCCCATCTACTTTCCTCCTTCAAAGCTTGAAGAGTTTTGTTCTATTCACTCTTCACTTTTCACTTATTTTTACCATTTTTTAAATTGAATATTCTAATCTTCTTCTTTTTTTTCTCTTGTCATTAAATTAAATACTGCATCTCTGGGACTTAAATTATTATATAAAATATCATAAATTGCATTTACTATTGGCATTTCTATATTATATTTATATGCAAGTTCATGTGCTATTTCTATATTGTCAATTGCTTCTATTGTCATTCCTATTTCTTCTTTTGCTTCTTCTATTGTTTTTCCTTGCCCTATTAATATTCCTGCTCTTCTATTTCTACTATGATTACTTAAACATGTAACTATTAAATCTCCAAGTCCTGTTAATCCGTATATAGTTTTTTCTTTTCCTCCCATTTTAACTGTTAATTTTGCCATTTCTGATAGTCCTCTTGTCATTAAAGCAGCAAAAGTATTGTCTCCTAAATCTAACCCGGTAATAACACCTGCACAAAATGCAATTATATTTTTTAATCCACCACCTAGTTCTGCACCTTTAACATCTGTTGAAGTATATATTCGTAGTACTTCATTCATAAAAGTCTGCTGTACATTTTCGCATATTTCTTTATGTTTTGATGCAATTACAAGTGCTGTTGGTATACCCATTGAAACTTCTTCTGCATGGCTTGGTCCCGAAAGACTTCCTATTTTTGAATTAGGGAGTTCTTCTCCTACAACTTGTTCTAATGTATATAGAGTTCCTTTTTCAAATCCTTTTGAGCAAATTATAACTTGTTGATTTGCAACATATTTTCTAAATTTTGATACTGTTTCTCTAACAGCTTTAGATGGTGTAACAATTAGTATCATTTCGCTACCTATTATTGCTTCTTCGAAATCTGTTGTACATTTTATATTCTTAGGTATATATGCATAAGGTAAAAATTTGCATTTTCTTTCATTATTAATCATATCTGCTTCTTCTTGCTTATATGACCACATTTTAATTGTATGCCCTAATTTAGCTAAGTGTATTCCTAGTGCTACTCCCCAGCTTCCACTTCCTATTATACAAATTTTTTTGTTCATTTTTTACTCCTTTTTTATTTTTTAAAACTTAATTTGTTTTCTGTTCCATTTTTTATTCTTTTTAAATTTTCTCTATGATTAAAAATTACAAGTAATGCTATTAAAATGCTTATAATTGTTGGCCAAAATTTAACTTGTTCTATAAAAACAGTTAGAATTGGATATAAGATTGCTGCTAATATTGATCCTACAGATACCATTCTTGTAATAGCAATTATTATTACTGCAAATAACAAGCATATTAGCCCAATTTGCCAATTAATTGTTATTAATACTCCTAAAGCTGTTGCAACACCTTTTCCTCCTCTAAATTCAAAAAATATTGGAAATGTATGTCCAAGTATTGCAAAAAATCCTGATAAATATTCTAAAATTGTACTGTCCATTTTCCAAATAGCTCCTGCTAACATTGCAAGCAATACGGCAACTACTCCTTTTAAAATATCACATACCAAAGTTAAAATTGCTATTTTCTTTCCTGCTGTTCTTAAAACATTGGTTGCTCCTGCGTTTCTACTTCCTTTATCTCTTACATCAAATCCAGCAAATTTTCTACTAAATATTACCGAAAAACTTATACTTCCTAAAAAATATGCAATAATTGAAACTATTATGTATGGTGCCATAATATTCATCTCCTTTATAATTATAGTATTTTTAATCTTCTTTTTCTCTTGTAATAACTCTTATTGGTGTTCCTTCTAATCCAAAATTATTTCTTATTTGGTTTATTAAATATCTTTCATACGAAAAATGAAATAATTTTTTGCTATTTACAAATATTACAAATGTAGGTGGTTTTGTACTTGCTTGTGTTGCATACAAAATTTTTAGTCTTCTTCCTTTATCTGTTGGTGGTTGTACAACTGCAATTGCTTCATTTATTACTTCGTTTAACATTGATGTTGAAACTCTCATAGAATTATTTGAAGCTACTTTATTTATTAATTCAAACAATTTATCCACTCTTTGACCAGTTTTTGCAGAAATAAATATTATTGGAACATATGTTAAATATCCTAGTTTATTGTATACCTCTTTTTTGTAATTCTCTAAAGTTCCTGTTTCCTTTTCTATTTCATCCCATTTATTTATTACAATTATTATTCCTTTTCCTGCCTCATGTGCTTCTCCCGCAATTTTTGCATCTTGGTCTGTAACTCCGCTCTACTGCATCTATTAGCATTAGGCATACATCTGATCTTTCTATTGCAAGCATTGATCTCATTATACTAAATTTTTCTATACTTTCTGAAATTTTATTCTTTTTTCTAATTCCAGCAGTATCTATAAAATTATATTTACCTTTATCATTTTCAAAATATGAATCTATTGCATCTCTGGTTGTTCCAGCAATGTTACTTACTATTACTCTGTTTTCTCCTAATATTTTGTTTATTAAAGAAGATTTTCCTACATTAGGTTTTCCAATTACTGCAACATTTATTATTTCGCTATCTTCTTCATTTTCATCTTTAGGTGGAAGTTTATTTACTATTTCATCTAAGACATCTCCAATACCCAAAGCATTTGTAGAAGAAACTGGGTATGGCTCTCCAAGTCCTAAATTATAAAATTCATATATATCATCAGTTGTTTTTCCATAGTTGTCTGCTTTGTTACATACTAAAACAACTTTCTTTTTAGATTTTCTAAGCATTAAAGCTATTTCTGTATCTGCTGCTGTTATTCCTTGCTTAATATCTGTAATAAAAACTATTACATCTGCTATATTAATTGCAATATTAGCTTGGTCTTTCATTTGGGTTAAAATAACATCATTTGTTTTAGGTTCAATTCCTGCAGTATCTATTAATGTAAAACTTCTGCCTCTCCAATTTGCTTCTCCATAAACTCTATCTCTTGTTACTCCAGGTTTGTCTTCTACAATAGATAATCTAGTACCAATTATGTAATTAAAAAAAGTTGATTTGCCTACATTAGGCTTACCAATTATTGCAACCATTGGCTTTGGCATTATTTTCACCCTTATCTTTCTTTTTTTAGATATTTTATATCAATAAAACAATTTAGTCAAGAAAATGGAAAATTTGCTCCGAGCGAAAAAGGTCCATCCCCGAAAATGTGGAAAAATCGCTCCGAGCGAAAAGGTTCGTCCCCGAAAATGCGGAAAAATCGCTCCGAGCGAAAAGGTTCGTCCCCGAAAATGCGGAAAAATCGCTCCGAGCGAAAAGGTTCGTCCCCGAAAATGCGGAAAAATCGCTCGGAGCGATTTTTCCACAAAAAAATGCCCTTTGTTTTAGGCATCTTTTTTTGCTATTACTTCTTTTCCATCATAATATCCACAATTATCGCATACTCTGTGTGGCATTACTGGTTCTCCGCAGTGCTTACATGTTGCGATACTTGGTTTTTCTAATTTCCATGTTGATCTTTTTAAGTGTGTTCTTTCTTTTGACCATCTTCTTTTTGGTTGTGCCATTATTATTCCCTCCTTGCTCATCAAAGATATCTATGTATCTGTTCAATTATTTTTCATTAACTATAATAGTATACATTTTTATTATAGATTTGTCAACATTTAAAGAAAATTTTTAATAATTTGCTTTGCTCTCCTTATTTTTAAATTCTTCAAATGCTTTTATTGTTTCTTCTCTATCTATTGGTATTAATTCTATTATATTTTTCTCTTCTTTATTTCTAGATAATCTTTCTATATACTTGTATATCATATCATCCCTAAATCCAATTTCTGCTGCATCTTCTTTTGTGTTTCCGTAATATACTTTCTTTATGTTTGACCAAATTATTGCAGATAAGCACATTGGACATGGGTAGCAACTAGTATATAGTTCACATCCTGATAAGTCAAAAGTATTTAACTCTTTACATGCATTTCTAATTGCCATAATTTCTGCATGTGCTGTTGGATCATTGCTTCCTACTACACAGTTACTGCCTTTTCCTACAATTTTCCCATTTTTAACTACAACTGCTCCAAATGGTCCTCCTAAATTAGTTAAATTATTTTTTTCTGCCAAGTCATTTGCAACTTTCATATATTCGTTCATAACTTCCTCCTTCTTAGCACGGCTTACCCGTAATTTATGAGTCTCTTTGTTTTACTGCCTCATAAATAACAATTCCTGCTGATACTGAAGCATTTAGCGAAGTAATTTTTCCTTTCATTGGAATTTTTACTAAAAAATCGCAATTTTCTTTTATTAACTTACTCATTCCAAATCCTTCGCTTCCTATTACTATTGCAATTGGACCTTTTAAATCTTGGTTGTAATAATATGTTTTTGCTTCTCCATCTGTTCCGCAAATCCATAATCCTTGTTCTTTTAAGTATTTTATTGTTTCATTTAAATTGTTTACTCTTGCAATTTTTACATGCTCTACTGCACCACTTGACACTTTAGAAACTGTGGCATTTACTGATGCAGCTCTTCTTTTTGGGATTATAACTCCATGAACCCCTGCTGTTTCTGCAGTTCTAATTATTGAGCCTAGGTTATGTGGGTCTTCTATTCCATCTAATATTAATATAAATGGATCTTCTCCTTTTTGCTTTGCTACGTTTAATATATCATCTACACTTGCATAATTAAATGGTGGAACAATAGCTATTACTCCTTGATGGTTATCAGTTTTAGATATTGCATTTAATTTTTGTCTTTCTACTTCTGCAATAACTATTTTTCTTTGCTTAGCAAGTGTGATTATTTTGTTTATAGAGCCATGCCTTTCTCCTTTAGCAATTAATATTTTATTTATATCTCTGTCAGACTCTAACAATTCTAATACACTATTTCGTCCTTCTATTTGGTCAGACAATCTCTGATTGTCTGTACTTTTATCTTTTAACTTTTCACTTTTCACTATTTTTTCTCCTATTCCTCATCTAATTTTAATACACTTAAAAATGCTTCTTGTGGTATTTCTACATTTCCTATTTGTCTCATTTTCTTCTTACCTTTTTTCTGCTTTTCAAGTAATTTTTTCTTTCTGGTAATATCTCCACCATAGCATTTTGCAAGCACGTCTTTTCTCATTGCAGATATTGTTTCTCTTGCAATTATTTTTCCGCCTACTACAGCTTGAATTGGTATTTCAAATAGCTGTCTTGGGATTACTGTTTTTAATTTCTCTGCCATTTTTCTACCTCTTGCATATGCCGTATCTTTGTGTACAATAAATGATAAAGCATCAACTGGTTCGTTATTTATATGTATATCTAGTTTTACTAAATCTGACCTTCTATATTCTTTAAATTCGTAGTCAAATGATGCATACCCTTTAGTTTTTGATTTTAATGTATCAAAAAAGTCGTATATTATTTCATTTAATGGAAGTTCGTATTCAAGTGTTACCCTTGTACTGTCTAAATATTTCATGTCTAAATATGTACCACGTCTTTCTTGGCATATTTCCATTACACTTCCTACAAATTCTTTTGGAAGCAAAATTTCTGCTTTAACTATTGGTTCTTCTATATAACTTATTTCTTGCACTGGTGGTAAGTCTACAGGGTTATATAATTCTATTACTTCTCCTGCTTGTTTATGTACTTTATATATAACTGATGGAGCTGTTGTAATTAAATTTAAATCGAATTCTCTTTCTAATCTTTCTTGTACAATTTCTAAATGTAATAGTCCCAAAAAGCCACATCTAAACCCAAAACCTAATGCAATGGATGTTTCTGGTTCGTATTCTAATGCTGCGTCATTTAATTTTAATTTTTCTAAAGCTGTTTTTAAATTTTCGTAGTCTCCTCCATCTAATGGGTATAACCCACAGTAAACCATTGAATTTGCTTTTTTATAGCCTGGAAGTGGTTCTTTTGCAGGATTTTCAGCATTAGTTATTGTATCTCCAACATGAAGGTCTGATACATTTTTTACACTTGCTGCAATATACCCGAACTTCTCCTGCACTTAATTTATCTGCTGGAACAGTAGTTCCTGGTTCTAAATAACCAAGTTCAGAAACTACAAACCTTTTATTTGTAGCCATAAACAATATTTCATCACCTGTTTTAACAGTTCCCTCTACTACTCTAATATAGCTTAATGCTCCTTTGTAATTATCGTAAAAAGAATCAAATATTAAGCATTTTAATGGCTTTGTTTCGTCTCCTTGCGGTGCTGGAAAATCTGTAACTATCCTTTCTAATACTTCCTCTATATTTAGTCCTGTTTTTGCTGATATACATGGTGCATCCATAGCAGGTATTCCTATTATGTCTTCTATTTCTTTTTTGATTTCATCTGGTCTTGCGTTTGGAAGATCTACTTTATTTATAACTGGCAAGATTTCTAAGTTGTTATCTAATGCTAAATATACATTTGCAAGCGTTTGAGCTTCTACTCCTTGGCTTGCATCTACAACTAAAATTGCGCCTTCGCATGCGGCAAGACTTTTAGAAACTTCATAATTAAAGTCTACATGCCCTGGGGTATCTATTAAATTAAATATATATTCATTTCCGTCACTTGCTTTATATAGCATTCTTACAGCTTGTGCTTTTATTGTAATTCCACGTTCTCTTTCTAAATCCATATTGTCTAATACTTGGCTTTCCATTTCCCTTTGTGAAAGAAGTCCTGTTTTTTCTATTAATCTATCCGCAAGAGTTGATTTTCCGTGGTCTATATGTGCTATAATGCTAAAATTTCTAATATATTTTTGTTTATCTTGCATAAATTCCTCCATTTTTTATTTTGTGCTGTGAGGTGCGTTTTTTAGGATTATGCAACGCAAGGCTTAGCCTAATTTCGCACTTCTTTTGTTTCACTTCTAATTATATAAATTTAACTATTTCTTCAATGTCTTTTCTTTTAGGCATTTCTGGGTTGTAATCAGTATAACCGTATGCCAATTACCGCAACTATTTCTTGATTTTCTGGAATATTTAATATTTCTCTTATTTTTTCTGAATCATATATTCCCATTATTAATGTACCTAAGCCCAATTCATAAGCTTTTAAGCATAAATTTTCTACTTGCAAACCATTATCGAAGAACTGAAAGCCTTCTTTTAAATGTGAGGCATACTCTCCCTCTTTATTAAACCCACTTATTCCTTTTTCTATTGCACTTACAATAATTACTGGTGCATTCTTTATGTTTTCTTTATTGAATTCTGCTAAACAATTTAAAATTTTCTCTTTATATTCTTGTGTATTTATTACATAATATCTAGATACTTGAGAGTTTTTCCATGATGGTGCTTTTTGAGCTGCTTCTATTAGCTTTATAATTGTTTCTTTTGAAACAGGTTTATCTAAGTATTTTTTTCTAATACTTCTTCTATTATTTATACATTCTTCTAATTCCATTCTTACCAGCTCCTTTACAATTAAGAACAATATTTATTATATTTTTCTTTTAGAATTTCTTTTTTTAATACTGCATCAATTCCATTTTTACTTATTTCTTCAAAAACATCATCAAAAAATTTTACCATCTTAGGATGAAAAACATTTTTATTCTTTTTGTTTTTCCAGTACCATAATGGATAATCATTTGTAAAATCTTTTCCTTTATATACAATTCCTGCTGCTAAATTATCACATAGCATTTCTACTGTATATTTATATGGAATAACAGGTGCTTTTATAGGTGCGTTAAAATCGTACCAGTATTCTTCGTGGTGCTTGTTTCTACCTTTATGGTGTAGCCATGCTAAAGAATATATACGGTCTTCTCTTGCGACCTGTATAGGACTTTTATATCCTACATAGTACTTGCTACTTTCAAGAAATTCTGTTGGACTATATTTAGATAAATCATGTACTAATCCTCGCCATACTAACCCTACTTTTGAACATAGTTTAAAAACTATCCATTTATGTTTTGTTATCAATTTTAAATGTAGCCACATTTTTTTAAGCATTTTGCCTTTGCCTCCTGAATTTGTTGTTTGTGAATTAAATTTGTGTAAGTATTTTGATTTGGAAATTCCTTCGAAGAGCGGGCGAATGCAATTCGCCCCTACAATATTTGCAATTAATTTAATCAGACAAATTACATTTTTACACAACTAATGAAATTATTGCATAAATTAAAACTCTTATTAATCCACTTGTTAATAAATTATCTACTACAAATGGAATTCCTACTTTATTTATTTTATCATATTCTTTTAATAACGTTTCTTTTTCTTCATCTGTGCATAGTTTTTTTCTTTCTATGTATTCTTTTGCTAAATATTTTGCTCTTGTCATTGCATCTATTTCTAAAAAGCTTCTAACAGCAAATTGAATTAAAGTAAATAGCATAAGTATTGCCATTTGGAGCATTTGACTGTTTATTACTTTAAATATTGTAAGTATTGTTATTGCTAAAAAATATATTATATTTAAATTTGAGAATATAAAATTAAATAAGAGCAGGGTTCTGTCTTGGCAAGAATGCAAACATTCATGTGCAATAGTTTGTATTCTTGCGTAGTTGTTTTTCATGTCTGCTATTGAAATCTTATTTGTTATTGCTATATACAAGCTAGTTTCAGTATCTTTTGCTTCTTCTATTTTTACGCTTTCATTTCCAAGCAAACTTAGCATTTCTTTTGCGATCTCAACATTACCTGGAAATTTATTGGTAATTTTTTCTGCTTCCTTGTTTTCTTTCAAACTTTTTGCTTTTTTAATGCTTATTTTAAATATAATTTTAAATAATATAATAGTTATAATTAACAATATAACATAAACAATATTCTCCATATACTACCTCTTCTTTTGCAATAACTACTAAAAAGTATAGCATAATTGTTAATTTTTGTATATATTTTTTAAATTACATTTTTAAAATTTTGTCTTTTATGAAATATTCTTTGGATTTCAACATTTTGATTTTTAACTGAATAGATTACTAAATAATTTTTGAAATAAATGTATCTTAGATTAGAATTTGAAATTTTCTTTCCCATATACGGAAATATTTGAAGATTTGAAATTGATTTTGGTATTTGTTTCCTAAATCGAATTGCAACAATTGGATTTACTAAATCATAATAGATATAATTATATATGTCATTTAAATCGATTATTGCTCTCTCAGAGTATTCGATTCTATACATTTTTTATTCTCTTCTATCATTTTGTCTAGTAATTCCATTGCTTCTTCTTCTGTATACCAAATATCTTCTTGTTCCGCTTCTTGTACTTTTTTTAATATAAATTGTGTAGTTTTTTCATCAAATTCACCATTTGGACCAACTTCAATTTCTATAATATCGTCTTTAAAATTGTGGCTATTATTTATATCTCTCATTTCCATTTTTTACCTCCTTGCAAATGTATTTTAGCAAAATTATGTTTGTATGTCAAGAATATATATAAAAATGAACGGCAATTTTCCGTCCATACAATACATTATAACAAATCTTTTACAGATTCACTTATTATTTTGTTTACATCTGCAAGCATTATATTAAATCTTACTTCTATATCAAAATATTCTTTGATTTTTGGTTCTTTCATAAGTATGTCGTACATTTCTTGAAGTTTCTTCATTTTTTCAGAATCTTCGTTTTTACCTTGAAATGACATTACTTGTACATCATATCTAATTTTTTCAAATTCTTCTATTTTAGTTTTCATTTCTGGTACTGCCTCTATTTGTTTCTTTGCCTCTTTATACTCTTTATATTCTTTACTCTCTTGTATTGCTTTTGCTAAATTGTTAGCCTCATCATATACGTACATAACATTTCCTCCTTTAAGCATAAGCTTGACGCTTCTTATTAAACGAAATTAAATTTGAAATCTCTTTTTCTGCATTTTTTATTTTCTTTGATTTTTTTAGTTTTTCTTGTGCAATTTGATTTGCTTGATGTTCGGCCACTGTTTGACATATTGCCTTTTGATATACAAAATGTGTATCTTGTGCAATTTTTGCCCAATTATATTCGTTTTTTACTTTTGCTCTTGCTTTTTTTGCAATATTATTGCATAGTTGTGGATTAAACAATAGTGCTAGTATTGAATCTGCAAGCGAATTTGAATTTCCTGCATATGCTTTCATTCCATCAATTCCATGTTCTACTATTTCGTTTAGCCCACCTACATCTGATACAACTGTTGGAACTCCGGGCAAGCATTGCTTCTAATGCCACTATTCCAAATGGTTCATATGTACTTGGAAATACAGATACATCAGCACATTTGTACATTTTAGATACTTGTTTTGCATTTAAATAACCTGTAAAATAAACTTTTTGACTAAGTCCCATTCTGTCTGCTTGTGCTTTTAACTCGTCTAACATTCCACCTTTTCCTGCTATTATTAACTTTGCATCATGGTAGTTTTCTAATATTTTTGGCATTGCGGAAATTAAATGTTGTACTCCCTTTTCATATACAAGTCTTCCCATAAATAAAATTATTTTTTCATTATCAGCTGCATATTGTCTTCTAAAATCATAATCTCTTTCTATTCCGCTATATAATGTTGTATTTATTCCGTTTGCTATAACATTTATTTTTTCAAATGGAAGTCCAAATAGTCTTTGTAAGTCGCCTTTCATAAAATTACTATTTACTATTACTTCTGAAGATTCGTATGTAAGCATCCATTCTGTATCATTTATATATCTTTGGGTTTCATCATGAATTCCGAGCATTACGACCTGCTTCTGTTGCATGTATTGTGCTAACTAGTGGTAAATCATATGATTGTTTTAATGTTTTTGCAGCATATGCAACTAACCAATCGTGTGCATGTATAATATCAAATTTTTCTCCCTTTGCAATTAATTCGTTTACTTTTGCAATCATATTAAAGTTTAATTGCATAACCCAATCTATAAAATTATTTGGATTTATCATAAAATTGTCTACTCTATATACATTAACACCTTTATCATTCTCATAATATGGCGAATTTCCTTCTTTATATGTAACTACATATACATCATGTCCATCTTTTATTAATCTTTTTGATAAATCGTTTACAACTCTTGCTATTCCCCCTACTATTCTTGGTGGGTATTCCCATGTAAGCATAAGTATTTTCATGAGCATTTGCTCCTTTCAATTTTTCATTTGTTTATTCATAATTATCGATTATATTTTATAAGAATTTTTGATAAAAGTAAACATATATTTACAATATTTTTGAAAAATATTTTTTTAGTATTGAATTTATTTTGTTTTTGATATAGTATATATAATGATATTTATTTTTACTAAGGAGGAATTTTTAATGCCAAGAAATACAAAGGATTTGAATGTTAAAAATAAAGCTTTAAATTCTAAAAATTCAACTAAAAAAAGTGTTTCTAGTAATAAGTCTAATTCAAGGACTTCTAAAAAAGTTGCATCTAAAAAAGCTCCTATTACCAAAAGTAAAAATTCTACAAAAAAAACAACAAAAAAGAATATTGTTAAAGAAAACAAATTGGTTGAGTACTATGATTTGCCATATAGGTATAACCAAACTATTGTTAAAATTTTGGCTCAAACACCTAAAACTCTTTTTGTTTACTGGGATATTTCTGATAAAGATAGAAAAAATTATATTAAACAATATGGAGAAAATTTCTTTGAAAGCACAAAACCTGTTCTTATTGTACATAACACAACAATGAACTATACTTTTGAAATAGAAATAAACGATTTTGCCAATTGCTGGTATTTTGATATAAATGATGAAAAATGCGAATATTCTGTTGAACTTGGTAGAAGGCCAAAATATGAAGCTCCTGTAGAAATTCCTAACAATTATTTAAGTATAACTTCTTCAAATAAAATTGAGTCCCCTAATCGGTCATATTTTGTTTGAAAAAGCACAAAACCAAGTGTTTTATAAAAATGTTAAAACAAATGAAATATATTCTAAAGATATTGCAAATATTAATTTAATAAAATATTTAGGAAAAGTATATAATTTAGAAAAAGCCTACAAAATTATGTATAAAGATAATGATTTTGCAAAATCATTTAATAATCCTACATCTAGTTTTAAATAATAAATTTAAGGCAAACATTTAAGTTTGCTTTTATTATACAAAATAAGGGAGAGTAAAATGGAATCTAAGAAAGGATATGTAAGTTTTATATTACATGCACATTTACCTTTTATACATCATCCAGAAAGTGAAGATTATTTAGAAGAAGAATGGCTCTTTGAGGCCATTTCTGAAACATATATACCATTATTATTAAATTTTAAAAAATTAGAAGAAGAGAAGGTTGATTTTAGAATAACTATGTCTATTACTCCTCCTCTACTTTCTATGCTTGATAATAAATTGTTGCAAAGAAGATATATTAAATATTTAAAAAAACATATAGAACTTTGCAAAAAAGAAGTTGTAAGAACATCTAGCGATAAAAGAGTTAATGAACTTTCTAATTATTACTTAAATAGATATTCAAATGATTTACACGTATTTAAAAACATTTACAACTGTAATTTAATAGAAGGTTTTAAATATTTTCAAGATATTGGGGTTTTAGAAATAATTACTTGCGGTGCAACGCATGGTTACTTTCCTATTTTATATGTTAATAAAAAAGCAGTTAAAGCTCAAATTGCTGTTGGTGTTCAAACATACGAAAAATATTTTGGTAAAAAGCCACGTGGTATTTGGCTTCCAGAATGTGGCTATGTACCAGAAGCGGATAAATATTTAAAGGAATTTGGAATAGAATATATTATAACAGAATCTCATGGAATACTTTATGCAGACCCTACTCCTATTTATGGCACTTTTGCACCAATCGTTTCACCTGAAGGTATTGTTGCTTTTGGACGTGATATTGAAAGTTCTAGACAAGTTTGGAGTTCTATTTCTCGGTTATCCAGGTGATTTTAACTACAGAGAATTTTATCGTGATATTGGTTATGATGCAGACTATGATTATATAAAACCTTATATTGCTAAAAATGGTGCTAGAGTTAATACTGGTATTAAGTATCATAGAATAACTGGAAAAACCGAAAATAAAGATTATTATAATTTGCAATGGGCAAAAGATTCTGCAGAAAAGCAAGCTGGACATTTCTTAGATTCTAGAGTAAAACAAATTAATGATTTATCATCTTTTATGGATACTCCTCCTATAATTGTATGTCCATACGATGCAGAACTTTATGGCCACTGGTGGTATGAAGGTCCTTACTGGCTTTATATTTTGTTTAAAAAAATTTATTATGATGATTGTAACTTTACTCTAATTACTCCTGGAGAGTATATAGATAAATATCCAAACATACAAATTTCCTCTCCTTGCAGGTCTAGTTGGGGTGCAAATGGATATAGTGAAGTTTGGCTTAACCAAACAAATGATTATGTACATAGACATCTTCATGTTGCAGCAGATAGAATGTGTGAACTTGCTAAAACTTATCCAAATGCTAAAGGCTTGCAAAAAAAAGCTTTAAATCAATGTGCTCGTGAACTTTTACTTGCTCAAAGTAGTGATTGGCTATTTATTATAACTAATGGAACAATGGTTGATTATGCAAAAAAAAGAATAAAAGATCATATAGGAAGATTTACCAAATTATATGAACAAATAAAAGAAAATAAAATAGATGAAGAATTTTTAAGCGAAATTAGCAAGCAAGACAAAATTTTTCCAAATATAGATTATATGATATATTATTAATTTTATACAAGTTTCATATTCTCCTCTTCAAGAATAAAATATGTATATCTAATAAATTTTAGTAGATAATAACATATATTGGAGAGGAGAATTTTTGTGCTTAAATCTTTTTGTATTAAAACAAATAACAATAGTATTTTAAATTATCTACTAAATGAATTTGAAAATTTAGATTTTGATAATATTTATATATCCAAACAAAAATTTAAATTATATAATAATATTATTATTCATTATAAGGGAAAAGATTTGGATTCTTTTTATAATATTTTTTCTAATATTCTCTCGTCTTTAATTATAAAATTTTATGAAAAAGATTTAATTAGACATATAATAAATTGTAATTATTTTTATTTTACAGAAATGGAGCAAAGAAAAATTTTTGAAATTACTAATAATTATTTAATTGAGAAGGATTTAGATGAAGCTTATATTAGAAAAGATTCTATTATGATTTCTTGCATAGAATATTTTGCAAATAATAAATCTGTAATTTTAGATGGTTTTGTAAATTTTAGGATTAAGGATTATGTTAAAATAATTGATTATCTTGTTGATATGGCTGTAAATAAATTTGTAATAGATAGAGAATATACTGAATTTATAGATCTTTTAAAATGTTATATTAACTCTAAAGATTGTTGTTCCTCTTTAGTTCATTTGGTATATAAAAACCAAGAATCTATTCTATTAGACGAATTTAAAAATATAATAAAAACCAAAGATAGTATCTTAAATAGCAAATATTTATCTGATATATCTTTTTCTTCAAATGATTATACATTAAATTCTTTATTAAGTTTATTACCAGAAAAAATTTATATACATTTAATTGATGAAATAGAAGATGAATTTATAAATACTCTTAAATTAATATTTGGTAATAGAGTAAATATTTGTAATGATTGCAACATCTGTAAAGCATATAGGTTGCAGAAAATTCATAAATAAATTGTAATTTGTATGATTGTATTTTGTTTTTGGAATTTGGTTTTTTGATGTAGGGGGCGCTGTCTTCGGCGCCCCGTATACCCGATTTTCGGGTCGCCCAGGAGTGCGACCCCTACAACGTTGAGGAAACGACCCATCAAGAACCGTCCCATTTGAGACACATACAAATTACAATTTGCAATATGCTATCTGTTATGATATAAAATAAATCAAAAAACACATGGAGTTGTATATGAGTTCTTTTGTTTTAAAAATTATTGCAGTAGCTAGTATGCTTATGGATCATATTGGTTATTTAATTTATGGTAAAATTTCTTTTTTAAATTATATTGGTAGGCTAGCTTTTCCTATATTTGCTTTCCAGATTTCAGAAGGATATATACATACAAAAAATCTTAAAAAATACTTTTTAAGATTATTTTTGTTTGCTGTTGTTTCGCAAGTTCCTTTTATGCTGTTTAGTTCTATTTTTTCTGCTAGTTTTGTATTAAATGTATTCTTTACTTTGCTTTTAGGACTTGTTTCAATATATATTTATGATAAATCAAAATATAAAATTATTGGATTTTTATTTGCCATTTTAATTGGGCTTATAGCACAGTTTAGCAAATGCGATTATGGCTTTTATGGTGTTGCAATTATATTTATATTTTACATTTTTAAAAATAATATTTTTTATGCGACTACTTTCTTTGTTATTGCAACATTAATTAAATATTTAATACAATGCTTAGAAAATGGATTTTATATTGTTTATTTATATCTTTTTATCTTTACTTGTTTTTCTTTGTTCTTTATAATTTTATATAATGGACAAAAAGGTAAAAATACCAAATACTTATTATATTTGTTTTATCCTATTCACTTATTAATAATTTATGGAATTTATTTGCTAAAATAAACTATATTTTACAACGAAAAGTTAATTCCTCTTGCAATTACATCTTTCATATTTTCTATTAAATCATCTATTTCTTTAGGTGTTACTATTAAATTGTATTCTTTTGGAATTAAAGCGTCTCTTATTACTCCATATTTATCCTCATCTTTTAGCTTGTTTAAATAGTCGTTTGAATTTCCTTCGTTTTGTAGTTTTTCTATAAAAACATCTATACTATCTGCTGCAATAGTTGCGGCATCTACAACCATTGGTACACCTATTGCAATTACTGGTATTCCGAAGAGTATTTATACTTATTTCGTTTCTTGCATTGCCAACACCAGCACCTGGTACTATTCCTGTATCAGAAAGTTGCACAGTACTGCTTATTCTTTCTATACTTTTTGATGCTAAACTATCTATTACAATTATCAATTTAGGTTTTATGTTTTCTACTATACCTTTTATTACTTCCATTGTTTCTATTCCTGTTGTTCCAAGTACTCCGGGTGCTATTGCACTAACTGGTCTTGCATTTTCCTCTAAATATTGTGGGGCATATTTTAAAAGATGTCTTGTTATGTCTATTTCTGACACAACTTTTGGTCCGAAGTGAATCTGGTGTTACATATATATTTCCAAGCCCTACAACTAAAATATCACCTTCTTTATCTACGTGCTTATTAATTAATTCTTTTAATTCTTTTGTAACAATTTCAGAAGCCTTTTGTATTTCTTTATTCTCTGCAATTTTTAAATCTTTTATATCTATTGTTATATAAGTTCCAATTGGCTTTCCAATTGCCTCTTCCCCTTGCTTATCTACTATTTTTACTCTATTTGTTTTTATATTTTCTCCCTCGTCTACAGTTTCTGTTTCAATTCCTGGAATCTCTTCTAAATTATTTGCTTTCTTAAAAATATCTCTTCTTTCGTCTGCCATGTCTGTATTAAAATTAAACATAATAAAACCTCCATTCATACAATTAAATACATAAAAACTATCATTAATATTGTTTGAAAAAAGTAATTATTTATTCTTAAATAATTACTTTTGTATTAAAAGGAAGGACTGATACTACTTTTTTATAGTATCAGTCCTTCCTTTTAAACTTTTCGATAGTATGCAATTGCACGCCATTTTCCGCATGATTTTTCTGCCCATGCTTTTACTTCTTTCCAGCCTTTTTTATGCTGGTACTTTTCTCGGATTTCTTTTAAATCCTCTAGGGCTTCATCCATGCTCTCTCTGAAAGGGTATTCTATTTTGAGTTCGTCTTTCATAGTGCCATTCCTTTCAAAAAATTATTCAAATAAATGAATTAAAAAAATTATATCACACTTTATGTATATTAGCAATTTTTTTAATGGGTGAATTTAGGACAGTCCCCAAAATCCCTATGTTTGGTGATTTTTAGGGACAGTCCCTAGAATTCCCCCACACACACAAATTACAATTTGAATATTATTCCAATATGTGTTATAATTATGTCAATCTCAATATGGAGGTGCATAACATGCCAAAATTAGACAAACAGCATAGGGTTACCATTCCGTTTGATTTACGGGAAGAACTAGGCTGGAAATTTCCCCAAACATTAGCACTCTGCTACGATTTCTCTACACCTGACGCAATAATTATTAATAAAAGAGAAACCTGTAAAAGCCATTGTGTTCTGTGTTTTCGGGAAGTTGATTCTAAGGGGAGAATATCTTTCCCTAAAGAAGCTTTAGCCTTACTTAAGGCAGATTGGGATGATTTTTTTATCATCTACATCAAAAATGGGGAATTCTTTATTCGTAAACCCTAAGGCATGGGCAAGGCTAGAATTAAATTCTAGCCTTGTTTTTTTATATTTCAATCCTATCTTTAAACTTGTTTTCTATTTGTTCTTTTAATTTTTTATTTTTTTCTTTTTCTAGATTTGGGTCGTCCTCCATTATTTTTATTGCTACGCTTTGTACTGACTTTAGCATTTCTATATCTTCAAATAGATTTGCTATTTTAAATTCTGGAAGTCCATGCTGCCTTGTTCCAAAAAATTCTCCAGAGCCTCTAAGTTCTAAATCTTTTTCTGAAATAATAAATCCATTGTTTGTTTCGCACATTATTTTCATTCTTTCTTTTGTGTTTTCACCGTTTACCTTCGTATTTTAGTATGCAATATGATTTATAACTACCTCTGCCTACTCTTCCTCTTAATTGATGAAGTGTTGCAAGACCAAACCTTTCTGCATTTTCTATTACCATTATATTACTGTTTGGAACATCTACTCCAACTTCTATTACTGTTGTTGAAACAAGAACCTGTATTTTTCCGTCTTTAAAATCTTGCATAATCTGGTCTTTTTCTTTTGGTCTTAATTTTCCATGTATATATTCTACTTTATAGTTTGAAAATATTTCTTTATATTTTTCGTATGTATCAAGCACTGCTTTTGCATTTATTTCTTCTGATTCTTCCACTAATGGGCAAACTATATAGCATTGCCTTCCTTCATCTAGTTGTTTCTTTATAAAATTATTTACTCTAGTTTCCATACCCTTTGTTACTGCAAATGTATCTATTTTCTTTCTGTTTGGTGGAAGTTCATCTATTATTGATATATCTAAATCTCCATATAGTATTAAAGCTAGTGTCCTAGGAATAGGTGTTGCTGTCATAACTAGTACATCTGGATTTTTTCCTTTATTATTTATTGTGCTTCTTTGTCTTACTCCAAACCTATGTTGCTCATCTGTAACTACTAGTCCTAAGTTTTTAAATATAACATTTTCCTCAAGCAAGCTATGTGTGCCAATTAATACATCAATTTCTCCATTTTTTAGTCTTTCTAAAATATCTTCTTTTTGCTTTTTAGGAATTCCACTTACTAATAGTTCGCATTTTATATTAAAATTTGACAGTATATCAGAAAAATTTTTTAGATGTTGTCTGCTTAAAATAGCGGTTGGTGCCATTACTGCAACTTGATATCCAGATTTTACAGCTTTATATGCTGCAATTATTGATACTGCGGTTTTTCCGTGAGCCAACATCTCCCTGAAGAAGCCTGTTCATAGGTTTTATACTTTCCATATCTTTATCTATTTCTTCTAATACTCTTATTTGTGCTTTTGTTAGTTTAAATGGTAGCGTATCTATTGCCTCTTGCATTTTTACTTCTTCTTTGAATTTTATTCCTTCTGCATTTACTTTATATTTTGATTTTAAATTAAGTAGTGCAAGTTGCATAATAAGTAGTTCTTCAAAAACAAGTCTTTTACGTGCCTTATTATAATCTGTAAATTTGTTTGGAAAATGTATGTCATTTATTGCTGTATTTATATCATCTAAATTATAATCTTGTAATAAATATTCAGGCAATGTTTCTTCTAAGTTGCTATTTACCTCTTTTAAGCCATTTTCTATTATTTGTCTTATAACATTTTGTGATAGATTATATGTAAGGGGATATATTGGAATTATTTTTCCTGTATTTTTATTTGTATCTATATTATCAAATACAGGAGAATTCATCTCTATAAATCCAATTCTTTTTTTAACCTTTCCAAAAAATTTATATGTTTCTCCTAGTTTAAATCTATTTTTTAAATATCTTTGGTTAAACCAAGTAATATGGCACATTCCGGTTTCATCTCTAACAGTTAATGTGTATATTACCATATTTTTTCTTACTCTTTTTTCTATCATTTTAGAAACGCATATTGCTTCTATTAATGCTTCATCTCCATCTTCTAATTCTGCAATATGCTTTGGTTTTCCTCTATCTTCATAAGTTCTTGGAAAATATGTTATTAAATCATTAAGTGTAAAAATACCAAGAGTATTTAGTAGTTCTGCCCTTGCTGGTCCTACACCTTTTATGTATTTAACATTTTTAGATAAATCTAACATATATTGCTCCTTTATTTATAATATTTATCTTCATACCAGTTTATTGGCTTATTTTGTATATATTGTTTTGTTAAAAAATATTCTTTTTCATTTCTAATTATATGTTCGTAAAATGATTTTTGCCAAATATTATAACCTATTGTTTTGGTTATAATTCCTTTAAATTGTTTTATAATTTGTGATATTGTAGGGGCGAACTGTGTTCGCCCGTCTAATATTTCTACAATAATATGAATATGGTTTGGCATAATTATATATTCATCAATTATTACATTTTCATATATTTTTGAAATTCTATTTATTTCTTTTTCTGATATAATTCCTATATTGGTTAATTTAATTTGCGGGCGAACACAGTTCGCCCCTACATCTCTAATTTCTATCATCTAACCGCTAAATTAGAATTTGTTCAGTTTATATTTTAATCCAGTATTTCTTTTTTTAACATCTGTGTTTTGTATCATAAAATTTATAATGTTTTTGTTGCTTATTACTATTAATAATTCTTTTGCTCTTGTTAGTGCTGTATATAACAAATTTCTTGTTAGTAGCATTGGTGAACTTTGTGGGATTACTAGTATAACTACATCAAATTCACTGCCGCTGTGATTTATGTATTGTTATGGCATAGCTATGTTCTAATTCGTCTAAATTTGTATAATCATACCAAGCTATTTTTTCATCATCAAAAAGAACCTCAATTTGTTTTTCTTGATCATCTATTTCAATAATTCTACCAAGTTCTCCATTAAAAATTCCAGATCCCGCTTCGGTTTTATCTTCAACTTCTTTTTCCCAGTATATATCATAATTGTTTTTTATTTGCATTACTCTATCTCCAACTCTAAAGTATCTTTCTCCATATTGCTTTTGCAAGTTGTCAGCAGGATTTAATACATTTTGAAGCTGTTTGTTTAATTCTTTTGTTCCTAGCATTCCTTTTTTTGTTGGTGTTAAAACTTGTATATTTTTAAAGAAATCATAATTTCCATATTTTTTTAGTCTACCTGTACAAAGCGAAATAACATCTTGCAAAATCTTATCTTGAGTTGTTTCGTTTATATAGAAAAAATCATCTAATTTATCTTTTTCTTCTTCTACATCTATAAAGCTTTCCCCATTATTTACCTTATGCGCATTTGTTATTATTTTACTTTTTGCAGCTTGTCTAAAAATTTTGTTTAATTCTATTGTTGTAATTGCTTCTGATTCTATTATATCCTGCAAAACATTCCCTGGTCCTACTGATGGAAGCTGATTTATATCTCCTACTAAAATTAGTTTAGTACCTAAATAAATACCTTTCATTATTTGGTTCATTAAAAACATATCTACCATAGACATCTCATCTATTATTACAACATCTGCATCTATTGGTGTTATTGGATAATCTATTGATAAAAATTCTCCATTTTCTTCTGCTTTTCTAATTTCTAATAATCTATGTATTGTTGTTGCCTCTTCTCCTGCTTGTTCTTGCATTCTTTTGGCAGCTCTTCCTGTTGGTGCACAAAGCACTACTTTCATTTTTCTGTTTTTGTACATTTTTATTATAGATTTAATAATAGTAGTTTTACCTGTTCCGGGGTCCACCTGTTATTATGCAAACATTATTATCATTTACTGCTTTTATTGCTTCTCTTTGCTCTTCTGATAATATAATATCTTCATCTTGTTCTGCTTTTTCTAGTTCTTTATCAAAATTCTTAATCTTTTTTATATTTCTCGTACTATTTAGTGCCATCAGCTTTTCTGCTATATTTTGTTCTGCTATATAGAAATTTTTTAAGTAAACCCATTCTTTATTTTCTATTTCTTCTATATATATTTCTTCTTTTGCTTTTAGATTTATTAGTTCTTCTTCTATTTGTGTTTCATTAATTGTTAGCAAATCTGAAACAAATTTAACTAAATTTTCGTATATTACACATGAATTACCATTATGGCTTGCAAGTATTAATCCATATTTAATTGCACTTTCTATTCTTTTTGGATTTTCTCTATCTAAACCTAAATCCATTGCCATTTTATCTATTTTATTAAAATCTAGTCCATATGTTATATCTAATAAAATGTATGGATTTTCTTCTATTTTATTTATTGCATCTTGCCCTAAAACTTCGTATACCCTTTTGCTGTTCTGCCCTGTAATTCCAAACCTTTCTAAAAATCCTACTATTTGCCATAGCTCCCATTTTTCGTTAAATTCTTCGGAAATCTCTATTGCTTTTGCTTTTGAAATTCCTTTAATATTTGCAAGCCTCTCTGGCTCAAATTTTAAAATTGCTATGGTCTCTTCTTTAAAATTATCTACTATTCTTTTAGCAGTTGCAGGCCCTACTCCTTTTATAACTCCGCCTGCTAAATATTTTTCTAAAGCTTCTAAACCCTCCGGCATTATTTTTTCAAATGTTTGTATTTTAAATTGTCTGCCATATTCTGGGTGGTTTACAAAATTTCCAGCTATTTTTAAACTATCCCCTTTATTTATAAATGGCAAATAACCTACTATTGTTATTAATTCTTCTTCTGCTTCAAGCTCTGCAATTGTGTAACTATTTACTTCATTTTGATATATAATTTCGCTTATTTGTCCTTTTATTTCCAAAGCCCAATACTCCTTAAAAAAATAAACTTTTATGCTTTTATTCTAACATAAAAATTTATTTTTGCAATATTTATTAATTTTGCACATCCTTTAAATCTCCGATGTGCATCTATTAAATTTTTACATATTTTCCAGTCTACCAAATGTATAAATTTATAGTCATGTTCTAATTTTTCTACTATTTCCTTTGTTTTGTCTGTGGAACCTAAATCTGTTATTATAATATTTTTTATACAATCTTCTTTTCCATATAGAATTCTAAATATTATTGAACGCATAAATCCTTCTATTTTTTCTTCTTGATTTTTAACTGCAATTATAAAGTAAATGCCTTTTGATTCTAAATTGGTACAAGTACATATGTAATATATTGTTTTTATAATTTCTATTAATCCATATAATGCTAAGGTCCAAATTATACCATTTGTAATAAAGTCCAACATATAATATTCACCTGCTTTAAGGTATTATATGTTTTAATTTAAATTAATGTTACTGGATGGGGGAAAAAGGGGTCTGACCCCTTTTTCCCCCAATTCGACAAATTACAATTTAATTACCTTCTCCCATGGTAAATCCTTATCTCCAAAATGCCCATAGTTTGTTGTTTTTGTATATATAGGTTTTCTTAAATCTAAATATTCTATAATTCCATTTGGTGTTAGGTCAAATTTTTCTTCTATTTTTTGTATTATTTCTTCTTCTGGAATAGTATTGGTTCCAAAGCAATTAATATATATTGATAAGGGCTTGCTCATTCCTATGGCATACGAAACTTGGAGTTCACATTTTTTTGTATATCCATTTGCAACTATGTTTTTTGCAATATGCCTTAGCATATATGTGCTACTTCTGTCTACTTTGCTTGCGTCTTTTCCAGAAAAAGCACCTCCTCCATGCCTTGCATATCCTCCATATGTGTCAACTATTATCTTTCTTCCAGTAAGTCCAGTATCTCCAAGTGGTCCACCTATTACAAATCTACCTGTTGGGTTTATATATATTTTAGTATTTTTATCTATATATTTTTTGTCTACAACCTTGTTAATTACTTTTTCTATAATATCTTTTTTCATAATTTCTAAATCTACGTCTTCTAAATGCTGACTTGAAATTAATATTGTATCTATTCTTTTTGGAATGTCTCCTTCATATTCTACTGTTACTTGTGCTTTGCCATCAGGTCGTAAATATTCTATCTCTTTATTTTTTCTTACTTCTGTTAGTTTCTTAGTTAGTTTATGTGCAATAGCTATTGCAAGTGGCATAAGTTCTTTTGTTTCGTCTGATGCATAGCCAAACATTATACCTTGGTCTCCTGCGCCACCTACATCTACTCCCATAGATATATCTTGGCTTTGTTTTGTTATGTTAGTCTCTATTTTGCAAGTTCTATAATCTATATCAGTTTTTTCATTATCATAACCTATCTCTTTTAAAACATCTCTTGCAATTTGTTCTACATTAATTTTAGCATTTGTTGTAATTTGACCTGCTATTGTAATTAAATTTTTTGATACAAATGTTTCTACTGCAACTCTTGAATATTTATCTTGTTTTAAACATTCATCTAATATGCTATCTGATATTAAATCACATACTTTGTCTGGGTGTCCTTCTGTTACACTTTCAGACGTAAAAAAATATTTTTTCATAATTAATCATCTCCATTAATCTATATATACAAAAAGACTTTGCATTTTTGCAAAGTCTTTATTTTGTTTGATTATATTTAAATCATCATTCAAAGCACTTTGCTTTGCCGGTATTAGCACCTTGTTTTATAACAGGTTGCTGTGGAGTTATTAAGCCGGTTCTCTCGTCCACTCTTGATAACTATATTGTAAACATTATACTTTTTGTTTATACTGTTTGTCAATGGCTTCAAATATTTTTTAATAATGAAAATGGACGGCAATTTGCCGTCTCTACAATTTGATTTTCCATGTGTTCTCTCAGCTTATAACTTTATTTTATATAAAGTGTAAGTCGGGAAGCATTGACGCTATTGATATAAACTGGATTCTGCCCGAATGTGGTAGTATCTGCTGAGACTCTAATATCATATTTACCACCTCGCATAAGTCTAACCAAATTGTTATAGACTTCTGCTGACCATTCATATGCATTGGTCCTTAAATCATATATATTGTATATTACATCTTTTGTCCCACTGCTATTTGTTGACTGTCCTGAGTTTACTACTTCTCCTTGCGTGCTTGTCGTCTCCCACGCTGAATAATTTATGCTTCTACTATAAAAATAATTTATCATAGCATCCCACTCTTGTCCCCATATCATATTTGTTTGCAAATAATCATTATTTCCTATTACATTACTATTTCTTCTTCTATTGTATGCTCTCCATCTACATTGGATATTTCGTATCCTTCTGGAAGTGGTATTGTATTTGTTCCGTCTGTTGCTGCTGTTATTTTTTCATTATCCCATCCTGTTGGTTTTGTAGTTTCTTTCCATCCTTCTGGTAATGTTATTGGTCCTCCATTTACCCATTCATTTATTATTTCTCCTGATGATAATCCAAATTCCCTATCTCTTTCCACAATTGTGTTTTCTGCTACATCTTGTGCTGTTTTAAAAAGCCCCCCATTTAATGCTATGTTTATTGTTACCGCAACTAATATTATCATGACGATTATTGTTATTATTAGGGCGATCAGGGTTATGCCTTTTGAGCTAGATGCGTGATGTTCTAGGTGTGATGTGTGATTTTTGTTTGGTTTTATTTTTTTCATTTGTTTATTCATCCCTTCTTTAGTAATTTTTTTGTTTTTATATTTTGGATTTTATCATTTGCTTTTTTTGTTTTAAATATTTTTTATGTATATTTGTAATTATATAAATTGTAATTTGTGTGTGTCTCAAATGGGACGGTTCTTGATGGGTCGTTTCCTCAACGTTGTAGGGGTCGCAC
>CALXWO010000001.1 GCA_944392485.1 uncultured Clostridia bacterium | reverse complement strand
TGGTTGATAGGTTGGAGGTGTAAGTGCAGTAATGCATTCAGCTGACCAATACTAATATATCGAGGGCTTAACCACAAGAAAAGGCAGACGAAAACATCTGCCAAGAAGAGTTAAGTAATTAGTTTAATCAAATTACCATGCTTTATCTATATATTTTTCAGTGTGCTAAAGCATACTAAATTTTTCTGGTGATAATTACAATGAGGATACACCTGTTCCCATCCCGAACACAGAAGTTAAGCTCATTAGTGCCGAAAATACTTGCGGGTTACCCTGCTGGAAACATAGGTCATCGCCAGATTTTTTTTATGCCTTAAATCTTGTTAATTTTAATTAACAGTTATATCGGCTAATGCAAAATTAATAACTTTTTTTAATTCATTTAAATTTGTTTCAATTTGATATCCTATTTTTCCAGCACTAAAAAATATTTTATTAAATTTATTTGCACTTATATCAATAATAGTTTTAAATTGTTTTTTCATACCTATTGGAGAACAACCACCATGAATGTAACCTGTGAGAGAAAGTAATTCCTTTGATTTTACCATTTCTATTTTTTTCTCTCCAACAGAAGCAGCAGCTTTTTTCAAATCTAATTCTTTATCTACAGGAACCAGAAACACATAATAATTATTTGATTTTCCAACTGTTACTAACGTTTTAAAAACCATACTAGGATCCTCACTCAGGGCGTTTGCTACGTCTATACCACTTATTGCTCCAGAACTTAAGTAGTTATGACTAGAATAATCAACTTTAAGTTTATCTAGAATTCTCATTACATTAGTTTTTTCTTCTATTTTTTTCAATTACAACCTCCATTTAATGGCTAAATTGTGATTTGTATTATTCGTGTCCCAAACAGGGACAGTTCTTGCTGTGAACATTTCCTCTTTAAGGGAACGACCCATCAAGAACCGTCCCCTTTGAGACACACACAAATCACAATTTAACTAATCTAAAAATTCTATTGCATTATTTTGCAATGATTTAATCCTTGCTAAGGAATACAACCTATATCCTTGATCTTCTAATGTTTTTCTACCTGATTGAAATGATTTTTCTATTATTATTCCAATCCCAGAAACCTCAGCTCCAGCGTTTTCTATTAACTTAATTGCACCTTTTGCAGCTTCTCCACTAGCTAAAAAATCGTCTATTATTAATATCTTATCTTCTTTAGAAATGTAATCCTTTGAAAGTGTTAATTTATACGTAGTATTTTTAGTAAATGACTTTACATTTGTTTGATAAACATTTTCATTAAGAATACTTGATGTTTGTTTTTTTAATATTACCATTGGAACGTTAAAATTAATTGCAGTCATCAAGGCTGGAGCAATTCCAGAACTTTCAATTGTAATTATCTTAGTAATTTTATTATCTTTAAAATAGTTATAAAATTCAGATCCGATTTCTTTCATTAAACTAGGGCTTACTTGGTGATTGATAAAACTATCCACTTTTAACACATTTTCATTAATTATATGTCCATTTTCCAATATCATTTTCTTTAAAAGCTCCATAAAAAACCTCCGTACAAATATATATTTAATTATACAGCAAAAAAAGTATTAGTAAATAAGGAAATATCATAAATATTGAAAAACTGAATAAATTAATATATAATTAGCTTTAAAGAAAGGGGAGGTATTAATGTCAAAAGTAGCTTGGAAACCAGGAACATTTATATATCCAATTCCTGCTGTAATGGTGTCTTGTGGGACAATGGAAAAATCAAACATAATAACAGTTGCATGGACTGGGATTATAAATTCAAATGAACCAATGTGCTATATTTCGGTAAGACCAGAAAGATATTCATATAATATAATTAAAGAAAGTGGAGAATTTGTTATAAATTTAACCAGTAAAGATTTAACATATGCAACTGATTGGTGCGGAGTAAAATCAGGAAAAAATGTAGATAAATTTAAAGAAATGAATTTAACAAAAGAAAAATGTAATTTTGTTAAATGCCCTGCAATTGCAGAAAGCCCAGTATCTATAGAATGTAGAGTAAAAGAAATAAAAGAATTAGGGTCACATCATATGTTTATGGCAGAAGTATTATCAATTAATGCAGATGAAAAATATATAGACGAAAAAGGAGCTTTTGACATAAGTAAATGCGATCTTGTAGCATATGCAAACGGTAAATATTTTGAACTTGGAAAGCAAGTAGGGAAATTTGGATATTCTGTTCAAAAGAAACATTAATTTATAAAAGCAACAAAAGATATAGGAGAAATTTTGAGACAAATAAAAATACGATAAGAAGATACCGATTATTAAGTTTTGCAACAAATAATATAGTTTATAATATAGGGGGATATAGCCCAATACATACAATAAATATAAATACTAGCAAAGCATATAGTACATCACTATCAGAAATAGCACTACATAGTTCATCAAATGGATCAGGTGGAGGCGGTGGATTTTCTGGTAGTGGTCGGAGGATGGAATGGGTCGGAAGATAAACCAAGCAGAGTATTTAGATTTTATAGAGAAATAAGAACAGGTCGCTCAAAGAGCGACCTGTTCTAGTATAGCGATGTTAAAATATTTAATGAATTGACATGCTCGCTTCAATAGAATAAAATAGTTATCAGATAAAAAAGATATAAATTAAAACATATGAACCAATTAAAAAAAACTAAAGTCTAATGAGTATGGAGGTAGAGAGATGTCTATTATTGCTCAAATAAAAAAAGGGGATCAAGAAGCTTTTGAAAGACTAATTGAAGAATATAAATTACCAATATATAAAACGGCAAAAGCAATATTAAAAGATGAAGATGATGTATGTGATGCGATTCAAGATACTTGCTTAAGTATATATAAAAATATAAATAAATTAAAAAATGAGAAACATTTTAAAACTTGGGTTATAAGAATTACAATAAATAAATGCTATGACATTGTAGCAAAACAAAAGCTAAATAGTAAAAAGGAAGAAAAAGTACAATTAAATGAGACAAGGTATGAAAACAATTTTGCTAATAATATTATAGTAAAAACAGATTTAGAAAATGCTATAAATTTATTAGAAGAAGATTTAAAATTAGTAACAGTTTTATATTATTACAATGACATGTCAATATCAGATATATCAATGGTATTGAATATACCAAAAGGCACAGTTAAATCAAGAGTTTTTAGGGCAAGAGAAAAGTTATACCACATCTTAAACAAGGAGGAGGTGTGCATAAATGAATAAAAAAGATATGTTTATAAAAGAAAAATTACAAGAGGACAAAGAAATTTCAAAAGATGCAAATCAAATATTTGAAAATTTCAAGGAAGAATTTAAAATAGAACATAAAGAGAAAAAAGTAATAGAAATAGATTTTGGAAAATTTTTAGCAGTAGCAGCATCCTTTGTAATTATACTCTTTGTAGGGATAGGGGTATATACAAATAAGTTTAAAGGTAACAGCTCATCAGAACCAATAAAAACACAAGAGACAGAAACAAAACAATCTTTTAAATATGCACTTAAGAGCAATTCATTAGAAGATTTTGATTTAAGATTTTTACAGTTAGAAAATGATAGGAAAAATAAAATATATAGCCCACTTTCTATTAAATATACACTAGCAATGCTTAATGAAGGAACAGAAGGAAAATCTAAAGAAGAAATTTTAGGATTAATTGGCGAATATAAATCTAACAAATATGTTAATAGCAAAAATATGTCTTTTGCCAATGCATTGTTTGTAAGGGATACATATAAACAATCTATAAAAAGTAGTTTTATAGATAATTTAAGAGATAAATACAATGCAGATGTTGTATATGATTCATTTGAGTCAGCAAAACAAATAAATACATGGGTTAGCGATAAAACTCTAGAACTTATTAAGAATATAATAAGTGATTCAGATATAGGAGAATTAAACTATGCACTTGTAAATGCTCTAGCAATTGATATGGAATGGGAAAATAAGTTTTTAAATCCTATTAATCCTGAAGCACTATATGCACACGAAAGCTATTATTGGCAAGCACCAACGCAATTATTATCAAATGAATTTGAAGGCGTTGAAAACGATGTATCTGGAATGGGAATAATTGCTTCTGTAAATAATTATGATATTGTTGGAAGTTTAGGAGAAGAAAATATTAGAAAAACTGTAGGTGATAAATTTAGAGAATATTTAAGCGAAGACCCTGATGGAACTGCATCATATTACCTAGAAGGAAAAGATATTGAAACAGCAGTAAATGACTATTTAGATGAATATATTGAGCAAATAAATAACAATTACAAAAAAGTTTATAAAAATACAGACTTTCTAGTTTATACAGATGAAAATGTAAAAGCTTTTGCAAAAGATTTAAAAGAATATAATGGAACAACACTTCAGTATGTTGCAATAATGCCAGAAGAAGACTTAGACTCATATATAAATAACATTACTGCAGAAGATGTTAATAAAATAATTAGCAATTTAAAAGAAATTAAAAGCGAAAACTTTAAAGAAGGTGTTGTAACACAAATATCTGGTTATATTCCTAAATTTGAATTTGATTATGAATTAAATTTAATTGAAGATTTAAAAGATATTGGAGTTACAGAAGTATTTGATGAAAGTAAGGCCAACTTAAAAGGTATTACTGACGACGAGGCATATATAGGAAAAATAGTGCACAAAGCAAATATTGAATTTACACAAGACGGTATAAAGGCATCTGCCGCAACATTAGCTGGCGGAATGGGAGCAGGCAGTATGTTTGATTATATATATGATGTACCTGTAGAAAAAATTGAATTAAACTTTAATAAACCATATATGTTTATTATAAGAGATAAAGAAACAGGAGAAGTGTGGTTTGCTGGAACTGTATATGAACCTTTATCATTAGAAGAAGAACCAGAAAATCAAAATACAAATGACACAATAAGAAGCTATTCGGATTTTGTTAAAGATATTCAAGTTCCAGTAAGTTAAAAAATACATAAAACATCTAAAAAAATCCCGTAAAACCGTTGACATTTATAAAAAAATATGATAGATTATATAAGCTATGTTTCTAAGTTGGGGACATAGCTTAAAAAAAGCATCGTTAAAACCCGCACAAAACAAAGTTGGAGGTGGAGCTAAAAAATGGCTGCAAAAGGACCAAGAGAAAATATAACATTAGAGTGTACAGAATGTAAAAGAAGAAATTATACAACAAGTAAAAATAAAAGAAATAACACAGAAAGATTAGAAGTTGTAAAATATTGCAAATATTGTAAAAAAAGAACAACACATAAGGAAACAAAATAAGGCTGTTTTAAGGAGGATATAAAATGGCTAAAGATGCAAAAAAAAATAAAGATGTTAAAAATAAAAAACATTTTTTTAAAGACTTTAAAGCTGAATTAAAAAAAGTAATTTGGCCTACGCCTAAACAATTAGTAAATAAAACAGTAGCAGTAATTACAATAGTGTTAATAACAGCAGTTATAGTTATAGCTTTAGATTTAATATTTGATTTAATAAATGAAAAAGGAATTAATAAATTAAAATCAAATATAAAAAACAAAGTTGTAGTGGAAAACACAGTTGAAAATAGTGTTGTAAGTACAGATGTAGATACTGCTCAAGAAGATGCAAATCAAATAACAAACGAATCTTCTGTAGAAAATGTACAATAATAAGGAGGCTTATAATATGTCTCAAAAAGATGTAGAACCAAAATGGTATGTTGTACATACCTATTCAGGTTATGAAAATAAAGTTAAAACAGATTTAGAAAAAACAATAAAAAACAGAGAATTAGAAGATTATTTCTTTGACATAGTTGTTCCTATGGAAGAACAAATAGAAATAAAAGAAGGAAAGAGAAAAACAAATCTAAAAAAAGTATTTCCAGGATATGTACTTATAAAAATGATAGTAACAGAAGAATCTTGGTATATTGTTAGAAATACAAGAGGAGTTACAGGATTTGTTGGATCAGGAACAGACCCTATACCACTTACTAACGAAGAAATAAGAAATATGGGATTTGAAACAGCAGTAGTAAATGTAGATTATGACATTAATGATTCTGTAAGGGTAGTAAATGGGCCACTTGCTTCATTTATAGGAACAGTACAAGAAATAAATAAAGAAAAAAACAAGGTAAAAGTATTAGTTTCTATGTTTGGAAGAGAAACACCAGTTGAACTTGAATTTTCGCAAGTAGAAAAAATTTAAGCAAACAAATGAAAATCGGCATCTTACGTCGTTAAAATTATAATTAAAATCCTCAACGTACTTGTGTACGCCTCCGGTATTTAATTATAATTTTGCCTAGTAATATACCAATTTTGATTTGTTTGGAAATAAAATATAAAGTAAGGAGATTGAGTAAAATGGCAGAGAAAGAAGTAGCAAATATTGTTAAGTTACAAATAGAAGCTGGAAAAGCAACACCAGCACCACCAGTTGGACCAGCATTAGGATCAACAGGTATTAACATTATGCAATTTACAAAGGAATTTAATGAAAAAACAGCAAATCAACCAGGAATGATAATACCAGTTGTAATAACTGTATATCAAGACAAAACATTTTCATTTATTACAAAAGTTCCACCAGTTGCAGTACTAATTAAAAAAGCACTTAAAATAGAAAAAGGTTCAGGAAAACCAAATAAAGATAAGGTTGCAAAAATAACAAAAGCACAAGTTGAAGAAATTGCAAAAACAAAAATGGAAGATTTAAATGCAGCTTCATTAGAAACAGCTATGAGCATGGTAGAAGGTACTGCTCGCAGTATGGGAGTTATAGTCGTAGAATAAATGAAAAGCAGCATCTTGCGTTGTCAAACGTCGCATAAAAATTTTTCGATATACAGCGTATAATCTCAAAATTTTTTGCTAGTTTTCCTAGCAATATACTACTTTTGATTTATTCTGCTGTAAGACAAAATAGTTTAAAATAAGAAATATACTGTAGGGGCGACCTGTGGTCGCCTGAAAACAAGTTGTTTCTTACATTAATAAATTTATTGGGAGGATTAAAAGTCCGCTAATACCAAAGGAGGAAATAAAAATGAAAAAAGGAAAAAGATATCTAGAATGTGAAAAACTTGTAGATAAGTCAAAAAATTATGATGCAAAAGAAGCATTAGAATTAATCTGCAAAATGCCAAAACCAAAATTTGATGAAACAGTAGAATTACACGTAAAATTGGGTGTAGATTCAAAACAAGCTGACCAACAAGTTAGAGGTACAGTTGTACTTCCAAACGGTACAGGAAAAACTCAAAGAGTTTTAGTATTTGCAAAAGGAGATAAAGCAAAAGAAGCAGAAGCAGCTGGAGCAGATTTTGTTGGAGCAGAAGAATTAATTCCAAAAATTCAAAACGAAAACTGGTTTGAATATGATGTAATAGTTGCAACACCAGATATGATGGGAGTTGTAGGAAGATTAGGAAAGGTATTAGGACCTAAAGGCTTAATGCCAAATCCAAAATCAGGAACAGTTACAATGGATGTAACAAAAGCAATAAATGAAATAAAATCAGGAAAAGTAGAATACAGATTAGACAAAACTAATATTATTCACTTAGGATTTGGAAAAGTTTCATTTGGAGCAGATAAATTATTAGAAAACTACCAAACTGTAATGGATGCAATTATAAAAGCAAAACCATCAGCAGCAAAAGGACAATATATAAGAAGCACAGCAATTACAACAACAATGGGACCAAGTATATATATTGGATAATAAAACTAGGAGATAAACTTAATAAATTGAAAAATGAATAGTGAAAAGTGAAGAATACAAAATTTGCTTTCACAAATTTTGACCAAAGACAGTAGGCAAAAAATAAGTCCTACCGAGGTAATTAATAAAGGAGAACTAAAACTCTGTTATTGCCTCGGAAGTAGGCAAACAGAGTTTTTAATTTTTTAAATATAAATTAAATTGGAGATACAAGTAATTTAAAAATTTTTAGAGGCAGATTTCCATATCTGCCCGAAAAGAATTAAAATGTATCCCAATACATTATTGAAAAGTTAATAGTGAAGAGTACAAAACTCTTCGAGTTTTGGAGGAGGTGAAATAGTTTGGCTAGTGAAAAAATCTTAAATCAAAAGAAAGAAGAAGTATCTAAATTAGCAGAAAAAATAAAAGAAGCTAAGGTTGTACTTTTAACAGATTATAGAGGAATTAATGTTTCTGATGTAACAGGCTTAAGGTCAAAATTAAGAGCTTCAGAAGTAGAATATAAAGTTATAAAAAACAATATAATCAGAAGAGCTTTAGCAGAATGTAAAATAGAAGGTCTAGATGAATTTTTAGAAGGACCTACAGCTGTTATAATAGGAAACAATGATTATCTAGATGCATGCAAAACAATATATGAATATGCAAAAGATAACGATTTTTATAAAATTAAAGGTGGGATAATTGATGGAAAAGTAGTTTCAGTAGAAGAAATTAATACTCTTGCTAAATTACCATCAAAAGAAACACTTATCAGCATGCTTGCTGGAGCTTTACTTGGAAACATTTCAAAATTTGCAGTTGCATTGGAACAAGTAAGGTTACAAAAAGCAGAAGCCGACGCATAGAATGAATGAAAAACAGCATCTTGCGTTGTCAAACTTCATAAAAATTACAAATAATCAGGGTGGTGACCTAAGCACTAAAATAAACAGGGAGAAAAGTATAAAACTGACATCACTGATTCACAAGTAGGGGACATAAGCTCCTCAAAAGTGGAAGTGACAAAAGATTAAGCTTTGTCCCCTTACATTAATAGGAGGAAATAAAATGAATAAAGAAGAAATGATTGAAGAAATCAAAAAAATGACAGTTATTGAATTAGCTGATTTAGTAAAAGCTATAGAAGAAGAATTTGGAGTATCTGCAGTAGCAGCAGCAGCACCAGCAGCAGCTGGAGTAGCTGGAGCAGCAGCTGAAGAAAAAACATCTTTTGATGTTGTATTAAAAGAAGCTGGAGCAAACAAAATACCAGTTATAAAAGTTGTTAGAGATGCAACAGGACTAGGATTAAAAGAAGCAAAAGAACTAGTTGATGGAGCACCTAAAACAATTAAAGAAGGAGTTTCTAAAGAAGAAGCTGAAGAATTAAAAGCTAAATTTGAAGAAGCTGGAGCAACAGTAGAATTAGCTTAATGTAATTTAATATAAAAATACTAGAAAGAGACTGTAGTAATACAGTCTCTTTTTTTAAGAGGTGCGAGGTGAGAAATGAGATGTGAGATGTGTGAAATTAGTGTAAGCTCTACGTAGCCTTGCCCTAAAAAGCACACCTCCCACTTCCCACCTCCAAATCAAAATATATAATTTACAATATACATAAAAAACATTAAAAAAGAAAGAAGGAATTAAATGAACAAAAATAAAAAAATACTATCTCCAAAAATAGATATTGTTTTCCGAATGCTATTTGGAGAGCAAAAACACGAAAGGATTACCAAAAAATTAATAGAAGATGTAATAGAGGAAAAAGTGGAAACAATAGAATTAGAACAAACACCGTATTTATTGGGAATACAAGCAGATGATAAAGTGGGAATAATAGATGTTAGAGCGACAATTAATAATAAAAATCCGATAGATATAGAAATGCAGATATTAGATAATAAAGATATAGAAAAAAGAATACTATTTTACTGGTCGAAATTATATATGAAACAAATAGAAAGAGGAGAAGATTACGAAAAACTAAATAGAAGTATAAGTATTATATTTCTTGATTATGAGTTAAAAAAATTCAAAGAACTACCAATACATACAAAATGGCAAATAAAAGAAAGCAAAAATGGAAGGAAAATATTGACAGAGGATTTAGAGATACATATAATAGAGATACCAAAGATAAATAAAATGATAGAAAATGGAAAGTTAAAAAAGTGGATAATGTTTTTGGAAAATCCTGAGGGGGAGGAAACGAAGAAAATGGCAGAAAAAGAGAAAGAAATAAAAGAAGCAATAGAAACATTAGAAGAGATAAGTAGTGATGAAGTAAAAGAAAGAATAGCAGAACTTAGACAAAAATATATAATGGATAAAAAGTCAGAAATAAGAACTGCAGAAGAAAAAGGAATAGAGAAAGGTAAACAAGAAGTAGCTAAAAAAATGAAGCAAAAGAAGTTTTCAACAGATGACATTATGGAAACAACAGGGTTAACCAAAGAACAAATAGAAAGGTTATAAATCATAAATAAAATTTTAAAAAAGGTAGAAAATAAATTTTTATTTTCTACCTTTTATTGCCGAATAAATAAATATATAATATAATTACTCTAATTTAAAAGAATGGGGTATTATATATGAAAATATTAATTAAAAATTGTAATTTAGTATCTATGACAGAGGAAAGGAAAAAATACGAAGAAAACATAGATATACTTATAAATAACGAAACAATAGAAAAAGTAGACAAAAATATAGATATAAAAGATTATGATAAATTAATTGATGCAACTGGAAAAGTAGTTATGCCAGGATTAATAAATACGCATACACATATTCCAATGAGCATATTTAGAGATACATTAGATGGATATGGATTACAAGAATGGCTAAATGATAGAATTTGGCCAATGGAGGATAAGTTAAACGAAGAAGATATATATTATGCTTCTTTACTTTCTTGTATAGAAATGATAAAAACTGGAACTACTTGTTTTAATGACCAATATTTTATGACAAATGCAATAATTAGTGCAGCTACAAAAGTTGGAATAAGAGCACATTGTACCAGAACATTAATGGATATCAGCGGAGACATAGAAGAGCGTTTAGAGGAATTAGAAAAACTTATAAACAAATATTTAAATAGTGACATGGTAACAATAAATGTAGGAATACATTCATTATATACTTGTACAAAAGAATGTGTAGAAAGAGCAGTAGATTTAGCCAAAAAATACAATTTATATGTTCATATGCACTTTGCAGAAAATTCTAATGAAATAGAAGATATAAAAAAACTTCATAATACAAATAATCCTATAAATTTACTAGAAAAATATTTTAAAGATATTCATTTAGTACTAGCACATTGCGTAAAAATAAAAAAAGAAGAAATGCAAAGTTTAAAGACTTTAGATATAAATGTTGCACACTGCCCAATAAGTAATTTAAAATTAGGGTGTGGAATTGCAAAAATAAATGATTTTATAAAAAATGAAATTAATGTATCACTTGGAACAGATGGGCAGGGAAGCGGAAATAATTTAGATATGTTTGAAGTAATGTCTTATACCGCACTTCTTCAAAAGGGAATAAATGAAGACGCAACACTGCTTCCAGCATATGAAGTATTAAAAATGGCAACTATAAATGGTGCTAAAGCACTAAATAAAGAAAGTAAAATTGGAAGTATTAAAGAAGGTAAAAATGCAGATTTAATTATTGTAAATTTAAAAAGTGAAAAAACAGAACCAGTAAATGATGTTTTTTCAAATCTTGTTTATAATGCTAGAGGAAATAATGTAGAAACAAGCATAATAAATGGAAAAATAGTTATGGAAAATAGAAAAACAAATATACAAAATGAAGAAGAGATATATAATAAATGCAAGACCATAATATCAAGCCTTGCTTGACAAAAAAGCCAAATAAATATATAATTAGCAAGATAAATTATAAGGAGAGATGGCTTAAAATGAGTAATTTAAAAAGAATTGCATCACTTACAATATTATTATTAGCTTTGTTTGTAACTTCTTGTTTTGCTACTGCTGGAACAGTAAATGCTCCAAATGGATTAATTTTAAGAGAAGAAGCCTCAAAAAGTGGCAAAATTATAACAACAATTAGTGATAATAGTAATGTAGAAGTAACAGAAGAGAGTGGAGATTGGTATAAAGTAAAATATAAAAATTATAATGGTTATGTATTTGCAGAGTACGTAGAGTTAGAAGAGCCAATAGAACAAGAAGAGCAAAATACAAATACAGAAGAAGCTAGCAATAATGAAGAAGAAACTTTGGTAGAAAACCCAGATGAAAATACAAATACAGAACAACAAATATACCCACAAAATAAAACTGTAAAACAGGCTTTAAAAGTATATATTATTCCTTCTGTAACATCAAAAGTAATAGCCAATGTAGAAAAGGATGCAACAATTACTATAAATTATGAATTAAACAATTGGGTAAATATTACATCAGGAAGTATAACAGGATGGGCAAGAAAATATTTTATAAATATGGAAACTAATGTAGAAAAAGAAAGTGACAGTAAAACTGAAAAACAAGAAGAAACCACTACAGAAAAACCAGTAGAAAATAAAACAGGATACATAAATGCAAGTTCATCTGCAAATGTAAGAGCAAAAGCAACAACAGAGTCTTCTATAATAACAATACTTACAAGAAATACTGCAGTAACAATTACTGGAGAAGAAGGCGACTTTTATAAAATTGAATATAAAGATTATAAAGGATATATTTCTAAAGATTTAATATCAGAAAAGCCAGTAGAAGTAACAAGTAGAAGTGGAGTAACAAGAACAGAAAAAAAAGTAAATTCTGAGCAAAAAGTAGAAAAAGAAGAAGTATCTTCTTCAAATTCATCTGCGGGAGATAAAATTGTAAATTTTGCAAAAAAATATATAGGATATGACTATACATGGGGAGGAAGTACTCCAAGTAAGGGATTTGATTGTTCTGGCTTTGTTTACTATGTATACAATTCATGTGGATATTCAATTAATAGAACATGTACAACACAAGCAAAACAAGGTAAATCAGTATCAAAAAGCAATTTACAAAAAGGAGACCTAGTATTTTTTGATAATGGATCTAATGGAAGCATAGGTCATGTTGGAATTTATATAGGTGGGGGCAAAATTATTCATGCGGAAAACAAAAAAACAGGAGTTAGAACAGATACAATAAATAGTGGATATTATAATAAATATTACTATTCTGCTAGAAGAATAATAAAATAGCAAATTAAATTGGAGTGATAAAAATAAAAAGACCAATTTTAATCTGTACAATTCGGAAGTTTAATAGGAGTTATCTATGAGCTATACTTTAAAAAAAGTATAGCTTTAATTTTACCTATTTTTATAATTCTGTTTATATTATATAACAAATATAAACAAAAATATAAAATTATAAGATATTTAAAGATTATTTTTAATATTAAATGTATTATAATATTGACTATTTCAAGTGTGTTTTTTTATTTATATACTTTAATTTTAGATAATAAATATGATGCATTTTATAAAAATATTCCAAATAAAATAAATGGATATGCAGTTGTAATACGGAGATAAAGAAGAAAAAGAATATAGTAATGAATATCTCGTTAAAATAAAATCAGGTAAATATAAAGGTAAAAAATTTTATATTTATGCGAAAAAAGAACAAACAAACAAAATACAATATGGGGATTTAGTAAAATTAGAAGGAGAATATTTATTACCAGAAGAAAGCAGAAATTATAAAAGCTTTAATTATAGAGACTATTTAAAAACTAAAAAAATATATGGGAGTATAAATTGTACTAATTTAAAAATAATTTCTAACAATAATTTAAATAAAATACTAATAATTTCTAACAATATAAAAAACTATATTGTAAATACGTCAAAAAAATTATTACCACAAAAAACAAGTAGTCTCTTTTGTGGGATTTTAATTGGAGAAACAAGCCGGCATATCAGAACAAATAGAAGAAAGTTTTAAAGCCAGTAATTTAACACACATGTTATCTGTATCGGGCTCACATACTACTTACATTATAATTGGAGCAACATATTTATTTAGTAAAAGCAAACTTGCAAAAAGATGGACATATATATTTACTATCTTAATTTTAATTTTTCTTATGTTTATAACAGGGTTTTCGAGCACTGTTGTAAGAGCATGTTTAATGAGCATAATAATGATTGGTGCAAATTTAGTTTATAGAAAATCAGATATTGTAACAAATATTTCTCTTTCTTTACTAATACTCCTCTTATTAAATCCTTTTTCAATTACAGAAATAGGTCTTGAGCTTTCATATTTAGGAACAATAGGCATTGTATTATTAAATAAAAATATAAAAGACTTTTTAATAAAAATAAAATTAAACAAAAAAATTGCAGAAATTCTATCAATAACTTTTTCTGCACAAATTATGATAATGCCAATTATGGCATATACATTTAATACAATTTCTTTAACATTTTTTATCTCGAATTTTTTTGCAGGGCCTATTTTAGGTTTAGATATAATTTTAGGATTTATAACAATATTTATATCATTAATAGCATTTAAACTGGCAAAAATGATGGCAGTAATTTTAAACCTAGGATTAGAAATATTAATTTATATATCAGATATAACAGCAAAACTTCCATTTAGTACAATAATTATAAAAACTCCGTATTTAATATCTATAATATTTATATATTTGTTTATCCTAACCGCAAATTATCTATACACATTATATATACTTAAAAATCCTTTGAGAAGATTCCAAAAAAGACTTTTAAAAGAATTAAATTTAAAAACTTTTAAAAAAATATTATGCACTATTCTACTAGCAATATTAATATTTAATTTTTGTATAACAGAATATAATAAAGCCTTAAAAGAACTAAAAATATATTTTATAGATGTAGGACAAGGAGATAGCACACTAGTTGTTACACCAAATTTAAAAACAGTACTAATTGATGGAGGAGAAGAAAAAAACATATTGGTCAATTACTTGCTAGACAGAAGGATAAAAACAATAGATTATATTTTAATTTCTCATTTTGATAGTGACCACAGTAATGGATTAATAGATGTAATACAAAAACTAGATGTAAAAAATATATTAATTTCTAAACAAGCATATTACTCTGAAGAATATAAAAATATTGTACAAATTATTAATAAAAGAAAAATTAATACAAAATTTGTACAACAAGGAGATATTTTAAAAATAGATAAAAATGTAGAAATAAAAATAATGTATCCGCCCGAAGAGTTAGAATATGAAGATTTAAATAATAACTCTGTTGTTGCAAAACTAAAGTACATTAATTTTAGTATATTATTTACAGGAGATATAGAAAAATCGGAAGAAAAAATATTAGAAAAATATAAAGATACCAACGAATTAAATAGTACAGTACTAAAAATTTCACATCATGGTTCAAAAACTTCATCTTCAGAAGAATTTTTAAAAAAGATAAGTCCACAAATTGCATTAATAGGAGTAGGGAAAAACAATAAATTTGGACATCCAAATGTAGAAGTAATAGAGAGGCTTAAACATATTAATTGCAAGATTTATAGAACAGATAAAATGGGAGAAATAACTATTAAGGTAAATAAAAAAGGCAAAATATGGATTAATAAAATGCTAAATTAAAGTGCATTTGTATATTTATATAAAAAGTGGCAACAATAAAAATGGTGATGTAAAAATGAAAAAATATACAATTATTGCCATAATTATAATAGGAATAATATTAGGATTTTTTACAGGAGTATATTTATATAAAATAAATAAACTCAATGACGAGGGAAAAGTACAAATTGCAGAAACTATAGAAGATGAATGCACAGCATTAGGAGAATTAACTAACCAAGAAATAGAAGACTTAGTTGCAACAAGTAGCAAAGAAGAAAAATCTTCTCCAAATTGTGTTATAACATTAAAAATATATTATGAAAAGTGTAACCATATAATAGAAAGCAAACAAAAAATAGAAAATACAGAGATAAACTTGACAGAAGAAGAATTAAAAGACCGATTTAGTGACTGGGAAATACAAAAATTTACGCCTACAGAAATAGTATTATATAAAGAAGTAGACGAATTTTGTAATGAACATTATCTATTAAAAGAAGAAGATGGCTATATAGCTATATATAAATTAGACGAAAACAATAACGAAACTTTATACGAAGTAACAGAAATTCCAACACAATATTTACCAGAAGAAGATTTAGAGAAAATACAAAACGGAATGAAAATATATACAGAAAAGGAACTAAATAAAACTTTAGAAGATTTTGAATAAGGAATATAAAAACAAAGAATAATAAAAAAAGAATAGTAAAGACAAATTTACTATTCTTTTTTTTCTTGACCTTGCTTCATAGCTTTTTTTAAGTATCCTTGTAAATAAAATGCTTTTATGTACATTATTAAAGAAAATATTGTTGCTATTACTGCTAAATAATAAATATATGTATCAAAATGAGAAAGTGTTGGTAAGCTGTATTCTATATGTCCAATTAAAGTAGAATTCCAATATTCTATAAACAAAGAGCAAACAAGTGCAATGTAAAACAAGACTGTTGCAAGCTTTCCATACCACTTGCTAGATACCACCAATTCTTTGCCATATAAAAATGAGGCACCGGCTACCATTAAAAATTCTTTAAATAACACTATTATTAATATCCATATAGGTATTATTTTTTGTATTGCAAGTGTTCCTATAAGAGCTATTTGCGTTGCTTTATCTGCCAATGGATCAACTAATTTTCCAAAATCTGATATAAAGTTAAAACGTCTTGCAATATAGCCATCTAGTATGTCTGTAAGACCAGAAATTGTAAGAACAATTATTGTAGCAATAAAATTTCCTTGCAAAGTAAATATTACAATTACTGGTATTAGTAAAAATCTAATTATTGTTAAAATATTTGGTACGTATTTAAACATTTTTCACCCCTATTTTTAATGTAGTACAGAGAAATTTAAATTTTCATTTTCTTTATTAACAATTATTGTTTGGAAAGGTTGTACTTCTGATTTTAAAATCATGTCTGAAATTGGATCTTCTATATATCTTTGAATGGCTCTTCTAAGTGGCCTTGCGCCGTATTTTAAATCAGTTCCTTTGTCTAAAACATATTTTTTTGCATCAGAAGTTACTTCCAACTTAATATCTTTATTTTCTAACGCTTTAGCAGTATTATTTAATAATAGATCTACAATTTGTAATAATTGGTCTGTTGTTAAACTATCAAATACAACAATTTCGTCTACTCTATTTAAAAATTCTGGTCTAAATACATCTTTTAAAGCAGATTCTATTTTACCTTTGTCAATGGTTTGCTTTCCAAATCCAATTGAATTATTATTTAAATTTGAACCAGCATTTGATGTCATTATTATTATAGTGTTTTCAAAACTTACAGTATTTCCTTGGCTATCTGTTAATTTTCCATCATCTAATATTTGAAGTAAAAGGTTAAATACATCGGGATGTGCTTTTTCAATTTCGTCTAAAAGTATTATAGAATAAGGTTTTCTTTTAACTTTTTCGGTTAATTGCCCTGCATCATCATACCCAACATATCCAGGAGGAGAACCAATTAACTTAGAAGTTGAATGACTTTCCATATATTCTGACATATCAATTCTAATTATTGAATCTTCACTTCCAAACATTTCGTATGCAAGAGTTTTTGCAAGTTCTGTCTTACCAACACCTGTTGGTCCAACAAATATAAATGATGGTGGCCTTTTAGAACTTTGTAGCCCAGCTCGATTTCTTCTTATTGCACGAGATACAGCTTCTACAGCTTTATCTTGACCAATTATTCTTTTATGAAGATTATTTTCCAAATTTAATAGTTTTGCAGTTTCTGCCTCAGTAATTTTTTTAACTGGTATTTTAGTTGTACGTTCAATTACCTCTGCAATATCATTTACAGTTAAACTAACTAGCTCTAGTGTTTTGTTTAATTCTTCTATTCTTTGCATAATATTGCATTCTTCTGTTTTTAAATCAGCAGCCTTTTGGTAATCTTCTATAGAATCAGATTCAACAGCTTCTTCTTTTTCTTCTTGAATTTTAGCAAGTCTATTTTTTAAAACTTCTAATTCGTATAATTCTTTATTATTTAAATTTATTTTAGAGCAAGCTTCGTCTAAAATATCTATTGCCTTGTCTGGCAAAAATCTATCGTGAATATATTTTTCTGACATTTTTACAGTTTGAACAATTACATCATTAGAGATTTTTACTTTATGAAATTCTTCATAATATTTTTTAATACCTTTTAAAATTTCAATAGTATCGTCAATAGATGGCTCTTCTATTAAAACTGGTTGAAATCTTCTTTCTAAGGCAGAGTCTTTTTCAATATATTTTCTGTATTCTTTTAAAGTAGTAGTTCCTATTAATTGAATTTCTCCGTTAGAAAGCGAAGGCTTTAAAATATTTGCAGCATTCATAGAATGCTCTGCATCACCTGCACCAATTATATTATGAATTTCATCTATAACTAGTATAATGTTACCAGCTTGTTTGCATTCGTCTATTAAAGCTTTCATTCTCCCTTCAAATTGACCTCTAAATTGTGTTCCAGCGATTACAGCAGTCATATCTAATAAATAAACTTCTTTATTTAATAGTTTTGCAGGAACTTTTTTTTCAGCAATTTTTATTGCTAATCCTTGTGCTATGGCAGTTTTCCCGAACACCAGGTTCACCTATTAAACAAGGATTATTTTTAGAACGTCTATTTAATATTTGTATAACTCTTTCTATTTCTTTGTCTCTACCAATAACTATGTCTAATTCATTTTTCTTTGCTTTATTTGTTAAGTTAGTACCATATATATCTAAAAAACTTCTTTTCTTTTCTTTAGGTCTTTTTTCAGTTTTTACTTTTTTCTTAGAATTTGTATTATTGTCTTCTTTATTTTCAGACTCTTTAGAGCCAAACATGTTAGAAAAAATAGAGCCAAGAGGAACTCCACCTTCTGAATTTACGCTTTCTGGATTAATTTCGCTCATATCAATGTTTTGAGAGATGTCATCAAATAAATCTTCAAACTGTTTTGACATATCATTTATATCTTCTTCAGAAAGATTTGCTTGTTTTGCAAGAACTTCTAAAGGATTAATTCCTTTTTCTTTAGCACAATTATAACAAAGCCCTTCTACAGAGCTTTTATCACCATCTATTTTTTTTGTAAATATTACAGCCATATTTTTATGACAATTTGAACATAACATATATATCTCCTGCCTTCCTACATAAGTATATCTATTATAATACATTAAATTTTACCCATAGTCAAGAAACCGTAAGAAAAAGTTGAATCTATATTTTTTTAATGCTATAATAAAAATGTTAAAAGGAGATTCTAATGGAAAAGTTAAAGTATTTTTTTATAAAAAATAAGATGAAAATTATTATTGCATTAATAATTTTTATTTGTGCAATTGCCATTTCAATAGGAATATTTGTACAAATCACAGACAGAGATGTAATTAATAAGGAAGATGAAGTCCAAGCAGATTATGAAGATTTAAAAAATAATTTTGATTCAATATTTACAAATAGCATCAATATAGAATCAAGTGCAAGACAAGATATAAATTATGAAGAAATAGTTTATTGCAAATATAATATAAATGAAGAAAAAGATAATTATAAAATAAATGCTAAAATACCATATTTTAATATAGATAATATTAATTCTGAATATATAAATAAAAACATATCAGAACTTTTCTCTTCAAAAATAATAGAAATAGTAAATAATTCTACATTAAATACTACATTTGACTTAAACTATGTGGTATATGTAAATAATAATATTATTTCGTTAGTTATAAATTGTAAATATAAAGAAGGTAAAAATGCTCAAAGGCAAATTATTCAAACATATAATTACGATTTAGAAAAAAATAAAGTTTTAAATATTGACGATATATTGCAATATAAAAATTTAAGTAAAGAAGAAGTACAGACAAAAATATCAGATGAAATTTCTAAAAAGGTCTCAGAAACACAAGCAATAAGTCAGCAAGGATACAATGTATACACAAGAAATGAAAATGATGATATGTATAAAGTAGAAAATACTACAAACTTCTTTCTAGGAAAAAACAATTATTTATATATAGTATATGCATATGGGAACAATGCATTTACGAGCATAACAGATTTAGTTATAATATAAAATTGTAATTTGCTTCGCAAATTACAATAGTGAAGAACTAAAAGTGAAAAGTGAATAGTAAATGAAGATTTTTTGTTGGTTCCAACAAAAAATCAACCATTACTTTTAACTCTTCACTCTTAACTTTTAACTGTAATTTGTATGAATTTATTCATACAAATTACAATTTAACTTTCTTCTCCAAGAGTTATTTTTATTTCTTCTGTTTTTCCACCTCTATAAACTTTTAAAGTAATTTCATCACCAATATTTTTTGAATTTTTTAAATCAATTAATTCGTCCATAGAAGAAACTTCTTCTCCATCTAAAGCAGTTATAATATCTCCAGCCTTTAAACCAGATGATGCAGCAGGGCCATTTTCTTGTACTTCGTTTACATATACACCGGTAGGTAAACTATAACGTTTTGCAGTAACAGAATCTAAATTTTGTCCAGTTATTCCAATATATGGTCTTTTTACTTTACCTGTATTAACTAATTGGTTATAAATATCTATAGTATCATTTATTGGAATTGCAAATCCCATTCCTTCAATTCCGCTACCTGATAATTTTAAAGTATTTATTCCTATTACTTTTCCTTCTGAATTTATTAAAGCACCACCGCTGTTTCCTGCGTTAATAGCAGCATCTGTTTGTATTAAATTATGAGTATTGCCATCACTACCTGAAACTGTTCTATTTACCGCACTTATAATTCCAGAAGTAACACTGCTTTCCATTCCTAAAGGATTTCCAATTGCCATTGCAAATTCTCCTATTTTTATAGAATCAGAATCGCCTACCTCTACAGGGGTTAAATCTGTTTTATCTATTTTAATTACAGCAAGGTCCGTTTCTTCGTCTGTTCCTATTATTTTTGCCTCGTAAGGTGTTTCATCATTATATAAATATACATATACATTGGTGGCTTCTGATACTTCATAATATATTGAAGAATCTGCAGAATTTATAATATGGTTATTTGTTAATATATAACCATCACTACTCATTATAATACCAGATCCCTCAGCTTGTGCTACTTGAGATAGACTTTGTGAAAAATTGGAAGTTACAGTATATTCTACCTTAATACCAACAATTGAAGGTAATACTTTACTTGCCGCATATACTGCTGTATCTGAATAATTATTAAGAGACACATAGTCTACAACTCCAGTATTATTTGAATTTTGATTATTTGTAGTGCCAGTATTGTTTGAAAATAAAGCATTTCTAATGTTAGGTGCACCAAATACAATTCCTACAACTAAAACAGCACCAAGAATACCACATAAAAAAGGTATTAAAACAGTTGTGCCAATGCTTTTTGACTTATGAGATTCGGAATTAAATTTTTCATAAAAATCATTCTTATTGTCCATAAAAAAAGACCTCCCTTAAAAATAAATCTTATAATATAATATTAACTCAAACTACAGATATCATACAATACATATCTTAAAAAAAACTGAAAAATTAAAAAATGTATTATTTGAATTATTGTATTATTTTAATTAATATAATATAATTTGAATATAATTTTACGAATTGGAGTGAAAATATGGTATTAAAAAAAGAAAAAGGTATTACAATAGTAGCATTAATAATAACAGTTATACTTATGCTTATATTAGTAGGAGTAGGAACATATTATGGAGGAGATGCTTTAGATAAAGCAAAAATAGAAGATATAAAAACAAATATGCTTTCTATAAAAACAAAAGCAATGACAATTGCAGAAAAATACAATTTTAAAGATATAGATAATTTAATAGGAACTAAATTAGACACTGATGAAGCACAAGCAGGAATACAAAGTGGGAGCTATAGTGTTTCTGACCAATTAAAACAATTATTAGAAACAAAAAATGCAGAAGGAAATTTCCAAGTTGATATTAACAATTTATATGTGTGGACAAAAGAAGATTTAAAAGGACAGGGATTAAATACAATAGATGTAGATAATAATAATTTTTACATTATATATTATAATTTAAGCGATACTAATAATTGCGAAATATATTATTCTAAAGGAATTGACGGAAATTATTCATTAACACAATTAGAAAACATGAAATAAAAGGAAAATTTAAATGAAAGACAAAGAAATAGAAAGATTAAAAAAATTAAAAGAATTTGAAAATAAATTGTTTAAAGAAGGAAAACAATACATTGCAGGTATTGATGAAGCAGGAAGAGGTCCTTTAGCAGGACCAGTAGTTGTAGGATGTGTAATTTTAAAGCCAGAATCCTTTATAGAATTTGTAAATGACTCAAAAAAGGTATCTGAAACAAAAAGAGAAATGCTTTACGATAAAATAACTAGTGAAGCAATTGACTGGAGCATTCGGAATTGTAGATCAAGAGGAAATAGATGAAATAAACATATTAAATGCAACAAAAAAAGCTTTGAATATAGCCATAGATAAATTAAAAGTAAAACCTGATGTAATACTAGTAGATGCACTTGACAAAATAGATACAAATGGGATTCCATATATATCTGTAATAAAAGGAGATGCAAAAATATATAGTGTTTCTGCAGCGTCAATTATTGCAAAAGTAACAAGGGATAGAATAATGAAAGAATATGATGAAGTATATCCACAATATGGATTTGCTCAGCATAAGGGTTATGGTACAGCAAAACATATAGAGGCAATAAAAGAATACGGAATATGCCCTTTGCATAGAAAAAGTTTTACAAAAAATTTTGTATAAAAGGGGAACCAATAATGAATATTCAAGATATAATTGCTAATAAAAGAGATGGCAAAAAACTAAATACAGATGAAATAAAATATTTTGTTGAGGAATACACAAAAGGAAATATAACAGATTATCAAGCTGCAGCATTAATTATGGCAATTTATATAAATGGCATGGATAAAGAAGAAACAACTGCATTAACTATAGAAATGGCACACTCTGGCGACATATTAGATTTATCTTCTATATCTAAAAATGTAATAGATAAACATTCAACAGGTGGTGTTGGAGATAAAATAACAATAATATTAACTCCAATTATTGCATCACTTGGGATTCCTGTTGCAAAAATGTCTGGAAGGGGTTTGGGATTTACAGGAGGAACAGTTGACAAATTAGAATCAATTCCAGGATATAAAACAGAAATAAAAGTGGAAGATTTTATAGAAGATGTAAAAAAAATAGGAATTAGTGTAATAGGGCAAACTGCTAATCTTGCTCCAGCAGATAAAAAAATTTATTCTTTAAGAGATTCAATTAATTGTGTAGGAAGCATGCCACTTATTGCGTCTAGTATAATGAGCAAAAAAATAGCAGCAGGTGCAAATAAAATAATATTAGATGTTACGGTTGGAAGCGGAGCTTTTATGAAAAATAAAAAAGATGCAATACAATTATCTAATTTAATGAAAGATATTGGAAAACTCGCAAACAGAGAAACAATTTGTGTCCTTACAAATATGGACGAACCAGTAGGATATTCAATTGGAAATTCTTTAGAAATAATAGAAGCAATAGAATGTTTAAAAGGAAATATTCCAGAAGATATAAAAGAAATAATAACAACAATTGGAAGCTATATGATAAAACTAGCGGGTAAAGGAAATGACTTAGAAGAGAATAAAGTAAAAATCATAGAAAATATAAAAAATGGTAAAGCATATAATAAATTTTTAGAATTGGTGCAAAACCAAGGTGGAAATATAGAATTTATAAAAAATACAGAAAAATTTGAAAAGGCAAAATATATACTACCTGTAACAAGTAAAGAAGAAGGATATGTGTATAAATTAAATGCAGAAAAAGTAGGGAAAATATCTGTAGATTTGGGTGCAGGAAGATTAAGAAAAGAAGATAGTATAGATAAATCAGTTGGTATAGTATTAAACAAGAAAATAGCAGATAAAGTAAATACAGGAGATATATTAGGATTTGTATATGCAAATAACAAACAAAGAGGAGAAACTGCAGTAGAAGAATTATTAAATGCATATGAAATAGTAAAAGAACCAGTAAAAAAGGAAGAAATAATTTTAGGAATCATATAAATTGTAATTTGTTTTTGTGATGTGTGAGGTGCGAAGTGTGAGGTGTGCTTTTTAGGGTTAGGCTACGTAAGGCTTACCCTAATTTCACACTTCCCACATCCCACTTCTCACTTCTCATTCAAATTACAATTTAGAAAGGAAATCAAAATGAAAATAATGTTTATATGTACAGGGAATATATGTAGAAGTGCTATGGCACATGCTATGCTTGCAAAAAAATCAAAAGAGCAAAATAAAAATATTGAAGTTTATTCATGTGGAGTGTATGCAGAAAATGGAGATATTCCAACATACGAAGGAACCCAAACCATGAAAGATTATGGAATAGATTTAAGTACACATAGGGCAACCAATATTAGAAATTCTAATATTAAAGATATGGATGTTATACTATGTGCAACAAAATCACACAAAGATATTGTTCTTTCAATGTATCCGAATTTAAAAGATAAAGTATTTACAATGAAAGAATATGCTGGGTATCCAAAGGATGATTTAGATATAAAAGATCCTTGGGGTTATGGAATAGACGTGTATAAAAAGTGTGCAAAAGAAATAGAAGATTGCATTAATAAAATGTTAATAAAATTGTAATTTGCAAAGCAAATTACAATTTAATCAATTATAGACAAAGGAGCAAATAGATGAATATATTAGAAGGATTAAATGATAAACAATATGAAGCGGTTATAAATACAGAAGGACCAAACCTAATAATTGCAGGTGCAGGCTCTCGGAAAAACTAAAGTGTTAACACACAAAATAGCATATTTAATAGGAGAAAAAAATATAAAACCATGGCAAATACTTGCAATAACATTTACAAACAAAGCAGCAAACGAAATGAAAACAAGAATAGAGGGATTAATAGGAGATGTAGCAAATGAAATGTGGATAGGAACATTTCATTCTATTTGTGTAAGGATTTTAAGAAGATACATAGATAGAATTGGATATCAAAGTTCATTTGTTATATTTGACACTCAAGATCAAAGAACGCTTATAAAACAATGTTTAAAAGAGTTAAATATAGACGATAAATTATTTACCGATAGAGGAGTGTTGGCAGAAATAAGTAATAGTAAAAACGAAATGTTAACACCAGAAAGTTATCTTGCAAGAGCAAATGGAGAGTATAGAAAAGAAACAATAGCAGAAATATATAAATTATATCAAAAGAAATTAAAACAAAATAACAGTATTGATTTTGATGATATTATTAATTTTACAATAAATATATTAACAGAAAATCCAGATGTATTAGAGTATTATTCTAATAAATTTAAATATATATTAGTAGATGAATATCAGGACACAAACAAAGCACAATTTACATTGATAACATTGCTTGCTGCAAGACATGGAAATATAACCGTTGTAGGCGACAATGACCAAGGTATATATTCTTTTAGGGGAGCAGACATATCAAATATTTTAAATTTTGAAAAAGACTTTCCAGGAACAAAAATAATAAAATTGGAGCAAAATTATAGATCAACTAAAAACATATTAAATGCCGCGAATGCAATAATAAAAAACAATTCTAAAAAATACGAAAAAAATCTTTGGACAGAAAAGGAAGAGGGAAAACTTCCAGAGTTGCATATATGTGATAATGAATATGATGAAGCACTTTATATTGCAGAACAAATTGAGCATTTAAAAAGAGAAGAATATTTTAAGTATTCAGATTTTGCTGTTTTATATAGAATGAATACACAATCACGTAGTATAGAAGAAATTTTTGTAAGAGAAAATATCCCATATAAAATTGTAGGAGGACATAAATTTTACGAAAGAAAAGAAATAAAAGATATAATTGCATATTTAAGGCTAATACAGAATACAGCAGATAACTTAAGTTTGCAAAGAATAATAAATGAGCCTAAAAGAGGAATTGGGAAAACCAGTTTAGAAAAAATAGAAAATATAGCAAATATAAATCGGAATATCAATGTATGATGTGATAAAAAAGGCAGATGAATTTGGATTAAATAAAGTATTTGTAAATTCAAGAGAATTTATAGATTTAATAGAAGATTTATCACACAGAGTAGAAACAACAAATGTATCGGACTTAATAAAAGAAGTTCTAAAAAAATCTGGATATACTAAAGCACTAGAATTAGAAAATACTGCACAAGCAGAAAATAGAATAGAAAACTTAGAAGAGTTTTTAAGTGTTGCAATAGAATTTGAAGAAGAATCTGCAGATAACTCATTAGCAGAATTTTTAGAAAGTATTACATTAGTAAGTGACGTGGATAATCTAGAAGAAACAGAAGATTCTGTAACATTAATGACTTTGCATAGTGCAAAAGGATTAGAGTTTCCAGTAGTGTTTTTAGTTGGAATGGAAGAACGGAATTTTCCCAAGCTATAAATCAATAGGGGAACAACGAGAATTAGAAGAAGAAAGAAGATTATGCTATGTAGGCCTTACAAGGGCAGAACAATATCTATATTTAACATGTGCAAAACAAAGAACAATATTTGGTTCAACATCATGTAATAAAATATCAAGATTTATAGAGGAAATACCACAAGAGTTATTAGAAGGAGAAAAGAATATAAAACAAAGGGAAACATATGAGCAAAAAGAAACTACATATAATTGGGAATATGGAGGAATAAAAAAATATCAAACAAAAGTATTTAATGATAAATTTTCACCAAAAGAGCCTACTTTCCAATATAGAACAGCAGAAAGCTTTTTAAATTCATTAGGAAAAACTAAAAGCAATAACCCAAATGTTGATTTAAGTAAATTTAGAGCAGGCGTAACAGTAGTTCACAAAAAATTTGGAGAAGGAGTAATAAATTCAGTAGAACAAGAAGGAGACGATTTAAAATTAGATATTAACTTTGAAAAAGCTGGTCATAAAAGACTTATGGCAAAATTTGCAAATTTAGAAATAATATAAATGAAAGGGATTATTCCCTTTTATTTTTTGAATAAATTATTAAATTTTGTAAATAATATACTTGGTAAATAAAAAAGAGAAAGGATGATAAAATGGCAGAACTTAGTCAAGTAGAATTACAAAATTTAAGGCATTTAATTGGTATGCATGATACATCATACCAAAAATTAAACACATATGCATCACAGTGCGTTGACCCACAAATAAAGCAAATGTTTACAAAAGCGGCACAGGAATCTTTAAATACAAAACAAAAATTATTAACATTTTTAAACTAGGAGGTTTTTTAATGGAAGAAAAGTACATGGTTAATGATATTTTAGAGAATGTTAAAGCAAGCCTTACAACCTATCAAGGTGTTATATCAGAAGCTGAAAATATGCAATTAAGGCAAACAATACAAACAATTAGAGACAATGATGAATCTTTTCAATATGAATTATTTAAAACAGCTCAAGCAAAAGGATATTATAAGCCTGCTTCACAAGCACAACAAAGTGAAATAGATAAAGTTAAAAACGAGGTAAATGGTTAAAAAATAGAAAGGTTAAAAGGTCTAAATCTTTTAACCTTTTTGCTTTATTAAAGTAAAAAAATACTTACGGAAACAAGCAATAAAGGCAAAAACATAAAGGACGTAATTAAGAGAAAATAGGAGAAAAACGGAGGAAAAAAGAGATATAAAAAGCATGCAATTTCTTAAACTTGTTTATCAGGGAATATAAAAATTGCCAAAATTTATATAAAAAGGTAAAATATATAAAGTGAGTTTAAAAAGATAGGAGTGTTTAAAATTTTAAAAAGTATAAAAAACATATTTGTACACATTAGAACCTCTTTAAAATTTATATTCTTAATATTAATAGCAACAACACTTATTGTAGGAATAATATCTTTGTTTTATAGACCTATGTATAGTGTTACATTAAATGGAGAATTTATAGGATACACAACAAATAAAAGTAAACTACAAAATAGAATAAATGAATATATACAAAATGGAGATAAAAATATTGCATTTATAGACATACAAAGCTTGCCTGAATATAAACTATGCTTATTAAAAAGAGAAAATGCAAGCAATGATGACAAAATATTTGAAAAAGTTAAAGCTCAAGGAACAACATATTATGAATATTATGCAATAGTAGAAGACGACGAAGAAAAGTATTATGTATCTTCAAAAAATGAAGCTGAAGAAATTATTAATGACTTAAAGGAAAAGAAAAGTAGAAATATAAGTGATATAGCATATACACAAGTACATTCTACAGAACTTAAAGACTTTACAGATAAAGATACAGTAATTTCAAAATTATATGAAAAACCAATAGTTGTTGCTTCAAGCGGATATTCAAGCTATTCTGGTAAAAAAATTATAAGCAATGCAAAACCTTCATCAGCTGTTTTAGGAATTGGGCTTATAAAACCTGTTTCAGGAACTATTACTTCTAGGTTCGGAGCAAGAGCTAGTGGAAACCATAAAGGATTAGATATTGCTGCTCCAACAGGAACTACAGTTGCTGCATCAGCAGGAGGAACAGTAATTTTCTCTGGATGGGATTCTTATGGATTAGGATATTGTGTAAGAATTTCTCATGGAAATGGAGTAGTTACAGCATATGGACATTGTAGTAAATTATATGTTACAAAAGGAGAAACAGTTTCACAAGGCCAAGCAATTGCTGCTGTTGGATCAACGGGAAATTCAACAGGTTCACATTTGCACTTAGAAATAAGAGTAAATGGAACTCCACAAAACCCACAATTATATTTATATAAATAATAAAAAACCAGTTTTAAACTGGTTTTTTTTATATATAAAATTAATTATTTAAAAAATTTAATACAATCATTAATGGCATTAGATTTAAAAATAACTTTTCCATATTCTTTTAGTTTTCTTTCGAATAGATCAGAATAATTTATTAATTTTGCAAATTCTACTAAAGAATAGTGTAAAGATTTTAGATTTTTAGAATCTAAATTGGGCATGTAAATACATAAGTAATAATTAGATTTATAAAGATATAAAGAAGAATCTAAAATTTGATATGTATTTTTCATTAAAAATTTATTAATATATTTACAAAATTCTAAATAATCATCAAAATTGTTAAAAGCATAAATTAAAGGATTGTCAAAATTATTATAAACTTTTCTTTTTGCTTGAGGAGCTTTTTTTATTGCAGATTTTTCTGGCAACAATCTTGTTATTGTTAAAACAAAATTACCGCTCTGGTACAGCTAATGCTTCTATCATAAGTTTATAGTTTTTTGTTTCAAAGCCGAACTTCTTTTTCTGCTTTGTCTAGCATGTCATAAAATAAATCTTGTGATTCTATAGAGTCTGACATAAAAGTATGTAAATCTATATTCTTTTCCTCTAAATCATGTGAATCCAATATAATTCTAATTTTGTTTTCTGCTATTTTTTCTATTTTCAAGTTTTAATACCTCCATTTGTTTAAGTACAATAATATTATAACACCAATAATATAAATTTTAAATAATAAAAATATGGAAATTTATTAATATTGTATTAAGCAAAACAAAAAATGTGACACATAAACTGTAATTTGTATGAATAAATTCATACAAATTACAGTTAAAAGTTAAGAGTGAAGAGTTAAAAGTAATTGTTGATTTTTTGTTGGAACCAACAAAAAATCTTCATTTACTATTCACTTTTCACTTTTAGTTTTTCACTATTGTAATTTGCGAAGCAAATTACAATTTGAAATTACCCAAATTACTTGAAAAATAGGTACAGAGAATATATAATATATAGGTATTATTAAGGTAGGAGGAACAAATAATGGCAACTAAAGATAAAAATATATGGATTTTATTAGTGTTTTTATTATCAGGATTAGTAGTAGGTGGGTTGCTTGGAGAACTTGCATCTAAAGTTGATTGGTTATGGTGGTTATCATATGGAGAAAATTTTGGATTATCAAGCCCGATAGAATTAGACCTAAGCGTTATTTCTATTACATTTGGATTAATGTTCAAAATAAATATTGCAAGTATAATAGGAATGATAATAGCAATATTTATTTATAGAAAAATTTAAAACTTGGTTACATTGGATAAAGGATAGTGAAAAATTACACAACGCAGATTATAACCAATAATCGTGCTTTTAATGAATAGTTAAAAGTGAAAAGTGAAGAGTACAAAATTTGCTAAAAGCAAATTTTGATGGGGGCAAATTTATTTTGAAAGGATTGAATATATGCAATTAAAAATGAAGGAACTCCCAACCTCAGAAAGACCATATGAGAAACTAGAATTGTATGGTGCAGAAAAGTTATCAAATGCAGAACTTTTGGCAATAATAATAAAAACAGGAACAAAAGAAGAAAATTCGCTAACACTTGCACAAAAAGTTTTAAATCTACAAGATAAAACAGATAAATCTGACTTAAGATTTATTTGTGATATTTCTATTGAAGAATTTATGAGAATAAAAGGAATAGGAAGAGTTAAAGCTATTCAATTAAAAGCAATAGGAGAGTTAGCAAAAAGAATATCTAAGCCACTAAGTGAGCAGAAAATAAAAATAAAAAGTACAAAAGATGTGGCAAATCTTTTTATGCAAGAATTAAGGTTTGAAAAACAAGAAATTGTAAAAGTTATTATATTAAATAGCAAGAATATAATAATAAGAATATTAAATATTTCAATAGGAGGATCAAACTTTGCTTCAATTGCACCAAAAGAGATATTGGCAGAGGCAATAAAGTGTGGTGCACCAAAGATAATACTTGTTCATAATCATCCAAGTGGAGATCCTACACCCAGCAAGCAAGATTATAGGGTTACAGATAGAATATATGAATGCGCAGATGTTATGGGTATAGAATTGTTAGACCATGTTATAATAGGAGATGGAACATTTGAAAGTATTTTAAATGGAAAGGAAAAGAGAGAAAATGAACTTATTTAGTTTAAAGTCTAAAGACATAGGAATTGATTTAGGAACCGCAAACATACTTGTAACATTAAAGGGAAAGGGAGTAATTTTAAAAGAACCATCAGTTGTTGCAATAGATAGAAGAACAGGAAATATTTTAGCAACAGGATTCGAAGCAAAAGAAATGCTTCGGAAGAACCCCAGAGACAATAAAAGCTGTAAAACCATTAAAAGACGGAGTAATTGCTGATTTTACAGCAACACAATTAATGCTTAAAAATATAGTAAGTAAAGTTTGCCAAAGATATAATGTAGGAAAGCCAAGAGTTGTTGTTGGAGTACCATCAGGTATAACAGAAGTAGAAGAAAGAGCTGTAGAAGAATCTGTTTTGAGAGCAGGAGCAAAAGAAGTATATTTAATAGAAGAACCAATGGCAGCGGCAGTTGGAGCAAATTTAGATGTTGCAGAACCTACTGGTAATATAATAGTAGACATAGGAGGAGGAACAACAGAGGTTGCTGTTATATCATTAGGAGGAATAGTAGTTAGCAATTCTTTAAGAGTTGCCGGAGATGAATTAGATCAAGATATAATTGATTATATAAAAAAAGAAATGGGACTTGCCATTGGAGATACTACAGCAGAAGAAATAAAAATTGAAATAGGTTGTGCATCACCACTTATGACAGAAATGAGTATGGAAATAAGAGGTAGAGATTTAACCAATGGTTTGCCAAGAAATGTAACAGTTACTTCTACACAAATAGAAGAAGCAATGAAAAATTCAATAAATGAAATTATAGAAATAGTAAAAACAACACTAGAAAAAACACCACCAGAACTTGCTTCTGACATAGTAGAAAAAGGAATTGTTTTAGCAGGAGGCGGAGCATTAATTAAAAATTTAGATAAATTGCTAAGCCAAAAAACAGGTATGCCAGTATATATTGCAGAAAATCCATTAGAATGCGTGGTAAGAGGGACAGGAAAAACTTTGGAAGACTTAGAGAGATTAAAGTCAGTTTTAATAAATGCAAGAAAAAGAAAATAATTAACTTTTAGAAAGGATACTAAAAAGTGTATAAAAATAAAAAGACAGGAATTATAGGAATAGTAATTACTGTAATAGCTCTAATAATCTTAGTAGTTTTAACAAATACAGATATTAAAAATTTTTCAGGTGTGGAAAATGTATTTAATAAATTAGTAATGCCAATCCAAAATGGACTAACATATATAAAAAATAAAATAGCAGGTAATGATAGCTTTTTTGCAGATATAAACCATTTAAAAGAAGAAAATGAAAAGCTTGCAAGCGAAAATGATGAACTTAAAGAAAGTTTAAGGGAACTAGAAATTATTAAAGCAGAAAACGCAACATTAAGGCAGTACAACAATATGAGTGAAAAATATTCAGAATATACTACAGTGCCAGCATATATAATTAATAAAGATGTAAGTAATTTAAGTAATACAATGGTAATAAATGTTGGAAGTGATGATGGTGTAGAGGCTAATATGCCAGTAATAACATCAGAAGGATTAGTAGGATATATAATTTCAACAACAAATAATACTGCAAAAGTAGAGCCAATAATTGATCCAGCAAGTAGTGTTAGTGCAACTATTAGCACATCAAGAGATAGTATTGTAACAAAGGGAATTTTAGGTAGTAACAATACACTAAGAGCAACATATATACCAACAGATGCTGATATAATTTTAGATGATTCTGTTGAAACATCAGGATTAGGGGGAATTTATCCTAAAGGAATTTTAATAGGAAAAATTTCTCAAATTATAGAATCAAAAAATATAACAGATAGATATGCAATAATAGAAACAGCAGTAGACTTTGCTAAACTAGAAAACGTTTTAGTTATAACTGATTAAAAAAATATAGATGTGCGAAGTGCGAAGTGTGAAGTGTGCTTTTTAGGGTTAGGCATTGCTAGGCTTCCCCCTAGTTTCACACTTCCCACATCCCACTTCTCACCTCTCAAGAAAGAAGGGAAGAAATAAATATGAAAAATGAAATTTATGTAACACCATTATCTGGAAGATATGCAAGCAAAGAAATGAACAAAGTTTGGTCAAATGATTCTAAATATTCTACTTGGAGAAAACTATGGGTGGCACTAGCAGAAACAGAAAAGGAATTAGGAATTGATATAACAGAAGAACAAATTAATGAAATGAAAGCAAATATAAATAACATAGATTATGATATAGTTGCAAAAAGAGAAAAGGAATGTAGGCATGATGTTATGGCACATGTATACGAATTTGGAACAAAATGCCCAAAGGCAAAACCAATAATACATTTGGGTGCAACTTCATGCTATGTAACTGATAATACAGATGTAATTTTAATGAGAGAAGCATTAAAAATTATTAAGAAAAAATTAGTTACAGTTATAAATAATCTAAAAAATTTTGCAGACAAATACAAAGGAACAACTTGCCTTGGATATACACACTTCCAACCAGCACAACTTACAACAGTTGGAAAAAGAGCAACACTTTGGATGCAGGATTTATTAGAGGATTTAGAAGAATTAGAATTTGTAGAAACTAGAATGAAACTTTTAGGTTGTAAGGGAACAACAGGTACACAAGAAAGTTTTATGAAATTATTTAAAGACGAAGAAAAAGTAAAACAAATAGATAAAAAAATAGCAGAAAAAATGGGATTTGATAAAGTTTTTGCAGTATCTGGACAAACATATACAAGAAAATTAGATTCAATAGTATTAAATTGTTTAGCAGGAATTGCAGAAAGTGCATCAAAATTTGCAAATGACATGAGATTATTACAACACGAAAAAGAACTAGAAGAACCATTTGAAAAAGGGCAGATAGGGTCATCTGCAATGGCATATAAAAGAAATCCAATGAGGAGCGAAAGAATAAACTCACTTTCAAGACATGTAATAGCACTTTCTAACGACACAAAAATAACATCAGCTACGCAATGGTTAGAAAGGACACTTGATGATTCAGCAAATAAAAGAATATGTGTTCCAGAAGCCTTTTTAGCAATAGATGGAGTATTAATACTTTATGAAAATATTTCATCAAATATAGTAGTATACGAAAATGTAATAAAAACTAATATGATGCAGGAACTTCCTTTTATGGGAACAGAAGAAATACTTATGAATGCTGTTTTAAAAGGAGGAGATAGACAAGAACTTCACGAAAAAATAAGAGTATACTCTATGGAAGCGGGAAGAGAAGTAAAAGAATTTGGAAGGCCAAATGATTTAGTAGACAGAATAGCAAGAGACGAAACATTTGGATTAACTAAAGAAGAGATTTTGCACATATTAAATCCAGATCATCTATGTGGTAGGGCAAAGCATCAAGTAGAAGATTTTATAAAAGAACAGGTAAATCCAGTATTAGAAAAATATAAAGATTTAATAAACAAAGAAAATGTAGACGTAAATGTATAATAAAAAACGAAAGGGGTCTCTGTCCCCTTTCGTTTTTTTAAAATTTATTTCCTGTTATTCTCTCATAAGCTTCAATATATTTATTTCTTGTGGTTGTAAGAACATCTTCTGGGAGACTTTCTGGTGGATTATTTCTATATCCATTATTTGAAAGCCAATCCCTTAAATATTGTTTATCAAAACTTTTTTGACCTCTTCCTATTTCGTAGTCATCTGCTGGCCAAAATCTACTAGAATCAGGTGTTAACACTTCATCTCCCAAAACAAGATTTCCATTTTCATCTAAACCGAATTCAAATTTTGTATCTGCAATTATTATACCTTTTGTAAGTGCATAATCAGCACATTTTTTATAAATATCAATTGTAGCTTTTTTAACCTTTTCAGCTAAATCTTTTCCTAAAATTTCTGTGCATTTTTCAAAAGAAATATTTTCATCATGATCCCCTAACTCTGCCTTGGTAGAAGGTGTAAAAATAGGTTCAGCAAGTTTTTGACATTCCTTTAATCCTTCAGGAAGTTTTATATTGCAAACAGTACCACTCTTTTGGTATTCTGCCCAACCAGAACCAGTTATATATCCTCTAACAATACACTCAACTGGAAGCATTTTTAATTTTTTAACAAGCATACTTCTATCTCTAAACTCTTCTTTTTTAAACTCTTCTGGGAACTCATCAAATTTTGTTGTAATTATGTGATTTGGAATAATATCAGATACAAAATCAAACCAAAATTCAGATAATTTATTTAAAATTTTACCCTTATCCAAGATAGGATTTGGCATAATAAAATCAAATGCAGAAATTCTATCTGAAACAACCATCATAAGTTTGTCGTCATCTACTTCATAAATTTCACGAACTTTGCCACTACTAATTTTTTTCATTAAAAATCAATCCTTTCTTATAATTATATATTTGTGTAAATTGTAATTTATCTGAGAAGTGAGAAGTGGGATGTGGGAAGTGTGAAATTATGGTAAGCCTTACGTAGCCTAACCCTAAAAGCACACCTCACACTTCGCACCTCACACATCACAAAAACAAATTACAATTTATCTAATTAATAATTTTGATATCCCATTTCTTGCAATCTTGAATCTTTTTTCATAACCCCATTTTTCATTTCAGCTTTAAACTCAGCAATTTTATTTTGTATTTCTGGGTTTGATGTTCCTATTATTTGTGTTGCTAAAATTGCTGCATTTTTTGCTCCATTTATTGCAACTGTTGCAACAGGAATACCGAGATGGCATTTGTACTATTGAATAAAGAGAATCTGCTCCTCCTAAAGATTTAGAAAGAATAGGAACTCCTATTACTGGACATGTATTTACACTTGCAAATATTCCAGGTAAGTGAGCTGCACCACCTGCTCCTGCAATAATTGCCTTTACATTTCTTTCTTTTAAACTTTTTGCATAAGTAATTGCTTCATCTGGACATCTGTGTACAGATAAGATTTTTATTTCATATGAAATGCTCATTGTATCCAAAAACTTAGCAGCTTCACTCATTATAGGTAAATCAGAATCGCTTCCCATAATAATTGCTACATCAATATTTTTTTCCATATTTTCCTCCCTAATATCTTAAATTCTACACTGATTATATTATATTAATTCATTTTGCACAACATTAAATTGTAATTTAATTAACTTTTAAGTTCGCTCCCAGAGATTTATTTATATTTTTCTCACGCGCCCCAACTGCACGGAGACTGTAATAAAATTTGCTTGATGCAAATTTATATAACATTCTCCAGCTTGTCGGTCCCCACCCGTAACCCGCTCGAAAAATATAAATTGAAATCTCTTCGCGCTACTCTACAGTTTATAGAATATTAATAAAATCAGTTAAAATACATCAATTTATGAGCACCGGATGTGATTGGAGTGTTTGTGCAATTCTTAAGGAAAATTGAAGGAGGAAGCGGAAACCGAGAGGCTCGTTCAATTTTACGCTAGAATTGCTAAAATACGTATTGAACCGAGGAGCACAATAAATTTATGTTTTTAACTAGATTTTATGGACGTCATGCAATTAATTTAATCACACAAATTCCAATTTGTTTGCCTAAAAAACAACACCGTAACCAATTTACATAAACTAGAATATATTATTAATATAGTAGGAGGAATAGAATGAAACAAGTATTAAGAGTGGAAAATGTAAGAAAAACATATCAGGCAAAAAACGGAGAAATAGAAGCTTTAAAAAATATAAATTTTGTAGTAAATGAAGGGGAATTTGTTAGTATAATAGGACCAAGTGGATGTCGGAAAGTCTACATTACTTTCAATAATTGCAGGACTAGAAAAAAAGTCAAGTGGAAAAATCTATGTAGATAACATAGAATCAGAAGGCGTATCAAATAAGATTGGGTATATGCTTCAAAAAGATAGTTTGCTTGAGTGGAGAACCATCTATAACAACGTTATATTTGGATTAGAAATAACAAAAAGAAAAACGAAAGAAAATGAGGAATATGTAAAGGAACTATTAAAAAAGTATAATCTTTACGAATTTAAAGATAAATACCCATCTCAATTATCTGGTGGAATGAGACAAAGAGTGGCTTTAATTAGAACACTTGCAATTAGGCCAGAAATTTTGTTACTTGATGAAGCATTTTCTGCTTTGGATTATCAAACAAGAATAATGGTTACAAAAGACATATACAATATTTTAAAAAATGAAAATATAACTACATTAATGGTAACACATGATATATCAGAAGCAATAAGTATGTCTAATAGAGTAATTGTACTTACAGCAAGACCAGCAACTGTAAAAAAAACACATATAATTGATTTTGAAATGGAAAATAGAAATCCAATGAATTGCCGTAAAAGTCCCAAGTTTAGTAAATACTTTGATAGCCTATGGAAGGAGCTTGATGTAGATGCAAAAGAAGAATAATTCAGCGGAAAGGAAAAAATATTTAAACAAAATAAGAAGTACAAAAATATTGGTAGTTATAACACAAATTACAATACTAATTTCCTTTATAGCATTGTGGGAAATACTTGCAAATAAGGGAGTAATAGATAGTTTTATAACAAGCCAGCCAAGTAGAATGTTAGAAACATTTATGAACTTATCACAAAATGATTTATTAGAACATTTAGGGGTAACAGTTTATGAAACTTTAGTTGGATTTTTATCCGGAGCAACACTTGGAGTAATAATTGCAATAATATTATGGTGGTCTAAATTTTTATCAAGAGTGTCAGAACCTTTTCTAGTAGTATTAAATAGTCTTCCTAAAATAGCACTACGGACCAGTAATAATAATTTGGGTAGGAGCAGGCACCTCAGCAATTATTGTAATGGCACTTGCTATATCATTAATTGTTACCATACTTGAATTATTAAATGGTTTTTTAAGTACAGACAGCGATAAAATAAAAATGGCAAAAACATTTAATGCTAGTAGATTTCAAATTTTAACAAAGATAGTAATTCCTGCAAATATTTCTACATTTATAAACTCATTAAAAGTAAACATAGGTCTTTCGTTAGTTGGAGTAATATCAGGAGAATTTTTAGTATCAAAAGCAGGACTTCGGATATTTAATAGTGTATGGAGGTCAGGTGTTCCAGCTAGATTTAGTAATGGCAAGTGTTGTGATACTTGCAGTTGTAGCAGCAATTATGTATGAAGCAGTAGTCCTACTAGAAAAAATTATATTAAAAACAAAGAAATTTGGATAAGTTGGAATTTGTATTTGAGAGATGAGAAGTGGGATGTGAGAAGTGTGAAATTAGGGCAGAGCCTACGAAGCGTGTCCCTAAAATCTCACCTCACACCTCACACATCTCACCGCTAAATTACAATTTAGAAAGGAGATTAAATCTTGAAAAAATACATTATAATTATACTTATAATTTTAGTAATTGCAGGGGGAATTTTAGGATATTCATTACTAAAAAATAAAAATAATGATAACAAAGGGCTTACTACTATAAGCTTAAATGAGGTAACCCGTTCTGTTTTTTATGCACCACAATATGTTGCAATTGCAAATGGATATTTTGAAGAAGAAGGTTTAAACATAGAACTTACAACTGGTCAAGGAGCAGATAAAGTAATGACCGCAGTTCTAGCAGGCCAAAGTGATATAGGGTTTGCAGGACCTGAAGCTGCAATTTATGTTTATAACGAAGGAAAAGAGGATTATATAGAAGTTTTTGCACAAATGACCAAAAGAGATGGATCATTTTTGGTAAGTAGAGAAAAGAATGATGCTTTTGAATGGACAGATTTAAAAGGGTCAACAATTATTCCCGGAAGAAAAGGACGGAGTGCCTTACATGACTTTTGAGTATGTGTTAAAACAAAATGGATTAGATACTAAAAATGATTTAGTATTAGATGATAGTATTAAATTTGATTTAATGGCAGGAGCATTTGCAGGAGGAACAGCCGACTATGTAACATTATTTGAGCCAACTGCATCTATGACAGAGGAGCAAGGGAAAGGATATATTGTAGCATCTGTTGGAGAAGCAGCAGGAGAAATACCATATACAGCATATTTTGCAAAGAAAAGTTATATAGAAAGCAATCCAGAAATAATACAAGGGATAACAAATGCAATATACAAAGGAGAGGTTTGGGTAAAAGAACATACAGCAAGAGAAATAGCAGAAGTAATACAAGACTTTTTTCCAGATTCAGATTTAGATATGCTTGAAAAATCAATACAAAGTTATAAAGATATAGATGCTTGGAATGATACACCTGTGTTAAAGGAAGAAGCATTTGATAGGTTACAAACCGTAATGCAAGAGGCAGGAGAGCTAACAGAAAAAGCACCATATAATATAATTGTAAATAACAAATTTGCAGAAGAAGCGATTCAATAAAATAAATGCATTAATTGCAAAACATGTAAATAAAAATCAATTTTCTTGTGTTTGCAAATTGACTAATTATGTAAAATATAGTACAATTATTTTATAACTTTTGAAAGGAGTTTACTTTATGGAAAAAATAGTTATTGAGTGGAGAATACAAGTCAATAAAACGCTTAGGTTGGTACGGGTAAAAGGTGTCGTTATTTCTGAAGAACACAATAACGAAACATATCGGGTACTTCTAAGAGATACAATTAAGATTGCAGAACTTGCAAATAAAACTAGAGGAGTTTTAATGCCTATATCTGCAAGACCACTCGAAAAAAACGTTGAATTCTCATTTTTTAAAGTAATATTTAAAACTAATGGGGATTTGAATACGTTTATAAGACTGTTGCAAAGCAAGCCTTCGTAATGAAGGCTTGCTTTGTTTTATCTGGCGATAAATATTGCATTAAGAAATTTATTCATATATAAAAAAATAATGTAGGTCAAAGGGGATAGACCTACATTATTTTTATTTTTTTTGTATCTATACGATGGAGGATGAACTTATTTTACCATATCAAACCTTAAATTAACTTTAAATAAATCACCATCTATAAAAATTTTAAAATCTCCATTTTGAAGTTCTGTTAAACTTTTAGAAATTGAAAGCCCAAGTCCGCTTCCTTCTGTAAATCTTGATTTATCTCCCCTTACAAATCTTTGCATTAATTCATCAGGAGAAATATTTAATTTATCTTTAGAGACATTTTTTATATTAATATTAATTTTGTCTGCATCTTTTTCAACATCTATATATACTCTTGAATTTTTTAGAGCATATTTTGTTATATTACTAAATAAATTTTCAACTACTCTATACATATATCTACTGTCAGCATTAATACAAATATTCTCTTGAGGTATATTTGATATAATTTCAAGTCCGTTTGCTTTAAATTTATCTTCAAATTCTCCTATACATTGTTTAATTAATTCTGATACTTTTAATTTTTCCATATTTAGTTTAATATTTCCAGAAGAAGCCTTAGATGCTTCTACTAAATCTTCAATTAATCTTTTTAAACGTTGTGATTTACTATCTAAAACACCTATATATTCTTTTACTTTTTCATTTTTTATATTTTCTTGTTTTAATAAATCAACATAGCTAATAATAGAAGTAAGTGGCGTCTTAATATCATGAGAAACATTTGTTATAAGTTCTGTTTTTAGCCTTTCACTTTTTAAACTCTCAGAAATTGCATTAGAGAATCCACCTGCAATATCATTTACATCAGATGCGAGTTCTACAAGGTCACCATTAAAATCAGATTCATCTAATTTAACATCATTTTTTCCCTCATAAATATCATGAACAGCATCTTTAATTTTATAGAAACTATTTACTTTTCTAAGTAGTAATATAAAAATATATATCCAAAGACCAATTGCAAGCAGAGTAAATGGAGCTGCTATATTTACTAAAATAATAGAACCTAATATAAACCCAAAATATATTAACCCTAATTTTAGTGTAGAATTAGTATTTGTAAATAATAAATTCAAACATTTTCTGTACCAATTTTTAAATTTTATAAATAATTTTTTTAGCCACTTTAAAAGAATATAAGTAATAGTATTTGTAAAAATAGTTCCTGCTTTAATTCTTTTAATAACTGACGAAACAAAAACAGCAAAACAAACATAGAGGTCTATGCAAAAGATTATTACTGCTATTATGCTAAATATAGTATTAATTGCAGCAGGACCAAGAACGCCAACAAATGCAAACATTCCGCCTGCTAAAAATAACAAAACAAGTAAAACACCTAGAGGCAATTTATCTAAATAATTTAAATAAATTCCTTCATAGTCTTTTTTATGCCCTAGAGATATCACTAAATATGAGCATATTAAAATTAACAAAGAAAGTGAAAGTATTAAAATTAAAATTACAGGTGTATTTCCAATTGTATTTATAAGATCAAATGCCATTTTACCAAATACAAAATTATCTTTATATAATAAATCTTGATTTACAGAAGTATATAACTCATATTCATGAGATTCTAAAACAGTATATACATATTCTGTATAAGAAATATTTTCACTTGATAGATTACTTATATTTGTAGAAATACCACCATTATAGTTCCAATAATAATCGTTTTTAGAAATTTCTGATTTTATTTCATCAATTGTATCTGTTTTTTGAGTTGGAATTAAATTTGTATAAATTTGATTAGTAGTATTATCAATTAGCAAATACTCAAAATTTTTGGTGTAGTTGTAATCTTCATCTACATAATTAATACCATTTATATTTTGTATTGTGTTATCTATGTAATCTTCGTCATCTATTGCTTCTTCATAATGACTATATCTTGATAGAGGGGTAGATAAAGAAGACTTATAGTAGTCTGAAAAAATTTCTGATTCAAAATAGTTATTGCCCTCTACAATAGATTTATAATCTGGATTTTCTACAGCGTATATTATATAAATTAAATTACATGTAAATATAAAAATAAGAATAGGTGCAAGAACAAAACATAAAGTTTTAAGCCATAGTGAATTTTTCATAATTTAGCCTCCTTTATTAATTAGTAATGTTTTCAATTTTATATCCAATTCCCCATATTACCTTTAAATATTTTGGTTCTTTTGGGTTAATCTCAATTTTTTCTCTTATGTGCCTAATATGAACAGCTATAATATTTTCTGCTGCGTATGCATCATCTTCCCAAACATTTTCATAAATTTGCTCTATTGAAAAAACTTTCCCTTTATTTTTGGTTAGAAATTTTAATATGTTATATTCGGTAGGAGTAAGTTTAATTGGCTTGCCATCAACTGTAACCTCTTTTGAATTATCATTAATAACTAATTCTCCAGATTTATAAATATTGCTATTTTTTTCATCTGTCATATTTTTTAGTTTTACATATCTTCGTATATTAGAATTAACCCTTGCAATTAGTTCAAGTGGGTTAAAAGGTTTTGTAACATAATCATCTGCACCTAAATTTAAACCTTCTATTTTATCTTTATCTTCAGATTTAGCAGAAAGTAAAATTACAGGAATAGAACTTTGTTCTCTTAATTCATACAAGGTTTCTGTGCCGTCTTTTATAGGCATCATAATATCTAAAATTATTAAATGTATTTCATTCTCATTAATTAAATCTAAACACTCTTTGCCATTATAGGCTTTTATAACGTTATATCCTTCCTTTTTTAAATTAATAGCAATTGCTTCTACTATTTCTTTATCATCATCACAAACTAAAATATTGTACATAAAAAACTCCTTTATATTTAATTGATATAAACATTATAGCAGAAAATTTATTAAGAAAAAACAGAGAAACTATTAAGAAATTATTAATGTCAAAATGTCAAAAAATATATTGACATTTTTTTACAAATACTGTATATTAAAAATACAAAATGCATAGAACTAAATATGCAGTAAAGGAGTGATTCTATGTTAAAAGGAATTGATGATAAAACTTCATATGAAGAATTATGCAGAATTGAAGACGAACTTATGAGCAATCCAGAAACTCCAGAAGAAGATTTGCTAGAAATAATGATAATAAGAGGAGAAAAAGAAATTGAATTAGGTTATGGATATACATTAGAAGAAGTTTATAAGGAATTATTAGGAGAAGAACTTGTACAAAGTAATACTAGGTATAAAATCAAGAAGTAGCCTAATTCAAATTAGAGAATATATTGCAAAAGATTCAATATTTTATGCAAATAAAACTGTAGAAGAAATATTAAAAAGAGTAAATAATTTAGCAACCTTTCCATATATGGGAAGGCAAGTAGAAGTACATGGAAAAAAATTGAGACAAATTATATACAAATCATATAAAATATTTTACAAATTAGAATTCAATAGAGTTTATATCTTACAAATTTTTCATCATTCAAGAGATATTTCAAATCTTAAAATTTGATTTTCCAATCATTTATTAAATAATGTTCTATGCATTTTGTTGAATTTAAATATTAAGAAAAAGCAGAGAAACTATTAAGAAATTATTAATTTACATATTTTTGTATTGACAACTAAATAAAATGGGTTATACTCAGAATGAAATTAAACGAAGGGAGAAATTTAAATGGGTGATTTAATTCTAAAATGCGATGGCCTATATAAAAGATTTGGGAAGAAGCAAATACTAAACAATGTATCTTTACAAATTAACCAAGGGGATATATTAGGCTTTATTGGACCAAATGGTGCAGGAAAAACAACCACCATAAAATTAATTTTAGGTCTTCAAAAAATTGATAGTGGAAGGGTTGAAATAAATGGATTTGATATCGAAAAGAATTTTGAAAAAGCAATATCAAAAGTAGGAACAATAGTAGAGAATCCAGACTTATATATGTATTTAACAGGGTACCAAAATTTAAAGCTTATAAAAAATATGTATAAAGATGTGGACAAAAAAAGAATAGATGAGGTAGTAAAATTAGTAGGTTTAGGAAACCGAATAAATGACAAAGTTTCTAAATATTCGTTAGGAATGAGGCAAAGACTTGGAATTGCACAAGCACTTCTTCATAAGCCAAATCTTTTAATATTAGACGAACCAACAAATGGACTAGATCCAGAAGGAATAAAAGAATTAAGAGATTTAATTAAAAATTTAGCCAAAAAAGAAAAAATGGGAATTTTAATATCTAGCCATAATTTAGCAGAACTTGAAAGTTTTTGCAATAAAGTTACTATAATAAAAAATGGTAGAGTTGTAGAAACAAATAACATAAAAGATGTTAAGAAAATAGAGCAATCTTATATTATAGAAGTAGATAATTTAAAAAATATAGAAAGTATTATAGGAATGCCAATAGAAAAAATAAATGATACTCAATTTAAACTACACATAAAAAAGGAACAAGCACCTATTGTTATTCAAAAATTAGTAGAAAATAACAAAAAGATATATATGTGTGCAGAAGAAATTATAAGCTTAGAAGATGCATTCTTAAAAAAGACAGGAGGTAATGTAATTGAGTAGTTTAATAAAAAATGAAATAACAAAAATATTAAAAAAGAAAAGTTTGTATATAATGCTTATTATAATATTTGCATTTATTATAATCTCAAATGTTTTATATAAATATGCTTATTCATCAGTTATTGGCGGTTCATATTATAGTGAGTCATATATAAATATACTAGAGGAAGAAATAAAAAAATTGAATCCAGAAAATCCTGCTGATGTACAAGATTATATAAGTTATAAAACAGATATAGATACTTATAATTTATTAAAAAAATATGACAAAAATTCTTGGCAATATGAAGTAATACTAAATACAGGTGCAGGATATATTTCGGAACTAAATTATGCGACATACCAAGAAAAGAATGAACAAAAAATCCAAGAATTAACAAACCAATATAATAGTTTCGTAGAAACTTTAAATTCTGGAGACTGGAGAAAGTTTGCAGAAGAAGAACTAAATTTAGCAAAACAAAGAAAAGAACTTGCAGGGGAAAATACAGATCCAATGCTAGATTTGCAAATAGAAGCATTGCAAATGAGATTAGACTATAATATAGAATATGGAAACAACTATAAAAACCAAGCACTTTCTAAATATTCAGAAAGCAAAATTAAAGTTTTAGAGTATGAAGGAAAAAATAATATATCATATGATGAAAAACTATCATACCAAGAAGCAAAAGAAGATTTTGAAAAAAGCAAATATGTTTTAGAAAATGATAAAGATATTTTTAACCAAACAAATGCAAGAGGAGTATTATTAAATACATTTTCGGAATATGAATTGTTTATAATAATTACAGTAGTTTTAATTGCAGGAGCTATTGTAAGCGAAGAATTTAATAAAGGAACAATAAAATTATTATTAGTAAGACCATATAGTAGAGCAAAAATATTATTTGCTAAATATGTTGTAGTACTATTAACAGTAATATTTATAATGGTAGCAATATTAATTATGCAATTTATAATTGCTGGAATATTCTTTGGATATGATTCTTTAAGTATACCAGCAGTTGAATATAACCATAATGCTAATTCTATTGTAGAAACAAATGTAATTTTAAGTACAATATTAACGGGATTTGCAAAAATGCCAATCTACATTTTAATTGGAACACTTGCATTTGCATTAAGCACATTATTTACAAATACAGCAGTTGCAATAACAATATCACTTTTAGGATATATGGCATCAAGCATGGTAAATCAATTTGCTTATTATTATAATTTAGAATGGCTTAAATATTTTGTAACACCAAACTGGGATTTTACGCAATTCTTAAATGGAAAATTACCATTGATGGAGGGATTAAATATTCCATTTTCAATAATAATATGCTTAATTTACTTTGCAATAATGATGATACCAACATTTATTGTATTTAAGAAAAAGAATATAAAGAATATATAGATAAATTGTAATTTGCTTCGCAAATTACAATAGTGAAAAACTAAAAGTGAAAAGTGAATAGTAAATGAAGATTTTTTGTTGAAGTCAACAAAAAATCAACAATTACTTTTAACTGTAATTTGTATGAGAAGTGAGAAGTGGGATGTGGGAAGTGTGAAATTAGGGTAAGCCTTACGTAGCTAGCCCTAAAAAGCACACCTCACACTTCACACCTCTCACATCACAACAACAAATTACAGTTTGTTTTATTTTTTTAATTGAAATTCTTCCTAATTTGTAATAAAATACAAAACGTGGACAAAAATAGAAAGAGGTGAAACATTTGGAATATAGATATAAACCAAAAGGTGTATGTTCTAGAGAAATGATTTTTGATATAGAAGGAGATATTATAAAATCAGTAAAAATAGTTGGGGGATGTGCACGGAAATACAGCAGGAGTTTCTAAATTAGTAGAAGGAATGAAAATAAAAGATGTAATTAAAAAATTAAAAGGAATACCTTGTGGAATAAAAGGAACATCTTGTCCAGACCAGCTTGCAAAAGCTTTAGAAGAATATTTAAATTAGGAGGAATTTAGAGATGATAAAAATAGCATTTTTTGATACAAAGGAATATGATAAAAAATTATTTGATGAATATAATAAACATTATGGTTATGATATAACATATTTAGAATCAAAATTAAATAGTGAAACAGCACCACTTGCAAGAGGGTTTGATGTGGTATGTATATTTGTAAATGATGTTGTTGATGAAAAAACAATAAATATTTTAAAAGAGTGCGGAGTAAAATTAATAGCTTTAAGATGTGCCGGATATAACAATGTTGATATAAAAAAATTAGGAGATTTAACTGCTGTTAGAGTTCCTGCATATTCTCCATATGCAGTTGCAGAACATACAACAGCATTATTACTTAGTATTGATAGAAAAATATATAAAGCATATCAAAGAACAAGAAAATATAACTTTACATTAAATGGACTTTTAGGATTTGATATACACGGGAAAACAGTAGGTGTAATAGGTTCTGGAAAAATTGGAAAAGCATTTATAAATATAATGAAAGGTTTTGGAACAAGAGTACTTGCATATGATAAATTCCAAGATGAAGAAGCAGCAAAGAAAATGGGATTTGAGTATGTAGATTTAGATACATTATACAAAGAATCTGATATAATTTCACTTCATTGTCCTTTAACAGAAGAGAATTACAAAATGATAAACGAAGAATCTTTAAATAAAATGAAAGATGGAGTTATTATATTAAACACAAGTAGAGGTAAATTAATAGATACAAAAAGTTTAATAAAAAAATTAGAAGAAGGAAAAATTGGAGGATTAGGATTAGATGTATATGAAGATGAAGAAGAGTTTTTTATGAACGATATGTCTAATTCATATATAAGAGACGAAGAATTGTCAATCTTACTTACAATGCCAAATGTAGTAGTAACATCACACCAAGCATTTTTCACACAAGAAGCATTAAATAAAATAGGATTAGATACATGCGAAAACATAAAAGAATTTTTTGAAACAGGAGACTGCAAAAACAAAGTACAATAATGGAAAAAAATGTAAAAAGCATGTAGACTAAATTAGAATTAAATAGTATAATATACTTGCCTTCCAATAAAGGAGGTGAGCATCATGTCTAGTTTTGATTTAATTTTTTCTTAATAGTACTGCTACTAGGAAAAAAAGATAATCACAAAGACCAAGATTAGTGAAATTTAATCGAAACATAGGAAACTACCGATTTCCTATGTTTTTTTATTAAAAAAGGATATATGTACTACCGATACATATATCCGAACACTTGTCTAGTTAAAGACCATTGCAATTGCTAATAATAGTATACTATATATTTTATTATATGTCAATGCAAATAAAATTATTCTGCTTCTGAAAAAGAATCTTTAGTTGCACCACAAATTGGACAAACCCAAGTATCTGGTAAATCTTCAAATTTTACTGATTCTTTGCTTTCATCATATACAAACCCACAAATATCACATATATATTTCATATTATCATCCCTTCGTTTTTTAATTATAAATATAATAATATAATATAAATTAAATGTCAATTAATTATATACATATTAGCAAAAAATGTGATAAAATAAATATAAATTTATATTTAGGAGAACAAAATGGAACAAGAATTTATACTAGATAATTGTAAATCATTTGAGCCTGAACACATATTTGATTGCGGACAATGTTTTAGATGGAATAAAGAAGAAAACGGAAGTTATACAGGTGTATTTAATCATAATGTTATAAACGTAAAAAGGGAAAATGACAAAATTATATTTAGGGGAATTTGCAGAGGAGATATAAAAGAAGAATGTATAAAATATTTTGATTTAGATAGAGATTATGAAAAAATAAAAGACAAATTATCAAAGGTAGACGAAAATTTGAAAGCTAGTATAAAACATGGTATTGGAATTAGAATATTAAATCAAGATTTATGGGAAGCATTAATATCATTTATAATATCGGCAAACAATAATATACCAAGAATTAAAGGAATAATTGAAAGACTTGCAAAAAACTATGGTGATAAAATAATATGGAATAATAAGGATTACTATACTTTTCCAACTCCAGAACAATTAAAAAAAGCATCAGTAGCAGATTTTAGAAAGCTAGGCTTGGGGTTTAGAGATGTAAGGGTATATGAAACAACAAAAATAGTAAATGATAATAAAAATATATTGCAAGAGTTAAAAAATGAAAAAGATGTAAATAAGTTAAGAGAAAAACTTTTAAAATTTCCTGGGGTAGGTCCCAAAGTAGCAGATTGTATAATGTTATTTGCATTAAATAAACTAGAAGTTTTTCCAATAGATGTATGGGTAAGAAGAGTAATGAATGAACTATATATAAAAAATGACGATGAAACAAAAGTAAATAAAAAACAGATAGAAAAACTTGCAAAAGAAAAATATGGTAATTTAGCAGGAATTGCACAGCAATATTTATTTTATTGGAGAAGAGGAGCATAAAGCATATGAGTATGCGATTAATTTATGGGCGAGCAGGTACTGGAAAAAGTCAATTTATATTAAACGAAATTAAAACCTTAACAAAAAACAATCTGTCACAAAAAATTTTTATTATTGTGCCAGAACAATTTTCGTATGTAACAGAAAAAAGGTTAATAGAATCATTAGATACAAATGCTTCTATTAATGCAGAAGTAATTAGCTTTAAAAGATTAGCTAATAGAGTTTTTACAGAAGTTGGTGGACTTACAAAAACAAATCTAACCAAAGCAGGCAAAACTATGCTTGTAGAATATATATTAGAAAAAAACAAAAAAAAGTTAAATTTTATAGGTAAATCAGATGACAAAGATCTTATACTAAGAACTATAACAGAATTAAAAAAACATAGTATTAGTAATAAAATGCTAGAAGAACAGGTAGATAAAACAGAAAATCAATATTTAAAATTAAAATTAGTTGATATAAGTAAAGTTTATACTTTATATGAGGAATCAATTAAAAACAATTATATTGATGAAGATGATATATTAACAATTTTAGGAGACAAGATTAAATATAGTAACATTTTTGACGAGAGTATAATTTATATTGATGAATTTTCTGGATTTACAGAGCAAGAGTACAAAATAATTAGCGAAATATTAAAAAAAGCAAACCTAGTAAATTTATCTATTTGTGCAGACAAAATAGAAAAAGAAAGCCCAGAAACAGATATTTTTTATACAAACAAGCAAGTAATAGAAAAATTGCTAGAAATCTGTAAAAATGAACATATAAAAATAGAAGAGCCAATAGAATTAAAAGGAAATTTTAGATTTAAAAATGATGAATTAAAAGCATTAGAAAAAAACATATATAATATTAAATATAAAATATTTGATAAAAAAGTAGAACATATACATTTATCGCTATACGAAAATCCATATTCAGAAATAGAAAGTATTGCAAAAAAGATTATCAAACTAGTACAAGAAAATAATATTAGGTATAAGGATATATCTATTCTTACAAAAAATATAGATGAATATAAAAGCATTATAAAAGTGTTATTTAAAAAATATAATATTCCAATATTTATAGATGACAATAAAGAACTTAGTGATAATATATTGGCAAAGTATGTTTTATCAATATTTGAATTGTTTGATAAAAATTGGTCATATGATTCAGTATGGAGTTATATTAAAACAGGTTTTATAGATATTAAAAATGATGATATTTATTTGTTAGAAAATTATTGCCAAAAATGGGGAATAAGAGGAAATAAATGGTATAAAGAAGATTGGACATATGATTCTTTAAATATGGATTTAGAAAAAATAAATACATTAAGAAAAAAAATAGTAGATCCACTTTTAAAACTTAAAAAAGATATAGAAAATAAAAACAATGCAAAGGAAATGACTAAAAAATTATATCAATTTTTAGAAGAAAACAAAGTTAAAGAAAAGCTACAAGAAAAAATTAAGTTACTAAATGTAGAAGAAGAAAATACATATGCAAAAGAATATATTGCTAGCTGGGACATTTTAATGCAAATTTTTGACGAAATAAATTTAGTATTTGCAGAACAAAAAATATCATTTGAAAACTATAGAAAAATTCTCAAATCAGCATTAGAAATTGAAAATATCGGAAGAATTCCAGAAATAATAGACCAAGTAATAATTGGGGATGTAGAAAGATCAAGGAACCACAAAGTGCATACATTATTCATATTGGGATTAAATGATGGCGTATTTCCAAGTACAAATTTTGATGAAGGATTTCTAAATGATAATGATAGAGATTATTTAAAGAAAAAAGGAATAGTGCTTGCAAAAGGTAGTTTAGAAAATATTTATGAAGAACAATTTAACATATATAAAGCTTTTACAACAGCAGAAAATGATATATATTTATCATACGTTTCATCAGATAAAGAAGGAAAAGCCAAAAGACCATCAATATTGCTTAATAAAATAAAAAGAATATTTCCAGAACTAAAAGAAGAAAGTGATGTTGTAAGTAAACAAATTAGTGTAGTATCTGCAGAAACAACATATGTAGACCTTTTAAAACAAATAAGGAAATACGAAAATGGCGAAGAAATAAAAGATTTATGGGTAGAAATATATAATTGGTATTTAAAAAATGATAAATGGAAAAAAAGGTTAATTAAAAGTATAAAAGGATATAAAGTTAAAAATAATACTGAAAAAATTACTAAAATGAATATACAAAAATTATATGGAAGTACATTAAAAACAAGTATTTCTAGATTAGAACAATATAGGAAATGCCCATTTTCTTTCTACTTAAAATATGGATTAAAATTAAAAGAAAAAGAAGATTTAAAAATAAAACCAATTGATACAGGCTCATTTATGCACGATATAATAGATGCTTTTTTTGAAAATGTAAAAGATATAAAACAGATAAAAGAAGAGGACATAGAAAATATTGTAAAACAAATTATAAATGAGAAACTTTCTTTAAGTAAAAATTATATTTTTACAGGCACACCTAAATTTGTGGTACTTACTAATAGACTAAAAAAAGTAATAATACAATCAATAAAATACATAGTATTTGAGCTTCAAAATGGGGATTTTGAAATTTTAGGAAATGAATTAGAATTTAAGAAAAAAATAGATAATATTGAAATTTCAGGAAAAATAGATAGGCTAGATGGGTTAAATACAAAAGAGCGGAAAATATATTAGAGTTATAGACTATAAATCATCTGATAAAAATATAGATTTAAATGAGCTAATAACAGGAACACAGATTCAGCTTATAACTTATTTAGATAGCATGACTGAAAAAGAAAATGCAAATCCTGCAGGAATGTTTTATTTTAGTTTGATTGATCCAATAATAAAGGCAAGTAAAAATAAAACAAATGAAGAAATAAAAGAAGAACTAAAAAAGAAATTTAGAATGAATGGAATGATTGTTGCAGACATTAATATAATTAAAAAAATGGACAAAACTTTAGAAAAGGGAGCATCTAGCAGTATACCGGTATATTTAGACAAAGATGGAAATATAAGTAAGGGAAGATCAAATGCTATTACAAAAGAAGAATTTACAAGACTTCAAAAAACTGCCGAAAAAGTAATAAAGCAAATAGCAAAAGAAATTCTTGAAGGGAATATAGATATAAAGCCAGTATATAGCAAAAAAACAAAAGTAGATGCATGCAAATACTGTGAGTACAAATCAATATGCGGATTTGATCCTAATATTAATAACTATTCATATATAGAAAATAAGACAAAAGAAGAAATACTAAATTCAATTAAATAAATTATTGAAGTGAGAAGTGGGATGTGGGAAGTGTGAAATTAGGGTAAGTCTTACGTAGCCAACCTCAAAAAGCACACCTCTCACCTCACACATCGCACCTCAAAAAAGGAGATATAATTATGGGAATGATTGGATTTTATGCAGGTTCATTTGATCCATTTACAAATGGACATTTGCAAATTGTTAAAAAAACATCAAAATGTTTTGATAAAGTAATTGTAGGAATAGGATATAACGCAGAAAAAAAAGAAAGAATTAATAAGGTAAAAATGAAAGAAGCTATAGAAAAAGCAATAAAAGAAGAACAATTAACTAATGTTGATGTAGTTTTATATAATGGGCTTACTGTAGAAAAAGCAAAAGAATGTGGAGCAAATATTTTAATTAGAGGCTTAAGAAACGGTACAGATTATGAATATGAAGAAAATATATCAGAAATTAACGAAAAATTGGCAGAGATGGATACATGTTATTTTAGAGCAGGTGATTTAGGGTATTTATCTTCAAGTGTAGTTATGGAATTATATAATAACAATAAATCAATTGATAAATTTGTACCAAAAGCAGTAGCAGAACTGCTAAAATCATTGAAGAATAAATAAACCATACAAATTGTAATTTGTATAATTGTATTTTGTTTTTGAAATTTGGATTTTTGATGTAGGGGGCGCTGTCTTCGGCGCCCCGTATACCCGATTTTCGGGTCGCCCAGGAGTGCGACCCCTACAACGTTGAGGAAACGACCCATCAAGAACCGTCCCATTTGAGACACATACAAATTACAATTTATATAAAGGAAGATTGATATGATAATAGGTATAACTGGAAATTCTGGAAGCGGGAAAACCTTAATAAGCAAGATGTTAGAAAAAGAATTTAAAGCAAATATTGTTGATGCAGATAAAGTGGTAAAAGAAATGTCTATGCCAGGCAAAATTTATTTTAATGAGATAGTAAAAAAATTTGGCGAAGATATTTTATTACAAACTGGAGAAATTAATAAAAAGAAACTTGCAAACATAATATTTACAAATAAAGAGAAAAGAGAACTTTTAAATTCACTTACATTTAAATATGTGGTAGAAGAAATAAAAGAACAAATTAGTATATATAAAAACAAACCACTTATAATTGATGCTCCGCTTTTAATAGAAAGTAATTTAAACAAGCTTTGTGATGTTGTGGTTTCGGTTATTGCAGATGAAAGCACAAAAATAAAAAGAATATGTAATAGAGACAATATAGGTATAGAAATTGCAAAAAAAAGGCTAAATGCACAACCAAGAGATGAGTTTTATTTAAAAAATTCTAATATTGTAGTTATAAATAATGATGAATGTAGCTTGGAAAAAATAGCGGAAAATATAAAAAAAATAATGAAAAGTAAAGTAATAAATGATGAAATTGTAGCAATTCAAGATGGTAAGTCATCTGTTTTGCAGTTTAAAAAATTATTAGAGTACAATAATGTTTTATCACATGCATTTACTTTAAAACCATTTGATTTTGGTAGCAATGAAACATATTTAGAAAAGAGAGAGGAAATAGACAAAAACTACAAAACAGTATGTAAAATGCTAAATTTAGATAGCAAAAATATAGTAAGACCATATCAAACTCATACAAACAATATCACAAATATAGAAGTTGAAACAGGAATTTTTCCAGAAGAATTAACAAACATAGATGGGCTAGTTACTAATAAAGAAAATAAAATATTATCTCTAACATATGCTGACTGCACACCTATATATTTATTTGATAAAGTTAAAAAAGTTATAGGAAATATTCATTCGGGATGGCAAGGAACTGTAAAGAAAATAGCAAAAAAATCTGTAGAATTCATGAAAGAAAAATATAATTGTAATCCTAAAGATATAATATGTGTAATAGGTCCCACAATTAGAAAATGTCATTTTGAGGTACAAAAAGATGTAAGAGACTTATTTTATAACGAATTTAATTATATGGAGAATATAGATAATATAATAAAATATAACGAAAAAACAAAAAGTTATTATATAGATACTGTAGAAATAAATAAAAAGCTATTGATAGAAGAAGGCTTATTAGAAAAAAATATTATAGATAGCAAGATTTGTACAGTGTGTAGCAATTCTTTAATTCATTCATATAGGCAAGAAGGAAAAGAAGCGGGAAGAAATACAGCATTGATTTCTTTAAAATAAAACAAACGAAAGGAGCAAAAATGTATAAAACATGGGAAGAATTAGAAAAAGCATGCAACAATTGTACTAAATGTAAATTATGTAATAATAGGCATAATGTAGTAATAGGAACAGGTAATAAAAATGCAAAAATAATGTTTATTGGCGAAGGACCAGGAGCAGACGAAGATATTCAAGGAATTCCATTTGTGGGTAGAGCAGGTAAATTAATGGATAAAGCATTTCAAGGAATAGGAATAAGAAGAGAAGAGGTATATATTGCAAATATTGTAAAATGCAGACCCCCAAATAATAGAAATCCAGAATTTGAAGAAGCAGATGCGTGTAAGGAATATCTAGAAAGTCAAATTAAATTAGTAAATCCTCAAATTATTGTACTAATGGGAAATATTGCATTAAAAAATACTTTAGGTAAAGAATATGGAATAACTTCATGCAGAGGAAAATGGTTTGAAAAAGAAGGAATAAAATATATGCCAACATTTCACCCAGCTGCACTTCTAAGAGACGAAATAAAAAAGATAGACTTTTGGAACGATTTAAAAAAGGTAGTATCAGATAAATTTTAATTTGCTTTGCAAATTAAAATAATGAAAAACTAAAAGTGAAAAGCGAATAGCAAATGAAGATTTTTTGTTGAAATCAACAAAAAATCAACAATTACTTTTCACTCTTCACTTTTAACTGTAAATTGTATGAATTTATTCATACAATTTATTTTATTGCCAATTATTAATATCTTGTTGGCTAGATTTATTTAAGCCAATTAATTTTTTAATTTTAGTTATAAAAGTAGAAATTAATGAAAGTGCATTTTTTGTATTATCCACAAGAATTAATTCATTACTTATATTTTCAAACAAATTAATTTCTCCGTATTTTTCAATATAAGATTTCTTTTCTTCAATAACGTTCATCATATTTCTATAGAATTCATTATAAAAAGTATAGCCATCAGAAAAGCCTATAATGTTTTTATAATTATATAACCTAGATGTAAATTCTTTTACATCATCAATATTTCTTATATTATTAAATTCATTTTTAAAACATTTAACCATTATTAAATTTTGAGTTTTAAAAAACAAATTTTTAATTTGTATTTTGGTTTTAGAAATTAAATTATTTAATACATTAATTGAACTTATTTTGTTTGTAAATTGTAACTCAGTTGAATAATAGTTTAAATTATTTTCTAAGCTAAGCAAATCATCAAAATATTTTAATATTTTTGAATAAGTTTTTTTGTCTGTTTTTAAAGTAAAAGTATTTTTAAAAACATCATTACTATTTAATGTACTATGAAATAAAGGATATGTTCCAGTAAAATATGCTATTTGATTTAGTAGAGAGCATTCTAATGGATAATAATTTGGACTTATTGTATTTATATATATTCCAAAATAAGTTTCACTTTCTAAATCTTTCATATTTGCCTCAGAAGCCATAAGCTGTACAGAAGCTTCGTTTATAGCAAGCCCTGTATTAGAAGAAGGGTTATATAAGCCCATTTTTATTAAATTATTATTAGAATCTCTTAATTCTTGTATAAAATGAATACACTCATGCATAGCCATTTCAGATAGTTCTTCTAAATTTGTATCTTCATTAAAATAAATAGAATTATCTTTATAAAAATATTTTGCACCAGAAGAATCTAAAGGCATTTTAGCAATAAACATATTAAGCCTAGAAAGAGACTCAAAGAGCTCGCTTTTATTAAGATTGTGCTCAGGAAAAGCGAGGCATAGTTTACTTGCAACGTTAATTGCAATTGTATTTACTTGCATAGTATCTAATTTTTTTATAATTTCGATACCTTCTTTTTTTAATGTTGAATGAGTGCTCATTAGTAACTCCTTTAAAATCTTTAGTACAATAATATTATATATTATAAACAACAATAAATTATTTCATACATATTAAACTTATATTACATTTGTATTACAACAATTAAAAAGTAAAAGAGCTTTCTTTTTAAAGAAAGCTCTTTTACTTTTTAAGATACCCTTAAAAATTTAAATTGTTTTCTAGTCTTATTATTTTTATAAATTTCATATTTATTCATGGCTGAATTTAAAAGCTCTTTATAAGCAATAGAATTAGGTCTATGTTTAATTTTACAAAAAGCTTGTATAATAGTAGTATTTATAATTTCTCTGCTAAATTTTACTATATCTGGATTAATAGTAATTTTGTTTTTAGAACATTTATAATATTCATTGTCTAACCTTTTTATAATATAATCTTCTGGAGCAAATTTTAATATATGTCTTGCAACTTCCATTGCATATTCTATTTCTGTTTCAGCAATGGTATTATATAATTTTTGAATAGCAGTATTTATTATATCTATATTATCACTATTTTTATACTGTTTAGGTAAAAACAAATCTATTTCTGTTTCTTTTTTATTTAAATCTATAGAGGAGGTGTTTGTATATTTTAGGTTTAATTTTAAACTATTCCCTAAAACACTTACTGTTAAATATGTTTGATTTACTGCTGGTTTTTTAAAATTTAATATGCTCATATAAATACCCCCTAAGAAAATTTGTTTCGCAAATAACTGTTCGCTTTTGATAAAAATATTTTATATTTAAGATATAAAAATGTCAATAGGTTTTTGTAGAAATATTGAAAAAAATTTTTATTATTGATAAAATAAATTAAATTAATTAGATAAATTGTAATTTGTATGATTGTATTTTGTTTTTGAAATTTGGATTTTTGATGTAGGGGGCGCTGTCTTCGGCGCCCCGTATACCCGATTTTCGGGTCGCCCAGGAGTGCGACCCCTACAACGTTGAGGAAACGACCCATCAAGAACCGTCCCATTTGAGACACATACAAATTACAATTTAATAGGAGGAAATAAAATGGAGAAATGTTTGTTATTAGGAAATGGAGGAAGAGAAGCTGTTCTTGCAGAGTACATAAGCAAAGGATATGAGCTATATACGGTTTGCCCATACGAAAATCCAACAATAATAGAAATGGTTCAAAAATCAAACGGAAAATATATAGTAGACGATCCCTTCAATAAAGAAGTAGTAAAAAAATTTATAAAAGAAAATAAAATTGATGTATGTGTAATTAGCAGTGATAATCTATTACAAGATGGATTAATTGATGTAGCAAAAGATTTAGGATTAAAGACTTTTGGGCCAACATCTAAAGGTGCAAAAATAGAGTGGAGTAAAACTTATGCATTAAGTATAGTAGAAAAATTAGCACCAGAAATGATAATAAAAAATTACAATGTAAAAGATATTAATGAGCTAAAATCAATTATTGACAGCTATGAAAATGACAATTTTGTTGTAAAACCAGAAGGGTTAACAGGAGGAAAAGGTGTAAAAGTAGGGGGAATCCATTTTAAAGGAAAAGAAGAAGGATTTAATTATGCAAAAAGCTGTTTAGAAACAAGTGGTAATGTTATAATTCAAGACAAAGTTGAGGGAAGAGAATTTACAGTAATGGCACTAACAGATGGAGAAAATATTGTTGTAACACCAACAACTTTTGATTACCCATACAGATACGATAAAGATAAAGGACCAGGAACAGGCGGAATGGGATGCTTAAGTTTTGAGGATGGAAAACTACCATTTTTAGATCAAAAAGATATAGATGAATGTGCAGAACTTATAAAAAATACTTTAAAATATATAAATAAAGATTCACTAGAATTTAATGGAGTAATATATGGTGGATTTTTCAAAACAAAAAATGGTATAAAATTTATTGAATTTAACAGTAGATTTGGAGACCCAGAAGCATTAAATGTACTTAATTCGTTGGAAACACCTTTTGCGGAAGTAATGAAAAATATATTTAATAAAACTTTAAACAAAGAAAATTGTAAATTTAAACATAATTATACATTTACAGTATATGTAGTTACTAAAGAATATGCTGTAGAAAATAGAAAAGATCCACTAATATTTAAACTAAATGCAGAAGAAATAAAAAAACAAGGTGTAAAAATTTACTTTGCCAACACAAAAAAAGTAGATAAAAACCTATATTCATCAGTTAGTAATTCTAGATTATTTGGGCTTACAGCTTCAGGAAAGACATTAGAAGAAGCAAAAGAAAAAGTATATGATTCAATTAAAGGTAATATAGATGAAAAATTAGATTATAGGAAAGATATAGGAAATATTTACGAGCATTAATAAAAAGGGCAGTACAATTTGCACTGCCCTTTTTATTAAAATTTATTCATCTGATTTTATTTTTGCAGACTTGTATAACATATTATCTATAGATTTTTCTTGTTCCATATAATTTTCTACATCAGTTTCTATATGATCTACTACTTTAGCCTGTTTATCTAAATTATTTACTGCTATAAAAAATAGCGGAGATAAAACAATTACTTCAGAACTATCCAAAGTTTTACTTTCATCTGAGGAAGTAGCATCATAAAGCGTTTGATTAGCAGATTCAACAGGTTCTTCCGTTTCTGGTAAATCAAAGTTTTCCTCTTTTTTAGTTTCTGGTAGATTAATTTCTTCTTCGAAAGGAGAGGAAATTGATTGAAAATTATTATCTTTTTCATCTGATAAATCTTCACTTTCAGTTAAAACAGTTTCAATATGAGATAAATCAATAACATCAGAAGGTTCTAGTTCTTCTTGTTGAATTTCTGTATTTAAATCTATTAAATTTTTATTACAATTTTCTAAAGATTTAGTATTATCTACTGGTATTTCTATGCCTGAAGGTAAAATATCATCAATTACTAATTGTGGTTCTACTATTTTTGCTGTTCTATACTTTTCTGATTTTGAGTAAATAGCATATATGTTTTTAGAAAAGAAATCATTTGAAACAGCTCTATTTGGTGGAAGTAATAAATTAAAGTAGCTGATTATTGCATATCTTTTTATATCATCAATATGAGAATACTCTTCAAAAGACAATGAATTACTAGAAAAATCTATATCTGGTATATCTAATTTTTTTAAATATGTTGGAGAATAGTATAAATAAGTTTCTCGTAAAATCATTTCTTTATATTTATCGTTAAATTTAATTTTACTGTTTTTGTATACCCATTTAAACATCTCATCAACATTACTAGAGGATTTAGAAATAGATAATAAATTTGCATATGCTAAAGCTTGAACAGATAAATCAGAGAAAGGTCTATTATTATACTCTTCTACTAAATCTTCTTTTTTTTCTTTGTTTTCTGCATTCACATCTTCTCTTGCAATAGATTGCAAAAATTCAGGCGAAACAAAACGTTTTACTTCAGATTGATGTTTTATAAAGTCATCAATTGTAAAATTATTATTTATTGAATATTTATTTTCCCAATCGTGTATATATTCATTTAATTCATCAAAAGTACCATATTTTTTAGTTATATCTACAAGGTCTTTAAAAGCTTGTTCTTGCAAAAAGGCATTTTCCTCAAGATTTTTTTGCCTTGTATAAGCTCTAATCCTTTTTTGATACATGTCTAAAAAACTTGAAACAGGATATTTAGCTTTCCATTTTTCAATTTTTTGTTTAAGTAAAGATAAATCTTTAGTATTTTTAATAATATGATATAATTCTTGCATTGCTTTTGCCTGATTTTTAATTTTTTGTTTTTCCTTAAATTGTAATTGGCTAAGTATATATTGTGTTACAGAAGAATAATACTGATTAAGTAAAAATTCAATTCTTTTCTTAAAATTAGGGCTAGCAGCACCAGCTAATAGTTTTTTATATTTATTTTTCCAATAAGCTATTCTAGCATTAAGAAGATCAACATCTTGATATTGCATAGCTTCAGCAATAATTTGGCAAAGTTCAAAATAAGCTTCATCTTCTAATTTTTTTAATTCTTGTTCTTGGACTTTTTTTGGACTACTCATAAATTACCTCCAAAAAATCATATAATTAATTATAACATATATACAAAAAAAGGACAAATTGTAATTTGTGTGTGTCTCAAATGGGACGGTTCTTGATGGGTCGTTTCCTCAACGTTGTAGGGGTCGCACTCCTGGGCGACCCGAAAATCGGGTATACGGGGCGCCGAAGACAGCGCCCCCTACATCAAAAATCCAAATTTCAAAAACAAAATACAATTATACAAATTACAATTTACTTGTTTAAATATAAATATAAATATGTTAAAATAGATATCAAATAAAAGAAGGAGAGTATTATATGTTAAAAAGAAATGAAACAAAAAAGATTTTTGTAGGGGATGTGCAAATAGGAGGACAAAATAAAGTAGTAATACAATCTATGACCAATACAAAAACAAAAGATGTAAAATCAACAGTGAATCAAATTTTAAAGTTAGAAGATGCAGGTTGCGAAATCATAAGAGTTGCATGTTTAGATTTAGAAGATGCAAAAGCAATATCAGAAATTAAAAAGCAAATTCACATACCAATAGTTGCAGATATACATTTTGATTATAGAATAGCAATAGAAGCAGCAAAAGCAGGAGTAAATAAAATAAGGATTAACCCAGGTAATATTGGCTCAGAGGATAGGGTAAAAGCAGTAGTAGATATTTGCAAAGAAAAGAAAATTCCAATAAGAATAGGGGTAAATAGTGGTTCGCTTCCTAAAGACATATTAAAAAAATATGGGAAACCAACCCCAAAGGCAATGGTAGAAAGTGCAGCAAGACATATTGAAATATTAAAAAAACTAAATTTTGAAGATATAGCAATTTCACTTAAAGCTTCAGATTTAAATTTATGTATAGAAAGTTATGAAGCAGCAGCAAATGCTTTTAATTATCCATTACATTTAGGAATAACACACGCAGGGACTGAATTTAGTGGAACAGTAAGCTCAAGTATAGGACTAGGAGTTTTATTAAGAGAAGGAATTGGAAATACAATTAGAGTTTCACTTTCTGCAGATCCAATAAAAGAAATAAAAGTAGCAAAAGAAATTTTAAAAGATTGTGGTTTATATAAATCTCCAACATTAATTGCATGTCCTACTTGTGGAAGAATACAATACGATTTAATACCTATTGCCAATGAAGTTGAAGATTTTTTACAAACTATAAAATCAGATATAACTGTAGCAGTAATGGGTTGCCGGAGTAAATGGTCCAGATGAAGCAAGACACGCAGACATTGGTATTGCAGGAGGAATAAAAGAAGGTCTATTATTTAAAAAAGGAGAAATAATAAGGAAAGTAAAACAAGAAGATATAGTTAAAGTTTTAAAAGAAGAAATATTGAATATGATTAAAGAATAAAGATATTAAAAAGGAGATTTTAATGGAAATAATTGTTGGTAAAACAGCAGGATTTTGTTTTGGGGTAGCAAATGCTGTAAATAAAACAAATAAATTATTAAAAGATGAAAAAAATATATGTTGCCTAGGAGAATTAGTTCACAACAAACAAGTTACAGATGAATTAAAAAACAAAGGACTTATAGAAATAAAAAATATTAATGAAGCTAAAGAAAATGTAATTATTAGATCACACGGAGTAGAAAAATCAGTATATAATAAAGCAAAAAAATTAGGACTTAAAGTTTTTGATTTAACATGTCCCAAAGTTTTAAAAATACATAATATAGCAGTAGAATATGCCAACAAAGGGTACTACATATTACTTATTGGCAAAAAAGAACATCCAGAAGTAATAGGAACAATTAGTTATTGTCAAAACAATGCTGATATATTAGAAGATGAAACACAAATACAAGAAAAATTAAATACTTTTTATAGAACTGGAATAAAAAACTTATTAATTATAGAACAAACAACATACAACATAGAAAAATTTAATAAAATTATTTCTCAAATAGAACAAAATGTAAAACAGCATAATAATGATATAAATATAGAAATTAAAAAAACAATATGTGATGCAACAAGATTAAGGCAAGAAGAAACAATTAAAATATCTAAACAAGTAGATTATATGATAATAATAGGAGGAAAGAACAGCTCAAACACAAATAAATTATTTGAAATAGCCAAAAAAAATTGTAAAAACAGCAGTTTAATTGAGACATACAAAGACTTAAATATAGATAAAATAAAAAACTATAAAAAAATTGGAATAATGGCAGGTGCATCAACACCTAAAAAAAGTATTGATGAAGTGGTTGAAAAAATAAATGGAGCTGTGTTAAAATAAAAAAGGAATAGTATATAAAAAAGGAGAAAAAGCATAGCAAATGAATCAAATTCTTATTGACCAAAAAGTATATGTAACACCAGAGATGAAAAAGAAGAAAAAAGTTTTTAAATTTGAGTTCTTTTTATCTGTTTTTTTGTTATGCATTTTAACATCTTATGCTATATACGCTGAATATGATAGAAATAAAAGTGAAGAAGTTTCGCAAGAAATATTAGAAGGAATGGAATTTCACGATGGAGTAGAAACAGTAGAAGAAGAAGTAACAGTAGTTGTATTAAATGCAATACCAGAAGAAGAAAATGTATCACAAACTCAAATGCAACAAACACAAAAAGAAATAGAGGTTCCAGAAGAGCAAAAATCAGTTGCGAAAGATGGAACAGTATATTATACAATTGGTGTAATAAATATACCATCAATAAAAGTAAACTATCCAATATTATCAACATATTCAGATGAATTATTAAAAATTGCACCATGTAAATTCCATGGACCAAATCCAAACGAAGTAGGAAATTTGTGTATAGCTGGACACAACTATAGAAATTCAAAATTTTTTAGCAAAGTACCAGACTTAGAAAATGGTAATATTATAGAAATAACAGATTTAAGTGGGGAAACAGTAGAATACAAAGTGTATGACAAATATATAGTAAATCCAGACGAACTAGAATGTACAAGCCAACTAACAAACGGGAAAAAAGAAGTTACACTAATAACGTGTACAGATGATAATAAACAAAGATACATAATAAAAGCAAGAGAAGTATAATAAAAATTAAAACAAAGAAGTAAAAGTGAAGAGTTAAAACTATACTCTTCACTTTTTTATTTTAAATAAATTTATATATTGTTGTAGTATTATAAACTTCATTTGCTTTAATAATTGGAGATGGAAAATTCTTATGATTTATGCTATCTGGAAGAAATCCTGTTTCCAAACAGATTCCGGATCTATTTTTATACAAACAATTTTGTTTTCCAGCAAGCTTGTTATTTTCAATAAAGTTGCCAGCATAAAATTGGACACCTATGCTATCTGTGTATACCTCCATAATCCTACCACTTAAATCATCAGACAAAACAGCAATTTTTTCTATTCCGCTATTCTTTTTATTTATAACGAAACAATGATCATATCCTCCTGCATAATTTAGTTGTTCATAATTATTATTTATGTCTTTCCCAATAAGCTTTGCTTTTCTAAAATCCATTGGTGTATTTGTAACATCTATTAAATTACCAGTAGGAATAAGCTCATTATCAATTTCTACGAATTTATCTGCATTTATATATAATTTTTGATTCATAGCTGTTCCGCATGTTATGTCCAGACAAATTAAAGTAACTGTGGTTAGTCATATTTGCAACAGTATCCTTAGAAGATGAACCAGAATAACTTATTTTAAGTTCATTTTTATCTGTTAATGTATAAGTAACAGACACATTAAACTTACCAGGAAAACCTTGGTCTCCATCTGGACTAATTATATTAAATAAAATTGAATTATTAAAATTATCTATCGAATAATCCCACAATCTTTTATTATATGAATTAAACCCACTATGCAAATTATGTTTTTTTCTTTCATTTTTATCTAAATTATATGTTATACCATCTAAAACAAAACTTGCATTTTTAATTCTATTACTATTTCTACCTATTGTAGAACCAAAATAACATACATCATTTGTAAAATATTTTTCCAATGTATCAAAGCCTAAAACTACATCATCTAATTTTCCATTTTTATTAGGAACAAATAAAGAAATTAATATTGCTCCATAATTCGTTAACTTTGCAGTTAAACCATTTGTATTTGTTATACTAAAAAGTTTAACTTTTTTGTTTTGAAATATTCCAAAATCTAAAACCTCAATCATAGTATACCTCCTTACAAGTTATAAATATCACATAAAAGTATAATTATCAATTAATTAATCAAATAAAATTTTATATAATTTTATTTAGTTGAGATATTTTCTCAAATGATTTATTAAGACATTATCAAAAATGAATCAGAAATATGTAATTGAGTTTAAGCTCTTAGTTTGACAAAAACTAGGAAAAGTAGTATAATTACTAAAGTTGGTACCTAATTTAAGGTAAGTATGAGATTTTTGTATATAAAATAATGATTCTAGAAAAAGACTATTATTAAAATAATTAAGCAAGATGTACGAAATTGTTCTTGCAAATAAATTTAGTTAAAAATGTATTAAAAAATAATTATGAGAAATATAATATATAAAAAATATAATTATACATTTTGCACAAAAGAAATTTTATAATTAGTATATAAATATTTCGGAGAATCATTAGTTTAATTTGTTAAACTAATTTTTTTGATGCAAAAATTAATTTAGAAACAAAAGGAGAGAATAAAATTATGGAAGAAAAATTAACAAACAATAAGGATTTAAAGCAAACAAGAAAAAGAAATTATAAAACAAAAAAAACAAATAAAGTACAAGAAAAACCTTTAAAAAGAACAGAACAATTTCAATTTAAAAAAGAAAACTTAAAAATAATACCATTAGGTGGTTTATTAGAAATTGGTAAAAACATTACAGTATTTGAGTATGGAAATGACATTGTTTTGGTAGATTGTGGATTAGCATTTCCAGAAGATGATATGCTAGGAATTGATTTAGTAATACCAGATTTAACATATTTAGAAAAAAACAAAGAAAAAATAAGAGGACTAGTTATAACACATGGACATGAAGACCATATAGGATCAATACCATATTTATTAAAACAAATAAATGTACCTATTTATGCAACAAAGCTTACAATTGGATTAATTGAACACAAACTAGAAGAACATAAACTATTAAGAAGTACAAAATTAAAAGTGGTACATCCAGGACAAACTGTAAGTTTTGGATCAATGAAAGTAGAATTTATTAGAACAACACACAGTATTCCAGATGCATGTTCACTAGCAATTCATACACCTGTTGGAACAGTAGTACATACAGGAGACTTTAAAATAGATTATACCCCAATAGATGGAGAAATGATGGATTTTGGAAGATTAGCATCACTTGGAAACAAGGGTGTTTTAGCTCTTATGTCAGATAGTACAAACAGCGAAAGAAAAGGGTATACAATGTCAGAAAGTACAGTAGGAGAAGTTTTAGACAAACTATTTATAAATTGTACAAAAAGAATTGTAGTTGCTACATTCTCATCTAATGTTCATAGGGTGCAACAAATTGTAAATTCAGCAGTAAAATATGGAAGAAAAATTGCAATATGTGGAAGAAGCATGATTAACACAATAGAAACAGCAAGAAAATTTGGTTATATAAAAGTTCCAGATAATGTTTTTGTTGATATTGATATGATAAAATCAATCCCAGATGAAAAACTTACAATAATTACAACAGGTAGCCAGGGAGAGACAATGTCAGCATTAACAAGAATGGCAACGGGAGAACATAAAAAAGTCCAAATAACACCAAATGATTTAATAATAATTTCTGCAAATCCAATACCAGGGAATGAAAATTCTGTATCAAAAGTAATAGATGATTTAATGAAAATAGGTGCAGAAGTTGTATATAATGCGTTAGCTGATGTACATGTTTCAGGACACGCATGCCAAGAAGAACAAAAATTGATGATTAGTTTAGTAAGACCAAAATATTTTATACCAGTACATGGGGAATATAGGCAATTAATTGCACATAGTGAAACAGCAAAAAAAGTTGGAGTAGATCCTGATAATATATTTTTAATGACTAATGGAAGAATTTTAGAATTAAATGAATACGAAGCAAAACTTACAGGAACAGTACCAGTTGGAAAAATAATGGTTGATGGCTTAGGCGTAGGAGACGTAGGAAATATTGTTTTAAGAGATAGGCAACGTTTATCTCAAGATGGGCTAATAATTGTTGTATTAACAATGGATTCACAAACAGGCAGAGTAGTTGCAGGTCCAGATGTTTTATCAAGAGGATTTGTTTATGTTAGAGAATCTGAAAATCTAATGGAAGATATAAAACAATTATTAAGAGCAGAAATAGATAAATTTGAAGAAAAACATATAACAGATTGGACAACTATAAAAGCAATGCTTAGAGAAGAATTAAGAGATTATATTTACAAAAAAACAAAAAGAGATCCAATGATTTTACCAATAATAATGGAAGTTTAAAATTTATATTGTGTTTTATATAGCAATCTGATAAATGCTGAAAATCTTAACACAGAAAATACTTTTGTAATATTAACAAGTAATTAACAACAAAATAAAAATACTTTCATAAAATATAAATAGATATATTTTATGGAGGTTTTTTTATGGCAAAAATATTAGTTTTTAACAATGATACAGACAGAATGGAAACATATTATAGAGAAGAAAATCAAGCAATGCCATACAACAATAATAGAACTTTAACAGTAAGAGAATTTAGGGGCTCTAGTAAAAGCAATACCTTATGGACTACTAAAAGAACTATGCAAAGCTTTAATACTACAAGATATTTATACGGATCTCCAATACCTGTAGGATTTGCATTTAAAAGACCATGGGAAGGCGGACATGGATCACAGAGCCAACATTATGCAGGAGTTGCGTTTGATGTGGGGCAAACTTTAAGTAATTTACAAAGGAATATATTAAGAAATACAGCAATTAGCTCTCGGAGTATGGTCATATGTTGAGCCTGCATATCTTACCCCTACATGGGTAGGAAATAAATTGGTAAGTAGTAGGTATGAATGGGTTTGCCTATATGAAAAATAAATTTAAAATATAAGTTTGAAACAAGATGATTTCTAATTTAAACTTACTGGATAAAAATGTAAAAAACATTCATATATATTTATTTTTTATAAATTATATTATATAATGTATTGGTAAAATTAAATAAGTTTAAATGAAAAGAGGTCTTATAATGAAAAAAGAAGAAATAAATGTAGTTTTATTTGATTTAGATGATACTCTTGTTAACAGCAAAAAGGCAGAATATAATGCAATTTGCGAATTTAAAAAGCTATATAGTGAATTTAATAAAATCGAAGATGTTGATTTTGCTAAAACATGGAGTAAAATTACAATGGGAATTTATGAAAAATATCATAATGGAATTATATCATTTGATGAATTAAGAATAGGAAGGATGAAAGGACTATTTAACAATTATTCAATGGATATTTCTGACGAAGATGCTAAGATGAAATTTAAAGATTATCAAAGCATTTATGAAAAAAATTGGGTTTTATTTGATGATGCAAAAGAAGTATTAGAAAATCTAAAAGATAGATATAAACTTGTTATACTTTCAAATGGAGATGGAAAGCAGCAAAGGAAAAAAATAGAATATACTGGATTAAATAAATATTTTTCAGATATAGTTATTTCGAGCGAAGTAGGATATTCTAAACCAGAAAAAGAAATTTTTGAAATTGCATGTAAAATGATTAATTCAAAGCCAGAAAATTGTATAATGGTTGGAGATAAATATAAAGTAGATATAGAGGGGAGTCTAAAAGCAGGAATTCATGGAATCTGGGTTAATAGAAAGAAAGAACAGTCAAGTTATAAATATCAAATTAAGGAGTTAAATGAACTTACCAAATATTTATAAATATTTATTAATATAGATTATAAAAAGGCATATAATTGATTTAGTATCAAATATAGTAATTTCTAGATTTAAAGCTAAAAATATACATTGAGAAATTAATTATAAAAAATTAGGCAAACAAACAACACATTTCTGATTGACCGTTATAGATGTACTTTTTATATTTAATTCCGACACGCTAATTTCTATGTTCGTGTGCCTTCTAAAATTATTATAGTATTTTTTTCCATTTGTCAAATGTTTTTATGAAATTATAGATATTTTTTTGCCGTGTAACTATTGAAAACAGGCTAAAAAATATTTTTTCATTCTCATTATTGAATTTTAAAAAAATACCTAATAAAATTATATATATAAACTTTGCCCTTCAAAATTTGAGGTGATATATATGCTACTCATTTGCATATATTTTACAAAGGAAATTTTGGAGGCTTTTTGTTTGGAAAACATAAAAATAAAATTTAATGAAAAAGGACCGAGCTTAGAGTTTATTTTAATACAGTTTGCTAAATTAAAATTAAATTCTGTTTACCTTGACTGTGAAAATATTAATTATATAGAATTATTATATATAGACAAATAGTTCATACCTTTTCGGAAAAAGGAAGGTGAGAAAATGAACGAGACAGGTCATGAACAAGATTTTAAAGCGGGGTTATATGTTAGACTTTCAAGAGAAGATGAATACAAGCAAAATATAAATGATTTTTCAGAGAGCATAAAAAATCAAAAAGAGTTCTTAACAGAATATGCAATAAAGAATGGGTATAGCATTGTAGATGTATATGCAGATGATGGAATAAGTGGTACAACATTTGATAGAGAAGAGTTTAATAGAATGCTTAAAGACATTGAAATTGGCAGAATTAATATGGTAATTACAAAAGATTTATCAAGACTCGGAAGAGATTATATAAAAACAGGAGAGTATTTAGAGAAATATTTTCCATCAAAAAATGTTAGATATATAGCTGTAAATGACGGATATGATAGTTTTAAGGATGAAAACTCAAATAATGAAATGGCACCATTTAAAGCAGTTTTTAATGATATGTATGCAAAAGATATTTCTAAAAAAGTAAGAACAGCATTAAAAACAAAACAAATAAAAGGCGAATATCTTGGTACAACACCGGCATTTGGTTATAAGAAGGATACTAAAATAAAAGGTAAATTAGTAATAGATGAGGAAAGTAGTAAATATGTAAAAAAGATATTTGAACTTTATCTATCTGGCAAATCAATATTTGAAATATCAAATATATTAACAAAATCAGAAGTGCCAACACCTTCACAATATGCAAAAATAGCAAATACACAGAAATATATAAAAGGAGCATGGAATGATAAATCAATAAGATTTATATTACAAAATGAGGTATATATAGGAAATACAATACAAAACAAACGAAAAAAAGTAAATTATAAAATAAATAAACAAGTAGAGATTCCAAAATCTCAATGGATTAAAGTAGAAAACACTCATGAACCAATAATATCAAAACAAGATTTTGAAATGACACAAGAAATGCTAAAAAGACATTCATATAATCGCGCAGGGGCGGCCATTGGTCGTCCACAAAAAAACATGCATTTACTATCAGGTTTATTATATTGTGGCAATTGTAAAGCACCAATGACATTTATTCCAACATATAAAAAAAGAGGCTATTACATATGTTGCTCAACAGCAAAAAGATACAAAAAAGAATTAAATCTATGCCAAATGAAACTAATAAAAGAAACAGAAATAGAAGAAAAGATAATAAACACATTAAAACAAATTACGCAAAAATACATAGATAAAAATAAATTTGAAACAGAAATATGTAGTAGTTGCCGCTTGCGGAAAACCCGACTATGAAAAAACACTTCAAACTTTTCAATCTAAAATCACAGACATCCAAAAAGTAAACTTAAATTTATACAAAGACAAAGTAAAAGAAATAATAACAGAAGAGCAATTTTTAGAATTATTAGAAGAAACAAACAAAGAAAAAGAAAAATGCATATTGCAAATCCAAGAAATAAATAAAAAAATAGAAGAAAGCAAAGAACAAGAAAAAAGCAATAGTATTTTAAAAAATGTAGTAAATAAAATTTTAAATTTTGAAGAGATAGATACAAATTTAATGGGACTTTTAATTAATAAAATAATGATAAATTTAGATGGAACAATGGAGATAGAATTTAAGTTTAAGGAAATTTAAAGGAAAAAAGAACAAATAGTATAGCAAAAAAACAATTAAAATTATTAGAGAAAAATAGTAGCATCCAAAGATTAGAAGAAATGGATAAAACTTTTAAATTAGAGAAATAAATATAAAACAACTTACCAAAACTACCCCTACCTGGGTTCATTTTGATAAAAGGTTTGGGAGAGCTGCATGCGGAGGAACAGCTGGATATCCACTTATAAGGCAAGGAAGTATTAGTACTTATGTGCTCATTGCACAAGATGATTTAAACACATTAGGATTTACAACAGGAGGATTAGATCGGAATATTTGGATCAAGAACAAGAGAAGCAGTAAGGAATTATCAAAGAAGAATGGGTCTTTCTGCAGATGGAATTGTAGGATGCAACACTTGGCGTTCTCTTCAAGAAGATGTTGTGGGAACAGGAAGAACAAATACAACAATAGACTAAAAAAATCAGAGAGACATCTCTGATTTTATGTATTATTCTTAAACACGTTATTTTCAAACTCTTCCCAAGACTTACTAAATTCATGATTTGCAAAAGCTTCTTTTAAGCCATTTACTTGCTTTAATTTTATAATTTCATCTAATTCCATACCTAAATGTAAAGAAATAGTACTATCATCCCAACCACTTTTTGTAAGTTCCATTACAATTTTAGACATGTCTAATATTTGGTGAGTTCCTCTTGCTCTATTATGCCTTATTGTACTAGCAATACGATTATCTAAATTTTTATCAATAGTAACAATAGGAATTTGCTTTAAATGAAAATATTCTTTTGCACATCTATATCTGTGAAAACCATCAACAATTATATACTTATCATTGTCTTTATCATAATAGGTTACAATGGGCTGAGTATATCCATCTTCCTCTATTGAATGTTTAAGAAGTTTCATTTCAGGTGGTGCAACTTTATTAGGGTTATAATCATTTGCAACAACTTTATCAATATCAACCATCTTTACATTTAAAACAGGAAAAGTAATTTCTTTATCCACTAATACCACTCCTAATTCTAATAAAGTTTTTAAAATTGTCTTTAGAAGAGGTAAACCCGCAAACATCATATATATCTGAATAAACGGCTGTAACAATACTATCTTTTATAGTTTCCTTTTTACTTACATATTTTAATAATTCAATTAAAAAATTATCTTTAACAGAATAAATATTTTTTATAACACCATTGGCAATTGAAACAAAAGCTACAGGATTGTTATTATCCATATATATATACCAACTTTTATTATTATCATCATATATTCTGTCATTAGTTTTGTTTTCAACTATTCTAGATCCAAAAAATTTTCCCATAATATTATAAAAATCTTTTGATTTATTATCCATTTTTACTATCATTGGTTAACCACTTCCTCTTTTATAAATTTATTTAAATCTGGATCACTTGTAACAGTATTTGAATTAATAAGATTATCCCATTTATGGGCAAGTATTCTTAATTCTTTTTCTTCAGTTTTTGTTTGTGCAAATGAAAGCCTTTTTAAATAGAAATCATTTTTTTCTATAGCTCTTGCAATTCTACGCCAAGAAATTGCTTTTTTTTGATTTTCTAATTTTTTTGGAGCCTCCTCTGGAATTTGGTCAAAATCAACCCCATATTTTTTTCTGTACCAAATCATAAATTTTTTGATTTTTCTATAATAATTCATCATTAAATCTCTATTATATAAACCAATGCTTTCAAGAAGGAAAACAGTATATTGTTGCCAAGTCATAAAACTAGGTTTAGAGCTTTTAAAATCACCTAAAGCAGTAGTTCTACAATATATATTTCCAAAGTTAACACCATTAACCCTGCTTAACACTTTTTCCCAAGTTTCGTATTCTAAAGCTTTAAATTAATCTAATCCTTTTCTTTGGTCATCTCCATATGGTTGGCAAATTCTTTGGTCAGATAAAGAAACACCATTTTTATACATTAGATCATATATTTTATTATATTTTAAATCCAACTTACTTACAGCACCCCAAATGTCTTCAACTCTAAAGTCATATATTGGATAAAAATTATACACATCAAGAATTTGATTCGAAAATTTTACTTTAGTAGTCCATTTATAATTTTTAAAAGTTTGCTTATTTTTTTGGAAAGTAAGTGTTCGAAAACGATTTAAACTTTCATCTGTTCTAATTCCAATACCACAAGCAACAGTTCCTCCGTGTTTTTCTTGATACCAAGAGGCAAATTGTAAAATAAATTCTTCAAATTCTTCTCCTTTTCTAAACCATTTAAATGGACAATTATTTATATTTATTGCATCTTTAGGCATTGGTCTAATCCACAAATGTTTACTTTCTTCTTCCCAACAAATCCATTTTGGTTGTAAAATTGAAACTGCATTTCTTAAAGATAAAGGAAGAGCAATGTGGTAAAAAGTTCGTATTTGTGAAAGCTTTTTTAATTCATTTAAATGGTCAATAGTACATTTGTATTGACCTTCTAAATCTATATATAAAACATCAAATTTTTTATTAAGCTTTTTTGCAACAATATTTGCAAGCTGAACCATAACAGATGAGTCTTTACCAGCACTAACACTAAAGTAAATATTTTCAAAATTATTGAAAACAATTTCTAAACGTTCAAATGCTGCATCTAATACATTTTTTTCTAAATGAACTTTAGGCATAAGTAAAATTAAACTTCCTTTCAAAATCAATTATAGTTTAACAGGCAAAATCCGTTAAGAAAAAACTTTAATTTACAAATTAAATTTTACCAACAAGAAGTAAAAATTAACTTATAAAACACAAATAAATATTTATATAAAAAAATGTAATAATAAAACAGGGTGAAAAAATGATTTTAGAATTAATATTAATAATATTTGGATTTATAATACTAATAAAATCAGCAGACGTATTAGTTGATGGGTCAGGTAGTATTGCAAAAAAACTTAAAATATCAGAAATGGTAATAGGGTTAACAATAGTAGCAATAGGAACATCAGCACCAGAACTATCTGTAAGCATAAAATCTGCAATAAATGGATATTCAGATATAGTAATAGGAAATGTTTTGGGAAGCAATATAGGAAATTTATTTTTAATTTTTGGAATATGTGTACTAATAAATCCGATAAAAATGAACAAACAGTTTATAAAAACAGAATCTAAAATTTTATTTTTAACCTATATAATTTTGATTTTTATATATTTAATAGAAAACAAAAGTGCTCAAAAAGTTATCGGTATAAAAGAAGGAATAATATTAATTATTGGATTTATATTATTTGTAACATTTAATTTTATTAAAATGAAAAGAGATAAAACTTTAACATTAGAAAGCGAAATTAAAGATATAAATGTTTGGAAATCTACAATTTTAATTATAATAGGAATATTGGGGCTAAAAATAGGAGGAGATTTTGTAGTAGATAATGCTGTTATTATAGCTGAAAAATTAAACATATCAGAAAAACTAATTAGTATAACAGTAATTTCTTTGGGAACAAATTTGCCAGAACTAATAACATGTGTTACAGCATCAAAGAAAAACCAAGCAGGTATATTATTAGGTAATTTAATTGGATCACAAATTTTAAATATAACTCTTATATTAGGAATTACAATATTAATTAGGCCAATAAATTTTTCTCGAGAATATTTACTAGAAATATATTTACTTTTAACAGGCAGTTTTTTATTTATGGTTTTATCTAATGTAAGAAAAAAAGAAGAAATAACAAAACAAATCGGTACAGTTTTTTTACTTATATATATAATTTACTTTCTGTATTTAATATTAAAAAACATAAAACCTTGATAAAATATGGCAAGTATGATAAAATCCTCTAAAAGAAAAGAGGAGATTACATGAAAGTTATTTTATTACAAGATATAAAAAATGTAGGTAAAAAAGATGAGATAATAAATGCAAATGATGGTTATGCTAGAAACTTCTTATTCCCTAAAAAATTAGCAATAGAAGCATCAAAAGAAAACTTAATTAAATTACAGGACAAAAAAAATTCTCAAATGCATAAAAAGAACCTTGAAATAGAAGAATTTAAAAAACAGGCAAAAAAAATAGAAGAAGTAACTTTGCAAATAAAAGTAAAAGCAGGAGAAAACGGAAAAATTTTTGGAGGAGTTACTGCAAAAGAAATTTCAGAAGAATTACAAAAGCAATATAAACTACAAATAGATAAAAAGAAAATTTTATTAAAGGAAACAATAAAAAATATAGGAAGATTTTCTGTAGATATAAAATTTGGAGATGGAGTATCTGCAAAATTAACATTAAACATTGTATCAGAATAATAGATAAATTGTAATTTGTATGAATAAATTCATACAAATTACAGTTAAAAGTTAAGAGTGAAGAGTTAAAAGTAATTGTTGATTTTTTGTTGAAATCAACAAAAAATCTTCATTTACTATTCACTTTTCACTTTTAGTTCTTCACTATTGTAATTTGCAAAGCAAATTACAATTTAAAAAGGAGGCACAAAATGGATTTAGGTAAAGTACCACCACATGATATAGATGCAGAACAAGCAGTTATAGGAAGTATGCTTACAGATAGTGATGCAGTAGTAGATAGTATAGAAATATTAAAACCAGATGATTTTTATAGACAAGATAACCAAATAATATATGAAGCAATAGTTAATTTATATAATAGAGCAGAACCAATAGATATAATAACAGTAAAATCAGAATTATCATCACTTGGAAAATTAGAATCAGTTGGTGGCTTAGAATATATTGCACTTTTACCAGATAAAGTTCCAACAACAGCAAATGTAGATAAATATATAAAAATTGTTGAAGAAAAATCAGTTTTAAGAAAACTTATAAAAGCTGCAAATGAACTTATAGACTTAGGTTATGCACAAACAGAAGAAGTAGATAATATTTTAGATCAAGCAGAAAGAAAAGTATTTGACATTGCACAAGGAAAAAACCAAAAAGGGTATGTAGCCTTAAAGGATATATTAGTAGAAAGTTTTGCAGAAATAGAAAAACTATATAATCAAAAAGAACCAATTACAGGAATACCAACAGGTTTTGCAGATTTAGACTACAAAACGGCAGGTTTACACAATTCAGACTTAGTATTAATTGCTGCAAGGCCAGCAATGGGAAAATCAGCATTTGCATTAAACATAGCTACAAATGCAGCAATGCATGCAAAAGTTCCAGTTGCAATATTTAACCTAGAAATGTCAAAGAACCAATTAGTAAACAGAATGTTGTGTAGTGAGGCAATGGTAGACAGCAATAAAATTAGGACAGGAAAAATAGAAGAGGATGACTGGGTAAAACTTGCAACAGCACTTCGGACCATTATCAGACGCACCAATATACATAGATGATACACCAGGTATTACAGTAACAGAAATAAGAGCAAAATGCAGAAAATTAAAATTAGAAAAAAATATAGGATTAGTAATAATAGATTATTTGCAATTAATACAAGGAAGCGGAAAAAGAAATTCAAGTAGAGAACAAGAAATTTCTGAAATAAGTAGATCATTAAAAATACTAGCAAAAGAATTAGATATACCAGTAGTTGCATTATCACAATTATCAAGAGCAGCAGAACAAAGGTCAGACCATAGACCAATGCTTTCTGACCTTCGTGAATCAGGAGCAATAGAGCAAGACGCAGACATAGTAATGTTCTTATATAGAGACGATTATTATAATCCAGATACAGAAAAAAAGAATATAGCAGAAGTAATACTTGCAAAACATAGAGCAGGTTCAACAGGAACAGTAGAACTTTTATGGCTTGGCAACTATACAAAATTTGTAAACATAGAAAAATATAGGGAGTAATATATATGTTTGGACTATCTACAAAAATTTATGAACAAATAATTGATACAATAAAAAAATATAATTTGGAATTTGTAATATTTGGTTCTAGAGCAAGAGGTGATTATAAAGCCAATTCTGATATAGATATTGCAATATTAGGGAAAACAGATGAAAAAACCGAATATGATATAAGAAATGAGTTTGATAAATTAGATATTCCATACACCATAGATCTTGTTTTTGTAAACAAAGGAATAGGAAAGGAACTTGAAGAATCCATAAAAAAGGAAGGAGTGAAATTATAGCATGAATAGATTTGAACAAAAGAAAGCAGATTTTTATAATGCACTAGATAGATTAGAAGAATCATTAGTAGAAAGCCCAACAGAAATAATAATAGATGGAGCTTTACATAGATTTGAATTTACATTCGAACTTGCATGGAAAGTTATAAAAACTTATTTGGAATATATGGGAATGGTAGAAAAAACAGGAAGCCCAAGAGAGACTATACAAAATGGATTCAAACAAGGGCTAATTAGTGATGGAGAAGAATGGATAGAAATGATGCTAGCAAGGAATTTGCTTTCTCACTTATATGATGAAAACGAATCAAGAAACATATATAGGAACATAAAAGAAAAATATGTAAAACTGTTAAAGGAATTAAAAGAAAAACTAAATACAATATAAATTTAGGTGAAAAAATGAAACAAAAAATAATTGATACAATAAAAAAATATAATTTAATAAAAAATGGAGATAGTATAGTAATAGGAGTGTCTGGGGGACCAGACTCTATTTGTTTATTGCATGTATTAAATAAGCTAAAAAGTGAATTTAATTTTAAAATTTGTGTAGCACATGTTAATCATATGATTAGAAAAGAGGCAGATGAAGAAACAGAATACGTAAAAAAAGTTTGCAGAAACTTAGGAGTAGAATGTTTTATAAAAAGAATAGATGTTTTAAAAACTGCAAATAATTTAAAAAGAGGCACAGAAGAAACAGGTAGGGAAATTAGATACGAATTTTTTAATGAAATTTTAGAAAAAACAAATTCAAATAAAATTGCAACAGCACATAATAATAATGATAAGGTTGAAACTATATTAATGAATATTTTACGAGGTAGTGGAATAGCAGGACTAAAAGGAATAGAACCAATAAGGGATAATAAATTTATTAGACCTTTAATTAATGTTTCAAGAGAAGAAATAGAAAAATATTGTACAATTAATAAATTAGAACCTAAAATAGATAAATCCAACAAAGAAAATATATATACAAGAAATAAAGTAAGGAATATAGTAATTCCGTATATAGAAAGAGAATTCAATCCTAATATTATAAAAACATTAAACAGACTTTCAGAAGTAGCAACAGAAGAAAATGAATATATAAACAAAATCACAAAAGAAACATTCGATAAAATAAATGTAGGGGAGACTATTGGCCGTCCACAAAAACAAGAGAATCAGACTTTTCACCTTCCACTTTCCACTTCTATTACATTAGACCTAAAACAATTTAATAATCTAGAATTAGTAATAAAAAGAAGAATAATACTATATACTATTAAAGAACTTTTAGGTTCGACAGAAGGAATAGAAAAAATAAACATAGACGATATTATAAAACTATGTAGTAATAATATAGGTAACAAATATTTAGTACCAATAAAAAAATTAAAAGTTTTAGTAAAAAAAGGAAAAATTTTTTTTATTGCCAAGAACTAACCTTCCGTAGGTAAAGCCTTGATACTCAAGGGGTTGAAAGGAAAAAGTTTTAAAAAAAGTATTGTAATTAAAAAATCAATATGTTATATTGCATACATAAATAAGGAAAACAAGGTTGCTTTAATATGCTTATATTAAAAATGTACCTTGAAAGGAGACAAAAATGAAAAAAAGTTTAAAAACATTAGCAATGTGGTTAATACTAGGAATTATTTTTATAGTGATAATATCTTCTATAATGGATAACTCACAAAGTAAAATGCAATATTCAGAATTAATGGTTGCAATAGAAAGTGGAGAAATAGAGAACATACAAATAAGTTCAGACGGTGCAAAGGCTTATGTTACATTAAAAGAAGATAACAGATTTGAAAAAGAAGTAAATATACCTAGCTTAGATAGTTTTATGGATAAAGTAACACCATACTTAAGCGAAGGAAGCTTTACATTAGAAGAAAAATCACAATCAGCAATAATTACATTTTTAAGCTTACTTTCACCATTTGGAATATTAATTATATTCTTTATATTCTGGTTTTTACTTATGGGTACACCTCAAGGAGGAACTGGAAACAAAACTATGTCTTTCGGAAAAAGCAGAGCCAGAATGATGGGAACTACAGATAAAAGTAAAGTTACATTTGATGATGTAGCAGGTGTTGACGAAGAAAAAGAAGAATTACAAGAAATAGTTGAGTTTTTAAAAACACCAAAAAAATTTACAGATATGGGTGCTAGAATTCCAAAAGGAGTTTTACTAGTAGGTAGCCCAGGTACTGGTAAAACATTACTTGCAAAAGCAGTTGCCGGAGAAGCTGGAGTTCCATTTTTTATAATTAGTGGTTCAGACTTTGTTGAAATGTTTGTTGGTGTTGGTGCATCAAGAGTAAGAGATTTGTTTGAACAAGCAAAGAAAAATGCACCATGTATAATATTTATAGATGAAATAGATGCTGTAGGACGTCAAAGAGGAGCAGGACTTGGTGGAGGACATGACGAAAGAGAACAAACATTAAACCAATTATTAGTTGAAATGGATGGATTTGGAACAAACGAAGGAGTAATAGTACTTGCCGCAACAAACAGACCAGATGTTTTAGATAAAGCACTATTAAGACCAGGAAGATTTGATAGACAAATAGTAGTATCAGCACCTGATGTAAAAGCAAGAGAACAAATATTAGAGGTTCATAGTAGAAAGAAAAAAATAGGAGAAGATGTAGACTTAAAGGTTATTGCAAAAAACACAGCAGGATTTGCTGGAGCAGACCTAGAAAATGTACTTAATGAAGCTGCCCTTCTTGCAGCAAGAAGAAATAAAAAAGAAATAGAAATGGCAGAAATAGAAGATGCAATGGTAAAAGTTACAATGGGACCAGAAAAGAAAAGCAGGGTAAGAAGTGAAAAAGAAAACAAATTAGTAGCATTCCATGAAGCAGGTCATGCAGTAGTAAGTAGATTTTTACCTACTCAAGATAATGTACATCAAATATCTATAGTGCCACGTGGTATGGCAGGTGGATATACAATGTATAGACCAGACGAAGATAAAAACTTCATGTCAAAATCAGAGATGGAAGAGAATATAGTATCATTACTAGGAGGTAGAGTAGCAGAAAGCTTAGTGTTAGATGATATATCTACAGGAGCAAGTAATGATATAGAAAGAGCAACAAAAATTGCACGAGACATGGTAACAAAATATGGAATGAGTGAAAAATTAGGAACAATAACATTTGGCTCAAACCAAGACGAAGTATTTTTAGGTAGAGATTTGGCACATGCAAAAGACTATAGTGAAGAAACAGCAGCAATGATAGACGAAGAAGTAAAAAGAATCATAGATAACGCATATAAAACAGCAAGACAAATTTTATCTTCAAATATGGATAAACTAACAGCAGTAGCAGAAAGACTTTTAGAAAAAGAAAAAATAGATGGAGAAGAATTTGACGAAATATTTAATTCATAAAGTAATTAATAAAGGCAAACACCATATGGTGTTTGCCTAAAATTATGCAATAAAACAAATCAAAGATTATTATTTTTTTTAGTTATAAAATCTTTTAAAACATTAATTAATTGTATTTTTTCTACTGCTTGAACCTTACTAGCTAAACTCTCTGCAGTTTCATCTTTAGAAAGTTTAAGTTTTGTTTGAGCTATAATATTTCCATCATCATATTTATCATTTACAAAATGTACAGTAGGACCGCTGTACTTTTCTTTTGCTTCAACAACAGCTTTATGCACATTCATACCATACATACCCTTTCCACCAAATTTAGGTAGAAGAGAAGGATGTGTATTAATTATAGTATAATCATTTACTAATCTTTTTCCAATTAATTTTAAATAACCAACTAAAACAATTAAATCAACATCGTAATTTTTAAGTAGATTTGATAATTCAATATCTACTTCTTCAGTTGTTTTATTTTTAATAATATATGTAGGAATATTGCTTTTTTTTGCCCTTTCCAAAGCATAAGCATTCTTATTATCAGAAACAACCAAATTAATTTTGGCCTTTAAATCACCTTTACTTATGCTATCTATTACAGCCTGCAAAGTTGTTCCATTTCCGAGAAGCAAACAAAACCAAATTATACATAATTAAACCTCCCAACATAACGCCATCATTATAACACTATAAAAAAATAAATTCAAACGAAACTTTTCGCTCGGAGCAAATTTTCCGCAAGGAGACCTTTTCGCTCGGAGCAAATTTTCCGCAAGGAGACCTTTTCGCTCGGAGCGATTTTTCCGCGAGGAGACTTTTTTGCTCAGAGCAAAAAAATTGTCAATTTTTAAAAAAAGCTGTACATTTATAAAAATTACAATTATAATAAAAATATGTTTAAAACGGATGGAGGGACTTTTAATGTCTGAGAATATGAAAGAAGAATGTGGAATTTTTGGTGTGTATTCAAAAAAACCAGAAAAACTTGCATACATGACATGCGTAGGGTTATCTGGTTTACAACACAGAGGAGAGGAAAGCTGTGGAATTGCAGTAAACACAGATGGAGTAATTGCGTATCACAAAGACCAAGGACTAGTTTCTGAGGTATTTACAAATGAAGTATTAGATAACTTACCAGCAGGAAATATGTCAATAGGTCATGTAAGATATTCTACAACAGGTTCTGCTAAAAAAGAAAATGCCCAACCAATGGTAATAAGACATAAAAAGGGAAATTTAGCAGTAGCACATAATGGTAACATTACAAATGCAATAGAATTAAAACAAGACTTAGAAGATAATGGAGCTATATTTACAACTACAAATGACACAGAAGTAATTTGCCACATAATAGTAAGAGAAAGGTTAAAAGCAAAATCTACGGAAGAAGCAATATCAAATACAATGAAAGTTCTAAAAGGTGCATATTCATTAGTAATAATGTCACCACAAAAATTAATTGCAGCAAGAGATCCACAAGGGTTTAAACCTTTATGTATGGGAAAATTAGGAGAAGATATTATATTTGCGTCTGAAAGTTGTGCATTAGATATATGCGGGGCAGAATTTATCAGGGATGTAAAACCAGGAGAAATAATAGTTGTAAAAGATGGAAAAATTACATCTATTGATTATGATAGTAAAGAAAAAAAAGGAATGTGTGTATTCGAATATATATATTTTGCAAGACCAGATTCAATATTAGAAGGAATGTCAGTACATGAATTCAGAGAAAAAGCTGGAAGGTATCTTGCAAAACAAATGCCCATAGATGCAGATATTGTAGCTGCCGTTCCAGATTCTGGAGTGGATGCTGCACTTGGTTATTCAAAAGAATCAAAAATACCATATGATTTAGTTTTTACAAAAAGCAAATATATAGGAAGAACATTTATACAAAATACTCAAAATAAAAGAAAAAAATTAGTAGCATTAAAACTTAATCCATTAAAGAATAGTATTAGGGGCAAGCGAATAGTATTAATTGATGACTCAATAGTAAGAGGAAATACATTAGCAGGAATAGTAAAGACACTTAGAAAATCAGGAGCAAAAGAAGTACATTTAAGAATAGCTTCACCTGCATTTATAGATATTTGTTATTTTGGAACAGATATAGATGATAAAGAAAGTTTAATTGCAAACGGAAGAAGTGTAGAAGAAATAAGGCAAATCATAGGAGCAGATACTTTAGAATATTTAAGTATTGAAAATTTAAAAGAAATAACAAAGGGATGCAATATGGAAGATTTCTGTATGGGGTGCTTTACAGGTAAATACCCAATAGAAGTTCCAAAAGAGATAAAAAAGGATAGATTTGAAGAGAAAATAAAAAAATAGGAGGCTAAAATGGCTTGTTCATGTGGGAATGATAAAGATGAAACAGTGCAAAAAATACTAGAAATATATACAAAAGATAAAAGTAATTTAATACAAATATTAAATGAAGTCCAAGAACATTATGGCTATATACCAAAGCACGCACAAGTTGCAATTTCAGAATATTTGAATATTCCTCTTGCAGAAATATATGGAGTGATTACCTTTTATGCAAGATTTACTTTAAAACCAAAAGGAAAATATAATGTAGCAGTGTGCTTAGGAACTGCATGTTTTGTAAAAGGTTCTGAAAAAGTATTAGAAAAGGCAAAAGATATTCTAAAAATAGATGTAGGTGAAACAACTCCAGATGGTAAATTTTCATTAGAATCAACAAGATGTATTGGAGCATGTCGGTCTTGCTCCTGTATTTACAGTAAATGACGAAGTATATGGAAAAGCAACACCAGAACTAATGGCAAAAGTATTAGAAGAATATAAGAACAAATAACACAAAATGTTCTGCATTTTGAAGGAGGATCTATATGAAATCCCTAGAAGAAATTAAAAAAATAAGAGAAGAAAAAAGAAAAGAATTAGATTTACGTGTTAATTTAAAAGCAAATACTAGAGAAAAACATATTTTAGTATGCCATGGAACTGGTTGTACATCTTCTAAATCTCCTAAAATTATTGAAAATTTTAGAAAATTAATTGAAGTAAAAAAAATAGAAAATGTAAGAGTTATTCAAACAGGGTGCTTTGGGCTTTGCGCAAAGGGCCCTATTGTCATAATTAGACCAGAAGATACATTCTATGCTACTGTTAAACCTGAAGACTGCGAAGAAATTATAAATACACATATATTAGAAGGAAAAGTAGTAGAAAGATTGCTTTGCAAAGATGTAGATAATACAGTAGTTCAAAGGTTAGATGAACTTAACTTTTATAAAAAACAAAAAAGAATAGCACTTAAAAATTGTGGAATTATAGACCCAGAAAATATAGACGAATACATAGCATTTGATGGATATAAAGCATTAGAAAAAGTATTGTTTGAAATGACACCAGACGAGGTAATAAATGAGGTAACAGAATCTGGGCTTCGCGGTAGAGGTGGAGCAGGTTTTCCAACAGGCAAGAAATGGCATTTTGCAAAAATTGCAGAAGGAGACCAAAAATATGTAGTATGTAATGCAGATGAAGGAGATCCAGGAGCATTTATGGATAGAAGCATTTTAGAAGGAGATCCACATTCGGTAATAGAAGCTATGATGATTGCAGGGTATGCCATAGGGGCAGACAAAGGATACATTTACGTAAGGGCAGAATATCCTATAGCTGTACAAAGATTTAGAATTGCAATAGAGCAAGCAAAAGAATATGGAATACTCGGTAAAAATATTTTTGGAACAGATTTTAGTTTTGACCTAGAAATTAGACTTCGGAGCAGGAGCATTTGTATGTGGAGAAGAAACAGCTCTGTTAGAATCAATAGAAGGAAGAGCAGGAAGACCAAGGCTAAAACCACCATTTCCAGCAAATGTTGGTCTATGGGGAAAACCAACCTTAATTAACAATGTAGAAACATATGCAAATATTACAAAAATCATATTAAATGGAGCAAAATGGTATAGTTCAATAGGAACAGCAAACTCTAAAGGAACAAAAGTATTTGCATTAGGCGGAAATGTTGTAAATGTGGGATTAGTAGAAGTACCAATGGGAACAACTCTTCGCGAAATAGTATTTGATATAGGTGGAGGAATTCCGGGAGGACACAAATTTAAAGCTGCACAAACAGGAGGACCTTCTGGAGGATGTATACCATTTGAACACTTGGACACACCAATAGACTATGAATCACTTGCACAAATTGGTTCAATGATGGGGTCAGGACGGACTAATTGTTATGGATGACACAAAATGTATGGTAAACCTTGCTAAATTTTATTTAGGATTTACAGTTGATGAATCTTGCGGAAAGTGTACACCTTGTAGAATAGGAACAAAAAGAATGTTAGAAATTTTGGAAAAAATTACAGAAGGAAATGGAGAAACAGAGGATTTAGAAAAACTAGAAAGGCTTGCAAAAACAATACAAAAAGCTTCTGTATGCGGACTAGGACAAACGGCTCCAAACCCAGTACTTAGCACAATGAAATATTTTAGAGATGAATATATAGCACACATAAGGGATAAAAAATGTCCTGCAAATGAATGTAAAGCATTAAAAGCAATACAAATAGACCCAGAAAAATGTAAAGGCTGTGGAATATGTAAAAAGAATTGTCCAGTAAATGCAATTGCAGGAGAAGTAAAACAGCCTCATAAAATAGATGAAGATATTTGTATTAAATGTGGTACTTGTGTAAGTAAATGTCCATTTAAAGCTATAAGCTAAAACAAATGAAAAACGTCGCATTTCGTTGTTAAACTTCATAAAAATTTTTTCGATATACAGCGTATAATCTCAAAAATTTTTATTCGTTTGCCTAGAACTGCTCGTTTTTGATTTGTTTCAATAAATAGACCTGTAGGGGGAGATGCCTTTAGGTGACCCGAAAAACGAAAGGAGAAGCAGTATGTCTGATATGGTTAAATTAAATATTGATGGAATAGATGTAGAAGTTCCAAAGGGTACTACAATTTTGCAAGCTGCAAAGCAAGCAAATATTGATATTCCAACTCTTTGCTTTTTAAAAGAAGTAAATGCTATAGGAGACTGTAGAATATGTATAGTAGAAGTGGAGCGGAAAAAAAGGATTTGCTACATCTTGTATTCAACAAGTAGAAGAAGGAATGCGAGTACATACTCATTCGAAGCAAATTATGGAGGCAAGAAAAGTAATATTAGATTTAATCTTGTCAAATCATCAAAGAGACTGCTTAACATGTACTAGAAACGGAAATTGTGAACTTCAAACACTTGCTATGCAATTTAATGTAACAGATGTAGAATATGAAGGAGAAAGAACAAAACATAAAATTGATGACTTATCACCTTCAATAGTTAGAGATTTTAATAAATGTATTCTTTGCAGAAGATGTATATCAACATGTAAAAACATACAAAAAATAGGTGCAATAGATTGTGTAAATAGAGGATTTAATTCATGTGTTTCAACTGTTGGAGATAATAGTTTAAATGATGTTAATTGCACATTTTGTGGGCAATGTATTACAGCATGTCCGGTGGGAGCTCTTCGCGAAAAAGATAGTACAGATGTAGTATGGGAAAAATTAAAAGACGAAGATACATTTGTAGTTGTACAAACAGCACCAGCAGTAAGAGCAGCATTAGGAGAAGAATTTGGAATGAAAATTGGTACAAATGTAACAGGTAAAATGGTAACATCACTTAAAATATTGGGATTTGATAGAGTATTTGATACAAATACAGGTGCAGATTTAACAATTATGGAGGAAGCAAACGAATTTGTGGAAAGATTTACAAAAGGTGGAACACTTCCAATGATAACATCTTGTAGTCCTGGATGGGTAAAATATATAGAAATGAATTATCCAGAATTATTAGACCATTTATCAAGTTGTAAATCACCACATGAAATGTTTGGAGCAATTTTGAAAACGTATTATGCAGAAAAAGAAAATATAGACCCAAAGAAAATGTTTGTTGTATCAGTAATGCCATGTATAGCAAAAAAATTTGAAAGACAAAGAGAAGAATTAAAAAATGATAAATTAGATAATGTAGATGCAGTAATTACAACACGTGAACTTGCTAGAATGATAAAACAAGCAAATATTGATTTTGTAGAATTAGAAGATAGTAAGTTTGATAGCCCAATGGGAGAAGCAAGTGGAGCAGGAGCAATATTTGGAGTAACAGGAGGAGTAATGGAAGCGGCTCTTCGTACCGCATATGAAACAATAACAGGAGAAGAACTAAAGAAACTAAATTTCGAAGCCGTAAGAGGACAAAAGGGAATAAAAAGAGCCAGCATAAAAATTGGAGATAAAGTTGTTAAAGTTGCAGTAGTAAGTGGACTTTCTAACGCAAGAAAAATAATGGAAGAAATAAAATCAGGAAAGGCAGATTATCAATTCGTAGAAATAATGGCATGCCCAGGAGGATGTATAATGGGTGGAGGACAGCCAATAAAAACATCAAAACAAAGAAGTAAATACGATGTAAAAAAATTAAGAGCAGACTGCTTATATAGCATTGATGAAAAAAGCGTTGTTAGAAAATCACACGAAAATCCAGTAATGATAAAATTATATAAAGAATATTTAGAAAAACCAGGAAGCCATAAAGCACATGAATTATTACATACAACATACCATAAAAGAGAAAAGTATAAATTGTAATTTAGAGGTTAGATGTTAGAAATTAGATGTTAGAAATGTAGGGACGGCAAGAAAGCCGTCTGAAAAACAAAAATTTTATTGAAAACGTTGTAGGGGCAGATTCCATATCTGCCAAAAATGATTTGTTTGCGGGCGAACACAGTTCGCCCCTACAATGTTTGCAATTAATTTTCTCATTTAAATTCCAATTTCCAAACAATTACCAACAAAAACTGTCAAAAAAACAATTGACAGTTTTTTCCTTTTAATATATAATAATTTTCAAATAAATGCATAAATTAAAAACCAAAGAAAGGTTGTGATATTATGACATATGTTGAGGAAAACAGAAGAAAACTTGAAGAATTAAAAAAATTACCTTATGAGGAATTATGCAAAATGGAAAAAGAGATAATAAATGCCCCAAATTCAACAAGAGCAGATATAGTAAATATATGTGTAGCACGCGGAGAAAAAGGAATAGAGTTAGGGTTAACTTATACAATAGATGAAATAGAAAGAGAACTTAATATTGGTAAATATAAAACTAGAATTAGATGCTAAAGATGATTTAAAACAAATACAAAAATATATTTCAAGAAATTCTATATATTATGCAAATAAAACAATAGAAGGAATAATAGAAAAAATAAAATATTTATCAACATTTCCATATATGGGAAGAAAGATACCCGAATACGATAATAAAAATTTTAGAGAATTAATATACAAATCATATAGAATTTTTTATAAAGTTAATTCTAACATTTATATCTTAAAAATTATTCACCATTCTAGAGATATTTTAAATTCGATAAACATTTTCACAGATTAAAAATAAAAAGTAACAATTTAATTTATGCATTTATTAATACAAATTTAATATAATTTTATTATGATAAAAATACATAATTTAAAAATCAAAGGAAGATTGTTATATTATGGCATATATTGGGAAAAACAAAAAACATAAAAATTATGTCAATTAACGATTAATAAAAACTATAACATTATTTCCAACATGGCTGTACTATGATATTATTTTAAGTATAAATATAAAGTATATATAAATAGGTGAAGATATGGAAGAAAAAATAAGTATAAGTTACTTATTGGCAAACGAAAAATTAAGAGATTTTGTATTTGAAGAGTGGGAAAAGTTTAACACCCTACTAGTACAAGGGCCTGACATATTAAAACAATACCTTTGTAAATTATGGAATGAAACAAAAATTGAAGCTGAGTGGATAGATGATTTTGATATTATAGATTTGGATTTACAAGTCAACCCAAAAGATTTTGGAATTTCATATTCCATATTGGACAATGAACTCAAAGTTTTAAATTTTATAATGCCAGCATCTAATAATAAATGCTTGCAAACTGTTTGCGCAAGCTTAGTGCTGGCTAAAAAAATACCTAGATTCTTTGTGCTGGATTTAAATAATGAAATTAAAAATAAAAAAGAGTATAATATTTTAGAATGGCAAATAGATTTTAAAAACAATAATTATAATTCTATTAATTATGGACGAGCCAGCAGTCCACATATAGGTGAATTTTTAGGAAAGATAAATCATATTATAAAAAGTAATTAAACAAATTGTAATTTGTTTTTGTGATATGTGATATGCGAAGTGTGAGGTGTGAGGTATGCTTTTTAGGGCTAGGTATTGTTAGGTTTACTCTAATTTCACACTTCCCACATCCCACTTCTCACAACACAAATGTTAAAAAAATATTACAAAATGTTGACAAGCCACATTTTTATATGATATTATTATACAGCACATATTTTGTCATAGAATATGTAGCTCTTATATAATAAGGGTGGTTAAGATAAAAAATATAATTGTTATTAAATAGATAAAATTAAAAAAAGTGTAGGGACGTAAGCATTACATACGTCCGTTGAGTAAAATAAAAAACAAATCTCCTACACTTTTTTGTGTTGTTTAAAATAATCAAGTAAGGAGGAATTAAATATTAATTTAGGTTATAATAATCAAAACTCATTTAGGGCAGTACGGTTTTGGCGATTATAATACATTAATATTTAAGAGGGACCTTGTTTGATTTGGTTAGGAATTACGAGTTAGAAACTTATAACTTAGAATTTCTAAATAAATATATCTGCTCAAACAAAAAAGAAAATGAATAGTTAGAAAGGAAGAATGAATAGTAAATGTTATTTTTCGGCTAAATGTCGAAAAATTCCAAAACTTTTAACTCTTCACTCTTAACTTTTCATTAAAATTAGGGGGAGTTGATTTATTTTGTTAAAAGACTTAAAGTATGAAAAAGCAACAAGAAAAACATTTGCAAGAATAGGGGATTTTATAGGAATGCCAAACCTTATTCAGGTGCAAAAAGATTCTTACAATTGGTTTATTAAAGAAGGTTTAGGAGAAGTTTTAAAAGATATATCACCAATTGTAGATTATTCTGGTAATTTAGTTTTAGAGTTTTTTGATTATTATATGGAAGAAAAAACTAAATATTCAGTAGAAGAAGCAAAAGAAAGGGATGCAACTTATTCTACAAGATTACATGTAAAAGTAAGACTAATTAACCGTGAAACTGGAGAAATTAAAGAACAAGAAATTTATTTAGGTGATTTTCCATTAATGACAGATAGTGGTACTTTTGTAATTAATGGTGCTGAAAGAGTTGTAGTAAGCCAACTTGTACGTTCACCAGGCTGTTATTATGAGTCAGATTATGACAAATCAGGCAAAAAACTATATAAAGCTACAGTTATGCCAATTAGAGGAGCATGGCTTGAGTATGAAACAGACAGTAACGATATATTCTATGTAAGAATAGACAGAACAAGAAAGCTACCTGTAACAGTTCTATTAAGAGCAATAGGGCTTGTTTCTGATGACCAAATAATAGATGTGTTTGGAGAAGATAAAAAAATACTAGCAACAATTGCAAAAGATACTGTAAAAACTAGTGAAGAAGCAATAGTAGAAATTTATAAAAAATTAAGACCAGGAGAGCTTCCAACAGTTGATGCTGCTAGAAATTTATTTAACAATTTATTTTTCGATAAAAGAAGATATGATTTAGCAAAAGTAGGAAGATACAAATATAATAAAAAACTTAACTTAGCATCTAGAATAGCAGGACAAGTAGCATTTAATGACATTTTAAACAGCGAAACTGGAGAAATTTTAGTAGAAAAAGATGCAATAATATCAGAAGAAAAAGCAAAAGAAATACAAAATTTAGGAATAAACATAGTAGATATAAAAGTAGATGACCAAAAAATTAGAGTAATTGGTAATGGAACAGTTGATATTAGAGCATATGTAGATGTAGACAAGTTAGGAATAAAAATTAAAGAATTAGTAAACTATGAAGTGTTAAAAAATATATTAGACAATACAGATAAAAAAGATCTAAAAAAAGTAATAGAAGAAAGAGAAGAAGAATTAGTTCCAAAACATATTGTAACAGAAGACATGATTTCATCAGTAAACTATTTATTAAATTTACAATATGGGCTAGGAAAAGTAGATGACATTGACCATTTAGGAAATAGACGTATTAGATGTGTAGGTGAGCTATTACAAAACCAATTTAGAATTGGTCTTACAAGACTTGAAAGAGTTGTTCGTGAAAGAATGACAATACAAGACCTAGATGTTATAACACCACAAACATTAATAAATACAAAGCCAATAACATCATCAATTAGAGAATTTTTTGGTAGTTCACAATTGTCACAATTTATGGATCAAACAAACCCATTATCAGAATTAACACATAAAAGAAGAATTTCAGCATTAGGACCTGGAGGACTTTCAAGAGAAAGAGCAGGATTCGAAGTTCGTGACGTTCACTATACTCACTATGGAAGACTTTGTCCAATAGAATCACCAGAAGGACCAAACATTGGGTTAATATCTGCACTTTCAACATTTGCAGTAATAAACGAATATGGATTTGTAGAAACACCATATAGAAAAATTGATCCAAAAACACATAAAGTAACAGATGAAGTTATATATATGACAGCAGATGAAGAAGATGGACATATAATTGCACAAGCAACAGAGCCAATGACAAAAGACGGTAAATTTAAAAACAAAAAAATAAAAGTAAGATACTTAGATGAAGTTACAGAAGTAGAAGCAGACAAAGTGGATTACATAGACGTATCTCCAAAACAATTAGTTTCTGTAGGTGCAGCAATGATTCCTTTCTTAGAGCATGATGACGCAAACCGTGCATTAATGGGTGCAAACATGCAACGTCAAGCAGTGCCTCTTATGATTACAGATTCTCCAATAGTTGGAACAGGTATAGAATATAAAGCAGCAAAAGACTCAGGAATAATGGTTCTTGCAAAAAATGATGGTGTAGTTGAAAGAGTTACAGGTGACGAAATTATTATAAAAACTAAAAACGGAGAAAAAGATACATATAAACTACGTAAATTTAAAAGAACAAATGGAGGAACATGTATTAACCAACACCCAATAGTAGTAAAAGGAGAAAAAGTAAAAGCAAATGATGTAATTGCAGACGGGCCTTCTACACAAAATGGAGAAATGGCACTTGGTAAAAATGTTCTTATAGCATTTACAACTTGGGAAGGATATAACTATGAGGATGCTATTTTATTAAGTGAAAGATTAGTTAAAGAAGACGTTTATACATCAATTCATATAGAAGAATATGATTGTGAATGTAGAGACACAAAACTTGGAGCAGAAGAAATAACAAGAGACATACCTAATACAGGTGAAGAAAGTTTAAAAGATTTAGATGAAAATGGTATTATAAGAATTGGAGCAGAAGTAAGACCAGGAGATATATTGGTTGGAAAAGTTACACCAAAAGGAGAAACAGAACTATCTGCAGAAGAAAGATTACTTCGTGCAATATTTGGAGAAAAAGCAAGAGAAGTAAGAGATACATCTTTAAAAGTACCACATGGAGAAGCAGGAACAGTAGTTGATGTAAAAATATATAATAGAGAAAATTCAGATGAACTAGGGCCAGGAGTAAACGAAGTAATTCGTGTATACATAGCTCAAAAAAGAAAAATATCAGTTGGAGATAAAATGTCTGGACGTCATGGTAATAAAGGTGTTATTTCAAGAATATTACCAGTAGAAGATATGCCATTTATGCCAGACGGAACACCAGTTGACGTTGTATTAAATCCACTTGGTGTACCTTCACGTATGAACTTAGGGCAAGTTTTAGAAGTTCACCTAGGTGCAGCAGCAAGATTACTTGGAATGAAAGTTGCAACACCAGTATTTGATGGAGCAACAGAAGAAGATATTGTAGAGATGTTAAAAGAATCTGGTCTATCAGAAGATGGAAAAACAATTCTTTATGATGGAAGAACTGGAGAACCTTTTGACAAACCAATAACAGTTGGTGTAATGTACATGCTTAAACTTCACCACTTAGTAGACGATAAAATACATGCACGTTCTACAGGACCATATTCACTTGTTACACAACAACCTCTTGGAGGTAAAGCACAATTTGGTGGACAAAGATTTGGAGAAATGGAAGTATGGGCATTAGAAGCATATGGAGCAGCATATACACTACAAGAAATTTTAACAATAAAATCTGACGACGTAGTAGGAAGAGTAAAAACATACGAATCAATTGTTAAAGGAGAAAATGTTCCAGAACCAGGAGTTCCAGAAAGCTTTAAAGTATTAGTTAAAGAATTACAAAGTTTAGGTTTAGATGTACGCTTGTATTCAGAAGATGATGAAGAATTAGAACTAAAAGAAAACATAGATGAAGGAATAGATTTAAACCTAGAAGATCTAAATAAAGTTATGCCAGAAGAAGATACAGTTATAGATGAAGAAGAAATATCTGGAGACTTTATAGAAGAAGACTTTGAAGAAGATTTAAATGAAGACGAATTAGCTTTAGAAGAAGACTCTGAAATATTTGATAATGACCTTGCAACAGATAATCTTATGAATGATAAGGATATTTTAGATGAATAAGCAAAAGTAACTAAAATGCACAATATACCAATTTTGCTTCGTTTTATAAAAGACATTGTAGGGACGAACTGTGTTCGTCCGCGGGCGATTAAAAATCGCCCCTACAAATATGGATTTAATTGAATAAAACAATATAATAAAATTAAATCACAGGAAGGAATTGTTCGAGCAGTGTATATTTAATTTTAGAGATATTGTAAAAACGCATTACAAATATTGTAGGGGCGGGATGTATTTTCGCCTGAGCAGATATAGAATCTGACCCTACATACATACGAATTTTGAAGGAGGAAAGAGCCTTAATGGAAAACAAAGAAGTTAAAGATGAGTTAAACATATTTAATAAAATAAAAGTAGGACTTGCATCTGACGAAAAAATTAGAGAATGGTCAAAAGGTGAAGTAAAAAAACCAGAGACAATAAACTATAGAACTTTAAAACCAGAAAAAGATGGACTATTTTGTGAAAAAATATTCGGACCAACAAAAGACTGGGAATGTCATTGTGGTAAATATAAAAGAGTAAGATATAAAGGAATTATATGCGATAGATGTGGAGTAGAAGTTACAAAATCAAAAGTAAGACGTGAAAGAATGGGACATATTGAACTTGCAGCACCTGTTGCACATATTTGGTATTTTAAAGGAATACCTAGCAGAGTAGCTTTAATTCTAGATATATCTCCAAGAAGTCTAGAAAAAGTTATATATTTTGCTTCATATATAGTACTTGACAAAGGAAAAACAGACCTTATGAAATGCCAAGTATTATCAGAAAAAGAATATAGAGAGGCAGAAGAAAAATACGGAAAAGGTTCTTTTGTTGCAAAAATGGGAGCAGAAGCAATAAGAACATTATTGCAAGAAGTAGACTTAGAAAAATTATCAGCAAAACTAAAAAAAGAACTAGAAAAAGCAAGTGAACAAAAAAAATCAAAGCTAGTAAAAAGACTAGATACAGTAGAAAGCTTTAGACTATCTGGAAACAAACCAGAATGGATGGTAATGAGTGTTATTCCAGTAATACCACCAGAACTAAGACCAATGGTTCAACTAGATGGAGGAAGATTTGCAACATCTGACTTAAATGATTTATACAGAAGAGTTATAAACAGAAATAATAGGTTAAAAAGATTATTAGAATTAGGAGCACCAGAAATAATTGTAAGAAACGAAAAGAGAATGCTTCAAGAATCTGTAGATGCTTTAATAGATAACGGAAGACGTGGAAGACCAGTTACAGGTGCTGGAAATAGACCTTTAAAATCATTATCAGATATGCTTAAAGGAAAACAAGGACGTTTCCGTCAAAACTTACTTGGAAAACGTGTTGACTATTCAGGACGTTCAGTTATAGTAGTAGGGCCAGAACTTAAAATATATCAATGCGGACTTCCAAAAGAAATGGCAATAGAGCTATTTAAACCATTTGTTATGCATGAATTAGTTGGAAGAGGAATAGCACATAATATAAAAAATGCAAAAAGAATGGTAGAAAGATTAAGACCAGAAGTATGGGATATACTAGAAGAAGTAATTTCTGACCATCCAGTTATGCTAAACCGTGCACCAACTTTACATAGATTAGGTATACAAGCATTTGAGCCAGTGTTAGTAGAAGGAAGAGCAATAAAATTACATCCATTAGTTTGTACAGCCTTCAATGCTGACTTTGACGGAGACCAAATGGCAGTACACGTTCCATTATCTCCAGAAGCACAAGCAGAAGCAAGATATTTAATGCTTTCTGTAAATAACCTTTTAAAACCACAAGATGGTAAACCAGTTACAGTTCCTACACAAGATATGATACTAGGAAGCTATTATTTAACAATGCAAATAGATGGAGAAAAAGGCGAAGGAATGTACTTTAAAGATGTAGACGAAGCACTTCTTGCTTATCAAAATGGAGATGTAGGTTTACACGCTAAAGTTAAAGTAAGAATAACTAAAGAAATAAACGGAGAAAAGAAAACAAAAACAATAATTGCAACAGTAGGAAGATTAATATATAACGAACAAGTTCCACAAGACTTAGGTTTTGTAGATAGAACAGATCCAGATAAAGCATTTGATTTAGAAATAGATTTTCCTGTTATGAAAAAGAATTTAGGAACAATAATTGCAAAATGTATAGATAAACACGGATTAAATAGATCTGCAGAATTACTAGATTACATTAAAGCACTTGGATTTAAATATTCTACAAAAGGTGCAATTACTGTTTCTGTACATGATGTTGCAGTACCAGCAGCAAAGAAAAAAATACTTGCAGACAGTGAAAAACAAGTAGAAGAAATAGGAAAACAATATAAACGTGGTTTAATAACAGAAGATGAAAGATATTCTTCAATAATTAAAGTATGGGAAAAAGCAACAAACGACGTTACAGAAGCTATGAAAGATAATTTTGACGATTTAAACCCAATATACATGATGGCTCAATCTGGAGCAAGAGGTAACATGAACCAATTACGTCAAATTGCAGGTATGCGTGGACTTATGGCTAACACATCAGGAAAAACTGTAGAAATACCAATTAAATCATGCTTCAGAGAAGGACTAGATGTTCTAGAATACTTTATTTCTTCACACGGTGCAAGAAAAGGTTTAGCAGATACTGCTTTAAGAACAGCAGACTCTGGATACTTAACAAGAAGATTAGTTGATGTTGCACAAGACATAATTGTTAGAGAACATGATTGTGGAACAATTGAAGGAATAGAAATAGAAGATATAAAAGATGGAAACCAAATAATAGAGAAATTAGAAGAAAGATTAGTTGGTAGATATCCACTACATAATATAATAGATCCAAAAACAAAAGAACTACTTGCAGATACAGATACATTAATCACACCAGACATAGCAGAAAAAATAGTAAAAGCAGGTATAACAAAAGTAGAAGTACGTTCAGTTTTAGGATGCAGAACAAAACATGGAGTATGTGCAAAATGCTATGGAATGGGACTTGCAACAAGAAAAGAAGTAAGTATAGGAGAAGCAGTAGGAATAATAGCTGCACAATCAATTGGTGAGCCAGGTACACAGCTTACAATGAGAACTTTCCACACAGGTGGTGTAGCAGGAGGAGACATTACACAAGGTTTACCTAGGGTTGAAGAATTATTCGAGGCAAGAAAACCAAAAGGACTTGCAGTTATTTCAGAAATAGACGGTACTGTAAAAATTGCAGAAGTTAAAAAGAGAAAAGAAGTTACAGTTACAGGAAAAGACAACTCAAAAACATATGCAATTAGCTTTGGATCAAAACTTAAAGTAAAAGACGGAGATGAAATAAAAGCAGGAGATCCAATTACAGAAGGATCTATAAATCCAAACGAAATATTAGAAATAAAAGGACCAGAAGGTGTATATAATTATCTAACATCTGAAGTTCAAAAAGTTTATAGAAATCAAGGTGTTGATATAAACGACAAACACATAGAAGTTATAGGAAGACAAATGCTTAAAAAGATTAAAGTAATAGACAATGGAGACACATCAATGTTTACAGGAGAATTAATAGACATACATGAATTTGAAGAAGAAAACAAAAAAGCAACAGAAGAAGGAAAAAGACCTGCAACAGGAACAAGAGCATTACTTGGTATAACAAAAGCATCACTTGCAACAGAAAGCTTCCTATCTGCAGCATCATTCCAAGAAACAACAAGAGTATTAACAGAAGCTGCAATAAAAGGAAAAATAGATTCATTAATAGGATTAAAAGAAAACGTAATTATAGGAAAATTAATCCCAGCAGGAACAGGAATGCCAGCATATAGAAATATACATATAAACACAGAAGAACAAGAAAATCAAACAGGTGAATCAGTAGAATAAAAAAAGCAGAGGGAAACAAAATCCCTCTGTTTTTTTGCCCGGAGACCATTTTGCTCGGAGCAAATTTTCCGCGAGGAGACTTTTTCGCTCGGAGCAAATTTTCCGCGAGAAGACCATTTTGCTCGGAGCAAATTTTCCGCAAGAAGACTTTTTTGCTCGGAGCAATTTTTCCGCGAAGAGACTTTTTTGCTCGGAGCAAATTTTCCATTTAAAAAGCAAACCTCACACTTTGCACCTCACACATCACAAAACAAAATTCAATTTATAAAATTATTTTGTTTTAATATTGAAATCCCATAAAGCTAATGCTAAAATAAATATGTTAAAATCCGACAAAAAAAGTGAAGAATTAATAGCAAAGGAAGAAAAGTGCAAAAATTCTTCGAATTTTGAATAGGGGGATAAAGATGGAGAATATTAAAATTTTTGCCTGCAATTCCGCAGAAGAATTTACAAAAGAAATATGCGATAATTTAGGAATAAAAATGGGAGAAAGAGATTCTTTTAAGTTTGCAAATGATAATAATTTTGTGCAATTAAAAGAAACAGTTAGAGAACAAGATGTATACATAGTACAAACAACTGAGCCTCCTGTAAACGAAAGAATAATGGAATTATTAATAACAATAGAAGCGGTAAAAAGAGCAGGAGCAAGAAGGATAACAGCAGTTTTACCATATTTTATGTATTCAAGGTCAGATAAAAAAGATCAATCAAGAGTTCCTGTAACAGCAAAATTAATGGCAACATTATTAGAAGCTGCAGGAGTAAACCATGTGCTTACATGCGATTTACACAATCCAGCAATTCAAGCATATTTTAATATAATTTGTGATAGAGTAACAGCAAAACATTTGCTAGAAAAGTATTTTGAGAGCAAACAATTAGAAAACATGGTAGTAGTTGCAACAGATGCAGGAAGCTCTAAAAAAGCATATAAATATTCTAAATTTTTTGAATGCCCACTTGCATTAATAGATAAAAGAAGAGAATCAAATAATGACAATGCAGTAGCAACAAATATTATAGGGGATATAGAAGGAAAAACAGCAGTAATATTTGACGATGAAGTAAGTACAGCAGGAACTTTAGTAGAAGCAGCACATATTTTGGAAGCACATGGAGCAAAAGAAATTTATGCAGGAGCAACACATGGTGTTTTAGTAGGACCAGCAATAGAAAGAATAGAAAAATCACCAATAAAAGAGTTAGTAGTAACAAATACAATTCCGCTAGAACCAGAAAAAAGAATTGATAAAATAAAAGTAGTATCAATTGCACCTTTGTTTGCAGAAGCAATAAAAAGGCTAAATGAAGCAAAACCATTAGGAGATTTATTTGAATACGATAAATAATGCAATATTTGACAAATATAGGAAAAAAATGTAAAATTATTATAAGTAACCATTAATTTCTTCCGCCCAGAAAGGAGAATACATCTTATGAGAAACGCAATTATATTGGGAGTAGGTTATCTCTTATTTGCTATTATGATAGTTTTATTAATAGTAAGTAGGAAAACTCAGAATGCAACCGATAAAAAAGGCATAACTATCCATAAAATTTCAAAAGTATTTTTTTGGATAATATTTGTTATTCTTTCTCCTGTGCTTATCAGAGTAGGAATAACCTATGCTTTACTTATTGGAGTACCTTTAGCAATTATAGGTGTTGCATTCTCAAAATAGGGAGAGAAAGAAGGTAACAAATTGTTACCTTCTTTTTTGTTTTAAATATGTATTTTTTAAAAACACGTCTAACTAAAAATTATTTTCAAATAGGATTAAAATCGTTGACAATTACATGCTTTTACGATATAATACTATAAGTTTAAAAATCCCACATAAATGTTGAGATAGCAGTAGCGAGGGGAGGGAAATTAAAGTGGCAGAGATAAAAGTTAATAATGGTAATATAGAAGACGCATTAAAAAGATTTAAAAGACAATGCGTAAGAAATGGTGTTTTGCAAGAGGTTAGAAAGAGAGAACATTATGAAAAACCTAGTGTAAGGAGAAAGAAAAAATCAGAAGCAGCAAGAAAAAGAAAATTTTAATATAGAAAATAGAGGTGAGAGGTTAGTATTGTAATAAAAACTTTTCGCCTTTTTTTATGGGATTGCCAAAATAAAAATAAATAGTTAAAAGCCAATAGTGAAGAGCACATAACTCTTCGAGTTTTGAAGGAGGAAGAAATATGTTAAAAGAAAAATTATTAGAAGATTTAAAAGAATCTATGAAGGAAAAACAAGTATTAAGAAAAAATGTAGTTCAAATGATAAGAGCAGCAATTTTGCAAGTAGAAAAAGATAAACAAATAGAGCTTAATGATAATCAAGTATTAGAAATAATAGCAAAAGAATCTAAAAAAAGAAAGGATTCATTAGCTGATTATGAAAAAAGCGGAAGAGAAGATTTATTAAACCAAGTAAAAGAAGAAATAAAAATAATATCAGAATATTTACCAAAACAATTAACAAAAGAGGAGATAACGGAAATTGTAAAACAAGTAATAGAAGAAACAGGTGCAACATCTATGAAAGATATGGGAAAAGTAATGAAAGCATCAAAAGAAAAAATGGGTGCATCAGCAGATGGAAAAACAATAAACGAAGTAGTAAGAGGAATGTTAGAATAAAAACCTAAATATTAGGTAAAAATATAACAAATTACAATTTAAGGGGGAAACAATGTCATATACAAGTAAATATATAAAACAGGGAGTAAAATTACATTGTATAAATACAAATAAATTTAAAACAAATTTAATGGCAGTATTTATTACTATGCCATTAGATAGAGAAACTATAACATTAGACACGGTTGTACCTGCAGTTTTAAAAAGAGGAACAGAAAAATTAAAAACACAAGAAGAAATATCAAAAGAACTAGAAGATATGTATGGGGCTAGTTTTGACTGTGGAATAGAAAAAATAGGAGATAACCACGTAATAAAATTTTATTTGGAATCATTAAATGATAATTTTATACCAGAAAAAAATAAAAATCTTGCAAAAAAAAGTATAGAATTACTATTTGATATAATACTAAACCCAGTAACAGAAAATGGAACATTTAAAGAAGAATATGTAGAAGCAGAAAAGGAAAACATAAAAATATTAATAGATTCAAAAATAGATAATAAAGATCAATATGCTTTAAATAGATGTATAGAAGAAATGTATAAAAACAAACCATATGGCTTATATAAATATGGATATGTAGAAGACTTAGCAAAAATAAACTCAAAAAATTTATATGAACATTATAAAAGTATAATAAAAAAGAGCAAAATTGATATATTTATTTCTGGAGAACTAAATGCTAAAGAAATAGAAGAAATTGTAACCAGCAATGAAAACATAAAAAAATTAGAGCAAAGAGAACCAAAATATATTGTAAACAATGAGCAAACAGAGAAAAAAGAAAGCATAGAGAAAAAAGAAATACAAGATAAAATGGATATAGCACAAGGAAAATTAGTTATAGGTTTAGATGTAGAAGAAAACAGAGCAAATTCAAAATTTGTTACATCTTTATATAATGTTATATTAGGAGAAAGTGCAACATCAAAATTATTTCAGAATGTAAGAGAAAAAGCAAGTTTGGCGTACACAGCAAGATCAAATTATGTAAGACAAAAAAATAATATATATATAAGATGTGGAATAGAAGTAGAAAATTATAAAAAAGCACTAAATATAATACAAGAACAATTAGAAGATATGAGAAATGGAAAATTTACAGAAGAAGATTTAAAAAACGGGAAAAAATATATAACATCAGGAATAGAAACAGTACAAGATGAGCAAGACTCTGAAATAACATACTATATAGGGCAAGAATTATCAGGCACGTTTACAACATTTAAAGAATACGAAAATAAAATAAATGAGATTACGATAGATCAGATAAAAGAAATTGCAAGCAAAATAAAAATAAATACAATTTATTTTTTGAGAAATTAGACAAATTGTAATTTGAATGAGAAGTGAGAAGTGGGATGTGGGAAGTGTGAAATTAGGGCAAGCCTTACGTAGCCTAGCTCTAAAAAGCACACCTCACACTTCACACCTCTCACATCACAACAACAAATTACAATTTGATAAAAAGGAGAATAAAATGCAGATTATAGAAAACTTAAATGTTAAAGAAAAATTATATATAGAAAAATTAGAAAATGGCTTAACAGTTATGATAATCCCAAAAACAGGCATCAAGAAAAAATATGTAATGTGGGCAACACATTATGGATCAATAGATAATGAATTTATTGTTCCAGGCGAAAAAGAAATAACTAAAGTGCCAGATGGTGTTGCACACTATTTAGAACATAAAATGTTCGAACAAAAAAACGGAACTAATAGCTTAGATGTATTAACTGCATTAGGGGTAAATGCAAACGCATATACTACAAATGACCACACGGCATATTTATTCGAAGCAACAGACAATTTTTATCCAGCATTAGATGAATTAATGGATTATGTTCAAAATCCATATTTTACAGACGAAAATGTAGAAAAAGAAAAGGGAATAATCGGGCAAGAAATAAGAATGTATGATGACTACCCAGATTGGGCGGTATATATGAATGCAATAAAATGCATGTATAAAAATAATCCAATAAGAATAGATATTGCAGGAACAGTAGAGTCAATAGCCAAAATAGACAAGGAAGTATTATACAAATGTTATAACACATTTTATAATCCAGCTAATATGGTTATGTGTTTTGTAGGTGACTTTAATCCAGAAGACCTAATAAAAGAAGTAAATAAGCGATTAATACAAAAACCAAATCAAGGCGAAATAAAAAGAATTCAACAAGAAGAACCAGCAGAAATAGTAGAAAAAAGAATAGAAAAAGAAGTGGAAGTTAGTATGCCTTTATTTGTAATAGGAATAAAAGATATTCCATGTAAAAGGCAAGAAGATATTGTAAAAAAGCATATTGCAATAGAAATATTATTAAATATGTTAATTGGAAAAAGTTCAAAGCTATATAAAGAATTATACGAAAAAGGACTTTTAATATCAGAACCATATTTAGAATATGAGTTTAGCCAAAGCTTTGCACATATAGCAATAACAGGCATTTCAAAAGATCCAGATAAAATATTAGAAAAAATACAAGAAGAAATAGAAAATCTAAAAAATAAAGGAATAGAAAAAGAACATTTTGAAAGAATAAAAAACATGTTATATGGAAACAATGTCAAAGAATTTAATAATGTATCAGATATAGCTAGAATGTTTGTTTCGGATTATTTTAAAGGTATAAACAGCTTTGAATATTTAGAAAACTATAAGCAAATAAGCATAGAATATGTAACAGAAGTATTAAATGAAGTATTTCTAAAAGACAAAACAGTAATATCAATAATTAAAAATAATAAATAAATTGTAATTTGTAGAAAAGGAATATTTATGAATACAATTACATTTCCACTATTTAATTTAAAATTACAAATATCAAGAATAGCATTTTCAATAGGTAATATAAATATTTATTGGTATGCTATTCTTATTGTGCTTGCATTTATAATAGCACTTATAATTTTTAAAATAAGAGATGGAAAATTTGGGATTAAATTTTTAGATATAATAGATTTAGCAATATATGTTATACCAATATCTATAATATCTGCAAGAATATATTATGTATTATTCAATTTAAATGAATATATAAACAATCCAATACAAATATTTAACTTTAGAAATGGAGGACTTGCAATATATGGAGGTGTAATAGGAGGGTTAATTACATGTTACATATTTTGTAAAAAAAGACAAATTGACTTATTAGATTTAATTGACTATATAGTTCCTTGCTTGGCTTTGCGGTCAAGCAATAGGAAGATGGGGCAATTTTATAAATGTAGAAGCATATGGCTACGAAACAAATCTTCCATGGAGAATGGGGATATTTGAACATGAAAAATACATAGAAGTTCATCCAACATTTTTATACGAATCAATAATAACATTTGCATTATTTATAATATTAATAATCATCTCAAAAAAAAGAAAATACAAAGGACAAATAACACTCATATATTTAGCAGTATATTCATTTGCAAGATTAGTAATAGAAGGCCTAAGAACAGACAGCCTAATGCTAGGAAATGTTCGAATATCACAGATATTATCTTTAATAATATTTTTGGCATCAATATTTATTTTAATAAAAAAATTTATAGAGGAAAGATATAAACTGTAATTTGTCTTTTTTTTAAAATTATTGGCATAACATAATAAAAAAACATATAAAATCCAAACAGATGTTATAAAAAAAAGAAATTTGGCATACGAAACTTGGCTTAAAAACAGCATTTTTACTGTTTTTTTATTGACCTAAATGTAAAAATATGGTACTTTATTTATATACAAAAGAAAAAACCAGTAAAAAAGGAGCTGATAATCTATGTTAGACAAAGAAATATTAGAATTAAGACGAAAATTAGAAGAAAGCTTAACAAATGACAAAAATTACGAAATAACTTATGAACTAAGTATAGAACTGGATAAATTAATAACAAAATACTATAATAAAAAACTAATGATAAATATAGAAAAAGAATTATTAAGCAATATAAATAAAATGAAGATGTAAATAAAGGCATCTTCATTTTATTTTGCAAAACTACCAAAATGTGTCAATAATATGACAAAAGTATTATATTTAATATAATACTTTACAAAAATAAAAATTATATGCTAGAATAATAACACCAAAAGCTTTTTATTGACACATAAAAAAAATCATGCTAAAATAGTTATATATTAATAATTTAAACAGATATTAATTTTTTAAGTTATATAAAAAAAATAAGAAAGGGGTATGAATATGAAAAAAGCAATAAAAGTACTTTCTATTATACTTTGCTTAATGATAGCTTTATCACCAGTTATATTTGCAGTATCTATTGGAAATGTTCAAGTATCACCAGACCCTAGTGATGTTCCAGATGGAGTTAATGAAGCAGGAAACAGTATAGTTGGGATTATACAAGTAATTGGTATATTTGTTGCAGTTGGAGCATTAATGGCAATTGGTATTAAATACATGATGGGAAGCGCAGAAGAAAAAGCAGAGTACAAAAAAGTAATGATACCATACTTAATTGGTGCACTATTACTATTTACAGCATCTTTATTTGCAAAACAAATTTACGATTTTGCACAAAAATTATTTTAACAACAAAATTAACAAGATATTAATTTTAAAAATAAGATATAGATTCCTATATCTTATTTTTTATGCCAAAACAACAATATAAATTACTATAATATTACAAAAATATTACAAAAATATTATATTTCATGTTTTTGTTTAAAATTAATTGAAAACTTGAGTAGATTTGATATAATAAAATCATATAAAAATGTAATAGGAGAGAGAAAAATGGCTACACACGAAATACCAAGAAATGTAAAAGGCGAACGGAAGAATTTTATATATTTTTTCAACTAAAGCATTAATCTATACTGTTATAGCAGCTCTAGTTGGAGTAGTTTTTTATTGGATATTTAATCAGGTAGGACTTAAAAGTATAGGTATAGGAATATTAGTTATATTTGCTCTTATAGGATTTTGCATTGGCACATTTAAAGTTCCAGAAATACCATCAATTCCATTTACTAAAAAGGTAAGTGGAGACAACTTAGATGACATTATAAAAAGGGCAATAACATTTAAAATGAAAAGAAACAGAATATATGTTTATACAAAGGAGGAAAAAGATAATGAACCTAATGCAAATTCTTAGTTTACTTATAGTATTTCTTATAATTTTAATATTTGTATTAATAATAGTATTTTTTAAAATGAATAAAAAAGAAAAAAAAGAAAAAGAAGCTAAAAATGCCAAAAACAAATCTCAAGATAGCACTAGTGTTAAAACATATAAAGAGTATACAAGAGAATCTATATTTAACTTTATGGAATTTTCTGGCATACAAGATAACATGATAGTTCAAAAAGACGGAAAACGATTTTTAATGGTAATAGAATGCCAGGGAGTAAATTACGATTTAATGTCAGAAGTAGAAAAAAACTCTGTAGAAATGGGATTTATGAAGGTTTTAAACACTTTAAGAACACCAATACAAATATATATTCAAACAAGAACTATAAACTTAGAATCTAGCTTGCAAAGATATAGAGATAAATTAGAAAGCTTAGAAAACGAATTATCTGCAAAACAAATATTATATAGAAAAATGGAAGAAGATGACAGATATAGCGAAGAAGATAAAAAAAGACAAAGACTTGAAGTAATAAGGCAACAAAATTTATGCGAATATGGAAAAGATATAATATCAAATACAGAAAGAATGAGCAAAAACAATAATATTTTAAGGAAAAAATATTATATAATAATGTCTCATTATGCAAATAATTCTGATGGAGAATATTTAGACAAAGAAGAAGTAAAAGAAGCTGCTTTTTCAGACCTATACACTAGATGTCAGTCTTTAATTAGAGTTTTATCTTCTGCAGAAGTAATTGGTAGAGTTTTAAATTCAGAAGAATTAGTTGATTTACTTTACAATGCTTATAACAGAGACGAAGCAGAAACTTATGGAATTAGCAAAGCACAAGTAGCAGGATATGATGACATTTATATTACAGCACCAGATGTATTAGAAAGAAGAAAGAAAGCTTTAGATAAAAAAATAGAGGAAAAGGCTCTTGATGTAGCAGAAGATGCAGTATTATTTGCAACAAACAAAAGAGAAATGGAAGAAAAAGAAGAAAATATAGAAGACTTAATTAATGAACTTGCAAAACAAATGATAGATGAAAACGAACAGTATCTAGGTAAAGAAATAGCAGATACTGCTAAAGAACATATAGATAGCCCAGAAACAAAAGAGGAGGGAGAAGCTGATGCTAAAAAAACAAAAACAACAAAAAGAGTTAGAAAACAAAGAAGTTAATTCAGATGAAAAATTTGAAATTTTGAAAAGAAAAACTATTAAGCAATTAATTGCACCTGCAGGAATAGATGCGTCGCATATAGACCATATAGAAATAGCGAGTAATGTTACAAGATATGCAAGAAGCTTTTTTGTAGCAGAATTACCTAGAATGGCTACTTTTCCATACTTATTTAGAAGCATGTATGAATTTGGAGATATTAACACTTCTCTATACATAAATCCAATACAAGAATCAACTTCTCAAACACAATTAAATAAAACTATTAATGAATTAGAAACAGAAAGAATTGTTGCAAGAGATAAAGGAAATATAAATAGAGAAAGCATATTAGCTCAAAAAAGAATGGAAGCAGAACAATTAAGAGACCAAATTGCATCAGGATTTAATAAATTGTTTGAATGTTCTATAATATCTACTTTATTTACATATAATTTAAAAGATTTAGACAAAATTACAAGATTACTTTCTTCAGAAATGTCAAAATCATTAGTAAATATTAAATCAGCATGGGCTATCCAAGAAGAAGCATTTCAAAGTAATCTTCCATTAATGGAAGATAAATTAAAAAAAGTACACACCTTTGACCGTGCATCAATGGCAACAGTATTTCCATTTACAACATCAGAAGTGGGCCATCCAACAGGAGTACCATTAGGGTTTAATAAACAAACTGGAGCTCCTATATTGTTTGATAATTTTCATGACAGTTTAACAAATTACAATATGGTTATTTTTGCTAAATCTGGTGCAGGAAAATCTGTTACAATGAAAACATTAACAGCAAGGTCAGCAACACTTGGAGGAATAGAAAGTTTAGCATTAGATGCTGAGGGAGAATACCAAGCAGTTGCAGAATCTCTTCGGAGGAATAAATGTTATAATAAGTCCAAGCTCAAATACCATAATAAATCCATTTGACATAGAAATAGAAAAAGTAAAAGATGAAATTACAGGAAAAGAAAGAGAAGTGCTAAATGTAGAAAATAAAGTAGAAGATGTTACACAAGCAATTCTTACAATGGCAAAAGGAAGTACAAAAAGTGAGGAAGTAAATGAGCTTACAAAACAAATAATTTCTGAGGCTGTAGCTGAAGAGTATAATAGAATTGGAATAAATGCTGATCCAGATAGTTTATATGAATTAAGCGATAAAGTTAATTTGTTAGCAAGAAAAAAGAAAAAAATGCCAACAATAGGTTCATGGTATAAAAGAATAGTAAAAAAAGCACAAGAAAATGAAAATTCTGATTACAGATTCCATTATAGCTATTTAGTAAAAGTAATGAAACAATATGTAAGAGAATATAACGGGCAAATGGCATATTTTGACGGACAATCAACTTTTGAGTTGTTAGATGATGTGCCATTTATAAACCTTGATATATCACAATTAGAAGAAAGATTTGCAAGGCCACTTGCACAACAAATTTTACTTTCGTGGATTTGGGAAAAATATGTTAAGAAAAATAGCGAAGATAAAGCAAAAGCATCTAAAAAAAGAGTATTAGTTGATGAGGCATGGATGATGCTTCCATATCCAGAAGCAGTTGACTTCTTAAACAGAATGGCTAGACGTGCAAGAAAAAGAAATGTATCTCTTGCAATTATTTCGCAAAGATTTCAAGATTTTTATGAAAATGCAGAGGCACAAGCAGTTCTTACATCATCAGATACAAAGTTATTTTTAGCACAAGATAAATCAGAAATAAATTATTTAAAAGAAGTATTTAAATTAAGCGAAGGAGAAGCAGAATTTTTAATTACCTGCAACAAAGGAGAAGGATTATTAAAAGTAGGATCAGATAGTGCAATAATACAAATAAGACCAACAAAAAAAGAATTTGAGTTTGTAGAAACAAACTTAAATAAATTAGCACAAATGAATGTACAAAGGTATTAAAAAAGCTTTCTAGGATAGATAGTTATCTATCCTAGAAAGCTTAAGTCTCATTACTCAAATGAAGAGAGATATAATTCCAAGACCGATATAGGTAAGTGCACTTATACCCAATGCTATACAGCAAATAGCAATAAGAATTTTTACCTTAGTCTTTGTAGAGACAAGCTTTACATCAGGGGTGTAAGATGTCCGTGTAGGCTCTTCATGATGGTAATAAGTTTTTTGGGTAGGAGAAGAAGGCTCCTCCATGACAGTTACAAGTTGGTGATCGTCGTAAATGCCGTCCCCATCGTTGTCTGTGAATATGACTTTAAAATCATCCATTGTAAATACCTCCAAAAAATATTATTAATTATATTATACTACATAATAAAAAAAAGTCAAATTTTAAAAAATGGAGATAGTTGCAAAACAATAGATTTTATTGTAAAATAATAATAAGGAATGGTGGTTTTTTGGATAAAAAATTATTTTATAAAATAACAATAGTTTTAACAATTTTATTTATTTTTTTATTGTTAAATTCAAATATATGCTTTGCAACAGGAACAATAGATACAAATGTACAAATTAGTAACAAATTTAAAAGTGAAGCAGAACCAGTAGGAAATAGAATTATAGGAGTTTTACAAGTTATAGGTACATTTGTAGCAGTTGGTATGACAATGACAGTTGGAATAAAGTATATGTTATGTAGTGTAGAAGAAAAAGCAGAATACAAAAAAACAGCACTATTATATATTGTGGGGGCATTATTAATTTTTGTAACACCACAAATAATTAGCTTAATAAATGATGTTATAAATTAACATTATGGCGTGGGGATGATTTTATGAGAAAACAAGTAATAAAAATTTTAAATTGCATTTTATTAATAACGCTTTTGCTATCTTTTACAAGTAAAGTAAATGCAGGTATTACTGATACTGCAAAAAATTTTATAAGTTTAGGAGAAGGTGGAAGCACATTTAATACAGATGTCCCAACACAAGGGTTTATGGATATTGCAGGACTATTAATGGGAATTGGTATTTTTGTTGCAGTAGCAGTAGGAATAATTTTAGGTATAAAATTTATGCTTTCAACTGCAGAGGGAAAAGCAGAAATAAAAAATTTAATTGCTCCATTTTTAATTGGAACAGGAATTATTGTAGGAGCATTAGCAATATGGAAAATTGCTATAGAAATTATGCAATTTCAATTATAGAATGCGAAAGGAATTTGTAATATGAGCAAAAAAAATAATAGTTTTAAAAAAATAGCACTTATATTGGTAGTAGTAATATTAATAAGCTTTTCATTTCCACTAAATACAAGTTATGGTGCATTTACAGGAATACTTACAAAACCAGTATGTTCCTTTTTTGTTGGAATAATTGATGCTTTTAATCTTATTATGGCATCAATATGTGTTCCAGCTGGTACAAATTGGAATACTGTTGCAAATGGACTTTTTAATAATAATTTAGTAAGTGCTGCTCATGATGTTCTTATGAGCCCAGATAAAATATTTACAAACCAAGTACCACTATTAGATGCGAATATTTTTGATGCTCCAGAAAGTAATCAAAATCTTCAGGAGATTCTTGAGAGTGGGAATCAATCTCTTGCAACAGCATTAAAGAAAATTGTTTCAAACATATATGTTTGGCTCAGAAATATATGTGCAGTAATTTTATTGTGTTTATTAATTTATACTGGAATTAGAATATTAATTACAGCTGCATCACCATATGAACAAGCAAAATGGAAAAAAGCTCTTTTAGATTGGATAAAAGCACTATGCCTTTTAATGTTTATGCATTTTATTATGATTGGCATATTTTATATATCAGATTTATTGGTAGATGCTATGTCAAAGGGTTTTGGTGGAGATAGTTTAGTCGCAATGATAAGAGATGCATTTACTAATACATCAATCTGGGATGGTACAACAACAATTATAATAACAATAATGTATGCATATGTAACTTATTTAACAATAGTATTTTTTATAGCTTATTTTAAAAGATTTGTATGGGTAGTAATTTTAACAGTAATTTCACCAGTTGTTGCAACATCATATGCACTTGGAAATTCACAAACCCAAATATTTAACAAATGGTTTAAAGAATACATATTAACAGTATTATTACAAGCTTTTCATATGCTAATTTTTTATATTCTAGTTGGCCTTCCATTGGGAGCTTTAGGAACAAACACATCTGTAGGGGGCTTTTGGAAAACATTAATAAATAATTTGGATCCAACAAACCAACAATCTATAATGGTATCTGTTTATGTTTTAATTGCAATATCTTTAATTAGACCTGCAGAAAAATTCTTTATGCGTTTATTTGGATTTGACCAATCATCAGTTGCAAAACAAGGATCTTCTGAATCAGGTGTAAAAACAATAAAAGCGGTAGAAAAAGTAGTAATGCAAGTTGCACAAGTCGCAGCAGCAGTTGCAACAGGTGGAGCCGCAGCTGCAGGAATGGCAGGAGGAGCTATGACTAATGTGGCTGGCAAAGGAGCATCTTCTATGGGACAAAATGCTTTAAGTGAACTAAAAGAAGGAGAAAATGCATTAAATCAATTAGGTGAAGGAGAAGAACTTAATAATGATTTATCAGAAGTAGATATAAAAGGAGAAAGAGAAGCATATGATGCCCTTACAGAAGAGGGACTAAATCCAGAATCTGGATGGACTGCGGATGATTATAGAGCACATATGGAAATGGGTAAAGAATTAGAAGAAAAAGAAAAGGCATTTGCAGATAAAAACAAAGAAGCAAGTGATGCAACAGCATTAAAAGAAGCAGCAAATCAATTAAAAGAAGCAGCAAATCAACTAAAAGAAGGAAAAGGAAATAAAGAAAGCTTAGATGGAACAATAAATAAAATTGAGCAAATAGATATGTCTGATCAAGAATTTGATCAAGCATTAGGGGATAAAGACCCTAATGCTCCTGGAAATAAATTATTAGATAGATTAAAAAAAGGAGCAGAAATACCTAAACAAGCACTTACAAATCCTAATAGTCTAGAAGCATTTAACGAAGCAAGAGCAGGATTGTTTGAATTAAGGAACTCAATGGCTTTAGATGAGGATAGTAAAGATGAAAATTGGCGACAAGGATATCTTGGATATGATTCAGCAAAAGGAAAAATAGATAGTACAAAGAAAGAAAAATTAGATGCATTTGTTAATAATAAAAATAATATTAATTATATGAAACAAGCACACGGTTTAGATAAAGAGGAAGCAAAAGCAAGATTACAACAAGCAGCTCCATATATTAATATGGGAATGACAAATGTACAGAAAATAGACCAAATGCTTGGTACACAAGAAAGAACAGGAAAAACACCTGCACAAGCTGTTATGGCTAATTTAAAATCAGAAAAAGTTATAAATAATCAAAGCAATGTAAATGCTGTTGCACAACTAATAGCTAAATCTTCAGGAGGAAATGCATCTTCTCCACAAATACAAGAAAAGGCAAAACAAGTAATGCAACAATCAAGACCATATGTAGAAGCAGGTCAAAAAAACCCAGAAGTTTTACATAGATTAGTTCAACTTGAACAAAGCTTAAAAAACGGAAAGATGGCACCAGGATTAAGAACACCAGATAAAGTTATGAGAGTGGATAAATATATAGACAAAGCAATTAAATCTGGAGTTAAACAAATAGACTTAACATCAGGAAAAAGTGTATCAGCAGGTGTTAAACAATTAGAAAACGTTATGAATAAAGAGCTAAGAGATAGAACATCTAATTAATAGAAAAAAGAAATAAAAAAATAAAGGAACTTATTAGTATATATTAAGTTCCTTTATATAAAAATACGAAAATTTTTTAAATGTGGAGGAAAATATGTTTCGAAGGTGGCTAAGTAATTTTTTAAATAAAAACAAAGAAAAAATAGAGATAATTGTAAAAATACTAATAATTGTTGCTATAGTAGTTTTTGTAATGTACATATATTTTTCAAATGGAAATACTAATATTAGCACTCAAAGCAAAACAGAAATTTATAAGCCACAAGAAACAATTACATCTGGTTCAACTATAAGTGAAGAAAAATATCAAGAAGATTCTAATCTAGTAGATATATTTATTGGATATTGCAACGAAAAAAAAGTAGAAGACGCATATAACCTATTAACAGAAGATTGTAAAAATAATTTATATCCTACAGTAGAAGATTTTAAGCTAAAATATTGTGACAGATATTTTGCAGAAAAAAAAGAATATTCTTTACAATCATGGTCTACAAAAGGAGAGTACGATGTATATCAAATTAGAATTATAAATAATATGATGGCAACAGGAAAATATGATGATGAAGGTGCATATCAAGATTATATTACTATAGCTAGTGATGGAGATAATAAAAAAATTAATATTAATGGATTTATATATACAAAAGAAATTAATAAAAACACTAATACAAATGAATTAAAAATAGATGTAAAAAAAGTAGATGTATATATGGATTATGAAGAATATACTTTAGAAGTAACAAACAATACAGAAAATATAATAATGCTAGATAGTATGAGAAGTCCAGCCAGTACACTAGGTTTAGAATTAGAGGACGGAAATATTCGCTCAGTAAATACAAATTCAATAAGTTTTATAGAACTTATGTTAAACCCAGGAGAAACAAGAAGTATAACTATACAATTTGTAAAAAAATATACAACAAGTGTAAATTCTATGGATATAGTTTTTTCTAATGTTGTTAAAAATTATAACGAATTTACTAAAAATAGAGAAACATATAATGATTTTATAGAAGTAAAAGTCGAAGTATAAAAGGAGGAACAAGTTATGGGAGATACTGGCAAATTTAGTGCATCTAAAATATTATCAATAATACTAGTGTGCATACTTGTTCCTGCAATATGTTTTGTTGCAGTTGTAGATGGAATTGTTAGTACAGTAGTTGATTTTTTTAAAAATTTAGCAGGAAATATTATAAATGGTACACTGACATTTATAGAAAATCTAAAACAATTTTTTGGATTTAGTGTTGTAAAAGATGGTATGTATATTTATGCTATTGGCAAGGATAATGTTTCCGCCCTGAAGGATCAATTAGAAGCCCAACAAATAAACACAGAGAATGCAGGATTAACAGAAACTATGCTTAGAAAAATTTTGCTTGCACATGCAGTAACATCTTCTACTAAAGACACATTATGTGTTGCAGAAATAAGTGAAGAAGATATTTTGAATGATACGGGATATTCAAACTTAAATGATTTCTTTAATACATGTACTAAAATTAGTAGTGATGAAAAAGGACAATTTCCAATTTCCAAACCTAAATATGATTTATATTACATAACAGATAGATTCTTTTATTTTCAGGATGAAGACAATATGATAGGAAAAGGAGAAGATTTATATTATTTAGGAATATTAGGAACAACAGAAGTAACAACAGAAACAGGAGATTCAATGGGCTATGTTTCTAATACAGAGTTTGAAGAAATAAAAAACAGATATGAGCAAAAGGGTAATAAAGAAGGAAGCCAAGAAGAATTTGATTTATTGCATCACTATACTTATGATGAAAATGGAGAAATGACAGTATACAAAATAATTAAAAATGAGAATAAATATAAATACATTTTTAATAGAAATAATGATGAATTAGTAAATAAAGATGGAACAGAAACAAATTCTACATACGAAGTTCTGCCGGTTACTATTAACGTGCAAAATTCTGTAGATTCTTCACAATACACGGTATCTATGGAACTTCTTATAAATTTCTTAACTATGACAGGAAGCCCACAATATATAGATGAGTTTATAGATTATGCATTAGAAAATACAAAAGTTACAATAAAAGGATATTCAATTACTACAGAGAACATAACATATGGAAAAGATACATATGAAATTCCAGACAACTTTATATTTGAAGCATATGACATGGTAGAGGGACTTATAGACACCAATGATGATAATATGCTTACATATAAAGAACTAATATATGATAGAATCTACGAAGGGAATAGATTTGAATATAGTGTTGTAGATTTACCTGATTTTGATAATATTGATTATGGTGTGCCAGATGGAGTATACGAAGTTGAATCTTGGTATGTTACTATTATAAATGGTTTCTTAGGTGACGATAGGACATTATCAGAATATGTACAAGATAATGTAACAGAAGAATATAAAGATAAAGGTGGATATACGCAAGAAAATGTAAGGACATATTTAGCAGATAAAGCAGAACAATATATTTGGAAAACAATATATTTTTGGACTGATGAAGAATTAGAGGAAACGTTAGATGAACTTGTTATATATGTTATGCAAGGAAAAGATGCAATAAGAAAAGCAAGTAACATAAGTGATTATTTAAAATGTGCGTATGATCCAGGAACAGGATTCTCTCTTGGAAAAGTAGAAGCACAAGAAATAACTATAAACGAAAGATATGAAACATCATGGGAATTTTATATTGATTCTATATCAACATGGTATGGAGATATTACATACGATCCTCCACTAAAAAGTAAGGTATATTCAATAGATGCTGTAGAATGTGAGGAAACTGAGTATAATAATTTTGACTATAATTCTTTAACTAATTATGAAGATATAGAAGAAAAAGAAGTTTTATCAATATTTATACATGATAAGAGAGCAAATGAAGTGGGAATAACAGCAAATGAAAATACTCGTATACTAAATAACTCTGATATATTAAGTTCTATATTAAACAAAGATTTAGGCAATAATAAAAACGAAAATTTTGAATATTGGAGATTAAGAGGATTAGGATTAATTTCTGCAGATGATAAAGGACAATATAATAGTAAAACAGGAGCTAGTAGCGGTTCAGATTATTTATATACTAAATATAAAATGAGCAATGCAAAACGATATAATAATACTACAAAATATGCAACAGATGTTATTGAGGTTAGCACAAATCTTCCAAAAGTAAATACAAATAAAGTATACAATTTTTTAGCTTTATGGAAAAATGAAACAGGAGCAATTGGAAATACAGTTTATAAATCAGATGGAATTAAAGTAAAATATAGCGATATATATAATGGAACAACTGAAGTAGGAGATATATTTGAAAGTGCACCAGAGATGACATTTGAACTTTTAGAAAAATCAGACAATACAAAATCATTGGTGGATATATTTAAATATATAATGTATATTTATACAGGAATAGATTATGGAATTACTGATGCTTCACAAATTGCGTTTATTTTTAGTACTGTACCATATGGTGGAAGCGATTATAATGTAAATACTACTCTTTCATCAGATGAATTAGTATTAACAAAAGAGGAGTTAACAGATGCAATTAAAAAAACATATTCAGGCAAAACAAAGGACAATTTATTAAGTTGTGTAGATGATTTTATATACATACAAGAAAACAATAAAGTAAATTCCGTTTTTGCAGTAGCAGTTACAATAATAGAGTCTTCTGGAGGAACAAATTGGGCTGCAATAGATCCAAGTACATATAATTGGTATAGTATAAAAGGAAGCTATAATGGTAATTCAAATAATGGGTGGAGAGTATATTCTAGCTTTAATGAATCTGTAAGAGATTTTGGTAACTTAATTGCAAACGGAAGTTATTACTTTAAAACAGGTAAGTTTACAGTATCGACTATTGCACCAACCTATTGTAATGAAACTTGGGGTAATAACGTTATAGCCGAAATGACTAAAATATATAACAGTATAGGTATTACTGGAGCAACAGGTGGAACTGAAGGTTCAAACGGATCATATACCACTTTTACAGTAGGAAATAGAACATATATTAATTATAAGCAACTAGATTACCCGAATGTAGTATTAAAAACAAGTAGCAGTGGAAGAAGTATTAAAGATGTTGGATGTGCAATCACATCAGATGCAATTATTGCATCTGGATTTGGAAGCAGTGCAACACCTATTGATGTTAATAATTTAAATAGTGATGTTCACCCTAGTATTCTACAAAAATTAACAGGACAAGAATGGATACAATATAGGAGTTTTAATAAAACGGATGTTATAAATGAATTAAAAAAGGGAAATCCAGTTATAGTAAGATATAAGGGAAATGGAGGATTTGCAAGGAGCAGTTCGCATTTTGTTGCAATACTTTCTATTAGCGAAGATGGAAGCAAAATATATGTTTCTAACCCAGCTAGCAGAAAAGACGGCATTTCAACTGGATGGCTAAAAACCTCATATTTAGATGCTTCAGGATATTGTGAATATATAAAATTAAAATAGGGGGAAAACATGAAAAACAAAAAAAATCTAATAATATTAATTGTTATATTATGTATAATAATTGTTGTTGTATCGGTAATTTTAATTAAACTTAAAAGAGACGAAGAAAAAGAAGAGATTTCAATAGATCAAAATCCTGAGTTAACCACAACTTTAGATATAATGGAACTGGAAAACGAAAATGAATTTTTTACAGTAGAAGAGTGTATTAATAAATATTTTGAAATTTTAGCTGAGAACAATAATAATGGAGTATATTGCTTATTAAATGACAATTATATTGAAAAAAATGGAATTACTAATACAAATGTATTACAAAAGGTTTATCAGTTAGAAAATGGATTTGAAAAATTTTTTATTAAAGACATTTATTATAGAGAAATAAGTTATGATGTAGAGTACCAGTACTATATTTATGGAGAGCTTTTAGGAGAAAATTATAGTACAATTACTACAATTTACATGATTGCTAATTTAGATTATGAGAACAAATCTTTTAATATAACATTTGATGAAACTATTGAAACAGACGAACAAGGATATTTAAATATAGTAGAAAACTTAATAAGTACTAATACAACTGAATTTATAAGTGTAGATAGTCAAGAAACTAAGAATATAGAACTAAATGACTATAATAATTTTGAAGAGTATGAAAGTGATGATCCATATGCTTTACAAAAGTATTTAGATAATTATAATACGATGGCAGTATATTATCCAGAATTAGGATATAATCTTCTAGATAAAAATTATAGGAGTGAGAAATTTGTAGATATAGAAGATTACAAACAATATGTTTCAAGAAATCAAAATCAATTATTAAATAGTACAGTATCCGAATATAATATTTCTGAAAAAGATGGATATACACAGTATATAATAGTGGATACAAATGGAAACTATTATATATTTAAAGTAACAAATATTATAGAATATTCAGTTTTAACAGATTTTTATACAATAGACCTAGAAGAGATTACAACTAATTATGACAATAGTAATGTTCAGGAAAGGGTTGCAATTAATATTCAAAAAATTATTGCTGCACTAAACAACAAAGATTATAACTATGTATATAGCAAATTAGATGAGGAGTTTAAACAAAATAATTATCCTTCAATAGAGGATTTTGAAAGTTATATTTCAGAAAAATTTTTAGGGAACAGAGATATAGAATTTAATAACTTTTATAACGAGGGTTCAACATATATATATAATATAACTTTAAATGGAAAAAGAGCAAGTGATGGAGATCCAATTAATATGCAAATAATTATGCAATTAAAAGATAATAGAGATTTTGTAATGTCATTTAACATAGAAGAGTAGGTGATTATATAATGGAAGAAAATGAAAGCAGAACAGGTAAAGATTTAGCATTAGATGAAAAAATTACAAATGAAATAATAGAAGAAATAAATGTTGCTCTTTTAAATGACAAAAATTCAGTTATATTATCTGATGGAAGATCATTTATTAAGATTGGACTTATGCATGATGAAGGAAAAAATCAAAAAGGCGATTATAAAATCCAAGTTGGAGGTAAAACTATAGCAACAGTAAAAAATGGAAAACCTATTCCAAGCGAAGCTATAAGAAAAGCTCTTGAACAATATCAAAATAGGTTTGAATTTGATAAGTATACTACATTAGGAAGAATTCCAACAGAACAAGAAAAATCTAATCCTAAAAGTATAAAATTAGAGCAAGAATTAAATGTGGCAAAAAAAGAAGGACGAGATATGACTTTGAGAAGTGGTAGAGAAGTAACTACAGCAGGTGAAGATTTAAGTTTATTAATGCATAAAATGTTTGGAGAAAGAGCTCATGAAGTAACTAGAGTAAGGGATAAAAAAGATTCACATCAGTTTAAATATATTGCAAAAAACACTAGCGGAAAATATTTTGAACCTGCAGGAAGTAGAAGAAATGAGGGTACTAATTCTACACAGCCGTGTTGGATTCTAAATAAAGATGGAACACTTGAAAAAAAACCAGTAGATGATATGAAGGTATTTGGAAAATATGTTTTAGCAACAGATATAGCCGAAAATCCAGCAACAGATGATACTAGAACTCTAGTTGGTCAAAGAACTCCAAGAGGAGAATATGTATTAATACCAGCACTTGATTATATAAATGCTGATACTTCAGGTAATACTAAAATTAAAGAAGGACTTTCAAGAGGAGAGTCTGTTTGGGATATAGAAGATGTTGTATTAGCTGCTGAACTTGGTAATACAATTAGAGGGACTAAATTAGATGGAAAGCTTAGTGTAGAAGAAGTTGAGTTTATAAAAAAATTGAAAAAAGAAGGATTAGCAGATGAGAGGGTAAGGAGAATAGTAAATGCGGTTCTTATTGTGGGACAACTAAAGGATAGCGACTTAGATGATATTTCAATAACAGCGATACTAAATAAAACAGATACTATAGCAAAACAAATAGAAGAAATGAAAAAAGAAGGATTTACTGTAGCTGAAATTAAAGAAGTAATGCATGAAATTCATGAAGGTAAGACAACATTTGAAGATGCAAAGGAAGATATATTAGAGGAAAAAGGAGAAAAAGAAAAGGTAAGGGGAGAAATTCCAGAAGGACCATGGGATAATTAAAAGATAGAAAAGAAAGTATTTTTGCTTTCTTTTCTATCTTTTTTATAGTTAAATTAAACAAATATTATATTGTGAATAAAGAAATAATATATTCTTTTACAGAAGGAATTGCCCATAAAATTTTTATAATAATAAAAACAATTACTGCTGTAATAATTAATGATAATAAGTTTTTACAGGTTTCTTTAAAAGTTTTTTTATATTTTATTTTATATCCCATATTTTTTAAATTATTTATATATGCATCATGATATGCCTTGTTTACAGCGTCATGATATGCCTGATTAGATGCTTCAGTATAACTTTCTTGTTGAAACTGTTGATTTGATCCATTAGAAGGCTCATTTGGAGAATAATATTCTTGATTATATCCAGTATCTTGCCCTGAATATATATTTTTTATTTGATTTAATTCATTTTCTAATTGAATACAATAATTTCTAAGAGTTTCATAATCATTTCTATTTATAAAGTTTTCCTGGTTTTCAGCTTCTAATTTTTGATCATAAAGTTTTCTCTTTTCTTCATCTGATAATATTTCATAGGCTTCTGAAATTTCTTTAAATTTTTCTTCAGCTACAGATTTATTTGATTCATCTTGTAAATCTGGATGATATTTTTTGGCTAATACTTTGTATACTTTTGATATTATTTCTTGTGATGCATCTTTATTTACTTCTAAAATTTTATAATAATCTTTCATCAGTATGTTCCTTTCATATATTTTATATAATCATACCACATAATTAATAAATATTGTATAATTTTGCAAAAATTACTAAAAGTAATTTAAAGAGTTGTGGTAGATTTTAAAATATAATTGATGGCTATGCATTTTTAATGCTATTTAATATATCTTTATGTCATAACAATTTAGATATTTAATACAATTTAACAAGGTGATTTTTATGAAAAATAAAAGGAAACTTTTAACAATTGTATTAAATATTATATTAATAATATTCATTTTAAATTTTAATAGTTTTGCATTCGAAATAGAAGAAGCAACAGATTACATATGGTTACAAGAAGAAATTACTAATGCTTCAAACAGTACAAGCAAAGAACCAAATATAAATTCAAAGTACGCAATAGTATTAGATAGAGACTCTAAAACTATATTGTATGAAAAAAATTCAAATAAAAAAGTACCAATGGCTTCTACTACAAAAATTATGACAGCTATAGTTTTATTAGAGAATATAGAGAAAAATAATTCCTTAACATTAGAGACACAAGTAGAAGTTTGTAAAGAGGCAGGAGCAATTGGAGGCTCAAGGTTAGGATTAAAAAAAGGTGACAAAGTTAGTGTTAATGATTTATTATATGGCTTGCTATTATGTTCCGGAAATGACGCTGCAATCCAAATAGCCGTAAGCGTTGGAGGTAGTGTAGAGGGCTTTGCGAATTTAATGAATAAAAAAGCAGAAGAAATGGGACTTAAAAATTCACACTTTGTAACACCTCACGGTTTAGATATGGAAGAACACTATACAACAGCTTATGAACTAGCAATAATTACAGATTATGCTCTAAACATAGAGAAATTTGCAGAAGTTGTAAAAACAAGGAATTATACAGTATGTATAGATGGAAATTATAAAACAATAACAAATACTAATGAACTTTTGGGATATTTAAAAGGAGTAAACGGAGTAAAAACAGGATTTACTAATGGGGCAGGAAGGTGTTTAGTAACATCTGTAGATAGAGATGGGTTTAATATAATAACAGTAGTTTTAGGTGCAGACACAAAAAAAATTAGAACTAAGGATTCTATAAGTTTAATAGAATACACGTATAACAATTTTGAACAAATGAATATTGCAGATTTAATAAAAGAAAAATATGAAGAATGGTGTAAAATTAATGAAAATAGGATATTTGTATATAAAGGCAAGAAAAATAATATAAATGTTAAATTAGAAGATATTAAATATAATTATTATCCTACAAAAAAAGAAAGTTTAAAAGATATAAGCATATCAATAGATAATATTAATACTTTTTTTGAAGCTCCGGTAACAAAAAATATTTTAGTTGCAAAACTTACAGTAAAAATAAGAGAAAAAGAGATATTAACCTTAAATATAGTAACAAATGAAGATGTAGGAAGGAAAGATATAAAAGATTATTTTTTAGAATGCTTGAAATGTCAGCGATCCTACAATTTTTAAAATTTAAAATATAATGAATAATGAAGAGTGAAAAATAAAAAGTACAAACATGCCTTTAGAATTTTTTTCATTGGCATGCTTGTACTTATTTTTAACTTTTAGTTTTTAATTCTTGACAAAGGCAAGTTTGGAGGCGTTGGGCGGATTCGAACCGCCGAATCAGAGTTTTGCAGACTCGTGCCTTACCACTTGGCTACAACGCCATATATTAAAATTTTGATATTTAAACTTGCTAGCCTTTAAAGATAATTTATTCAAGTCAAATAAAAATAGTACTAATTAATAGTGAAAATTTAAAAGTGAATAGTACAAATTTTTAACTTTGTTAAAAAATTGGAGCGGGAAACGGGGCTCAAACCCGCGACCTATGCCTTGGCAAGGCATCGCTCTATCAACTGAGCTATTCCCGCGAAAATTAAAGCATTACTATGATAACAAAGTTTGTAAGAAAAGTCAATAGAAAAGTATTTAAATTAATTAAAACAAAAAACATAGAAAATAGCCATTTTCAAAGCAAATTTTACATAATCAGTTGAAAATATTAGCGGTTTGAGTTATAATTAATATGTACGAATATAATTAATATAAAAATTAAAAAAACAAATAAAACCTACGGAAATAAGGGGATTAAAACAACAATAAATTTTTGTTAAATATATATTTAAAATGTAATAAAAATGTAATATAAACCAAATAAAAATATTGATAAACGCAAAAACTATTTCCGTAAGGTGTTAGAAAACGATTTTTATTACATTAAAAACAAGATAAAAAAGGCTATTGATTTAATTTAAAAAAATAAATATAATAGTTATAAATAAAAAATAAAGGATGGTAAATATGAAAAAGATTAGAATTTTACTAATTGCATTATTAATTTTAATTATATCTGGATTAATTTTCGGAAATGTATATGCAGCAGATATAACAAGAAGTTTAGGAGCTCAAACAGAAAGACCATTCACATCAAGTACATACAAGTATAATGGAGGCGACAGCTTATATTATACAGTTGTAAAAATATTTGATAATGATGATAAAATTTCAGAAGAATTAGCATATACAAAAGCTCTCTACTGTCTAAGAGGTGGAATAGGATTTGGAGCACATGGAGAAGATATATCAATAGATCCTGTAGAATACACAGAACTTGGAGAAATGCATTCAAATACAGACAGAATAAACATAATAAATGCAATGAACGAATATAAAACTGGAGAAAATGGTGCAAACATTAATTTTGATAGAGAAGAAAATATTGAAGTAGAAATTAATGGAGAAACAGTTAAAGGAACAGTAAATATATACAATGCCATTTTATGGGTTTTAGATGAATCATATTTACCTAAAGATATAACAAATTTAGAAGGACAAATTGTATATGATGCAAGCGAATATAAAAATGAGTTGCTAGACAAAGTAGGAATTGTAAAAGAAGAGCAAGATGCTATAACAGATGATGATATAGAAGTACTACAACAACTTGCAATTTGGTACTTTTCAAACTATGACGAGCAAAAAGCAAAAATAGTTCCTACTGTATCACAAGAAACAATGTATCCTACACAATTTTTAAAAATTAATGATTCAAACGATATAGGTGAAAGAGAAGAAAATTTAAATAAAATTTATCAATATTTTATAAAAGGTGCAATTGAAAATTCTAATAAATATAAAATAGATAGCGAAACAGGAAGTTTAAATATTATAGAAACAAATAAATTTGATAAAACAAATAGCTTAAAAATTACAAGCAATGATAATATGGGATTATATAATTATTATGAAATAGGTCCTGTAAAAATAGAAGGAATAGCTTCAGAAAGAAAAACAATAGATGCATCTGATATAAAATTATATGATGCAACTGGAAAAGAAATTACAGCCTTTTTTGAAATAGCAGAAAATCAAAGGCATACTGTATATAAGTTTGTTAAAGAAGATGGAACAGAAGTAAAAGACAATAAACTAATTAAAGGTATGAATTATTATATTAGATTTTATAAAGCATTTGAAAAAGGTTCAACTTTATTAGAAATAGATGAAAACAATCAATATGATATGTCAAGTGTTACTTTAAAAATGTCTTCAGAATACTATAATAATACAGCAACATTTTTAACTGCTGGTAATATAACTCAACCTGTAGTTGAAATAGAAAAAGAAAAAATTTATTCAGAAGATGAAATTACTGTAGAAAAAGAACCACCAATAAGTATTAGCGGAACAAAAACATGGGTAGATTACAACAATGCAGATAATACAAGACCAGAAAGTATTACAATAATATTATTAAGAAATAGAAATGAAATAGAAAGAAAAACAATAACAGCAGATGATAATTGGGAATATACATTTGATAACTTAGAAAAATATGATGAAAATGGAAAAGAATATGTCTACGAAATACAAGAAGTACCAGTAGAAGGATACGAAACAGAAATTGATGGTTATAACATAATAAATAGGTACGAAACAATAACAAGTATTAGTGGAACAAAAACATGGGTGGATTACGATAATATTTATGGAACAAGACCAGAAACAATAACAATACATTTATTTAGAGATGGAGAAGAAATAGATAGTAAAACAATTAGTGCAAATGATAATTGGGAATATACATTTGATAATTTAGAAAAATATGATGAAACTGGAAGAGAATATGTTTATACAATAACAGAAGATCCAGTTGAAGGATATACAACAGAAATAGATAAATATGATATAACTAACACAAGTAAAACATTTGATTTAGCACTTCGTAAATTTATTACATCTATAAAACGTAACGGAGAAGAAGTAGAATTTGATGATAGAACTCCAAAAATAAATACAGAAACTCTAATAAATGGTACATTTAATAGGGATGGCAAATTAGAACATACAGCAACTTATGAACATTCTAAAGAACCATTAACTGTTAAAAAAGGAGATATAATTACATATACTTTAAGAATATATAATGAAGGCGATTTAGATGGATATGCAACAGAAATAACAGATTATATTCCAGAAGGTTTAGCTTACATAAATTATTATAATACTAATGTAGATAATCTATGGAAATTATCAAATGAACTAGATGCTGACCAAACAATGAATTTAGTTGGAGAAAATGGATTCTATAAAACAGAAGAAGATGTAAAAAATTTTGAACTAGATGACTTTACAGGAATAACAAGTTTAGAGGAAGTTCAGTTAGTAACAGGAGAAATTAAATTAACAACAAATGAACTAAATGATAAGCTTATAAAAGCATTTGATAAAAACAAAACAGAGGAAGAAGAAGGTTGGCAAAAAGCTGAGACAGGTGATGGAGGACTATATTATAAAGATGTTCAAATATCATGTTTAGTAGTTGCAGAAAATACATATAAAGATACAATAACAAATATAGCAGAAATTTCTGAAGATAAAGATGAAAATGGAAATGATATAATTGATAGAGATTCTACACCAAATAATAAACAAGATCCATATGATAAACAACAAGAAGATGATGATGATTATGAACCAGTAATACTAAAATATTTTGATTTGGCACTTCGTAAATTTATAACAGGTGTTGAAACAAACGGAACAACAGAAGATGTAACATCAAGAATTCCAGTTCCAACAATGGGAGAAGAAGGCAATATAATTTATGAACACAGCAAAGATCCAGTATATGTTGCAAATAATGATGTAGTAATTTATACAATTAGAGTATATAATGAAGGAACAGTTGAAGGCTATGCAGAAGAAATAAAAGATGACATACCAGAAGGATTAGAATTCTTACCAAATCATAATATTAACAAAGAATATGAATGGGTAATGTTAGATGAAAATGGTAATATAACAGAAAATGTAGAAGAAGCAGTAGATATTGTAACAGATTATTTATCTGAAGCAAAAGAGAATAGACAAGTTATTACAAACGAAGAAACAGGTGAAACAACAGAAACAGTAGAAAGAGATAATTTAATAAAACCATTTGACCCAAGCAAACCAATTAGTACAGAAAACCCATTAAATCCAGACTATAAAGATGTAAAAGTTGCATTTAAAGTAACAGAACCAAATACATCAGACAGAATAATAGTAAATAGTGCACAAATATCAGAAGATAGTGATGACGATGAAGACTCAGTGCCAGACGAATGGAATGATGGAGAAGACGACCAAGATAAAGAATATATATATGTTAAATATTTCGATTTAAGCCTTTTAAAATGGGTAACTCAAACAGTAGTTACTGTAGATGGAAAAACAACAACAACAGAAACTGGATTTGAACCAAACACAGGTAAAACAGAAACAACAGGAATAAGAGACAACAAAGAAAATGAGCCTGTTGCAAAGGTAGAATTAGACAAAAATAAATTAAATAAAACAACAGTTAAGTTTGTATATAAAATAAGAGTAACAAACGAAGGCGAAATTGAAGGATATGCAACAGAAATAACAGATTATATTCCAGAAGGATTAGAATTTTTAGCAGAAGACAATAAAGAATATGGTTGGGTAAAAGAAGGAGAAGATAAAGTAACAACAAGGGCACTAGAAACAGTATTGCTAAAACCAGGAGAAAGTGCAGAATTAGAAATAGTATTTACTTGGAAGAATGATCCAGATAACCTTGGATTAAAAACAAATATAGCAGAAATAAGTGAAGATTATAATGACCATAACTCTAAAGATATTGACTCAACACCAGATAACAAACAAGATCCTTACGAAAAAGAGCAAGAGGATGATGATGACTTTGCACTAGTAATTCTATCATTAAAAACAGGTATTGGCATGGGAACAGCATATACACTACTTACAACTATAGTTGTTGCAATCTTAGGAATAGGAATATATTTAATTAAAAAATATGTTTTAGACATATAAAAATAAAATTAAATAACAAATAAAAATTAGGAGGATTAATCCTCCTAATTTTTAACTATTCTACCAATTATTAGGAAATTAAATAAACTTATTTACAAATATAAATTTATTGTGGTATAATGCAAATTAGAAAAAAAGGAGATTTATATGAATCAAATATTGTTAACAAGCAACCAATATAATAAAAAAAAGAACAATAAATCTAATAGTGCTGATACAAAAAAAGTTATTATGTTTTTTGGCTTAGCAATTATAATATTTGCAATTATAATAATTGCATTATATGGATATAAATTACATAAAAACAACAAAGAAGAAGAAATACCAATAACAAAGCCAGAAATACAAATAGAAGAGCTAGAAAACAATATTAAAATAATTGCAAATTCAACCGTGGGAATAAACACTATTACATATAAATGGAACGAAGAAGAACCACAAGAAATGCAAATGAATGGAAGAACAAGCAATGAAGAAAGCTTAGAAATTCCGGAAGGAGAAAGCACTTTAACAATTACGGTAACAGATTTAAATGGAGAGCAAACACAAACAACAAAAACATTTTATAGACAAGAAAATACAGAAAAACCAACAATAGAATTAGATGAAACAATAGGAAACGGAAAATTAAAAATTTCAGCATCAGACAATAATGGAATAAAAAGCATATCATACTCATGGAATGACGAAGAGCCAACAACAATAGAAGCAACAGAAGAAGGACAAACTCTACTAGAAACAGAAATCGATATAAAAAGAGGTAAAAACACACTAAAGGTAACAGCAGTAAATGTATTGGATAATGAAGAAAAAACAGAAAAAATATTTGAAGGAGTAAATAAACCTATAATTAGTGTTGTAAAAGATGGTAATAAGCTAATAATGAAAATGACACATGATATGGGCTTTAAAAAGATAGAATTTTTAGTAAATGATGTAACATATATATACGACGAAAACTTTTCAGGGTATGATTCAACAAAAGCTGAAATAGAATATCAATTCAACTTAAAAGAAGGAGAAAATACAGTAATTATTATTGCAACAAGTATGGAAAATACAGAAGAAATATATAGAGGAAAATGTACTTATAATCCATAACAAAATACAAAGGATAGGAGATAAAAATGTTTGAAGAAATATACATTATAGATTGCGAAAGCGATTTAGTAATGATGTTAAGAGAAAAATTTCAAAAAGATAAAACTTTTAGATTTAAAAACATAAAACCAGAAAATATAGATATTGCTCTTAAAAACATACCAGACTTGATGGTAATTAATGAAAAATCTATTAATACAAACGTATTAGAGTTATGCCAAAAAATAAGAGAAAATGAAGACAATAGCATAACACCAGTTTTAGTTTTATTACAAGATGATAGCCAAGAACACAAATTAGATATAATGAAAAACAACATTGAATATGTAATATCTTCTGATTCTAGTAATGAATATATATATTATGCAGTAAAAAACATAACTAGATTATTATCTGTAAACAGAACAGTAAGCCCACTAACAGGACTTCCAGGGAATGTTCAAATACAAACAGAATTAAAAAAGAGATTGCTAAAAAAAGAGCCTTTCCAAGTACTATATTTAGACTTAGACAATTTTAAAGCATATAATGATGTATATGGATTTATAAAAGGAGACGAAATAATTAAACTAACAGCAAGAATAATTACAAAAAATGTACATGCAGTAGAAGACTCAGAAGTATTTGTTGGACACATAGGCGGAGATGATTTTGTAGCAATAGTAGACGAAAAAGTAAATCACGATCAAATTTGTCAAAACATAATAGCAGAATTTGATACAGAAATAGTAAAATATTATAACGATATTGATATAGAAAGAGGTTATATAGAAGTATGTAACAGAAGGGGTAAAATAGAAGAATTTCCATTAACATCTATTTCAATAGGAGTTGTTGTTGCAGACAAAAAAAGATTTTCAAACATACTAGAAATAGGAGAAGTAGGAGCACAAGTAAAACATTTGGCAAAAACAACAATGGGTAGTTCCTATGCAATAGATAGAAGAGAAGAATATTAAAACATATAAGAATATAAAACAAAACACTTCATATAAATAATATGAGGTGTTTTATTATGGTTGTTATAAATGGAAAAAACATATTAAAAGTATTTGGGTTAATTATGTTATTAATATTAACATTTGTAATAACAAACTATAATGTAAAAAATACAAACAAAAAAGAAATTGACTCAATGCAAACAGTAGCTTTACCAACAAATAATAAAACAATAATAATAGATGCACGGGCATGGTTTACCAGATGAAGGAGCACAAAGCAAGCAGGGAACAACAGAAGAAGAAATAAACTTAAAAATAGCAACAAAAATTCAAAATTTATTAGAACAAACAGGAGCAACAGTTATACTTACAAGATCTGATGAAAATGCAATATATGACATAAACAGTACAACAATTAAGCAAAAGAAAATATCAGACATACATAACAGAGTAAAAATAGGGAATGAATCTAGTGCCGATATATTTGTATCAATACACCTAAACAAAATTTCACAGGAACAATATTGGGGTTGGCAAACATTTTATAAAAAAGGAAATGAGCAAGGGAAAAAACTTGCAACAGTAATACAAACAAATTTAAATCAAACTATGCAAAAAGAAAACAAAAGAGAACCAAAAAACATAGAAAACATTTATATAATAGACCATGTAGAAATACCAACAACAATAATAGAATGTGGATTTTTATCAAATCCCGAAGAAGAGCAATTATTGCAAACAGACGAATACCAAAACAAACTAGCATGGGGAATATACACAGGAATAATGGACTACTTTTACCAATGAGACCATTTCGCTCGGAGCAATTTTTCCGCGGGGAGACTTTTTCGCTCGGAGCAATTTTTCCGCAGGAGACCATTTCGCTCGAAGCAATTTCTCCGCAGGAGACTTTTTTGCTCGGAGCAATTTTTCCGCAGGAGACTTTTTTGCTCGGAGCAATTTTTCCGCGGCAAAAATTTAATTTAAATTTTAGTCAAATTTTTAAAATAAATGTCTTATTTTGCTGAAAAACAAGGTAAAGTTTATCTTGCAAAAACAGTATTTTAAATATAAAATTATAAATATTTAATTCTTAAAATATCTTTAATAAATTTCCCAAAAACCAAAATAAAAATATATAAAAGGAGGATATAATAATTGATTAGTTTGCCTAGAGGTTTAAATGACAAAGGCTTTTTCCATGTCATGGTTCAGGGCTTAAATAAAGAGTATATTTTTAACCGAGATGATTACAAAATTAAGTATATTAATTTAATTAAGAAATACAAAAATAAATATAATATTTTAGTCTTGGCATATTGTATGATGGATAATCATGCACATCTTTTAATTTATACTGAAAAAGTAGCCCAGCTTTCAACTTTCATGCAAAATATAAATTCGAAATATGCATTGTTTTATAATAAAGAAAAAGGAAGAGTAGGATATGTTTTTAGAGGAAGATTTAATAGTGAGTATATAGATAGTGTAACCTATTTATTAAGATGCTTAAACTACATACATATGAATCCAGTAAAAGCAAACATGGTAAAAGCACCAAAAGATTATAAGTATTCAACTTATAACGATTATTTAAATAAAAAGGGTATAGTTGATGATGTGGTTTTAAATAAAATTTTCGGCACAGAAAGCAACTATTTAAATATATTTTTAAACATATCAAACGTAGAAATTGAAATTATGGATGTTGACAGAGAAAATAAGAATTTGGAAATTGCAATTAAGTTTTTTGAGGAAAAGCATGATATAAAAATAAGTGAAATAAAAGAAGATAAAAAGTTGTTAAAGGAATTTTGTAGAGAAATAATTTTAAATAAAGGGTATAAGCAAGCGAATGTTAGAAAATTTTTGAAAATTGGCAAATCAAAAATGTCAAAAGCTGTAAAAGAATGCCAAGAAGATTAAAGAAACAATTAATAAAAGGAACGATTATTTTAAAATCTTTGATAAGGAAAGAGATTAAGGGAAGAATCTTGACGCGGAAAAATCGCTCCGAGCGAAAAAGTCTCCCCGCGGAAAAATCGCTCCGAGCAAAAAGGTCTCGTTGCAATATCTTACTTTGAATGATAAAATAAATTAAGGAAATTTTCTGCGGAAAAATTGCTCCGAGCGAAAAGGTCTTGCTCTGCGGAAAAATCGCTCCGAGCGAAAAGGTCTCATCCTGCGGAAAAATTGCTCCGAGCAAAAAAGTTTCAAAGGAGTTTGTTATGGAAAATTATATTAGAGTTATTGGTGGAGGACTTGCAGGTTGTGAGGCAACTTATCAAATTGCTAAAAGGGGTATTAAAGTTAAATTGTATGAGATGAAGCCAAGTTTGTTTTCTCCTGCTCATTCTAATTCTAATTTGGCAGAGATTGTTTGTAGTAATTCTTTTAAGTCTAATGCTATTACTAATGCTTGTGGCTTGTTAAAAGAAGAGTTAAGAATGCTAGATTCTTTGCTTATTAAATGCGCAGATAAAGCAGCTATCCCAGCTGGACAAGCTTTAGCAGTTGATAGAGAAAAATTTTCTGAGCTTGTAACAGAGGAAATAGAAAAATTAGATAATGTTGAGATAATAAGGGAAGAATTTAATAGTTCTTTAGAGAAAGATAAGTGTATTACAATTATTGCAACAGGACCGTTGACTTCGAAGAAAATGGAAAGGCAAATATCTAATCTTACTGGAGAGGACAAGCTATATTTTTATGATGCAGCAGCACCAATTGTAGAAAAAGATAGCATTAATATGGATATTGCTTTTTTTGGAGATAGGTATGGAAAAGAAGGAGATAACAGCTATATTAATTTGCCATTTAATGAAGAGGAATACAAGAAATTCTATAATGAATTAATTAATGCAGAAGTTGTAACTCTTCATGAGTTTGAAAAAAGAGAAATTTTTGAAGGGTGTATGCCAATTGAAATTATGGCAAAAAGAGGAGAAGATACTATTAGGTTTGGCCCATTAAAACCAGTAGGATTTATTGACCCTAGAACAGGTAAAAAACCATATGCACTTGTACAATTAAGACAAGATAACGAAATGGCTACTTTGTATAATTTAGTAGGATTTCAAACCAACTTAAAATTTGGAGAACAAAAGAGGGTGTTTTCTTTAATACCGGGTCTTGAAAATGCGGAATTTGTTAAGTATGGAGTTATGCATAGAAATACTTTTATTAATTCACCAGTATTACTTAATAGCACATTTAATTTAAAGAATAAACCTAATATATTTTTTGCAGGACAAATTACAGGTGTGGAAGGATATGTTGAATCTATTGCTTCAGGACTATTTGCTGGAATAAACGCAACGAAAATTTTTAGCAATGTTAAGCTGTTAGAGTTTCCAGAAGAAACTGTAATAGGTGCTCTTTCAAAATATATATCTACACAAAATAATAGGTTTCAGCCCATGAATGCTAATTTTGGAATATTACCACCGTTAGAAGAAAAAATAAAAGATAAACAAGAAAGATATAAAAAAATGGCTGATAGAAGTTTGATAAATATTACCAAAATATTACAAAAAGGTTAAATTATTGTTAAGTTATTATGAATTTACATAATTTCATTGCAAAATCTGTAAAATTATGTTAAAATTAATATATATTGTATATTAAATACATAAGAGGAGGATTTTATGAAAGATAGTGATAAAATAAGTTTTGAAGAATATAAGTTAGAATTTGATGAAAATGATTTTGAAAATTTATCAAATGAAGAACTAGAAGAATGCAAAAAAATAATAGAGGATATTAAAAGTAAATTATAATAAGAGGTGATTTATAATGGCAAATGAAAAAGTGGAAGAAAAAGACATCGAAGTTAATGGAAAAGAAATAGAGCCTGAAGAACAAGGAATTAATCCAACAGATGTATGGAGTTCAAGTGAAAATGAAAACCAACAAGAGGAAGAAAAACCAGAAAAAGAGTCTGATAAAACTAATCCAAAAATGACATTTTCAGAGAAAAGGACAATTTCAATACAAGAAAAATTAAAAGAATTAAGAGAAAAAATTTCTGAAAATCCACCTAAAACTTTATTAGGTAAAAAAATAGCAAACGCTAAATTAACAAGATTACAAAGTATTGTTGACAAGAGGATTTTAAAAAATAATATAAAAACAATATATGAAAGTAAACAGTATAATCAAGCAGAAAGATATTATAATGCACAACAAGGTCATATGGATAGAATATCTGATTTAAGTTTAGAAAAAGAAGATATTCTTAGAGAATTAGGCAGATTGGATAGATTTGATCCAAACAGTAGAAAATCAGAATTTGCTAAACAACAGAAAAAAATTGCTAAACAAATGCCTAAAGGATATAAAGCAACAAGAAGTGGAAACAGCAATGCAAAAGTTGTAGATAAGAAAAGAGAATTATTGCAAAGGTTGAATAAAATTGAAGAAGAACTAGAATTAAGAAACAAACTTATTAAAGAAAACGATGAGATTATGAAAAGCAATAAAGCGGAATTAAAAGCTGATAAAAAGCAAGACTTGGCAATGGTAAGAAAAACTGGAATTTTTGCAAGAATAAAAAGTTTCTTCAAACAAAAAGTAGAACAGTTTAAAGAATGGAGAGAAAATAAAAATACCCAAGCAAGTCAAAAACTTTCTGATACTTTAGAAAATACAAAAGAATCTACAGCTAGGGAAATGTTTCTTAAAAGCAATGCCTCTAATATCTCTTTAGAGGATCAGAAACAGTATTCTCAACAAATACAGGAGCAACTTAATGAGAGAGAAGCAAATAATGACAAGCAAAAAGAAGAAGATAATGTTAAATAATAAAGTACTAGATTAGTAGTGTTCTATAAAGCATAAAATAAGGTATAAAACTTATTCTATGCTTTTTTTATATTTTAATTAAAAGAAGCATTTAATAATATTAAAAAAAATAACCAAAAATTTAAAAAAACTATTGCATTTTATTAATTTATCGTATAAAATATGGTCAAAGTGGAACAAAGTGGAGGAAAGTGGAACAAAATCCTCTATCAAGAAAAGAGGTGGAACCATTTGTTAATAGGTGAATACGAGCACAATATAGATGCAAAAGGAAGACTTATAATGCCAGCTAAATTAAAAGAAGATATTGGCGAAAAGTTTGTTATAACACAGGGTTTAGATGGATGCTTATTTGTGTATTCACAAAGCGAATGGAAAAACTTCGAAGATAAATTAAGAACATTTCCACTTACTAACAAAGATGCAAGAGCTCTAAAAAGATTTTTCCTTGCAAAAGCAACTGAATGTGAATTAGATAAACAAGGGAGATTTTTAATAAGTAGTAATTTAAGAGAGTTTGCTTCGTTGGAAAAAGAAGTAGTAATTATAGGAGTGCTTGACAAAATAGAAATTTGGAGCAAAGAAAAATGGCTTAAATACAGCGAACAAGAAAACATGGAAGCTGACGAAATTGCAGAAAGAATGGAAAACCTAGGTATATAACTTGCAAAAGTTTATATAAAAAACTAAAGATAAAATACTAATGTACAAAAGATAAAATAATTACAAATTACAAAAGAAAAATTAAATAATTACAAAAGATAAATAATTACAAAAGAAATAATATTATTAAAATACAAAAGTTTAAATAATACAAATGAAAAAAATATAATTTACGAAAGTGAAATTATATATACAAAAGAATAATGCAACTTTTTTAAGAAGGTTGTAGAAGTACAAAAGACAAATTAGGTAGCCTAAAAGCTACCTAATAAAACACAAAAGATAAAGATAAAACAAAGAAGGAATGACAGTTGGTAAATATACATACCAACTGTTTATACGTATTAGAGATTAGAGGTTGAATATTAATTGGAAAATATAAAATTTAACCATTATCCAGTAATGCTAAATGAATGTATAGAAAATTTAAATATAAAACCAGATGGAATATACATAGATGGAACAATGCGGAGGTGCAGGACATAGCATAGAGATAGCAAAAAGACTATCAAACAAAGGACTACTTATAGGAATAGATAGAGATACAGAAGCATTGCAGTCAGCAAAGGAAAGATTAAAAGAATATAAAAATATTATCTATGTTCATGATAATCACGATAATATAAAAGAAATAATAGAAAGATTAAATATAGAAAAAGTTGATGGAATTTTACTAGATTTAGGTGTGTCTTCATACCAAATAGACGAAAAATCTAGAGGATTTACCTATATGCAAAATGGACCACTAGATATGAGAATGGATAAATCCCAAACTTTAACTGCAGAATATATTATAAATAATTATAAAGAAGAAGAACTTGCAAATATTATTTTTGAATATGGTGAAGAAAAATTTTCAAGAAGAATTGCTAAAAGTATTTGCGAATATAGAAAAAAAGGAAAAATATCAACAACAGAAGAGTTGGTTAAAATAATAGAAAATAGCATACCAAAAAACGGTTTGGATAAACATGGGCATCCAGCTAAAAGAACTTTTCAAGCTATAAGAATAGCAGTAAATAACGAAATTGAACCACTATATAATACAATAAAAAAATGCATAGAAATATTAAATATAAGTGGAAGATTGTGTGTAATAACATTTCATTCATTAGAGGATAGAGCAGTAAAACAAGCATATTTAGATGCAACAGGTAGATGCACATGCCCACCAGATTTACCATATTGCATATGTGGAAAGAAGAAATTAGGAAAAGTAATTACTAAAAAGCCAATATTACCTAGTAATGAAGAAATAAAAAACAACTCAAGAAGTAAAAGTGCAAAATTAAGAGTATTTGAAAGAAATTAATATTGCAAACTTTATAGGTGAGACTACAACTCACCTTAAAAAAGAGTTAAGGATCGATTAAAACTGACGTATGAAAGTTAAAAGTTAAGAGCAAAGAGTAACAAAATTTACTCTACGAATTTTGAAGGAGGTGTATAAATTGCCAAGAAATTTTAATAAATATCAATATGAAACAAGCCCAAGAAAACTTGAGCCAGAGTATACACCTATAAAAAATCCGTATAAAACAAAAAAAAGTACTGCCAGAAAAGTAAAACCAACGAGTAAAAGAAGTAGCAATGTAAAGGAAATAAAAAAGCAACAAAATAGAGCCATTAAGTATTTAGCAATAGGATTTTTAGTATTATTTGGACTATGTTATAGGAACTCACAAATTGACGAAAATTTTGCTAAAGTACAAGAAACTAAGGAAAAACTGGCGGAAGTGCAAAAACAAAATACGCAACTTGAGATTTCTATAGAAAGTGGATTAAATTTAAATAATTTAGAACAAGAAGCAAAAGAAAAACTAGGTATGCAAAAACTAAATTCAAAACAGACAACATATATTACACTACCTAAAACAGATTATATAGAACCTGCTACAGAACAAGTTGTAATAGAAGAAGAGCAAAGTCGGAATACAAGGCATAATAAATACAATTAAGAATATATTTAAATAAGATTAGTATTAATCATATATACTAATCTTATTTTATTGAGAGAGGCAAATTGTAATTTGTATGAATAAATTTTGTTTTTGAAATTTGGTTTTTTGATGTAGGGGGCGCTGTCTTCGGCGCCCCGTATACCCGATTTTCGGGTCGCCCAGGAGTGCGACCCCTACAACGTTGAGGAAACGACCCATCAAGAACCGTCCCATTTGAGACACACACAAATTACAATTTAAAGAGGTGTTTTATGCAATCGACAAATATAAAAAGAAAGAAAAGATTAAGAAACATTTTGTTTATATCTTTTATGATTTGTTTTTTGTTAATTGTTAGAGTTGGTACTATTCAATTTATACAGGGTTCAGAATTGCAGGCTATGGCATACAGTCAGCAAACTTTAAATAGAAAAATTAATCCTAAAAGAGGAACAATATATGATAGTACAGGTAAAAATATTCTTGCAGTAAGTGCGAGTGTAGAAACAATATCAGTAACACCAAACAATATAAAAGAAGAAGATAAAGAAAAAGTAGCAAGGGCAATGTCAGATATATTTGAGTTAGATTACGAGACAGTATTAAAAAAAGTAAATAAAAATAGTTCTATAGAAACGATAGTAAAAAAAGTAGAAAAGGAAGATGCTGATAAATTAAGAATATGGATGAAAGAAAATAATATAATTACTGGAATAAATATTGATGAAGATACTAAAAGGTATTATCCTTATGCAACTCTAGCATCACATATAATTGGATTTACTGGTAGTGATAACCAAGGATTAGAGGGAATTGAAAGTAGATATGATGATATACTAAAAGGAAGTACTGGCAAAATATTAAAATTAACAGATGCTACAGGGACAGATTTGGGAGAAGAAGGAGAAGATTATATTTCGGCGGTTGATGGAAATGATTTAATTTTGTCAATAGATATGACTATTCAATCAATTGCAGAAAAATATTTAAAAGAAGCCTGTATTGATAACAAATGTACAGATGGAGGAAATATTATAATTACAAATCCAAAGACAGGAGATATTTTAGCTATGGCAGGATATCCAAATTATGACTTAAATAATCCATATCAAATAAATACAGATGAATTATCATATGTATGGGACAGCTTATCTTCTAGTGAAAAATCAACAGAATTGCAACAAATGTGGAGAAACAAAGCAATATCAGATACATATGAACCTGGTTCTGTTTTTAAATTAGTTACTGCATCTACTGCTTTAGAAGAGGGGTTAACAGATACAGATAATCAAGGAGAATTTTCGTGTACTGGTTCAATTAATATAGCTGGAACTAGAATTAAATGTTGGAGATATTATAGACCGCATGGCTCGCAAAGTTTAAGGCAAGCACTTATGAATTCTTGCAATCCAGTATTTATAGGATTACGGTCAAAAAATAGGAGTAGAGAAATATTATGATTATTTAGAAAAGTTTGGATTATTATCAAAAACAGGTATAGACTTACCAGGAGAAGCGGGCAGTATATTTTTAAAGGAAAATAAAGTAGGGCCAGTTGAATTAGCAACAATATCATTTGGGCAAAGGTTTGAAATTACACCAATACAAATGATTTCTGTAGTTTCTACAATAGCTAATAATGGAAAAAAATTTACTCCTAGAATTGTAAAAGCAACAATAGATAGTAAAACTGGAGAAAAAAAGGAAATAGAACAAGCAGAAGGAGAACAAATTATATCCGAAGAAACCGCAAAAAAAGTTCTTAGCATGATGGAATCAGTAGTAAGTGAAGGAACAGGAAAGGGTGCACAAGTAAAAGGATATGCAATAGGTGGAAAAACAGGAACGTCTGAAGATGGTGTAAACACAGGGAAATATGTTGCTTCATTTGTAGGGGTGGCAGATATTTCAGATCCAGAAGTTGCAATTATAGTTATATTATATAACCCAACAGGAGAAGGAGGGCACCAAGGAGGAGGAATAGCATCACCAGTAGCAGGCCAGGTTTTATCAGAAGTATTGCCATACTTAGAGATAAAAAAACAACAAACAGAAGAAACAATTCCACAAACTGTAGAAATGCCAAATGTAATTGGAATGAGTATAAAAGATGCAAAAAGTGCATTAAATGAATTAGGACTAGAAGTTGAAATAGAAAATAGCTTAGAGCAAGAAGTAAATAGCGAACAAATAATAATAGATCAGTTACCTAAAAAAGGAATCCAAATAAACCAAGGTACAAAGGTTACGGTATATGTACAATAAAATTACAATTTACCTAATAATGCAAAAAATAATTAAATTTACTATACAAAATTTAAAATTAATTATATAATAAATAAGTATAAACAAAATAAGGAGCGAATAAAATGAAGCTTAAATCTTTATTAAATGGACTAGAAGGATTAAAAGCAAGAGGAAATATAGATATTGATATAAAAAATATTGCACATGATTCTAGAAAAGTAAAAAAAGATGGAATGTTTATTGCAATAAAAGGATATGAGACAGACGGTCATAAATACATAAGAGATGCAATTAATAATGGAGCAAAAGTAATTATTATAGAAGAAGGAAGTAGTATAAAAAAGAGTGATATTAATGAAGATACAACAGTTATACTTTCTCCAAACACAAGAATTGCACTTGCAAGGGTGGCATGCAATTTCTATAATAATCCATCTACAAAATTTAATTTAATAGGAATTACAGGAACAAAAGGTAAAACAACAACAAGCTTTATGGTAAAATCAATACTTGAAAAACATGGACAAAAGGTTGGGTTAATAGGAACAATTGCAAATTATATAGGAGATAAAAATTTAGGAGAAAGCCAAAGAACAACACCAGAGAGCTTAGAATTACAAGAATTATTTTCAGAAATGGTAAAAGAAAAAGTAGATACAGTTGTAATGGAAGTATCTTCACAAAGCTTAAAATTACATAGAGTAGATGGATGTGATTTTAATATTGGTGTTTTTACTAATTTTTCAGAAGATCATATAAGTGAAAAAGAACACCCTAATATGGAAGATTATTTTAATTCAAAATTAAAATTATTCAACATGTGTAAAATAGGTTATATAAATGCAGATGATTTTAGAGTTGCAAAGGTAAAAAAATCAGTTCCAAATTGTGATATAAAAACATATGGAATAGATAATAGTGCAGATTTACTTGCAAAAGATATTACAGTTACAAATTCTAGTGTAGACTTTAAAGTAAAGATTGGTAATAGAAACGAAAGAGTAAAAACAGGAATACCAGGAAGATTTAGTGTATATAATTCATTAGTAGCAATAAGCATAGCATCTAGGTTTGGAGTGACTGCAGACGAAGTAAAAGAGGCATTATTAGAAGTAAAAGTACCAGGAAGAAGTGAACTTGTGCCAAACAAAAAAGATCTTACAATAATGATTGATTATGCACATTCACCAGAAAGTTTACACAATATATTATCCGCTGTAAAAAGTTATACAAGAGGAAGAGTTATTTCAGTATTTGGATGTGGAGGAGATAGAGATCCAGGTAAAAGGCCTCAAATGGGAGAAATCTCTGGAAATATAGCAGATTTTACAATTATAACATCTGATAACCCAAGAACAGAGGATCCAGAAAAAATTGTAAAACAAATAGAAGAAGGAACAAAAAAAACAAAGGGTAAATATATAACAATTGTAGATAGAATAGAAGCAATGCAATATGCAATAAATATGGCAAATAAGAATGACATTATTGTATTAGCAGGTAAGGGGCACGAAACATACCAAGAAATAAATGGTAAAAAGTATCCTTTTGATGAAAGAGAAATTATTAAAAAATTAATAAAATAGGAGTATTATCTATAAAAGTTTTTATAAGAATAACATAGCTGAATTTATAAAATGAAGTATAAAAGAGAAGAGTAAATAATAAAAGACTCTTCGAGTTTTAAAGGAGGAAAAGGTTTGTATTTTCAAACTAGAATATTATTTGTATCATTTATAGCAACAGTAATTATATCAATATTCGTAATTCCTATCTTAAGGAAGTTTAAAGTTGGACAAATAGAAAGAGATGATGGGCCAGAATCTCATTTTAAAAAACAAGGAACACCAACAATGGGTGGAATTATAATAGCCCTTCGGAATAATAATAGGAACAATAGGAGGATATATTTATTATCATTTAAGAGAACCAGAAGTTGCAAAAAATATATTACCTTTATTATTTATAACTATAGGATTTGGAATAATTGGATTTATTGATGATTTTAAAAAATTAGTATTAAGAGATACTACTGGTTTAAAGCCAGCCTATAAAATGCTAGGATTGCTGGTAATTTCAGTAGCATATACATTATATTTAACAAGAGGTATACATTTAGGTACAGAAACTTTTATACCTTTTGTTAAAGATTATGTTGTTTTACCTATGAGCTTATACGTTCCTTTTGTAATATTTGTTATGTTAGGAACTACAAATGCAGTGAATTTAACTGATGGAATAGATGGATTAAGCACAAGTATCTCTGCAATAATAACAACATGTTTAACTGTTGTTGCAATAATATTAGATGTAAAAGAAATTGTTGTTTTTGGAAGCATTGTAATAGGTGCATGTTTAGGATTTTTAATATTTAATTTAAATACAGCCAAAGTATTTATGGGAGATACAGGATCTCTTTTATTACGGTGGAATTATATCAGCCATAGCTTTATATTTAAAAATGCCATTAATATTATTAATAATTGCTGCAATACCTGTAATAGAAACAATGTCAGTTGTAGCACAAGTAGCATATTTTAAAAAGACAGGTGGAAAAAGATTACTCAAAATGGCACCACTTCACCATCATTTTGAATTATCAGGATGGAAAGAAAACAAAGTAGTATCTGTTTTTTGCGTAATAACATTACTATTATGCATTATTGCATTATTTGCTATTTAATAAAGAGAAAGGAATGAGGACATGGCAACTAAAAAGCAGCACATTAAGTCTACAAACAAACCATTTGATTTTGTTTTGCTTATTACAGTATTAATATTGCTTGCTTTAGGAATAATAATGGTTTTATCAGCAAGTTCACCATCATCTCTTGCTACAACAGGAAGCAGTTATACATATGTTTTAAAACAAATATTAAGTGCAGCAATTGGAATTATTGCTATGATGATATTATCAAAAGTCGATTATAGAATATATGCAAAGTTTTATAAAATTATATATGCTCTATCAATAATTGTACTATTTTTAGTTTTAGTACCAGGTCTTGGAAGAACTGTAAATGGAGCAAGAAGGTGGATTAATTTACCAATTGTTTCTTCATTCCAACCATCAGAGCTTACAAAAATAGGAGTAATTATTTTTTATGCAGTGTATCTTACAAAACATAAAGATGAATTAAAAAACATATGGAGAGGGTTTTTTAAGCCATTTTTAATACTTCTACCAGTTATTTTAGTCTTGTTAGGAATTCAAACACATCTTAGTGCATCTATTTTGATTATATTAGTTGTTTCTGCTATGATGATTGTAGCAGGAACGAGAGTATCACATTTTGTAACATTTGGAACAATAGGTGCAACTGCAGGAATAGGCTTTATGTATATACTTGCTAAATTCTTTAACATAGGAGGATTTAGATTAACAAGGATTACAGCTTTTTTAAATCCGTGGGCAGACGCACAAGGTTCAGGCTGGCAAATAATACAAAGTTTGTATGCAATAGGTTCTGGAGGACTATTTGGAGCAGGACTAGGCAATAGTAAACAAAAATATTTATATATATCAGAACCACACAATGATTTTATATTCGCAGTTCTTGCAGAAGAGCTAGGATTTATAGGGTGTGTGGCAGTAATACTTTTATTTGCAATATTTATATGGAGAGGAATTTTAATTGCAATGAAAGCACCAGATATGTTTGGAAGCCTTTTGGCAACAGGATTTACAGCATTAATTGGTTTTCAGGCAATAATTAACATAGCAGTTGTTACATCATCTATGCCTGTAACAGGTATTGCACTTCCATTTTTTAGTTATGGAGGAACATCACTAATAATATTATTGTGTGCAGTAGGAGTCCTTCTGAACATATCAAGACAAAGCCAAAAGATTTAATAACAAACTGTAATTTGTGTGTCTAAAAGGGGACGGTTCTTGATGGGTCGTTTCCTCAACGTTGTAGGGGTCGCACTCCTGGGCGACCCGAAAATCGGGTCTACGGGGCGCCGAAGACAGCGCCCCCTACATATCCAAAATCCAAATTCTATTCACACAAATTACAATTTATGGAGGTATATAAAAATGAAAATAATAATTGCAGCAGCACAAACAGGAGGACATATTAATCCTGGTATTGCAATTGCAAATAAAATAAAAAAAGAAAATAAAAATGCCAGAATAATGTTTATAGGAACAACAAGAGGGCTTGAAAACGATTTAGTACCAAGAGCAGGATACGAACTTAAAACAATAGATGCATATGGAATTAATAGAAAAATAGACATTCAAAACATAAAAAATATATATAAAACATTAAAAGGATTTAAAGAAGCAAAGAAAATAGTAAAAGATTTTAAACCTAACATAGTGATAGGAACAGGAGGATTTATATGTGGGCCTGTTCTTATGGCAGCAAAAAAATACAATGTTCCTACTATACTTCATGAAAGTAATGCTTTTCCTGGAGTAGCTGTAAAATTACTTTCAAAAAAAGCAGACACAATTTTATTGGGATTTGAAGATGCAAAAAAAAGACTTCCAAAAGCAAAAAAAATAGTTGTAACAGGAACACCAACAAAAATAAATAAAATTAATTTATCACAAGAGCAAAAAGAAAAATTATTGAAAGAATTAGAACTAAAAACAGAAATGCCAACAGTTTTAATTTATGGTGGAAGTCAAGGAGCAAAAACAATAAATACAACCATGGTAGATATTATAAAAAATAAAAGAAATAAAAATTTTCAAATTATATGGGCTTCTGGAACAAAGCAATACGAAGCAATAAAAAATCAGCTAAAAGAATTAAAAATAAATATCAATAAAATAGAGAATGTAAAAATATTACCATATATTTATAACATGGAAGAAATTATGAACTTAGCAGATATTATAATTTCAAGAAGTGGAGCAATGACCATAACAGAAATAGCAAAAACGGGGAAACCCGCAATATTTATACCATTTCCATTTGCTACAGAAAATCACCAAGAATATAATGCAAAAGTATTAGAGAATGTTGGAGCAGCAAAAATAATATTAGATAAAGATTTAAATGAACAAACTTTAATAAACGAATTAGAAAGTATGTTAAAAGATAAAAACGCTCTAATAAAAATGGGACAAAATGCAGAAAAAATTGCTATAAATGATGTAGAAGATAAGATTTATGGAGAAATAAAAAAATTGATAAAACTGTAATTTGTAGAGGAATTTTATTGCAAACATTGTAGGGGCGAACTGTGTTCGCCCGATAATAAATATGCAAATTTATTGCAAACGTTGTAGGGGCAGATTCTATATCTGCCCGAAATGGCTTGTTTGTGGGCGGGCGGAAATAGATTCCGCCCCTACAGCCAAAAACCAAATTCCAAAAACAAAATACATTCATACAACTTACAATTTATAAAGGAGATAAAGTAATGGACATAGAAATATTTGAAAAAAATATTGGATACACATTTAAAAACAAAAATTTACTAAAAACAGCACTAACGCATACTTCTTATGCACATGATAATAAAGTAGAGAGTAACGAAAAATTAGAGTTTTTAGGAGACAGTATATTAGAATTTGTAGTAAGTGATTACTTATATAGAAATTATAAAAAATTAAGAGAGGGAGAAATGACTAAAGTTAGAGCAACTGTAGTTTGTGAGCAAAGTTTATATAAAATTGCAACAAATCATAATTTTAGTGATTTTCTCTTTATAGGTAAAAGCGAAATTAAATGTAATCGGAAATAAAAAACCTGCAATACTTGCAGATAGTGTAGAAGCGGTTATTGCAGCAATATACATGGATTCTAATTTAGATGAGGCGAAAAAATTTATAATAAATAATTTAAAAGATTATATAGAAATAGCAAGCAAACATGTTGGACAAAAAGATTATAAAACAGTATTACAAGAAAAATTACAAATTCATGGAAATGTTAAAATAGAGTATGTTCTAATTAAAGAAAAAGGACCAGATCATGACAAAACATTTATAGTAGAAGTAAAATGTGATGGAAAAAGTTTAGCAATTGGTGAAGGAAAAACAAAAAAATCAGCAGAGATGGAAGCAGCAAAATTAGCATTAATAGGAGGAAAAAATGAAAAATAAACAGCATTATATTATACCAATATTCGTGCCACATTTAGGATGTCCTAACGATTGTACTTTCTGCAATCAAAAAAGTATTAGTGGACAAACTAAGCAAGTTACAAAAAAAGATGTAAAAGAAACAATAGAAGAGTTTCTAAAAAGTTTTAAAGAAGAAAATAGCTATAAAGAAATAGCTTTTTTTGGAGGAAGTTTTACAGGAATAAAAAAAGAAAAACAAGAAGAACTTTTGCAAGTTGCATATGAGTACATACAAAATAAAAAAGTTGATTCAATAAGAGTATCTACAAGGCCAGATTATATAGATAAAGAGAAGTTAAGCTTACTAAAAAAATATGGGGTAAAAACAGTTGAACTAGGTGTTCAATCAACTAATGATTATATTTTAAAAAAATGTAAGAGAGGTCATACTTTTGAAGACGTAAAAAAAGCTTCTAAATTAATTAGAAGAAGCGGATTTATACTTGGACATCAAATGATGATAGGTCTTCCTGAAAGTACGAAACTAGATGAATTAAATACAGCAAAGGATTTAGCAAAATTAAAACCAAAAATTATAAGATTATATCCAGTGCTTGTAATAAAAGGAACTGAATTGGAAAAAGAATATAATGCAGGAGAATACGAGCCTTTGAGTGTAGACCAAGCAGTAGAAAGATGTAAAGAGTTGTACTATTTCTTTACAAAGAAAAGAATTACTGTAATAAGAATGGGACTTCAAAGCACAGATTTAATATGTAGCCCTAGCAACGAAAAAAGTGAAGTCATAGCAGGACCATACCATGAAGCTTTTGGGCAACTTGTAGAAGATAGCATATGGTATGATTTAATAGTTGAAAAAATAAAAAAATTTAATGTTAAAGTAAAAGAAGCAGAAATTAGTATAAACCATGAAAATGCTAATAATGTTATTGGACACAAAAGAGAAAATATTATCAAATTAAAAAAACTTTATGATGTAGATATAAAAATAAATCAAACAGATAATATAAAACCAGGAAAGTTTGCAATAAAAGTTTTAAAAACATACAAAGATTTTTTAGATGAATAATTAATAAGCATAAAAATTTTCTAAAACACCCATAATAAATATGGGTGTTTTTATATGAAATTTAAAACTAAAAGAGAAATAGTAAGAATTAGAAAAAACATAATACAAATTTTGCATATTATAATAGGAACATCACTTATAGCATTAGCTACAAGTTTATTTTTATTGCCAAATCAATTGTCAGGGGGGGGATTTTCTGGTATTGCAACAATTACATATTATTTATTTAAATTTCCATTAGGGCTTACTGTTTTAGTTCTAAATATTCCGCTATTTATACTATCAATATTTAAAAATGGGAAAAAATTTTTTATTAATGCTTTATTAGGCACACTATTTTTATCATTTTTTTTAGATTTTTTTGATAGCTTTAAGGCTCTTACTGAAGATAGGTTTTTAGGATGTATATATGGAGGAATAATTGCAGGAATAGGAACAGCAATAGTTTTAAGAACAAACGCGTCTACAGGAGGAACAGATTTATTAACACAAATTATAAAATCATTTCAACCTAATATAAAAATTAGCAATTTGCTTGTAATATTAGATACTATAATAGTTGCATTAAATGTTTTTTTCTTTAGAGAATTAGAAGTAGGTTTGTATTCTACAATAACAATTTATTTAATGGGTAAAATGCTAGATATATTTTTTGAAGGTATAGATTTTGCAAAAATAGTTTATATTATATCTCCAAAATATAAAGAAATATCTAAGGAAATATCTGAAGAGATAAGAAGAGGAAGCACGGCATTATATGGAAAAGGCATGTATAGGGAAGAAGAAAAAAATATATTAATGTGCGTTGCTTCAAGGGGAGAAATAAGGCAAATAAGAAAAATTGTAAGAGAAATAGATAAAGAGGCATTTATAGTAATTGCGAACGCAAGAGAAGTATTTGGAGAAGGGTTTAAAAAAAGTTAAAATAAAATTTGAAAAAGTTGGAAAAAAATAAAAATATATGATATAATGTATACATATTATGTATATTAAGGAGAAGAATATGAATAATAAAGAAATAAAATGGGAAATTAAAGAAATTGCACCAGGCATGGTAGAAATAAGAGTAAGCCCTTTTGGGAAAATAGCAACAATTGAGGATGTTAAGAGAAAGGCAAATGAACTACTTGGTGGAAATACAAAAAAAGAAAGTGCAGAAAATTTAATAGACGGTTCTATGAACCCAGATATTGCAGAAGGATTATTATTAAAAGAGGAAATTGCAAAACAAGAAGGTTTAGGAAAAGAAATTCACGCAGTAAAAATAGTTTTTGATGGTAAAACAGTTATTGTAAACAGCAAAAACTTAAATAAAGCATTTCCAAAGCAAGAAAAAAGAACAGCAAAAATTCCTAATGAATATGGAAATAATCCTAATATAGGAGAAGAAATTTTAGAATCTCTAGAAGAAAGATAATTTGCATTAAGGAACACTTAAATCTTAAGTGCTCCTTTTAGTTTGTAATTAACAAAAAAATATGATATAATTATTTGCGTTTTAAATTTATTTATTAAGTAAGAAGGTTCTTTATGAAAGATATAATAAAAGTATTACCGAATTTTAAAAAATTTAATGACTATATAAAAAATGTTAAAATAGGAACTAGTCCTATAATGTTATCTGGTCTTACAGATGTTGCAAAAGTACATTTTGCATATTCAACATATTTTTACACAGAAAAACCGATATGTTTAGTTACATATAACGAAATGCAAGCAAAAAAGTTAATTAAGGACTTAAAATATTTTAATGATAGAATATTTTATTTTCCAAAGAGAGAAATTGTAGCTTATGATTATTTGGCAGAAAGCAAGGATATAGCAAACGAAAGAATTAATTGCTTAAATAATATTTACAATAAAAAAGCTAAAATTATAGTAACAACAATAGAAGCTGTTTTGCAAGAAATAGTTCCAAGAGAAATATTATATAAAAATATTTTTGAGGTTAAAGAAAAAGACAGTATTGATTTAGAAGAAATAAAAATAAAATTAAATAGATTAGGGTATGAAAGAAAAGAGATTGTAGAAAATGCATCAGAATACAGTGTAAGAGGTGGCATAATAGATATAGCATTATCTACAAAAAGAGGAATTAGAATTGAGCTTTGGGGAGACGAAGTAGATTCAATAAGAGAATTTGATATAAATTCACAAAGATCAATTGAAAAAACAAAAAAAGTAACAATATATCCTGCAACAGAATTTTTATTAGAAAGTAAGTTAGAAGAAACAATTAAAAAAATTACAGAAAAGCACAGCAAAAATTTAGAGGATATAGAAGAGATTAAACAAGGTGACTATTTAAATAAAATAGATAAATATTTTAATTGCTTTTATACAAAAAGGGAAACACTTGTAGATTACCTAAAAAAAGACTATATTATTTTTGTAGATGAAATTGGGAAAATAAAAGCAAGATCAGAAAATATAATAAAAGACAACAATAATATTATAAAATCTCTAATAGAAAAGAAAAGAGAAGTACCAGAATCACTTTTAAATTTAAGGGATTACATTAAATTTATAGATTCAGTAAAAGATATACAAACAATATATTTAGAGAAACAAGATATAGGGTTTGTAGATAAACAAAGTATGCATGCAAAAAGAAACGGATATAGCTTTAGCTATAGGGAGGTAAACTTTTTTCGTAGTTCAATGGATTTATGTGCTAAGGAAATACAAGAAGCACAAAAACAAAGAAGAGAAATAATAATTTTATGTGGCAAAGAAACTAATAAAAAGCAGTTAATAAAGTTTTTAGATGAAAAAAACATAGGAAATATAACAATAGAAAGCGGAGAATTATCAGCAGGATTTGAATGTTTTGATTTTAATTTACTTGTGCTTTCTTTACAAGATATATTTAATGCTCCTAAGAAAAAGAGAAAATTGAGTTCAGAATTTAAACAAGCTGAAAACATAATATTTTCAGATTTAAAACCAGGAGATTATATTGTTCATAAAACAAATGGTATAGGAAAATTTATAGGTGTAAATACTATAAAAGCTGATGGCATAACAAAAGATTATATAAAAATTGAGTATAAAGACAATGACATCTTATATATTCCAACAAGTAATTTAGACAATATAAAAAAGTATGTAGGAGTTGGAGATAGAGCACCAAAAGTAAACAGGTTAGGAAGCAGAGAATGGATTGCAACAAAACAAAAAGTAAAATCTAATTTGAGAGAAGTTGCAAAAGATTTAATAGAATTATATGCAAAAAGAGAAAAAATAAAAGGATTTGCTTTTTCAAAAGATACAGAATGGCAAAAAGAATTTGAAGGAAGTTTCGAATATCAAGAAACAGATGATCAGCTAAGAGCAATAGAAGAATTAAAAAAAGACATGGAAAGCCAAAGACCAATGGATAGACTTCTTTGTGGTGACGTAGGATACCGGTAAGACAGAAGTTGCAATAAGAGGTGCATTTAAGGCATGTATGGATCAAAAACAAGTATGTTATTTAGTTCCAACTACAATCCTTGCAAATCAACAATATGAAGCATTTAAGGAAAGAATGAAAAATTATCCAATAAGGATTGAATTGTTAAATAGGTTTAGAACCAAAAAAGAACAAGAAGAAATAATAAGCAAATTAAAACTAGGAGAAATAGATATAATAATAGGAACCCATAGATTACTTAGTAAAGATGTGGGGTTCAAAGATTTAGGATTTTTAATTGTTGATGAAGAGCATAGATTTGGAGTAAAAGATAAAGAAAAAATAAAAAAATTAAAAACAAGTGTAGATGTGTTAAGTATGACTGCAACACCAATACCAAGAACCTTGCATATGTCAATTGTTGGAATTAGGGATATGTCATGCCTTTACGAGCCACCACAAAATAGAATACCTGTTCAAACTTATGTATTAGAATATGATAAAGAAGTTATAAAAGAGGCTATTACAAGAGAATTAGAAAGAAAGGGACAAGTATTTTATTTATATAATAAAACAGAAACAATAGAAAGAAAAGCAAGCGAAATACTACAACTTGTGCCAGAGGCAAAAGTTGCATTTGCACATGGAAAAATGTCTGGAAAAGAATTAGAGGATATAATGCTAGACTTTGTAAACAAAAAAATAGATGTTTTAGTATGTACAACAATATTAGAATCAGGCATTGATATACCAAACGCAAATACAATAATCGTAGAAGATTCAGACAGGCTAGGATTAGCACAGCTTTATCAAATAAGAGGAAGAGTTGGAAGGTCAGACAAACAAGCATATGCATATATTACATATAAAAAAGATAAACTAATAAATGAAGTTGCAGAAAAAAGATTAAAAGCAATAAAAGAATTTACAGAATTTGGATCAGGTTTTAAAATTGCTATGAGAGATTTGGAAATAAGAGGAGCAGGAAGCTTAATTGGAGAATTACAGCATGGTCATATGGATCAAGTAGGATATGACACATATTGCAAATTGCTAGATGAAGTAATAAAAGAAATGAAGGGAATAGAAGTAGAAGAAGATATAGATGTAACAATTGATATAAATGTTTCAAGCTATATTCCAGATAATTATATAGAAAACAAAACACAAAAAATAGAAGTGTACCAAAATATAGCTTTATGTAGCAATGATAACGATCTACAAAATGTGCAAGAAGATATAATAGATAGATATGGTAAAATGCCAATTGAAGTATTAAATCTTCTAGAAATTGCAAAAATAAAAAATGAATGTAAAATTTTAGGAATAACAAAAGTAACACAAAGACAAAATAATATTATATTTAATTTTAATCCAGAAAATTTTGCAATTGATATAGACAAATTAATAAAAAAATATAATAATAGAGTTAGATTTTCACCAGCAAGAGAACCATATATAACATATAAATTAGAAAAACCTGAAGATGTTTTAAATGAAATATTGAATTTTCTAAAAAATTAAACAAATTGTAATTTGTATAATTGTATTTTGTTTTTGAAATTTGGATTTTTGATGTAGGGGGCGCTGTCTTCGGCGCCCCGTATACCCGATTTTCGGGTCGCCCAGGAGTGCGACCCCTACAACGTTGAGGAAACGACCCATCAAGAACCGTCCCATTTGAGACACATACAAATTACAATTTATCAAAGAAAGGAATGCCATGGTAATTACAAGTAAAGATAATGAAACAATTAAAAATATTAGAAAATTAAAAGATAAAAAATACAGAGATACATCTGGAAAATACATTATAGAAGGTATAAAAATAATAGAAGAAGCAATAACAGAAAAAGCAGATATAGACACAATAGTGGTATGTGATGACTGCATAAAAGCAGGAGAAATTAATCAAAAAATCTTATATGAAATTGCAAAATATAACTGTATATATGTAGACAAAAAGGTATTTATTACAATAACTGATGTTCAAAATCCACAGGGAATACTAGCTGTTATTAAAAAAGAAAATACGAACAAAGAAATAAAATATAATGAAGATGTAATTGTAATATTAGATGGAATACAAGATCCAGGAAACTTAGGGACAATACTAAGAACTATAGATAGCACACGGGCTTTCCCAAGTTATAATATCTAAAAAGAGTGGAGATACATTTAACCCAAAAGTAGTACGTTCTACAATGGGAGCAATTTTTAGAGTTAATATTATAGAAAGTGAAAATTTAATAGAAACAATAAAAGAATTAAAAAAACATAAATTTAAAATTATGGCAACATCTTTACAAACAGAAGAAAGTATATACGAAGTAGAATATAAAAAAGTAGCGATTATTATAGGGAATGAAGCAAATGGAGTATCAAAAGAAATATTAGACATAGCAGACAAAAAAATAAAAATACCAATGTTTGGTAAAGCAGAAAGTTTAAATGCTGCAGTAGCAACAGGGATTGTATTATACGAATATGTAAGACAAAAATTAAAATAAAAAAGGTTGTGGGATTTTTAACATAGGTTTGTAACAAAATTCCACAGCCATTTTTTATTTATTATTTAGTTAAAATTTCTAAAATTTTAGGATATATTTTTTCGGCATTATTATTCCAATTATCAGAGATTGCTTTTGCTTGCTCTCTTGAACCTGCAAAAACTTGCAACTCAAAAAGTATTTGATTATTTTCTATTATTTTGCATTTAACACTATAATCATTTTCACTATGTGGAATAAAATCACTTTCTATAGACATTTCGTTTTGTATATTACCTAAAGTTTCTTTAAAGCTATTATCAACTCTAAATTTTGTAATTCCGGGAATAATATCTTTAACTAAGGATAGAGCCTGTTTTCCTTCCTTTGTTAACTCATATAAAGATTCCTCACCTTTAGTATAGTTTATAATATACTTATTTTCTAGCAAATCCAATAAAAATTGTTGAAAATAAAAATAGTTCATGTTATCGATTGAAATTACTAGTTTTAAAAGAGCATCATTGCTTATTGGTTTTGCTACTTTATCTAAAATATATAAAATTAATGCTTTTTTTTCTGCTAATGTTTCACTATCTTGTGTTAATTTCATAAAAAGACTCCTTTGCTATTAGGCTTGAATAAAAGTATAACACAAGTAAATACAAAACTCAACAATTGAACAAAAACTTGCAAATCTTATGTAAACGTGTTATAATAATAATTGGTAATGTTTAACAAAAGTAAAGGGTGATAAGAATGAGTAGAAAAATTAAATTTGATTCATCACAAAATCCAGCTTTAAATTTTGCAGTTATTGTAAGTGATTTAAGAAAAATTTCAAGAGACACAAATATTCCAATGCCTAACATAATACAAGACTTTATAACAGATTTAAATAATTATTACAGCGAAGATTACAATAAAAAAGTTGAAGATATTGAAATAAACGGAACAGTTTCTCCAAAATTACTAAAAGATTTAGAAGCATACTTAAAAAAGACTTTAAAAGCGGATAAAAAAAGAGAACAAACTCTATCCAAAAAAGAAAATAACAAAGAAAAAAAGAGTGCTTTTGAGCAAGAAGCAAATGAGGAATTAAAGAAAATAAAAGCATCTGTAGAAGGAGATATAACAGATTCAGAATATGTTAAAAAAATATTATTAGAGATAGAAAAAAGTCCGATAGGAGGAAAGGGAAGAAAATATATGAGAATGAAATTTGATGGAGAAGTAGACAGGTTCAATCAAACTTGGAGCGAAATTGAAGATATGGTTGAGAGTTTAAGTAAAACAAGTACAGGTAAAACAAAACCAGAATATTGGGAAGCAATAAAAGATATAATAGCAAAAGGAAAATGTATAAAAATAAATATGAATGATGAAATGAAATCTAAGATGCTCATGATGATAGATGACAAAATACAAGACGAAAAAGATAACATATATTTTGAGCAAGTAAAACAATTTACTTGTGGTTTTCAATTCCTTAGAGATTATTCGGAAGTTCAACAAGCAGTAAATGGAATTAGAGGAATTAAATTTACTGATAAAGAATCTTTTAATAGATTTTTTGATTTAAGGTCAGCATTACAAGAAGGATATCAAACTGAATATGTACAAATACAAATGTTATTAAAAGATAAAAAACTAGATAAAGGTGATAAAAGAATATTATTAGCAAGAAAAGAAGTAATGGACAGAGAAAGAGAAGCTAAAATGGCATTAGAAGCAAAATAGATTAAAGATACTAAGTAATTTGAAGTTATAAAATGAAAGTAGACACAAAAAGTCTACTTTCATTTTTTTGTATTATTTTGTCGATGAAAAATTCTTTACAACTAATAAAAAATATATTATTATAAAACTATCGAAATTGTAATCATACAATTTCAAATATTTTTTAAATTCTTAAAAGATTTTTATCTTTTTAAAATCCAAATGAGTAAAAATAAAAACAAAGAGGTGATGCCTATCTGATTAATTATACAGAAAAAAATATTTTAATAATTTCTTTAGCAATATCTTTATGCTTGTTTTTGACAATTAATTTGCTAATTAATAAAGTATATTTTACATATCAAAATATTAAATTAAAAAGTGAAAATGTTGCTATAACAGAAGAAAAAGAAATTATTAAAGTAAGTAATTCAAAAGAAAAGAAATCAGAAGGTACTAAAGAAGAGTATATAAATAATATTTGGAAAATAGAAATCCCTAAAATAAATTTAAAAGCACCTATTTCTGAAGGGACAAGCCAAGAAATTATGTTGAATTATGTAGGACATTTTGAAAATACATCTATATGGAATGGAAATATAGGGCTTGCCGCACATAATAGAGGTTATCCTATAAATTATTTTGCAAAGCTTAAAGAATTAAAAATAGGAGATTTAATTATTTATAGAACTAATAATGGCACAAAAAAATATAAAATTAAGTTAATTAAAATTATAGAAGATACAGATTGGTCATATTTAGGCACAACTAAAGAAAATAAAATAACTTTAATAACCTGCGTAGAAAATAAGCCGACTAAACGACTTTGTGTGCAAGGATTAGAAATAAAGGAGGAATAAATTTGAAGAAAAAAATATCAATAATAATAATTTTAATAATAATTTTAATAAATATATTTTCAATAGCTAGCAATGCAGTAACACCAATAAATACTGCATATATATATGCTAATAAAAAAACAGACCCTTTACTAATGTGGGATGGATTAAGAATACATACACATATGGCTGTATATAAAGTTGGAAACAAAGAGTATCCCGCATATTGTATGAATAGAGATTTACCCGGAGTAGAAATAGGATTTTCGCAAACTGTAGATGTAAGTAAATTAGTAAGTAATGTTAAAGTATGGAGAGCAATTATAAATGGCTATCCATACAAAACCATAGCAGAACTAGGATGCAAAACCGAAGAAGAAGCATATCTTGCAACAAAACAAGCGGTATATTGTATGCTAACAAATAGAGATGTTAATGAATACACTGCAATAGGTGAATCAGGTAAAAGAACATTAAATGCATTAAAACAAATTGTTAAAAATGCAAGAAATTCAAAAATAACAAAAGTATCTGCAGAACTTACAGTAAATCAAAAAAATAGCTTGTGGCAAATAGATAATATAGATAAAAACTGTGTTTCACAATCTTTTACAGTTTCTGCAAATGCAGGTTTTGATAAATATTTAGTAGAAGTACAAAACCTAAATATAGAAGGTGTTAAAATAACAGACAAAACAAACAAAGAAAAAACAGAATTTAATTCTGGCGAAGAATTTAAAATATTAATACCAATAACCAATATTACAAAAGACGGTAATTTTACAATTAATGTAACAGGAAACGTAGAAACAAAACCTGTATTTTATGGAGAATCAAGAGATCCAGCATTACAAAACTATGCATTAACAGGTTATACATACGAGGAAGGAACAGGAAGTAAAAAAATATATTATACAAAAAATGAAACAAAATTAATAATAATAAAAAAGGATAACAAATCAAATATTGGATTAGAAGGAGTAGAGTTTGAATTGTTAGACGAAAATAAAAATGTTTTGTATACAGGGCTTAAAACAGATGGCAATGGAAAAATTGAAATAAAAAATTTACAACCAGGAACATACTATATAAGAGAAACAAGAACTTTAGAAGGATACGAAATTTATAATAAATTAATTAAAGTAGAATTAGATTTAAATGAGGAAACAACAGTTAATGTTATAAATTTAGAAGAAGAACCAAATGTTAAAACCACCATCAAAAAATCTGAAACAAGTGTTAAACAAAACAAAACTGAAACTAATATAAAACTCCCTAAAACTGGCATGTAAATCAATAGCTATTCTTGACAATAATTGCCATTGATTGTATAATATTTAATGTATTATTACACAAACAAGAAGGGAATAGTGAATTTAATTAATGGCAATTCAAGTTATAGTATTAGCTGTTTTAATATTAGTAAATGCATTTTTTGCAGCTACAGAAATTGCATTTATTTCTTTAAATGATGCAAAAATAGAAAAACAAGCAAAAGAAGGAAATAAAAAAGCAAAACAAATAAAAAAAATGCTAAAAGAACCAAGCAAATTTTTAGCAACAATACAAATTGGTATTACACTTGCAGGATTTTTATCTAGTGCATTTGCAGCAGATGCATTTGCAGATGATTTGGCACCAGCATTAGAAAGCATAATACCATTAGGGTTATCTGTTTGGAGAAGCATATCAATTGTTTTAATTACAATTGTACTTTCATACTTTTCTCTTGTATTTGGTGAATTAGTTCCAAAAAGATTAGCAATGAAAAATTCTGAAAAAATAGCATTTGCAACTATAGGAGTAGTAAAAGCAATAGCTCTTATAACTGCACCTTTTGTTAAGTTATTAACAGCATCTACAAATGGTATATCAAAAATATTTGGAATCTCTGAAACCGAAGAAGAAACAGTTACAGAGGAAGAAATAAGAATGATGGTAGATGTAGGAGAAGAAAAAGGTTCAATAGAAGAGTCTGAAAAAGAATTAATAAATAATGTATTTGAGTTTAATGATAAAGTAGTATCAGAAATTATGATACATAGAAAAGATATTTATGCAATAGATGTAAACTCAGATATAAATGATATTTTAAAGGAATTAGATGAATATAAATACAGCAGAATACCAGTATATGAAGATAATATAGACAATATTGTTGGAATGTTATTTATAAAGGATTTACTTGCAAATGTAAATAAAAAAGAAAAAGTAAAGATTTCGAACATTTTAAGGGAAGCATATTTTGTATCAGAAAGCAAACCTATAAATGAACTTTTTAAAGATTTACAAAGAAACAAGCACCAATTAGCCATTGTACTAGACGAATATGGAGGAACAGCAGGTTTGGTTACAATGGAAGACATAATAGAAGAGCTTGTTGGAAATATATTTGATGAATATGATGATGAAGAGAAGGACTACGAAAAAATAGATGATAATACTTACATGATAAGTGGTAGTGTTTCTATACACGATTTAAGAAAAATACTTAATGTTGAAATACCAGAAGGTGAATATGACACATTATCTGGATATTTAATAGAAGAATTAGGTAGAATTCCATCAGATGACGAAAAACCAGTTATAGAAACAAAACAGGTAACATATAAAATAGAAGATTATGAAGATAAAAGAATATTGTGGGTTAAAGCTTGCAGAAATAATGAAGAACCACAAAATAACGAGGAAGAGGAAGAAGAAGATAAAGAAGACAAATAAATATTAACTATATAGGCGGGCAAATGTCCGCCTAAACATTTGTAAAAGGAGACATGTATGTACAAAACATTTGGAATAAAGGAAGAAATATTAGAATTATCAAAAAAAGTAGAAAAAGAATTAGAACCAATTTTTAAAGATGTAGAAAAAATATCAGAATTAAATAGTTTAAAAGTTTTAATGGCATTCCAAAAATATAATTTATCAGAAATGCATTTTAATACAACAACTGGATATGGTTATGGTGATATAGGAAGAGATACTATAGAAAAAATTTTTGCAGAAATATTTAAATCAGAAGATGCATTGGTAAGAACACAATTTATTTCAGGAACACATGCCTTATCTACTGCTTTATTTGCAATTTTAAGACCTGGAGATACTTTAATTAGTATTTCTGGTAAACCATATGACACCTTAGATGAAGTAATAGGAATAGTAGATAATAAAAGTTCATTAAAAAGTTATGGAGTAAAATATGAACAAATAGATTTAAAAAACAATGATTTTGACTATATCAAAATAGAAGACAGACTAAAAAAGCAAGAAGTAAAAATGATTGAAATACAACGTTCAAGAGGATATTCTTCAAGAAAATCAATAGATATAGAAAAAATAGAAAAGGTAATAAAACTAATAAAAACTATAAATAAAGATACAATTGTTATGATAGATAATTGTTATTGCGAATTTGTAGGAGAAAAAGAACCAATTGAAGTAGGAGCAGATTTAGCAATTGGGTCGCTAATTAAAAATTTAGGAGGAGGTATTGCCCCAAATGGTGCATACATAGTAGGAAGGGCGGACTTAATAGAACTTGCAAGTGAAAGACTAACAGCACCAGGACTTGGAAAAGAAGCAGGAGCAAGTTTAGGAATAAACAAACAATTTTTACAAGGAATTTTCTTTGCTCCACAAGTTGTAGCAAGTAGTATAAAAACAGCAATATTTGCAAGTAAAATACTAGAAGAACTAGGGTATAAAGTAGATCCAAGATATAATGAAAAAAGAGCGGATATAGTTCAAACCATACAATTTGGAGAACCAGAAAAATTAATAAAATTTTGCCAAGGAATACAAGCAGCATCGCCAGTAGATTCTTCATCTATACCAGAACCATGGGATATGCCAGGTTATACAGATAAAATTATTATGGCAGCAGGAGCATTTACACAAGGCTCTTCTATTGAATTATCGTGTGATGCACCTATAAGAGCCCCATATACTGCATTTTTGCAAGGTGGACTTACATATGAGTATGGAAAACTTGGAATATTAAAGGCAATATCTATGATTTAGGTAAATTGTAATTTGTTTTTGTGATGTGTGAGGTGCGAAGTGTGAGGTGTGCTTTTAGGGTTAGGCTACGTAAGGCTTACCATAATTTCACACTTCCCACATCCCACTTCTCACTTCTCAGATAAATTACAATTTACATAGTTAATGTATTATAATGAAAGGATATTATTAATGAGCAATGTTATTATAATAGGTGGAGGACCGGCAGGTATGATTGCCGGGATATCAGCAGCAAAAAGTGGGAATAAAGTAACAATATTAGAAAAAATGAATTCTTGTGGTAAGAAGCTACTTATTACAGGAAAAGGAAGATGCAATATAACAAATAGTACAGACTTAAATGGATTTATTGAAAATACTCCAAACAATGGCAAATTTTTATATGGAGCTTTAAACAACTTTAATAATAAAGACATAATTAATTTATTAGAAAAAGAAGGGGTAAAAACTAAAGCAGAAAGAGGAGGAAGAATATTTCCAGTTTCAGATAAATCTATAGATGTATTAGAAGTATTGATAAAAATTTTAAAAAAATTAAATGTTAAAATTTTAACAAATACAAAAGTAGAAAAAATAATTATAAGAGAAGGAAAAGTAGAAGGAGTAAAAATAGCTAATACTAATAAAGAACAAATAAAAAGTGAATTAAAAGCAGATAAAATTATTTTAGCAACTGGCGGAAAAAGTTACCCAGTAACAGGCTCTACAGGGGACGGATATAAAATGGCAGAAGAATTAGGGCACACAGTTACAAAAATAAAACCATCACTAGTTCCATTAACTTCAAAAGATATAGTATGTGCTAAATTACAAGGATTATCACTTAGGAATATTGCAATAGAATTAAAGAATGAAGATAAAATTATATACAAAGATTTTGGTGAGATGCTATTTACACATTATGGCGTATCAGGTCCAGTAATACTTAGTTCATCAGCATATTTGATTAGATATAAAAATACAGAAAATTTACTTAAAAATAACAATATAAAACTACATATAGATTTAAAACCAGCATTAACAGAAGAAAAACTAGACTTAAGAATATTAAGAGATTTTGAGGAGGTAAAAAACAAAGAATTTAAAAACAGTTTAAGTAAATTACTTCCACAAAAATTAATACCAGTTGTAATAGAAAAAACAGGTATTAATCCATATAAAAGGATAAATGAAATAACGAAACAAGAAAGACAAAAAATAATTACTATACTTAAAAATTTTGAAATAATTATAAATGGAGTAAGACCAATAGAGGAAGCAATAATAACATCAGGAGGAATAAGCATAAAAGAGATAAATCCAAAAACAATGGAATCAAAATTAATAAAAGGATTATATTTTGCGGGAGAAATAATAGATGTAGACAGTTTAACAGGAGGATTTAATCTGCAAATAGCATGGAGCACAGGTTACACTGCAGGAATGAACTAAATTGTAATTTGCTTTGCAAATTACAATAGTGAAAAACTAAAAGTGAAAAGTAAAGGATATAAAAATGGAAAAAATTAAAACAATTAATAATAATGTAACAGCAGAAATTACAGAAAAGAAATCAAAATTTATAGCAAACTTATTTTATGTAGAAACAATAGAGGAAGCAGAAAAATACATAAAAGAAATAAAAAAGAAATATCATGATGCAAAACATAACGTTTTTGCATACGCCATAGAAACTGGAGACCGGAGGAATTGCAGTAAAATATAATGACGATGGGGAACCTCAAGGAACAGCAGGAAGTCCAATTTTAAAAATATTATTAGAACAAGGATTATCAAATATTTTAGTAGTAGTAACAAGATATTTTGGAGGTATACTTTTAGGAACAGGCGGACTTGTAAGAGCATATTCTGAGGCAACTATAAAGGCATTAGAAAAAACTCAATTTATTTACAAAATAATAGGTTATAAAGTAAAATTATGTATAGGTTATGAAGAGTTAGAAAAATTAAAATATCATGAAAGTAAAAGTAAATTAAAGATTATTAAAACGGAATTTTTAGAAAATATAGAAGTTATTGTAGAGATAGAAAAGGAAAATCTAGAAGAGATTACAAATAACAGCAATAAAATACCTTTAAAAATTTTAAAATATGATATTTTAGAAGAAAAATATATTGAAATATAAACACTTTCGAGCAAAATTAGAAAAAATTTCCAAAAAACTATTGCATTATTTAAAAAATAATATTATAATTCGAATTGTAAAAAATTTACAAATTTATTTTTAGGGGGTATAAACTTGAAAGAAAAAATTACAGTCTTAATTGCAGATGATAATCCTGATTTTGCAATGACATTAGTTAGTTATTTAGAAAAAGAAGAAGATATGGAGGTTATAGGCATAGCCAAAGATGGTAAAGAGGCATGCGATATGATAATGAATACTCAGCCAAATGTTGTTTTATTAGATGTTATTATGCCATATTTAGATGGATTAGGTGTATTAGAAAAAATAGGAGCTTCTAATATGAGTAAAAAGCCATTATTTATAATGCTATCAGCTGTTGGACAAGCAAAAATTACTCAACAAGCAATAAATTTGGGAGCAGAATACTATGTTGTAAAGCCATTTGATATAGAATTATTAATTAAAAGAATAAGAGATATAAGATATTTTGAACCTAAAGGTGCACAAAGCAATATAGAAACAAGAGAAATTAAAGCACCATATATTGAAATTTCTGAAAACAATAAAAAAGATGGAGATAATTTAGAAGCATTAGTTACAAACATTATCCATGAATTAGGAGTTCCAGCACATATAAAAGGATATCAATATTTAAGAGAAGCAATTATGATGGTAATAAATGATATAGATATAATAAATCAAATTACAAAACAATTATATCCAGAAATAGCAAAAAAATTTAAAACAACACCAAGTAGAGTAGAAAGGGCAATACGCCACGCAATAGAAGTTGCTTGGTCAAGAGGAGAGCAATCAGCAGTAGAAAGAATATTTGGATATACAATCTCAGCAGCAAAAGGAAAGCCTACAAATAGCGAATTTATAGCAATGATAGCTGACAAATTAAGATTAGAATTAAAAAGTGCATAACAATTTGAATTATACATGGTCAAAACAGAGTAGAAATTATAAACTACTCTGTTTTTTTAAAACTATTTTAACTCACAAAAAAATTAAATTCCCATATAATAAAATAGGGGGAATTATAATGAACAAAGGAGAATGCAATAAAGAAACATTATGCAAAGCGTTGTGTGGTACTGTTATAATAATATTTGCAGTATTTTTAATATTGCTTGTAAGTATTTCAATTAGTAATAACGAACAAAAGAACATTTTAACAATAATAGCAGTACCAGGAGATAATACAGAAATAGGAAACGCAAGAATAAAATTTAGTCAAAATGATGTATTGGAAGGAAATGCAATAAGTCACCAAGAAGGAAGCCAAGATATAATAATAAATGAAAATGGAATTTACCAAATATCGTATCAATTATTTGGAACCCAAGATGCAATAACAACATTTAATTTTAATGCTATTCTAATAGTAAACAATCAAGCAATAAATAGTACGTTTAATGAAAGCCCAGTTTTAAGAGAAAATGTATCTAATCGTATGACATTAACAAGTACAGTTATTTTAAGATTAAATGCAGGAGATGTTCTTAATTTAGGAGGAGTTTCTATTGAAGATATTACCTATCCAAATGCAAGAATAGATATAGAAAAAATAGGATAAAAAATGCAGATTTAAATTTTTTAAATCTGCATTTTAAAATTTTAATACAATTTTATTATACTATGAAGATTGCCTGTTTCTTTATCTTTAATAGTAATAATGTGTTTATTTTGTTCTACAGAAGCATAATAAACAAGGAGAGTATCACCCAATTTTGCCTCATGTTTATACATAATTTCAACATTACTTAATTCACCATTTTTGTAGATATCTTCTGGCAAAGCTTCATATGCAAAATCTAGGTAATTTAAGTTATTTACGTGGTGATTAGTATCTATATCTCTTCTTTCAATTTTATATTCTAAAATAAACTCAGAATTTTCTGGTTCTTTTAATTTTTCATTAAACTTTTCTTCAAAAACTGCCTTATTAGTGCTTTCAAATTTTTCTCTCATTTCTGGAGTAGTTTTAGCAATAGTTTGTTTTTTAACATCAAATAAAAGCCATTTTGATGTAGCTATTGCAACTAAATTATTATTGCTGTCGTAAACTTCCAAATCCCTATATGAGAAAAGTGCATTTTGAGATCTGCTCCAAGTATTTATAGTTAAAGTTTCTCCCCATTTAGGACGCAAAAAAACTTTTAATTTCCAATTTAAAAGAAGCCATGCAAGACCAGTTTTTGGAATATCGTTTAATCCATATCCAGCAATTTGACTGTGAATACCAGCAATTTCTTGCATCATTCTTAAAATTCCTTTATTAGTTAAACTGTTATTTTCTCCAACATCACAAAAACTAATATCAAATTTTTTAGTACATATTTTCATATATATTCCTTCTTTCCATAAAAAAAACATATCACAAATTTTTTAAAAATTCAAATAAAAATAAATTGGAATTTGTGTAATTGTATTTTGTTTTTGAAATTTGGATTTTTGATGTAGGGGGCGCTGTCTTCGGCGCCCCGTATACCCGATTTTCGGGTCGCCCAGGAGTGCGACCCCTACAACGTTGAGGAAACGACCCATCAATAACCGTCCCCTTTGAGACATCATCACTCACACAAATTACAATTTGATATAGTAAATAACCCAAATATATTATATAATACCAACAAAGGAGCAAACGTTATGGTAGAGTTATTATCTCCAGCAGGAGATTTAGAATGTTTAAAAACAGCAGTTCAAACTGGAGCAGATGCTGTGTATTTTGGAGCATCAGAGTTTAATGCAAGAGCAAATGCCGAAAATTTTAATAAAGAAGAATTGGTGCAAGCAATAGAATATGCCAAACTAAGAGGTGTAAAAACACATTTAACAATAAACATATTAATAAAAAACGATGAGTTTGAAGATGCAATTAAACTTGTAGAATTTGCATATAATGCCGGAATAGATGCAGTAATTGTTCAAGATTTGGGGCTTGCTAAAAGAATAATAGAACTTTTTCCAGATTTAGAAGTCCACAGTAGCACACAAATGACAATATATAATTTAGCTGGAGCAAAAAAAATAGAAAGTTTAGGATTTTCAAGATGTGTTCTTGCAAGAGAGTTATCAATAGAAGAAATAGAACATGTTTGTAAAAATACTAAAATTGATATAGAAGTGTTTATCCATGGGGCACTATGTATAAGCTATTCTGGACAATGTTTAATGAGCAGTATGATAGGCGGAAGAAGTGGAAATAGAGGAAAATGTGCTGGAACTTGTAGGCTTCCATACAGTTTAATAAATAACGGAAAAGTTCAAGAACACGGCTATCTTTTAAGCTCTAAAGATGTTTGTACATTAGATATTATTCCGGATTTAATTAATGCCGGAGTAAAATCATTCAAAATAGAAGGAAGAATGAAATCAAAAGAATATGTAGGCATAGTAACTAGTATTTATAGAAAATATATTAATCTTGCAGAAAGCGGAAAAAAATATATAGTAGATGAAGACGACAGAGAAAAATTATTGCAGATTTTTAATAGGGGAGGATTTAGTACTGGATACTTAAAAGGAAAACTAGGAAAAGATATGATGTATACCAAAAGACCAAATCATATGGGTGTTCAAGTAGGAGAAGTAATTAGTTATAATCCAAGTAAAGGCCATGTAAAAATTAAGCTATCAAAAGAGTTAAATTTGGGAGATAGTATTTCAATTAATGAATCATCATGTAAAATTTCTGAGCTTATGAGCGGAAATAACAACATTAAATCTGCAAGTATAGGAGAAGTTGTAACAGTAGGAAGAATAAAAGGAAAAATTTTAAAAGGTAATAAAGTTTATAGGACAGTATCCGAAAAATTAAATAAAGAAATAATTGAGTTTTCTAGCAAAGAAAATATAAAAAGACCAATAAATGCAAAAATATATTTAAAAGAAAACGAGCCTATAAAATTAGAAATAGAAGATATTTGGAGTAAAACGAAATTAATAAAAACAGAAGAAACAATTGTAAAAAAGGCAGAAAAAAATGGAATAAGTAAAGAAAGAATAAAAGAGCAACTTTCTAAAACAGGAAACACTCCTTTTGAAATTGAGGAAATTCAAGTAGTAGCAGATGATAATATAATACTTCCAATAAGTGCAATAAATAGTATAAGAAGAAATGCAATAGAAAAGTTGCAAAATGAGATATTAAAAAGTTTTAAAAGAAAAAAGAGCATAAGTATAGAATGCAAACCCAAAAATACTGTTAAAAATAATACATCAGAACCTAAAGTTTCTTTAGTATTAAACGCTTTTAATGAAAATACAAATTATAGCAATTTAACAGGAGTAGATAATATATATATTCCATTTAGATTATTTTTAAAAAATAAGGAAACAATAAATAAAATTATCAAAAAGTTTAATACATATGTATTACTTCCAGCAATTACAAAGGGCAATTATGAAATCTTGATAGAAAATAATTTAAAAGAAATATTAAGAAATAATATAAAAGGAATAGTAGTATCTAATTTTTCTCATTTAGAATTACTAAAAAAATATAAAGTTGAAAAATTAGATTTAATAGCAAATTATACATTAAATGTATCTAATAGCTACACCGCCCAAGAATTAGAAAAATTAGGTGTATCTAAAATTACTTTACCACCAGAACTAGATAAAGAAAGCATTCAGAGTTTAGACAGAAATATTAAAAAAGAAGCTATAGTTTATGGGCGAACTCTTTTAATGACAACAGAATATTGTACAATTGGAAGAGTAAATAATTGCCCTGGAATTTGCGAAAAAGGAATGTATAAACTAAAAGATAGAATGGGATTTGAATTTCCAATATATACAGATAGGGTAAATTGTAATAACTTAATTTATAATTCTAAAATAACATCAATATCATGGAAAGATTTAAATGTAGATTCTATAAGAATTGATACTTTAGAAGAAACTGAAGAAGAAATACAACAAATAATAAATATTCATAAAAAGGGAGAAAGATTAGAAGGAGAAAATTATACAAATGGAAATCTAAATAGGGAGATATAAAATTTACAAAAAAACAAGAATAGAAATGCTTAAAATAAGCCAAAATAATAATGGTGGTAAATTATGAGAATTTCTTGGCTTAAATCTTCAAATGATAATAAAAGTTTTAAAATTTTTAAAAATTTAGGATTTGATGTTTATGAGATAAGAGATTTAGATAAAACTGATGAAAAAATAAAAGAATTAGTAGACCAAAAATATACAACAATTGTGTTGTCTAATGAAGTGGCGAGCTTTTCAGGAGATATTATAAATAAATATAATAAAAAAGAGAATATAAATATATTCATTGCTCCAAAAAAAGATAATGAATAAATTATAATTTGCATGATTGTATTTTGTTTTTGGAATTTGGTTTTTCGCCCCTACAACGTTTGCAATTAATTTTCTCATACAAATTACACAATTTGTTGTTTTAAAGAATCATTTTATCAATTTAAAAGCATATACTGTATAAAAACAGTAAAAGGAGATAAAGTGATAAAAGAAGAAATATATAATAATTTTGTATTTGATTTTAGCAGAATTCTTAGAGAAAAGATTCAAAATTTAGAAATATCAAAATTAATTTTTCTGTGTATTGGTACTGACAGAGTAATAGGAGACAGCTATGGCCCGCTTGTAGGATACAAATTAAAATATTTATTTAATGATAAAGAAAATGTAGAGGTGTTTGGAGAACTTGGCAATGTAGTTACAGCAAATAATATAGAAAAGATTATAAAGTATATAAACAATAAGTACGAAACTCCATTTATTATAGCAATTGATGCGTCATTTACAAACAAAAATAATGTAGGTAGTATTAAAGTATCTGAAAATGGGTTAATTGTTAGAAGCGGGTTGAGTTCAAAAGGAATATGTGTTGGGAATATTAGCATAAAAGGAGTTGTTTCTAAAGACTTAAATAAACCTCAGTATAATTTTAGGCTATTACAAAACACACCTCTTGGTTTTATTATGAATATGGCAGAATGTACCGCATATGGAATATATAATGTAATAAATGTATAAATCTAGAAAAAATGGAAAAAATTAATTTAAGATACATTTTTTCTAGGAGGATGTAAATGGATATTGAAAAAATGAAAAATACAGTAGTTTTAAAAAATTTACCATCCAACATTGTTGACGAAGCAATAGTAATATTAAAACCAAATATTAAACTAAAAAGCTTAAACTTATCAGATAATAAAAAAAGTAAAAAAAACAAAGAAAAAAACACGAAAGATACTAAAAAATATATAATCAATGAAGCTGAAATGATAATAAGCAATTATTTATCCAATATAGAAAATGAAAAGAGAAAAATTTCTAAAATTAATAAAAAAATGGAGACAAAATACAAAAGAGTACGAACACTAGCATTGTTTTTTTGCATATTATTTTTTGCTAGCTGTTTAATTAGATAAACTGTAATTTGTATGAATAAATTCATACAAATTACAGTTAAAAGTTAAGAGTGAAGAGTTAAAAGTAATTGTTGATTTTTTGTTGGAACCAACAAAAAATCTTCATTTACTATTCACTTTTCACTTTTAGTTTTTCACTATTGAAATTTGCGAAGCAAATTTCAATTTAATTAATACATAAAGTTCTAACATCTTTTCTTTTGAATATACATTAACAAAGTATATTACAAAGGAAGAGGTGTTTTTTTATGGAAAAAACTCTAAGTCCAGATGAAAGGATAAGAAGAGCAGAAGAAATATATTATAGGAAAAAGAGCCAAGCTACTGGGAAGACGTTTGCGAAGGTTAATGTTTCGGAAGAAAACAATGTAGGATTATTCAAAAAAATGATATTGCAAATACTTATTTGTGCTGTGATTTATAGTATTTTTTATATGATTAAAAATACTAACTATGTTTTTTCAGAAGAGGTAATAAATAAAACTAAAGAAATTTTAAACTATAATATTGATATAAAAAAAATATATGAAACATCCAAACAATATATATTTTCGTCTGCAGATGTAAATACGGAAAATACTAACACAATAAACGATGAAATAGTAAATTATAATAATTCTGTTGTTAATGCTCAAGAGCAAAACCAAACAAATGATGTAAATACTTCTATGGAGTTGGAACAAAATATAGGTGGAGAGGATATAGAAATAGTAGATGAAAATATAAACCTTACTCAAATGGAACAAGATGCAAAGGATATACTTGCAACAAAATCTTTTATAATTCCATTAAAAGGAACAATTACATCAAGGTACGGGATAAGAACACCTAAAACACCTACCGTTCCTAAAAATCATACAGGAATAGATATAGCAGCAAATGAAGGTACAGTATTTATTGCATCCATGGCAGGAAAAGTTGAGAAAGTATCAAATATACGGAGATTTAGGAAATCATTTTACAATAGTAAGTGATGATGTAAAAACTGTTTATGCACATTGTAAAACAATATATGTAAAAGAGGGAGATATTATATCTCAAGGTCAAGCAATTGGAGAAGTGGGTCAAACAGGAAATGCAACAGGACCACATTTACATTTTGAAATCAGAAAAAATAATAGATATGTAAATCCAGACTTAATACTTGAATTTACCTAAAGGAGTATATATTGATGCAAATAAAAATAAGTTTACAAATTTTTTTATTTATAATAATCTTTATTTTAACACATCAAATAGAAATATATGTATATTTAATGCTATTTGCCTTTATCCATGAACTAGGACATATGTTTGCAGGAATTATTCTAAAACTAAAACCTAAAGCACTAAATATTATGCCATTTGGAGTGAGCATATCTTTTGAGGTATATGGTTATAAAAAATTAATAGAAATAAAAAAGTTATTAATTGCATTAGCAGGTCCAATAACTAATATATTAATTTCAATAATAGTTTTAATTTTGAATATTAATTTTGAAACAAAACAAATAATAATTTATTCAAATATATTAATTGCAATTTTTAACTTAATACCATTATATCCATTAGATGGAGGAAGAATATTAAAAAGTTTAATAAGAATAAATTGTAGCAAAGTAAAAACAGAGCAGATAGTAAATAAAATATCTAATATTATAATGATAATATTAACAATTATATCTAGTATAACAATTATCTACTATAAAAATATTGCAATCTTTTTTATAATTTTATATTTATGGATATTAACTATAAATGAGAACAAAAAATTCAGTTTAAAAATGAAAGCACATAAAATATTACAAAAGGAAGGGAATGTATTGACATTTAATAATTTAAGTGTAAAATAAAAATATAAAATAATTTGGAGGAACAAATGATAAAAATTAATTCAAATAATGGTATAACTGTAATTTCATTAATTATTACAGTTATAGTTTTACTTATTCTAGCAGGTACAATAGTTAGCAGTTTAGACACATCTGATGGAACAGCAAACTACAATAAAATGACTGCAGATATAAAATTTTTAAAAGATGAATTGTTAATATATTATAATAAATACGAAGAAGTACCAACAACTGATAGAAAAATAAATATAGATGGAGAAGACTACTTAGAAATAGATTTGCAAAAATTATCTAATATAACATTAAATTTTGGTAAAGAATATGGAGAAACAGCAACCTTAACAAATTCAGATGATGTATATGTAACAGATAAAAATTTAAACATATATTATCTAAGAGGAATAGAAAAATCAGGAACTATATACCACAATTAGTATTAAAATACTTGCACATATAAAAAAAATATGATAAAATAGCAATGTTTTAAAAAATAGCATTGCTATTTTTCCTTACTCATATAAAAATATGGGTTATAATCCAAGAGGAGGTGAAAGAATAATGAATAAATACGAAAGTGTTATCATTATTAATCCAAATTTAGAGGGTGAAGCTATTAAAGCTTTAATAGAAAAATTCTCAAATTTAATTAATACTGATGGTAAGCTTGATTCAGTAGAAGAAATTGGTAAAAAGAAATTAGCTTATGAAATAAAAAAGAACAAAGAAGGATACTATGTAGTATTTAAATTTGAATCTAAACCAGAGGCTATTGCTGAATTAGAAAGAGTATATAGAATTACAGACGAAGTTATAAAATTTATTGTAGTTAAAGAAGAGGAGTAAATTTATGAACAAAGTAATTTTAATGGGTAGACTTACAAGAGATCCAGAAGTAAGATATACACAAACAAACAATACTTTAGTTGCTTCTTTCTCACTTGCTGTAAATAGAAGATTTGTAAGACAAGGAGAAGAAAGACAAGCAGATTTTATTAATATTGTTGCTTGGAGTAAAACTGGAGAATTTTGTAGTAAATATTTTAAAAAAGGTCAACAAGTTGCAATAGTTGGAAGAATTCAAACTAGAAACTGGGAAGATGATCAAGGACAAAAGCACTATATTACAGAAGTTGTTGCAGAAGAAGCATATTTTGCAGACAGCAAAAAAGATGGAGACACATCAAATTTTGAAAACACATTTGGAAACACTGTTTCTGCAAGTTCTGAATTTGCAACATCATCTGATGATGATTTACCATTCTAGTATAAATAGTTTAAAGCGAAGAATACAAAATTCATAAAATGAATTTTGGAAAGGGGGAAAGAACAAAATGGCAGACAAAAAACAAAATGGAAAAAATAATAGAAGAAAAAATGGAAGCGATGATGATTTTAATCCAAGATATAGAAAGCCAAGAAAAAAAGTATGTGTAATGTGTAGTAATAAAGATTTTGTATTAGATTATAAAAATGCAGATCAATTAAAAAAATTTATAAATGAAAAAGGTAAAATATTACCAAGAAGAGCAACAGGTGCATGTGCAAAACATCAAAGAGATATTACACAAGCTATAAAAAGAGCAAGACATATAGCTATTTTACCATACACACAAAACTAATATTTAAGGAACAGATTTTATTCTGTTCTTTTTTTGTATGAGAAGTGAGAAGTGGGATGTGAGAAGTGTGAAATTAGGGCGGAGCCTGCGAAGCGTATCCCTAAATCTCACCTCTCACCTCACACATCTCACCGCTAAATCACAATTTAATAAAAAATTAAAAAAATGTAGAATTTTATTTTTTTATGGTATAGAATGTTAAAGGGAAAATAAGAGATAATAAATATGTTACCTAATATAAAGGAGTGAGTTTACTTGAAAATCACTGATATAAAAGAGCTAGAAGAAATAGCAAGAAGAGTAAGGGTTGGAATAATAGAAGGAGTTTATAATGCAAAATCAGGTCATCCTGGAGGCTCATTATCTATTGCTGATATTCTAACAGTTTTATATTTTAATCAAATGAATATAGACGAAAATGAACCAAAATCTAAATCAAGAGATAGACTAGTTTTATCAAAAGGGCATGTTGCACCAGCTTTATATAGTGTACTTGCAGAAAAAGGATATTTTAGTAAAGACGAGCTAAAAAAATTAAGAAAGGTTGAAGGAATGCTTCAGGGACATCCAGATATGAAAAGAACTCCGGGAATAGATATGTCAACAGGCTCACTTCGGACAGGGATTATCTGCTGCAAATGGTATGGCACTTGCCTCTAAACTAGACCACGAAGGAGTAAGAGTATACTGTATTTGCGGAGATGGAGAAATAGAAGAAGGTCAAATTTGGGAAGCTGCAATGAGTGCTAGCCATTACAAGTTAGATAATTTATGTGTTGTTATAGATAATAATAATTTACAAATAGATGGACAAGTAGATAAAGTAATGAATATATATCCATTAGATCAAAAATTTAAAAGCTTTGGATTTGAAGTAATTAAAATTGATGGTCATGATATGAATCAAATAATTAACGCATTTAATAAAGCAAAAACTATAAAAGAAAAACCAACTGTAATAATTGCAAAAACCATAAAAGGTAAAGGAGTTTCTTTTATGGAAAATGTAGCAGATTGGCACGGAAAAGCTCCAAACGAAGAAGAATACAATTTAGCAATGCAAGAACTACAAAAATAATTTAAATAATGAATGTAGGGGCGTTGTCGGTTAGGAATACCAATGAGAAATACCAAACTGCGCCCGTAATTAAAGGAGTTAGAGGAATGATAGATTTACATATTCATACTAACAACTCAGACGGTTCAGACAGTATAATAGAAGTGTTAAAAAAGGCAGAAAAACAAAAATTGTCTTACATATCAATAACAGATCACGAAAGTGTAAATGGCTATGGCCAGTTAAGGGATATAAATATAAAAGATTATTATTCTGGAAAAATTATACCTGGCGTTGAACTAAAAAATTATTATAAAGATAGGGTAATAGATATTTTAGCTTACAACATAGATATAGATAAATTTAATAATTATCTAGATAAAAATTACAAACAAAAAACCCATAGAATGTTAGAAACTAAAAATTTAACTTGTCTTTATAAACAATCAAAAGGATACAACTTAGTACTAGACCCAATAGAGAGTTTAGATTGGGATCCAGATTCAGACTGGGGAAGCGTGGTTTTTTACAATGAAGTAAAGAAACATCCAGAAAATGAAGCAAAAGTTCCAAAAGATTTATGGGAAAGTTTTGCTAACTTCAAAAAAGATTATGTATATAATAGAAACAATATGTTTTTCTTAGATAAGAAAGATGATTACCCATCACCAAAACAAACAGTAGAACAGGTACATTTAGCAGGGGGAGTTGCATTTTTAGCTCATGTTTATGAATATAAATGGGTAAAAGATAAAATAGAGTATATAACAGAGTTATTAAAAGATAGTAATTTAGATGGAATAGAATGTTATTATAGTAATTTTACAGAAGAACAAACAGAAGGATTATTAGATTATTGTAAAAGAAATAAGCTTTATATAAGTGGAGGAACAGATTACCACGGAACTAAAAGACCAAGTGTAGATGTAGGTATAGGGAAAGGAAATTTAAATATTCCAGAAAACATTATAAAAGATTGGTACATAAAATGAGGGATATTCCTCGAACTATAAGGAATGCCGGTGAGCGAGGTTTGTCCATTAAACCTAAATATTAAAAAAGGAGAATATATATGGATTTAGAGAATTTAAAAGCAACAAGACAAAGCTATGGAGAAAAGTTAGCAGAGTTAGGAGAAAAAAATAAAGATATTGTAGTTTTAGATGCAGACTTGTCAGGGGCAACAAAAACTTCAATTTTTGCAAAAAAATTTCCAGAAAGATTTTTCGATATGGGAATTTCAGAGCAGGATATGATGTCTACTGCAGCAGGTCTTGCTACTTTTGGGAAAATACCATTTGCAAGTTCATTTGCAATGTTTGCATGTGGAAGAGCATATGATCAAATAAGAAATAGCATAGCATATCCACACCTTAATGTAAAAATTTGTGCATCACATGCAGGAGTTACTGTAGGAGAAGACCGGAGCAACACATCAAATGTTAGAAGATATAGGTATGATGAGAGGGCTTGCAAACATGTATGTTATGTGTACATCTGATGATTTAGAAACAAAATGGGCAGTAGAGGCAATTTCTAAAATAAAAGAACCAGTCTATTTAAGGCTATGCAGATACGCAACACCACAAATATATGATGAAAACCAAAAATTCGAAATAGGAAAAGGAGTTCAAATTGGAAATGGAACTGATGCAACAGTATTTGCAACAGGTGTTGTAGTTCCAGAGGCAATAAAAGCAAAAGAGGAATTAGAAAAACAAGGAATAAATATAAGAGTAGTAGATATGCACACAATAAAACCAATAGATGAAGAATTAATTGTTAAATGTGCAAAAGAAACTAAAAAATTAATATCTATAGAGGATCATAGTGTAATTAATGGACTTGGAACAGCTATTTCAGATGTGCTAACAGAAAAATACCCATGTAAGCTTATTAAAATGGGAATAAAAGATAGATATGGAAAATCTGGCCCTGCAAAAGAATTATTAAAATATTTCGAATTAACAGCAGAAGACATATTTGATGTTGTGAAAAATAGTTAATAATATAAATTGTAATTTGTCTGATTAAATTAATTGCAAACAATGTAGGGGTCGACGTCCTCGGCGACCCTCTCTTCGTAGAAATTTCTAAAATAAAACATAATCAGTTAAAAACATAAATTTATTGCGCTCCTCGGTTCAATACGTGTTTTAGCAATTCTAAAGGAAAATTGAACGAGCCTCTCGGTTTCCGCTTCCTCCTTCAATTTTCCTTAAGAATTGCACAAACACTCCAATCACATCCGGTGCTCATAAATTGATGTATTTTAACTGATTTTATTAATATTCTATAAATTGTAGAGTGGCGCGAAAAGATTAAAAAAATAATTTAATTATTTCTCACCTCACACCTCGCACCTCTCACCGCTAAATTTTCAAATATTACAGAAAAATGACATTTTATTAAAAATGTCATTTTTTATTGATTTTTTATTTTAATATTATTATAATAAAAGTGTATATTTTATAAAAAGAGGTCATAAAATGATAGAATTTAAAAACGTATATAAAAAATATAGCACAGGAACAGAGGCTGTAAATAATGCAAACTTTAAAATAGAAAAAGGAGAATTTGCGTTTTTAGTAGGAGCATCTGGATCTGGAAAATCAACACTTATAAAACTTATATTAAAAGAAGAAGAACCAACATCAGGAAATATAATTATAAATGGAAAAGACACTACTTTTTTAAAACCTAAAAGAATTCCATACTTAAGAAGAAGTATGGGAGTTGTTTTCCAAGACTTTAGATTGTTATCAGATAAAACAGTTTATGAAAATGTAGCATTTGCAATGAATATAGTAAAAGCAACTCCAAAACATATAAGAAGACAAGTTCCAATGGTTCTTTCATTAGTAGGATTAAGCGGGAAAGCAAAGGTTTACCCAGATGAACTATCTGGAGGAGAGCAACAAAGGGTTGCACTTGCACGTGCATTAGTTAATAATCCATCAATGATAATAGCAGACGAACCTACAGGAAACTTAGATCCAGAAACAGCTTGGGATATTATGAACTTATTAAATGAAATCAACTTAAGAGGAACAACAGTAGTTATTGCAACACATGCAAAAGATATAGTTGACCAAATGAAAAAAAGAGTTATAGAAATAGATAAAGGTGTAATTGTTAGAGATGATAGAAAAGGTGGGTATAGCAAGTGAAATATAATGTAATTGGATATTTTTTATCTGAGGGATTCAGAAATGTATTTAAAAATAAAAAATCAACATTTTCTTGTTTAGGAGTTATGTGTGCTACAATGCTTATATTCGGACTATTCTTTGCAATTGGAGAAAACATTAACCATGCAGTAAATGGATTAGAACAAGAGCAAGGAATGCAAGTATTTATGGAACACGATGCAACAGAGGAACAAATTGCAAAATTAGGAGAAGAATTAAATAAAGTTGAAGGAATAAATAGTGTAACATTTGTAACAAAAGAAGAGGCATATAATATAATGAAAGAAAGACTAGGCAAAAACGAAGATGCAATAAAAGGATTTACACCAGATATTTTTTCCGTATCATACATAGTTACATTAACAGATTTGTCTTTAAACAATCAAGTTTATAATTCAATTCTTGAACTAGATAATGTAAGAGAAATACAAAATAAGAGAGATACAATAGAAATGCTTTCTAAAGTTGGACAAACAATACAAATTATAACATTTGTTATATTTGCAATATTAATAATAATATCATTATTTATAATTTCAAACACAATAAAACTTACAGTTCATGCAAGAAGAAAAGAAATATCAATTATGAAATATGTAGGTGCAACAAATGGATTTATAAGAACACCATTTATTATAGAAGGTATAATAATAGGTTTGATTTCAGGAATAATATCAATTTTAGTAGTAGGTGGTGGATATAATTATATAGCTACACAATTAGCACATTCAGAAACATGGCAAAAATTATCAATAAGTTTATTAAGTTTTGGAGATATGTTTGGACAAATAGTTTTAGTATATTTATTGTTAGGAGTTGGAATAGGAATAATTGGTAGCTCAATTTCTATGAGAAAATATCTAGAAGTTTAAGCAGGTGACAAAAATGAATAAAAAAATTGCAATAATAACTTTAGTATTAATTATATTGCATGTTGTTACTTTTGCTACAACATCTTTAGCACAAGATTTAACTGATTTGCAAAATCAAAAAAATGAGCTTCAAAACCAAATAAATGAATCAAACGAACAAATTAATCAAATACAAATAAATTTAACAGAAAATCTTGAGCAACTTAACAATTTAAATTTAAAAATATCTACATATGAGGAAGATATAAATTCCTTAGAAGAAAACTTAATAAAAATAGAAAAAGATATAAACCAAGTTTCACAAAAATTACAAAATATAGAAGTTAGCTATAATAAACAAAGAGAAGTGCTAAAGAACAGATTAGTGGCAATGTATGAAGCAGGAGATATATATTACTTAGATGTTTTGTTAAGTTCAAATAGCATAACAGAATTTATATCTAACTATTATTTAATTGGAGAAGTAGCAAAATATGATAATGAGCTATTAAAAAATATAGAAGACCAAAAAAATCAAATTGAAGAAATAAATAATACTCTTACAGAAAGAAGAGAAACATTAAAAACAATTAAAGAAAATAAAGAAAAGGTAACAGTTGCATTAGAAAATTCTAAAATAATTAGAAATAGCTATATAAATAAATTAACAGAAGAAGAAAAAAAGACACAAGATATAATAGATGAGTGCCAAGCAGAATTAAATAGTTTAGAAGCACAAATAGTTGCTATTACAACGGGTAATCTTAGCCCAGACTATGTTGGAGGAGTATTTGCATGGCCAGCACCTGGTTATACAACAATAACATCAAGGTTTGGAAAAAGAGTACACCCAATTTTAAAAGTAACTAGTGTTCATAAAGGAACAGATATTGCAATGCCAACAGGGGCATATATTATTGCCGCAAATGATGGAACAGTAATAGAAGCAAAATATAGCACAACTGGTTATGGAAACATGGTAATGATAGATCATGGAGGCGGAATTGTAACATTATATGGACATGGCTCAGAAATTTTAGTAAATGCTGGACAAACAGTAAAAAAAGGAGATATAATAATGAAAGCAGGATCAACAGGATGGTCAACAGGTCCGCACTTACATTTTGAAGTTAGAATAAATGGTACAGCAGTTGATTCATTGCCTTTTATAACAAATACAAGTAATTCAAGTAATGAAACGGATTAAAACGGAGGAGAGAACTAATGAAGAAAAAAATTTTATGTGTAATAGTGCTAATTGTATTAATACTATCTAGCAATATTGCAATTACATTTGCAGCAACAAAATCAGAATTAGAAAGTGAACAAGCATCTAACGAACAAAAAATTAAAGAAAAAGAAAACGAAGTTAAAGAAGTAAAAAAAGAAATGTCTAGCACAATGGAGCAAATACAAGAATTAAATTCAAAAATTAGTACATATAAAGCAGAAATTACAGAATTAAATTCTGAATTAGAAGATTTAGAAGATTCTATAGAAGAAGCAGAGGTAAAATTAGAAGAAGCAGAAAAAAAATATAATGAACAGCAAGAAGCTCTTCAAGCAAGAATTGTTGCCCAATATGAAGCAGGAGAAACAACTTACTTGGATGTAATTTTAGGCGGAGGTTCTATATGGGATATGATATCTAACTGGCAGTTAGTATCAGATATTGCAGAAATGGATAACAAAATGCTAGAAGAAATAGAAGCTAATAAAAATGAAATAGAAGAAGCAAAAAATACATTAGAAACAAGTAAAAAACAAGTTGAAACTGTAAAAAGCAATAAAGAATCAACAGCTAAAACATTAGAAGAATCACAAAATGCTAAAGAAAAATATGTTTCAGAATTAGGTGAAGATGAAAAAGCTCTTAATGAAGACATAGAAAAACTAGAAGCAGAAAATGATGCAATAACAAAAGAATTGGAAGCTATGGAAAATAAATATAGTGATGAAATTGCAAATTTAGGAGGAACAGGAACACTTCAAAGGCCGGTAAAATCTGGAGTAATTACAGCAACTATGTATTACAGTAGTGGAGCATACCATGGAGCATTAGACTATGGAGTACCAATTGGAACAAATGTATATGCAGCAGCAGATGGTGTTGTTTTACAAGCAAGTTGGAGATCTGGAGGACTTGGAAATTGTGTTGTATTACAACATTCAGGAGGATTAAGAACATATTATGGACACGGAAATGGAACATTCTATGTTAAACCAGGACAAGTTGTAAAAAAAGGACAGTTAATTATGCTTAGTGGAAACACAGGAAATTCTTCAGGACCACATTTACATTTTGAAGTTAGAGTTTCACCATATAATTGGTCATATGGGGGAAACGATAGTAGAAGAGATCCAAGAAACTATATGTAATTTTAAAATAAAATTATAGGGACGACAATGTTTTATTAGTCGTCCTTCATATTTAAAAGAGTAGTACAATATAATGTTTTAGGAGGATAAATTAATGAATTTTGAAAAAAAGAATAATATTTATAAAACTACTATGGTGGTTTTAATAACTGCAATAATTACATTTATAATTACATCAGTTTTAATGTATAATTACATGCAATTAAATGAAAATACTTCAATTATTAGTAAAATAGAAGATAAAATAAAATTTGTTAAAACATATTTAGAAAACAACTACTTAGGAGAAATGAATGAAGAAAAAATGTTAGAATATGCAATTAAAGGATATGTTGCAGGAATAGGTGATGAATATACAGCATATTTAACTAAAGATGAATATGAAGATTTAATGATTAATGTAAATGGAAACTATGTTGGTATAGGAGTATATATTACACAAGATAGATATGGCAATACAATTGTTTTGTTACCAATAGAGGGATCTCCAGCAGAACAAGCAGATTTAAGAACAGGAGATATAATTTTAAAAATTAATGGGGAAGAATGTGCAAACCAAGAGCTTGATGCTATAGTAAATAAAATAAAAGGAGAAGAAGGAAGTACAGTAGAAATTGAAATTCAAAGAGATAAGGAAATACTTACAAAAACAATTGAACGTAAAAATGTAGAAATTAACCAGGTTGAGTCAAAAATTTTAGAAAATAATATTGGATATATACAAATATTATCATTTGATGATGGAAGTAGTAAAGAATTTGAAGTTAAATTAGATGAGCTTATAAATAAAGGAATAAAGCATTTAATTATAGATGTAAGGGATAATGGAGGAGGAATAGTAGAAGAGGCAGAAGAGATTTCAAATTTATTTTTAGATAAAAATAACATTATTATGATAGAAATTAACAAAAACGGAAATGAAGAAATAACAAAAGCAGAAGAAGATAAAAAAATATCTACAGATATGAGCATTATAATTTTAACAAACGAAAATACTGCTAGTGCAGCAGAAATATTTGTTGGAGCTTTAAAGGAAAATGGCGTGGCAAAAGTAGTAGGAGAAAGAACATTTGGAAAAGGAGTTATGCAAGAAATTGCACCATTGCCAGATGGAGGTGCTTTAAAACTAACAATAGAAGAATTTAAAACACCAAATGGAAACGAAATTAATAAAAAAGGGATTGAACCAGATATAGAAATAGAAGAAAATAATTACACAGAAACAGATGAACAGCTTCAAAAAGCTATAGAAACTTTAAAATAAAAGAAAATTATTACTGTTTAAGTTAAAATTAAAAATATAAAAATAGAGCAACTTATGGATGCTCTATTTTTATATTTAGTTATTCAAAATTTATATTCCCAATATTTTTTTTGCCCTTCCAATATCTTCACTAGTAGCAGCTGGAACACCTTCTAATTCATAATTAAATCCAAGGTTTTCCCACTTAAATTTTCCTAGTTCGTGATATGGCATTAATTCTACTTTTTTAACATTATTAAGAGATTCTATAAATTTTTTAAGTTCTAACAAATCTTCTTTATCATCTGTATAGCCATGTATTATAACTTGCCTAATCCACACAGGAATATTATTATCACTTAAATACCTTGCAAATGCAAGTTCACGTTTATTTGAAAAACCAACTAAATCTTTACACTTTTGGTCATTTATATGTTTTATATCTAATAAAACTAAATCTGTATATGATAATAACTCTTTAATTTCATCTGTTATATTTACCATTCCTGATGTATCAATAGCAGTTGGAATACCGCGTTTTTTTAATTCTTTAAATAAATTAATTAAAAATTTTACTTGTAATAAAGGCTCGCCACCTGTTACAGTAACTCCACCACCAGAAGGTAGTATATAATTTTTATATCTTTCTATTTTAGCTAATAAATCTTCTAAAGAAATAAGATTTCCTGCATGAACATCCCAAGTATCTCTATTGTGGCAGTACTTACATTTTAGCATACAACCTTGCATAAAAATAACAAACCTTATTCCGGGTCCATCAACAGTTCCAAAAGATTCAATAGAATGTATTTTTGCAAAAACTGATTTATCGTATTTTTCCATAGATTGCTCCTTTATTATATAAATTGTAATTTGTTTTTGTGATGTGTGATGTGTGATGTGTGATGTGTGAGGTGCGAGGTGTGCTTTTTAGGGCCAGGCTACGTAGGACTTACCATAATTTCACATTTCCCACATCCCACTTCTCACTTCCCATTCAAATTACAATTTTAAAACGAAGCCATGATATTAGGTAATATCATGACTTAATTAATTGTTTGCTCAAATTAGATTCTATCTTGAATTGTTCTATTAATTACATCTAATTGTTGTTCTCTTGTTAATTTTATAAAGTTAACTGCATAACCAGAAACCCTTATTGTAAGTTGAGGATATTTTTCTGGATGATCCATTGCATCTAGCAATAAAGCTCTATCAAACACATTAACATTAATATGATGTCCTGTACTTGCAAAATATCCATCTAACATGTTTACTAAATTTGCAACTCTTGCATTTTCTTCTTTACCAAGAGCAGCTGGTGTAATTGCAAATGTATATGAAATTCCATCTTCAGAATATTCATAAGGAAGTTTAGCTATAGAGTTTAATACTGCAAGAGAACCATTTGTATCTCTTCCATGTAATGGGTTTGCACCTGGGCCAAAAGGCTCTCCAGCTCTTCTTCCATCTGGTGTATTACCAGTATTTTTACCGTAAACTACATTTGATGTAATTGTAAGAATTGATAATGTGTGTTTTGAATGTCTATATGTTTGATGTTTTTGTAATTTATTTAAAAATGTTTTTACTAAATTAACAGCTATTTGGTCGACTCTATCATCATCATTTCCAAATTTAGGGAAATCACCTTCTATTTTATAGTCAACTACTAAACCATCATCGTTTCTAATAGTTTTTACTTTAGCATATTTAATTGCAGAAAGTGAATCAACTACAACTGAAAGACCTGCTATTCCACATGCCATTGTTCTTAGCACATCTTCATTTCTATCATGAAGGGCCATTTCCAATGCTTCATAAGAATATTTATCATGCATATAATGAATTGCATTTAATGCTTTAATATAAATTTTAGCAACATATTCCATCATAGTATCAAATTTTTGCATTACTTCGTCATAATCTAAGTATTCTGATGTAATTCCTTCAAATTTTGGAGCAACTTGTTTTCCAGAAAGTTCATCTCTTCCGCCATTAATAGCATAAAGTAATGTTTTTGCAAGATTTGCTCTTGCTCCGAAAAATTGCATTTGTTTACCAATTCTCATTGCAGATACACAACAAGCAATTCCATAATCATCTCCAAGAGTAACTCTCATTAAATCATCATTTTCGTATTGAATAGAAGATGTTTTAATTGATAACTTAGTAGTGAATTTTTTAAATCCTTCTGGAAGCCTTGTAGACCATAGAACTGTTAGGTTTGGTTCTGGAGCTGGTCCAAGTGTATTTAAAGTATGAAGAATTCTAAAAGAGTTTTTAGTAACTAAAGTTCTTCCATCAACTCCCATACCTCCAATACTTTCTGTTACCCATACAGGGTCTCCACTAAATAAAGCATTGTATTCTGGAGCTCTTAAAAATCTTACAAGTCTTAATTTCATAACAAAATGATCCATTAATTCTTGAGCTTCTTTTTCTGTTAATAATCCTTTTTTTAGATCATTCTCAATGTAAATGTCTAAGAAAGTAGAAGTTCTTCCAATACTCATTGCTGCCCCGTTTTGGTCTTTTATAGCTCCTAAATATCCAAAATATAACCATTGGATAGCTTCTTTTGCATTTTTTGCAGGAACTGAAATATCAAAACCATATTTTTCTGCCATAGCTTTTAAATCATTTAATGCTTTAATTTGGTCAGAAACTTCTTCACGTTCACGAATTATATCTTCTGTAAATTCATCAACATTAAGAACATCTAGTTCTTCTTTCTTTTCAGCAATTAGTGCATCAACACCATATAAAGCAACTCTTCTGTAGTCACCAATAATTCTTCCACGACCATATCCATCTGGAAGACCAGTAAGTAAGTGCGAACTTCTTGCTGCTCTAATATCTGGTGTATAAACACTAAATACACCATCATTATGTGTTTTTCTTAAATTATGATAAATATAATCTACTTCTGGGTCAACTTTTAACCCATAGCTTTCTGCTGATTTTTCAACAATTCTAATACCACCATTTGGCATTATTGCTCTTTTAAGTGGTGCATCTGTTTGAAGACCAACTATTTGTTCTAAATCTTTATCAATGTATCCTGCCTCATAAGCATTTACAGCAGAAGGTGTTTTTGTATCTGCGTCTAATACACCGCCATTTTCTCTTTCTTTTTCGTAAAGAGCTAATACATCATCCCATAATTTTTTTGTTCTTTCTGTAGCTCCTTCAAGAAAGCTTTCATCTCCTTCATAAGGAGTATAATTTCTTTGAATAAAATCTCTTACGTCAATTTCTTTTGTCCACTTTCCAGTAGTAAAATCTTTCCACTGTTCAAAATTCATTTAAATTACCTCTCTTTCTACATCTATACTATATTATGATTGACAATAAAATTGCGCATTATACTAATTACTATTAATATTTCAGCGCCACACATTATAATAGCATAAAAAGAAAAAAATATCAATTATTTTGAAAAAAATAATAAAAAAAATAAAAATTATATATTATTATGTTTTATATAAGAATTTTATGATATACTAATAAAAATAAAATATAGTGTGAGGTTATCTACATATGAAACGCAGAAAAAAAAATGAATTAAAATTTGTTAGAAATATATTAGTAGGTATTGTTTCTTTATTAATAGTTGCATTTATAATAAATACTGCTCCTCGGATATTCTAGGGACAAATATACTGATGTAATTAACTTAATTGTTAACGAAGAAGATAAAACTAATCAATTAATAAATACAATCTATGTAAATGAAAATGGAACTATTTATATATCAGAAGAAGATGTAAAGAATTTGTTTGATGCTACTATTTATTATGACCAAAAATATAATCAAATAATAACAACATCAAACACAAAAGTAGCTAATATTGCAATAAATGAAAAACAAATGACAATTAATAGTTCAACTGTAAGTATGTTAGATTCTATAATAAAAATTAATAACATTATATACTTACCTATTTCAGACATGGCGTTAGTATATAATATAAAAATAGATTATATAAAAGAAACTAATAGAGTAGTAATAGACAAACTAGATACCGGAATGATTAAAGCATTAGTATTGGAAGATACAAACGTAAAATTTAAACCAAGAGCATTATCTAAAAACATAAAAAAATTACAGCAAGGAGAGACAGTTAGCTGTTTTTATACTACGAGCAAAGGTTGGAGGCAAATAAGAACATCAGATGGTATAATTGGATATATTAAAGCAAATAAATTGGGAGAAGAATATATAGTAAGGCAAGACATGATTAAAAAAGAAGATGCTATAAAAATCGAAGAAGATTCTTATAGAACTAAAAATTTTGAAATTGTTAAAGACAATTCAACAGAAAAAATAACCATAGATAGTATATTTAATATTAATAACAATAATAATTTGGATATAGAAGATAACAAAGTAGAAACATCAGGTAGTGACAAGCTATGGGCAGAAATTTCAAATGCAAATATAGAAAATCAAGCAAATATTTTATTAAATGATTATAATGCTAGAACAACACTAATAGATATTATTGTTAATCAAGCAATAAATAATAATATAAAAGGAATAAGTATTAATTTTAGTAATATAGAAAACGAGGAAGATTTTAGAAGGTTTGTAATAGAGCTTTCACCTAAATTAAGAGAAGTTGGAATAACAACATGTGTTGTATTAAATAAAAACATACAAGAAAATGATTATATTAATATAGTAGACTATATAGTAGGATAGGAGAAAGAAATGGAAAAAAACATTTGTAAACTAGGAAAAAACAAATTGATTATATTAGGAGTTATTGCCTTTTTATTGCTAGCCCTAATTATATCTTTAATATGGTATTTTGTTTCTATATCAGCAGTAGACAAAAGTAATAATAATGAAATAGAAATAACTATACCTTTGGGTAGTAGCAGTAACAATATAGCAAAAATTTTAAAAGATAAACAAATAATAAGAAATGAAATGTCTTTTAGAATATATGTAAAGATGAATAATATAACTGATTTTAAGGCAGGCACATATTATTTAAGACAAAATATGAATTTAAAAGAAATAACTAACATGCTACAAACAGGTGTTATGCATGATCCAAACCAATTAAAAATAACATATATAGAAGGGAAAAATTTTAGATGGCTTGCAAAAGAGATTAGTGATATTACAAATAACACAGAAGAAGATGTATTCAATTTAGTTGAAAATGAAGAATATATTGATTCTTTAATAGATAAGTATTGGTTTATAACAGAAGATATTAAAAACGAAGATATTTATTATTCTTTAGAAGGGTATTTGTTTCCAGATACTTATGCAATACAAAGCAAAGATACAACTGTAGAAGAAATTTTTGAAAAAATGCTTGATAGAATGGAAAATATTTTAAACGAATATAAAGAAACTATAGAAAACAATGGATATAGCACACATAAAATTTTAACTATTGCATCAATTATAGAAATGGAATCAATGAATGAAGAAGGAAGAAAAGATGTTTCTAGTGTAATATACAACAGGTTAGAAAAAAATATGCCAATACAAAGTGATGTTACAACATACTATGCATTTAAAATTGATATGGGAGAAAGAGACTTATATCAAAAAGAAATAAATACTTATAATCCATATAACACAAGAGGACCTAATATGAATGGAAAACTACCTATAGGACCAATATCCTCGGTAAGTAAAAGTAGTATAGAGGCAGCTTTAAATCCAAATAAAACAAATTATTTATTCTTTGTTGCTGACAAAAACGGAAAATTATACTTTACAGAAACTGATGAAGAGCATAACCAAATAATAAATCAATTAAAAGATGAAGGCTTATGGCTAGAATACAACTAAAATATAACTCCCCCCGAATAAAATAATACGGGGGGAGAAGATTAATAGAAGATGTTTACCATTCTTCTATTATGCAATGGAAAAGATTTTTAAGTTCTTGAACAAATTCATGAAGTAAAGATTCATCATTAAATTTAATATACACTCCAATAGTGCCTATAGAACATCCTTCTGTTCTAAAAACAATGTTTTCCGGAGCTACATTTAGACTTAATGCTAAATTTTTAACATTTTCTGAATGTTCCTGAGCAATTTCTGCGGCAAAGTGTTTTTCCATGTTTTGCATACTCCTTTTTATAAAAAAATTAACTTTAAAAATATACACTATAATAGGAAAAAAATCAAGAAAAACTTGTTGACACTAAATTACAAAAATTGACAAATACAAATTATTTTATAAATTATGATGTAATATAAAAGTAAAATTTAAAAAAAATATTGACAAATAATATAAACAAGTAGTATAATTCTTTTTGCCAGTTAAAATGCAGATGTGGCGGAACTGGCAGACGCACAGGACTTAAAATCCTGCGGTGGTTAAACACCGTGCCGGTTCGATTCCGGCCATCTGCACCAAGAAAGAGTAAGAATTTAGCGATTTTTACTCTTTCTTTTTTTGCATATTGAACAAAAAGTCCGTCCCCATGTTCAAAACGCAAGCAAATCCCTAGAATTTCTAGGGATTTGCTTGCGTTTTGAAAAGCAATTGCTTTTCATGTTTCGAGATAAATTGCCTGCTTCAAAAAGAAAAGATTTTTTGCTCTTTTCGAGTTAAACCGAAAAGAATAAGTAGGCGAGTCCACAGAAAGCACTTGAAAATAAGGGGTCATAACTTTTCGGATAGATACAATAGTCTGCATATCCGATTTGTCTTTTTTGAAGTAAAGGTAGTATACATTGCTGATTACTTCAAAGTAGCTTGCTTTTTTCTTTAGATTGACCACGGCATTGCAGTCAAGAAAAAAACAAGCATTTTCGCTGTGCTTTCCAATGCCTGATAAAACAGACAAAGGACATTTTTCTCTAGGTACAGTAATTATTTGGTTCATAACAAACCTCCTTAAAGATTAATAAAACATGTACCTTCAAATACGAGATATTACTCATATTCGTATTAATTATAATATATTTACATAACTTTGTCAAAATTAACATAAATTGACTTATATTATAAATTATGATACAATTTTTCCAACTGCAAATGCAGTAAATTTTTGTTGGAAGGAGATTACAAAAATGCTTAAAGAAACACGGCAGCACGTTATAGGAGATTTTCTTATGACAGGAGAAACTGAGTATCACTGGGGGGATACTTATAGGTCTGCCTACAAAAAATTGTATTCCAGAAGTGGCCAAGGATGTGAAATGACAGACTGGATTGATTGGCCCATTAAGTATCTTGAATCTGATGAATACAAGAGACTTAAAAAAACGGCAAAAAAAATCCGAGAGCAAAATGATGCGGTCATTGTTGTGGGGATAGGAGGCTCCTATCTTACACCAAAAATGGTTATCCAAAGCGAGTTCGGAGAAAGCTATAACGAATTTGCAGAGGAAAACGAAAATCCGAAAATCTACTTTGTGGGATGTGATTTGAGCCCAGATAGGATAAATGGAATAATGGACCTTATTGAAGGATGTGATTGGTCTATTATATACATTTCAAAATCTGGAGGAACTATTGAGCCAGCTTTAACATTTCGTACTTTTTGGAAAAAATTGTACGATTTGTATGGCGAAGAAGCAGACAACCGGGTTTATGCAGTTACTGATGCCCAAAAGGGTATTTTAAGAGAACTTGCAAATGAACACGGCTGGGAAAGTTTTGTAATACCGGATGGTATTGGTGGCAGATATTCTGCGTTTACTGCTTGCGGGCTTTTGCCTATTGCAGTTGCAGGAATAAATACCGACAAGTTTCTCCAGGGTGCGGTCGATGCTATAAGCGACTGCAAAGAAGCAAATAGCTTTGCTGGAAAGTATGCCATGTGGAGGTATTACAACTATTTTTGCGAAAGCAAAGTGGAATTATATGCTGTAAACGCACCCGAGCTTTCTTTCCTTTCCGAATGGTTGAAACAATTATTTGGAGAAAGTGAGGGAAAAAATGGGTTAGGATTATTTCCTACAAGTGTTGTATTTCCTACGGATTTACACTCGCTTGGGCAAGCCTTACAAGATGGGGTAAGAGATATTATATTCGAAACCTTTATCAGCAGAGATTTTAAAAGCTCTGTAAAAATTCCACAAAGCGATTTAAAAGATAGTTTAAACAAGTACCAAGAAAAAGATTTTTCTCAAGCCTCAGCTGCTGCAATGGACGGTGCTTTTAAGGCACATACTGAAGGCGGTAACCCTTGTTGTATGATAAGAGTAGGCAATACTCTTGAAGACTTGGGCTACCTTATGCAGTGTATGTTTGTTGCTTGTGCTATATACTGCTATATGATTGGGGTAAATCCCTTTAATCAACCAGGAGTAGAATTGCACAAGAAACAAATGAAATCCAGTCCTGAGTGGGACAAATAGTGAATCTACTTTCAAAAAAGGCACCGGAATATTCCGGTGCCTTAACTTAATTTAAGTAGACAAATTTAAATTAATATGATAAAAATATATATAATAATAAAAAAGGAATTATAAAAATGAAGTTTAGAAGCGGAAATGAAATATTAGGATTTCCTAAAAATGTTAAATTTGGAATAGAGATAGAAGCTTTTAACACTAACACAAAGGATTTATATAATTCAAAAGAAAGTGAAAAAGTTTTTAAAGAAACCGGATGGAGACCAGATACTAAAGAAACACTTTCACATCAAGGCGGAGCAGAATGTGTATCTGGAATATTGGAAGATACCCAAAAAACATGGGAAAATTTAGAACAAATTTGTAGCCATATAAAAAAATATCCTGGAGAATATGGTAAAGAAGTAGTTACTGATGAGAAATGCGGGTGTCATGTGCATTTTGATGCTACAGAATTTTTAGAAAATCCAAAAATGATGGAAAATTTTAAAAAATTATGGCCAGAAATAGAGGAATTAATATATAAAATGTGCAACGAAGAAAATGATCCTTTAAGATCTGGAGCTATAAACCAAAAATTAATACCAAGTATTAATTTAGGTGAGCCAACACTAAAAAATATTTTATCAATCCGAACAATTAAGCAACTTGCTAATTTACCAATGCAATTATTTAATAATGCTGTTCATATATTTGTAGAAAAAAGAAAAGGGTTTGCAAGCCCAATAGGACAGAAGATACAAAAAGCTATAGAACAAGATAAATTAAAAGTGTCATACAAAAAGTATGGAAGGTTAACAGATAAAATTTTAGTTGGAATGAAAGCAGACCCAAGAAGATATAGAGGACTTAATTTAGCAAATTTAAGTTCTAGAAACAAAAATACTTTTGAATTTAGAATGTCAAATTCATCATTAAATCCAGACACTATTAAGAAAAATGTTTATTTATATGCATCTGTATTAAATACAGCAAGGCAAATGACTTTAAATCCTGAATATAAAAAAGAAGAATACGAAAAATTATTAAAAACAGATGTTACAGAAAAGGAAAAATTAGATGCAACTCTTGACCTTCTTTTTGACGAACAAAGTGATAAAGAAATATATGAAAGAAGGTGGGAATCTGTAAAAGACGCACCTGTATTTAATAAAAATTCAAAAAAAGGATTTGCAAAAGGAAAATTTAACAGACAGGATTACAAGCAGATGAGTAGCAAAGTTCCAATTACAAAATTAAATGAAGCTAAGTATTATGTGCAAGATATGTTAAATAATTTAAATAGGGGAAAAGAATATGTTAAATAATACATATGCCAAAGCATTAGCAGAGATAAAAGTAATTTTAGAAAATTCAGAAGACGACATAATTAAAAAAATACCAAAAAAATTTATTCTATTTGTACAAGAAAATTATGATAAAAATTATTTGTGCAACATTAATCCAAATATTTCAATAAATAATCAAACTATTTTAGATGAAACAAAATATTTAATAGCACTAATTTATAGAAGTTATTTATGCGATGAAGTTCAAAAAAAAGAATATGATATAACATTACAAAAAAATGAAAACGAATACCAAAATAATATTAGAGCAAAATATGATGTAGATATTTTTAAAAATAAGGACATCAAAAATTATACTAATTTACCAATAGTAATAGAAAAAGAAAACATTTTTAAAAGGATAATTAAAAAAATAAAACTATTTATAAAAGGGCGATAAAACAAATAAATTAATTGACATGAATTTGCATATATGATAAAAATAGAGAATAAATTTACTAAGAAAGGAAGTTTATATGAAAAAAAGAGACTGGAAATCAATTATAGCAAAATTTGTAATACTATCTTTTATATTACCAATATCATATATTATATATAAAATTATAGTATCACCAACTACTAATGTAGAAAATATAGAGGGCTTAAGAGTAAAGACAGATTATATATTAATGCTTTTACAATGTGTATTAGGTATAGTAGCTTTTTTTATGCCAAACTTAATTACAAAAAAAACGAAAATAATAATACCATCTAATATGTATTTGGTTTATGTTGTGTTTTTGTATGCAGCAGTATTTTTAGGTGAAATAGGAAACTTTTTCTATAAAGTGCCACATTGGGATACTATACTTCATACATGTAGTGGAGCAATGCTAGGGGCATTAGGATTTTCTTTTGTAAATATTTTAAATAAAAATGAAAAAGTACATGTTCAATTGGCACCAATATTTGTTGCCTTGTTTGCATTTGGGTTTGCAATAACATTAGGTGTATTGTGGGAGATATACGAATTTACATTTGATGGATTATTAGGAATAAATATGCAAAAATTTGCACTAGAAAATGGTACGGAACTTATAGGAAGAGCAGCACTTGCAGATACAATGGAAGATTTAATAGTAGATTCAATTGGTGCTTTTGTAATGAGTGTAATAGGATATATTTCTCTAAAATATAAAAAAGGATGGATAGATAAATTATTAATTAGAATTAGAAAATAAATATCTAAAAAAAGACCTTATTAGTATTAAATACTAATAAGGTCTTTTTTTAGTTTAAAATTAGGAATACTTGTCCCCAAGAGTTAATATAATTAAATGCAAAGGTGAATTTATGAAGAAAAAACATTTTTTTAAAGTAGGGGAAAAAACAAATCTTAATAATTTAAAAAAAGGACAAAGAGCAAGAGTAATTAAAATTAATATGGAAAACCAAGAAGTAAGAAGACATTTATTAGATATGGGTATAACAAAAGGAACAGAAATATTAATAAAAAAGATCGCTCCATTTGGAGATCCAATAGATATAGAACTAAGAGGATATGAACTTTGTATTGGAAAAGATGAAATAAAAAATATATATGTGGAGGTCTTAAAGTGAAAATAGCATTAGTAGGAAACCAAAATTGTGGAAAAACTACATTATTTAATTTGCTTACAGGAACAAACCAAAAAATAGGAAATTGGCCAGGAGTAACAATAGAAAGGAAAATAGGAACAATAAAAGGCACAGAAAACACATTGGTAGATTTACCAGGTATATATTCTTTGAGCCCATATACTGTAGAGGAGGAAATTTCAAGAAAATTTATATTAGAAGAAAAACCGAATTTAATAATAAATGTAATTGATGGAACAGCCCTAGAAAGAAGTCTTTATCTTACTACTCAATTAATGGAACTAAATATAAAAGTTATAGTTGTATTAAATATGCAAGATAGATTAGAAGCAAAGGGAATATATGTTGATATGCAAAACCTATCAAAAAAAATAAGCACAGATGTAGTTGCAATATCTGCATTAAAAGGGATAGGAATAAAAGAATTAAAAGATTTAATAAAAACAAGCGAAGGAAATAAAGTAAAAACAATTCCAATATTTAAATCAGAAGTAGAAAACGAAATATTAAAAATAGAAAACATGTTTAATGTAAATAGATTTGTTGCAATAAAAATACTAGAAAATGATAAGTTTTATAAAAAATATCAAACAAAAAATACTAAAAATATTAGAACAAATTTGGAACAAAAACTTAAAATGGATATAGAAGAAATAATAGCGAACGAAAGATATAACTATATAACAAAAATAGTAAAAGATTGTACTAAAATAAAATTTATAAAAGAAACAACGTCAGACAAATTAGATAAAATATTTTTAAATAAATTTTTAGCACTTCCAATATTTATAATGATTATGTTTTTAATATATTACCTTTCAGTTGGAGTAATAGGAAAACATACTACAGATTTTGTGTCTGAAAGCATTCAAAAATTTGGAGAAATTATTAGGATATTTTTACTAGATATTAAAGCACCAGTTTGGATTGTAAGTTTAGTAATTGACGGAATATTGCAAGGGGTAGGAGCAGTTCTAGGATTTGTACCACAGCTTACTATATTGTTTTTATGCATATCAATATTGGAAACAACAGGATATATGTCAAGAGTAGCATTTTTGTTAGATAGGCTATTTAAAAAATTTGGATTAAATGGACAATCTATAATTCCGTTTATAGTTGGGCTTCGGATGTAGTGTACCTGCAATAATGGCTACAAGAATAATTAAAGACAATAAAGAAAGAGAACTTACTATAATGCTTACACCTTTTATGCCATGTAGTGCAAAATTACCAATTATATCTTTATTTGCGGGATATTTTTTTCCTAACAATTCAGGAATAATTTCTGTTTCATTATATTTTTTAGCAATAGCAGTAATACTAATTTCGGCAATAATTATAAACAAAACATATCATAAAATTAATAAAACTACATTTATTTCAGAACTACCAGAATATAAAATCCCAAGCACTGAGTACATAACAAGAGATGTATATGAAAAAGTAAAAGAATTTATAAAAAGAGCAGGAACAATAATATTATCTTGTTCAATTATAATATGGTTTTTACTATCATTTTCTTGGGAGTTAGAATACGGAGTAGAAATACAAAAAAGCATACTTGCAAGCATTGGAAATGCAATAAGCTGGTTCTTTTACCCAATACTTGGAACACTTAGTTGGGAGACTGCAGTATCAGCCATCCAGGGATTAGTTGCAAAAGAGCAAGTAATATCATCAATGAGCATAATATCAGGATTTGGAAAAGATATAGAAAACGGAACAATTTTATTTAAAACAGGAGCATTTAGCTTTTTTACGGGAGCAAGTGCCTATGCATTTATAATATTTAATCTATTTAGTGCACCTTGTTTTGGAGCAATAGGAGCAATGAGGAGGGAACTTGGAAGCACGAAAAAGATGTTTAAAGCAATTACTTTTCAAATAATACTAGCATGGTTTTTAGCAAGTTTTGCATTCAATATTGGAACAGTAATAGATAAATTGTAATTTGTTGTTGTGATGTGAGAGGTGTGAAGTGTGAGGTGTGCTTTTTAGAGCTAGGCTACGTAAGGCTTGCCCTAATTTCACACTTCCCACATCCCACTTCTCACTTCTCATTCAAATTACAATAGTGAAAAACTAAAAGTGAATAGTGAATAGTAAATGAAGATTTTTTGTTGATTTCAACAAAAAATCAACAATTACTTTTAACTCTTCACTCTTAACTTTTAACTGAAACAAAAGGAGGCTATCCCTTTTCGTTTCATTGATGACGTATATATTGCAAAAGTGCAAAAAAGTTTGCAAGAAAAATCAGAAGTAAAAGATGATAGAGAGTTTGGAGAATAATATATAACAAACAGACAGTATCTTTATTGTGTGCTTCTTCATAATATATTAAAGAGGTGATTTGATGACATATGAGGAAGTAGAGGAAGTGCTTCGGATCAAAAAAGAATATTCCGTATCCTAAACTTATGAACATAAGGCAAAATCAAAGGTATGCAGAACTATTGTATAATAGCTTTGCTGGAGAAGAGGGAGAACTTACAGCGGTTACACAATATATTTATGAACACATAGAATTAAAGAGATATGAAAGTTTTAGCAAAATTTTACTTAGTATTGCAATAGAAGAAATGCATCACTTAGAGTTAATAGGAAATTTAATTAGAAGACTTGGTAGCAAACCATATTATATTAATAGTCAGAAATGTATGTGGAATGCAAAAAATATAAAATATCATTTTAATAATGTATATGACATGTTAATGTTTAATATAGAATCTGAAAAGAAAGCTATAAAATGCTATGAAGAGGCTATTAAATACACTCAGAACAAAAGTATAAAAGAACTATTAGAAAGAATTATATTAGACGAAAAAACACATTTAGAAATATTTAATAGATTAAAATAAATTGAAATTTGCTGTTTAGAGATTAGAAATTAATTGCAGATGTTGTAGGGGCGAACTGCGTTCGCCCCTACAACGTTTGCAACTCTTTCTTGCATATTATTTCCTCCTTCAAAATGCGAAACATTTTGTACTCTTTACCTTTCACTCTTCACTTTTAACTAATGTTTCTATAGAATCTAAAATTTTTTCCCATTTAGCATAATCTTCTGGCATATTTGTGGTTAATTCAAGTAATAGTTTACGTTCGCTTTCATATTTTTTATATTTTTTTCTAGTTCTTTCTAATAAATTGTTACTTCTTTTTAATAATTCTAATTTTTTTGAATCAATGTTTAAATTATACATATCAAAACACCTCTAATTTAAATATGAATAAAAATATTAATATAGCACATACTGTGAATATAATTCATAATTAAATAAATTTTAATACAAAAACACTAAAAAAACAATAGACTTATATATGAATTAAAATCACTTTTGACAGAAAAAAGCAAATGATATACTTTGTCTGAGAGTATAATAAACGGTTTTCTAAAGTGGTGATTATTATGACTGTAATAAAAAAAGAAGATATATTAAAAGTAATAGGTAATAAAATACAAGAAGCAAGAATAAGAAAAGGATTTACGCAAGAATATGTAGCAGAACAAATAGACAAATCGGCAGATACATTTAGAGGAATAGAAAATGGAAGAAGTATAGGAAGTGTAGGAACATTATTAAATATATGTAATTTATTAGATATTACAATGGATGATATTTTTTGTGATTTGTTGTTTAAAAAAGAAGTAATACTAGATAGAAAATTATATGAAGATTTTCAAAAACTAAATCTAGATGAAAAAGAGTTAGTTGAAGATATGATAAAACATATGATTGCAAAGAAAAATAAATAATAAGTTAATTTAAAAAACAAAAAGGGACAGACCCCAATCGTTTTAAAATTTGACTGAAACGATTGGGGTCTGTCCCTTTTTGTTTTGATTTATATCCAACTTTTATATTTTTTAATATATATTTTCTTTGCAAATATAGCCACAACGCAATATAGTGCACTTACACCAAGTATAACATTTAGATAATTTAATGTTACAGGAACAAGACCGATTGCTTTTCCTAAAATTGTGTAAGGAACAAGTATTCCTATAATACTTAATAATATGGAAGATATATATACTGCTTTATTTGCATTGCTCTGCACAAATGGAAGTTTTGCAGTTCTTATAATGTGCATTCCCATAAGGTTTGAAACTATACTATAACTAAACCATACAGTCTGGAAAACAGCAGCTTCTCTTAATCCAAATATAAACCAAAGTGATGCAAATACCATCATATCAAATGCAGAACTAAGTGGTCCCATAAATAGCATAAAATGTTTTAAATCTTTAATATCAAATTTTTTAGGATGCTCTATATATTCTTTGTCTACATTATCAAAAGGTATAGTCATTTGACCAAAATCATAAAGCAAACTTTCAACTAATAATTGAATAGGTGTTTCTGGCAAAAATGGTAGTAAAACGCTTGCAATAATAACTGATACAACTTCACCAAAGTTAAAGCTAACAGCCATTTTTATATATTTCATAAGGTTTGCAAAAGTACGTCTTCCGTTCTGTTACACCTTCTAATAAAACATTTAAATCTTTTTCTAAAAGAATTATATCTGCAGTTTCTTTTGCAATGTCAACTGCAGTATCAACAGATACACCAACATCTGAATTTGTAAGTGATGGAGCATCGTTTATTCCATCTCCCATGTATCCTACAACATTTCCGGCTTCTTTAAGAAGTCTTACAATTCTTGCTTTTTGTATAGGAGATAATTTAACAAACACATTTGATTTTTTTAGTAGTCTTAAAACACCAACATCTGCAAGTTTATCTATTTGAGCACCAGTTATTATTTTTTTAGTATTTATATTTACCTTTTTACAAATACATTTTGTAACTGCTGCATTGTCACCTGTTAAAACAATAACTCTAATTCCAGCTTTGTTTAATTTTTCAACTGCAACTTTTGCACTTTCTTTTGGCGGATCTAAGAAACCAATAAAACCAATTAAAGACATTTGAGTTTCATCTTTTACATCAAATGAAGTTATATTATTAATATTTTTCTTTTGGCAAACAGCAACAACTCTTAAACCGTCTTCATTTAAATCATTTGTAATTTTCTTAACATTTTCCTTTATTTCTTTAGTAATTGGCAAGATTTCGTTATTGTGATCTATAGTTGTACAAATATTTAAAATTTCTTCAACTGCACCTTTGGTAATTAATATTTTTTCTCCGTCTTTTTCAACTACAACAGAAAGTCTTCTTCTACTAAAATCGAAAGGAATTTCATCAACTTTTTTATATTCATTTTTAAGGTTATCTAGGTTATTTTTTTCAGCCCTTGCTATAACTGCTTCATCAATATTGCCTTTTAATCCAGTTTGAAAATATGCGTTTAGAAATGAATGTTTTAAAACTCTTAAATCTTCATTTCCGTATACATCAAGATATTTTTCCAAAACTATATTGTCTTCTGTAAGAGTTCCTGTTTTATCTGTACATAAAATATTCATAGCACCAAAATTTTGGATAGAATCTAATTTCTTTACAATTGTTTTTTTCTTAGACATCCTAACTGCACCTTTAGATAAACAAGAAGATAAAATAACAGGGAGAAGTAGAGGAGTAATTGTAATTGCAATTGCAACAGCAAAAGTAAATGCAAGTACAGTATCATGCTTTTGGTAGTTAAAAATAAACACTAAAGGAATTAACACCATCATAAATCTTATTAATAATTTACTAATATTTTCAATTCCTTTTTGAAAACTGGTTTTAGGTTTTCCTTGTGTTAAAGTATGTGCAACCTTTCCAAAATAAGTATTATCTCCTGTTTTAATAACTACTGCTTTTGCACTTCCGCTAATAACGTTAGTGCCCATAAAACAGAGAGTATCAATATCTGTAATACTTTCAATATCATCAATAGATTTAAGCTCTGTATCTGTAGATTTTTTTACAGCCTCGGATTCACCAGTAATTGAAGACTGCCCAACATACAAATCTTTAGACTCAATTACTCTTATATCAGCTGGTATCATATCACCTGCAGAAAGAACTACAATATCTCCAACGGTAACTTCTTTTAATGGAATTTTAATTTCTTTTCCATTTCTAATAACAGTACTTGTAGTCTCAACCATTTCTTTTAATTTTTCAGCAGCATTGTTAGAACGAAATTCTTCTATAAATTCAAGTAATGTGCTAACAATAATTAAAAGTAAAATTACAATTATATTTGCAGGGCTTGGATTTGCAGGAAGTATTATATCTGTGTAAATTAATATAAAACTAATTCCGAGCAAAATACTATTAAAAGGGCTAAAAAGGCTAGAAAAGAAATAATTGTACCATTTTTTAGGCTTTGCCTGTTTTACTTGATTTAAGCCAAAATTTTTTAAATTTTCTTGAGCTTTTTCAGGAGTTAATCCTTTATCAGATACATTGTACTTCTTTTTAAACTCATCAGAATTTAAAATACAATCTTCGCCATAAAAGCTCTTAACATCAATATCTTCTTTTTTTGCGTTTGTCATATGTATACCTTCTTTCAAATTTGTATAGTAAAAGTATATCACTAAATTTAAAAAAATAAACAGGTAAATTTGAAATTGTCTGATTAAATTAATTGCAAAAATTTCTAATTATAAAAATAAATATAAAATATGAATTTTGAAAATAATGTCCTCCAAGGCATACGCGGGTATTACCCGCCTCAATGGGCTGTCGGACCATTATTTGTCAAAATTAATATTTTTATATTTTAACCCTTTAATGAAAATTAAAATTTTCATTAAATTGATGAATTTTTATTACACGATAATTTATAGAATATTAATAAAATCAGTTAAAACACATCAATTTATGAGCACCGGATGTGATTGGAGTGTTTGTGCAATTCTTAAGGAAAATTGAAGGAGGAAGCGGGAGACCGAGAGGCTCGTTCAATTTGCCGCTAGAATTGCTAAAACACGTATTGAACCGAGGAGCGCAATAAATTTATGTTTTTAACTAGATTTTATGGGAGTCTTGCAATTAATTTAATTAGGTAAATTGCGACTTATAAAATAAAAAACAGCATATTTAAAATGCTGCTTTGTTAATATATAAATTACCTTATATCTTCTTTTGGTTCAATATTATTTTCTAATAACTCAGGTTTTTTCATATATCTATAAAATGATTTTAAGGCAGTTGCATAATAAAAACCATCACATATTCTCTCATCTGCAACCCAAGCAAGAGAAATTGTTTTTTCTTGAACAATATTATCATCTTCATAAATATAAGATTTTTTCTTTTTACCCATTGCTAAGAACACACCAGTTGTTCCAAAATTATATATATGATGATAAATTGCATCAATACCAAGTGAACCAACATTTGTTAAAAAGGCACTAGTGTGAAATGGGCTTGCTTCGATTACGGCTTTTGGCATCATTCCATGTTTATCTAAAAACATAAGTATATTTACAACAAGCTTAAATAACCAACTAGGAATTGGTGACAAAAATTTTGCAAGCTTATCTGTATTGTTTTCTGCTGCTAAATCTTTATTTTTAGCAATAGCATTATCTAATTTTTCTTTTACTTCAAAAATATTTTCCGAGCCAGTAAATGGAATTTTTAATGTAGTTTCCTCAATTTCTTCTGTCATTTCTTTTTTTATTGCAAGAGAAATTGTAATTCCATGTCTTGCATAAGTTCTACCATCCATTACAAATCTATTTAAAGCAGGTTTTTCTGCAAGTAACCTTACTAATGCTGCATATATTATATTCATATAAGAAATTCTAATACCTTCTTTTTCTTTTTTATCAATATACTCATCTAAATATCTAAGAGGTAAATCTTGAGTATAATATACGTGTGCATCGCTTCTTTCTTTCATTACATGTGGTATAACTCTAAAAAAAGGTCCTAATGTTTTTAACTTTCTTCCGTCTGATCTTAATCCAAACATATTTCATCTCCCCTATAAAGCATATTATACAATAGAAATAATATACATTGCAAGAAAAATGTCAAATTTTTGTGGAGACCTTTTCGCTCGGAGCGATTTTTCCGCAAGAAGACCATTTCGCTCGGAGCAATTTTTCCGCGAGGAGACCATTTCGCTCGGAGCGATTTTTCCGCGAGGAGACCATTTCGCTCGGAGCAATTTTTCCGCAAGAAGACCTTTTTGCTCCGAGCAAAATTTCCACGGTTAAAGTATTGACAAATGACACCATGTCATATATAATTTATGACACGGTGTCATTTTATTTTAAATGGGGGTGTTAAAATGCCATCAGAAACTTTTTTTAAATTACCACAAGATAAAAAAGAAAAAATTTTAACTTGTGCAAAACAAGAATTTACTAGGGCGACCTTGCAAGATGCATCAATAAAAAACATTGTAGAATCAGCAGGAATTGCAAGAGGAAGCTTTTATCAATATTTTGATAGCAAAGAAGATTTACTTCAATACATGCTAGAAGAACATATAGAAAGAATAAATAATAGTATAGAAAGGTCAATAAAAAAGACCAAAGGAGATATTTTTGAAGCATTTATATGTATTTACGACTACATGGTAAATGAGTGTATGAACAAAAAAGAGGTTCAATTTTTTAAAAAAATATTTGAAGGAATAAAAACATCAGAAGATGATTTTTTTGTAATAGATTTAAAAAAACATAAACCTAAAACTATGGAAGAATATTATGATTTAATTGATAAATCAAATTTAAAAATAGAAGGAAAAGAGGATTTTAAACTTTTAATTAGAATATTGCAAGCAGTAACTAAAAAAGCTATTGTTTCTAATTTTAAATATAAATCTAAAAAACAAGCACGATTAGATTATTTAAAGCAGTTAGATTATATTAAATATGGTATTACAAAACCAGAAGAAGGAGGAAATAATGTTTAAAATTTTAAAATATTTAAAAAAGACTTGGGTATCTGTATTAATAATTATTTTATTGTTATGTGTTCAAGCATGGGCGGATTTGACTCTTCCTGATTATACTTCCAAAATAGTAAATACTGGAATTCAAGCAGGTGGAATAGAATATGTTGCACCTGAGGTAATTAGAAAATCTCAAATGGATAATTTATTATTATTTGCAGAAGATGATGAAGAGATATTAAGTAATTATACATTAATTTCAAAAAGTAATTTACAAGGTGAAGAATACGAAAAAATAAAAGAAGAATATCCAGAGATAGAAAATCAAGATTTGTATGAATTAAATAAATTAAATAACAGTCAAAAAGAAAGATTAGATGAAATTATAACAAAACCATTTATGGCAATATATTTTATAGAAAATGAACAAACATCTAATAAAATAAAAGAAGAAATAACTAAAAATGTCCCTGAACAACAAAAAAATATAATACAGCAAATGCCTTTAACGGATATAATAAAATCATTGCCAGAAGAACAATTATCTGGTTTAAAGGACGAAATTAATAAACAATTAGACCAAAGTATGGGAACTGTTTTAGATCAAGCAGCAGTTCAAGCAACAAAGGCAGAATATATTGCAATTGGAGTAAATACTGATAGCATTCAAAATGGCTACATATTAAAAGTAGGATTTCAAATGATAGGAATAGCACTAATTAGTATGACATCAGCAGTAATAATTATGCTTTTATCTTCAAGAGTTGCAGCAAATTTAGGTAAAACTTTAAGAGACAAAGTATTCAAAAAAGTCCTAACATTTACAAGAAAAGAATTTAATGAATTTTCTACTGCTTCTTTAATTACGCGTAGCACTAATGATATACAACAAATACAAATGCTACTTACAATGCTATTTAGAGTTGTAGTATATGCACCAATAATTGGTATAGGTGGATTTTTAAGAGTTTTAGCGCATAGTAATAATTCTATGGCATGGATTATAGGACTTGCAATTGCATGTGTAATAATAATTGTGCTTGTACTATTTATTGTAGCAATGCCTAAATTTAAAAAACTACAAGATTTGATAGATAAGTTAAATTTAGTTTCAAGAGAAATACTAACAGGACTTCCTGTAATAAGAGCATTTAATACAGAAAAAAGAGAAGAAGAAAGATTTGATAGTGCAAATAAAGACCTTATGAAAGCAAATATATTTGTAAATAGAGCAATGAGCATTATGATGCCAGCTTTAATGTTTATAATGAATGGAATTATGCTTTTAATAATTTGGGTAGGACGGACACAAAGTAGACCAAGGTATTATGCAAGTTGGAGATATGATGGCATTTATACAATATACAATGCAAATAGTAATTTCTTTCTTAATGATATCTATAATTTCTATAATGCTTCCTCGTGCTTCTGTATCTGCAAGACGTATTAACGAAGTATTAGAAACAGAAGCTTCTATAAAAGATAAAGAAGAAACAAAAGAATTTGTAGAGAATAAAAAAGGATATGTTGAATTTAAAAATGTTTCATTTAGATATCCAGATGCCGATACAGAAATATTGGAAGATATTGATTTTACCGCAAAACCGGGAGAGACAACAGCATTAATTGGAAGTACTGGTAGCGGTAAATCTACGGTTGTAAACTTAATACCACGTTTTTATGATGTAACTGGTGGAGAATTACTTATAGATGGTGTTAATGTAAAGGATGTACCACAAAAAGAATTAAGGAAAAGAATAGGTTTTGTGCCTCAAAAAGGTGTACTATTTTCAGGGACTATAGAGTCAAATATAAAATATGGAAATTCATCTATGTCAGATGAGCAAATGAAAAAAGCAGCAGAGATAGCACAAGCAACAGACTTTATAGAAAGAAAAGAAAAACAATTTAAATCAGAAATAGCACAAGGAGGAAACAACGTATCTGGAGGGCAAAAACAACGTTTATCAATAGCAAGAGCCTTAGCAATAGATCCAGAAATAATAGTTTTTGATGATAGCTTTTCTGCATTAGATTTTAAAACTGATAGCAAATTAAGAGAAGAACTTGCAAAACAAACAAAAGGAAAAACAGTAATAATAGTAGCGCAAAGAATAAGTACAATTTTAAATGCAGACCAGATTATAGTATTAGACGAAGGAAAAATAGTAGGAAAAGGTACACATAAAGAATTGTTAAAAAATTGCGAACAATACAGAGAAATTGCTTTGTCACAATTATCTAAGGAAGAATTAGAAGGAGGTGCAAATTAATATGCCAGGACCAATGGGAAAAAATCACGGAGCACCTATGCAAAAACCAAAAAATTTTAAAAAAACAACAAAAAAATTAATAAAAAACTATTTATCTAAATATAAATTTGCAATATTTGTTGTAATAATATTTGCAATAGGAAGTACTATTTTTAATATAGTTGGACCTAAAATACTTGGTAATGCAACAACAGAAATATTCAATGGATTAATTGGAAAACTATCTGGAGGAACAGGTATAGATTTTGGAAAAGTAGCAAGCATTTTGTTTACTTTACTAGGATTTTATATAGTAAGTGCAATATTTTCTTTAATACAAGGATTTACAATGACATCTGTTGCACAAAAACTAACATATAAAATACGTAACGATATAGCAGTAAAATTAAATAAATTGCCAATGAAATATTTTGATAAGAAAACAAACGGAGAGGTTTTGTCTATTATAACAAACGATATAGATACTCTTTCTCAAAACCTTAACCAAAGCATTACAGAAATAATAACTGCTGTTTGTACAATAATTGGTATTATAATAATGATGCTATCAATTAGTGTTACAATGACAATTATTTCATTTGTAATACTTCCAATATCAGCAATCATTGTAAAAATAATAGTAGGAAAATCACAAAAATATTTCCAAAGACAACAAGAATACTTAGGACACGTAAATGGTCAAGTTGAGGAAATATATGGTGGACACACAATTGTAAAAGCATTTAACGGAGAAGAGGCCGCAATAGAAAACTTTACAAAAGCAAATAATGAATTATATAAATCTGGATGGAAATCTCAATTTTTATCTGGATTAATGCACCCATTAATGAACTTTATAGGAAATGTGGGATATGTTGCTGTTTCAGTTGTTGGAGGATACTTAGCTATTCAAGGCAAAATTACAGTAGGTAATATACAAAGTTTTATACAATACAATAAAAGATTTACACAACCAATTACTCAGGTTGCACAAGTATCTGGAATGCTTCAAGCAATGGTTGCAGCAGCAGAAAGAGTATTTGAATTTTTAGAGGAAGATGAAGAAGTAAAGGACCCTGAAAATGATATAGATACTTCAAAAATAAAAGGAAATGTAGAATTTAAAGATGTAGAATTTGGGTATGATGAGGATAAAATAATTATAAATGACTTTAATGCTAAAGTTAAAGAAGGACAGAAGATTGCAATAGTAGGACCAACAGGCGCTGGAAAGACCACTATGGTAAAACTGCTAATGAGATTTTATGATGTAAATAGTGGAGCAATTTTAGTAGATGGACATAATGTAAAAGACTTTAAACGTGGAGATTTAAGAAAAATGTTTGGAATGGTGCTTCAAGAAACATGGCTATTTGGAGGTACAGTAAAAGACAATATAAGATATGGAAGACCAGATGCAACTGACACAGAAGTTATAGAAGCGGCAAAAGCAGCACATGTACATCATTTTATAAAAACCTTACCTAATGGATATAATTCTGTATTAAATGAGGAATCAAGCAATGTATCTGCAGGGCAAAAACAGCTGCTTACAATAGCAAGGGTAATACTTGCAAACCCTAAAATTTTAATACTAGATGAAGCAACATCAAGCATAGATACAAGAACAGAAATACAAATACAATCTGCTATGGATAACTTAATGAAAGGTAGAACAAGTTTTATTATTGCACATAGGTTATCAACAATAAAAAATGCAGACTTAATACTAGTAATGGACCATGGAGACATTGTAGAACAAGGAACACATGAGGAGTTACTTGCAAAACAAGGATTTTATGCGGATTTATATAACAGTCAATTCGACAACGAAGAAGCTGTATAATAAATAATTGTAAAAGATGAAGGGGACTGGTAAAGCAGTCTCCTTCAAATATTCTAGAATTAATGCTTTAACATAAGTTATAATATTTAAGCTTAATATTAACAAAAATTGTTTTATATAATTTTCAAATTGTAAAAGGTTGAAAATATACATATCATATAGTATAATTGTCACGTTATATATTGGAGGAAAACAAATGATTAATTTTTTAAAAGGTATTATTGTAGGAATTGGTGGAATTGCGCCAGGCCTTAGTGGGAGTGTAATGTTAGTTATATTTGGATTATACCAAAAAACAATAAATGCAATAGGAACTTTATTTAAAGATTTAAAAAAGAATTTAATGTTTTTAGTTCCTCTGTTTTTAGGGTTTGGAGTAGGAATATTATTATTTAGCAAGATTGTAGATTATTTACTAAATAATTATGAAATGTATACAAGATTTGCCTTTTTAGGATTAGTTTTAGGAACAATTCCACTTTTTTATAAAGAAGTAAAAAAGGAAGGGTTTAAAAACAAATACTATATTTTAATTTTTCTTGCAGCAGCATTTGGATTTACATTGTTTTATTTAAATAAAAATCTATTTCCAGCCATAACAAATCCTAATCTTTTTCAATCAGCATTATTAGGATTTGCTGTTGCAGGATCTTCAATAGTACCAGGTGTGGATAGTGCAGTAATATTATCATCACTTGGATTATATGAGTTATACGTTAGTTCTCTTGCAAATTTTGATTTAAGAGTATTAATCCCAGCAGGATTAGGATTGGTAATAGGAGTATTAGTTATATCATTTATAATAAATCAATTAATAAAAAGATATTATACAGCAACTTTTTCAATTATATTTGGTTTATTTTTATCAATTATTCCTAATGTTTTAAATTCAAGTTGTATAATTGGACTAAACATTAATTCACTAATAGCAATTATAATAATGATAATAGGATTTGGAGTTTCTTATTTCTTAGGTGATATTAATGGAAACAAAGAAAAGTTAAAAAAGATGTCTAATAAATTGAAAAGTAAAATTAAAAATTCAGATAATATAGATGAAAAAAATTAATTTATATAGGGGCATACTAATATGCCTCTTTTGTTAAAAATTGAAAATATTTGTAAACAAAGATATATTATCATTAGGGAGGAAAAATATAATAATGGATAATAAAAGAGTGCTTGTAGGTATGAGCGGTGGGGTAGATAGCTCAGCAGCAGCATTAGTCTTAAAAGAAAAAGGATATGAAGTAATTGGTGTAACAATGGATTTATATTCTGAAGGAAACAATAATAATAGTGCAAGTATTGATGCAAAAAAAGTTTGCGAAGCTATAGGAATTCCACATATTGAGTATAATTTAAGAAAAGAATTTAAATGTAAAGTAATAGATAATTTTATACAAGAATATTCTAATCAAAGAACACCAAATCCATGTATTGAATGCAATAAATATTTAAAGTTTGGCTTAATGTATGAAAAGGCAAAGGAACTTAATTGCAATTATATAGCTACAGGTCATTATGCAAGAATAGAATATTCAGAAAAATATAAAAGACATGTTTTAAAAAAATCTAGTAATATATTAAAAGACCAAAGTTATGTTTTATATAGAATACCTAAAGAAATATTAGATAAAATTATTTTTCCATTAGGCGAAATTAAAACAAAAGAAGAAGTAAGAAATATTGTAAAGGAAAAAGATTTAATAGTTGCAATTAAACCTGATAGTGAAGATATATGTTTTATTCCTGATGGAAATTATAAAAGATTTTTAGAAAAAAATTCTAATTTAAAGCCAAAAGAAGGAGATATTGTAAATTCAAAAGGTGAAATATTAGGCAAGCATAAAGGATTATATTATTATACAATAGGACAAAGAAAAGGCTTAGGGATATCATATAAAGTACCATTATATGTGATAGGATTTAACAAAGAAAAAAATCAAGTTATAGTAGGAGAAGAAAAAGAAATATACAAAAATGAAGCCATTGTAAGTGATATAAACTTGCTATTAATAGATGAGATAACAGATAAAATGAATGTTCTTGTAAAAACAAGGTATTCAAGTAGAGAGGAAAAAGCTACTATAGAAAAGATTGATAAAAATCTAATAAAAGTATGTTTTGAAAAACCTGTTCCTAGAATAACGCCAGGACAATCAGCTGTTTTTTATATTGATGATATTGTTCTAGGAGGGGGAAAAATATTAAGTTAGAAGGGAAAAAAGATGGTAGTAACAGTAAAAATAGTACCTAGATATGCAGAAACAGATCAAATGGGAATAATACATCACTCTGTTTATGCAATATGGTATGAGGAAGCAAGAACAGAGTATTTTAATAAAGTAGGAATAAGATATGATGAAATTGAGAAAAAAGGCATAATGACTCCCTTAGTAGAATTAAATTGTAAATATAAAATGCCTGCATATTATAATCAAGAGGTACAAATAAAAACAAAGATGATTGAACTAAGCCCTGTAAAATTTGTTTTGGAGTATGATATTTATGATAAAAATGATAAGTTAATTAATATAGGTAAAACAACACTTGCTTGGGCAGATTCAAAAACATTTAAAATAATTAATTTAAAAAAGATGTATCCAGAAATATATAAAAAATTAGAAACACTAGTTGAAAAATAAGAATACGAAAAGGAGGTATAGATAATGAAATATTTAGTAGTATCAGATATTCATGGTTCTTCTTATTATGCTAATAAAATAAAAGAAATATATAAAAACGAAGGACCAGATAAAATAATATTATTAGGAGACCTATATTATCATGGGCCTAGAAATCCTTTAACAAAGGAATATAACCCAATGGAAGTAGCTAAAATATTAAATAGCTTTAAAGATGTAATATTATGTACAAAAGGAAATTGTGATGCAGAAGTAGATGAAATGATTTCTGATTTTGAATTTAAAGATAAGATCGAATTAACTATATCTGGAAAAAGATTTTGCTTTACACACGGACATAAATATAATATGGATAATATACCAGAAAATATTGACGTTTTGGTATATGGGCATTTCCATACAGGATTTATAAAAGAAAAAGATGGAGTAATATGTGTAAATAGCGGATCTATATCTTTGCCAAAAGATAATACAAAAAATAGTTATTTAATAATAGAAAATGAAAAACTACTTTTAAAAGATGTAGAAGGAAATTTAATTGATAGTTTGACATTAGAAGTATAAAATGTTAAAATATCTTCAAGTTAATTTAGTTATGTTTTAAAAAGAAACTTTAGTAGAATTTTATAGTAACTAATAGAGAGGTAATGGTTGGTGGAAATTACTAGAATATAAAATTTGAATTACACTTCTTATAGTAACTAACGTGTAGCTACGAATAAGCTAATAATGAGGCAATATTTAATTTTAATATTGTAAAAAAAGGTGGTACAACGGATAAACTAATTCGTCCTTTAAGGGAAGAATTAGTTTTTTGATTTTTATAATAAGAAAGGATGATATTATGACATTATATGAAGATTTAAAATGGAGAGGTCTTATTCAAGACATTAGTGATGAAGAATTGATTAATAAATTGAACAATGAAAAATTAACATTTTATATAGGTACAGATCCAACAGCCGATAGCATGCATATTGGTCATTATTCATCATTTTTAATATCAAAAAGACTTGCAAAATATGGACATAAACCTATTTTATTAGTAGGAGGAGCAACAGGTTTAATTGGAGATCCAAAACCTACTTCTGAAAGGCCAATTATTAGTAAAGAAGAGGTCGAAAAAAATATAGAGGGATTAACAAAACAGGCAAAAGAAATATTTGGGTTTGAAGTAGTTAATAATTATGATTGGATAAAAGATATAAATGTAATAGACTTCTTAAGAGATTACGGAAAATACTTTAATGTTGGATATATGCTTGCAAAAGATAAAGTTAAATCTAGAATGGAAACAGGAATTACCTATGCAGAATTTTCATATATGATATTACAAGCTCTAGACTTTTTATATTTATATCAAAATAAAAATTGTGTACTTCAAGTTGCAGGCTCAGACCAATGGGGAAATATAACTTCTGGAATAGAACTAATTAGAAGAAAGTTAGATAAAACAGCCTACGGAATGGTTATGCCTTTAGTTACAGACTCAAATGGAGTTAAGTTTGGAAAAACAGAAGGAAATGCATTATGGCTTGATAAAAATAAAACATCAAGTTATGAATTATACCAATATTTAATAAATCTTGAAGATTCAATGATTATAAGTTATTTAAAAAAATTAACATTCTTAAGTAAAGAAGAAATTGAAGAAATAGAAAAAAGCCATAAAGAAAAACCAGAATTAAGAGAAGCCCATAAAATACTTGCAAGAGAAATAATAACAGATTTACATGGAAAAGAAGAATACGAAAAGGCAATAAAAATTAGTGATGCACTATTTAAAGGCAACTTTAATGATTTAACAAACCAAGAATTAGAAGAAGCTTTTAAAGGAAACGAAATTAAGGGTATAGAATTAAATAAGAATATACTAGATATATTAGTAGAAATGAATGTAGCAACAAGTAAAAGGCAAGCAAGAGAATTTATTTCAAATAATAGTATAGAAATAAAAGGACAGAAGATGAATCAAATGGATCAAGTAATAGATGAAAAACATCTTACAAACGGAACATATTTAATTATAAAAAGAGGAAAGAAAAATTATTATGTGGCAAAAGCTATTATATAAAATTTAATTAAAAATAAATGTTACTTATTAAAGCAATAAAAGGACTATTCTTTTATTGCTTTTTCTTGTATAGGAAAAATTGCTTTTTATTTTGACCTAATTTAAAATTTTCCAGACTACTTTAATTTTGCCGAGCTTTAGATTGTGGCATGCATTTAGCATTTTCTTCGAAGGCATTCTTAGCGAAATGTCTATCATATTTGCAATATTTAAGCTAAAAACGCAGGTAATAAATGTATAAAAAGTTAGAAAATGTGATTGAAAAGAAAATGTAATATAAAAGAAACATAATTTTACATATTTTTCTATTGAATTTTATTTAAACTAGTGATATATAAAATACATAACAATTGGTAAAAGTTTCAAAAGAAAAACTTATAACACCAATTTCAAGGTATTTATATTTTAAATATAAATATATCCAAAATTTGAAAGGAGGTGAAAAGATGAGAAATACAGTTAAATTAGTTCTATTTTCTGTTTTAGTTTTAGCAGTATTATTAGTATTACCAAATATTAGTAATGCAGCAGAAACAACAGTTAATGATGAAACAGCGTTAAGAGAAGCTCTAGCAGACACTAGTGTGGATACAATAGTATTAGGGAATAGTTTCCAAACAAATTCTGTAGTAACAGTAAACCGTAACGTAACTATTGACGGAAATTATAATACTGTAAGTGCTACAGATGCTTGGATAAACCAAGAGAGCCATTCAGGTGACCACTCATTATTTACAGTTGTATCTGGAGCAGAGTTAACATTAAAAAATATTACTTTAAAATTTGCTCCAAAATATGGTGTACAAGCATTTGATGGATCTGTTATATTAGATGGAGTAACAATCAATGGATGTACTTACGGTGCAGTTCTTGTAAACGGAGGTACAGTTACTGTAAAAGATTTAACTCTTGGATATAATGGAGAGGGTGCTAACAATGGTATCGAGTTGGATAAAGGAAGTGCTCAAGGAAATCCTAAATTGATTATGGATGGAACTTTCACTACATACGAAAAAGACAATGCTGTTCGTGTTGCAAGTAATAGTAATGTTACAACATTCGAAATAGAAAACACAGAAAACACAGTAAACAAAGTTTTTGTAGCTGATAAAAATGTACTTTTAACAGATGCAAATGATAATATAATTTCTGAAAGTTCTATAGATAAAGATGGAGTTACAGCAACAACTGATGAGGCAGAAAAAGTAGTTTTAACAATAGTAGCTGCTGATTCTACAAAATCAATTGTAGTTGATAAAGATTCAGTTATCACAGAAGAAACTGTAAAAAATAATGTTTCTTTAGCTGAAGATCAAACTATAGATGGTTTCTATGCAGATAGTGCATATGAAACAGCATTTGATTTTTCAAAAGCTATTAGTGCTAATACAACTATATATGTTAAAGTAGCTTTAGTAGACGATACTGGTGATGTAACACCTCCAACAGATGATACAACTGATCCTTCAGAAGAAGAGGAAGTAGTACCATCAGAAGAAGTAGAAGGTGAAAAAGACGAAACACCTAAAACAGGTGTAGTAAGCTTTGTAGGTGTAGCTATTGCAATTTTAGCAATTGGAACAGTATCTTTAGTAGCTTTAAAAAGAAAAGATGCTTAAAGTTTAGCAAAAATACAAAATTAAGGATAGACATTTAGTCTATCCTTTGTTAATATATATTTAAAATATTATTATGGAGATTAAAAAATGGCAAAGCATTATAGAATTGAGAAAAAGAAAAAGAATAAACTTATTTATATAATTTTAATTATTTTAGTAATATTGGCAGCCATATATCTAGTAAAGCATTTTTACGATATATATAAAGCTAATAGAACCTCTAATTTAATAGATACAATAGAAATAAACGAAGATGAAATATCAGATGAAGTTACTGAAAGGATGCTTCAGGTAAAAACTTTGAAAGAAACAAATTCTGATATTGTAGGCTGGCTAGAAATAGAGAATACTAAAATAAGTTATCCGGTCCTTCAAGGAGAAGATAATGATTTTTATATGACACATGATTATAAAAAAGAATATACAAAAGAAGGATCTTTGTTTTTAGATAAAGATTATGATTGGAATTTGCCAAGTTCGAATTTATTAATATATGGGCATAATAATATAGGAAGCACAGAAATGTTTGCAGACCTATTAAATTATAAAGAAGAAAGTTATTATAAAGAACACCCTAGTATTAGATTTACAACAGAAAATGAAGATGCAGAATATGAAATTATAGCAGTTTTTGAATCAAGGGTATATTATAAATCAGAAAAAAATGTATTTAGATATTATTATTTTATTAATGCAGAAAATGAAGAAGAATATAATGAATTTGTAAGTAATGCTAAAGAAGCATCTTTATATGACACTGGAAAAACAGCAGAATATGGGGATCAATTAATGACTCTATCTACCTGTGCATATCACACAGAAGATGGAAGATTTGCAGTAGTAGCAAAAAAAGTAGAAAAATAAATTTTTGTCGATTTGTCGAAAATGGGGAAAAAGGGGTCAGACCCCTTTTTCCCCATTTTAATTAAAAAGGTGTAATTTGTAATTGTAAATTGCACTTTTTTATTATACAATTTATTCGGTAAAAGAAGGGGGGAGAGAAATGTCACAAATACAAGTTAAAAATTTAAGTTTTGGATATCAAGGGAGTTATGAGAATGTATTTGAAAATGTTTCTTTTAATATAGATACAGATTGGAAGTTAGGGTTAATTGGAAGAAATGGGAAAGGCAAAACTACTTTTTTAAAATTGTTACTAAATGAATATAATTATCAGGGAAAGATAGAAAAAAGTGTAGAATTTGATTATTTTCCATTTGAAGTAAAAGATGAAAAAAATAAGACTTTAGATATAATAAATGAAATTGCTTTTTTTCCAGAAGAGTGGAAAATATATAAAGAATTAAATTTAATAAATGCCAATACAGAGATTTTATATAGAAGTTTTAACGTGCTTAGTGGAGGAGAAAGAGTAAAAGCCCTGCTTGTAGCTTTGTTTTTAAAAGAAAATAATTTTCTATTAATAGATGAGCCTACAAATCATTTAGATTATGATAGCAAAAAAGAGGTTGAAAAATACTTAAACGATAAAAAAGGATTTATAGTAGTATCACATGATAGGGAATTTTTAGATAATGTAGTTGATCATATAATATCTATAAATAATAAAAACATAGATATTCAAAAAGGAAATTACTCATCTTGGAAAGAAAACAAAGAAAGACAAGATAACTTTGAATTGGCTGAAAATAATAAACTAAAAAAGGATATCAAAAGATTAGAAGAATCAGAAAAAAGAACTCAAAAATGGTCTAATGATATAGAAAAAACAAAATATGGCAGTAGAAATTCTGGTTTAAGACCAGATAGAGGGTATATAGGTCATCAATCAGCAAAAATGATGCAAAGGTCAAAATCTATTGAAAACAGAAAAAATAAAGAGATACTAGAAAAAGAAAGTTTATTAAAAAATGTTGATGTAGCGCACTCTCTAACTATGAAACCTTTGCAATTTAGAAAAAAAGAGATAATTTATGCAAGTAATTTACAAATAAAATTTAATAATAAACCCATATTTCAAAAATTAAATTTTGATATAAATGTTGGGGATAGAGTTTTAATAGCAGGAGAAAACGGAAGCGGAAAAACTAGTTTAATAAACCTAATTTTGGGAGAAAATATCGAATATGATGGAGAAATAAAAATAGCCAATGATTTAAAAATTTCTTATGTAGAACAACATACAGATAAAGTAAAAGGAAATTTAAGAGAATATGCTTTAAAGTATCAAATAGATGAAGGAATATTTAAAGCTATGCTATCTAAATTAGGAGTAGAAAGTAAAGAATTTGAAAAAAATATTCAAAATATGAGTGAAGGACAAAAAAAGAAAGTACTTATTGCAAGAAGTATAACAGAATCTGCAGATTTATATGTATGGGATGAACCATTAAACTATATTGATATTATTTCAAGAGAGCAAATAGAAGAGATGATTTTAAAATATAAACCTACAATTATATTTGTAGAACATGACAAAATTTTTGGCAAAAAAATTGCAAATAAAATAATTGAAATAAGTAAATAGGGAGGTATAAAAATGAATGTTGCATTAGTTCTTGCTATACCATTTTTAGGAACTGTTTTAGGCTCTGGAATGGTATTTCTAATGAAAAACAAAATGAATGGTAAAGTAGAAAAACTACTTTTAGGATTTGCATCTGGTGTAATGATAGCAGCATCAGTGTGGTCTCTTTTAATTCCTTCAATAGATATGGCAAAAGAACAAGGAGATATAGCGTGGATCCCTGCTGCAATAGGATTTTTACTAGGGATAGTATTTCTTTTAGTATTAGATAGTTTAATTCCGCATTTGCATTTAAACACAGAAAAACCAGAAGGTTTAAAAGCAAAGCTAAAAAAGGAAGTAATGCTAGTCTTAGCTGTAACACTTCACAACATACCAGAAGGAATGGCAGTGGGGGTTGTACTTGCTGGCTCTTTACTAGGAAGTACGGGAATTAGCATGGCAGGAGCACTTGTACTCGCAATAGGTATAGCTATACAAAATTTTCCAGAAGGAGCAATAATTTCTATGCCACTAAAAAGTGAGGGAATGTCAAAGGCAAAAGCTTTTGCATATGGAGCATTATCTGGAATAGTTGAACCAATAGGCGCAATAATTACTATCCTTTTAACAAGCACAGTAGTTCCAATATTACCTTATTTATTATCATTTGCAGCAGGTGCAATGATATATGTTGTTGTAGAAGAATTAATACCAGAATCACAAGCCGGAGAACACTCAAACATTGGAACAATAGGTGTAGCTATTGGGTTCGTAATAATGATGATATTAGATGTAGCATTAGGATAAAAATTAAAAAGGAGGAAAGTAAAATGGAAAAAGCAAAAGTATATTTCTCAAAAGAAATATCAAAAGAAAATGTTGTAAAAATGTACGAAGCATTAAATAAAAAGCTTCCAGGAAAAATTGCAGTAAAAGTTCATTCAGGAGAAGAGGGTAATCAAAATTACCTAAGACCAGAATTTATGCAGGATATTATAAAACACGTAAACGGAACAATAGTAGAATGCAATACTGCATATGAAGGAGAAAGAAACAGCACAGAAAAACACAAAAAATTAATAGAAAATCATGGTTGGAGCAAATATTATAATGTAGACATTATGGATGCAGAAGAGCCAGATTTAGTACTTGAAATACCAAATGGAAAGGTTATTAAGCAAAACCATGTTGGAAAAAACATGGCAAATTATGATTCAATGCTTGTAATATCACATTTTAAAGGACACCCAATGGGAGGATTTGGAGGAGCATTAAAGCAATTATCAATCGGATGCGGTTCATCTAGGCGGAAAATCATGGATTCATTCTGCAGGATATACAAAAGATCAAACAATATTGTGGGATAACTTGCCAGCACAAGATTTATTTTTAGAATCAATGGCAGATGCAGCAGAATCAGTAGTAAAATATTTTAAAGGTAACATGGCTTTTATAAACATTATGTGCAATATGAGTGTTGACTGCGATTGCTGTGCAGTAGCTGAAGACCCTTGTATGAAAGACATTGGAATACTTGCATCAACAGATCCAGTAGCACTAGACCAAGCTTGTATAGATTTAGTATATTCATCAACAGATCCAGGACGAGATCATTTAATAGAGAGAATAGAATCAAGACACGGAATTCATACAATAGAAGCAGCAGCTGATTTAGGATTTGGTACAAGAGAATACGAATTAATAGAATTATAATAAAAAATGGCAACAGAAATTTGCCATCCAAAACATATTGCAAACGTTGTAGGGACTAACAGTATTCGTCCGCTCTTTAATAAAATTCTTATATAATTTAAAGGAGGAAAATTTTATGGAAAAAGTATTATCAGGAATTAAAAATTCAAAATTAGCAGAATGGATAGGAACAAAAATAGGTAAAACAGTAGTTGGAACAGTTCTATTATCAGGAATAGGAATTGCATTACCTAGAATATTCCACGTACTAGCAGGTGCAACAGCAGGTGCAACATATTTACCAATGCACATTGCAGTTTTAATTGCAGCATTAACATTTGGAGTAATTAGTGGAAGCGTAGTTGCAGGTATATCAATAGTATTTAGTTACTTATTAACAGGAATGCCAACACTTGCGAGATTACCATATATGTTAATAGAACTACTATTATATGCAGTATTATTAGGTGTATTTAGTAAAAAATTTAGCTCATATGTTTCTTTAATTTTAAGCTTAGTAATAGGAAGAGTGCTTTACGCAGGAGTATTATTTGCATCCGGTAACATATTTGGATTTAATTTAGCTGGAATTTCAGGAGTGCTAGATGCAGTAAGAACAGGAATACCAGGACTATTAATTCAATTAGCATTTGTACCATTTATTGCTAGCTCAATAAAGAAAGGAATAAAATTAAATGACTAATTTAGAAAAAGTAAAAAATGATTTAAAAGAAAAAGATGCTTCATTAGTTGTTTTAAAAGATGGTAATATAAAGGAGTACTATCAAGAACGAGTAAAAGACTTGGTAGAAATACTTACTCAAAATAAAGAAGGACTAAAAGGAGCAACAGTTGCAGATAGAATGATAGGAAAAGTTGCAGCATCCATAATGGCAAAAGCAGGGGTAAAAGAGCTATTTACTTTAAAATTAAGTAAAATAGCAATACCTGTTTTAGAAGAATATAGCATTACATATGAATACGAAGAATTAATAAATTATGTAAAAAATAAAAATAAAACTGGAATGTGCCCAATGGAGTCAAAATTTAAAGATGAGACAGATATAAACAAAATATATAATGAATTTATAAAGTAAATTAATAAAATCTTGGCATAAAACATACCAAGATTTTTCTATTGAATTAAAAGAATTATTGTGATAGTATAAAAATTAATAAAGATAAGGGGGAATTGTTATGTTAGCAATTGGTAGTGATCATGGTGGGTACAAACTAAAAGAAGAAATAAAAAAATATTTTGATGAAAAAGGATTCAAATATAAAGATTTTGGTTCATATTCAGAAGAAAGAGTAGATTATCCTATAATTGCAAAAGAAGTTTCAAAGGCAGTACAAAATAAAGAATGCGATAGAGGAATATTAATATGTAGATCTGGATATGGAATGGCAATGGTAGCAAATAAATTTAAAGGAATAAGAAGTGCACCATGTTTTTGTGAAGAAGCAGCAAAATTTTCTAGAATGCACAATAATACAAACATTTTAGCACTTGGAGCAGACTATGTTACAAAAGGAGAGGCAATAGCAATAGTTAGAATGTGGATAGCAACACAGTTTGAAGGTGGAAGGCATAAGGAAAGATTAGATATGGTAGCAGAAATAGAAAAGGAAAATATGAAATGAAAATTATACTAGCATCAAATTCTCCGAGAAGAAAAGAATTATTGCGGAAAAATTATAAAAGATTTTGAAGTAATAGCAAGTAATTTTGATGAAGCTACTATAAAAGAAGTAAGCCCAGAAAAGCTTGTAAAGGAATTAGCAATTTCTAAAGCAGAAGAGGTATTTAGTAGAATTCAAAATAAATATGAAGAATTAATAGTAATTGGAGGAGATACAATAGTTTTTTTTCGAAAATAGAATATTAGGAAAGCCAAAAGATGAAAAAGACGCATATAATACTCTAAAGAGCTTGCAAGGAAATGTAAACTATGTATATTCTGGACTTTCTGTTATATCAAAAAAAGATGGAAAAACAATAAAGAAAAGCGATTATACAAAAAGTAAAGTGTATATGAAACCAATGACAGATAAAGAGATATTAGATTATATAAAAACAAAAGAACCAATGGATAAAGCAGGTTCATATGCAGTACAAGGAATAGGAAGTAAATTTATAGAAAAAATAGAAGGTTCATATAATTCAGTGGTTGGACTAGATATAGAGAAATTGGAAAAAATGATTTTAGAAACAGTCACTTTTTTTGACAAATGACAAAATGTGAATATCCTGAATTTAATTAGAGTTGAGATGTGTGAAGTGCGAAGTGTGAGGTGTGCTTATTGGGACTAGGATATGCGAGATTTATTCTAGTTTCCCACATCTCACATCCCACTTCTCATTAACAACAATTTTTCATTTTTAAAATATTGAATAGAACTATTGTATTTAGCTAAAAAGTATGATATCATATTAAACAGATTTGAATATAAAGCCGTTTGAAAAAGCAAAGTAGGATAAATAAGATGTATTTAAGAGAGAATAGGCCATAGGCTGGAAGCCTATTTAATACTAGTTTATTTGAATTTTCACTTTTTAGGTCTTTTATTGAAATAATAGTAGATAAAAGCGCTTGCTAGCGTTAAAAGCTATAAATGAGGTTAATTATTTTTAATTAATAAATTTAGGTGGTACCACGTAAAAAAGACGTCCTATGATGTATTGGGACGTCTTTTTGATTTGTTTAGAGGGGGATTTAATATGCTAAATAATATGCCATTATTAGAAGGAATGAGCGGGCCATTAATTCAGTTATTTACATATGTATTAATAATTTTTATAGGATACTTTGCATTTGAAATATACTTAATGATATATAGAATAATAAGAAATGGCAACATATGTAAAGAAATTAATAATGATTTAGATATATTTAAAAGAGATATAGATTGCACATATAGTCCCGCAATTGCTTCTATTTTATATTATGGAAAAATAAGGTGGAAAAAAACTTTAGTAGCTAATATAATAAATCTATATTGCAAAGGTATATTAAAAATAGAACATAATAACAATAAGATTAAATTTAAGGTTATAAAAGATGAAACAAATCAAAATGATATCTCTAAGAGTGATAAAATATTGTTAGACTATATAGAAAATTCAAATCATGGAAACAAGTTGAATTATAAATTGTGGAAAAAAGCTTTAAAAGAAGAATATAAGCAGTTAAATTTTACAAAAGAAATGGATATTTCTGATACAAAAATGATATTAACTATAATTTTTGTATCATTAGTTGCAATAATAATATTATGCTTTACTAATGATTATGGAGTAGCTTTAAATATACCTTTTGGACTTATGATAGGAACAGCTATAACAATTATGTTTAGTGCTTTTTGGAAAAGAAATAAATTTACATTATCAATGAATTTAAATGATGCAGGAAAACAAGAATTAAAAAAATGGATTAAATTTAAAAAGTTTATGGAAGAGTATACTTTAATGAAAGATAGAGAAATCGAAGAAGTTGTTTTATATGAAGAATATTTGCCATATTCTATCGCATTAGGAGTTAATAAAAAAAGTGATGAATCTTTACAAAAAGTGTTTGATAATGAAACTTTACTAAATATACAAAAGGTAATAAAAGAAGATATTAACAGCAACCCAATTATGTATATATTGGCAGAATTAGGAATAAGATAATAGTTTTGGAAAGGAAGGTTTATATGAAAGAACAAATTGCTAAAATTAAAGAGAATGCAATAAGTGAAATTGAAAACTCAAAAACTCTTCAAGAATTAAATGATGTAAGAGTTAAATACTTAGGAAAAAAAGGTGAACTTACAGCGGTTCTAAAGGGAATGAAAGATTTGTCTCAAGAGGAAAGACCTGTAATTGGTTCTTTAGTAAATAGCGTAAGGGACGAAATAGAAACTAAGATTAAAGAAAGTGAAGAAGTTTTAAAAGAACAAGCTTTAAATGAAAAATTAGAAAAGGAAAAAATTGATATAACACTCCCAAGCACAAAAATAAAAAGAGGAAGTAAACACCCAATAAATAGAATAATTGAAGAAGTAGAAGATATATTTGTATCTATGGGATATGATGTAGTAGATGGCCCAGAATTAGAAACTGATGAATATTGTTTTGAAAGATTAAATCTTCCAAAAGGACATCCAGCACGAGATATGCAAGATAGTTTCTATGTAGACCCAGAACATTTACTTAGGACTCAAACATCAGCGGTTCAAGCAAGAGTTATGATGGAAAATGAGGAAAAGGGACCAATTAGAGTAATTTGCCCAGGTAAAACATATAGAAGAGATGATGATGCAACACATTCACATCAATTTGGTCAAGTAGAGGGACTTTTAATAGATAAAAATATAAACTTAGCACATTTAAAAGGTACATTAGAGGTGTTTGTTAAAAAAATGCTTGGAGAAAATTCTAAGTTAAGATTTAGACCAAGTTATTTCCCTTTTACAGAGCCAAGCTATGAAGTAGATGTTAGCTGTTTTAAATGCGGAGGAAAAGGATGTAATCTTTGTAAGCAAACAGGTTGGATAGAGATACTTGGTTCTGGAATGGTACATCCAAATGTATTAAAAATGAATGGATATGACCCAGAAAAATATACAGGATTTGCATTTGGAACAGGACTTGATAGACTTGCAATGTTTAAGTACGGAATTACAGATATAAGATATTTTTATACAAATGATGTAAGGTTCTTAAATCAATTTGATAGAAAGGATGTGGACTAATTGAAACTAAGTAAAAATTTTGTTAAAGACTATGTTGATATAGATGTAGATATAGAAAGCTTAGCAGAAGATATGACAAAAGTAGGTAACGAATATGATAGCGCAGAAAAATTAATAAATGCTACTAATTTAATTATTGGAGAAGTAATAGAATGCAAAATGCATCCAGATTCAGACCATCTTCATTGTTGCAGAGTAAATATTGGTAAAGAAGTTTTAAACATAGTTTGTGGTGCACCAAATGTTAGAAAGGGATTAAAGGTAATTGTAGCCCAAGTAGGAGCAAAACTTCCAGAAGATGTAACAATTAGAAAAGGAAATATAAGAGGACAGGAATCTAATGGTATGATGTGTTCTATGCTTGAACTTGGACTAGAATCAAAGTTCGTAGATGAAATAGACAAAACTGGAATACATGAACTTCCAGCAGATGCACCAGTTGGAGAAGATCCAATTAAATATATGGGGTTAGATGATGAAGTTGCAGATTTTGAACTTACAGCAAACAGAGGAGATTTATTAAGCATTCTAGGAATGGCATATGAATTAGGTGCAATTTATGATAAGCCAGTAAAAGAAATTGATTTAAAGCATACAGAAACAGAAGAAGATATAAATAAAAGTTTTAAAGTAGAAATAGATACAGAAAATTGTAATTTATTTTTAGCAAAAAAAGCATTAAACGTATGTATAAAAGAAAGCCCTGATTTTATAAAAAATAGATTAATTGCAAGCGGAATTAGGCCAATAAATAATGTTGTAGATATAAGTAATTATGTAATGCTTGAAACTGGTCAACCACTTCACTTTTATGACGCTGATAGACTAGGCGGAAAAATTGCAGTTAGAATGGCTAAAGAAAATGAAAAATTAACAACACTTGATAATATAGAAAGAACTTTAGATAAAGAAGATATTGTTATAACAAATGGAAAAGAAGCAATTGGTCTTGCAGGTGTTATGGGAGGACTTTCAACAGAGGTAGAAGATGATACAAAAAATATTATAATTGAGTCTGCCATATTTGATGGAGTAAAAATAAGATGTACATCTAAAAAAATATTAAGAAGCGAAGCAAGTAATCGTTTTGAAAAAGGACTAGACCCAAATAGAACTTACATGGCAGCAGAAAGAGCTTGTGCTCTTCTTGAAAAATATGCTGATGCAAAAATTGCAAAAGGAACAGTAATTTATGATAAATCAAACAAAGAAGAAAAGAAAATAGATGTAAGTTTTGAAAATATAAACAGTCTTTTAGGCTTAGAAATTCCAGAAGAAGAAATTTTGAATGTATTTAGAAAATTAGGTTTTGAATACAAAGTAAATGGCAAAGTAGTTACGGTAACAGTGCCAACAAGAAGAATGGATATATCTATAAAAGAAGATTTAATAGAAGAAGTAGGAAGAATTTACGGAGTAGATAATATAGAAGGAAAGCGTCCTATACTTCCAACAAAAACAGGTAAATACAACAAAACAATTAGAGAAATAAGAAATAAAATGATAGGTCTTGGACTAAATGAAACAATGTCATACATTTTAGTAAATGATAAAGAAGCGGAAAAATTTACTACAGATAATTTTGAAACAATAAAATTATTAGATCCATTAACAGAAGAAAGAAACACATTAAGATATAGTATGATACCTTCGCTATTAAAAATATATGAATATAACTCTGACAGAAATAATAAAGATATATCTTTATTTGAAATAGGAAAAGGATTTGGAAAAGTAAATGGTGAATATGTAGAAGAAGAAAAACTTTGTACTCTTATGTCAGGTAAATACTATGAAGGAATAGGAAATACAAAAAATGTTGATTTCTATATTTTAAAAGGAATAGTAGAAGAATTATTAGACTACCTTGGATACAATGGAAGATACAGTTTTATAAAACCAAAAGAGATTTCAAAAGAATTCCATCCAGGTCAAACAGCAACAATTACAATAAACGCAGACCCAGTAGGTATTATTGGAAAACTTCACCCAAAAGTTACATCAGAAGATGTGTATGTAATGGAAATAAATTTAAGTAAATTACTTTCTAAAAAAGTTGGAAAAATGAAGTATAAAGAGCTTTCAAAATTCCCAAGTATTAAAAAAGATGTGGCATTTATTGTAGATAGAAATTTAGAATCAGCAGTAATAGAAAAACAAATCAAAAAATCTGCCGGAAACTTACTTACAAATATAGAAGTGTTTGATGTATACACAGGAGAACATGTAGCTAAAGGTAAAAAATCAATAGCATATTCATTAACATTTAGTGATAGTAAAAAAACATTAACAGATGATGAGGTAACAGGAATATTCAATAAAGTTATTTCAGATGCAGAAAAAACATTAGGCGCAGAAATAAGGAAATAGGTTGAAAAATAAAACCTATTGTGATAATATATTTCTATCTAAAAATGAAAAGAGGAATTTTTAAATGGCAAAAAAGAAAATAGATAAGCAAAAAATGGTAACTAGAGTAGTTGCAGGAGTTTTAGCAGCACTTATGGTGCTTAGTGTAGCTTTTGCGTTAATATGGCAATGGGTCATAGGATAAATATTATAATAAATAAAAATTGCGAAGGTAAAATAAATTATTAACAAAACAAACTATGAATTTATAGTAAATATTAAGGTAAAGAATTAAGAGTTAATAGTGAAAAGTACAAAATGCTTCGCATTTTGAAAGAGGTATACTAATGAAAAATTGGATTTTTCCACAGGCATTAGAGTTTACAGGACAAGATATAACAAATTATTTAAACATGTTAAAAGACAATCCAATAAAAATAATAATGCTTGTTATTGATATTGGTTTAGTATTATTTTTGGCAATTAAGTTAATACAGATAGTTAGAGAAACAAGAGCATGGCAATTAATAAAAGGTATTGCATTTTTAATAATTGCAACATTCTTAAGCTCAATATTTGAGTTACACATATTAAATTATATACTTGCTTCATTTATGACTTACGGAGTAATATTTTTAATTATAATATTCCAACCAGAATTAAGACGTGCACTAGAGCAGCTTCGGAACAGGTAAATTAAGCAAATATTTTGGAATAGATAAAGATATTGCTAGTAAAACTAAAGAAAATATATATAAAATAGTAATTGCTGCTGTTGAACTCGCAAAAACTAAAACAGGTGCATTAATAGTAATAGAAAGAGATATAAAATTAAAAGACATAGTAGATACAGGTATTGCAATAGATGGAGATATATCACCACAATTGCTTGTAAATATATTTAATCCTAAAACTCCACTTCATGATGGTGCAGTAGTAATTAGCGAAAATAAAATAAAGGCTGCAGCATGTATGCTTCCACTTTCTAATGATAAAAATATATCAAAAGGATTAGGAACAAGGCATAGATCAGCTGCAGGAATGTCACAAGAATCTGATGCAATTGTTGTAGTTGTATCAGAAGAAACAGGAAAAATTTCAATAGCCAAAGATGGAACATTAATAGTAGATGTTAAAGAAGACGCATTAAAACAAATATTAATAAAAAATATTGTAACAAAAAGATTTGGAAACGAAGAAATAAAAAAGAGAAAAGCAAGATTAAGAGAAAAAATAAAAGAAATAAAAAAGAACAAAAAAACAGAAGAAAATGAAGGGAAAGAAAAAGAGTAGAGAATGGGAAATCTGACAACACTAGCGGTTTAAGTATGGGGATGTATCTTAGCCTTAGAGAAAGACCTAGGGGAAAGATGCGTCCCCTTACAAATAAAGGAGATTTTTTATGAGAAACATTAAACTAACAATAGAATATGATGGAAAAAAATTTAATGGATGGCAAAAACAACCTAATAAATTAAATATACAAGGGGAAATAGAAAAGGCAATAAAAGAAATAACTGGAGAAGAAGTAGAATTAATTGCATCTGGTAGAACAGATAGCGGAGTGCATGCTTTTCGGACAGGTTGCAAATTTTAAAACAAATAGTAATATAGAAATAGATAAAATTCCATATGCAATAAATTCTAAACTAAAAAAGAGTATTGTTATAAAAGAAGCAGAAGAAGTAGAAGAGAGGTTTCATTCAAGGTATAATGCAAAACAAAAAACATACAGATACATAATAAATAATTCTTTGCATGGTACAGCAATATACAGAGATTTAGAATATCACATGCCACTAAAACTTAATATCCAAGAAATGAAAAAAGCAGTAAAATATTTTGAGGGAGAACATGATTTTAAAGCATTTAAAGCAAGTGGAACAAGTAGCAAAAGTAGTGTAAGAACAATATATAAAGCAGAAGTATTAGAAAAAGAAGATAAAATATATATAGAACTAACTCGGGAATGGCTTTTTATATAATATGGTAAGAATAATTGCAGGAACATTAGTAGATGTTGGCTTGCGGAAAAATAAAAGCAGAAGAAATACCGCAAATAATAGAGCAAAAAGACAGAACAAAAGCAGGAAAAACTTTGCCAGCACACGGATTGTATTTGGTATGTGTAAGATATAAATAGAATTGTAGGGGCGCTGTCGGTAAGGAATACCCGGGAGAATGGCCGAACTGCGCCCAACAAAAAATGGGGGAAAACGAAATATAGGAGAAATTGAATATGAAATTTAACCCCGAATTATATCATAGAAGAAGCATTAGAATAAAAGATTATGATTATTCACAAGAAGGAATGTATTTTATAACAATTTGTTGTAAAGATAGAAACAATATTTTGGGCGTTATAGAAGATAATAAAGTAATATTAAATCAATGTGGAAATATAATAAAAGATGAATTAATAGCATTAAATAAGAAATACAAAAATACGAATATTCTGAAATATGTAATAATGCCTGACCATATACATTTTATTATTGAATTAATAAATGGGAATAAAAAAACTATAGGAGATATAATAAAAACATATAAATCTGTAGCTAGTAAAAAAATAAAAAGAATTAATCAAATTGATTTATGGCAAAGAAATTATTATGAACATATAATAAGAAATGAAAAAGAATTGTATAGAATATATAACTATATAGAAAATAATCCTGTAAATTGGAAACATAAAAATAATGAATAATGGGGGCGCAGTTCGGTTATCCTTTTGGGTATTCCTTACCGACAACGCCCCTACAATATTTGTAATAAAATAATTATGTTTTTACAAATGTTTTTCTATTTCTTCCCAAACTTTATTGGTATAAATTTTCTTTTCAGAAGAAAAAGGAAGGAATGTTAAATCTCTTAGTGGATTTAAAAGATTTTGTAATTCTGTAACTCTTGCATCTACCTTAGTAGGTGCTATTTTATCAGCTTTATTTGCAATAATTAAGCAAGGATGAGTTCCAGATTTATTTATAATATAATCATACATTAATTTGTCATTTCCAGTTGGTTCATGCCTAATATCTATTAAAAAAATAATTAAAGCAATTTCCTTTCTAATTTGCAAATATTGTTCTATAAAATTTCCAACTTTTACTTGTTCTTGTTTAGACATTTTGCTATATCCATATCCGAGGTAAATCTACAAAATAGAAATTATTATCAATATTATAAAAATTAATTTGCCTAGTTTTGCCAGGCTCACTACTAGTTCTAGCAAGCGATTTTCGATTAAGCATAGTATTTATAAAAGATGATTTACCTACATTAGATTTACCAACTAAAACAATCTCAGGAAGCCCTATATGTGGGTATTGTTTAGGGCTAACAGCAGATATTTCAAATTTTGGGTTTTTAATAACCATAATAAAATCCTTTCTATAAAAAAACTTAGGGGAAAAGGGGACGCGTCACTTTTCCCCTGTCGGAAAACTTATAAAAATCAAAAGCCAGGGGAAAAGTGAGGCGTCCCCTTTTCCCCTATTTTTCACTTTTCACTTTTAATTGTTAACTCTTGCGAATGCAAGTTTGACCACCCATATAAGGCCTTAAAATTTCTGGTATATTTATACTTCCATCTTCATTATAATTATTTTCTAAAAATGCTATAAGCATACGAGGAGGAGCAACAACTGTGTTGTTTAAAGTATGTGCAAAATAATTTCCTTTTTCACCTTTTATACGAATTCCTAAACGTCTTGCTTGGGCATCTGTTAAATTAGAACAACTTCCAACTTCAAAATATTTCTTTTGTCTTGGACTCCATGCTTCAACATCACAAGATTTTGCCTTTAAATCTGCTAAATCTCCACTGCAACATTCCAAAGTACGAACTGGAATATCTAAACTTCTAAATAATTCTACTGTATATGACCACATTTTGTCATACCATTTGTAACTATCTTCTGGTTCACAAACAACTATCATTTCTTGCTTTTCAAATTGATGTATTCTATAAACTCCTCTTTCTTCTATACCATGTGCTCCTTTTTCTTTTCTAAAGCAAGGAGAATATGAGGTCATGGTATAAGGAAGCTCAGACTTTGGAAGAATTTGACCTTTAAATTTTCCAATCATAGAATGTTCGCTTGTACCTATTAAATATAAATCTTCTCCCTCTATTTTGTACATCATTGAATCCATTTCTTCAAAGCTCATAACACCTGTTACAACATCACTACGAATCATAAATGGAGGAACACAATAAGTAAATCCCTTATTTATCATAAAATCTCTAGCATATGATATTACTGCAGAGTGAAGTCTTGCAATATCTCCAATTAAATAATAAAATCCGTTACCAGCTACTCTACGAGCAGAATCTAAATCAATTCCAGAAAGCTTTTCCATTATATCTGTATGGTATGGTATTTCATAATCTGGAATTATAGGTTCGCCAAATTTTTGAATTTCTACATTTTCTGTGTCATCTTTTCCAATAGGAACAGATTCATGAATTATATTTGGAATTCTCATCATAATTTCTTTTATTTTATTTGAGTATTCTGCAGTTTCTTTCTCTACGTTTTCTAATTTTGAATTTATTTCATTTACTTTAGCTTTTGTGCTTTCAGCCTCGTCTTTTTTTCCTTCACGCATAAGATTTCCTATTTCCTTACTAAGCGAATTACGTTCCATTCTTAAATTATCGCCTTCAAGTTGAAATTCCCTATATTTTTTATCTAGTTCAATTACTTCATCTACTAATTCTAATTTATTATCTTGGAATTTTTTCTTTATATTTTCTTTAACTAAATCAGGATTTTCCCTTACAAATTTAATATCTAACATAAAAACCTCCAATATATTATAATTTATAACAAGTTTACTATAAATAAGTAAAATTTGCAATAATTTGTTAGCAAAAGTATTTGACAATAATATAAGATATACTATATAATAAAAAAGTGAAAAATGATGAAAAAAGAATATAAAACTTTTATTTTGGTACAAACATTAATCATAATTTTTATTATAGCATCATTTATATTTTTAAAGTCCGATTATGTAAAAAGTGTTCCAAATTGCATAATAAATGAAAAAACAGGATTACTTTGTCCATCATGCTATGGTACCAGATTTGCAATAGAAATGGCAAATTTTAATTTTATAGAAGCATTTAGATTACATCCAATTTTTTTCATATTAATGGTATATTTAGTAATACTAGATATTACATATGTAATAAATGTTATATTTAATAAAAAAATTAATATTTTTAAATGGTGGCATGTAATAATTTGGTTAATACTCTTAATAATATATACAATATTTAGAAATATAATTTAGGTATAAATAATATACAAATAAATTAATAAAAAAAAGAAAGGGGATAAAAATATGGAAGAAGAAAACAAAACCACACAAACAGTAGCACAAGACAGTAAAGGATTAAGTATTGCTTCAATGGTTCTTGGAATTATTTCAGTTGTACTAATTTGTATTTGGTACATATCTATACCATGTGCTATTCTTGCAATTATATTTGGTATAGTTGGAATGAAAAAAGGTGGAAGAGGAATGGGTATAGCAGGCCTAGTTTTAGGAATAGTTACATTAGCAATTATAGTTATAATATATTTGCTAGCAGTTATAGGAGTTGCTTCATATACTTCTACAGTATCAAGTATGTTGTAATCAATTTAATATGTTTAAAAAACAAGGCATTATGTCTTGTTTTTTTTATTGAAAAATTATATAATAAATGCATTAGTTAATAAGGGAAGAAGGGAAAAAACATGGTTGTTAGCAAAGAAGAGATTATGCATATTGCAAAACTTGCAGATTTAAATATTCAGGAAAACGAAATTGATGAATACGCAAAAAATTTGCAAGATATATTAAATTTTGTAGATGTATTAAATAATGTAAATACAGATGGTGTAGAAGAAACTATGGGAGTTATTAGTAACTCTAATGTATTTAGAAAAGATGAGATAAAAGAATTTGCAAATAGAGATGTTTTACTTGCAAATGCACCAGAACAAGAAGATGGGATGTTTAAAATTCCAAAAGTCATATAAATTGTAATTTGCTTCGCAAATTACAACAGTGAAAAACTAAAAGTGAAAAGTGAATAGTAAATGAAGATTTTTTGTTGATTTCAACAAAAAATCAACCATTACTTTTAACTCTTCACTCTTAACTTTTAACTGTAATTTGTATGAATTTATTCATACAAATTACAATTTATAAGGAGGTAAATAATGGAACTTTATGAATTAACAGTTCATGAATTGTTAGAAAAACTAGATAATAAAGAAATAACTGTAGAAGATATAACAAAAAGCTATGTAGATAGAATTAATGATAAAGAAAAAGATGTACAAGCTTTTGTTACAGTTTTAGATAAAGAAGCTTTAGAAAAAGCAAAAGAAATTAAAGAAAGAAATACAAAATTTGCAGGTATTCCAATTGGAATAAAAGACAATATGTGTATTACAGGAACTAAAACAACTTGTAGTTCTAAAATGCTAGAAAATTTTGTTGCTCCATATAACGCAACAGTTATAGAAAAGCTTAATAAAGAAAATATGATTTATTTAGGAAAGCTTAATATGGATGAATTTGCAATGGGAGCTTCAACAGAATATTCAGCATTTAAAAAAACTAGAAACCCATGGAACTTAAATACTGTACCAGGAGGATCAAGTGGTGGAAGTGCAGCAGCAGTAGCAGCAAATTTAGTACCTTGGGCACTTCGGATCAGATACTGGTGGATCAATTCGTCAGCCATCTTCACTTTGTGGAGTTGTTGGATTAAAACCAACATATGGTTTAGTTTCAAGATATGGATTAGTTGCATTTGCATCTTCTTTAGATCAAATTGGACCAATTACAAAAGACGTAACAGATAGTGCAATGCTTTTAAACCTAATTGCTGGTCATGATGAAAAAGACTCAACATCAGTAGATATAGAGAAAAAAGATTATACAAAAGCATTAAAAAAAGATGTAAAAGGATTAAAAATAGGTGTTCCAAAAGAATATTTTGGAGAAGGAATAAATGAAGAAGTAAGAGAAAAAGTAAAAGAAGCAATAAAAAAATATGAAGAATTAGGAGCAACTATAGAAGAATGTTCTTTAGATATAGCAGATGAAGCTTTGGCAGTTTACTACATAATTGCTTGTGCTGAAGCAAGTTCAAATTTGGGAAGATTTGACGGAATAAGGTATGGTTATAGAACAAAGAATTTTAAAACTTTAAAAGATATATATAGAAATTCAAGAAGTGAAGGATTCGGGCCAGAAGTAAAAAGAAGAATAATTCTTGGAACATATGTGCTTTCTTCTGGATATTACGATGCTTATTACAAAAAGGCACAAAAGGTAAGAACATTAATTAGAAAAGAATTTGAAAAACTATTTGAAAAATATGATGTATTATTAACACCAACATCACCAACAGTAGCATACGAAATAGGAACAAAATCAAATAATCCATTAGAGATGTATTTAGCAGACCTTTGTACAGTAACAGTAAACATTGCAGGACTTCCAGGAATTTCTGTACCATGTGGAGTAAACAGCAAAGGTATGCCAATAGGTATGCAATTAATAGGAAAACCATTTGACGAAGAAACAATTCTAAGAGCAGCATACACATATGAGCAAGATACAAAATTTAGAGAAAACTATAAACCAGAATTTAAGAAATAAAAGTCTTTTAAAATTACATGTATTTAAATTAAAAAAATAAAATATATGAGGTGCGAAGTGTGAGGTGTGAAGTGTGAATGATATTTAAAATAGATTTCCCACTTCCCACATCCTACATCCCACTTCGAGGTTAAGGAGAAAAAATATGTCAAGAGAAGATTATGAAATTGTAATAGGGCTAGAAGTACATAGCGAGTTATCTACAAAAACAAAAATATTCTGTTCTTGTCCAACAGAATTTGGAGGAGAGCCTAATACACATTGTTGTCCGGTATGTATGGCAATGCCAGGAACTCTACCAGTATTAAATGAAAAAGTAGTAGAATATGCTATAAAAGCAGGACTTGCAACTAATTGTGAAATAGCAAGCATAAGTAAAAATGATAGAAAAAACTATTTCTATCCAGATTTACCAAAAGCATATCAAATATCTCAATATGATATGCCACTTTGTGAACATGGTTATATAGAAATAGAAGTAAATGGGGAAAAGAAAAAAATAGGACTTACAAGAATACACATAGAAGAAGATGCAGGAAAGCTAAACCATGATGATTATGGAAGAGGAAGTTTAGTTGATTTAAATAGAGCAGGGGTTCCATTAATAGAAATTGTTTCTGAGCCAGATTTAAGAAGTAGCGAAGAAGTAGACTTATACTTAAAAAAATTAAAATCAATACTAGAATATATAGAAGTATCAGACTGTAAAATGCAAGAGGGTTCACTAAGAGCAGATGTTAATGTTTCTGTAAGAAAAAAAGGACAAAAAGAATTTGGCACAAGAACAGAAATGAAAAATATGAACTCTTTTAGATCAATAGTAAGAGCAATAGATTACGAAGCAGAAAGACAAATAGAAGTTTTAGAAGATGGTGGAAAAATAGACCAAGAAACATTAAGATGGGATGATGTATCTGGAAAAACATTTCCAATGAGAGATAAAGAGGATGCACAAGATTATAGATATTTCCCAGACCCTGACTTAGTTGCAATAAAAATATCAGAAGAAATGAAGGAAAACATTAGAAAAAGTCTTCCAGAAATGCCAGAAAGCAGAAAAGAAAGATATATAAATGAATATAAATTACCTGAATATGATAGCAACATACTAATATCATCTAAATATTTTTCTGATTTATTTGAAGGTGCAACTAAAATATGTAATAACCCTAAATCTGTAAGCAACTGGATTATGACAGATATAACAAAAGAACTAAATGAAAAAGAACTTGAGCCATCTGACATACCATTTACGGCAGAAGAGCTAGGAAAATTAGTTGTATTAATAGATAAAGGAACAATTAGTTCAAGTATAGCAAAAAAAGTTTTAGATGAAATGTTTAAAGAGCCAAGAGATCCTCAAAAAATAATAGAAGAAAAAGGCTGGGTACAAATATCTGACGAAGGAGCAATAAAAGAAATTGTACTAAAAATAATAGAAGCAAATCCTCAGTCAGTAGCTGACTTTAAAGCAGGAAAAGACAAAGCGGTAGGATTTTTAGTAGGACAAGCAATGAAAGAAACAAAAGGAAAAGCAAATCCTCAAATGCTTAATAAAATGTTTATAGAAGAATTAAAAAAATAATAAATAATGAACAAGGGGACGCTGTGAACAAGGGGACGGACTTTTGGTTCACGAAAGTGAACCAAAAGTCCGTCCCCTTGTTCACAGCGTCCCCTTGTTCAAAAGGTCCGTTCTATAATAATGCACTAATAGTATTTGCTAAGAAAATTATTACATAAATTCCATAAACAATGCTTATTATTCCTATAACAAGTCCTGCTATAGCAAGTCCTTTTCCACTATTTGTTTTTTTAACGTGAGATAGACCAACTGCAGAAAGAATAGTTCCAACTAAACCTACTATACCCCAAAAATTAATGAATAAAGAAACAAGTGAAACTACAAAACCTGCAATTGCAAGTCCATTTGTTGATTTTTGAACATTACCATTTAAATTTTCATTTTTTTCTTCCATAATTAAACTCCTTTTATTTTAATATATACGAATATAATAACAATAAAGTTTACATTTGTCAAAACATTTTTTTTATTTTATCAATTGCAAAAGCACAAATAAAAAAGGTAATTGCAAAAGTAAGACCTGTTTTAAACAAAATAATACTACTTTCGTATAATATGTGAGATATAGGATTAGTTATGTATAAAAGTGAAATTATGCAAGAAATTATGCATATTATAAAAGAAAATTTAAAACCAGATAACATGATTTTTAATGTGTTTTTTTCCATATTTTTAACATTTTTTATAATGCTTTTTATCATTAGTATACCCCCTAATCATTCTATTTCCATATAATTATGTTAACATAGAAAATTAAGTAAATCAAAGGAAATTATTGGGTGAAACTTTTCGCTCGGAGGAAAAATTCCATGTAGTTGAATAAATTGGAATTTGAATGAGAAGTGGGAAGTGGGATGTGTGAAACTAGGGTAATCCTTATGTAGACTATCCCTAAAAAGCACACCTCACACTTCGCAACTCACACCTCGCAAAACAAATTCCAATTTGTCTAATTAATTAAACACAATAAAAAAAGCAAATCTGTTAGATTTGCTTTTTTATAATCATTTTAAAATTATGCAAGTGTATTTAATTTTTTTGCTAAATTAGATTTTTTTCTAGATGCTGTATTCTTTTTAATAACACCCTTAGAACAAGCACCATCTATTTTTTTAACAGCTTTTTTAAATAAATCTTCAGCTGCTTCTTTATTTCCTTCTGATACAGCAGATTCAAATTTTTTAACAGCTGTTTTGTATTCTGATTTTATCATATTATTTCTTAATGTTTTCTTTTCGATTACATCAACTCTTTTAATTGCAGATTTAATATTTGGCATATGTTTGCACCTCCTTAAAGTCAAAATAAATTATCACTTTTCCTATTTTAACATGTAAATATAAATTTTGCAAGCAAAAATGTAAAATTAGGCAAGTAATTTATTTACATTAAATAACTTTTTGTATATACTATTAAAAGAGGTGAACAGATGGAAGAAATTTTAGAAAAAGCAAAACATAACATGCTATTAAAAGAAAATGAATTATCTGAATTTGCATGTAAATCTAATGAAGCAATATTGTTAAAAAAAGATAAAGAGGATATAAGACCAATATTTTTTAGAGATATAGATAGGATTATTCATTCACTAGGCTACACAAGATATATAGATAAAACGCAAGTATATTCTTTTACTAAGAATGATCATATTACACATAGAGTACTTCATGTTCAATTAGTTTCTAAAATAGCAAGAACAATTGGCAGAAGTTTAAAATTAAATGAGGATTTAATAGAAGCTATTGCACTAGGACATGACATAGGGCATACTCCTTTTGGACATAAGGGAGAAAATTATTTAAACTATTTGTGTCAAAAAGAAAAAATAGGATATTTTTGCCACAACGCACAAAGTGTAAGAGAGCTAAAAGATTTAGAAAAATTAAATATAAGTTTACAAACAATGGATGGAATACTTGCACATAATGGAGAAATTCTTATAAATAAATATAAATATAACAAACAAAAAACAAAAAAAGATTTTATAGATGAGCTAAACAACGCATTTTATGAAGAAGACTACAGTAGAAAAATAATACCTATGACTTTAGAAGCATCTGTTGTAAGATTATCTGATGTTATTGCATATATTGGTAGAGACATAGAAGACTCTATAAAAATAGGAACAATAAGTAGAGAAGATATACCTAAAGAAATAACAAAAGTATTAGGAGATAATAATTCTAAAATTGTAGATACTCTAATAAAAGATATAATAATAAATAGTTTTGAAAAACCATATCTAACTTTCTCAGAAGAAGTGTTTGAAGCTCTTATGAAATTAAAAGATTGGAACTATAAATATATATATGCATCAAAAGAAGCAAACAAACATCAAGATATAATAAAAGAATTATTTTATGAGTTGTACTACTGTTATTTAAAAAAGGTAGAAAATTTTACAGAAGGAAGTAAACTTACACAATCAGAGAAAAACCTTTATGAGTTTGTAAAAGAAAAAGATACAAGTACAAATATAAAAAGGGCTATAATTGATTATATGGCAGGACAAACAGACCAATATTTTTTAAATGAGTGTGTAGAAAATATTAGAGAAATAGATATAGAAGCTTTATATAATTAATTATTTAAAATTACATAATTATTCAAAAATGGAATATACTAGAGATAAATTGTAATTTGCTTTGCAAATTACAATAGTGAAAAACTAAAAGTGAAAAGTGAATAGTAAATGAAGATTTTTTGTTGATTCCAACAAAAAATCAACAATTACTTTTAACTCTTCACTCTTAACTTTTAACTGTAATTTGTATGAATTTATTCATACAAATTACAATTTATAGATTGGAGAATAATTATGAAAAATAAAAATAAAGAAATAGAACTTTTAAAGTCAATTTTAGATACAAAAAGAGAATTACTTGTAGCAAATAAAAATTTTGAGTCAGCAGAGGCAGAACTTATTGATTATTATTCTTATCAAATAAAAGCAAGTAAAGCAAAGCTAGATTATTTAATAAAACAAGTAAAGAAAAAAGGTATTGCAGTTGATATGATTAACAATTTGCAAATAGTTTTTGAAGAAACAAAAGCAATATAATAGGTAATATTAAAAAATAAACAAGCATAATTATAGTATTAGTAAAAATGGGAGGATAAGCTCATGGAAAATACGAATACTATAATTATTTTTTTAACATGTATAATTGCAATAATAATATTAGGTAGAATATTTATATTACCTTTAAAAAAAATATTAAAATTACTTTTGAATTCAATACTAGGAGGATTATTAATTGTTATAATAAATTGGATTGGGGTAGCATTTAATATCCATATTGGTCTTAATGTAGTTACAGCAATTTTTGTAGGAATTTTAGGGATACCGGGAGCAATATTACTTGTAATATTTACAATGATATTATGATAAATGTATTCATATAAAATAAAACAAGGAACAGAATAAAATCTGTTCCTTATTTTATTAACGAGAACCCATTCCGGCCTCCGCCACCAAACGAGCCACCTCCGTCCGGCCACCAGATGAAAATCCTCCGCCGCCACTACTATAGCTTTCTGCTCGAGATTTAGCAGAATTTGCACTGCTTATACCAACACTAGAAAAAGTGTATACTAAAAAGATATCATCAAAATCATAATCATAATTTTCAATTACTTCTGGATATAATTTTTTAAATTGAGTAGCTACTTTTTTAGCAATTCCAAGTATTTGAGCAAAAATTAAGTAATCCTCAAAAAGTGTTACTTCAATTGCTTCTCTTTCCTTAATCAGTGTAAATTCTTCCAAGAAATTTTTTAAACCTTTTAGTTCTTTTGCTTCTTCCATTAAGCTATCATTAGCTATATATTTTTTAGATTTAAATATTTTTAAAGTTGTAACCTCTTGAACAGATATTTTTTCTTCTGTTACAAGTAGGTCACGTTCATAATTTAAAACACTATCAAACCAATTTAATATTTTTGAATAATTTTTTGAACACCATTTTTCAAATTCTTTTTTTTCTAAAATTCCATCTTTACTAGACTCATAAAACATATTAAAAAGCTCTTCTTCAAGTCTATTTTCAAAGTTCATAGTATTTTCTAAAATTATGCAGGTATCTTCTTTTTTTATTATTTTACCAACTTCTGCTTTTTGGACTTTTACTTTGCTTTCTTTAAGCCATTTTAAGAGTATTGCACCTAAAAGGTCAGTTTTTTTCTTCATTAAATTATAATTGTATGCTATAAAATAAGCACGGAAAATGTCTCCTTTACAAGGTATATCTCTATACAAAGGAACATCTTTAGGTACTTTATTACCAGCCATTCCAAATGCTATTTTGTTAGATTTATTGGCACCTGAAGCAGCGATATATATAGAGATAATTATTATAAAAACTAGAGGAAAGAAGATAGAAATTATATAAAACATTGCATCAGATGAGTTATCTGAATAATTAGTTGCACCTTCTTCTGCCATATTATAATAGTAATCAAAATCTTCATTTAAAGTACTAGATGTATGGAATGTATCTAAAGGAAATTTTATTAATATTGTCATATATTCGTTACTATCTAATTTCCCATCTGGTTGCATTTCAATATATCCATCATAAACATAACAAGTTCCACCATAATTTCCATAACCCCATACAGGTAAATCATTAGAATAATCAAAATCACTATATATTTTTATATAAACATCTTTTTTTACACTACCACTAGGAATTAGTTCCCAATAAGCCATCTGAGAATCTGTAAGATTAGACACAAAATTTGTTATAGTATAACTAAGAGAATATGTGTGCCTACCATAAGAACTAATACCAAAGCAAAGTTCTACACCATCTGAAACATAATTTATACCACATTTGTAAGCCTTGCTATTAAAAGAAGCGTCAACATCCCAAGAGGAAAGAGTGGTGTAAACATTATTTCCCTCTTTAACTGTAAAATCAGTAAATTTAGAATTGCCAATATTTTTATAAGAGTGGAAATTTTCTGTACCACTATCGGCAGTATAATCCCATATTTCTGTAACGTGTGCATTGCCATTTTTATCAATATAAATATCCATATTAATAGAATTAAAAGAATTTGCTTCTACATTTCCGATTAAAATAAAGAAAAAAAACAATAAAACAAACAATAAAGTTTTTAATATTTTTTTCATAACATCCCCCAAACTCAATTATTTACTTAATAAAGTCTATCATATAGGTTGAAAAAACACAATAAAAATAGTATAATAATGAAGTATTAAATTATAAAAGAGGTATATATATGGAAAATTTAAAAATATTAATTGATGAACAAAAATTACATGCAAGAATTGATGAAATAGCAAAACAAATTGAGGAAGAATACAAAGGAAAAGAAATAACCCTTATATGTATATTAAAGGGGTCAGTATTTTTTACAGTAGATTTAGCAAAAAGAATAAATGGAGATGTAAAATTAGAATTTATAAGAGTTTCTAGCTATGGAGAGGGAACAGAAAGTACAGGAGAAATTAAAATGAAACTAGATTTAAAAGACAGCATTCAAGGAAAAGACGTAATAGTTGTAGAAGATATAATAGACACAGGAAGAACACTTTCATACTTAATTGAATACTTAAAAATGAAAAAACCAAAAAGTGTAAAATTATGTACTTTATTAGATAAGCCAGAAAGAAGAGTAAAAAAGAATGTAAAAGTCGACTATACAGGCTTCCAAATACCAGACAAATTTGTTGTAGGATATGGGCTAGATTGGGATGAAAGATACAGAAATCTTCCATATATAGGATATATAGAAAATTAGTTTTGTATGTTATTAATAATAAAAAATTGAAGTATGAGGTGAGAAGTGTGAGGTGAGAAGTGAGGTTTTAGGGCAAGGCTTTGTAAGGTTTTACCCTAGTTTCCCACATCCCACATCCCACTTCTCACTTCTTAAAAATAAATTACAAAAGTCTTTTATTATAGAGGTAAGAATGTTTAATATAAAAGAAGAACTTAAAAAACTTCCAGATAAACCTGGAGTTTATATTATGAGAGATAAAAATGACAATATATTATATGTAGGAAAAGCTGTAGTCTTAAAAAACAGAGTAAGGCAATATTTTAGAAAAAGCAACAAAACAGCAAGAATAGAAAAAATGGTTTCACTAATTGACCATTTTGAGTATATTGTTACAGATAACGAAGCTGAGGCATTAATATTAGAGTGTAATCTAATAAAAAAGAACATGCCTAAATTTAACGTGCTTTTAAAGGATGACAAAACTTATCCATATATAAAAATTGATGTCAAATCAGATTTTCCAAATGTTTTTATAACAAGAAGATTTCAAAATGACGGTGCAAAATATTTTGGGCCATATGCTAATGCAGGTGCAGCAAAAGAAATGGTAGGATTTATTAAAGATAGATTTCAAATAAGGCAGTGTAAAAACTTTAAAAGTAATCAAAGACCATGTTTGAATTATCATATAAAAAAATGTTTAGCACCATGTGTTGGCTATGTAAGTAAAGAAGAGTATAGAAAGCAAATAGATCAAATTATAATGCTTTTAGAAGGAAAAACAAAAGAAATTATAAAACAAATAGAAGATGAAATATTAGAACTTGCAAGTAAGCAAGAGTATGAGAAAGCAGCAATATTAAGAGATAAAAAAGTCGCAATAGAAAGAATTTCAGAAAAGCAAAAAGTATCTAATATTAATGAAAAAGCAATAGATGTAATAGGCATTGCTAAAAATGAACTATCAATATGTATAGAAATATTTTTTGTAAGAAATAGTAAAATGATTGGAAGAGAGCATTACTTTTTTGAAAATTCCAATCAACTAACAGAAAAAGAAACATTATCGGAATTTATAAAACAATATTATATAAATAAAATTGATCTTCCTGCTAAAATTATGCTGCCACAAGACATTGATGATATAGATTTAATAGAAAATTTATTATCGGATAAAGCAGAAAGAAAAGTAGAATTTAAAATTCCACAAAAAGGCGAAAAATTAAGATTTATAGAAATGGCAAATAATAATGCAAAAATAACTTTAGAAAATAAAACAAAAGAAAAAGAGGATATTGTATTAAAATTAAAAGAAACACTAAATTTAGATAACTTACCAAGAAAAATAGAATGTTTTGACATATCAAATATTGCAGGAGAATATATGGTAGCAGGAATGTGTGTTGCAAAAGATGGTGTTATAAACAAAAATATGGCAAGAAGGTTTAAAATAAAAACAGTTTTTGCACAAGATGATCCAAAATGCATGGAGGAAGTAGTAACAAGAAGAATTAAACATTCTGTAGACAATCCAAAAGGTGCATTTGGCACACTTCCAGATGTAATTTTTGCAGATGGTGGTATTACTCAAATAAGAGCAATAGAAAGGGCAATAGAGAAATATAACATTGAAATACCTGTTTTTGGTATGGTAAAAGATGATACACATAGTACAAAAAAATTAATTGATAAAAATAGGAAAGAAATAAAAATTGATGATAAAATATTTAACTTTATAACAAACCTTCAAGACGAAGTGCATAGAATTGCAATCAGCTACAATAGAAAACTAAGAGATAAAGATACAACCAAATCTAAATTAGACAATATAAAAGGAATTGGAGAAAAAAAGAAACAAGAGCTTCTTAAAAAATTTGGTAGTATAGAAGGACTAAAAAAAGCAAGTATTAAAGAAATTTCTGAAATTAAGGGAATAACAGAAGATTTAGCAAGAAAAATCAAGAAAGAACTCCTATGAAAATTGGAATATTAATCATACTCCTTGAATATATAAATAAAAAAAGGACAAGGAGTGTATAAAAAATGGTTGATATTACTAAAGATGAATTTTGGGAGAATAAATATGAAGAAGTAATAACAAAAGAGAAGAAAAACAATAAAATAAAGGAGTTTGTTTTAAGACATAAAATAATTACAACACTTTTAGTTACATTGAGCATTTTAATAACCGCAAATGTAATTTTGATATATAATTTCTTTAAAATTTTAGTAAATATGTAAATAAATTGTAATTTGCTTTGCAAATTACAATAGTAAAGAACTAAAAGTGAAAAGTGAATAGTAAATGAAGATTTTTTGTTGATTTCAACAAAAAACCAACAATTACTTTTAACTCTTCACCCTTAACTTTTAACTGTAATTTGTATGAATTTATTCATACAAATTACAATTTGTAGCAAAGGAGAAGCAAATGAACATAGCAAATAATTGGAAAGATTACGAAATATTAGATATGGCAAATGGAGAAAAATTAGAAAGATGGAAAAATATTATATTAGTAAGACCAGATCCACAAATTATATGGAAAGACAAGAGCTTTCCTGAAAAATGGAAAAAAGCAAATGCTGTTTATAAAAGAAGTAAAAGTGGAGGAGGAGGTTGGGATTATAAAACTAAACTTCCACAAAGCTGGCAAATTAAATATAATGACTTAACCTTTAATATAAAACCAATGGGATTTAAACATACTGGACTCTTTCCAGAACAAGCTGTAAATTGGGACTGGATGATAAATAAAATAAAAAACGCAAAAAGGGAAATAAAGGTTTTAAATCTTTTTGCATATACAGGTGGAGCAACTGTTGCTTGCCTTTCTGCAGGTGCTTCTGTTTGCCATGTAGATAGTTCAAAAGGCATGGTATCTTGGGCAAAAGAAAATGTAATTGCATCTAAATTACAAGATAAACCCGTTAGATATATAGTAGACGACGTAATAAAATTTGTAAACAGAGAAATAAGAAGAGGTAATAAATATGATGCAATAATAATGGATCCACCGTCATATGGAAGAGGTGCTTCTCGGAGAAGTATGGCAATTTGAAAACAATATTTCAGAATTAATAAATTTGTGTACAAAAATATTAAGCAATAAACCATTGTTTTTCTTAATAAATTCTTATACAACAGGTATATCAGCAGAAGTATTAAGCAATTTGTTAAAAATAAACTTAAAAGAATATAAAGGCAAAATCTCAGCAGGAGAAATAGGCCTTCCAATGACAAACTCAGAATTAATACTTCCATGCGGAATTTACGGAAGATGGGAAACTTTTTGCTCGGAGCAAAAAGTTTCCAAAAGATAATTTATGTAAATTTTACGAAACTACAAAAATCATATATGAAATTGAAAAATAAAAATTTCATATATGATTTTTTATTGTTTATAAACAAAAAATAAATAAATTAAAAATTAAATATAAAATTACTTTTGTAATTGAGGTGATTTTATTTGATAGAAAAATTATGCAATAATTTAACAAATAAAATTAAATATGAAATTCCAGGAATAGATGACGAAAGAGCAGAGATTATAAATTATGGATTACAGTTAGTAGTAGGGGAAATTCCAAAAATATTTGCATTACTTATAATTGCATATATATGTGGCGTATTAGAACTTTCTATTTTAGCATTATTATTTATAATACCTTACAGAACATTTTCCGGAGGATTTCATTTAAAAACACATATAGGGTGTATTGTTGCAACAAGTTTATTTTATATAGGAAATGCACTTTTAAGTAAATATATAGTTTTTGAACCATTATTTATAAAGTATATTGTAATATTCGCAATATGGATATTTAGCTTAATAATGATCAAACTATATGCTCCAGCAGATACAGAAAATGTTCCAATACTAAGAAAAAAAGACAGAGATTTGAAAAGAAAACTTTCTTATTTAACAATGAGTTTAACATTGATTATTGCTGTATTTGTTACTAACACAATAATTAGTAATCTGCTTATATTTGGAGTTTTAATACAAACAGTATCGATAACAAGATTTGCATATAAAATAACTAAAAGCAAATATGGATATGAAGAGTATATAAAATCTCAAAAAATAAATATTGCTACTTAATATTACATACTTAATAGATAAAATAGAGTGAACATATTAGTATATAATTATGAATCAATTACTTGGATCTAAAGAGAAAAGTTAAAAGTGAATAATTAAGAATACAAAATGTTTCACTTTTTGAAAGGGGGAATTTAAATGCTAAAATTATTAGCAAAAGTTGCAGAAAAATATGCAAAACATACAAATACAGCATGTGGTATTTGGTTTTTTATTCATCAACCAAAAATGCCAGCATCTTTAATAAAAAAAGATTAATTTATAAAAGTTGATTTCATAAAATAAAGAAGCTAAAATGTAAAATACATATAGCTTCTTTTTTATTATTAAAAATATATTTCTAATTGTTGAGTAAACAGATTGTCATCTTTAGTGGTAAATAAGTTTAAATTATTGTTATTACTTAAAATTTTTCTTACCTCCCATAGACCAATTCCATGATTTTTATTATCATCTGTTTTTGAAGTATAGCCTTTTTCAAATATTCTTTCTGTATCAACATCTTTATTTATATATGTGTTTTCAATAATAAATACATGCCTATTTGCTTTGTTATCTTTACGTATTGTAACAAAAATTTCTTTTTTAGTGCATTTGCTTGCGGCTTCAATTGCGTTATCTAAAAGAATTCCTAATATCCTAGTTAAATCATATATTTTTACTTTCATATTTTTAAAATTTAAAAAAACATCAAAATTCATTTTTATACCCAAATTTTCTGCTTTATGATATTTAGATGTAATTAAACTATATATTGCAGGATTATTTATTAATTCTGGGTTTAAAACAGCTAAATTATTAACAATCTGGCAATCAGACATTAAATCTGAATAATATTCTTTTAAACCTTGCATATTATCTGTTGCTATATATCCTCCTATTGATTGAACAATATTGTTAAAATCATGTTTAAAGCCCCTAATTTTTTCGTAAAGAACGGTTAATGTTTTATTATATAATTTTTCTTCTTCTAAATCTGCAGTTGTAGTTTCTAATTTGCTAGTTCTAGCAAGGCTAAACATACTAATTATAAAATATACAAACAGTACAATTACTGATGAAATAGTAATATAAAATGGCAAATAATCATTATAAAATGCAATAATATATGATTGAATACCTATGGCAAGTATTCCTATAAAAAAATTTAAAAGCAAAATACGAGAATTACCCTTTTTAAATTTATTAATAAGTTTAATATTTATATTAAATTTTTTAAATATTAGATATATTAGGTATGCACAAATATACAATAGAGCCGAGAATATAAGCCTATATATTGGAATATTATTAATAATGTAGGTTGGTACTTTAGCAAGGTTAGCGTATAAATTAACAAAAATAGATCCAAGTAAAACAAATATTATGTATGGTATTATTTCAGCAAGTAGTGCTTTTAGTATATTAGTTTTAAATATAATATATACAAGTATAGGACATGCAATTACATTTAAATAAGTGTTAAAAGGTATAGGAACAAAAAATATTGAAATAATTGCAATAAATGAAAAACATGAAATATATATAATTTTTTGTTTTTTTGATGAGCTTATATTTAATATAGTTGTAAATAATAAAGTAGTTATAATAGCTTCGATAACTATTAAAGGTATGGACATAAATTTAACAATTACCATATTTTCGGTTGTAATTGCGTTCCAAATTGTTTGTAAAAATTCCATTCTTAAAAACCTCCATTATTTCTTTTTTATATTTTGCACCTATAGAACAAGAATCATTTGGCGCAAAAAGTATGGTATTTTTATTAGAATTAATATCTGTGATATTTTTAATATTGACAATGTAAGATTTGTGACATCTTATAAAGTTTTCGGGTAGACAAGCTTTAAGCTTATTAAAAGAACTATATGTTTCGTAGTTCCTAGTATTGGTACAAAAAACAACCTTCATTCCATCTTTTTTAATATACTTGATTTCATCTTGATTTATAATAGTTTTGTTATTATCTAATCGAATAAATTTCGAAGGACTGCGTTTTATGTCATTTATTAGTCTTAATATTGTCTCTTCTAATTTTTCGTAAGATATGGGCTTTGGAAGATAATCAAAGGTTTTATATTTATATGCAATTAGTGCATATTCCAAATGTGCTGTAGTAAAAATTATATATAAATCTTTATTTTTTTTCCTAACCATATTTGCGATGTCACAGCCAGTTAATTCAGATTTTAAATTTATATCTAAAATTAAAACATCCACTTTATTAGATTCAAGATAATTAATTACATTAGATGGATTTAATGCTTGCAATCCTATTTGGGCATCAATTTTGTGGTTAATAAAAATGGACTCTAGTATTTTTGACATACGATTTAATACAGCAGGATTATCATCACATATAACAAAATTTAACATATATGCCACCTACTTGTAATATAATTAATTAGAAAATGTCGTTACATACTAACTGTTTTACAACAAAAAAATTCCTTAATTTTCCAGAATATAATAAATATAATCTAAAATGAAAATGTTGTCAATATAAAAAGAATAAAAACGCAAAATTGGGATTTATGGGTATTTTTTTACATATAAGTAAAAAAGAGGTGGATAAATATTGTTTAAAAAAATAATGTATTCTTTTTTATGCATAGCAATTTTTGTTTTTACATTTAGTATTATATCATTAAATAATACAAATGAGAAAGCAAATTCTATAGCAACATCAGCAGTAAGTTTATCAAATAAGAAAATAGGTTGGGGTATAAAAAGAGCACAAAATAATGCTCAACCAGATTTAGGAAAAGAAAATTTAAGATTATTAAGTGAATATAATGGAATCGCTATGGGAAATGATAAAGAAAAAATTGTATATTTAACTTTTGATGAAGGCTACGAAGCAGGATATACAACAAAAATTTTAGATACATTAAAAGAAAATAATGTAAAAGCAGCCTTTTTTATAACCGCACATTATTTAAATACAGAGCCTAATTTAGTTAAAAGAATGATAGATGAAGGACATATAGTAGGAAACCATACAGTAAACCATAAAAGTATGCCAAATTTAGATGATGAAAAATTAAAAGAGGAAATTATGAAATTACATACAACAGTTTATGAAAAATACGGATATGAAATGAAATATTTAAGACCACCCATGGGGGAATTTAGCGAAAGGACATTAGAATTAATTAATAGTTTAGGATATACAACAACAATGTGGAGTTTTGGATATGATGATTGGGATGAAAACAAACAGGGAAGAGAAGAATATGGCAAAAATAAAATCTTATCAAATATTCATAATGGAGCAATAATATTGCTACACGCAAATTCAGTAGATAATTCAAATATCTTAGATACCTGTATAAAAGAAATAAAAGGGATGGGATACGAATTTAAAACATTAGATGAATTTAAGAGATAAATTGTAATTTGTTGTTGTGATGTGAGAGGTGTGAAGTGTGAGGTGTGCTTTTTAGAGCTAGGCTACGTAAGGCTTGCCCTAATTTCACACTTCCCACATCCCACTTCTCACTTCTCATTCAAATTACAATTTATAAAAAAGAGGTTGAGAATGAAAAATAAAAAAAATAACAAATTAAATAGAATAAACCAATTGCTGGAGTTACCGAGGGATATATCTGAAAACGAACCTAAAATAACAATAATAGGATTTGACCAAATGTTAATAGAAAACTACAAAGGAATCCTGGAATACGAAGAATTTTACATAAAAATAAGTACTAATATCGGAACTATTAATATAAATGGATTTAATTTAAGTTTAGATCAAGTTACAGAAGACGATATTTCTATAAAAGGAATAATAGAAAATATTGATATAGAAAGAATAGAATATGAAGAATAATAGATTGATATTATTTATGATTGGAGGCAAAAGAATTGTTTTTTAAAATTCTTTTAAATTATATAACTGGGTACATAAATATTAAAGTAGAAAGTTTTTTTTTAGAAAGATTTATAAATATATGTATAAGTAAAAACATTTTTTTATGGAATATTAAAAGAAAAAAATCAACAATAATGTATGCTAATATAAGCATTAAAGATTTTAAAAGATTAAAAAACATAGCCAAAAAAACTAAATCCAAAGTAAAAATAGAAAATAAAAAAGGTATTCCTTTTTTATTATATAAATATAGAAAAAGAAAATTATTTTTAATTTTTTTTGCTATTATGATTATTGGGTTAATAGTTACATCTAATTTTATATGGAATATAGAAATAACAGGGAATGTTAATATAAGTAAAGAAGAAATAATGCAGAGTTTAAATAATAATGGGTTAAAAATAGGAACTAACAAAAATAAAATTGATACTAATATAATTATAAACAATATAAGACTTCAAAGAGATGACATTGCATGGATTGGAATAAATATAAAAGGAACAAATGCAATAATAGAAATAAAAGAATCAGATAAAGCTCCAGAGATTATCAATCAAGATGAGTACTGTAATATAATTTCAGATAAACAAGCAACTATAACAAAAATAAGTGTACAAAATGGCACTGCCGTAGTAAATGTAGGGGATATAGTAAAACCAGGAGATGTGCTAGTGGCAGGATATTTGGAAGGCAAGTATACTGGAACCAGATATGTTCATGCACAAGCAGATATACAAGCAAAAGTATGGTATTCAAAAAAAGAAAAATTTTATTTTAATCAAGAAATACAAGTACCCACAGGTGCTACGGAAACAAAATATTCAATAAATTTTAATAATTTTAAAATAAATTTTTATAAAACCCTTTCAAAATTTAAAAATTATGATACAATAAATGAAAGTAAAAAATTAATGCTTTTTTCCAATTTATATTTACCAATTGAAATAATAAAAACAACTAATAGTGAATATAAAAAAGAGAATGTAACATATACGGAACAAGAACTTATAGAGATTGCCTCTAAAAAATTAGAAGAAGATTTACAAAACCAAATTTATAATAAAAACAATATAATTAATAAACAGGTTAATATATATCCAAATAGTGGATATATAGAAGTAGAAGTCATATATGAAGTGCTTGAGAATATTGGAAACAAAGAAAAAATATTATTTTAAAGGAATAGGGTGATATTATGGAACAAAAGAGCCTTAGGGTATTAGACACGAACAAAACATTTTTTTCAAAAATAACTAGCACTATAACAAAAATACTTATACCAACAAGAGTTGGAATAAATAGTATGATGATTTCGATTAAAAGAAACAATTTATTAAAAGCATATACTAATTATATTTCTGCAGTAGAAGAAGATGATATAGAGAATAAAGAAAGTTTTCTTAAAAAATACGAAGACATGTATAGTTTGTATTTACAAGCTATAGACAAATATATTATAGATTCTGTTTATAAAAAAGTAAAAAATGGTACAGCTTCAAACTTCGAAAAAGAAGCTTTAAGTAAATATTATTTTGTAGTTAGTTTAAAAGAAAAACAATACATAGAATACAAATATAAAAAACAAGAATATTTATTAAAAGTTGATTATGAATCTGTAACAAATATTAAAAAAGAATCAGTAATAGAAAAATATAATAGTTTTTATGTATCTAAAATGGATTCGCTATATAAAGGCTTACTAAAAAATTATTCAATACAACTTGCAGATAACTTTACAAGCAAGGTAGAAGAAACAGATAATATTTATAATAAAATATTTAATACACTAGAAAGTTATATTGCAGATATTTTACCAATAAAATTAAGATTAGATAAAAATAACGAATATAAAAAAATATTAGAAGACTATGATAAATATGAAAGTTTATTAGTTGGTAAATTAGACTCAAGAGATAAAATTAAAAGACAAATGTTACTCATTGGCATAAGCAGATATTTATTTACTCATAGTTTACCACTAATTGCTGCAGAACAATGCTATATTAAGCTAATTAAAGACGTAAGAAATTTAATTGTTAAAGCTGATACAAAAGCAAGAAGAGATAGAACTTTTAAACTTTTAATTGAACTTATAGAGGACTATAACATAAAACTATTATCTACTAAAGTATACTGGGACAAACCGGAAGAAAGAGAAGAGTATAAAAAGTTTTGGAATAAATATAATGAAATAATAAAAATAGAAGACAAAAAAGAACAAGAAAAACAAAAGGAAATTTTATTTTTGAAAAACGATTTAAAAAAATTAAGAAAAAGTAAAAACAACTATAATAACATTATAAAAATATTTAAAGAAAAATTAGTTGAATTAGGTGCAATAAAACAAATTAAAAATTCTTATAAAACAACAGTTGGTAATTACAAAAAAATAGTAGCATAAGAGGTATAAAAATGTATGTATCAGAAATAAATTTTTTAGACATAGAAAAAAATTCAGAATATGTTACAATTATAAACAAAGTATTAGAAGAGTGTTTTAAAGAAGAAAAATTAGAAGAAAAAAATTTATATGTTAATATGGTTTTAACAAACCCAAATAATATAAAAACAATTAATAAAGAGTTTAGAAATATAGACAAAGAAACTGATGTGCTTTCTTTCCCAATGTTCGAAAAAGAAGAGATAAAAAATGTAAAATCTAAAATTCCGGATGTTTTGGGAGATATAGTTATTTCTATAGACAAAGTAAAAAACCAAGCAAAAGAATATGGACATAGTTTTGAGAGAGAATTATCATATATGGTAGTGCATGGTTTTTATCACCTAATGGGGTATGATCACATAGAAGAAAAAGATAAAATAGAAATGAGGAAAAAAGAAGAAAATATATTAAATAAACTTGATATAAAAAAATAAGATTTTAATTTTATTAATAAATAAAAAAGAAAGGATGAAAAAAATGGGAAACGGAAGAAGGGGAAAAGATGCAACTGCAAAAAAAGGTAAAAAAGGAGTAAAGCTATTAATAATTTTACTTGTTTTATTAATAATTGTTGCAGGAGTATTATTGGCAATGAAACTTTTAAACAAAGGACAAGTACAAGAAACAGGAATGCAAGAAGCAATACCACAGGAGCCTCCAGAACCACAAGTACAAATAGTAAATGTAAATTCTAAAACAAGACCATATGCTGTAATGATAAATAATAATCATGCTGCATGGCCACAATGTGGATTAGAAGATGCATATTTAGTTTATGAAATTGTAGCAGAAGGTGGCATAACAAGGATGATGGCATTATATAAAGACGTCTATCCTGAAAAAATAGGATCAGTAAGAAGTGCAAGACATTATTTTATAGATTATGCAGAAGAAAATGATGCAATTTATATACATTGGGGAGGAAGTCCACAAGCATATTCAAGAATAGATAGTGGAATTGATGATCTAGACGGACTTTCACTACAAGGATCAATATTTTTTAGAGATAGAAGTTTAAATAGAGCATTAGAACACACAGGATTTGTAAATTTATCAGAAGCAAAAAATTATGCAGAAGAACACGGATATACAAGAGACACAGAAAAAGATTTATTATTAAATTATAGTGCAGAAGAAGTAGATATTGCTTCTAACGAAGAAGCAAAAGCAGCAAATGACATAACATTAAAATATTCAAATTATCATACAACAAGTTATATATATGATGCTGAAAATAAGGCATATAAAAGAAGCATGAGCGGAAAAGCAAATGTAGATTTAGAAACAGGAAAGCAATATACAGCAAAAAATATAATTGTATATAAAGTACATAACTATACATTAAGTGGAGAAAACAAGGGAAGACAAGAATTAGACAACATAGGTGATGGTACAGGATACTACATTTCTAACGGATATGCTGTTCCAATCACTTGGGAAAAAACATCACATAGCGGTCAAACAGTTTATAAATATAAAAACGGAGAAGAAATTACTGTAAATGACGGAAACACATTTATACAAATCATGCCAACAAATGGAGTAATAACAATAGAATAATATATAAACCAAAAAAGGATTAGTATATTAATGCTAGTCCTTTTTTGATAGAAAAAATTAATTTATATATTGTTTTATTAAGGCATATCTTATATAATATAACAAAAACAAGAGGTGGTATAATGAATTTACCAAATAAGCTGACAATATTTAGGATTATATTAGTACCAATAATGGTAATAATTCCTTTCTTGGGATTAAACCAAACATTATTCGGGATATCAATTTCGTATTTAATAATAGATTTAATATTTATGATTGCTTCATATACAGATCACTTAGATGGAAAGTTAGCAAGAAAAAACAATCAAGTTACGACATTTGGAAAATTTGCAGATCCTCTAGCAGACAAAATACTTGTACTTGCAGCAATGCTTATTTTAGTTGAAGATGGAAATTTACCTGCATGGATACCAATTATAGTAATATTTAGAGAATTTGTAGTATCAGGCTATAGATTAGTAGCAGTAGAAAAAGGTGGAGAAGTAATAGCTGCGAGTATTTGGGGCAAAATAAAAACAGCAACTCAAATGTTTGCAATAATTTTAATGTTTATAAATATAAATAATACAAATACATTTGGAGCATTTGTATATGGAAACTTATCAGGTATTGAGCTAATAATTAATATATTGGCAACAATACTTATGACAATTTCAGTTATTGCAACAATATTCTCGGGTTGGGATTATATCAAAGATGGAAAAAAACTATTAAAAGATTAAAAAAGGGGAATATCCCCTTTTTATTAAAGAAGGCAAGGAGCTTATAATGGATAAAAATAAAGCAAAAAAACGTATAGAAGAATTAAACAAACTAACAGCATATTATGCAAAAAAATATTATGATGATGACAATCCAGAAATATCAGATTTTGAATATGATATGCTTATGAACGAACTTAAAAATTTAGAAAGCAAATTTCCTGAGTTTGTAAAAGCAGATTCCTTAACACAAAAAGTAGGAGGAACAGTAAAAGAAGGATTTGAAAAAGTAAATCATGTTGTACCTCTTCAGAGTTTACAAGATGTTTTTTCATTTGAAGAGCTATATAGTTTTGACGAAAGGATGAAAAAATATAGCAATTCTCTAAAATATGTTGTAGAAACAAAAATAGATGGGTTATCTGTAGCTTTAGAATATAAAAACGGAAAATTTGTAAGAGGTGCCACTAGAGGAAATGGGCAAGTAGGAGAAGATATTACAGAAAACTTAATGACTATAAGTAATATTCCTAAAGAATTAACAGAAAATATAGATATTATAGTAAGAGGAGAAGTGTTTATTTCTAAAAAAGATTTTGATGAATTAAATTCAAAACAAGATGAAGAAAATAAATACGCAAATGCAAGGAATTTAGCTGCAGGTTCTTTAAGGCAATTAGACAGTAACATAACAGCATCTAGGCCTTTAGACATATATATTTTTAATGTACAAAAAAGTGACACTGTAAAATTTAATTCACATTACGAATCATTAATATATCTAGAAAAGATTGGGTTTAACGTAAACCCAATAAAAATCTTATGCAACAATATAGATGAAGCAATAAAAGCAATAGAAAAAATAGGAAAAGAAAGAGAATCTATTCCATTTGGAATAGATGGAGCAGTAATTAAAGTAGACGATTTAAAACTAAGAGAAGAAATAGGAACAACATTTAAAGCACCTAAATGGGCAATTGCATATAAATATCCACCAGAACAAAAAGAAACAATTTTAAAAAATATAGTATGTAACGTAGGAAGAACCGGTGTAATTACGCCTATGGCAATATTAGAACCTATTGTTGTTGCAGGATCAAAAATTTCTAAAACAACGCTTCATAATGAGGATTTTATTAAAGAAAAAGACTTAAAAATAGGAGATCATGTAATTATACAAAAAGCAGGAGATGTTATTCCAGAGATAGTAAAATCCCTAAAAGAAAAAAGAACAGGTACAGAAAAAGACTTTAAAATGCCAACAAAATGCCCAGTATGTGGAGCAAAAGCGGTAAGAGAAGAAGGAGAATCAGCAATTAGGTGTATAGGAGTAGAATGTAAAGCACAAAATTTAAGAAATATTATTCATTTTGCTTCAAAAGAAGGAATGAATATAGAAGGACTAGGAGAAAAAATTGTAGAGCAATTTCTAGAAAATAATTTAATAGACAATATAGCAGATATATATTATCTAAAGCAAGCAGATATAGAAACATTAAAAAAGGATGGCAAAAAATTTGCACAAAACTTAATTAATGCAATTGAAACAAGTAAAAATAATGATTTAGATAGATTAATATGTGCACTTGGCATAAGACATGTTGGAACAAAATCTGCAAAAGTTCTTGCAAAAACATTTAAATCAATAGATAAAATTATGGAAGCTACATTAGAAGAATTAATGGCAGTAGAAGACATTGGAGAAATAATGGCTAAAAGCATATATGAATTTTTTAAGCAAGATCAAACAAAAGATTTAATAGAAAAATTAAAAAATGCAAATGTAAATATGCAAATTAAAGAAAACAACAAATATGATAATAGATTTGAAGGAAAAACATTTGTATTAACAGGAAGTTTAGAAAAATATACAAGAGATGAAGCAAGTAAAATAATAGAAGAGTTTGGAGGAAAAACTTCATCTTCAGTATCAAAAAAAACAGATTTTGTATTAGCAGGAGAAGAAGCGGGAAGCAAACTTGTAAAAGCAGAAAATTTAGGAATAAAAATAATAACAGAACAAGAATTTGAAGAAATGATAAAATTGTAATTTGCTGTTTAGAGATTAGAGGTTAGAGATTAGAAATTAATTGCAGATGTTGTAGGGGCGAACTGTGTTCGCCCGTATCAAATTGCGGGCGAACACAGTTCGCCCCTACAGCAAAAAACAAATTTCAAAAACAAAATTTATTCATATAAATTACAATTTATAAGCGGGGGAGAAAAATGGACAATACAAATTACACATTTGAGCAATTATGGAAAGATTTAAATACAGGATATCAAATATATTATACATACATGGATACAAGGTATTTACTTAGTAAACTAAAACAAAATTGTTATTCAAAAGAAATAGTTAAACATAATCGGAAAAATACCACATCCCAAAACCCAAATTGTAACACTAAAGGCAGTAAAAGAAATATATCCATTTATGGAAGATATAGAATATAAAATACAATAATGTTAAAAACGGAGGAACAAAATGAGATTAGTCATACAAAGAGTGTCAGAAGCTAAAGTAGAAGTAGATAATAAAGTGGTTGGAAAAATAGGCAGAGGCTTTTTAGTATTATTAGGAGTTGGACAAGAAGACAACGAAGAAAAAGCCAATTTTCTAGTAGAAAAATTATGTAATTTAAGAGTTTTTAGAGATGAAAATGAGAAAATGAATTTATCAATTAAAGATATTGATGGAGAGCTTTTAATAATATCGCAATTTACATTGTATGCAGATTGTAAAAAAGGTAACAGACCAAGTTTTGTAAATGCAGCAGATCCTAAATTTGCTAATAATTTATATGAGTATTTTATCAATAAATGTAAAGAAAAAGTAAAAAATGTAGAAAAAGGAATTTTTGGAGCAGATATGAAAGTAAGTTTAATAAATGAAGGTCCAGTTACAATATTATTAGAAAAGTGAAAAAACTTTTCAAACCCTTGACATTAGTATATTTAGTTAATATAATAATAAAAACAAACTTATATTGGAGGCAGAAAAAATTTATGTCAGAAAAAAAACTAGCTTATGTAGAAAACAATGATTTTACTAAAAAAACAGATATAGAGTTAGTGGAACTAGCAAAAAACGGAGACGAAAAAGCTCTAGAATATATTTTTGACAAATATAAAGATCTTGTTAATATGAAAGTTAGCAAGTATTTTATAATTGGAGCCGAAAAAGAAGATATAGTACAAGAAGGAATGATTGGACTTTATAAAGCAATAAAAAATTATGAAGAAAACAAGCAAAATTCTTTTAAATCATTTGCAAATCTTTGTATAGAAAGACAATTAATAACAGCAATAAAAACATCAAATAGACAAAAGCATTTACCATTAAATTCTTCAGTTTCTTTAAGTACGCCTGTATATCAAAGTGATGAGGACATATCTTTAATGGAATTGTTTAATTCAAAAGTAACAGAAGATCCATTAGATACAATTACAAAAAAAGAATATTATAAATTTGTTGGAAATGAAATAGATAAATCTCTTAGCAATTTTGAAAAAAAAGTTTTAACAAGATTTGCAGCAGGAGATAGCTATGTAAAAATAGCAGAAAGACTTGATGCACCTGTCAAATCAGTTGATAACGCAATACAAAGAATAAGAAAAAAAGCAGGAAAAAATATTATAGAAGAGTAAATACGCTTCTATAGCTCAGTAGGTAGAGCACAGCCATGGTAAGGCTGGGGTCGCCGGTTCAATTCCGGCTGGAAGCTCCAAAATATGAAAAAACTATAGACGAGGGATATAAATGAAAATAGGAATAGTTGGTTTGCCAAACGTAGGAAAAAGTACAATGTTTAACAGTATAACAAATGCAGGAGCAGAATGTGCAAATTATCCTTTTTGTACAATAGAACCTAATGTGGGAATTGTTCCTGTACCAGATGAAAGATTAGAAGTACTAGGAAAAATGTATAACACTAAAAAAATAACCCATGCAATAGTAGAGTTTGTAGATATTGCAGGTCTTGTTAAAGGTGCAAGTAAGGGAGAAGGATTAGGAAACAAATTTTTATCCCATATACGTGAAGTAGATGCAATAGTGCAAGTAGTAAGATGTTTTGAAAATCCCAATATAGTTCATGTAGACGGAAGTATAAACCCTTTAAGAGATATAGAAACAATAAATTTAGAATTAATATTTGCAGATATAGAAACACTTGCCAAAAGATTAGATAAAGCAAAAAAAATGTTAAAAGCAGATAAAAAATACCAAATAGAAATTGATTGTTTGGAAAAAATTCAAAAACATTTAGAAGAAGGAAAACCTGTAAGAACAATGCAACTGAGTGAAGAAGAAAAAGAAATTATAAAGGAAATAATGTTTCTTACAGCAAAACCTGTTTTATATATATGTAATGTTTCAGAAGAACAATTAGAAAATTCTGAAAACGATGAAAATGTAGTTAAAGTTAAAGAATTGGCAAAATCAGAAAACAGTATAGCTATTCCTCTATGTGCAAAAATAGAAGAGGAACTAACCGGACTAGAAGAAAATGATAAAAAAGAAATGCTAGAAGCTCTTGGATTAAAAGAATCAGGATTGGATAGAGTTATAAAAGAAAGTTATTCTATATTAGGGCTTATGTCATTTTTAACAGCAGGGGAACCAGAAGTAAGAGCATGGACTATAAAAAAAGGAACAAAAGCACCGGTTGCTGCAGGAAAAATACACTCAGATATACAAAGAGGTTTTATAAAAGCAGAAATAGTATCATATAATGATTTAGTAAAAGAAGGATCAATGAATGCTGCAAGAGAAAAAGGTTTAGTAAGATCAGAAGGAAAAGACTATATAATGCAAGAAGGAGATATAGTACTATTTAAATTTAATGTATAAAAAAATAAAAAAATAAAAAAATAAAAAAAATAAAAAAAATAAAAAAAATAAAAAAACTATTGCATTATAAAAAAAAATGTTGTATAAATATAAGAGAATGAATTATAATATTAATATAAAATAAAGAGGAGATAAGAAAAATGTCAAAAACAAAAGAATTAATAATATGTTTAATTTCAGTTGCTGTATTAATTTTAGCTGTTACAACAAATGTATTTGCATCAGATTTAAATGAGTTATTAGGAGATGCTAATAGCACAAGTAATAATTATAGCCAAATATCAGAAGTAAGCAATAATTCTAATACAAATAGTACATCTATAAATAACATAACAAATACAAACAATACAACAAAAGCAACTACAAACAACAGTAACTCTACAAATACTACAATTCCATATACAGGAGTTGATTACTCAGTAGTATTAATAATTGCAATTTGTGGTATTTCAGCAATATATGCTTATAAAAAAATTAGAGATTACAATATATAAAAGTAAATAAAAAAATGTAATAAGGGCTATTATTAGCCCTTATTTTGCTTTTATTATAAGCCTATTTTTATTTAAATTATTACATGTAACCAATGTTATTTCTTTATTGCCCATTGTATTTTGTGATGTACAAGATGTATCATTTTCTTTAATTTCATACTTATTATATACGTAATAGCTAAAAACATTACCGGTATTATCATAAATTTTTATTTCATCACCAATATTCAATTTATGAAGATTACTAAAAAAACGATTATCATCATAATTATGACCAGCAAGACACATATTTCCTATTTTATTTGGATAAGGACCATAGAATCTGCAAGGAGCAATTTTTAAAAACTCGTCAGTTGTTTCAGAAATTATAGGATATTCTATATTTATTGAAGGGATAGATATGCTTCCTATAATTAAAAAGTTCTGATTTTCATTTAATTCTACAGTGGTATAATTATTATAAAGATTTTTTATGTTAAAATTATTTAGCAATATATTTGATAATTTTTCTTTTTTAATCTGATTATAATCAAAAGAAAAATATAAAATAATAAAAAAAAACATAAAAAATAAGGAAAGATAAAAAACAATTTTAAATATTTTGTTGTTTTTATGTTTTTTCTTTGTAAATAATATTTGATTCATAATATATTATTTTGTTCATATAATTAACAAATATGCAATCTATATAGCAGTTTTTTTATAAAAATTATTGATTTTTTTTAATAATTAGTATATAATACTAATGCTAATGGAAAAAATAACTAGAAGGGTGGGAACAAAATCCCACTCTTAACTTTTGAAAAGGAGAAATGTATTGTCTAAGATAGAAGAAAAAGTAGAAAAATTAATAACTAAGCCAATTGAAGAATTAAATTATGAATTATATGATGTTGAATATGTAAAAGAAGGCAAAGATTATTTTTTAAGAATTTATATTGATTCAGAAAAGGGAATAGATTTAAACGACTGTGAAAAAGTTAGTAATTGCATAACAGATATATTGGATAAAGAAGATTATATTAAAGAACAATATTTTTTAGAAGTATCCTCACCAGGTGTAGAAAGGATTTTAAAGAGAGAAAAACATTTAAAAGATAATATAGGAAAAACTATTCAAGTAAATCTTTTTAAACCGATAGATGGAGACAAAATATATATAGGTAATTTAATTGATTTTGATAAAGATTATATAATTATAAAAAATGACAATGAAATAAAAA